>CANQIB010000001.1 GCA_947623915.1 uncultured Ruminiclostridium sp.
GACTGCTTACGCAGTCTAGCCGATTTTTTCAGCTTGTCGGGAAATCCGACCGTAGGGAGGGTTTTTCGACAAGCTGACAGCCCCGCACAAGCGGGGCTGTGTTTGTCAGTAGACCCTTACAGCATTAAAGTCCGTTGGGGTTGTTCTTTATGAAATTCCAACTGCTGGCGGTCATTTCGTCCAGCGTCAGCTCAGCCTGCCAATCGAATACTTTTTTCGCCTTATCGGGATTTGCGTAGCAGGTCGCAATATCGCCCGGTCTGCGTGCCAAGACCTTATAAGGCAGCTCTCTGCCGCACGCTTTTTCAAAGCTGTGCAGTACGTCCATTACCGACGAGCCCTTGCCTGTACCAAGGTTCACCGCGTCGCAGCCCTTGTTTTCAAGTATGTATTTCAAAGCGCACAGATGACCTTTGGCAAGATCGACCACATGGATATAATCTCTTACGCCCGTGCCGTCAGGCGTGTCGTAGTCGTTGCCGAATACCCCCAGGCGCTCCAGCTTTCCGACCGCTACCTGACAAATGTACGGCATAAGATTGTTGGGTATGTCGTTGGGGTCTTCTCCTATCAGTCCGCTTTCATGCGCGCCGATGGGATTGAAATATCTAAGCAGCGATACCGACCACTCGGCGTCGGCGTTGCAGACGTCGCGCAGTATTTGCTCTATCATGACCTTGGTATAACCGTAAGGATTTGTTGCGGAAGTCGGCATATCCTCCGTGTAGGGCGCTTTGTTGACGGGACCGTATACCGTAGCCGAGGAGGAGAACACCATTTTTTTGCAGCCGTGCCTTTTCATGGCTTCGATGAGCGTGATAGTTCCGATGATGTTGTTGTGGTAGTATTCCACCGGCTTGGCTACCGATTCTCCCACCGCTTTCAGACCGGCGAAATGTATCACCGCGTCTATCTCGTTTTCCTCGAAGATCTTATCCAACGCTTTTGCGTCCAGCATATCGGCTTCGTAAAAAGCGAAGTCTTTGCCGGTTATCCTGCGTATCCTGTTGAGCGCTTCGGGCTTGGAGTTGGAGAAGTTGTCCATGATAACTATTTCGTATCCCGCGTCCAGCAGCTCTACCGAGGTGTGACTTCCGATAAATCCGGCGCCGCCGGTAACAAGTATCTTTGCCATGTGACCATTTCCTTTCTCAGTTTGCGTTTCCTTTTTGTTGATTTTAATATAACATATCCTCGAAAAAAATTCAATATGAAATTCGTTTCAAATTTATGGATATTTGTTGCAAAAACCGATAAAATGTGTTACAATCGTTTAGGGAGGCGACGGCTTTGGAAAACAAATATTATTTCAGAACGGACAGCAAGGAAACCGACACGATCTCCGTATATAACGTCGGATATGAAAAATGCGCGCCGCTGCACAAGTGGGGCAGCGGCGTTTGGGATCATTATCTTATACATCATATAGTCGGCGGCAAGGGCATTTATACGGTAGGCGGGAAAAGCTATAAGCTCAAGACGGGGGATACCTTTCTTATCTACCCCAACACTGAGATAACCTATATCGCCGACGCGGAAGAACCTTGGTCGTATTACTGGATAGGCTTTAACGGCTCGGACGCGGAGCGGCTGGTCGCCCAAACGGATTTCACGCCGGAAAGCCCGATCATCTCCGCCGATTTCGGCGACGAGCTGAAAAACAGCATAAAAGCCGCCTATGATATGAGCGGCAGACATACGTCGGATATGCTGAAAATGACGGGACAGCTTTATATCACGCTTGGGCTTATAATAAGCCGCAGCAGACCGAAAAACGGCAGCGGACAAAGCCGCGCCGAAAGGTGCGTAAGACGCGCACAGACCTACATGAAGTTCAATTACGCCATGAATATAGGGATAAAGGACGCGGCGGATTACGCCGGAGTTTCGCGCACCACGCTGTACCGCGCGTTTATCGGCGTGGAGAACATCTCGCCCGTGCGCTATCTTACGGTACTCAGAATGAACGCGGCAAAACGACTGCTGGAAAGCACCGCTTTGCCCGTTCGCACCGTGGCGCGCTCGGTAGGCTTTGAGGACGCGATGTATTTTTCCCGCGTGTTCAAAAACGAAGAAAAGCTGTCTCCGACAGAATACCGCCGCCGTTTCAGCTTGTCATAAAATCCGCCCTACGGTCTGATTTTATGACAAGCTGAGAAAATCGAGCAATACCGCATAAGCGGTATTGCTCGATTTTTGCCGCGCTTTGCGCGGCTCTTATCAAACTTGAGGGTGAAAACCCTGATGGTTTTCCCCTCAAACTCCTCTTTCCTTCCGCTTTATATTGACCTTTTTCTACATACTGAAACGGGTGAAAACTCACCCGTTTTTTTAGGTTATGGCCGCCATAATGTCCGCAAGTCCCGTGTCCTCCGAGCCTTTGAACAGCACCGCGTCGTTCGGTCTGATGTTCAGCCCTAAAAATTCCATCATTGCCGCCTCGCTTTTCAGTACGATGACGGTTTTTCTTTTAAGGTCCGCGGTCTGAGCGATATTTGCGGCGGTATCCCCGTAGCAGACGGTAATATCGACGGAGCTTTTGCTTATCACGCTGCCCACGCGGCGGAAAAGGTTTTCTTCATACTCGCCTCCGCCCGCCATTTCCGAAAATACCGCGATACGCCTGCCATCCGGAGGTAAGAACGTTCCGCACAGTTCTTTCAGCGCGGCTGCTATGCTTTCGCTGCCGGTATTTTCAAAATCCGATATTACGGTAACATTGTTGCCGTTCTTTACGGTATTAAGGCCGGACGCTTTGCGGTATTTTTCTATCGAGGCGGTTATCTGCTTTGTCGGTATACCCATTATCTCGCCCAGCGCAAATGTTTCAAGAGCCTGATATATCATGAGTCGGTCATCGGAGTACATTTCTATATGATGGACATTTGCTCCGTTGATTATATCGAAGCATATTTTGTCCTCCTCTGTTTTTATGCTCTCCGCATAATAATCCGCCATGTGATTGTCTATCCCGACGGTGATTATATCCTGCTGTATCGAAAAAATACTTGCAAGATTTTTGTCGTCGATGTTGATTATCACCGCTCCCGCTTCGGACATTCCGCTGCATACTCCCAGCTTTTCTTCAAGCTGCTCCTGCTTTGACAGCCCGCGCGGATTTACCGACGCGGCGGCGCTGGTCAGTATCGCAACGTCGGTGCCGGATATCATAGATATGCGTTCGGCGTTTTTCTCCTTTTCGACGGATATCCCGATGACAGCGGCTGCGGTATCCTTAGTGGAGGACAGCAGCGCTTTCAGCATAGCGTTGTAATTATCCTCAAGTGATACGGATTTTACTATCTTCATTCTTTCGCTCAGCATGCTGCTTATCATACCCATGGGGTATACCTGTCGGGGACTGTCCAGCACCGCTATCGACCACATGCCGAGCTTGGTCTTGATATAGGACGCAAGCGTTTCCTTGGCGGTCTCGATGTTTTCCACCACCAGATCGGATATACCGCGGACAGGCTTATCGGTGATAACTACCGCCGCGCCGTTGTTGTATGCGTCTTTTGCGCTCCTGTCGTCCTCTGCAAAATATGCACAGTCCTTTTTCAGCTTTTGCCTGCCTATCGCTATAGAATTTATAGCGGCGTCGGGGGAGTTGCGCTGCGATACGTTCAACACCTCGCACAGTTCCGATACCGTAAACAATGCGTCGTCGGGGACAGCGTCCGCGTCGGCTTTCTTTTTACCGCTTAACTGCTCGAAATTTTCAAACGTAAAATCCAAAAGCGTTATCGCGTCATAGAAAACATACTTCATCTGCTTTGTATGCTCCGCGCCCAGCACGACCGCCATTATCTCCTCTCCGTGCTTTCCCTTAGGCGGAAGAGCGGAGCAGGCAAGACACGCCTTTGATTTTACGGTGTAGCCGCTTTTTATCCCGATGGCGGTATCGTATTTATACCTTTTGTAAGAACTGTTCACCAGCAAATTTGAGTTGGTAAGAGTACGCTCAGGGCTTTTATCCGTCGCGGCTATGGTGTATTTTTCGGTACGCGCCACGGTGCGGAAAATGCGGTTGGTCATACAGTATCTGCATATTATGGCAATATCATATGCGTTCGAGAACTGTTCCGAGGTGAAACGGCCGTTTGCGTCGGTAAGCACGGTGTTTTCCGCGCCCATGAGCTGCGCTTTTGCCTGCATAAGCTGCGCAAACTCGTCCTTGCCTCCGCAGATAAATTCACCCAACGCGAACATGGAATCGTTGGCGGAAGCCAGCATCATGGAATATACCAGATCCAGCACGGATATATGCTCTCCCTCCACCAGACCTATCGAGGCGGAGCTTTTCCACCTGCTCATTTCCTGTACGACGCTTTTGGAAATGACCACCGTATCGGACGGACTGCATTTTTCAAGCGCGATTATAGACGCTAATATCTTGGTGATAAAGGCGGGATACATCTTCTTTTTGGCGTTCTTTTCCAAAAGTATCTTGCCTTCGTTTTGTGTTACTACTATCGCCGCCGTAGCGTTTATCTCCGGCATATCGGTTTTTTGTACTGCGTTTATCTCGGACATATCTGCTTTCCTTTCCTTTTTTATATTATATACCATGGACAATTTTTCGATAACATTAAATTATCATAAACTGTAACAGGGGAGAGGACTATGAATTGATGTTATGATGTTATTTTACCATAAAACTGCCGTAATGTCAATTAAAATCGCTGTTTGAGCCGCTTTTACAGTATATTCGCAAGTTGCTCGAGCGTTCCCGCGGTCGGGAAAGAGTCGGCTGTCGTTTTTTGAAAATACGGCTTATAAAAAGCGACTTTTTAGGAAAAGTTTATTGTGCAATGTGACGAAATTTTAAAATAAAATCGTGCATTTTTTCTACACATTCAAAAAAATTTTTTCGGGTTATCTATTGACACCATTTTTTGCGGACTGTATAATAAAATTACAAAACAGTATAGGAACGCCCGTGTAACGGTTTACAACGGCTTTCCGAGCTGTTTAACGAATGATTATCCGACGTTTCAAAACGTTTAATATTTTTGAGGAGGATGTTTTCATGACAGACAATGTAAAGAATGAACAGCCTAAACTGACCGCAAGGAAAAAACTGCTCAGAAAAATTATAGCGTTCATATTCGCTATAAACATGCTGTTTGCACGCCTGTTTTCTCTTCCGACCGCCGCTCCCGCGCAGAATGCAAATATGGATCTGTTCGGGCAGGGTGCATCACAGACATACTACACGGAAAACGTATATCAGACCGAGCTTCCCTCGGTTCTTGCCACATCAGATGCGAGCGTATTTGACCAGGAGAGCATTGATTACGATACGCTGCTCGGCATGAATGACGACGAAAAGTCCTACGAGTCGGTAAACGGACTGCTTGGCTATGCAGCCGGCTTCAGCATATTTGTTGAAGAGGATGCCGTTATTGAAGGCTCCGACTGCGGCGGACGTGCCGCTGTCGGCGGTGATCTTACCGTTACCGCTTCGGACGGTTGGTTCACGTTCAACAATGAGGACCTCGGCGGAGAGGGCGCGGCTGACGTTATCGTCGGCGGTAAAGCTGATTTCAAAGTCAGCGACAGCGGACGCGTAATATGGGCTAACGAAGTATCCGACAGATTTTCCAACCAGCAAAGCGGTGCTACTGTTATCGGTGGCGTAAACGAGCAGACCGATTTCAATTTCAGCAACGCTTTCGACAAACTGAGAGCCGCTTCCCAAAAGCTCGCCGCAATGGAGACCACCGGCGTATATTCCAACAACTGGGGCAACTTTGAGTTTACCGGTTACTCAGAGGGCGTGAACGTATTCACCGTTACCGCCGATGAGATAAATTCCACCAACGGCGCACCTTTCGGACTGTCTTTCAACAACATACCCGAGGGTGCAACCATACTGCTCAACATCGTCGGCGGCGACGCTGACACCGTACTTAATCTGCGTATAAACTACGTTACCATCAACGGTACGCAGGTAAGCCAGTACAACGATCCCGAGCATAGATACCGCAACTTCCTTATCAACGTTGCCGATGCCGGAACGGTTGATCTTTACGGATTTACCGGTTCGCTGCTCGCTCCCAACTCTCATGTAAACGGTGAACAGCGTCACCTTGAAGGTCAGCTCATCGCTAAGTCCTACAAGGGCGGCATGGAGTTTGGTTGGAATACTTTCGATATCCCCATGAGCGACGACGATTTCGATACTGATACTGATACTGATACTGATACGGACACCGATACCGATACGGATACTGACACGGATACCGACACCGATACCGATACTGACACTGACACTGACACTGACACAGATACCGATACCGATACTGATACTGACACGGATACCGATACTGACACCGATACCGATACCGACACCGATACCGATACCGATACCGATACTGATACCGATACCGATACAGACACGGATACCGATACTGATACCGACACTGACACGGATACTGATACAGACACCGATACTGATACTGATACGGATACTGATACGGACACCGATACCGATACCGATACCGATACTGACACTGACACGGATACTGACACCGATACCGATACCGATACGGATACCGACACCGATACAGACACGGATACCGATACCGATACTGACACGGATACCGATACCGATACCGATACTGACACGGATACTGATACCGACACCGATACCGATACCGATACAGACACGGATACCGACACCGACACAGATACCGATACCGACACCGATACAGATACCGACACCGATACCGATACAGATACCGACACCGATACCGATACTGACACGGATACCGATACAGATACCGATACCGACACTGACACCGATACAGACACGGATACCGATACCGATACCGATACTGATACGGATACCGATACCGATACGGATACTGACACCGATACAGATACAGACACCGACACTGACACCGATACAGATACAGATACCGATACCGACACGGATACCGATACCGATACCGATACGGACACCGATACAGATACAGATACCGATACGGACACGGATACCGATACCGATACAGATACCGATACTGATACAGACACCGATACCGATACTGATACAGACACCGATACCGATACTGACACGGATACAGATACTGATACGGACACGGATACCGATACTGACACTGATACTGATACTGATACCGACACAGATACGGATACTGATACTGATGCTGATACGGACACAGATACTGACACGGATACTGATACTGACACAGATAGTGATTTTGATTTGCCGGTTCTGGACTTCGACCAGTCCACACCTCAGGGCAATCTTCCGGTTCTTGACTTCGGTCAGCCCACGCCTCAGGCTAACAACCCGCACACCGGCGTTGGAATTGACGGAGCAGCCGGCTTAGGTGCAATGGCAGCGGCAGCACTGGCAGCAGCCTCGGTAATTGCAGGAAAGCGCAGAAGAAATAAGTAAAACAAAATCGGCAAGACGTTAGTCTTGCCGATTTTTTGTATTAAAACAACCGACCGACAAATGTCGGTCGGTTGTTTGTACATCGGTTTAGTTATCCTTTTGTATGTCGGTCGGAGCGGGGGATTCGCTACATTCAAACCAAAACGTACTGCCTACTCCCGGCTTGCTGTCCACTCCGTAATTGAATTTGTGCATTTCCAAAACGCCCTTTACTATGGACAACCCCAGCCCGCTCCCGCTTTTAGCGCGTATATGGGTCTCGCCGTCCGACTTTACCTTATAGTATCTGTCCCAAACATATTTTATATTTTCTTCGTCTATGCCTATTCCTTTGTCCTGCACCTCAAATCTTACTATGCTGCCAGCTTTGCGATACAGGCGGATAGTTACCGTCTTATCGTCTTTGGAATAGTTTATCGCGTTGTTTATGAAATTATATACGACCTGATCTAATTTGGTAATATCCGCTTTGATATAAATATCCGGCTCGGCTTTTAATACGATGTCATGATCCCGCACTTCGTTAAGAAGTACGAACCTTGAAGCCAGATCGCTAAGATGGCGGGAAAAATCAAAAACTTCCGTGTTAAGCTCGGCTACGCCGCTTTGCAGCTTTGAAAGATCCAGAATATCCGTAACAAGGGAGGATAATCTGTCGGTTTCGTCGATTATTACTTTAAGGTGCTTTTCCCGTTTTTCGGGATTGTTACCGGAGAGATCTCTTATCATTTCGGCATACGCCTTTATCATGGTAAGCGGCGTGCGCAGGTCATGGGATATATTTGCCATCAGCTCCTTGCGCAGGTCTTCCGCCTTTGCTATCTCGTCGGAAGCGGAGTTCAATGTTTCGGTCAACTCTTTTATCTCGGAAAACTGCCGACGCTTGGTTTCAAGGTGGAATTCACCCTGCGGCAGCTTCAGCGCGGATTTTGAGATCTGCACGATAGGTCGGGTTATGCTGTTTGAAAAGAATATTGAAATTAAAAAAGCACCGAAAATTATCAAAACCGCCGTCAGATTTAGCTGACTGTATATTATTTTGGTGGTAGAGCCTATCGGTTCGAGATAGTTAAAAACATACGCTTTTACGTCGCCGTTGGCGACATATTCGGAGTTTTCATCTTCCTCGCCCGCAATTCGGGAGATCATCACTATAGCTTTGCTGCCGTCCTTTGAGCGGGGAAGAGTGGTCATGGAATATACGTCCTCGCCGTTTTGGTAGCGCTCCATCTGTTCTTCGTCAAGGCTGAATATAATATCCCGTATCTCCTGATTGTTTCGCCCCAAAAAATTGCGGTGCGCAAAAACTCTGTTGTCGTCGGCAACATGGATATAAAGCTGTCGTTCCGCCGCCAGATCGTTTACCGTTTGGGAAAGCTCCTGAGGGTCGTTGTTCCATGTTTCTTTGATTATCCTGACGGTATCGGAGGTCTCAAGCGTTTTCATATACTCGTAGTAGCTTGACAGCATGACCACCTGAAAAACATAAAGAAAAGCAATTATAAGCAGGGCAAAGATAATGAACATCAGCCATGCTCTGAACCGTATGCTTGAAAATACACCTTTCACACCATCACCCGCTCATAACCGAAATCCTACCCGAACGAATACCTTACACTTCAAATTTATAGCCCATGCCTCTGAGGGTAACTATGAATTTTCTGTAAGGGCCGAGATTGTTGCGCAGCATCTTTATATGAGTATCTATCGTCCTGTCGTCGCCGAAGAAATCATATCCCCATACTTCCTCCAGCAGTCGGTTTCTGGTAAGCGCTATGTTTTTGTTCTTCACCAGATAAAACAGCAGATCGTACTCTTTAGGCGTAAGATTGGCTTTTTCGCCGTCGATTATCACATCTCTTGCGGTGAAATTTATCTCCAGCCCCTCAAACTTAACGGTTTCTCCGGCAGCTTCTCCGGCGGAACGGTTTCGCTTGATTATCGCGTTTATCCTCGCAAGCACTTCCTTAGGCGAAAACGGCTTTACTACATAATCGTCTACGCCCATTTCAAATCCGAACAGCTTGTCGTATTCCTCGCTCCTTGCCGATAGCATTATGATAGGGGTGTCCTTTATCTTGCGTATCTCCTTGCAGGCGGAAAATCCGTCCAGCCTCGGCATCATTATATCGAGTATGATAATATCAAAATCCTGCTCTTTTGCCATTTCCACAGCCTGCATACCGTCTACCGCCTCAAAGACCTCGTGACCCTCATATTCGGCGTATTCGCGTATGACTTCGCGTATCTTCTGCTCGTCGTCCGCTATAAGTATTTTGTACATATTGTCTTTCCTTTCTGCTTATTAAATGTTAGGTTTTAAAAAAATATTCAGTTTAAACCGGTTAAACTGAATAGAATACTTGCTGATAAAGCAAAAATCATAATGGAGAGGAAATCATGATAATTGATATTTTCAACCACCATTGATCTTCGTCAGTTTTCCTGACAGTTTAAATTATAACCGTTTAATATGACAAGTGTGTGACAAATCTGAAAAAACAGCATAAAATCACTGTTCGTCGGGCTTGACCGCCGACTCCAGAAATATCTCGGCAAGACGGTACAGCTCCTCCGCGTCGTTGCTCGTGGAGCTTGATTTGAATACGTTCTCTTTGTGGCATATCGGAAAGCTAAGCTCTACCTCTTCGCTTTTTTCGTTGTGAAACATATTCATCGAGCCGCCTATGTATTTAATATACAGCGTGGCGGCGAAATAATCAAACTCCGCTTCGGTAAGGCTTCTTTTCGGGTCGTCAAGTATCAGGTATTTAAAATATAAATATACCCTGTTCGAGTCATGAGACATGGTGACAAGATAGTTTTGCTCATAAGATGAAGTTATCGCTCTTTTGAATATACAAAACAGCGCGGTAGCGAATATCTGCTTATCTCCGACTATGCTCATATTTCTCAGCGTGTCCGCCTGCGCAGAGAAAAGCTGTATCGAACGCCGATATTTTCCTATAAATCGGTTGCACGCGCAGGTAACGTCCGAAACTTCCCCGTATATGGGTATGACTCTTTCCTCCGTGGATTCATTGAAAAATATCATCGCCATTTTGTCCAGCACCTCAAACATACGCAGGGTGTCGCTGCATATCATGTGATGCTTTTCACGAGCGCCGGACGGCAATTCGGAGGAGAACTCGTTAAGTTCGTTTATGTTTTGCTTGCCGCATTCTATAAGATAGGAAAGCTGTTTAAAGGTGTTTTTATATCCTATATGAAAAACCAGGTCGGCGTTGTCCTTTACCGTCCAGGTGTATATTTTCGTACCGTCTATATTTACGACAGTACATTCCGCGTTGCAGCAGTGACCCTTGATGTAAACGGGGCATATCATGCCGTTTGTCGGAGTTTTGCCGGAAATGTCCGAAAAAACTACCTGATTTTCGTCGTATTCGCGGCTGTTCCATTTTACATTGAATTTTTCATCTGATATTATCCTTATCTTGCCGCTTCTTTCAAAAAGAGAAATTGCTTTTTTAAGTATCGGATCCTCCATTATCCTTTATCAGCTTATGCTGAACTCCTTTCTCGTCTTTTATATAAACTCTGTCCAGCTCGGACATAAGGCTTTGCTTGAACTGTGCGCGATATTCGTTCCTCAGCGCGGTCTGCTCGGCTTTTTCTTCCATAGAAAGCTCCCGTATGCGCGACTGCGCGGCAAGATAGTTTATTCTGGCAATTTTTTCCTTTTCCATAGCGTACCTTCTTTATTTTAAGTGTTTCGCGGGCGTTTTATATATTTTTGACCGCGGTGATGGGCTTTATAGGCTTTCGTATCAGCAGGAATATAATTATCCCGCCGAACAGCCCGCTCAAAAATCCCGAAAGCAAAAGTATCGGGATAAACGTCCACACTCCCGCTCCGTATATAAGCGCCGCCGCCGCGATCTGCCCTATGTTGTGCGCGGCAGCCGCCAAAGGCCCCGCAAACAAAACGGCGGAGCTGTCGGTTATGAGCCGCCTTATAAGGCACATGACCGCAGCCGCGAGTATCGCGCCGCTCACGCTGAAAAGCAGCGCCGTGGGGTTGCCGGTGATAAGCGCGCTCAGCAGTACCCTTGCGGTGAGTATAAGTATCCCGTCGAACGCATCCCAGCTTCCTTTGATAAACAGCACCAGCATTATCGGAAGATAGGCAAGCCCTATTTTAACGCCGGGTATCGGCACTATCGGAGGAAATCCGCTTTCCACGACAAACAGTATCAGCGACACGGCCGTGAACATCGCCGCGCAGCATAGCTTTTTTACCGAATATTTCATGGACTGTATGCTCCCTCGACGGAAATTATCAGTTTGTTCGGCACGCATATTATGGGGTGCGGGTCGTTTTTGATAGCCGCGGTATTCACGCAAACGCGGTCGGGACAGTCAGCGTCGGAAACGCTTATCATGCCGTCCTTTACCGTGACTGTGTTTTTCCCTCCGGCGCTGTTGACTATCTCAAAGCTGTAGTCGTCATCGTCGGAAAGCACGACGGTGCGGACCTTTACACCCTCGCTGTAGATATTTACCCGTTTCGCCGCGTTATCCGTAAAATAGATAAAGTACACGGCAGCGGCTGATAAAACCGCCGTTACCGCTATGAACAAGGTCAATATTATTTTTACGGTCTTTTGTTTCATTGTGTAAATATCTTTTCCGCTCCGTCGGAAAGCCTTATGCTGCCGTCGTTCAGGGTGATAACGGCGTATACGTTTTCGTATTTGCCGCAAAGCGCAATCGCTTTTTCGCTGCCCGCTACAAAAAACGCCGTAGACAGCGCGTCGGCTTTAAGCCCGTCGTCGCATACGACGGTCACGCTCTTTATATCGTTTTGCGCGGGGAAACCCGTGCTGCCGTCGATTATGTGATGATACCTTACGCCGTCATATTCCACATATCTTCGCGAAGCGTTGGAGGTGGATATACAACTCTCGTTTACGGATAACCGCCCTATGGCGGAATTTGTTTCGTCGGCGCTGACGGCGACTCCCCAATGCTCCGCTTCGGGAGGAGCAGAGCCTATCGTCTGTATATTTCCCCCAAAGTCTATGACCGCGCTTTTCGTACCCAAAGAAAGCATTTCGTCTTTCAGCTTTCCGAGCGCCCAGCCCTTTGCGGCGGCGCCCAGATCCAGCGAAAATCCGTCCTCGGCAAATCCTACCGTCAACTCGTCCTCGTCAAGTATTATGTTTTCGTAATTTCGCTTGCCGGCAAGCGCTTTTATCTTGTCCGTATCGGGACGATCCGCTGTGCCGTCGCTGTCGGAAAATCCCCACAAGCGCGAGATCTCGCCCAAGGTTATATCAAACGCACCGTCGCTCTCGCGGGATATCTCGACGCACCTTGAGATAAGCTCAAAGGTGTCCCTGTCCGCTTTGACCGGCTGCTTGAACGCGTTTCGGTTTATTTGGCTTATAAGGCTGTTTTCAAAATGCGACGACAACCTGTTTTCGAGCTCTTGCAGCAACTGCTTGCAGCTGTCGGTTATTTCCGCGTCGCTGTGAGCGCCGTCTGTTTCGTATAAGGTAAACGTTATATAGGTGTCAAAGCAGAACATACTGTATGAGCGCGGGATAATATCAGATTTGCAGCCCGACAAAAACAGCACCGTGCATATCGCGGCAAAAATACATATTTTTTTCATAATCCGAGTATATCAAAAAACATTTCCGTTGTCAATCGTCCAGCCCGTCCAGATACGTCAGCTTTCTTATGTTGGTGTCCTCGCTGAATGTTATGGTGTTGTATGCAAAAAGCACGGCGCTGTATGAATTTGTATCAATGCCCAGGTCCTTAAACTTCGTATTGATATATCTGAGATCCAGCACGGTAATTTTGCTGTAGTGGTTTACCAAAAAGGGGATAAGCGAATTTGCGTAGCTGTCCCTGAATATCAGCAGCGAGCCTTTGTCGGCGTCCTCGCTCAGCTCGCTTTCGATAGTCAGCATCGGGACGTTCAACCCCAGAAAGCTGGAGTATTTATCCTTCTTATCAAGGTATTCCCTAAAGTAAAGACTGTTGTATTCCGTGCTTTCTTCTCCGTCAAAGACCGTCATTTTCAACTTTTGGCTTCCGTCGGAGGGAATGTAAAAATCTATAATATCCGGTTTTATGCCGCCGTCCAAGGTCTGGGAATACAGAGTGCCTCTAAAATCGTCCGACGCGTGTTCTATGTTGAAATAGTCTATGCCGTAAGGCTCAAAGCCCATTATCTTACCGGCTTCGGTGTACGCAAAGAAAGCCCCCAAGCTCGTCCAATGGTGGTCGGTACGGTAAAAGATATATTTGTCCCTTTCGGCGGAAAGAATGTTGTATATCCCGACGGGGGTGACGTATTCGGAGTATTTCCCGCACATATCTATGAACGCTTTCTGGTCGGCAGCCCCGCAAAACGGCGGCAGGGTTTCCTTGTATATTTCCTGCGCGTTAGGGGAGAGCATGAGGTACACCTTTTGATTTTTCCCAACATGGCTTTCGGCAAAGGCGCTCATAGCGTCTAAATTTTCATTTACGCTTTTTTCGTCCCAGCCCTTCCAAGCCTCCATCATTCTGCCGTCGGCGGTAAAGATATCCTTTATCTCGGTCTTTCCGAGCAGTCGGTCAACGTTGTTTTTAAGGTTTATCCAATCCTCACGCAGGATAAATCTGTCGGAAAAATAATCCTCAAACCCCTCCATAAAATCTTCCGTTAAAATGCTGTCCATATTCAATTCGGGAAAATCGGCAAGATAGCGGTTTTCCGTTTCGCTGAACGTACCGTCGGGCATACCGACAGCCTTTATCAAGGTGGTAACGGGGAGTATTATCAAAATAGCCGCAATCAGTATAACGGTAAGCAGCTTATAATTTAAAAACCGCTTTTTCTCGGTCGGCTGAACCGCGGAGGTATCGCCGCTTTCGTCGGGAGAGGGCATATCGGATATTGTTTCCTGCTCTGTCAGCGGCTCGGCTTTTTCCGTCGGCTGTTTCGCATTATTCATTTTTCGCCCTCCTTTTTAGAAATTAAAGTACAAAAACGGATTGTAGGTCTCGTCAACAAGGTATGCGGTGCAAAGCAAAAGCATAGCTATCATGACCGCCGTGCCGGAATAGTTCACAAACGTGGTGAATTTTTTCCTTAAAGCCTTAAATGCGCGCTGCGGCAGGTCGGTACACCCGATGATACATATAATGAATATTATTCCGTAATTTGTCAGGTGGTACAGCGCCGCGTCGTCGACAAGTATCCCCGTACCGCCGAACATGGCGGCGATATACGCGCCTGCCGACGGCAAATCGGGCGTATCGAAAAGTACCCATCCCAAGATGACCAAAAGCATCGTATATATACAGTCTATCGCCGCGGGCAGTTTATCCAGCAGCTTTTTCAAAAACAGCCTTTCGCAGATTATCACGACTCCGTACAATGTGCCCCACAGTACGAAATTCCAGCTCGCTCCGTGCCATATACCGGTGATGACCCAGACCACCGCAAGATTGAACACCGTTCTGCCGAGCCCCTTGCGATTTCCTCCGAGCGGGATATAAATATAAGAGCGAAACCACGAGCCCAGCGTGATATGCCATCTTCGCCAAAATTCGCTTATGCTTTTTGACATATATGGATAATCGAAGTTTTTCGGGAAGTTGAAGCCCATTATCTTTCCCAGTCCGACCGCCATATCGGAGTAGCCCGAAAAGTCAAAATATATCTGGAAAGTGAACGCGAGTATTCCCAGCCACGCGCCAAGCACCGATAATTCGCCGAAATCGCTCATCTTGACCGCCGTCCACAGCGAGCCTATGCTGTTGGCTATCAGCACCTTTTTGGACAGCCCCACTATAAATTTGACTATGCCGTCGTATACCAAGTCCAGCGTTATCGAGCGGTCCTCAAGCTCCGCCGCGACGTCGTTGTATTTTACTATCGGACCCGCGACTATCTGCGGGAACAGCGTAACGAAAGCGGCAAAGGTGACGGGATTTTTCTGCACCTTTACGTTTCCGAGATAAAGGTCGATGGTATAGGACATGGACTGGAAAGTGAAAAAGCTGATACCTATAGGCAGTAAGTCCATCGGCAGGTAGTCTATCCCGAAAATGTACATCCTGCTTATATCTATGTTCGTGCCGAATATTGCGTTTATGTTGTCAAAGATGAAACCTCCGTATTTGAAGATTCCGAGAAGTCCGACGTTCATACAGATAGAAACGATAAGGCAGATACGGCGCGGCAGCTTTCTCCCCTCGAATTTGTTCATTATAAGCCCCGCAAAGTAGTCTATCATGGTGGACAGCACCATTACAACGACATATACCGGCTCTCCCCAGGAATAAAAAAGCAGCCCGCTTATAAGGATTATGAAATTTTTTGATCGGGTAGGTGAAATGTAGTACAGTAAAAGCACCAGCGGCAAAAATACATACAAAAACACCGGTGTAGAAAAGACCATGTTGCTTTTCCTTTCTATGCAGGATAATTACGGCAGGGGCTAGCTGCCCCGCGATATGTGTTTTTAAAGAACCTCGCTTTGCTTTATCTCGGCGAGCGCCGCCTCGTAACGTTCTTCGCTGTAAAGGCGGTTTATTATTTCAACGGCGGCTTTTGTGCTTAGGCATTTCGGCAGCTCCAGAGCCGCCAGCAGCTCTCTGCGCCGCACAGCCGCCCCCGCGGTACCGATAAGCCCGTCGTCGTACATTCGCGCAATATCAAGGAAATCCTCGTTTTTTTCGACGCAGGCGGAAACTCCCGCAGCGCCGAAAGCGTCCTTTAGCACCGAAAGCTCCATTCCCTCAACGCCGATAAAGCCCTCCGCCGAGGGACGCTCTTTTCGGCGCTCCTTGCCGGATATCTGCGGAATGTAGATGTTCGTGACCTTTCCGCCCTGTACAAAGCCCCTTATGTGGTTTCGTATCCTGAATCCGGCGGTATCGCTGTCGGTGAGTATGATTATTCCCACTCCGTTCGCAAGAGAACGTATAAGCTCTCTTTTTTCCTTGTCCTTAAATACACCGAAACCGTCGGTAGTGATTATCAGCGCGTCCAGCACCTGCGACAGCCGCGCTTTATCGTATTTTCCCTCGACTATCACGGCTTGTTTTACGGTAATGCGTTCGTCAGGCATACATCAACAGCCCCGCTATAGTTTTTTCCAGTACCGTGCGGCTGTCCGCGCCGGTCGATTTGAGCGAAAGATCCGCGTCTTTAAGCAGTTTTATACATTTTTTTATGCTTTCGGTCGACATTCCCGATACGGCGGAAAACGCTTTGCCTACCAAAAAAGCGCGGTTTTTCGGATAGGAAAAGTCCGCCGCGACCTCGTTCGGCGTTTTGCCGGACTTTTTGGCGCAGGACGCTCGGTAAAAATCAATATACGCGCCCGAAAGGGAAGAAAGTATTATGACAGGCTCGACCCTTTGAGAATACAGATCGTCCAGCAGCATGAAAGCCTGCTTTTTATCGCGCTTGGCTATCGCGGTACCTATTGAATATGCTTTTGCGTCGGGCAGCCGCATTACCAGCTTGTTTATCGCCTCGGCGGTTATTTCTCCGCTGCCGACATAGCTGCACAGCTTTTCTACCTCGGCGGAACACGCCGTAAGACTGTTTAAAGTCATTTCCGCCAGCTCCTCCGCATTTCGGCGGCTTATCGTGCAGTTGCTTTTCGCGGCCTTTTTAATGATAAACTCCGCGATTTTTGAGGAGCTTAGCGCGGAAAATCGGCATACATATGCGTTTTTTTGCTTAGACAGCTTATCTATGAAACTTTTTGCGCGCTTTTTTGCCAAAAGCTCCTGCGGGATACCCGTCTGAGAAAATACCACTGTACATTCGTCGGGTACGTTTGAAAGAAGCTCCGTTATCGTATCACATTCCTCATCGGTAAATTTTTCGCAGTCAAAATCCTTTATCAGGATCAGCTTATGCTCGGCAAAAAACGGAAGGCTTTCTATGCTGTCCGCAAGCTGATCGGTGGTAAACGTTTCGGAAAATTTGACCAGATTGATGTTGTCGGCGTTTTTTCCCACGGTCTTGGAGATGATACGTCGGGTGTATGTGTCGGTGAGAAACACTTCCTCGCCGCAGAAGTAATAGCAGCACTGTATTATCCCGCTTTTAAGCTCGGTTGACAGCTTTTTTTCATCGGCAGTCATTCACATCTCCTCCTCCTTTTATCACCGTCCCGCCGTCGCGGGAGATCTCTATATATGTTTCCTCATAGTAAAGGTTTATATCGTCCGTATATTGCGGCATTTGCCTTTTATCAAAGCAAAAACAGCGACCCGACAGATCCTCGGCGGGCTTGGTGCTGCCGTAACAAAACTTTATATCCGCGTCGTTTTGCATGGCGGCGGAGGAAAAACTTACGGTCTTTCCGTTTATCACGGCGCTGAAGAAATTCGGCACAAAGATAAACAGCGCGTTATCATATTCCAAATGTTCACTCATATCAGAAAATATGAAATTATCGGTGATATCTATATAATCCTCAATGTATGCCTGTTCGGAATTGCTGCCGTCATTCGCTATATGGATAAAATCAAGCTTTCTTATGTTATCGCTTTGCATTGCGGCGAAAAGCAGTTGGGATATGGTCTCGCCGCCTCCGTACACCACCGCGCCGCTGTATTCTCGGCTTTCGATGAGTATACAGCCGTTTTCGCCGTCGGAGTAGGGTCTTATCCTCACTCCGTTATATGTTGTCGTTTTTATGATACAGCTTGTTATAACTATCACTGCTGCGGCGCCGCACACTGATGCGACAGCGGCAGTCCTCGGCTTTTGCGTGAAAAGATAAACCGCCAGCACCGCCGCCGCTCCCGCGGCAAAGGCAAACTTTTCGGCGACTCCTCCGCAGTTGAAATGCGAAAACGGCAGCCCTGCGGCAAGGGAGAACACCCGCTCCATGACCTCGCAGCACACTTGCGCGGGGATAAGCAGAAAATCAAACACGCCGCCGGTAATTGCGAACAGCAGCAGGAAAATAAGGCTTACGGTAAAGAAAGGTATCACCGCAACGGATACCGCTATTCCGTATATCGGTATCATTTCAAAGTATATCGCCGAGAGGGGAAGCGCGAAAAGCGACGCGCAGACGCTGCAGCACAGACAGTCGGACGCGGCGGCGATAACAGGCCCCGCTTTTACTGCGGAGCATATCCGCTTTGATAAAAGCGGAGCGACCGCTCCCGCGCCGACCGTGGTAAGCGCGGAAAAGATAAGACCCGCGTCAAGACAGGCGAGAGGATCGACGGTAAGTATTATCACCAGCGCCGCGCCTATAGAATTAAGGCAGGCGCTCTTTCGGAAAAAGAGCTGACCGCAGTAATGTATCAGCAGCATAAGCCCTGCCCGCAGGACAGAGGCGGACGCCCCGAAGAATATCATAAATACGGCGATGACCGCCGTCGTGAGTATCGTCCTTACTGTCGGCGCTTTCCCGAGTCCGAGCAGCATTAGCAGCGCGGCGAAAATATGTACGATAAGCGATAGGTGCATACCCGAAACGGCGGTAAGATGCGCCGCGCCCGCCGCCTTGATATTGTACTTGTCCACGGCGGAAAGCCCGCTTTTATCACCCAGGAATATCGCTTTCATCAAAGAGCCGCCGTCGCTCGGCTGCAAAAGGGAAATGCGCTCCGAGATATAGTCGCGGTATTCAAATATAACGCGGGTAAGCGAAAATTCGTCGTTTTTTTGATAAACCGGCTCGCTCCTGAGCGAGGCGTTCAGCACTATCCCTTGGGAAAGACAGTATCCGCCGCTTGAGAAAGCCGTGCTGTTTTCCACCTCGGAAAACTTGACGTCGCAGCTCACGCGGTCGCCGCTTTTTACATCGGCGTCGTCCGCAAACATAAGGAAAGACACCGGCGTTCCGTCAATGTCCGCTTTAAGGATATAGCTGCTTATATCGTTTCCCAAGGAGCGTTTGTCTATTATCAAAGCGTCTGCGGAATAAATATTCCCGTCGGCGAGCGAGCGTTGTGCGATAAGAGGGAAGTATGCCGCGGAAAACAGCAATATCCCTATCGCCGCAAATATCGACGCTATGCTCGGCGTTTGCTTTTTCAGCTTTACCGATATTATGAATACCGCGAGCAGCACCGCCGCGGCGATAAAGCAAACCGCTTGGGATACAAGAAAAACAGAGGCAAAAACCATTGCGCATAGATATGAAAAACCTGCGACAGCTAATTTTTGCCTCATATTATCTACCTCTCAGGCAAGCTCGGTATTCAGCTTTTTACCGCCGAGAAGATGAAAATGCAAATGCTTTACCGTTTGACCTCCGTGTTCTCCGACGTTGGTCACAAGACGCCACCCGTCCTCAAGACCGTTTTCTTCGGCAAGTTTGCGGGCGGTGAGCATTATCTCGCTTATTACACCGACGTTGCTTTCGTCCAAGGTGTTCGCACCGTCGGTGTGTTTTTTGGGGATTATAAGTATATGCACGGGCGCCATGGGGTTTATATCCTTGAACGCCAGCACGTTTTCACTTTCATAAACTTTTGAAGAGGGGATCTCTCCGTTGATAATTTTACAGAATAAGCAGTCCATAGCTTTGTACCTCTCAATAATTATTTCAGCATCGAGCTTACCGTATCGTCGAGCGCCATAAGCGCCTCGTCGATCTTCGTAAGGTCGGCTATCCCCGCCATAGCGTTGTCGGGACGTCCGCCGCCCTTGCCGCCCGCTATCGCGGATATTTCCTTAACTATCCTGCCCGCGTGCGCGCCTTTATCTATAGCCTCCTGACCGCATACGCAGAGGAAATTGCCCTTGCTTCCGTCTGTACCGGCAAGCAGCGCGACATATGCTCCGCCGATATTCTTTATCTCGTCGCCGGCTTTTCTGAGTGAATCGCCGGTAACGCCTGTCAGCATAGCGGAATACAGCTTTATGCCGTTTATCTCCTTAGGATTGTCCAATATCGCCTTGAGCTGACTTGCGGAGATCAGTCGGTTGAGTCGGTCTATCTCGTTTTGCATGGTGCGCATTTCGGACATAAGGTTTTCGCATTTTTGCAGCAGGGCGGAGGGGTTGGAGAGCTTCAGCATTTGCGCCGCTCCTCCCACCAAAGCTCTTGACTGGTCGAGCGTTTCCAGAACGCCGTAGCCCGTTACCGCTTCTATACGCCTTACGCCGGAGGAAACGGACGATTCGGATATTATCTTGAACAGTCCCGCTTTAGCCGTGTTGTCAAGGTGCGTGCCTCCGCAAAATTCGGTGGAAAAATCTCCCGCCTGCACCACTCTTACTATATCTCCGTACTTCTCGCCAAACAACGCCATCGCGCCCTTTTTGCGAGCCTCCTCTATCGGGAGCTGCTCGGTGATAACGGGAGAGCCTTTGAGTATCTCCTCATTTACCAGCTTTTCGGTCTGCTCCAGCTCCTGCGGAGTCATGGCGCTGAAATGGCTGAAATCGAAACGGCATCTGTACGGATCTACATACGAGCCCGCCTGATGAACATGATCACCCAGTACCTTTCTGAGCGCGGCTTGCAAAAGGTGCGCGCAGGTGTGGTTTCTCATGGTGGCTTCGCGCTTTTCGCGGTTCACGGCCGCTTTGACCTTATCGTCAACGTAAAAGCTGCCGCTTTCAACATGGCAGTAGCATATATGCTGTCCTGCGGGAGTTTTCTTTGTATCTATGACGTTCAGCACGCTGTCGCCCGCGGTGATACTTCCGCAGTCTCCCACCTGTCCGCCGCTTTCGGCGTAGAACGGTGTAACGTCCAGTATCACGCTTACGTCGTCGCCCTCGGTGCAGTTATCTACCGACGCGCCGTCTTTAAGTATAGCGGTCAGCGTGCCGTCACATTCCAACCTGTCATATCCGACAAATTCCGTCACCAACGAACTCAGAGCGTCCGCCGCCGCCTCGTCCCAGCCGCCCTTGAACGCCTGATTTGAACGCGCCTTTGCGCGCTGCTCGTTCATAAGCTCCATGAATTTTTCCTCGTCTATGCCGATACTGCGTTCCGCAAGTATCTCGCGGGTAAGGTCGATGGGGAAACCGTAGGTGTCATGCAGCTTGAAAAGATTTTCACCGCTCAGCACGGGATGTGACCGCTCCTGAGCCGACATTTCCTTTATGAACTCGTCCAGTATCTGCATACCCTTTTCCACCGTCTTGGCAAAGCTCTCTTCTTCCGTGCGTATAACTTTTTTGATATACTCGCGCTTTTCCTCAAGCTCCGGATATGCGCATTTGTTTTCGTCGATGACCGAATCACATATCTCGTAGAGGAACGGGCGGTTTATCCCAAGCAGTCTGCCGTGTCTTGCGGCACGGCGGATAAGCCTTCTCAAAACATATCCGCGCCCCTCGTTGGAAGGACGTATACCGTCGCCCGTAATAAAGGTCGAGGAACGGATATGGTCGGTTATAACTCTTATCGAAATGTCCGACTGCGGGTCGTCATGGTATTTTACTCCTGCGATACGGCAGATCTCGGTTATTATGCTCTTGATGGTGTCGACCTCGAACAGGTTGTCCACGTCCTGCATAACGCACGCCAGACGCTCCAGTCCCATGCCGGTGTCGATGTTCTTGGTGGCAAGCTGAGTGTAATTGCCGTTTCCGTCGTTGTCAAACTGCGTAAATACAAGATTCCATATCTCTATTATGCGGTCGCTTTCTCCCGCCTGCTCGAAATTTTCAAACGGACCGTATTTTTCACCGCGGTCAAAATGTATTTCGGAGCAAGGTCCGCAAGGTCCGCTTCCGTGCTCCCAGAAATTATCCTTCTTGCCCAGCTTTATGATACGGTCACGGGGAACGCCGATATTGTTAGCCCATATCTCTCCGGCTTCGTCGTCCTCCTCGTATATCGTGACCCACAGCCTGTCCTCAGGTATCTCCAATACCTTGGTAAGATATTCCCAAGCCCAGTCGATGGCTTCGGTCTTAAAATAATCCCCGAACGAGAAATTGCCGAGCATTTCAAAATATGTGCCGTGCCTTGCGGTCTTTCCGACGTTTTCTATATCGGGAGTCCTTATACATTTCTGACAGGTGGTGACTCTGTGGCGGGGCGGTTCTTCCAGTCCCTGAAAATATTTTTTCAACGGAGTCATGCCCGCGTTGATAAGCAGCACGGAGTTGTCGCCCTGCGGCACAAGCGGCGCGGACGGCATGATAAGATGTCCCTTGCTTTCAAAAAATTTCAGATAGCTTTCTCTCAGGTCGTTAAGTCCTGTCCATTTCATACTAAACTGTTTCCTTCCTTTTCTTGTTTATCTGTTGCGGCATAACTGCCGTTTTTGCGGTTTTATTCGCTCGGTTCGGCTTCCTCGTCCGCCACGGAGGTTTGACTTTGAACTTCCGCCTCGGAGGAATTTTCCTGACCGACGGCGTATTTGTCGCCGCTCAGCTCCTCGGCAATGCTTTCGATAAGCTCGGCAAGTCTTGCGCTCGGACGCTCGAAATACTTGTTGTTCAGAGTGATGACGCGTTCTTCCTTTACCGCCTCAAGATCGGAGTACACCTTGTTTTTTTTCAAATTATCGATAGAGTATTCGTCGTTGAGGAAAACGACGTCTATCTCGGACTCGGCAAGGCTTTCGGCGGGATAATCGTAGGCTGTGCCGTCCTTGGCGGCGTTTTCTCCGAACAGGCTCAGCACGGAGCTTTCAAAGGTGTTGCCGCCGGCGGGGGAAAGAGCCGCCGTTATATAAACAAACTTTATCTTAGGCATATCTTTCAGCTTTTCGACGGAGCTTTGTATAGCGCCGTATGCTTGTTCACCTTTATCTTCTCCTATGAACATTCCGTCAAATGCCAGCCCGAACAGCTTGTATATGCTTTCAAGCTGCCCAAGCGAAGTGGGGGAGGGTACGGTAAGCACCTTTATGCCGAGCGATTCCAACGCCGCTTTATCCTTTGTTACGATGGGCGTGCCGGTTATGAGCAGATCCGGCTTTAACTCGGATATCTTGTCTATATCGGGGTCGGTGCTGCTGGATACCTTGGGGAGCTCTTTTACGTTTTCGGGATAGTCGCAGTAGTCGCTTACCGCTATAAGTCGGTCGCCGTATCCCATTTCAAAAAGTATCTCGGTATAAGCCGGAGTAAGGGAAATGACGGTTTCGGGCGACGCGGTTATTTCCGTGCCGTTAAGTATCACGGGGTAATCGTTTATATCGTTTGATACCGTGTTTTTGTTTTCGGAAATGCTGCCGGAGGACTGACCCGGCACCAGCACTATCTTGTCACAGCCGCTCAGCAGCAAACTGCCTGCCAAAAAAAGGGCACATAAAAGGATCTTCTTCATTTATCGGGATACCTCACTCAATGTCTATGCCCAAGGCGATTTTGGACTGTATGCTGTCAACAAACTGCCGCGCCGTTCTGGGAGAACGGCTGTTCCGCCTTAGCGCAAATCGCTCCGCGCATCTGTACAGCTTGTCCTTGTCTATGATAATTCCTCTGTCCTGTGCGATACCGTGTACTATCTCCAGATAATCCTCGCGCCCCGGAGCAAGGAACGTTACGAACAGACCGAAACGGTCGGACAGCGATACGCTTTCGTCTATTTCGTCCGCAAGATGTACGTTGTCACCGGTACGGCTGCTTTCCGTTTCCTTGATAAGGTGGCGGCGGTTCGTGGTGGCATATATGAGCGTGTTGGCAGGCTTTACGCATAGAGAGCCCTCCAAGACCTTTTTCAGCGTTCCGAATCCCGCGTCGTTTTCACCGAACGACAGGTCGTCGATAAAGATAATGAACTTCAGCGGGCTGTTCTTGACGGCTTGGTATATCGACGGAATGTCGCCCACGTCGTTTTTATCCAGCTGTATTATCCTCAAAGTTTCGTATTCGTTAAGCAAAGCCTTTACCGTCGAGGATTTTCCCGTTCCTCTGTCGCCGTAAAGCAGCGCGTTGTCCGCGGGCTGCCCCGCGATAAAAGCACGGGTGTTTTCGATTATCCGCTGACGCTGCGCCTCGTACTTTTTAAGCTCCGATAAACGTATGGTATCGGGATTTTCGATAGGGCAGGGCTTGCCGTTTTCAAAGACGAACGCCTTGTATTTTGCGTATATCCCCGAACCGAACCTGCGCACATGGTCGATAAAATATTCGGCGTTTTTGTCAAATCCGCCGCATACATATTCCGGCAGCGAGAAAATAAAATTCTCGCTGAACTTTTCAAAAAGATAATCCTTTACTTTGTGCGCGGAAAACGCCGCCAGCTCCCTAATCACCGAAATATCGTATTCTATCGCGTACATCGCGTTTTCGTTCCCGCCGTTAAGACAGCTTTCGATAAGAGGACTTTCGCTGTAGGTCAAAAGCTCACAGAGATAATCGGCGAGGGTCTTGTTTTCCGTCAGCAGCCTGTTTGTTATCGCCGTGTATGCTTCAACGGCAACGCCGAGGTCGCCGTCGGACAGTCGGCAAAAGTTTTTGATAAGCTCGTCGTCGGCTATTTCAAAAGCCGTTACCGATTTCAGTTTGTACTTTATATTTTTCATTACGTTATCCTTTTTGCTTTACGGATTTTCCTCTCGGACGCGTTTTACCAGCCCGTAAAGGTCGCCGAGAGAGGAGAGCGTTCCGCACATACGGCGGTACTCCGTGGCGTTCTTTTTGCCCTTGAGATACCACGCGGCGTGCTTTCTCGCTTCTTTCATTCCTATATATTCGCCCTTGTCCTTTACCAACAGCTCGATATGAGAGATCATTATATCCAACTGCTCGTTTGTTTCGGGTTCGGGTATGACCGTACCGTCGGTAAGATAGCTTTTTATTTGGCTGAATATCCACGGTCTGCCGCAAGCCGCTCTGCCTACCATTATAAGGTCGCAGCCGGTAGCGTCGTACATGGCTTTCGCAGCTTCCGCGCTGTCAACGTCCCCGTTTCCTATGACAGGAATGTTCACCGCACGCTTGACTTTGGCTATCGTTTCAAGGTCGGCTTTTCCGCTGTAAAGCTGTTCTTTGGTGCGCGCATGGACCGTTACGGCCGCAGCGCCGTTTTGCTCCGCCGCCTGAGCCGCCTCCACCGCGTTTTCGGAAGAAAGCGACCAACCGCGCCTTATCTTTACCGTTACGGGTATATCGACAGCGTTCACAACCGCCTTTACTATCCTGCCGAGCAGCTCGACGTCCTTCATCAAAGCCGAGCCTGCGCCGATACCCGTTACCTTGGGAACGGGACAGCCGCAGTTTATATCTATTATATCGGGACGGCGCGCCGCAGCCTGTATTGCGGCTTTTGCCATGAAATCCGGCTCGCTGCCGAAAAGCTGTACTGCCATGGGACGTTCCGTATCCGTTACGGCAAGCAGCTCCGCGCTCTTTTTGTCGCCGTAGCAGATACCCTTTGCGCTGACCATTTCGCTTGTGACGGCGGCAGCGCCGAAATTCCTGCATATGAGGCGAAAAGCATGATCCGCCACCGACGCCATCGGAGCAAGCACAGCCGTGTGCTCTATTTTTACGCCGCCGATGTCGATGAACTCAAGGTTTGATTTTGGTACATTCATACATTAAGTATACCACTTTTCGGAAATACATTCAATAGTTTTTTTAAATTTACTCTTCTTTATTTCAAAAAAATTCGGTAAGCGTAAAACGGGTCTTTCTCGGCAAATATTGAAAGGACCGCAAACGCTTTGCCTGTCGGAAAATCTGCAAAAATCAGCGCCGAGGGTACTTGAAATCTGTGGAAAAAAGTGGTATAATTAGTAAAATAATCACAAACTGCACGGAGAAAGGAAGTAAAATGATTACCGAAAAAGAGCGCGAACTGTTTGATCTGGTGAAAAATCTGCCTTGCGAGAGCGGTGAACCGATGTCCTGCGAAGATATAAACACCCGCGTGATAATAGGAATTTACGCCCACGAAAAAGGCTTGACCGAAGAATTTATCGAAACGATAAAGTCGATGGACAAGCCCACGCTCGAACAGGTCGATAAGCGGCTGCTCGGTGATTTTTCACCGTTTGAGTTATTTTGCGCCGAGTAGCGGCAGGGAGGGTATCTGTTGATTTTGAGGTATTTCCGAACAGGACAGGTATTTTCGGAAAAACAATATACCGATATGCACAAATATTCGCAAAGAAATTTGTGCATAATTTTTTTAAATATAATGTTGATAAATTCACGGTACCGTGATATAATATATTCTGAAAGAGGTGAGGAACGGTGCCTGAAATTACAAGGTTTTACGGAATAGTGATAAAGATATTCCTTACAAGAGAGCACAATCCGCCGCATTTTCACGCGGTCTGCGGAGAGTACAATGCCGAAATATCCATTGAAGACGGCGAAATGCTTGAAGGCGACTTACCTTTAAGAGCTCAGAAAATGATAAAAGAGTGGTGGTCGCTTCATAAAGATGAAATCGCTGAAATGTGGGAAACCAAAACTTTGAAAAAACTTCCGCCTCTTGAATGAGATGGCAGTTATAAAGGAGGCGCGACCATGGAAAAAATCAAGGTAAAAGCCGTTTATCCGACAAGCGACTTAAATATAATCGTTGTTTTTACTAACGGTATAATAAAGCGTTATGATGTAAAGCGGCTGTTCTCGCAGTTTGACTGGTATCAAGAATTAGAAAATCCCGATTTGTTCCAACTGGTCAAGGTGGATTGCGGCGGCTGCGGCGTAGCGTGGAATGAGGACATAGACATATCCGAGTATGAGCTGTGGGAAAACTCCGAGCCGTATATATCCCCGTTTGAGGGTTTAATGTCGTTTGCCGAAGCTGCCGAAAGGTGGCATATAGACGACAGTACTTTACGCAAGGCTGTGTCTAACGGCAGATTAGTAGAAAATATCGATATAAAAAAATTCGGCAAGCAATGGGTAGTGACTGAAAATTCAATGCGCAGTATTTTCGGCGAGACGAAATAGATTATAAAAAGCGTCTGATTTTTCAGACAAGCGTCTGATTTTTCAGACAAGCGTCTGATTTTTCAGACAAGCGTCTGATTTTTCAGACGCCTTTTATCATTATCGGCTTTTGCCGATGTAATTTATATCGTTATTCTTATGACATGAATTTGACAGGCATATTTTCGTAAAAAACGGAAATTTTAAGAGATTTTCCGCCCAAAACGACATAAAAACAAAAATAAAAATATCCTCTTAAACCCTTTATTCATGCGGTTTAAGAGGATATTCCATTTGGTACGCCCGACGGGATTCGAACCCACGGCACATAGCGTCGGAGGCTATTGCTCTATCCAGCTGAGCTACGGGCGCATATCAACGCGGGGACGGAATACCGACCCCGCATTTATTATTTTAGCATGAAATAAGTCCGTTGTCAAGTCGTGCCGCCGATATGGCGAAAACACCCGACGCGCCGTCAGTATTTCACTTGTTTCTAAGGTCGATAACTCTTTGCGCCTTGCCCTGAAAACGCTGTATCGTTTTCGGCTCTACCAAAGATACCTTGACCGAAATGCCCAGTACGGTCTTTAAATCGTGATCGACTTTCTTTCTCAGCGCTTCCAGAGCGGAAAAGCTCTCCAACAGGCTTTCGTCGGCTATCTCGCACTTTACCTCCAAAGCGTCGTGGCTGCCCTCGCGGGTGACGACTATCTGGTAATGCGGAGCGACCTCCTTTATTGTCATGATGACGCTTTCTATCTGGGAGGGGAAGACGTTAACGCCGCGTATTTTCAGCATATCGTCGGTGCGTCCGGTGGTTTTTGCCATACGCGCATGTGTGCGCCCGCATTCACATTTTTCGTAGGTGATCGAGGTGATGTCCTTGGTGCGGTATCTGAGTACGGGGAGCGCCTCCTTGGAAAGCGTGGTCACGACCAGCTCTCCTTTTTCTCCCTCCGGCAGGATCTCTCCGCTTTCGGGGTCGATTATCTCCGGCAGGAAGTGATCCTCGTTGAAGTGCAGACCGCAGCGCAGATGACATTCGCCGGATACGCCCGGACCTATAAGCTCGCTCATGCCGTAGTTATCGGTGGCGAGAAGATGCAGACGTTCTTCCACCTGAGCCCTCATTTCGGCGGTGCAGCCCTCCGAGCCGAAAAGTCCCAGCCGCAGCTTTATGTCGTCGGCGGTATAACCCAGCTCCTGCGCCATTTCGCCGATATGCAGCGCATAGGACGGAGTGGACACCAGAGCGGTCGTGCCGAAGTCCTTCATCAGCATGATCTGCTTTTCGGTATTGCCGGAGGAGCAGGGAACCACCGTCGCGCCTATTTTTTCAAGTCCGTAATGCAGCCCCAACGCGCCGGTGAACAGACCGTAACCGAACGAAATTTGAACGATGTCCTCATCGGTAGCGCCCGCCGCCGTAACTATCCTCGCCATGCAGTCCGACCACATATCAAGGTCGTTTGCGGTATAGCCTACAACGGTAGGCTTTCCCGTAGTGCCGGAGGACGCGTGCAGACGGGTGACCTTTTTGAGCGGCACGGCAAACATTCCGAACGGGTAGTTGTCGCGAAAATCCGCCTTGGTGGTGAACGGTATGTATTTGATGTCCGAAAGCGTTTTGAGCTTGGAGCAGTCAAATCCCGCCTCGTCGAATTTCCTTTTGTACAGCGGAACATTGTCGTAGCAATATTTGGTCATGTACTTCAGCTTTTCAAGCTGGAGCTTTTCTATTTCCGCCCTCGGCATGGTTTCGATATCTTTTTGAAAAAACATGACATTATCCTTCTTTCAGCTTGTATATTCGCATTTAAAGTCAGTAAACTGCGCGGTGTTTTCTCCTACCGCGTAAAGCCCCAGCATAACTCCCGTAAATCCGCCGGATACTTCGGTGGACAGATATTTTGCCTGTCCCGTTCCGAGAAATATCTCCTTTTCGTCCTGTACGGCATAAAACCTGTAAAACAGGTTATCTGCGCGGATGAGCAGCTTTGCGCTGCCGCCCGAAAGCGGCACGGTACATTCGATATGCTTTATCCCGCCGACGTTGAGCCGCAAAACGGCTTGATATGCGCCGTCGTTTTCCTTTATCGCAAGGTCGTAATGCTCCTGCTCGCACATATACACCGTTATGCCCGCCTCGGCGACGTCAAGCGTAAGTTCAGTCGAAAGCTCAAAGCAAAATTCCCGCTGCCTGAGCGCGATAAAGGTCGGCGAAGCCGCCTCGTCCGGCGTGACGTCCGTGCCGTGCAGAATGTACCGTTCGGCGGAAAGCTCATAGCTTTCCGGCTTGGGACTGCGCAGAAAGCACCAGTCGATATGCGGGTCGGTATTTGCAAAGGTGAATATCGGCAGCCGCTTTTGCTCAAAGCTGCCTTTTATCTCGTATTCAGCGTCCGTTGTGCCGTCTTTGCCCGCTTTTATCCAGCCGTCATCGGTAAAGGTGATAGGGGTGAGGAACACCTCTCTGCCCAGAGTATGATAGGCCAGCCACAGATGTATCTGCCGAAAACCCAGACTGAGTATGAACCAGTCCCCGCCGCGGCTTTGGATAAGGTCGCCGTGTCCTATCCCCTGAATGATGTACGGTGCTTTGTTTCGGTTAGTCAGTATCGGCTCTTCACCGCGAACGGTAAATTCTCCCCAAACGCCGTCCGATACGGCAAGCGTTATCATATGTCCGTATTCGGTGCCGCCTTCCGCCGCCATAAGATAATATTTCCCGTTTATCTTATACATATGAGGGCTTTCCAGAAATCTGCCGCCCGTACCTTGCCAGATACAGCGCGAGGGGGACAGCTTTTTGCCGGTGGAAATGTCTATTTCGCATTGAACGACTCCGTGTGTGCCGTTGTCGTCCGAGCCGTTGCTCATGAAATAGACCTTTCCGTCCTCGAAGAACAGCGACGGGTCGATGCCGTCCTGCTCCACCGTGATGGGATCGGACCACTCTCCGTATATATCGTCGGTGTAAACGTAAAAATTCTCATGCGTGGTGTCGTTGGTGGTCACCATATAGAACCGCCCGTCGTTGTACCGTATCGTCGGGGCGAATACTCCGCCGGAGCTGTTGACGTTTTCCAACGCCACCTGATTTTTTCTGGTGAGTACATGACCTATCTGCTTCCAGTTTACCAAGTCCTCGCTTTCAAACAGCGGCACGCCGGGAAAATACTGGAACGAACTGCACACCATGTAGAATTTTTCGCCTGCCCGACAAACGCTGGGATCGGGATAAAAGCCGCTCAGCACAGGGTTTTTATAGATCATCTCAAGCCTCCGTCAGTCCTTGTCGCCGCCTATGGCTTCGGTCACGACAACTTCGTTCTTCTCCTCATAGCAGGAGAAAATATCGTCCAGCTCTTCTTTTTTCATCTTGGGCGTGATAAGGCTGACTATCGGAACGATTATAAGTCCGAGTATCATGGTCAGCGCGCCGAGGTTAACGGGCGACGCAAGCGAAAATCCGAGGAACGTGCCGGTAGGCTTTATTATCATGTGCAGCACGGTAGCGCCTACACCCACCGCAAAGCTGGTGTATACCGCCGCTTTGGTGACTCCTTTCCAGAACAGCCCGTACATGAACGGCGCCAGGAACGCGCCCGCAAGCGCTCCCCAGGAATACCCCATAAGGTCGGAAATGAGCGCGTTTTTGTTGAGCGCGATGACTACCGATACGATAAGGAATACCGCGATAAGCACGCGCATTATTATAAGCGATCTCTTTTCGTCTATCTTTCCCTTTGAAAAAGGCTTGATAAGATCCAGCGTGAGCGTCGAGCTGGAGGTCAATACCAGCGAGGACAGAGTTGACATGGAGGCGGAAAGCACCAGTACCACGACAACGCCTATCAGTATCTCAGGCAGGCTTTCCAGCATTTTCGGAACAACGCCGTCCGAGCCTATCTCGGCAAACTGCTCGTTGGTAACGAAAATACGTCCGAAACCGCCGAGGAAGTAGCTGCCGCCGGCTATCACGAGCGCAAAAACTGTGGAAACTATCGTGCCCGTCTTAATGGATCTTTCGTCCTTTATCGCATAGAATTTATGTACCATCTGCGGCAGTCCCCAAGTGCCGAGCGAGGTAAGTATTATAACTCCCAGCAGGTTCATCGGGTCCGGACCGAAGAATGAGGCAAACCCGCCGTTAAGCTCAGGCGTAGGCGTGTCGGCCGTGCTTACCTGCGAAAGCTGGTTTATCGCCTCGGTAAATCCGCCCTTTGACGCAAGTGTCGCGCCTATGACCGCAACTATGCCTATCAGCATGATAAGACCTTGAACAAAGTCGTTTATCGCGGTGGCTTTGTATCCGCCTATGATGACATACACCGCGGTTATCACCGCCATACCGATGACGCAGTAGGAATAATCTATCTGGAACGCCATCTCGAACAGACGGGAAAGTCCGTTGTAAACGCTGGCGGTGTAGGGGATAAGGAATACGAACACCACGAGCGCCGAAATTATCTTTATCGTTTTGCTGTTGAAACGCTTTTCAAAAAACTCCGGCATCGTCGAGCTGTCAAAGTGCTTGGTCATTATCCTTGTACGTCTGCCGAGTATCACCCACGCCATGAGCGAACCGATTATCGCGTTGCCTATACCTACCCATGTCGTGGCAAGACCGTAGCTCCAGCCGAATTTACCGGCATAGCCGACAAAGATGACCGCCGAAAAATACGACGTTCCGTAAGCGAACGCCGTCAGCCACGGTCCGACGGAGCGTCCTCCCAAAACATAGTCGTCTACCGTTCCCGCTTTTTTGCGGCAGTATATCCCTATACCGATAACAAAAAGCACATAGATGATAAGAATTGCAAGTACCATATAAGGTTTTCCTCCTACTTTAATTGCTTTAAAGCACGGTCGCTTTAAAGCAGTAAATCATATAAACGTGTTATTTCGATTATAACCGAAATAATTTGTTTTGTCAACACTCCGAAAGCTCCGCAAGAAACCCGTTGCTTTGTACAATTTTTACTGTGATTTTTTTATAACCGCAAAGGAAAAAGCCTTTATAAAAGGGAATTTAAAATATCGGACGCTCTGAGGCAAAAAAGTGGAATGTGAATATCGTTATACTAATGTTACAATCAGACTAGAAAAAATTTTTAAGACGTGTTATAATATTTTGTGAAAATTACACAGCACCGAGCTGTGCCGTAATAACCTACAGGAAGGAACAGTACAAATGGCAATTAACAGACTTATAGGCGATTATCCCGTAATAGGCATACGTCCCACGATAGACGGACGCAGGGGCGTTTTGGGCGTGAGAGAATCTCTGGAAGAGCAGACCATGAACATGGCGAGATCTGCGGCAAAGCTGTTTGAGGAAAACATAAGGTACTCGAACGGCGAGCCGGTAAAGGTGGTCATAGCCGACACCACCATCGGCAGAGTTGCGGAGGCAGCCGCCTGCGCTGACAAATTCAAAAAGGCGGGAGTGGACATTACGCTGACGGTAACTCCCTGCTGGTGCTACGGAGCGGAGACCATGGATATGGATCCCATGACGATAAAAGGCGTATGGGGCTTTAACGGTACCGAAAGACCGGGCGCGGTATATCTTGCCTCGGTGCTTGCCACCCACGCGCAAAAGGGACTGCCCGCATTCGGCATTTACGGACACGACGTATGCGAAGCCGACGATACCTCAATACCCGACGACGTGAAAGAAAAGCTGCTGCGTTTTGCACGCGCGGCGGTAGCCTGCGCGACCATGCGCGGCAAGAGCTATTTGCAGATAGGCTCTATCACCATGGGTATAGGCGGTTCGATAATAGATCCCGCGTTTATTGAGGAATATCTCGGTATGCGGGTGGAATCCGTGGACGAGGTAGAGATAATCCGCCGCATGACGGAAGGCATATACGACGAGGCGGAATATCAAAAGGCGCTCAAATGGGCTAAGGAAAAATGCAAGGAAGGCTTTGACAAAAACCCCGAAGAGCTTCAGAAAAGCCGCGAGCAAAAGGACGCCGACTGGGAATTTGTCGTAAAGATGATGTGCATTATCAAGGATCTCATGAACGGCAATAAAAATCTTCCCGCCGGCTGCGAGGAAGAGATGGTCGGTCATAACGCGATAGCTGCGGGATTTCAAGGGCAAAGACAATGGACGGACTTTTATCCCAACTGCGATTTTCCGGAGGCTATGCTCAATACCTCCTTTGACTGGAATGGCGCGCGCGAGCCTTATATACTCGCCACCGAAAACGATACCCTCAACGGACTCGGTATGCTGTTTATGAAACTGCTCACCAACCGCGCGCAGATATTCGCCGACGTTCGTACTTACTGGAGTCCCGAAGCGGTAAAGAAAGCGACCGGCTATGAGGTCGAGGGAACAGCAAAGCTCAGCGGCGGATTCATTCATTTGATAAACTCCGGCGCGGCTTGCCTTGATGCCTGCGGCAAAGCGGTCGGAAAAGACGGTCAGCCCGAAATGAAACAATGGTTCGATATGACCGAAAAGGACATCGACGCGATAATGGACGCTACCACTTGGAATTATGCCGATCTCGGATATTTCAGAGGGGGCGGATATTCCTCGCGCTTTGTGACCGAGGCGGAAATGCCGGTCACCATGATACGGCTCAATCTTGTCAAAGGGCTTGGTCCGATGCTGCAAATAGCCGAGGGCTGGACGGTACATCTGCCTGACGAGGTAACGGATAAGCTGTGGAAGCGCACCGATTACACCTGGCCCTGCACGTGGTTCGCTCCGCGCACGACGGGAGAGGGAGCTTTCAAGACCGCATACGACGTTATGAACAACTGGGGCGCAAATCACGGCGCGATAAGCTACGGACACATAGGAGCGGATCTTATCACGCTTTGCTCAATGCTGAGGATACCCGTTGCGATGCACAACGTACCCGAGGATAAGATATTCCGTCCCGCGGCATGGAACGCGTTCGGCATGGATAAAGAGGGTCAGGATTACAGAGCCTGCAAGGCTTACGGTCCGATGTACAAAAATATAAGATAATGGGTAGAAAGGTACTTGCGATAGATTTCGGCGCGTCCAGCGGGCGAGCGATAATAGGCTCGCTTGAGGGAGAAAAGCTCTCCCTCACCGAAATACACAGATTTTCAAACGACCCCGTGATACTCGGCGGTACTATGTACTGGGATGTGCTGAGGCTGTTTCACGAGATAAAACAAAGTCTGATAAAGTCCAAGGAGTACGGCAGGATAGACAGCATCGCCATTGACACTTGGGGAGTGGATTTCGGACTTTTGGACAAGGACGGCAGGCTGCTGGAAAATCCCGTGCATTACCGCGACGGCAGGACTGCCGGTATGACGGAAAAAGCGTTCGGCCTTATCGGAAAGGACGAATTGTACGCCGCCACGGGAAACCAGATAATGGAGATAAACACCGCTTTTCAGCTGCTGTCACTGGCGGAAAACCGCCCCGAACTGCTTGAAAGAGCGGATAAGCTGCTTATGATGCCGGATCTGTTTGCTTATTTTCTTTGCGGGAGCAAGCGGGCGGAGCTTTCCATAGCGTCCACCACGCAGCTTTTCGACCAGGGAAAAAGGGACTGGGCATACGAGGTAGCGGACAGGCTCGGTATCAAGCGCACCCTGCTGCCAAAGGTCGCGGAGAGCGGCAGCGTTCTCGGAAAGCTCTCCGACGAGATCTGCGAGGAGCTGGATATACCTCCCTGCGACGTGATAGCGGTCTGCGGACATGACACTCAGTCGGCGCTTGCGGCGGTACCCGCTGAAGAAAAGGATTTTGCCTTTTTGTCAAGCGGCACATGGTCGCTGCTCGGCACGGAGCTCGACGCCCCCGTGATAAGCGAAAGCTCCGCCGCGCTGAACGTGACCAACGAGCAGGGCTACGGCAAAAAAACGTCCTTGCTGAAAAACATAATCGGTCTGTGGCTGATACAGGAGAGCCGCCGTCAATGGATAAGGGAAGGGAAGAATTACAGCTTTGCCGAGCTGGAAACCGCCGCAAAGGCGGCTGAGCCTTTTTACTGCTTTATCGACCCCGACGCGCCGGAATTTACCCCCGCAGGAAATATCCCGCGCAGGATACGCGAATATTGTGTGCGCACAGGTCAGAAATCTCCGGATACCGTAGGGCAGACCATGAGATGTATATATGAGAGCCTTGCTTTAAAATACCGCGCCGCCGTCGGTCAGCTGGAAAAGTGTACGGGCAAAAAATTCGGCACTTTGTACGTCATAGGCGGAGGCACTAAGGATAAATTCCTTTCGGAGCTTACCGCGTCGGCGTGCAATATGACCGTGTCCGCCGGACCTACCGAGGCTACCGCCTTGGGCAACATAGCGGTACAGCTCATCTGCCACGGCGAGATAGCCGACCTTTCCCACGCAAGGCGGATCATTTCAAAAAGCGAAGAGGTAAGCCGCTTTTATCCCGCCGATACAAAGCTGTGGGATGAGGCTTATGAGCGCTTTTGTAAAGTTACGGGACTTTTGTGAAAGGAAGAGATAAATGCTTAAAAATATCCCCGCGATACTTTCTCCTGAGCTGCTTAAAACGCTCTGCGAGATGGGACACAGCGACCGCATAGTAATAGCGGACGGAAATTTCCCCAGCGAGAGCATAGGCAAAAATTCCAAGGTGATACGCTGTGACGGACACGGCGTTCCCGAACTTTTGGACGCGATACTTACGCTGTTTCCGCTGGATACCTATGTAGATAAGCCTGTCAGCCTTATGCAGGTCATGGCGGGAGATACCGCAAAAACTCCCATATGGGAGGAATACAAACGTATAATAGCGAAATACGACCCCCGCGGCGCGGCGACCGTGGGCGAGATAGAGCGCTTTGCTTTTTACGAGGAGGCAAAAAAAGCGTATGCCGTTATAGCCACCGGCGAAAAGGCGGTATATGCGAATATCATGCTCCAAAAGGGAGTCGTATAATTTTTTAAAGGAGGACAATGATATGTATGAGGAAATAAAGGATCAGATAGTGGACATTTGCCACAAGCTGTGGCAAAAGGGCTGGGTAGCCGCAAACGACGGCAACATAACCGTAAAGGTCGGCGAAAATAAATATCTCGCCACTCAGACGGGAGTGAGCAAGGCGTTTATCACGCCGGATAAGATAGGACTTATAGACGGTGATTTTAACATACTCGACGCAAAAGAGGGCTGGAAGCCCTCGTCCGAGGTAAAAATGCACCTGCGCTGCTATCGGGAGCGCCCCGACGTCGGAGCGGTCGTACACGCGCACCCTCCCGTTTCCACGGGATTTGCCTGCGCTCATCTTCCGATGGACGATTACTGCATGATAGAAACCGTTATCGCGGTAGGATCGATACCGCTGACGCCTTACGGAACGCCGTCCACTTATGAAGTACCCGACGCGATAACGCCGTATTTAAAGGACCATGACTGTATGCTGCTTGAAAATCACGGAGCGCTTACCGTAGGCGCGGACCTTATCACCGCATACTACAGAATGGAAACCATGGAATTGCAGGCGCATATCTCTCTGGTAGCGCGGCTGTTGGGCGGAGTGAAGGACATTTCGCGCGAAAATATCGACCGCCTTATCGGTATGAGAGAGCAGTACGGCGTGACCGGTAAGCACCCCGGTTATAAAAAATATCAATAATATTTTCCGCCGTATTTAAACCGTAAAATTCTTCGGCACGGCGAACGGTAAAAAGGAGGATACGGAGTGTATCTGTTTATGCTGCTTTGCAGCGTTTTTGCTCCATGCAGGGTTTGAGGACACCGCATGGAGGATAAGACGGGCATACCGAAACCGACTTGGGCTCGATTTCCGCATACCTAAGTGTCCTCGGACTTTGCATAATTTTATTGTAATACTGCATTTAAAAGGAGCAAAGTCAAAAATGAAAATTTCAAATATAAAAAAACTGAAAGATTATCTGATACTCTGGAGTACACAGTCGCTGTCGGCTTTAGGCAGCGGAATGACCGGCTATGCGCTGGTCATGTGGCTCTATCTTAAAACAGGTTCCGCGTTGGAAACGGCGTTGCTGTCGGTATGTTCATATGCACCGTATGTTATTATGAGCATATTTGCCGGAGCGTTGGTGGACAGGTGGAACAAAAAGCGCACTATGCTGGTTTGCGACGCGGCGGCGGCGCTGACCCCGCTCGCGGTACTTCTGCTGATAAAGACAGACTCGCTGTGCGCGTGGCATTTGTATATACTCAACGCGTTGAACGGGTTGATGAATACCGTACAGCAGCCCGCGAGCGAGGCGGCGTCCACTATTCTGATACCCGAAGAATACTACCAAAAAACGAGCGGACTGCGCTCGTTCTCACAGTCGCTCGTGTCTGTTCTGACTCCCGTGCTTGCGGCGTCGCTGTTCGCTTTTTTCGGGATAGACGCGGTGATAGCGGTAGATCTTGGTACGTTTGCGGCGGCATTTGTTGCGTTAGCTTTTTTGATACGCATACCCGAAAGCAAAACGGAGCAAAAGTCGGAAAAGCTGCTGCGTTCCGCCAAAGACGGGCTGCTGTGGCTCAAACGCGAGCCTTTGATATCGAATTTGATAATTTTTCTCGCGTGCATAAATTTTTTCGCCTCGATATACGACGCTGCGCTGCCCGCAATGCTTTTGTCAAAGCCGAACGGCGGAGAAACGGTGCTGGGAGCGGTGAACGCCTGCGTAGGCGCGGCGTCGCTGGCGGGAAGTGTAATCGCCGCGTTTGCGCCCGTTCCGAAAAACCGCGTGAGAGTTATCTGCCTTACTCTGCTGTTTTCGATGGGTACGGAAAATTTCTTTCTGGCATTCGGCAACACCCCGCTGTTATGGTGCGTCGGCGCGGTGCTTGGTTGGGCGGTCATACCATTGATGAACGCGAATATGGACGTGATATTCCGCACGACTATACCGCTTGAGATGCAGGGTCGTGTTTACGCTTGCAGGAACACGCTGCAATTTTTTACCATACCGCTCGGCTTGCTTGCGGGAGGATTTTTGACGGACAGCGTGTTTGAACCGTTGGCAGCGTCGTTAGCTCCAAACGGTTTTGCGGCGGAGCTTTTCGGCAGGGAAAAGGGTTCGGGCGCGGCTATGCTGTTTTGCGCGGTCGGCGTCGCCGGAGTGTTGGTGTCGGTTTTCTTTTTATTTAAACTCAGAAAATACGGTCGAACCGATAAATAATAAACGAGCCGTCGGACAAATGTCCGACGGCTCGGCTCAGCTTGTCGAAAATTCCTCCCTACGGTCGGATTTTCCGACAAGCTGACAAAAAATCGGCGATACCGCATAAGCGGTATCGCTCGATTTTTGCCGCGCTTTGCGCGGCTCTTATCAAACTTGAGGGTGAAAACCCTGATGGTTTTCCCCTCAAACTCCTCTTTCCTTCCGCTTTATATCGACCTTTTTCTACAGTCTGAAACGAGCCGTCGGACAAATGTCCGACGGCTCGGCTCGTACTTAGGTTTATTTTATTTCTATGCTGTCTATCAGCGCGGTTATCATATCCGAAAAACCGTCGTCCCAGCCGCCCTGCGAGAAAGAAAGCGTGTACAGCGTTTCGCCCGACTGTATCTCATATTGATAAATGACGGTATCCGTCGTCATCATCGAATACTTGCCGGATATGTTCATATATACGGCGGGCTTTCCTTTTATGTCGGTATGCTGAAAGTCAATAAGCTGAAAATCCGTCATCATCGTTTCGTAAGTTCCCGCCATTTGCTCCTGTGTAACGTCCTCGACACTGGAATATGTGGCGGTAGAGATGAGATTAAAGGTGTTATTTACCGAATCTTCGTTTTCAAACTGGAAAGCGACGCCGTTGTCGGTCATTTCCCAGCCTTCGGGAACGTCAAAGGAAAAAGTGTTGTCCGGCAGGGAAAACCTGCCGTTTTCAATATATTTATGCTCTTCCTCTACTGCGGAGGTTTCGGGCGGCGCGTCGGTTTGCGAGCTTTCCGCCGTGGTCTGCGCTTCGCTGTATTCGGAGGAAACATCGGGCTGTGAAACGGTCGAGCTTTGCTCCGTGCCGACTTTTTCGCACCCGGCTGATAATAGGGTGAACGAAATTAAAAGACTAACTCCTATCCGGCTGCAAATGTATCTTTTCATAAACATTCTCCTTAAAATAAGATAAAATCATTCTATCATAATATGCGTAAAATGTCAATGAAAATCCGATGAAAACGTATTGACAATTTACAAAATGTGTGATAAAATTACCGTTGCGCACACATTCGCGCCATACGGGGCCGTAAAGGTTTCGACGGGGGCGATGAAGCCGGTCAAGCACGCAGAGTCCGCCTGAGCTCTTCAAAACGGGCAATTTAAAATTAAACGCAGACAACAGATCTGAGTTAGCAGCTGCCTAACGGCACTGCCGTCCGCACGGGAAACGCTGCGATCCCGTATCGGGCGTCGATCAGCAGCCAACATCTTCGGTGAGAGCCTTGCAGCCGTCGATGTATCAAAGGGCTACCGAAACGGTTATCCTGTAAGCCGGAGCGCCGCGAGGGAATTTTAAAAGACTTAATAAGCGTGTAGAAAAGCCGTCGGACTTGCTTTCGGACAGGGGTTCAATTCCCCTCGGCTCCACCAATGCTCCCACATCCGTATATACGGGTGTGGGAGGTTTTTGTAGCGGGTGGGTAGGCTGATTACTTCGGACAGAATTCTGAATATCCTTTATGCGGTTATTAAATTTTTCTATGATCCGGTGCGAATTGTCGGGTTTTGTGTTATGGTAAAATGTGAATTTTTTTATATTTTCATATAACCCGATTTCGTCATCCGTGTAAGGGCATTTAGTCATAGCTGTTTCTCTGCTTATTGCTACTGTATGTATATATAGATTATTTTTTAGCTCCTCGTCCTCGTATAAAAGCGTGGCAGGCACCCTAAAGGTGACTGCCACGCTTTCATTTGTAACTTCGATACATTCTATATACTGTGATAGTATATATTTTAGATTTGCAAGGTTCTGAGGATCGCTGAGGTTGTTCCTTAGCTTATTAAGTGCCTTTTCGACTTCAGCCTCCGTAACATTTCTAATGCTTAGCTCTTTCTTATACTGCTCTATAATCTCCGATGTGTCTTTTATGTTCTGCTCACATTCCTGATACTTAGCGGAAAGCGTGCCGGTAATACCGGTCTGAGAAATAGCATTTACAAGATTGTCCCTTATTTGGGTAAGCTCGGCAAGGTGCAAGGCTGCATTATTCAGCTTGATATTGTCTGAGCTATTGTTAAGCTGCTCATTTATAGAAGCGGTTATTATAGAAATGCTGTTATCGTTGAAAAACTCTTTGAAGAACAGTCCTATAACCCAATCCTCTATATACTTGCATTGTATCTCCTTACAACCGCAGTTATGCTTATTTTCTCTGCTATTACAGCGGTAAGTATAGTATACCAAAGGACGGTTCCTATACCTCTTTACATTGCCATGCAGCCTTCCTCCGCAGCACCCACAGCGCAGAAGTCCCGAAAGGAGATATTGATGTCTGATACTGTTTTCCTTCAAATGCCTCATGGCTTTTCTAATCGAGTTCGCTTTGTCCCATAATTGTTCCGAAACTATTGCCGGACAGCCGTTTGGTATCCTTATTATTTCGCTGTCCGACTTAAACTCGTGATTGTTTCGTACACCGCAATTAGCGGAGGAACGCTTATTAAAGCAGAATTCGCCTTTGTATTTCTCGTTTATTATTATCTCATAAAGGCTGTTTTTACCAAATTCTTTTCCCTTTTTTGTCTTATAGCCTTGCGCATTTAAGTGCCTGATAATAGTATCATACCCTTTGCCTTCCGCCATCATTTGAAATATTATCCGTACTGCCTGAGCCTCATTTGGGTTTATAACCATCTTTTTGTCTACGACGTCATATCCTAACGGCGGTTTGCCTCCTGTCCATAAGCACTTTAAGGCGTTTTCTTTCAGCCCTTTCATTACCTCCCTTCCGAGATTTACCGAATAGAAGTCGCTAATACCGAAAATCAAGCTCTCCAGCAATATACTCTCAGGTGTGTCATCAAGCGGTTCAAGAACGCTTATCAGCCTTACCCCTCTTCTTTTAAGCTCGTTTTTGTAAAGTATCGCGTCGTTCATATTCCTTGCGAAGCGGTCGAATTTGTGTACTATAACCGCCTCAAAATCTCCATTGGCTGAATCGCTTATCATACGCAAAAATTCTTCTCGCCTGTCATTTGTGCCTGTTTTTGCCCGGTCACAATACTCCTCGACCACCTCGATAGAATGCTTGCCGCAGTATTCGTGCATGGCACGAAGCTGCGCGTCAATAGACATATCCCGTTGGTTTTCGCTTGAATAGCGTGCATATAGCGCCGCTTTTCTTATGTCGTTTAAATTAAGTAGTTTTTTTCTTCTTTTCATTGTAAAAGTCCTTTCCGTTATATTTTTGTAATAATATATATTTATTTTTTGCGTTGCTTCGGATTACCGGGAAGTAACCCGAAGCAACGCAGAAGACTAATGTTGGATAAATAAATCGATAAGAACACTTACTACAGGCTTGAAAAATTGCTTGTCCTCTATTAAGGTTTCTGAAACTTTAGCATTATAGTCGTTAGGGCTTTTGCTTTGAGAAAGCAATTTTTCTCGACTTGATGTAAGCGTTATTTTTTGGATGTACATAAGTTGTTCTCCTTATTATGTCGGCGAATTAGGTAACATAAAACAGTAGTATGCGACTTTTTGATTAGTACGCCTAACTTTGATCCGATAGGTGAGTCTGCCGTCACTATCTGTTTTTAATATTTTTTCATTTTTCAGTTTATTTAGTATACATCTGTAATTATTTATATTATTCTTATTCATCAAATCTTCAAAATAATTTTTAATAATACATATTTTTGTGTAATCCTTCGTATTTTGCACCATGCCTATGCAATTACTTATCTTGTCATTTTCATCATTTGCGCCTCCGTATTTATACCCATTAGCTTTTACATCATATAATAAGACTTGTATTAAATTCTCCTCCGGGTTTTCGCGAAGCGCGTTACGGTTAATTAAATTACATGCAAACTTCTTTATTTCGTCGCAATTAAGTCTGAAAAAACCTTGAAAAATTTCGTTCATATACATTGCCGTCAGGATAACGACCGCGAGCTTTGAAGCCATGCGAACCGTTAAGCGGCTTTCTTTTGACTGCGACGCTAAGGTTTCTTTTATCATTTTATACTTTTTTTCGATTTCACTATACTGCTTCTTTACCAGTTGCTCTAAAAAAATACTACCTGCCATACCGTAATTATTAAGAACGGCGTTTTTTATCTTTTCACTGTTATCAGCACTCAAAGTATATTTTTCGTTAAGCTCGAACACCCTTGCCTCAAGTCCCTCAGGGGAATGCTCCGTTAAGATGTCAAACTCCGCTGTAGAAAGTATGATATTAGAATACTTCTTTACTTCCTTTAACGTTGAGTCGCCATTAAGCTTTCTTCGAGATGACCCTGAGCAAAATGTATACATTAGCTTGGTAAAATCTTTACTGTCCGCCATAGCGACTTCGTCTATGCAGGCTGTTAATCCATTGGCGTTGGCAAGAGTTTCTTCCAGCGATAGCCTTGTCGCGTTGTATGAAAGCATAGTGCCCTCGTTAATTACCGGCGAACCCCATACGCTCGACGCAAGCATAGCCGCTGTAGTCTTTCCTGTTGACGACGCACCCGATAGGCTGAAAAGTATCGAGCCTAATTGGTAAGCATCGTCCAATAACGCAAGCAACGGGCTTGCAAATCCTAATGCCAGCACCCATTCCATGGGTGTATTGCCTATCACCTCGTTTTTTACCATTCCTACCCAGTTTTTGAATTCACCTTTACTTTTAATGTTAAAAGAGCCTTCATAACAACAATCATCTAACACTTTCTCAGCAGTATAAACCTTATTGCCTCTAAAGCATAATTGACCGTTTATGTTATTCCAGCCAAGCTTGCTGTATACCTTCTGATTGGCGGCATGTGCCTCTGAAAACATCAGGTAATTCGATAGCAATTCAGCGTTTTTTTCCTCAAATCGCACACCAAATGTTAATAATAAACTTATTTTTTGCTTTGATAACACAGCACTGCTTACTGTTTCACTTACATATTCTGTTCCATTGAATATTCTTAGCTTGAAGGTCACTTCGTTACTATCCATATTTATTTTCCTTTTTTCAACTGTGACATAAGTTGAAATTAACAACAGATAGTATCTGCTATTGTTTTTGACAACCTTAAACACGTTTTTGTCATAGTTTGAGAAGTAAGGATATGATGAGTGAGCTTTTAGCTTTTTAACGTAATCCTCGGTGATTTTTTTGCGTCCGGACAAATCGCAGTCCATTCTTAAGTCGAAAAGTTCGTACATCGTTTCACCTCCTTGCTGTAAATATTTACAAGCTGAGCGGAGAAATTAAAAAGACGCTGACATCAAACCAAAAAACTGTCATTAGACTTTACAACATTCATATAATTACTTATTTGTGTTTAACTTACATTTAATATTACATTTAATAGTTACTTATTATCACAAAATTCTTAACAATGAATATATCTAATAAAGTTATCTTGGTTTGGGTCAACGCCCTAAATTTCACATTATCATAATACGGCTTTTATAAACCGTTAATCAACCATAAATCTATTATTGTTCTCCAAGCAGACCGTTCCTCCTTCTGATAAATAACGGTAAATATTTGCTTTTCGCTTGTGTAATTACTATACAGCTTTTTTGCAAAAAAGTCAATACAAAAAAAATATTTTGTGCGAATTGACGATACGAAATTTTTTGCACCTCGTTCGGCTCCTAAGGACTTACCCTTGCCTTGGGTCGCTTTTTTGGGCGTTTGTTAAATATGCACAAAAGGAACCCCGTTTCCCCGTTGTCCCGAAGTATACATATACAAAACCTCATATACATATACTTCGGGTATGTTCGGGTCACTTTATTGTAATAGCTTTTATATCCCATTCATGCGCCATAGGTGACAGCGGGTGAGAAAAAGGCAAGCCCTTACTGTCCATTATTGTATAAAGCTTTTCTTTGAACGGCTTTAACAGTTCAAGCAGCTTTTCTTTATCCTCGACATAGCTTGTACTTCTGCCGTATGCTATAATTATTTTATCCGCCTGTTCACACTCGGTCATTATTATGGAGTAATTCAGCTTATCGCTCTTTGGCAGATTGCCGTTTATGGTAGGAAACAGGTTAAGTATTGTCACCGAGCCAAAACCGTTTTTTACAGCTCCGTTCCTTACAAGCATAGTTGTCTGGTCGAGCAGACAGGAATCGGCAGTAGACGGGAAAGTCATAATTATCGCAAGATGTTCCTTGCTTTTATCCCACAGCATATTCAGCTTATACCTATTACTCTTATCCTTTGAGAAAACAGCGTTGGTGCTGAATACGCTGTTTTCTTCCGTTAAATTCTGATTAGCCATTTTTTGCTCCTTTTAGCCATTCGTTATAAAGCTCACTTTTGGAAATAATATTGATGGCATAGTCATTGTCAACCGTGACACATATAATACTATAATCATCAAACGAGGTCGCCCATTCGATACAGTCAATAGTTATCGGAAAGGCAAGTCCGAAAGCTTTATAGTCGTCAAATTCCTTTAATTCCTCAACAAAAAATATTGCCCCGATCGCAGATATTGAGCGATCGGGGCAATATAAGCCGTATTCCTTGAGCAGATAATTGAGCAGTTGCGAAACATACTCGTTTACCTTTGGAACATCCTGCAAAAGGTCAAGGTCTGAGTGTTTTGTTATCCTTATCATTTTCTTTTTCTCACCTTTGACCCTGCACACAGTAAAGTTACCGAAGCAGCTGCACCGCTTAAAATCATTTCAATAGCGGTCTTTGCGGCAAGCCCTGCAAATAAAGCCATAAACATTATAATCCCTCCTTTCATCTATCGATTATTCTTTCGGCTACAACTATTGCAGCAGTAGTTACGGTAAATCCCAGTAAAAACCATAACGCTTCCATTTTTACATCTCCTTTCGTTTTTATATAAATATCCCCTCAGCTTTTGACCGAGGGGATAGCATAATTTATTGCTGTTTTATCATTACGTGCTTACCTGTAGGTGTAGCGGGACATTTGCCGAGCCCGACTGTAGGCGTCGGCGGGTTTGCCATGCTTGTTACCTTTTTGACCTGCTTACCGCAATGCAGACACACCCAAATATGAGTATATGAGGGCATAATTTTTCCTCCTTTCTACTTCTTTTGTCTTGCTTTTTCATTGGCAATACATTCCTTTAATTCGAGCTGCTTTTCCCTTCTTATTTCTTTAAGACGTTCACGCTGCTCAGGTGTACACTTGCTCATATTGTCGTCGCACGCACGTATGGCGTTTTGCGTGTTGAACTTTTTGACCTTTTCGGTTATATCCTGACCGGCTTCTGTTTCTGTAAGAGCTATCGCAGCGACTCCGAACAACGCCAAACCTAACAATTCTCCGAATACGCCCATTTTTCCTGCCTCCTTATTACATCTTATCCAAAAATTCCTGCTTTTTAGCGGCAAATTCTTCCTCGGTAAGTACGCCCGCCTCTTTCATTTCGTGAAGCTCCTTTATCTGCTTCATTATCTCCTGAGGATCGCCTTTTTGTACGGCTTTTTTGGGAGCTTCACCCGACGAGCCGCCCGAGGAGCCGCCGGATATTTTATCCTTTATGCCGGACGCAGCACCCGATATACCGCTTACGGCGTTTTGAGTCATTTCTTTGAGCTTTTCGCTGTTAAAGCCTAATTGAGCGCCTTCGCCGCCCGCCTCGTTATCCGAATTTACCATATCAAAGACCTTGTTGCCTTTAAGATTGAAAAACTGTATTACGGCTACCGCGAGTATAGCTATATAGCAAAGAAGTATTATCCAGTAGCCTATCTGCGGGGTTATCTCGGAATCGACCTTGACCGACGCGCCGCCGTAATTTCCGCCTACGGAGGCTATCTCAGACGCTATGTTGCCGGGTACTATTATAAGGCAGATTATACCGACTACGGCAGAGCCCGCCAACACAAATTTTCTGTACTGTTTAAGCTGCGGAAGATACGACGATAATATGATGATAACTATACATATATCGAGCAGTATTCCGAACAGTCCGCCGGAAGTCACCATTGAAAAGCCGTCTAAAACCGTATCGCCGCCGCCTGCGCTTGCGCTGAACCCGCCTGCCGACGCGGTGGCGGTCGCCTTTACCGAGATAAACGGCAGGAACATCGCCACTATCGATATTACAGCCAAAACAGCCGTAAGATTTTTGAATATAAATTCCTTATTGATTTTCATTTTGTTTTTCTCCTATATTTTATTCGGGCAACCGTATGCTGCAAGTTTCTATTTCGTCTAACGATACCGTTTCCCCACCGTTAAAGGTCAATTGATAGCCATCGACCTGAGCCGTTATATAATAACTGCCTGTCATTTCATGATATTCACAGCTTATGCTGTCGCCTAACAGCGCTTGGAGCGAGTCGTACGAGGTGTTTTCAAGCTGAGGGAAGAGATCCTCGACATAAGCGATTATCTCTACCGGCGTACCTGTAGGAGTGACCCTTTCCTGCGAATAATCACGCGCATAGTTTATCGTAAGGCTCATGTGGTCTTCACGCACATTAAACGAAGCCCAGCCCATAGCGTCATTATCGACATTAGGAACATTTCCGTTAAAATATGTGTCGGCGTCCTCTAAGAACAATAATCCGATAATTTCGGGAATATGGACTTCTCCTTGAGCTTGTTCCTGAGAATCGGGCGGCTCAGTCACAGGCGGCTCGGTAGCGGGCGACTCGGTCGCGGGCGGCTCAGTCACGAGTGCATCGGTTTCGGGAATTGTTACCTCCTGCTGATCGGTAACGGGCGGCTGTACGTTTATATCGCTTTCGGTCTCGCTTTCGGTTTCGGAATTGATAATATCGTACAGCTCGTCGGATATCTCGGTTTCGCTCTTATATGTACCGTTGAAAAATCCCGTTCCCTCATCAGCCGATATTACCAGAGTATCAAGCGATAAATACGCTGTGCAAAGGTCGGAATAGGTATCCCCGTAAGCCGAGATAGTAAGGATGAGCTTGCCGTCCTGCGTTTCAAAGGTGCCGGTCTCGGACTGTGCGGTAACGTTTCCGTCCTTGTCCATTTCCTTATAGACAAGCGTCTTATCGGTCTTAAAGTCGAGCTGCGCCGTTCCCGCCTCTATCTCCTTATCCCACAAGCCGTAAAGGTTTGCGGGCGTCACGTCGCGCAGTTCTCCCATATCTGCGGGCGGCTGTACGGCGTTTCCTCCTTTATTTCCGGAGGTCACGACAAAATAGATTATGACCGCCAAAATAACGGCGACAATAATACCGATAATTATCAATGCACCCTTATCCGGCTTTTTCGCGGTTTGGGACTGATTAGCGTTTTGTTGTTCTTCCATAGTGTTCTCCTTTACTTATAAAAATTTTTACAGCTTGCTGAGCAGGTCTGCTTTTTTAGCGTTAAATTCTTCCTCGGAGATAACTCCCATTTCTTTGAGCTTGTTGAGCTTTTCAAGCTGTTCGAGCGGGTCGGGCGCTGTCGAGGCTGCCGCCTGCTGCACTACCACCTGAGGCTTTTTAGCCTCTTCTTTAATGCTTCTTCTGCAATCTCTGTATACCTTTATTACCTTTTCAGCCTCGTAAGTAAATAAGGTTTGCAGCTTTTCCTTAGCTCCCGCTACCGATATTTCGAGATCACAAAACGAGAATGCCGCGGTAAGCGCAAGGTCGATAAGTCCGTTTGTTTCCTGTAAGGTAGCCATCGAGGTAACGTCCTCGTAATAAAATTGCTTTACGTTTTTGGTAAGACCGAACGCCTCGCGGTCAAGTACCACCATCTGCTTGTCCGAGCATACCACAAAGTCCTTTGCGGAAAGCGAGTCGCCGCCCCATGCGAAATACAGCAGCAATTCGTCCTCGTATACATACTGTCTGACGGTCTTGAGTATATTTTCGCCGATCTTTTTCTTGATAAGCGCGTCTATCTGCTCGTTAGTGATAGTAAAGTCTTTCTCGGCTATTCTTCTCACATATTCGTCGAATGCGTCAACGTCTAACGCGAACGCTTTAGCTTCTCTGAACACCTCTACGCCGTTTACACGGAAAATAAAATTTTCACCCTCGGCGGAGTATGACAGGCTCGCTATCTTGTTGATATCGATAACGCCGCAGGAATTAAACAGCACGTCCCCTTCAAGCGTCTTTACAAAATAAAGCGCCTTAGTGGAGAGTATCACCCTCTGACTGTTTTTGCCAAGCAGCATAAATACCGGCTTTTCGGACGCGGCGTCATATTGAGGAAGAGATTTGCCCGCCTGCTTTTCTATTTTCTTGTCGTTAGGGTGGAAAGTGAGATAGCTTGCGCTTACGCTGTGAGCGGGGAGATACAGCTTATCGTAAAACTCCTCGGTAAAGCTCAGCAGCGTATTAGAGTCCATGTCAAACAGATTTCCGCTCGCCGCGTTTATCTGCTCGGTAAGTCCGGCGACGATATTGTCTATCTCGCCCTGCTTTTGCGCTTTGACAAGCTCGCGTTCCGCTTTGTTTGCCGCCATTTTCTCCTTTTGCTCATTCATAGCCGTTTTGGCTGACTGAGCAACGGTAGAAGCGCTTTCCTTTGCTTTCTTTAGAAAGTCGTTGAATGCCATTTTGTGTTCCTCCATTTCACATTTTTAACTGTCTATGTTTTTCTTCAACAGTTTTCGTATCGTTCTTTCCGAATAGGAATATTTTACGGCTATTTTATTGATAGACTCACTCGTGCCGTCGTAGCTTTTGATAGCCTCCTGTAAAACAAATTCCTTGGAAAAAAGTCTGGTCGGGAAATTTATCTGACTTCCCTTATAATGCTCATACAGCTTTATTACGTTATCCATGCCGATAAGCTCGTTCATTGTCTCATATACACCGTTAAGCATAGGAATATTATGTCTGTCCATAGCGGTTCTCTTTTCTCGTATTTTATTATAATTGTAACTCTGTTTGAAAATTTTTTCATCTGCTTTTTTCCACGCAAATTTCCAAAGGCTTACTAAAGACGATTTCCAAAAAGTCGTTTGTGAATGCTGCAATTACAACAAAAAAGTCTGCGGGGATGACCGCAGACCTTTTTTAAACAAGCAGCAAAGCAAACGACTTTTAAATACCGTAATTGTTTTGTATTTATAAACGCCATTACAAAAGGCTGATTTTTACAGCCCGATAAATTATATTTCGATGTGGAGCTCACTCCTTATCATTCGGCTCCACCAGCGGCAGGCTGCCGCTCCCAATTATCGCGGAGCGTGCAGCAATACGCCGAGCTTAATACCCCGATGGCGGGGTCAGGCTATGAAATCGAACGCTCTATCTGCGGCAGGCTGCCGCTCCCAAATATCGCGGAGCGTGCAGCAATACGCCGAGCTTAATACCCCGATGGCGGGGTAAGGCTTTGAAATCGAACGCTCTATCTGCGGCAGGCTGCCGCTCCCAATTATCGCGGAGCGTGCAGCAATACGCCGAGCTTAATACCCCGATGGCGGGGTCAGGCTATGAAATCGAACGCTCTATCTGCGGCAGGCTGCCGCTCCCAATTATCGCGGAGCGTGCAGCTTGATTTACGTTAAAAAGCTCATGATCGAGTCAAAATGTTTTTTGATCGGCAGATACCATAAGCTGATATATCAAAAAGAAAAGGGGAAATGAATATGGCTAATTTTACCAAGAAAGCAATACAGGGATCGTTTTGGAAACTTTTGACTGAGCGTCCTCTTTCCCGCATAACGGTCAAGGACATCGTAGCCGACTGCGGTATCAACCGCAACACGTTCTATTATTATTTTGAAGATATTCCCAAGCTGATAGAAGATATGGTAGAGGAGGATGCGGAAACCATCATTCGTACATATCCCACCGTGGAGAAATACGAGGACTGTCTTGATTCTTTGATAGATATGGCATTGTCTAAAAAAACCGCTGTGCTGCATATTTATCATTCCGCAAACAGGGATATTTACGAGCTTTATCTTTGGAAAGTATGCGACCATGTGATAAATTCGTATATGAATACCGTTTTGTCCGGCAGGAAGATAAACGAACGTGACAGAGAGATAATCGTAAAATATCTTTCGGGCGTGGCGTTCGGGGCGATATCTTTCTGGCTGAAAAACGATATGAAAGACGATATTCGCAACGACCTTGCGCGCCTTGAGCAGCTCAAAAAAGGAATGTTGGAGGAAATGCTTTCCCGCTGTGAGGAAAAGTGACCTAACCTATAAAACCTCCCCGCGTCAAAAACCGACGCGGGGAGGTTTTATGGGAACATTTCGTGCAATAGGCATTGCTCACCATATTGTCGAATATGAAAAGTTATTGCTTGAGAAGTACAGAAAATCCTCCTTATCGCAGGCGTTAAGATAGCAATAATAGTACCTGTCGTCGTTGAGATTGTGCGCGGTTATTTTGTAATACGGAGCAATGATAAAATCGACCCACTCAAGCTCTTTGTTTTCCTCCTGCTTTGACAGATATACCAGCCTTGCTTCGTTGATCTCAAAATCAACATGGTCGGTCAGCTTGCCGCTTATCTCCTTTGCCGCTTCTTCAAAGGACATCATATCCGTCCGTTCGGTTTTATCGGCTATTTCCATTGCGCGCATATAATTGCCTTCAAGAATGTCTACCTCGTCGCTGCGTATCATAAGACCGATATTATTGTCTGCACTTAACGAAACTCCTTCGACATCATATAAATCGCCCATATAGTCATATTTGATACCGTCATATTCTCTTACGGAATTAAAAATATAAGCGTACACATCATCTATCCTGCAAACATAAACATTAAACGTTTTGAAGTTGAATTCGGGCTCGACAATGGACGGGATAGAGTTGACATAATCCTCGTATACCTTTACCGCGTCCTTTACGGATATTTCCTTGTCAAGCAGCTTATAGCTTTTTTCGCTGTCAGGCTGGAGTACTTCAACAAGCTCATCGAAATATGAAGGCGATGCAGAAGCCGCCATATAGGTGCTAATATCTCCTCTTTCATAAAGTATTTTACCGAATTCTCCTTTGTCGACAACAAAATATGCGCCTGCGGAAGGGTAAAGAGTATAAAATCCCACCAGACCGTCCCTGGGTGTCCCTTCATAGAGCGGCAGAGCGGTTTCGTCATAAAAATCCGCCCAGTTATCAGCTTCGCGGCTGTCCCGCAAATCGTCATAAACAAACGCGATATTATAATACTCGTCTAAAACTTTGCCGTCTATAATATCCTGATAATTTTTGTAAAAGGGAATATATTTCGGAGTGGGCTTTTCGTCATTCTGTTTTATTCCTTTAAGATAAAAATAGTCGGGGTAAAATACGGCGTCTTTGAAAAAGTATCTGAACATATCAAAAAAATGCTTTACTTGCTCTTTTAAAGGCGGAAAGCCTTCTTTTCCGAGCCGTCTTTCGGTATAATAGGAAAGATGCTCGATAGAGCTAGGCAAGTCGATGTACAGATTTTCCGCGGCGGTGAATTTATCTATGCTGTTTATTATCTCGGCTGCCTGTTCTGCGGTATAATCTTCTCGTTTATTATTAAACTCGACCGGCTTTGCGGGCGGCGGCGGGACAGCGTCGTCTATAGTTACCCAGTCGTCCTGTATAAGCTCCTCTACATCGACCGAGGTCGTTTGGGAACTGTCGGCGGTACTGTCGGAGGCGGAAGAAACAGGCGTGCTGCCTTTAAGGTCCGCACAGCCGGTAAGCATGAGTGATAAGACGGTCAATAAAATAATTTTTTTCATATCTTCTCCCTTTCATTAAACTAAGTGGATATGTGGCACGCCGCATATCCATAAACGGCGTGCCTAAATGTCATTTGTTGTATTTTACTATACTCCCTTTTACAGATATTTGGTTATTTGCTGTTGAAGTGTATGATGAAAATTTATAATGTGCCGATTTAGGAGGGAGCGCATGATAATCCCAAGGTTCCAAAATTTCTTCCTGTCCGTTTTTAGTCAATTTTGCACTTGTTTCTGTGAGATTAGTTTCGGTCACCTTGACTGTTGCATAGCTGTCAGCATTACTGTAAGTGTTTTTGAAATATGTTACCGTAACTTTATTTCCGCCGGTACCGCAGTATAGGTAATATGTTTCACTACTTCCTGTGTTTGACGGACCGTGCGGAACATTAGTATATGCTGTTGCCCATGAAGCACTATTTACGGGCGTTTCTGCCGATGCGTAACCGCCTATGTTTACTGCCGCTACTAATGTTGCGGCGACTGCCGCAAAAAACTTTGTGGATTTTCTCATTGAAAATTCCTCCTTTTAAGTATATTAAAGTTGTTATTAGCAAAAAGTTTTTAAATTTTTATTTAAAAAAACTTTAAAAACTTTTTGCAAAACCTTTTACATATTCTATTATACATGGAAACAACATAAAAGTCAATAGTATTTGAAAGAAACATAAAATTTTATCAATTTAAGAAGAGCTTAGACAAAGCATAATATTAAAAACACCGAAAACCTATAACTGTCGTAAAAAAAGCCGCTCTTCAAGCGGCTCAAATCAAATAGGTATGCGGGAGCCGAAACCGACTTGGGTCCGGCTCCCGCATACCTATATTGTTTTTAAAAAATTCTGCGTTATTCCAACGCTATGACTGCCTCCAAAATGTTGCAGCCGTTCTCGTACTTATATTCCATGCTTTTGGTCATCTTTTTGACCATAAAAATTCCGAGTCCTCCTATTTGTCTTTCCTCGGCGGAAAGAGTAGTATCCGGTGTTTCCGCCTTGAGCGGGTCGTAGGGCGTGCCGTTGTCCTTAAATATCAGGTGCAGCTCTTTATTTTCGATATTGCAGATTATCTCGGCGACAGTCGCTTTGCTGTAGTTTATGATATTTGAGGCTATCTCGTCTATCGCTATATTTACTTTTCCTGAAATTTTCGGTATAATGTCCAATTTTGCGGTAAGCTGTTGCGAAAACTCCGACACCAGCAGCGCGCCGTTGGCGTTCGGAACGAATTCCAGTCTGTTCTCATCTTTGACGCCGTCCAGTCGGAAACCGACCATGGTAATATCGTCAAACTGCGGAGCATCACCCACAAAAACGTCTATATCCCGCCGCACCGTTTCGCATAATTTTTGCGGCTCGGAGTCGTTCGACGAGTTAAGCAGCTCCTTCAGCCTGTCCTCGCCGTACAGTTGGTTCTCGGTGTTTGTCGCCTCGGTGATTCCGTCGGTGTATAAGAACACGCGGTCGCCTACCGAAAGCTGTATCTCGGTCTTTTTATATTTTATGTTATCCATTCCCGCAAGCACAAATCCCGCGCGCTGCTTTACATAATCAAATTCTCCGTCGCGGCGGCATATCAGGGGAGGATTGTGTCCGGCGTTGGCAACGCTCATGATACCCGTCTTTAAGTCAACTATCGCCATCCACGCGGTAACGAACATTCCCGCGTCGTTGTTTTCACACAGCTTGTTGTTTGCCTGCGTCAGAATATCGTTTACCTCAAGACCGCTTTCCGCAAGGTCCTTTATAATGGTCTTGGCTTTCATCATGAACATCGCGGCGGGTATGCCTTTGCCTGAAACGTCGGCGATAAGAAACGCTATCGTCGAGTCGTCGAGCATATAAAAGTCGTAGAAATCTCCGCCCACTTCTTTTGCCGTGTCCATCATCGCGTAAATGTCAAATTCTTTTTTATTCGGGTAAGGAGGGAATACCGACGGCAAGGCGGAATGTTGTATCTGCTTTGCAAATTCCAGCTCCGCGTCTATTCTTGCCTCCGCCTCGGATATGTATTTTTTCAAAGTGTCAACGGTGGAGTTTATATCGTCCGAAAGAGAAGCGAATTCCTCGTTCGAGCGGACGTTAACCGTTACGTTAAGGTCGCCCGCCGCTATTTTGGAAAGCGAACGGTTGACCTCGACAAGGTTGTCGATGATGATTTTCTTGATAAGGAAGTACAGCAGTACGAACAATGCCGCAAATATTATCATCTGCATAAAGGAACTCAGATATACCGATACGTCGCGCATAAACAGCGCCTCGGATTCCGGCAGAGCGCCGAATATATAGTAGCCCTCCACATATTCATACGCGCATAAATATTTTGTCCCGTCGAACAGCGCGGTAAATATCGTGTCCTCGGCTCTTGCGCTGCCGTCAGCGTTCAAGATGGTCTCAGACAGGTTTTCGCCGCTTAATGTTCCGCCCTCGCTCACGACGTTGCAGTCGCTGTCGCAGATGATTATAAAGCCGTTTTCGCCGATATGACGGTTTTTGGCTATTTTTTCAACGGTGCTGCTTATGTCCGCCTGAAACTCTTCCGCGTCGTAACCTACCTGCAAAAATCCGCCCAACGGCAGAGTTACCGCCCCGTACTTTCTCGGCGTTGCTCCGTCAAAGGTCTGGGGTTGATATTCCTGTACATAAGACTGCGTAACGCCGTCCAGCAGCACCATAAATTCCGCGGACTGCGCTCCGCCCGACATATCAAATCCGATATATTCGGGGCTGTTTGAGTGGGTTATTATTCCGTATGTGTCCACTATCTGTATCTCGGCGACCTTGTATTTTTCCGCAAGCTCGCCCAGTATGTCGTTTTCCTCACCCTCTGCCGCAAGATATTCCTCTTTGATGGCGGTCGTTTTTTCAAGAAGATTTTCGTCGGAGGTGTCCAGTATATCCTGCATTACGTCGTTTACATTCGTCTTGATAACGGATTCGGTCTCTGTGCCGGACATCTGACTTTGCAATACATAAGTGTAAGTTCCTGTGAGACCGTACGCTATCACGATACATAAGAACAGCCACACCTGAAAGGTGCGGGATATGTGCTTTTTTTCCATGCGCGCGGTTTTTTTGTCCCTGCTTATCAGCGATATGACAAGGACTGCCGCGCCGACGGAAAATCCGTTGCAAAACATCATCGGAAGCGAGCATACTTTCACAACGCCGAACGCCGTCGCGGGGTCCGAGGCGTTGGTGAAAAATATAGTCAGCATATGTATTACTTCACATATGATACCGATAAATAAACCGTATATCCAGCCGGGCTTTTTATCGTCGAACATGAATTTTCTGAGCAGAGCGGCGATAACTCCGGCAAGGACGGTGGAAATTGAGCAGGCTATTTGGGTGTATATTCCGGTGATACCGAAAAACGCCGTGACATAACGGAACACGCCGCCTATAATACCCGCGATCAAGCCGGCGGGCGCGCCGAAGATAAGCCCCGCGCAAATCGGAGCGGCGTCCCTTACATTCATTATCGTGCCGTCGCCTATATCCACGCCTCCGATGTCCAGACTGGCAAAGCACGCCATAAGTCCGAACAGTACGCCTATTACTGTCTGCTTGACTTTGTTCGACATTTTGCCGAACGGCGTATTTCTTTCCGCTATGTATATGAGTATCGCCAGCATGGCGTTATATAACGCTGTGAATATAAGTTTAACTACCATTTTATGTTCTCCCGAAAAGCTCGCTTTGCTTGCACAAATATGGTTTTTTCTGCTGTTAATATAATATCAAAAAAACGGAAATTTGTCAATGTTTACATAGATATTCTCGGGCGGGATATAAAAGCCGTTCTGTCGAAAAACGATTGATTTATATAAATTTATTGTAAAAATTATCATATCCCGCCGCATATAGCGACGGGGGACATCTTGCCTATGTTATATTGACCTTTTTCTATAGACTGTATCGCCCCGTTTCTTTTGGGAACGGGGCGAATTTGTATATTCTTTATTCTACCGATTTGAAATTCTTTGCAAATTCCGGCAGGGGCGCGGAAAATTCCTTTTTGTCAAGGTATTGCAATATTCCCGCGTCGGTGGTAAATTTGAAGATAAGCCGATAGCTGCAAAGCGCCTGATATTTATATCCGTATTTTTTGTTCAGCTTATTGCTGTCGTATTTTCCGTCCCCGATGAGCTGATGACCGATATACGCGAAATGTGCGCGTATCTGATGGGTGCGGCCGGTAAGCAGGTCGACTTCCACCAGGGAATTTTCACCGTCATATCCCAGCACCCTGTAGCCGGTCTTTATTGTGAGATTAGAGGGCGTTTTCCTGTCGGAGATCTTCACGGTGTTGGTTTTGGTATCTTTTTCCAAAAACGCGGTAAGCACGCCGCTTTGCGGAGTCAGCTTTCCCGCCGCAAGGCACAGATACAGCTTTTGTATCTCGCGGTCGCGTATCTTTTGACTCATTATCCGCAGCGCCTCGGCGTTTTTGGCGGCTATTACTATCCCGCAGGTGTTGCGGTCTATGCGATTGCACAGGGCGGGGGCAAAGCTGTTTTCCTCTTCTGGACGGTATTCGCCTTTTGCGAAAAGGTAGCTTTGGATACGGTTTATCAGCGTGTCCTGCTCGTTGTCAGCGTCCTCGTGTACCACAAGCCCGCACGGCTTGTTCACAAGCAAGATGTTTTCGTCCTCGTAGATAACGTCTATATCGGTAGATGCTGTCCCGATAACGTGCGGCGCCGGCTTTTCGGACAGGTCGTCCGATATGTACAGCCTAATTACGTCGCCTACCTCCAGTTTGGTGTTCAGCGGGCGCTTTTTCCCGCACAGCTTTATGCAGTTTTTGCGGTTCAGCTTTTGCAGCATTCCCTCCGTCAGCTTGGGACAGCATTTATTGACAAACCTGTCCAGCCGCTGACCGGCGTCGTTTTTGCCGACAGACAGCTCTATCATTTTTGTATTCTCGTAAAGCCGTAGGAGTTGAAATGCTCTATCGCCTTGGAGAAAAATTCACCGCTGCTGCGGCTTTTTTCGGCGACCTCCCCCAAGCCGGCTTTTGCTTCCTCCCATGTTTTTTCACATTCGGGAGTGTCCTTGCCGACCAGCCAAAGCTGATTTTCCCATATGCCGTATTTAAGATTGATTATATATGCTTTTGACTTCATTTAACTTTCCTTTCACGGATTTTTTAGTTTTCCGCCCTTTGCTCCGCCCAGCTTGCTTCCGGTAAAGTTTTCGAGTATGTTGCTGTCAAAGCTGAAGGTCAGCGCTTTTTTCTCGCGTTCACGCTTCAGTGCTAGGGAAATTATCCTGTCCAGAAGTTGGGGGTATTTTACTCCCAACGGCTCCCAAAGATAAAACGCCAACGAGCCCGGTATCGTGTTTATTTCGGTAAGGTATATATTTCCGTTATCGTTGTCAAGCATGAAATCTATCCTTGCTATCCCGTTGCAGTTCAGCGCTTTGAACGCCTTTACCGCAAGACTGCGCACCAGCTCGCGCTGTTCGGGCGATATATCGGCGGGTATCTTGCGTTTCAGACTCGCCATGCCGCTTTGCTTGCCGCCCTTAGCGTCGGATATGTACTTGTCGTCAAAGCTGAGTATATCTCCTCCCGACAGCGGCTGCTCACATTCCGACGCCTGCGCGTCGGAAATATCGCCCACCACCGAGCAGTTTATCTCGGTAAGATTTGTTATGGCGTGTTCCGCAAGCACCCTATCGGCATAACCGAACGCATAGTTCAGCGCCTCGTCCAGCTCGTCGGCGTTGTGCGCTATCTGTATGCCTACGCTTGAGCCGAGATTTATCGGCTTTATTATGACAGGATAGCCTATCTTTTCCTCTATCTCTTTTTTTACCTCGCCGCCTTGCGCGACATATCGGGAGGAATGTACCGTAACGCAGTCCAGCACGGGTATCCTGCTGTCACGGAATACGCATTTCATCATGTATTTATCCATTCCCACCGCCGACGCGCCTACGTCGCAAAAGGTGTAGGGAACACCCACCGTTTGCAGGTAGCCCTGCAAAGCTCCATCCTCGACGTTCGTCCCGTGGACTATCGGCATGGCTATGTCGATATAATCATATACGTTGTTCCCGAATTTCTTTGGCGGGTAATAGCAAAGCTGCGTTTTTCCCGCGTCGCCGACAAGTATCACACGATGGCTGTTTTTCAGCAGTTCGGGTATATTGCGGTAGCTCTCTATCTTTCCGACCGCATCTCCGACGTACATTTCGGTCTTTTTAGTGATGTAAATAGGGATAACGTCATATTTATCCCTGTCCAACGCGCTGCACGCCTGAAGCGCCGAGATGACCGAAACTTCGTGTTCGACGCTCATTCCGCCGAACAACACTCCGACCTTTATCTTCATATCCATATCTCCTTTATCAGTAATTATCCGGCAGGTCGTTCTCCAGCAGGATAATTTTCTTTTTACCGCCCGTTTTCAGCGCGTCGACTTGCTTTAGCGCTTCGTCCAGCGTCGACGCCGCGTAGAACTTCTCTTCGGGATAGCCGGCGGTCCTTACTCCGTCGCGGATTGGAACGGCTTGCTTTTCGCCGACCGCGATTATATAGTCGCAGACGGCCGCCGCCTGAGTACCGAACGTTTTGTTAAGCTCGTATTCCTTTTCCCCAAGCTCTATCATGCCAGGCGTGACCAGTATCTTGTACCCGTCGAACACCGCAAGCGTGTCCAACGCCGCTTTCGCGCCGCTGGGGTTGGAATTGAACGCGTCATCTATTACCGTATCCGCTCCGCGCTTTATTATCTGTAAACGGTGCGGCACGCTTTCAAGCCTGCGAACAGGCATGACCAAAGCCTCCAGCTCCACGCCGAGCGTGTTCGCCGCCGCAATCGCGCCGACTATGTTCTGCACGTTATGAGCACCGATAAGGCCTGTGGAAAACTCCCTGCTTTCGTTTTTGTGGTGCAGGGTGAACCGCGTACCGTTTTCGTTTACCGTTATGTTGTCGGCATAATAATCCTCGTCGCCGCCGTTCAGCCCGTAGGTCACTTTCTTGCCGGAATGACCGTGGCCGCGGATATATTCGTTGTCATAGTTCAAAAACGCCGTGCCGGTCGCGGGCAGGCTGTCCGCAAGCTCAAACTTGGTTTTTACGATATTTTCCAACGAGCCGAACGACTCAAGATGCTGCGGACCTATCGAGGTTATCAGTCCGTATTTCGGCTTTACTATATCGCATATCTCTTTTATTTCCCCGACGTTTTTAGCGCCCATTTCACACAGGAATATCTCGTGTGTGGCTCTTAACGAGCCGCGCACGGTCTTTACCACACCCATGGTGGTATTGTAGCTTTCCGGCGTCATAAGCACATTGTATTTTGCGCTCAGCAGCTTTTCCAGAAAGAACTTGGTGCTGGTCTTGCCGTAGCTGCCGGTAAGCCCTACAACGGTAAGAAAGGGAAATCCGTTTATTATCTCTTTTGCCTCGTTGATGTAATGCTCGTTTATGCCGTGTTCTATCGGCTTATTTATAACGTTCGCGATAATGACCGCCACCGAGGACAAAAGCTGCATACCGCAGGCGATAAGCAGCGAGGTCATGCTTATCCCGCAGAATATCAGCGGCAGGATAAGCGCCGCCGCGTAAATTATACCGGCGGTCACAGTCATGCGGATAACGCGCGGGGTGTAGACCAGCTTTTTCTTTACCTTTTTATGTCCGTAAAAAAGGCTGTTGATATTCACCGCCATGAATATCGCGGCCGCCGCGAGCAAAGCGACGACGCTCGCGCCGTCGGGCGCTCTGCCGCCGGTAAAGGCTATGATAACGGCTGTCGCCGAGATAAGTGTGAAAATATGCCTGCATATAACGTGCGGCAGATTTTCCTTTATCCATTTGAATTGCTCTCCCGCATGGTAGGAGTTTAGCTGGAACATATGCATATAGTGTCGGAAATTCAACACGCAGCTTGCAAGCAGCGCGGCATAAAAGCACGCGACCGCGATATAGGTGAATATCATGGCTTTCCCCTTTATAAATTCAAAAATGACGCAAGTATTCGCGCGTAGGTGTACGGATCGTCAAGAAAAGAATAATGTCCCGCTCCCTTTATCACCGCAAGTCCGCCGTCGGGTATCAGTTTTTCCATCAACTGCCCGTCGGAAAGCGGCGTTGCGTCGTCGTTTTCTCCCCAAATCAGCAAAGCGGATTGCTTTATATGCGGCAGCAGGTCGGTAAGATCCTCGTTGACGGTGTTGACCAACGTTTGCCGCATTATAGGAGACGCCGCGAGATAATCCGCGCTGCCGCGCTTATTGCGCATATTTTCCACCGCGTCGGGGAACAGGGCGCTCATGGGCTTTGCGGACATGACTTTCCTGCCGATCTTGTACAGCTTGGTGTTCACCTTGCTTTTAAGGCTCTTTTTCGGCATTATTCCGGCGCTGTCGGTAAGTATCAGCTTTTCCGCTTTTACAAAGGGCGAGTCTTTGGTGACGAGCTTTATTATGACCCTGCCGCCGAAGCTGTGTCCGAGCAGCACCGCCTTTGAAACGTTCAGCTTTGCGCAGAATTTTTCGGTAAAATCAACATAGTCGTCCACCCGCCACGCCGACTTGGGCTCGTCGCTCTCTCCAAAGCCGGGCATATCCGGCGCGATTACCCTCATGTGCGGGGAAAGCTGCTCCGTTATCCTTGAAAAAAGAGTTATATTTGAACCCCAACCGTGCAGCAAAAGTATACATTCTCCGCTGCCGACGTCGGTGTAGTTTATTCTAAGACCGTCTATCTCGGTAAACAAAACAGCACTCCTTTACCATTTTTTGCGCATCTAAATAATATTATATGATTTTTCGCTCCCGATGTCAAGAAAAAACGCCTCGGCTTTAATATATATATGCGGAAAATCCGCGGGGACTGACCGTCTCCGCGGATTTTTGTCAGTTTTGAAGATAATCGAGGTAGCTGCCCACTTCGCCAAGCGAGTTGCTTATCGTAAGTCCGAACAGTACGTCGGTCGCGCCCTGTTCGTTGATGAAGTCGGCGACGTTGAAATTACAATGCCGTACGTCTATCACGAAAATTTCCTCAAAAGAGGAGGTAAGGCAGGGGACTGCCGCCGAGAGGTAGTCGTCCTTTAATACCACCAGCTTTTTGCCGTTTTTAACGTCGGTGGTTATATGCTTGATATAGTCGTCCGCCACCATGTACAGCGAATAAAAGCCGTTTGCACTGTAGTCATTTTCAGGCATAAGCGGATATGTGAACAGATATTGATAATCAGCGTCGTAATAGTCTACCGTAAATTCGTTCGGCGGGATATAGTAGGTAAAGGTCTCGTACGCGCCCTCCAGTCCCTCGAACTGTGTAAAGGTGTATATCGAGCCTATTGAATCCCGCTGCTTTTCGGTATAACCGTTAAGCGGAGCATATTCGACGCCCGCAGACTTTGCGAATTCCGCCGCTGCATAGTATGCGCCGAGCTGCTGCCAGTGGGTATCGCGTTTAAAATATATATCCTCGTTCGCGTGCTTTGCAAGCGCGTCGAATATGTCAACGACCTTTACGTCTTTGCTTATGAGGTTTGACAGATAGGTTGCGTCCTCTTTTTCGGTATATGTGCCGCCGTTGAGCTGCGTCGGTGTGACGAATGTGTTCTGCGTTAGTATAGGCATATAGTAAACGTTCGCGTTGACGGCATTTTTTAAAGCCGATACGGTCGCCGCAAAATATTCCGCATTCTCGCGGTTGCCGTTATACAGCGTTCCCGCGTAAAGCTCGCCGCCGCTGCGGTACACGATGTTGCTTGCCTCGCTCATCAGTACCTGCGCGTCGGGGTCGGACGGAGTGGTAAATTCCGGCGCGGGAGCGTCCTGCGGCTTGGGAGTCGTGCTTTCCGGCGCGGGCGTGCTTTCGGTATTTGCCGACGAACTTCCCGTCGATTCGGGAGCGGAAGAGTTTTCGTCCTTGGGAGCGGGCGTAACTATGACGATAGGCTTGGTAGAGGCGGTGGTGACCTCCGGCTCGCTTTCGTCCGGCTTTATCTGCTCGACCGGTCCTACTACCGAGTTGCCTTGGAGATTTATTCCGAAAAGGGAGCGGAATGCCGCGCCCAGTCGTTTGAAATCATCACGGTACGGGATAGTGTCGTTATAATATTCGCTTATCTGCTCGTTATATTTTCCGCTCCAGTAGTCCTCCCACGAAAAGGTCGGGAACTCCGTGAGCCTGCGATGCTCAAGCTCGGATTCGGTGGGGCGGGGCAGTATCAGCAGCATGAGCGCGGCGGAAAAGAATACCGTGCCGCAGATGATGATACTGACTATATGAGGGATATTGCGGTTTTTCTCTTTTTTCTCCCCGTCGGCTTGCGAAGCGTTCTCTTGCTCTGCTTCAGCCTTGCTTTCATGCTTGACCGCCGACGGCTTTTCGGCGGTTTCAGCCTTTTCGGCTTTTGGCGAAGGCTCTTTCTTTGCGGGACGTTCTTTCGCCGATTTGTCGGACGGCTCGCTTTTTTTGACGGGCTGTTTTGTCCGCTCGCCCTCGGACGGTGCTTTGCCGTCGGGGGCTTTTGCTTTTTTGCCGCGGTGTTTTTGTTCGCGTAGCTTTTGCTCGTATGCTTCGTTCAGCTCGTCAAGCTCGTTGTCGTCGATATAGTCTGCCATGCTTTATCCCTCCCTTTCTTAAAAATTCCAGTATATGAACGGATTGTTCGTCGCGTTTACCAGCAGCACGCTGCTAAGCATGAAAATGAATATGCAGGCTGCCGTTCGGGCGTATATATACGCGGAGGACTGCGCAAGCTCCTTGTATTTTTTCTTTACCCACGGGATTATCGGCAGGCAGCAGATTATGCAGGCGGCTATCAGCCAACAGTTCGACGCCATGCTCATAAGCGATATGCGGTCGGTCAGCGGATTGCCGTTCGCTCCTACAAGGTTGCCCAAAAACGTACCGAGCTGCCCTATATCCTCAAAGTAGAAGATGCCGAAACCTATTGTGATTACCAGCAGGCTGTATATATGCGAAACAGCGGCGGGCAGTTTTTTGAGCCGCTTGTTGCCTATAAGCCGTTCTATCAGGATAAAGAAACCGAAATACAGTCCCCAGATGATGTAATTCCAGCTAGCTCCGTGCCAAAAGCCCGTGCAGAACCATACGAGGAACAGGTTAAGATACTGTCTGCGCTTGCCGAAGATGGTGACGTACAGCAGATAATCCCTGAAAAAGCTGCCCAGCGAGATATGCCATCTTTGCCAAAATTCCGTTATATTCTTGCTGATAAACGGATAGCGGAAGTTTTCGTCAAATTTAAAGCCGAACAGTCTGCCCAGACCTATCGCGATGTCCGAATATCCCGAAAAATCAAAGTATACCTGCATTGCGTATACTATCACGCCGTACCACGTTCCCGCTACCGACAGGCTGCCCAGACTGCCCGCCGAAAAAAGCGCCTCGACTATCGTATGGAGGTTGTTGGCAAGTATGACCTTTTTGCCCAGACCTATCGAGATACGCGCTATTCCCTCGGTAATATCGGCGGGGTCGGTCCTGCGGTGATCTATCTGACCCTCTATCGTGCTGTAGCGGACGATAGGTCCCGCTATAAGCTGCGGGAACAGCGAAATATACATCAGCAGCTTGAACCAGCTTTTCTGGACGTGTATCTTTCCCCAGTAGCAGTCGAGGATATACGAGATTATCTGGAAAGTGAAAAAGCTGATGCCTATCGGCATTATATCGTCCGGCGGCACCGGCAGGTCAAGCCCGCTGACGGCGTTTATGTTTTCGATGAAAAATCCCGTGTACTTAAATCCGACCAGCACGCCTATGTCGAACACCAGCGTAAGTCCCGTAAGCACAAAGCCCGCTTTGCTTTCCCGAAATTTATCTATATACAGTCCGGCAAGGAAGTTGACGGTCACGCTGAAGATAAGCAGAAATACATATACCGGCTCTCCGAACGCGTAAAATATCATGGAAAAAGCTACCAGTACGATATTTCTGTAAACGGTGTTTTTAGAAATGAAATAACAGATTATGCAAAGCGCCATGAAAGCGTACAAAAACAAAAGATTTGCAAAGACCATCTAAAACGTCCTTTCCAACGGTTTTAAATAAATATACATTTTAATTATACAATACGAGTTTCGGAATGTCAAATGAAAATTCGTGTTTTTTCGCGCTTTTTCATATTTCGTCTTAGCGCCGTCGGATTGACAGCGGCGGAAAAATATGTTAAAATGAACGCATAACGTATGACGGGCGGAAATTCGCCTTTGACAAAAAGGGGACGTTCAATATGTCGATAAGTCTTATAGATAACAGCCTGTGCGACTGTCGGTTTTCCGACGGCGCGGACGAAAAGGATATACTGGATTATATAAAAGCGCTGAGAGATTACGGCATTTCTTATAACGAGATAGTCCCCGAAACGCTTGAGCTTTTGCCTGAGGATTTTGACTTTGAGGGCGTGATACTGAGAGCGTCCGACGCAAAGCATATCGCCGCCGCCGAGAGCCGCCGTTTTGGCTATGTTTGTCTGACCGAGGAAACCGTCGAGTGTATCCCTTATATAAAAAGCCCCGTAATGCTGGAGCTTGAGCCGGCGGGTTCAAATTTCCTCATGCACATTCTGAATGTATTTTCGGCAGGAAGAGTTAAAAATATATCCCTGCTCAGGATAAAAGACGATTTTGACATAGACGCGCGTATGCTGGCGGCTATGGTGAGCCTTTACAAAAGGGAATCCATGTATCCGCTGGATATATGCCCTACCGACGGCAAGCTGACGGCGGTGTCGTCGCTGATAGCGGCGGCGGCGTCCGGCGCGGACTGTGTTACTATGCGTTTCGGCAGTATCGGCAGTTTTGCGGAGCTGCAGGACAGCGCGACCGCTATGGCGGGGCTGTTTTCCGTACCGCTGCCTGCGGAGGTGTCCGATACCCTGAAAAGATGCGAGCGGCTTTATCGGAAAATATACGGCAGGGAAGCTGACAGCGCCGTAAAACGGCTTGCGAACGAGGAAAATTATCTGCGCTATTGCGGCTCCGGCGACGAGCCTGACCTGTCGTCCGAACGCGTTTTGCCGGTCGTTCCGATAAGGCGGGAGCAAAACGACTCCATACTCTACCGCAGGCTCAAAAGCCTTAACGTCGAATCCGAAAACGCCGCCGATCTGGAAAAGGCGATAGAGGATTTTTGCATGAAGCTGTATAAATCTTAAACGTTCATATTGAGCGCATTTAATGAAAATAAATTTTTCGGAAAAATTTCACTTGAAATAATTTTTTGAATATGGTAAAATTTTATTACGGACCATGACATTTGCGCAGCGATTCGGGAGGAAAACATGAAAATACAGGAATCTGCCGAAAATTATCTTGAATCTATTCTGATACTTCAAAACCGCTTGGGAAACGTTCGTTCCATCGACATAGTGAACTTCCTCGACTATTCCAAGCCGAGCATAAGCGTGGCGATGAAAAATCTCCGCAACGAGGAATATATAGAAATAGACGGTAAGAATTACATCACGCTTACCGATAAAGGGCGCGCCATAGCCGAAAAAATGTACGAACGTCACACTATGCTGACCGACTGGCTGACGCGGCTGGGCGTAGACGAAAAGACCGCCGCCGAGGACGCTTGCAGGATAGAACACGTTTTGAGCGACAAGAGCTTCGCGGTGCTGAAAAAGCATATTCTCGAAACCGCCGAATAATACTTCGGCTAGGCATACGGGAGCCAAACCCAAGCCGCCCCACGGCGATGCCTTTGGGTGCTTTTCGTCCCTTTCGGCTTGACAGGCGCCAGCCTGCCTGCGCCTCAAGAAACAAAAATCACCTCAAATTCATTCACCGTGGGGTGCATAGCAGTTTTTACGGAGCAGATTTTCGTCAAGACAAGGAAACCGAACGATGGCATACTCGCGTATGTCGAGTGAGGTTGACGCGGGATTGGCGGAAATATGCCCGTAAAAACCGACTAGGGTTCGACTCCCGTATGCCTAACCTTTGCTTATTAAATGTGTCGGTTTTTGCCGACGCATTTTTTATTTGATTTATTTTTTTCTGCCTATTGCAATAATCTGAAAAATGATGTATAATCTTATTATAGGTTTTTATGCCCTTTAGGGTATCGGCTTATTATGTCGCGGGATATACCGCCAAAGTCGCAGTAATTACGCCGTCCCTTATTAAATAAATGAAAAGAGGAAGATATATGGCAAAGGAATTTACCGTATCGCTTCAGTCGATCGTAGACAAATTTACCTTAGAGGTCGTACAGACTCCCGACGACCTTAACAAAATAATGATAAATAACGCCGATATAAACCGTCCGGGGCTTCAGCTCGCGGGTTTTTACGAATATTTCGACCATGAAAGAATACAGATAATCGGCCGCGCGGAGGTCGCTTATCTGGAGCAATGCGGAGCGGAGATAAGGATACAGCGGCTCAGAAAGTTTTTCAGCGAAAAGCCACCCGCGGTGATAATCACGCGTGGACAGGAGATAATGCCCGAAATGCAGCAGACCGCGTTGGAATATAAAGTACCGCTGCTTTTGAGCGAGGAAAGCACCACCGTGTTCGTTTCAAAGTTGGTCGCGTATCTTATGTTGGAGCTTGCTCCCCGCATTACCCGCCACGGCGTTCTTATAGAGGTATATGGCGAGGGTATGCTGATACTCGGCGACAGCGGCGTGGGAAAGAGCGAGACCGCCATAGAGTTGGTAAAGCGCGGACACAGACTGGTAGCGGACGATGCGGTAGAGATAAAAAAAGCGTCCAATATAACCTTGGTGGGAAGCTCGCCGGACAATATAAGGCACTTCCTTGAACTTCGCGGCATAGGCATAATAAACGCACGCCAGCTTTTCGGTATCGGCGCGGTAAAGGTCAGCGAACGAATAGATATGGTCATAGAGCTTGAGATGTGGAATCCCGAAAAGATCTACGACCGCATGGGCGTTGACAATCACTACATGACCATTCTCGGAGTCAAAGTACCGTCGCTTACCATACCCGTAAAGCCCGGACGTAATCTTGCGGTGATACTTGAGGTCGCCGCCATGAACAACAGACAGAAAAAAATGGGTTATAACGCCGCTCAGGAACTGCTTGACAACCTCGGACTGGATCTTGAAGGCGCGGATATGATAACCGATTACGAGAATCAGTAACGAAAAGAGAGATATAAATGGATTTTATCGCGGATATGCACACTCACACGCTCGCTTCCACTCACGCTTATTCCACCATCACCGAGAATGCGGCGGCAGCGGCGGAAAAGGGGCTTAAATACCTCGGCATGACCGACCATTGTGTACAGATGACCGATTCCCCCCACGAGTGGCATTTTAACAATTTGAGGACGATACCGCGTTTTTTGAGCGGCGTAAGGATAATTAGAGGAGTAGAGGCGGATATAGTCGGTTACGGCGGCGAAACGGACCTTACCGACGGGATACGCGCAAGCGTCGAATGGGTGAACGTTTCGATACATTACGGCTTGCTTATGCCCGCTGCCGCGGACAAGCATACCGAATCATATATCGCGGCGGCGCGCGACCCCAAGACCTGTGTGCTGAGCCATACCGATTCGCATGATTTTCCATACGATTACGACGCCGTTACCTGCGTGTGCAGGGACAACAACGTGCTTATAGAGCTTAATGCGAGCAGGCTTGCCGACCCGCGTTCGGTCAAACGGCTGAAGGAGAATATCCTGCCCGCCTGCAAAAAGAATGAATGTGCGATAATAGTGAATTCCGACGCGCATTTTTGGTCAAGGATCGCGTCGTTTGACGCGGCAGAGGAGCTTTTAGGCGAAACGGATTTTCCGCCGGAGCTGGTGGTAAACGCCGATTTGGAAAGATTTGAGAACTTTTTGCGGTCGAAAAATATATCGGTAATATCCCGCGAAAAGTAAAAATATAAATAAATCACGGGGCGAAGCTCCGTGTTGAAAGGCAGGAAAAAATGTACAACATAGGCATTGATCTGGGCGGAACGAACATAAAGGCGGGAGTGGTAGCCGACGACAGCAGGATAATCGGACGCTCCAGCATTAAGACCGATCTGCCGCGTCCGGCGGAAGAAATAGCGGACAGCATAGTGGAAGCGGTAAAGCTGGCGGTGGAGAACAGCTCCGAAAAAGCGGACAGGATAAACAGCATAGGTATAGGCACTCCGGGCGTTGCCGACCGCAACTCCGGCGTCGTGCTGTATTCCTGCAATCTCGGATTTGAGAACACCCCTCTCGGCGCTTTGCTGAAAGAACGTTTGGGAACGGATATTTTCGTTGAGAACGACGCAAACGTCGCGGCATACGGAGAGGTACTGGGCGGAGCGGCAAAGGGCTGCCGTGACGTGGTCGTGGTGACGCTCGGTACGGGAGTAGGCGGCGGAATAATAATCGACGGCGAGATATATACCGGCTTTAACTTCTGCGGCGCGGAGCTCGGACATACGGTCATAGAATACAACGGCAGACAATGCTCCTGCGGAAGAAAGGGCTGTTTTGAGGCGTATTCCTCCGCGACTGCGCTTATCGGAGCTACCAAACGCGCCATGAACGCGGATAAGAGCAGCAAAATGTGGGCTATTGCCGGAAATTCTCTGGACAACGTAGACGGGAAAACGGCTTTTGACGCCATGCGCGCGGGCGATAAGTCCGGCACGGCGGTGGTAGACGAATATATAGGGTATCTGGGCTGCGGACTGGTAAATATCGTAAACACGTTCCAGCCGGAAATGCTGCTTATCGGCGGCGGTATCTGCAAAGAGGGCGACTATCTTATAAAGCCGCTCAAGGAAATCATAAAAAAGGAAAGCTACTGTATAAATCCGAAACGCTCGACGGTGTTGGCGGCGGCAAAGCTCGGCAATGACGCCGGTATAGTGGGAGCCGCGAACCTCTACCGTTTAAGCAAATAATTTTAAGGAGTACGCTTTGAGTTTTTTTGATCTGGATATTCCGGCAAGAACAGCCGAGAAATACGGTGCAGAGGTACTGTACGACGAGCCTATGAAAGAACACACCACGTTCAGGATAGGCGGCGCGTGCGACATGATGATAAAGATAAACTGTGAGGCGCTGCTGAGGGATCTTATGCAATGCTGCAAGGAGTGCGGCATACCGTATTATATCATCGGCAGGGGCAGCAACGTTTTAATAAGCGATAACGGGCTTAAAGGCGTGGTACTGCTGCTTGGCTCGGATTTTGCCGCCGCACATATAAGCGGAAACGTGATAGAATGTCAGGCGGGCGCGCTGCTGAGCGCGGTATGCGGGCTGGCGCTGGATAACTCCCTTACGGGACTTGAATTTGCCTACGGCATACCGGGTACGGTGGGCGGCGCGGTATATATGAACGCCGGAGCATACGGCGGAGAAATGAAGGACGTTATACAGTCCTGTCGGTATATCGACGAAAACGGGGAGATACGCACCGTAAGCTGCGATAAAATGGAGCTTGGCTATCGGCACAGCATTTTCACCGACACCGACCGCTGCATAACTTCCGTGTCGCTGAAGCTGGAAAACGGCGACAAGGGAGCGATAAAGGAGAGAATGGATACTCTCATGGCGCGCCGAAAGGAAAAACAGCCGCTGGAATATCCCAGCGCGGGCAGCACCTTTAAGCGTCCGGCGGGAGATTTTGCCGCCCGACTGATAGAGGCAAGCAACCTTAAAGGGTTGTCGGTAGGGGGCGCTCAGGTCAGTGAAAAGCACAGCGGCTTTATCGTGAACAAAAACGGCGCGAGCTTTGAAGACGTGCGCGCGCTTATAGGAATGGTAAAGGAACGGGTGTACTCCGATACCGGCGTTATGCTGGAATGTGAAGTGCTGATAATGGAATGAGCCCGACGCAAAGGAGGAGATAAAATGAATACGGAATTTGTTATCGTTACCGGTATATCCGGCTCCGGCAAATCCTGTGCCGCCAACGTTTTGGAGGATATAGGGTATTACTGTATAGACAATATGCCGCCCATGCTTATCTCCGATTTTGCCGAAATATGCGAAAAGAACGATGAAATAACCAAAGCGGCGATAGTTACCGATATACGCGGCGGTACACTGTTTTTGGATATAAACGAAACCATAGACAGACTGAAAAAGCGCGGACTTAATATAAAGCTGCTGTTCGTAGACGCAAACCCCGCGGTGGTAAAGCGGCGTTACAAGGAAACAAGACGTCCGCATCCTCTGTTCGATTTGGCAAAAGGCGATATAGATAAGGCGATAGAGGCGGAAGCGGTAATGCTCGAACCCATGCGCGCCGCCGCGGATTACTATATCGACACCAGCCTTATGTCCACCTCCACGCTTAAAGAAAACATCATCAATCTGTTTTTGGATAATCCGTCGGACAGCATGACGATAAGCTGTATGTCGTTCGGATTTAAATACGGCGTGCCGAACGAGGCGGATCTTGTGTTCGACGTAAGGTGCCTGCCTAATCCGTTTTATGTGCCGGAGCTTAAAAACAAGACGGGACTTGACGAAGAAGTGCGGGACTATGTAATGAAGTTTGACAGCTCGCGGATACTTCGCGACAAGCTGTCCGACCTTATAGATTTTCTTATACCTCAGTATCTGCACGAGGGAAAAAGCCAGCTGGTCATAGCTTTCGGCTGCACCGGCGGAAAACACCGCAGCGTCACCTTTGCGCAGAATATGTACGATCACATTAAAAAGAGCAGCTTTAAGGCGAGAGTGCTTCACCGCGATCTCGACAAGGTAAATAAATAGGAAGGATTGTGCCGTGCGTGTCCTTTTGTACTGATGTAAAAAACGAGCTTTGCAGGAACGAGCAGGACGATATCCAGCGGTCATACACCGCCAAGGGCGCCGCGTTTGCGATGAACGGCGGCGTTTTTCAGACCGGCAACAGGAAAACGGCGGAATACCTTAGCCGTTTGCTGGATAGCTCCGGCTGCAAAATAAAATACGAGATCACCCCCGAAAAAGAGAAAAGCCGTACGTCATACGCTATCACGCTGTCTGACGGGAATTTTACGCGGGAGCTGCCGGATTGCAGCAGCGACGCGCATTTCGGAGCTTTTTTGCGCGGGGTGTTTTTGGTATGCGGATTTGCGTCCGACCCCAAAAAGGAATACCAGTTGGAATTTTTCCTGCGCGATCCCGAAAAGACGCGTCGGCTTTCCGAGATGATAGCCGAACACGGAATGTCCGCAAGGGTATCCTCTCGCCGCGGAGGCAGTTTTCTTTATATCAAGGACAGCGAGAAGATAGCGGATATGCTGACGTTCATGGGCGCTATGGTGATGTCCATGACGTTGATGAACGTCAAAATATATAAGGAACTGCGCAACAACATCAACCGTACGGTAAATTTTGAGGCGGCAAACCTTGACAAAACGGCTGCCGCCGCTCAAAAACAGACCGACGACATAAATTTTATAATATCGGAAAAGGGTATCGGCTATCTGCCGGACGAGCTGAGAGATACCGCAAAGCTGCGCCTTGAGTCTATCGAGCTTTCTCTTACCGATATAGGCAAGCGGCTCGATCCGCCGGTCAGCCGCAGCGGAGTGTTCCGCAGACTGAAAAAGATATCTCGGCTTGCTGATGAGCTGCGAGGAAAGGAATGATAGACCTGTGAGCGGTTTTGTCCATCTTCATGTGCATACCGAATACAGCCTTCTTGACGGCGCTTGCCGTATAGGAGGGCTGATTCGCCGTGTAAAGGAGCTTGGACAGACCGCCGTTGCGATAACCGACCACGGCGCGATGTTCGGGTGCGTGGATTTTTACAATGAGTGCCTGGCAAACGGTATAAAGCCTATAATAGGCTGCGAGGTATATGTGGCGAGAGGCAGCCGCTTTGAAAAGAATACCAAAGCCGATATGCGGCCGTATCATCTTGTGCTGCTTTGCAGGAACAACGAGGGCTATCATAACCTCGTCAAGCTGGTATCGTCGGGATATACCGAGGGATTTTACGGAAAGCCGCGCGTGGACAAAGAACTGCTGCGCAGATATTCCGATGGCTTGATATGCCTGTCGGGATGCCTTTCGGGAGAGCTTGCGCGTCTGCTTTCGTCGGGGGATTATGCCGCGGCGGTAAAATGCGCCGCCGAATATCGGGATATATTCGGCGAGGATAATTATTATATAGAGCTTCAAGACCACGGAATAGACGAGCAGCGGCGAATATTACCGCTGCTCAGGCGGATAGCCGATGAGCTTTCTATCCCCGTTGTCGCAACTAACGACGCGCATTATCCCGAAAAGCAGGACGCCTACGTTCAAAAGGTGCTTGCCTGCATTTCCACCAACACCACCCTTAATGATAAAAACGGACTGCATTTCCCGACCGATGAATTTTATATAAAATCCCGCGAGGAGATGGAAAGAACATTCACGGGGGATTGCCTTGACAATACCGTAAAGATAGCCGAAAGGTGCAGCGTAACGTTTGAATACGGAAATACTATCCTGCCGTTTTTCAAAGCGGAGGGGCACGGCAGCAACGAGGAGTTTTTTGACGTTCAGGTAAAAAAAGGCGCGGTTCGTCGTTACGGCGAAAAGCTGCCGCCGCAGGTATCCGAGCGGATAACCCATGAGACCGAGATTATCCGCAAAATGGGGTACACCGATTATTTTTTGATAGTCGCGGATTTTATCGCATACGCAAAAAGTCAAGGTATAGCGGTAGGACCCGGCAGAGGCAGCGGAGCGGGCAGCATATGCGCGTACTGTCTCGGCATAACGGATATCGACCCGATACGTTTCGATCTGCTGTTTGAAAGATTTTTAAACCCCGAAAGAGTAAGTATGCCGGACTTTGATATAGATTTTTGCTATATACGAAGACAGGAGGTCATAGATTACGTCATTCGCAAATACGGACGCGACCGCGTTGCACAGATAATCACTTTCGGCACTATGGCGGCAAGAGGCGCTATCAGAGATGCGGGCAGAGCCATGGGACTGCCTTACTCAAAGGTGGACAGCGTGGCAAAGCTGATACCGCAGCATTATTCCTATGCTCACGGGACTATCGAAAACGCTCTTAAAAACGAAAAGGAGCTTGCGCGTCTGGCGGAGTCGGACAGCGAGGTGGCGCGGCTGATAGATACCGCGATGAAGATAGAGGGAATGGCAAGGAACACGTCTATACACGCCGCGGGTATCGTCATAACACGTGAGCCGGTAACGGAGTATGTGCCGCTTTACCGTACTTCGGGAGAAACCGTTACGCAGTACACGATGGGAACGCTGGAAAGACTGGGACTGCTTAAAATAGATTTTCTGGGACTTCGTTATCTGACCGTGATACAGGATTGCTGCACATCGGTGAGAAAGACCGTTCCCGATTTCGATATAGAAAAGATACCCGAAGATGACGCCGCTACTTACCGTATGCTGGAAAGCGGGCAGACCGAGGGTCTGTTCCAGCTTGAAAGCGGCGGAATGACTCAGCTTTTGAGCAAGATGAAACCGCGCTCGCTGGAAGATATTACGGCGGCAATATCCCTTTACCGCCCCGGACCTATGGATTCTATCCCGAAATATCTGGAAAATCGCAGGTCGCCGGAGAAGATACGCTACCGTCATCCCGTGCTTAAAGAAATACTCGACGTTACCAACGGCTGTATAGTTTATCAGGAGCAGGTAATGACCATCTGCCGCAGACTGGCGGGATATTCCTACGGACGGGCGGATATAGTCAGGCGCGCCATGGCAAAAAAGAAGCCGGAGGTAATGCTTAAAGAGCGCGAGGCGTTTGTAGCGGGAGCGGTAAAAAACAACTGCGACGAAAAGACCGCCAACGAGATATTTGACGATATGGTCAGCTTTGCGGCTTATGCTTTCAATAAATCCCACGCGGCGGCATATGCCGTACTGGCTTATCGCACGGCATATCTCAGGTGTCATTATTACAAGGAATATATGGTCGCGCTTTTGACAAGCGTTACCGACTGGAGCACAAAAACGGCGGAATATATAGGCGACCTTGCGGAGCAGGGAGTAAAGCTGCTGCCGCCGGACGTAAACAAAAGCGAAAGCGGCTTTTCGGTAGAGCCGGACGGTATAAGATACGGCTTGATGGCGGTCAAAAATCTGGGCGGCGCCGTTATAGAAACGATAATCTCCGAGCGAAAGGAGCGCGGGTTCAGAAGTCTGTACGATTTTCTGAGCCGAATGTGCGCACATCGCGGTTTTATGAACAAACGCGCGGCGGAGTCGCTTATAAAATGCGGAGCGCTGGACGGATTGGGCAACAACCGCAGGGAGATGCTGTCCGCTTATGATATGATGATGGACAAGCTCTCAGGCGGCAGCAGAAATATCGAGGGTCAGCTCGATCTGTTTTCCGCTGCCGATGAAACTTATGCGGATGAAATAACTCCCGAACCGGCGGAGGAATATCCCAAGGCGCAGCTTTTGCAGATGGAGAAAGAGATAACAGGTATATATTTTTCGGGACACCCCATAGACGATTATCTTTCTATGGTGAAGAAGATGAATTGTACCTATATTGCAGACGCTGTGAACAATACTGCCGACGGCAAAAAGATAAAGGTCATAGCGGCGGTTTCGCATAAGCGGACGCATATTACCAAGCAAAACAAGACAATGGGCTTTGTTACCTTGGAGGACAGGAGCGGCGAGACCGAGGCAATGCTTTTCAGCTTGAATTACGAGCGGTTCGGCGGTATGATAGTCGAGGGAAATATAATGTGCTTTGACTGCACGGTATCGGCAGAAGACGAGGGCGAGTCTAAGCTGATAATCGACGCGGTGTCTTCCGTTCCCGAGCCGTGCGCCAAAACACTTTATATCAAGCTGGATTCTCCCGATGACAGCCGTTTTCCCAAGGTAAAACAGCTGCTTGACATTTGCCCGGGGGCGGGTACGGTAAAGCTGTGCTTTGCCGATACACGCAGCACACGGACTTATTCCGGCAGGGCAAATATTTCCGAGGAGCTTAAAATAAGCCTTGAGAAACTGTGCGGAAAGGAAAATATCGTCGTTAAAGGGTGATTTTTGCAAAAATAACTCTTGACTTATTCGTGCTTTTAGGGTAAACTAGTATTAAACGACTAAATATAAAAATCCTCAATCGGAAAGAAGGAAATAATTATGAAAAAGATCGGCGTACTTACCAGCGGAGGAGATGCGCCCGGAATGAACGCGGTCATTCGCGCCGTTACCAGAGCGGGCATTGCCAAGGGTATGGAAGTTGTCGGCATACGCAGAGGCTATAACGGACTTATCAACGGAGATATTATCCCGCTTGATATCCGCAGCGTTTCGGATATTATCCAAAGAGGCGGAACGGTGTTGTATACCGCGAGATGTGCCGAGTTCAGATATGAAGAGGGACTTCAAAAAGCAAAGCAGACCTGCTTGGATAACGGTATCGAGGGTATCGTTGTCGTAGGCGGCGACGGCTCGTTCCGCGGAGCGGCAGACCTTTCCGCGCGCGGCATACTTTGCGTAGGAGTGCCGGGTACCATAGACAACGACATCTCCATGTCGGAATATACGATAGGTTACGATACCGCCATGAACACCGCTATGGAAATGGTCGACAAGCTGCGCGATACCGCACATTCCCACGACCGCTGTTCGGTAGTGGAGGTAATGGGGCGCAACGCCGGCTACATAGCGCTGAATACGGGTATCGCCTGCGGCGCGACTTACATAATCACCAAGGAAGAGCCTTTCACCATGAACGATGTGTACAATAAGATACTTTCCGGACTGAAATCCGGCAAGCATCATTTTATCATCGTTGTTGCGGAGGGTATCGGCAATTCCGAGCAGATAGCCAAGGACATCGAAAAAGAAACCGGCGTTGAGAGCCGCGCTACCATTCTCGGTCACGTTCAAAGAGGCGGCAGCCCGACGGTTCGCGACAGAGTGGCGGCAAGCCAGCTCGGCTACCATGCGGTAGAGCTTTTGTCCCGCGGCACGGGCAACCGCGTTGTGGGCTTGCAGGGCAACGTAGTGGTGGATTATGACATTCAGGAAGCGCTCAAGATGCACAAGGAGTTCGACCACGAGCTTTACCGTATCGCGAGTGAAATAAACTTCTAAATTTACGAAAAATCAAACAGAGTAGGAAAGCGTGCGTTAAGTGCCCTTGAGAACGGAGAGTTGTCTTAGGGACGAACGCCGAATCGGCTGCGGGATATCCCCAAGTCGTCACGGCGGCGGTATGCTTTCCGCATCTCGCTGTTGCATAAAAGTGATAACGCCATAATTATCCTTTTTTAATGCGATCGCGTGAGAAAAAGGAGGTTCGATTATGGCTTTTTTCTCTTTATTCAAATGCTCCGCGCTGGAGTTGAAGTCGGTTCGTTCCGTTGCCGTTACGGCGCTGCTCACAGCGGTTTCCGTTGTGCTTGAATTTCTGGTGATACAGCCTGTTCCCGATTTGAAATTCGGGTTTTCGTTTTTGGGACTTGCGGCTATCGGTATGCTTTACGGACCCGTGGTCGGCGCTTTGGGCGGCGTGGCGATAGATGTGCTGGGCTGGCTGGTAAAACCTACCGGCTCGTTTTCCCCGATACTTACCGTGGCGACGTTGGTCGAGGGTTTGATATACGGGATATTCCTGTACCGTATGTCGCCCGCCAAGCTGGATTTTACACGCGGAGGATTTTTGAAAAGCCTTAAACAAAATGCTGTTCCGGCGTTAAAGACGTTTTTTGCAAGATTTACGGTGAATGCGGTCTGCAACGTGCTGCTTAATACGGTGGGGCTGTTCATACTCGGCTACATAGCGGCGGACAGGCTTTGGCTGAGCTTGCTGACAAGAATAGGCAAAAACGCGATACTGCTGCCGTTCGAGGTCATAATACTTATACCTGTGTTGTATATGATACACTCCGCATACCGAAGCGTATTCGGCAAAAAGACGGTGTGATAACGCATCGGAAAGGATGACTGTAAATGAAAAAACTTGGATTTTTAGGCGCGGGAAACATGGGAAGCGCCATTATACGGGGCTTGCTTGCGGCAAAAACCGATGTGAGCATTTATGTTTACGATAAAGACTGTGCTAAAACGCAGCCGCTTAGCGAGGCGGGCGTGACGGTATGCGGCAGCGAGAGCGAGTTGGTGCGTACCTGCGACGCCGTCTTACTTGCGGTAAAGCCGCAGATACTTCCCGATGTATTGGCGGCAGCAAAGGCGGAGTTTACCCGCGACAAGCTGATAATTTCCATCTGTGCGGGAGTTTCCGCCGAATATATCCGCGCGCGTACCGTTCCCGACGCAAAGGTAGTGCCGGTCATGCCGAACACTCCAATGATGTTGGGCTTGGGCGCAAGCGCAATTTCCCGTTCCGACGGCGTGAGCGACGAGGAGTTCGCATTTGCAAAGTCCGTCGTGGAAAGCTGCGGGATAGCCTGTGAAGTCCCGTTAGACAAAATGAAGGAGATAATAGCCGTAAACGGCAGCTCTCCCGCGTTCATCTATCTGTACGCCAAGGGCTTTATCGACTATGCGAAAAGCGTCGGGATAAATTCGGACAGCGCGCTGAAGCTGTTTGCACAGTCGCTTATCGGCTCCGCAAAAATGCTTACCGATTCGGGAATGACGGTGGATGAGCTGATAAAGCAGGTATCCTCTCCAGGCGGAACAACGATAGCCGGACTGGATAAGCTGTACGAGGGCAAGCTCACCGAAACGGTAGAGGAGTGCTGCAAGGCGTGTACCAAACGTGCGTATGAGTTAGGCGAATAACTTCCGCATGACAGATATGTTTTAATATACAAAAAGACCGAAGCAAACGCTCCGGTCTTTGTTGATATATTCTATTTTTGCTTCCCGCAATTCCCGCAAAAGTTGTCTTTTTCGTTATTGAGGAAACCGCAGGCAGAGCAGTACCAACCGGACACAGGCTGCGCGATGTTTGATTTTTCCTCGTCCGAAGCGGATCTCGGTACGGGCAGAGAGCCGTCATATCCGTCCCGTCGGGGGATAAACACATCGAAATCCTCCCCCTTGCAAAGCGGACATTGAGAGCTGTAAGGGGGTACTGACGCGCCGCAGCGCTTACAGGTCTTGATCTGTGGTTCTTCGGGGTGTAAAGAGGAGTTTTTATGCGCAAGCTCCGTACCTTTCGCCGAAATGCAGTTGAACAGCGCGAATATCACGCTGACGCCTGCCGCCGCCAAAACGACCATATCTAAATAGATCACGCCGTCGCTTATATCCTGGGCGCTCACGTCAAGATATATCATAAGCGCGCAGAGCGATCCCGTTATTACCGCAAGCGTTATTATCGCCTTTCGCTTGCCGAGCGTCGGGAAAGCGATAAACCGCAGCGTTATTATAAGTATTATGAGCGCAACGGTTATGATAGATATTTGGATCATGCTTACTCCTTGTCTGCCGGTATATATTTTGTTCTTATTTTTCTGTAGAAAATTACCTCGCCGCAGAGCATCATGGCTGATGATATAACGAAAATCGCCAGACAAAACACGTTTATGCACAGCGATATCCGAGTGCCCATCACTCTGAATCCCGAGAACATATCGTTTCTGTAGTTTGCGACGACGACGTCATAAGTGAGCGTCGCCATATTTATTGCCGACCATTTTGCGAACAGGGCGCTTCCGATCAGAAAGAACCACGCCGCGCGGGAAATACGAATTATATTTAAGTATTTGCCTTCGATAGGCTCTTTACGGAATGTATGCAGCATTATCAGAAAAAATATTCCGTAAAATATGCACGCGACTAAGAAAATCATCAGAAATACAGTCAGCGGGGATAAAATCACCATGTTTTACTTTTTTTGACGCTGTCGTTTTACTTTATTGCTGAGGTTTTGCCGCTCCGCAGCTTGCACAGAAATTCGAGCCTTCGGGATTCATGCTGCCGCAGCTTGCGCAATACCATTGATAGTTGGAGGGCGCTGCCTGCTGAACAGGCTGTGCGGGCTGTACCGGCTGCATAGGCTGTACGGGTTGAACAGGCTGAACGGTCTGTACGGCAACTCCGCCTACCGTTACGGGTATGCTGGTGTTTTTAAGTCCGTATATTGCGGTGAAGATGGCAAAAATGGTGACTGCCAGCGTTGCGATAAGGAAAACGGGCGCCATGGTGAACATGGTTTCGATTACAGTTTCTACCAGATCGGCTACTTCCGCGCCCGATGCGATGTAAATTTGGGATACCACCTCATCGGTAATGTTGTTTATGAGGTCTTTCATAAACATCAAAACAATAAAGCCGAACATGGAGAGTATCTGCAAAACGCCGAAGATGATATTAAGTATGGACAGCACTCTTATGCCTGTCCTTTTGCCCGAAGTCCTTACGGCTTTGTAACCGGGCACCATGCAAAGAATTATTATCCCGAAAATCAAAGGTAACATATTTTCCTCCTTAAATGCGGCGTATAGCCGAGTCAAAATTTTACGATATATCGGCTGTTCCCCTGGGCGGGAACGTCGAAAAACAAAATATCGTTATTTTAATTTTATCATATTTACCCGATTTTGTCAATCATCGCACCGCATTATTTGAAAGACGGCGTTTTGCTTGACATAAAGCGAAAACAGCGGTATAATTATTTAGGTATTTGGGACTCAAAATAAAACTTGCGGGGAGCATAAACCGATATTTTGTCCGATATGACGGGACTTGCTCCAAAGGAGAGAACCGATGAGATTTGACTATTGTCCGAAATGCGGCGCAAGGCTGTCCTGTCGCGACCTTGGCGACGAGCGCGGCGTGCCGTGGTGCGACCGCTGCGGCAGACCGTGGTTTGAAATGTTTCCGTGCTGCGTCATAGTGCTTGCGCGCCGCGGCGGAAAGTACGCGCTGATAAAGCAGAACAGCTGCGAGCAAAGCGAGCGTGACAAATTCGTCTGTGTGTCCGGCTATATCAAGACCGGCGAGAGCGCGGAGGACGCCGCTTGCCGAGAGGTAACGGAGGAGCTGGGGCTTGTCCCTTTATCCTGCAAACTCATCTCATCGTATGTTTATGAAAAAAAGCAGATGCTTGGGCATGCGGGAGCCGAACCCAAGCCGCCCCACGGCAATGCCTTTGAGTGCTTTTCGTCCCTTTCGGCTTGACAGGCGCCAGCCTGCCTGCGCCTCAAGAAACAAAAATCACCTCAAATTCATTCGCCGTGAGGTTAGTTTTTACGGAGGAGATTTTCGTCAAGACAAGGAAACCGAACGATGGCATACTCGCGTATGTCGAGTGAGGTTGACGCAGGATTGGCGGAAATATGCCCGTAAAAACCGACTTGGGTCCGACTCCCGCATGCCTGTGCTCGGATTTGCCGTAGATGTAGCACAGGGAGAGTTTACGCTCTCCGATGAGCTGTGCGCGGCGGAATGGTTCGATAAAGACAAAGCGGTGGAGCTGCTCGGCAGGACTTCCGTCGGCGATAAGCTGATAAAGGATATTCTGACAAAGGGAATTTAATCTAAGGAGGCAGATTTATGGAAAACAAACCGATACCGCCTTATGAGAGGACGGCGTATTATTACGAAACCGATAAAATGGGGATAGTGCATCATTCAAACTATATCCGCTGGTTTGAGGAAACGAGGGTGTATTTTCTGGAAAAATGCGGTTACCCTTATGCAAAAATGGAGGAAGAGGGGGTATTGATACCCGTACTTTCTGCCTCCTGCGAATATAAAAACGCGATACGCTTTGACGAAACGGTGCTTATCGACCTGAAGGTAACGGAGTTCAACGGTTTTAAAATGACTGTTACCTATACCGTAACGGGTAAAAATGACGGCGTGCTCAAAGCTGTCGGCGAAACGCGCCACTTTTTCGTTGACGGCTCGCTGCGTCCGATACGGGTAAAAAAGGAGCATATCGGAATTTACAACGTTTTCAACGATTATAATGAGCTGTGCTCGCAGTCTTGACTTTTACGCTTTAGTGTGGTAAAATAACACTTGGCGGTTTCCGCATTTTGGATAAGGAGCGTGAAAGCAAAATGAACGAAAAGCTCAGGAGCAAGGATAAGGATTATCTGTTCAAAGCGATATTACAGTTAAAGACCGTGGAAGAATGTTACAACTTTTTTGACGATCTGTGTACCATACAGGAGCTTGAGTCCATCTCTCAGCGCCTGCACGTTGCAAAGCTGTTGACGGACGGCTTGGTATACAGCGATATAGTCGGCAGGACGGGAGCTAGCACCGCCACTATCAGCCGCGTCAACCGTTCTCTTAAAGGCGGCAGCGACGGTTATTCGGTAGTGTTTGAACGGCTGAACGCCTTGGACGGGGAAAAAGAGGACGAACGGTGAGCGGGTACGGCAGCTTTGCGGCGGTATACGACCGACTGACCGAAAATATAGATTACGAGGCGCTGTGTGCTTATTACGACCGTATGATATTATTGCACGGCGGAAAAAAGGGCATACTGCTTGACCTCGGCTGCGGCACGGGAAACGTCAGCGTCGGAATGAGCCGATCGGGTTACGACGTGATAGCCGTCGATATAAGTTCGGACATGCTTAGCGAAGCCGTATCAAAGCCGCATGACGGAATAGAATATCTTTGTCAGGATATGTGCGCTTTGGATATGTACGGCACCAACGATGTTACCGTCTGCGCGTTGGACGGGATAAACCATCTGAACGGAGAAAGCAAGCTGTCCGACTGCTTTGAGTCGGTGTCGCTGTTTTTGGAAACCGGCGGGGTATTCCTGTTTGATCTTAACACGCTTAAAAAGCACCGAGAAACGCTGGCGGACAATACGTTCGTGTATGACCTTGACGATGTGTACTGCGTATGGCAGAATTTTTTCGACGAAAAAAGCGGCAGAGTGGACATCGTTCTGGATATTTTTACCGAAGAGGACGGAAAATATATCCGCAGCAGCGAGGAGTTTTCCGAAACGGCTTATCCGCTGGAGCGGGTAAAGGAATTGCTTATCAAAGCGGGTTTCGGCGATATAAAGATATATGATTTCATGACGGAAAACGAGGGCGGGGAGCATTGTGAAAAGGTACTGTTTTCCGCCGTAAATATGAGAGAACACAAAACGTTCCCGATAAAGAAAGGATAATATGATTTGAGCAAGATAGTAAGGGCACTTTCGGCAGACGGAAGCGTGCTGTGTTCCGCTGTGGATTCTACCGACGCGGTAAGACGGCTGCATGAGATACACGGTACTTCCGCCACGGCGTCCGCCGCTGCGGGCAGGCTCATAACCGCAGCAAGCCTTATGGGCGCAATGATGAAAAACGAGAACGACCGCCTTACGGTAAGGATAAGCGGCGGAGGTCCGATAGGAAACATTACCGCGGTAGCGGATCATATGGGAAATGTAAAATGCAGCATAGATAACCCGTTTGCCGACCTGCCGCCGAACGGCGCCGGAAAGCTGGACGTGGCGGGCGTCGTGGGAACGGACGGGTATCTTACGGTGATACGCGACCTCGGAATGAAAGAGCCGTATGCGGGACAGATACCGATAATAAGCGGTGAGATAGCGGAGGATATAACTCAGTATTACGCCGTCAGCGAGCAGATACCTACCGTCTGCGCTCTCGGCGTGTTGGTAGACACAGACCTAAGCATAAAATGCGCCGGAGGATATCTGATACAGCTTGTCCCTCCGATAAACGAGGCGGCTATCGACGTAATAGAGAAAAACATCGGAAAAATGCAGTCGGTGACACATATGCTGACTGAAAACATGACGCCGGAGCAGATAGCTCTGGAGGGTCTTGCGGGTCTGGACGGCGAGATACTTGACGAGTGGGAAGCGGGTTATTTCTGCAACTGTTCGCGCGAGCGCACCGAGCGTATACTTGCGGCTCTGGGAAAAAGCGAACTGGAACGGCTCGCGGAGGAACAGCCCGAAACGGAGCTGTGCTGTCATTTCTGCGGAAAAAAGTATCGCTTTTCTTCCGACGAGATAAAGACACTTATTCAAACCATCTGACGGGGGACGTGTAATGCGTAGAAACAAATGGCTGCTCAAAAGCATCGACGGCACTCTTGCCGAGAATATGCGCAGGGAAACGGGACTTCCTTCGTTGGTGTGCGAGCTGCTGACCGCACGCGGGATACACACCGCCGAAAAGGCGGAGGAATTTTTCAAAGGCTCGGAATTATCCGACCCTTATCTTATCAAGGATATGGACAAGGCTGTAGCCTCTGTCGAGCAAGCGTTGGAAAACGGGGATAAAATAACCGTTTACGGCGACTATGACTGTGACGGGATAACCGCGGCCGTTATACTTACCGGACATATAGAGGCGCTCGGCGGAGAGGTAGACTGGTACATTCCCCGTCGGGAGGAGGGGTACGGACTTAATACCGACGCTGTTCATAAGATAGCGGAGAGAGGAACAAAACTTATAATCACCGTTGACAACGGAATTTCCGCCGTAAAAGAGGCGGAGCTGATATACGAGCTTGGCATGAAACTGGTGATAACCGACCACCACGCCGTTCCCGAACAGCTTCCGAGAGCCGAGGCGGTGGTCGATCCGCATCGGGCGGACGATACCTCGACTTGCAAATACATAGCGGGCTGCGCCGTCGCGCTAAAACTGATAATGGCGCTGGAACACGACGTTGACAGCGTGTTGGAGCAGTATGCAGACCTTGCCTGCATAGGTACGGTGGGCGACGTCGTTCCGCTGATAGGAGAAAACAGGGTAATAGTAAAAGCCGGACTGTCGGAGATGGAATACAGCGACAATCTGGGACTAAAGGCGATTATCTCGGCGGCGGGGCTGCACGCCGAGGATATGACCGCGTCCGCTGTGGCTTTCGGGATTTGTCCGAGGATAAACGCCGCCGGAAGATACGGCGATCCCGCTAAGGCGGCGGAGTTGTTTTTTGCCCAGAACTCAGGTATCGCAAATGCCCGCGCGGAGGAGCTGTGCGAGCTTAACGAACGGCGCAAACAGCGTGAAAACGAAATTTTGGAGCAGGCTGTGCGGCAGTTGTCCGACGACCCGCGCAGCTTTAACGAGCGGGTGTTGGTGGTATCCGGCGACGGCTGGGATCACGGCGTGATAGGGATAGTAAGCGCCCGACTTACCGAGAGATACGGAAAGCCGTCCATAGTGATAGGAACAGATAATGACGAGGCGAGGGGCAGCGCTCGCAGTATCGAGGGATTTTCGATATTCGGGCTGCTCAATTCCTGCAAGGATCTGCTGACCAAATACGGAGGACATGAAAAAGCGGGCGGATTTTCGTTGGACAAGGACAATATCGAAGAATTTCGCACGGCGGTAAAAAGATACTGCGCGGGGCATTTTCCGACCATGCCCGTGCCTGTGATACAGGCGGACAAAGAGCCGACCGTCTTCGACCTTGATGTATCCTCCGTTGAAAATCTCAAATATCTTCAGCCGTTCGGCGAGGAAAATCCCGCACCGCTTTTTTTGATGAGGAACTGCGAGATAATTTCCGTGCGTTCGCTGAAAAACGGGAAGTATACCTCGTTTCAAGCCGTATACTGCGGCAGACAGTACAAATTCCTGTGCTTTTCGGTCGCTTACGGGGATTTTCATTTCGGTATAGGCGACAGGGTGGACCTGCTCGCAAATCTTGAGGTAAACGAATATAATGATATAAAGAGCGTCAGTATCCGAGTAAAGGAAATACACCGCGCCGGTATAGACCAGGATAAGCTGTTTGCCGCAAAAGAGGTGTACGATAAGATACTTTTGGGAGAAAAGGCGGACCCCAGACTTTTCGGCAGGGTGACGCCTACCGTCGAGGAGATGAAGCTGCCGTTCGACCTTACGAAAAAATTTACCGATATAGACAGCGCCGCGGAGTATGCGCTGTCTGCGGGAATGAATTACTGTAAATTTATGATGTGCCTGCATATATTCGCCGAATTCGGTCATTTAAAGCTGGACAGAGCGCGGGGCAGCATGGAGTTTATAAAGGGCGGCAGTCGGATAGACCTCGAACGGTCCGCCGTGATTAAGAGAATAAAAAAAGCCTGCGGTCAAGGGGCATGAAAGGAGAACGGTATGCTGTATACGATAGATATGCTTCTGGATAAAATAAAAAGCAGCGAAAAGACCTATGATGTTGAAAAAATATCAAAGGCGTATCAGCTTGCCGATAAGGCGCATGAGGGAGTGCTGCGCTCATCGGGAGATCCTTATATTTCCCACCCCGTCGCGGTCGCGTATATCCTGCTGGAAAAATTCTGGATGGATACCGACACTATATGTGCGGCGCTACTGCATGACGTGGTGGAGGACACCGATATAACGCTGGAGGAGATACAAAAGCGGTTCGGCGAGGACGTAGCGAGGCTGGTGGACGGAGTTACCAAGATAGGTCTTGTTCCGCTGAACACCAGAGAGGAGCAGCAGGCGGAGAATATCCGCAAGATACTTATCGCCATGTCCAAGGATATTCGCGTTATCATAATCAAGCTGGCGGACAGACTGCACAATATGCGCACCCTTGAGGCGCGCCCGCCCGAAAAGCAGCGCAAGACTTCTTTGGAAACGATGAACTTTTACGCGCCTATCGCGCATCGATTGGGAATAAGCGATATAAAAGAGGAGATGGAGGATATCGCGCTCAGGTATCTCGACCCTTACGGATTTAACGAGATACAGCGTCAGCTCAGCCTTAACGAGGTGCAGCGCGATAATTTCATAGAGTCCATAAAGGAGAGGATAAGGGAGCGTATCTCGGATATACAGCCTCCTCCCATAATTGAGGGCAGAGTAAAAAGCACATACAGCATATATAAAAAGGTCTATGTCAAGGGAAAGAACTTCAGCGAGATATATGATATTTACGCGGTAAGGGTCATTTTGCAGACGGTGGTGGAGTGCTACAACGTTTTGGGAATTATACACGATATGTTCCGTCCGATACCTTACCGTTTCAAGGACTATATCGCGATGCCGAAGCCTAACCGTTATCAGTCGCTGCACACTACGGTCATAGGCAGAGAGGGCGTGCCTTTTGAGGTGCAGATACGCACTCAGGAAATGCACAACACCGCACAGTACGGAGTCGCCGCCCATTGGAAATACAAGGCGGGCATACAGGGCAGCGTTGCGGGCGAAAAGCGCTTTGACTGGATAAGGCATATACTTGAGCAGCAGCAGGAGGCTGACGACGTCGAGCAGATCTCCGAGGCTATCAAGGTAGATCTTGCGCCCGACGACGTGTATATCTTCACCCCTAAGGGCGACGTTATCTCTTTGCCGGCGGGGTCAAACGTAATAGATTTCGCTTATGCTATCCATACCGAGGTCGGTCACAAAATGACCGGCGCGAAGGTAGGCGGCCGCATGGTCAGCTTTGACTATAAGCTCAGCACCGGCGATATAGTGGAGATAATCACGGGATCGAACGCGGGTCCTAACCGCAACTGGCTGGAGATAGCCAAGACCAACGAGGCAAAGGCGAAGATACGTTCGTGGTTCAAGCGGGAATGTCGCGAGGAAAATATCGAAAACGGCAAGGTACAGCTTGAACGCGAGATGAAGCGAAACGGCATAATAGCGGACGACGAAATGCTGAAAAACGCGGCGCAGCGCCATCGCTTTGATACGGTGGACGATCTTTACGCCGCCATAGGTTACGGCGGAGTGCAGATATCCAAAGTCATAACGCGCCTGAAAGAGGATCAGACCCGTCAGAACAAGCTCAACGCCGCGGCGGCGGTGGACGTACAGAAGCTGGTGCAGGACGCCAGCGCGCGCGAGCGTAAAAACGGCGTTATCATCGACGGTATAGATAATTACCCGATAAAATACGCTCAATGCTGCAATCCTTTGCCGGGCGACGAGATAATGGGCTTTATCACACGCGGATACGGTATATCGGTGCATAAAGCGGACTGCCGCAACGTCAAGGAGGGACTGAAAAGCGAAAACAGGGAACGTTGGCGTCCCGCGATATGGGCGTCAAATTCCACAAGCTCTTTCCGTGCCACGATAGATATTATCGCCGAGGACCGTACCGCGCTTATAGCGGATATAACCGCAACTATAGCCAACAACCGCATACCGATCTACGAGATAAATGCGCACTACCTTAAAAACGGAAACGGCAATGTTGTGGTCACCGTCGAGGTAAGCGGCATAGAGCAGCTTAAAAACCTTATCCTGCGGCTGCAGAAAATACAGGGCGTTATCAGCGCTGAAAGGGCGGGAAAACAATGAAAATAATCACCATGCACCTCGGAGAGCTGGACACCTCATGTTATATAGTTTCTTCGGATAAAGGCAATGCGGCGGTGATCGACCCCGCAGATAACGCTCCGTTTATCCTTGATAAGTTAAAACAAAACGGTCTTACGTTAGAAGCTATACTGCTTACCCACGGGCATTTTGACCATAGCGGCGCGGCGGCGGCGCTTAAAAAGAAGACCGACGCTAAAATATATCTTCATTCCGCCGACGCGGATATGCCGTATGACAGCCGAAAGAATGTTTCTTATCTGCTGCCGGGATATGTTTTAGAGCCGTTCGAGCCCGATGTTATTATATCGGACGGCGACAAGATAAAGCTGGACGAAATAACCTTTACGGTCATGCACACTCCCGGGCATACCGACGGCAGCGTTATGTTTATTACGGATAACTGTATTTTTTCAGGCGATACGGTTTTTTGCGGTTCGGTGGGCAGGACGGATTTTTATTCCGGCAGCATAACAAAGCAGCGGGAGTCGCTGGCTAAAATCGCGAATATGAGCGGCAATTACGAGATATGTCCCGGACACGGGGACGCTTCCGACCTTGAGACGGAAAAAGCCTACAATCCGTATCTTTCTCCTGCTTATTTGGAAAGACGATGATAAGTTCTTTGTATTTTTTGGGCGATGCAGGAAAATATAAGTACGAGGCGGAACGTCTTGTGACCGCTTTCATCGCTCCAAACAGGATAAACATTTTTACCGACCGAGAGCCTGAGGGTGACGGCAGGCTCAGCCTTTCGGCAGACAGCGGCAGGCTCGGCGCGGTTTTATCGGACGGAGAGATACATTACGAGGCATATTCGGCGGAACGTGACAACGAAAAGGAAAACGAGCTTGAGCTGTGCGGGCTGATATACGGACTTTTAAAGCGTTATACCGGCAAGGAGCTGCCCTGGGGGATACTTACCGGCGTGCGTCCCGTGAAGGTGATAAAGGGAATATACGAAAGGCTCGGCGGTCATGCCGAAAAATATCTTACCGAAAAGCTGCATATTTCCGAAAGAAAACTGGAAACGGCAAATTCCGTCATAGCGGCGCAAAAGCCGATTTTGGCAAAGCTAAAGCCTGACACAGTAAGTCTTTATGTTTCCGTGCCGTTTTGTCCGACCAGGTGCAGTTACTGCTCGTTCATCTCCTCCTCCGGCAGCGCGCTCAAATTAAAGGGAGAGTATCTGGAGCTGCTTTTAAAGGAGCTTGACGTATATAACGAGATGACAAGGCGGCTCGGACTTAAAATAAACTGCGTTTATATAGGGGGAGGAACGCCTACCGTTTTGGAGTCGGACGAGCTTTCCCGCCTGTTGGAAAAGCTGTCGGAGTTTGAGCTTAACGGTCTTGCGGAATTTACCGCGGAGGCGGGACGACCCGATACCGTTACCGAAGAAAAGCTGCGTGCTTTGAAAAAAGGCGGCGTGACGCGTATCTCGATAAATCCGCAGACGCTTAACGACGGCGTGCTTAAAAGGATAGGACGCGCTCATACCGCAAGGCAGGTGTACGAGGCGTTTGCGCTGGCAAGGCGCGCGGGTTTCGACAACATAAACGCCGATATTATAGCCGGTCTGCCGGACGATACCGCCGACAGCTTTCACAATACCCTGAGCGAGCTTATCGGACTTTCACCCGAAAATATAACCGTGCATACGCTGTCGCTGAAACGTTCCTCCTCGCTGTACCGTGAATACGATCCGAACAGCTTTGGCGCTTTTGCGTCGGAGATGGTAGCATACGCCTCGGACGCTCTCGGCAGGGCGGGATATTATCCGTATTATCTTTACCGCCAGAAAAACATCGCGGATAATCTGGAAAACGTCGGTTACTGCAAGGCGGGGTACGAATGTCTGTATAATATTTTCATTATGGAGGAAGTACAGAGCATACTTGCGGCGGGCTGCGCGGCATCCTCAAAGCTGGTAGGCAAAGATGATATACGGCGGGTGGTGAATTTTAAATATCCGTACGAATATATTTCCGAATTTGACGAGGTCATCTCCCGAAAACGGGAAATAGAAGATTTTTTAAATAAGTATTTGACAACCGCGAAATGATATGGTAAAATAATCGCAGGGCGATTATTTTACTTTTATGTCCAACGCCTCGTCATTTCGATAAATCGAAATGACAACCGGCTTTTGATGGACAATTTCACCATATCCTGCGGATATGGTAAAATAATCGCAGGGCGATTATTTTACTTTAAGCTCTTTACAGGCAATTTTTATCACAGACAGTCAACATAAGCAATATCGTTTTTTTGGAGGGACGGAATATGAATCTGAAAGACATAAACATTAAAGAAGAAGTTGATACCGTACTCGGAAAAGCAAAGGAACTCACCGATTCCGGCATAAAAAAGAGCGATGAGTTTATGAAGATCATGCGGCTGAAAGTAAGCTGCATAAAGCTGGACAACAAAATAAAGGAAAAATACGCCGAGCTCGGCAAAAGCGTGTACAAAATGGTAAAGACCGACAAAGCGGACAGCGAGACCATTGCAAACGCGGTCACCGAGATAGAACGGCTTTATCAACGTTTGGAATCCCTCCACAAAAGGATAGAGGAAATGAAACGCATTATCACCTGTCCTGTATGCGGCGCAAAAAACAAGTACGATTCCGAATATTGCGAAAACTGCACCAACCGTTTGGTAGTTACCGACATAGCGCCCGACGAGTACGGGTACGACGCCGACGATACCGTGATATGAGCATATCTCCCCGTTAAAACATGGGGAGATATTTTTTTCAGCGAAAGCGACCATGCTGTCATTTTATTTTTTCTTCGGACATATAATCAAGCAGTACAAAACATTAAGGAGGAAAAAATATGTTTGTAATGACCATGACAAAGCGCAGGCTGCTGCGGGTGGTCACGCTTTTGCTGGTGCTTATTACCGGAGCCGCGATAGGGATATTTGCCGTTTTATCCTCGGTAGATACCAAGGCTGAGACCGTCAAGACCCCTATATACTGTGTCGACAGGGCGGACAACAAAATAAGCGTCACCTTTGACTGCGCATGGGAAAACAGCAACACCGACAGCCTTATCGCAATACTTGAAAACGCCGGAGTGAAAGCGACGTTCTTTGTGACGGGCGAGTTTTGTGATAAGTACCCCGATGACGTTAAAAAACTGTATGACGCGGGTCACGAGATAGCGAACCATTCCGACAAGCATCCGCATATCAAGGGAATGAACATCAACGAGCTTATTGCCGACACGAAAGAATGTTCCCGAAAGATCGAGATGATAACGGGCTGCGCGCCGACGCTGTACCGCGCTCCTTACGGAGAGTATGACGACAAGGCTCTTACGACCTTGGAGGGCATGGAGCTTAAAGTCATACAATGGAACGTTGACAGCATAGACTGGGATAAACCCTCGGCGGAAACGATAATACAGCGCACCACGCAGAATATCGAGTCCGGTTCGGTGCTGCTGTTCCACAACGACCTTGAAAACACCACGGAGGCGCTGCCCAAGGTGTTGGATAGTCTGCGGACTCAAGGGTTCGTGCCGGTAAAGGTGTCCGAGCTTATCTATAATGACAATTATACGATAGACCCGACAGGTAAGCAAAAGCAGCTTTCCGAGAGCATTTCCACGATAGTTTACAGCGACGATCCTGAGGTAAATTCCGCCTTTGAGGCGCTGGCTGACGGACTTACCCGCGAGGAGGTCGACCGTATAGCGTCCGAGGGAATGTCTGCCGAAATGGCGGAACGCGCCGAAAGCCTGCTTACGGAAAGCCAAAAGGACGCTATCGCGACACTTTCGTACGATGAACTGGTGGAGATATTCTCCAAACTTACCGCGGCGGTATACGCAAAAGAGGACGCCGACGCGCCGCAGTCCGATGTTAGCGGCAGCGCAGGCGACGGCGAAAGCTCCGTTCCTATCGTTGCGGAAAGCGACACGGGTACGACCTCTTCAACACCCGCAACCACTCTGCCGGAAAAAGACGGGGGAGCGACCTCTTCCGCACCTGTTACAGCGGAACCTGACGGCGCGGATATACCTCCCGTGACGACCGTGCCGGATCCTGTCACGGAAAGCACGCCGCCTCCCGCACAGAGCGTGCCTGACGGCTCGGAACAGTCGGACAACAGCGCCGCACCGATGCAGTTGTCCCCTATGATAAAGTAGATAATAAGATGTACCCATAAAAAAGGCAAAGCAAACGCTTTGCCTTTTTTGCAAGAATAAGCAAAAATAGATATTGCAAGCGCTCGGCGGATATGGTAAAATTATGGTACGGCAATGCCGTTAATGATATTTTGCGTTAAGGAGAAAAAATAATGCCGACAGAAGAAACGGTTATCGTATCGTCCGAGAATATGTCCAAAACCAACGGCGGAAAGTTTCAGGGTTGGGGGACGTCTTTATGCTGGTGGGCAAACCGCGTGGGATATTCCGAGCCCTTGACCGAAAAGACGGCGGAGCTGTTCTTTTCACAAAACGGGCTGGGTATGAACATTATGAGATACAATATCGGAGGCGGAGACGACCCGCGGCATAAGCATATCACCCGAAGTGATTCGGCTGTGCCGGGGTGGGCGGTATGCGACGCCAAAAGCGGTACATGGTCATACGACGTTACGGCGGACAAAAACCAGCTCAACGTTTTGAAAAGCTGTTATTCGGTAGCGGGAGAGGACGCATATGTAGAAGTGTTTTCCAACTCTCCGCCGTATTTTATGACGGTCAGCGGGTGTTCATCGGGAAACGCCGACCCTGCAAAGGACAACCTTGACGGTGAACGTTATGAGGATTTTGCGCGTTATCTTGCCTTTGTAACGGCCTATATAAATAATGAGCTAGGCGTTAAGGTCGGTTCGGTATCCCCCATGAACGAACCGGGCACGGATTTTTGGCAGGCTTACGGTCCTAAGCAGGAGGGCTGTCATTTTGAAATGGGAAGTTCTCAGTCGCGTATAATAACGGCAGTAGCCGAGGAGTTTAAAAAATCGGGTCTGTCGGATATTGAGATAGTCGTCGGCGATGAAACGGGCTGTGAATACCAGTATAAGGCATATACGCTGCTTTCTGAGGAGGCGAAAAGATCCGTCAGCCGAATAAATACACATACATACGATGAAAACGGAATTGAAAAGCTGGGGAAATTTGCCCGCGAAAAGGGTATAAATCTTTGGATGAGCGAGGTGGACGGCGGCAATATTGCCGGAGAAAACGCGGGTGAAATGGGGGCGGCTTTATGGTTCTCCCAAAAGGTGATACACGATCTCAACGCACTTTATCCCTCGGCTTGGATAATGTGGCAGACTATAGACAGTCATATAAGCAAGGACGGGTACAACGGCAATCCCGACAGAGGTATGGTCGATACGAACGGAGGATATTGGGGACTTGCGGTAGCCGATCACGATAACGGCAAGGTCTTGCTGACGCAAAAATATTATGCTATAGGACAGTTTTCAAGGTACATACGCCCCGGCATGACGATAATAAACTGCGATGACAGCACTTTGGCGGCTTATGATAAGGTAAACGAAAGAGCGGTCATCGTAGCGGTAAACGGTACCGCGTATCCAAAACCTACGCGTTTTGTGCTTAAAGGCTTTGTTGACGGCGGGCATGAGGTAAAGTCGGTGCGCACCTGCGGAGATATTGAAAACGGCGAACATTGGAAAAGACTTCCCGACATAAAAGCCGAGCCGCACGGTTTTTCGGCAAAATTAAAGGCTAATTCGGTCACAACGTTCATATTGGACGGAGTGAAATTTGAAAAGGAGCACAGCGATGAGATTTGAGGTAAGAGATAAATTTTATCTGGACGGAGAGCCGTTTCAGATAGTGTCGGGCTCGTTCCACTATTTCAGGACCGTGCCGGAATATTGGCGGGACAGGCTGGAAAAGCTCAAGGGCATGGGCTGCAATACGGTAGAAACCTATATACCGTGGAACTTTCACGAGCCGAAAAAGGGGTGCTTTATCTGGGACGGTATGCACGATGTTTGCCGTTTTACAGAGCTTGCGCAGGAGCTGGGACTGTATGTTATCATCAGACCGTCGCCGTATATCTGCGCGGAATGGGAGTTCGGCGGACTTCCGTCATGGCTGCTTGCCGACAGGAATATGCGACTCAGGTGCAGCTATAAGCCTTACCTTGACGCCGTGGCGGATTATTATAAAGTGCTTATCCCCAAGCTGGTCCCGTATCAGATAGATAACGACGGCGGTATAATACTTATGCAGATAGAAAACGAGTACGGTTATTACGGCAGCGATATCGCATATCTTGAATTTTTGCGGGACACCATGCGCGGGCTGGGAGTGACGGTACCGTTCATAACCTCGGACGGACCGTGGAGCGAAAGCGCTTTTCTTTCGGGAACGGTCAACGGAGCGCTCCCGACGGGAAATTTCGGCTCGTCTGGCGAATGGCAGTTCGGCGTTATGAAAAGGCTTATCGGAGATAACAAGCCTTTGATGTGTACGGAGTTTTGGTGCGGGTGGTTCGACGCGTGGGGAGAGGAGCATCACGAATCGGATATAGAAAAGAACAAGACCGACCTTGAATTTCTGCTGAAAAACGGAAACGTAAATTTTTATATGTTCGAGGGAGGCACAAATTTCGGCTTTCACAACGGACGAAATCAGGGGACAAGGTACGGTGACGTTACCTCATACGATTACGACAGTCCCTTGACGGAGGACGGACGGATAACCGAAAAATATAAGATATTCCGCGATATAATAGGAAAATACCGCGAGATACCGAATGTTGAATTCAGCACCGAAATAAAGAGGAAAGAATACGGTAAGCTGCCGCTTGCGGGAAAGACGGGGCTTTTTGAGGTAACGGACAGGTTAGCCCGACCGATATGCTCGCCTTATCCGCTGACTATGGAGGATATAGGGCAGGATACGGGATATATTCTTTACCGAGTAAGCCCGCGCGCCGATGAGCCGATAAACGAGATAACACTGGAGGGCGCGGCGGACAGAGTGCAATGCTTTATAGACGGCAAACATATTTTTACCGCGGAAAACGAAAGTCTTAGCGAAAAGCATACCGTATCCGACGTGTTTATCGGCAAAACGGTGGAGCTGCTGATTGAGAACATCGGACGCGTAAATTTCGGCGGCGGGCTGGAGGAACAGCGAAAGGGAATAGACAAAGGAGTGCGGATAAACGACGTGCGCCGTTTCGGATATGAGATATATTCTCTTGCGCTGGACGAAAAGCAGTTGGAAAGTTTGGATTTTTCCCGCGGATATACAAAGGGACTGCCGGCGTTTTATCTGTTTGAGACCGATATTGAGGAGCTTGGCGACACATTTCTTGATACCGCCGGATTTTCCAAAGGCTGCGCGTTCGTCAACGGCTTTAATATAGGCCGATTTTGGGACAAAGGGCCGCAAAAGCGACTGTATATACCCGCGCCGCTGCTGAAAAAAGGAAAAAACCGAATAATTATATTTGAGACCGAGGGCAAAGCGGCGGACGGGATATATCTTTACGGAGAACCTTTGCTGAAATAACGCGCTCATTTGCTTTCTACGCTGAAAATGCGACGGCGCACGCCGTCGAAAGGAGAATATCATGTCCGGCGAAATGACGCTTAAAACGATAGCGTATGTACACAGTTTGTTTGAGGATAAATTCGGTATACCGAGGCAAAGCGGGCTTGCCGACCTGCCTGCCGAGATAGTTTTTGAACCCGAATATCGGGTCAGGGAAGCGTTCCGAGGATTGGAACGCTATTCCCATATCTGGATATTGTGGCAGTTTTCCGGCGCTGTTCGGGAAGAATGGTCGCCTACCGTTCGACCGCCGAGATTGGGAGGAAATGCGCGGGTAGGAGTTTTCGCAACGCGTTCGCCGTTTCGCCCTAACCCGATAGGGCTGTCCTCCGTTAGGCTTGAAAAGGTGGACTTTGACGCTCCGAACGGTCCGCTGCTTCGCGTAAGAGGCGCGGATATACTTGACGGAACGCCGGTCTATGATATAAAACCGTATCTTGCATACACCGACATTCATGAGGACGCGTTCGGCGGATTTTCCGAAAATTCCGAGCGTTTGCTTGAGGTGGTTTTTTCCTCGGAAGCCGTCGAAAGCATACCGACGGAGCTGCACGATGGCGTTAAGAGCTTGCTGGCTCAAGATCCGCGTCCCGCTTATCAGAATGATCCCGACAGGATATACCGAATGGATGTGGCGGGGCTTAATATAGAATTTTATGTAAAAAACGGCATTGCCACGGTGATAAAAGCAAATAAGAAAAACGGCGGCGAAACAGTCTGACGCCGTGTATACAAAAATGCCCGATTTTAAAAAAATATTGACTTATTTGTCAATATGTGTTATTCTATTGATATAACTGTTTTTTGCTTCGGCAGGATATGATCTTTTTGGAGGTGTTGAAAAAATGAGTACTGAATTGTACAACGATGTGGTGGCGCTGCTGGGAAATTATATGATCATTCCGCGGGTGGAAGTCATTCTCGGAATATGCGTGTTTGTGCTCGCAATTCTCTGTATTGTTTTTTCGTTTTTTTACAGAAAAGGCAAAGCCGGAGGTCTCAGAGCCTTTAACAGAGTTTTGTCCGGCGTTATGCTCGGCTCGTTTGTTGTTTTGGTCGCTGTTGCCGCGATGGTCAGCCTTATCGTTTTGGCAGGCGCATATTCCACTTACGAAAGGGATTTTGAATATTACGTTTACTCCTACCCGCAGATGTACGACGTATTCCTTTATGCAGCGGCACTTTACGGTGTGCCTTATGATCTGTTAAATTTTGTTTCTGAACAATCTATGGACGCGGGCGTTGCCGTTATCCTTGTATATCATCTTTCTTTCACCCTTATTCCCGCGATAGCGGCGCTTATCGCATTCTTTACCGCTCATCGCGCATCTTTGAAATACAAAGCCGCAAGGATCGCCATAGGATCCGGCGAACAGCCTGTTTTGCCAAATCAGACGGCTCCCTTTGCGCAGCCGTTCTACGGTGAGACCGTGAGGCTGACACCTGCATCGGAGCAGCCTGCTCCTCAGTCGTATGCGCCCGCGCAGGACGGTTACGGCGTATGTGCAAATTGCGGAGCGCCGCTGGACGGCGGCTCGTTTTGCAGCAGATGCGGCTGCAAGACGGAGGTTTCACAGAGATGTACGAATTGCGGCGCTGTGTTGAATCCCGGCAGCAAATTTTGCAATCAATGCGGAAATAGGCTGTAAGAGGTTCTAAAGCATAATGATATGGATTTAATTAAGGAGGGACCGATAAATGGATACGAATACTTTGGATTTGATGCATAACTATATGCCTATACCGACAGTGGTGACTGTTGTGAGTATATGCGTTTTTGTGCTTGCCGTTCTCTGCATTGTCTTTTCGTTTTTCTATAAAAAGGGCAAAGCGGGAGGACTTAAAGCTCTAAACAATGTGTTAGCGGGTTTCCTGATAGTATTTTCGGTAATACTTTTTGCCGTGACAGCGGTTGAGATCTTAATATTTGCAGCTTGCAATGATATGGCGGTACATCCCGACTTTATGTCACCGAAATTGGCGGTTTACAACAACCAAATAATGTACTGCTTGTATTATGCGTTCCGTTTTTCTTTACCGTTTACGGACTACGGTGTTTCGGAATTGCTGAGAATTCTGATATTATATTATGGCGCTTTGACGCTTATACCGTCGATATTAGCGTTTATAGCTTTTTTGAAAGCGCGTTCCTCAGCTGCGAAATTCAAAGCCGCGAGGAATGCTGCCGCCGCGCAGTTCGCACAGATACCGGCTGTTCCTCCGATCCAAGCTGCACAGCCTGTCGTAAATGAGCGTCCTGCGCCGCAGCCCGTTCCCATGCCCATTCCCATGCCTGTTCCCGAATCCGCTCCCACGACCGTTCTAAAGCCAGCTCCCGAACCCGTTCCGGAGCCAGCTCCCGAACCTGAGCCTGTTCCTGAGCCCACTCCCGAACCTGAGCCTGTTCCTGAGCCCACTCCCGAACCCGAACCTCTTCCGGAGCCCACTCCTGAGCCTGAGCCTGTTCCGGAGCCCACTCCTGAGCCTGAGCCTGTTCCGGAGCCCACTCCTGAACCTGTTCCTGAGCCCACTCCCGAACCCGAACCTGTTCCTGCTCCGGAGCCTGTTCGGCAGCAAGCGTATGCACAGGTATATGCGCCGGCTCAAAACGCGGATGTTTGCGCGAACTGCGGAGCGCCTCTTGACGGAAATCCGTTCTGTACCAGGTGCGGTCATAAAAGGGAAGTCGCGTTTGTCTGCAATCTCTGCGGCGCTCCGTTGGAGCCGGGCAGCAAATTCTGTACAAAGTGCGGCAATAGGCTGTAAAGTTATATATAACAAAAGCCGGAGCTTTGCTCCGGCTTTTAATGTTATCTTTTATGACATAAGCTCGCACAGCTTGTTGCTGAAATCGACGGGGTCGTCTATCGGCATTCCCTCGACTAAAAGCGCCTGATCGTACAGTATCTCGCTGTACAGCTTCAGCTTGTCTTTATCGTCGTTATAAAGCTCGCGCAGCTTGTTGTAGATAGGATGAGAGGCGTTTATTTCCAAGACCTTTTCCGCTTTCGCGCTGTGGTCGGTGGGCATCTGGCTGAGTACCTTTTCCATCTCTATCGACAGCATACCGTCGCTTGTAAGGCATACCGCGTGTGTTTTCAGTATCTTGGAAAGCCGCACGTCCTTGACTTTTCCGGAAAGCGATTCCTTGATAAATTCGCACATATCCTTGCTTTCCTCCGCCTTGGCTTTTATCTCTTCCTTTTCCTCCGGCGTTTCCAAGTCAAGATCTCCCGCCGATACGGATTTAAACTGCTTGTCGTTGTAATCCACCATCATTTGCAGCGCAAATTCGTCCACGCTGTCGGTAAGGTAAAGTATCTCGTATCCCTTGTCCTTAACAAGCTCGGTCTGCGGCAGCTTGTCTATCTTTTCCACCGTTTCGCCGCTTGCAAAATAAATATTCTTCTGATCCTCTTTCATGCGGGAAACGTATTCTTCGAGAGTGACCAGCTTTTTCTCATTCGAGGAGTAGAACATAAGCAGATCCTGAAGCAGTTCTTTACCCGCTCCGAAACCGTTATACACGCCGAATTTTATTTGCAGTCCGAAAGATTTCCAGAAGCTCTCGTATTTTTCACGGTCGTTGCGCAGCATCTTGGTAAGCTCGTTCTTGATGGAGCGTTCTATGCTCTTTGCCATTATTTTGAGCTGGCGGTCGTGCTGCAGCATTTCGCGGGATATGTTAAGAGAAAGGTCGGCGGAATCCACAAGTCCCTTTACAAAGCTGAAATGATCCGGCAGCAGATCGGCGCATTTGTCCATTATCAGCACTCCGTTGGAATAAAGCTGAAGCCCTTTTTCATAATCCTTTGAATAATAATCGAACGGCACCTTTGAGGGTATATACATCAGCGCGCTGTAAGTGGCGGTACCCTCCGTTTTGGTGTGGATATGCGCGATGGGGTCTTCGTAATCGAAGAATTTTTCCTTGTAGAATTTATTGTATTCTTCGTCGGTAAGCTCCGATTTGTTTTTCTTCCAGATAGGCACCATGCTGTTGAGCGTTTCAAGCTCGTAATGCGTTTCGTATTCGTCCTCCGTGCCTTCTTTAAGATGACTGTGACCCGTCATCATCTTAATAGGATAACGAATGTAGTCGGAATATTTCTTTACGATACCTTTTATCTTGTAGTCCGTAAGAAATTCGTCGTAATCCTCCTCGTCGGTGCTTTCTTTTATTTTAAGAGTGATCTTTGTGCCGTAGCTTTCTTTTTCGGTCTCGGTAACGGTATATCCGTCCACTCCCTGCGAATACCATTTATATGCGGTATCGCTGCCGTATGCTTTTGATTCGACGGTGACCTCCGACGCTACCATGAAAGCGGAATAAAATCCCACGCCGAATTGACCGATAACGCTTATATCCTCGTTCTCGTTATCGTCGTTTTCGTTTTTGAACTGGAGAGAACCGCTTTTTGCGATAACTCCGAGGTTGTTGTCCAACTCCTCTTTTGTCATGCCGATACCGTTATCGGTAACGGTAAGGATACGGTTATCCTTGTCAACGGAAATGTTGATTTCAAAATCGCCCCGACTAAGACCTATATTCTCGGTGAGCGATTTGAAATACAGCTTGTCCATCGCGTCGCTGGCGTTTGAAATAAGCTCACGCAGAAAAATTTCCTTGTGGGTGTATATCGAATTGATCATCATGTCCAGCAAGCGCTTTGATTCCGCTTTAAATGCTTTTTTTGCCATTTTAATCCCTTCTTTTTGTTGTTCTTTATGTGTTTAGCACTCTATCTCTTAGAGTGCTAAATGAATTATAGCATGAAATTTACGGTATGTCAAGAGTGTTTGATAAAAAATTTACAAATTTCGGTGCGAAAATGAGAAAAAAACCGTTGTTTTGATGACTACTTTATCAAAGGGAGAATACTGCCAAAGGACGCTGTCCTTTATTTTTTCCCTTTTGCGAAAATACCGGTTTTCTAAAGCGGGCTGCTTTGACCGGCGTTTTTTAATATCATCGGGGAGCGCCGCGGCGCTTCTCATGTGAAAGGGAGATTTTTATGAAACTGTTTAAAAGGCTCACGGCCGGCGCGGTTGCCGCGATACTTGCAGTTACGGGGATAAACGCTTTACCGGCTACGGAATATTCGGATTCCGGCGTATATGCCTCGGCGGAGTCGGAGGACGGCTATTTTTACCGTCAGCTCACATCTAAGGAAAAACCGTTTTATAATGCTATGGAGCAGATGAACAAAAACGGTATTTTCAAGACCGGCGACGGGGATTTCGACCTGATAGCTAACAATATGCTGACCGAGGACGAGATAGTCTCGTATGTGGATAATTATAACGGGCTGCTCAGCGCGTTCGGCGCGGCTAGGGACGCATTTTATGCCGATCATGCCGATATTTTCTATGTGGATTTTTCATATCTTTCGATAAGAGTTACATCGGGAGCGAACGGTTATCATGCTTATATAGGAACAGGCAGAGGCGACAGCTACTACACCGAGGGCTTTACCTGCGAAGCGGACGTAGACAGCGCGTTATCGGAATATGAAGCCGTGACGGACGAGGTGGTAAAGCAGGCGATGGAGGTCACAGCCGAGGAGGGCGAGAGCCTTGACGCGAAACGTGTTGAATTTGTACATGACTACATAACCACGCATACCTCCTATCGTTTGGAAAATGCCTGCAAGCCTCAAAACATAGGCTTTATAAGGACGGCATACGGCTCTTTGGTAAAGGGCGAGGCAGTATGCGAGGGTTATTCCAGAGCGTTCAAGGCGGTGCTCGACCGTCTTGATATACCCTGCGTACTGGTGTCCGGCATCTTCAGGCACAGCGAAAACGTGCCGGAGCTGCATATGTGGACTAATGTTTTGGTAGACGGCAAATGGTACGGCGTAGACCCGACCATGGACGATCCTATCAATAACAATTCAAAGAGCGAAGACGGACTGGACGGATATGAGGGCAACGAGTATCTGCTCGTCGGCGAATCCGTGATGAGCCGCCAGCATTTTTCCTCAGGCGTTATGTCGGAAGCAAATTACGAGTTTACATATCCTATCGTGAACACCGACGATTTCGGATTTGAAACGGTTACCAACAAAAACGGTCTTGTTGTCAAGTACAGCGAGAACAGCGAGATGGAGGATGTAAAAGCGGGAGAATTTCGCGTAAGCTATCGCGGAATGGGCGTAGCGAGCGCGAAAAAAGAGGGCTGGTATTTTGTAGTCAAGATGGCACAGTTCGACGAAGATATGGATAACTGGTCGAACAGCGACTGGGCGTACATCCTTCCCGACGTTTATCCCTCGATAAAGGACAGCGACACCGAGGTATCACTTATCTTCCCGCAGGTAAGATATGCGGAATTTGCGGTAACGGACGTTGCTCCCGGACCTTACACCTCCGACCCGAATTATTTAAGATACATGGGCGACCCGTATATGTTTGAGGCGACCTCCGGCGTGCTGTACAATCCTTCGGGAACGTATGTCGCACCTCCTTACATAAAAAGGCAAAGCCCTGCTCCCACGGGAAGATTTACCATTGACGGGACCTCTCATCATGTGGTAGCGGAGTATGACGATATTCTTGTAAAGACCTCGGAAGACGTTGAGGTAAGCTACGTTTTGGACTGCGTAGACCGCAGAGTCGGAATAACCAGCACGTCCGGCATAAACAATTCCAAGATAGAAAACTTCGAGTGGGACGGCAAAAGCACTATATCGTTCGATTTCACCCCCAGTCAGATGTGGGCGGACGACACCGTGATATACAGCATATACGTTAAAGGTCTTGTAGGTCAAAAGAGCGGTAAAGAGCCGAACTGCATATCCTACTGTGCGTCTTATCCCTGCGCGGTATGCGCTTACAGGTCGCAGGGCTACAAGTGGAACGTTTTCGGTAAACCCACCCTGCTTGAAAACAGTGATATTTCCACCAAGGACTGGACTACCAACACCGGCGAGCCTATAGACGAATCGCTTATGTCCAGACTGGTACTGGTGGCTACCTCGCCCACGCACTCTCAGACCGACGTCATGAACGACATGATAGACGATGAGCTTGCGCAGACCGGCGCACAGGCGCTTTCCAGCACGACCTATAATATAAATCTTACCGTCTGCAAGAGTCAGGTTGTATCGACCGGCGACGGCGTTAGAGTTTCTCTGGGATTTCCGGACGGATATGGGCCGGAGGACGCGGGCGTTACATTCAAGGCGTACCATTTCATTAAAAACGATATGGGCGAGATAGAGGGCATAGAGGAGATACCTTGCGTGCTCACTCCTTACGGTCTGCTGGTCACCTGTAAATCTTTCAGCCCGTTTGCCGTTGTTGCGGTAGCGGGCGGCGAGGAGGAAACGAATGAAAAGACCGTTGTGCTTTCCTCGACCGAAGGCGGTTCAATAAGCGGTGCGGACAGTATGACTACATTGTCGGAGGGTGAAAGCGTTTCGCTTACCGTAAGCTCCGACAAGGGCTATAATATCGACGCGATAGTTGTGAACGGCGAATATGTCAAGCTCACGGACAACAAAGAAATGACCGTTACCGTTTCCTATGAGGATATAGCGGGCGGCTCCTGCATAGTAGACGCGCAATTCGTAGCGGAGTCGGTCACGGAAAAAGAGGCGGACAGAGGCGAAGAGGCGGTATTGCCTCAGGCTTCGGCTGCCGATATAACAATAGAATATGAGAAGGTAAACGCATCCGAGGGCGGAAGCCTTACGATAAAAGCGGAGGTTTCCGAGCCGGGCGACGCGAATACCTATCAATGGTACAAGGACGGCGAGGCTGTGGAAGGTCAGACCGCTCCTACGCTGACCATAGATAACGTAACTTCCGAGGACGCGGGTGAATATACTTTAGTGGTCACCACGGTATCCGGCACGGTATCGGCGGTTGCGGAAAAGACCGTTACAGTAGAGGTATCTCCCTGCCTGCACGAACAATACGGTGAATGGTCTACCGTCACCGAGCCGACATGTACCGCCGACGGTTTGGAATCGCACACCTGCGAAAGCTGCGGTCGGGAGGAAACGAGAGTGTTAACCGCTCTCGGACATGATTACAAGACTGTCGTGGTAGAGCCGACCTGCGTTGACGGCGGATATACCAGACATGAATGTGGCAGATGCGGAGATTATTACGATACCGACGCGGTATCGGCAACGGGACATACCGAAACGGTCATCGGCGCTAAAGAGGCTACCTGCACCGAAAACGGGTACAGCGGAGATACGGTATGCGAGGTATGCCAAACGCTGCTCAAGAGCGGAAGTGTTACGCCTATGATAAGCCACAGCTTTGTTGACGGCAAGTGCGAGGTATGCGGCGCGGTTGAGACCGATATTTCCGTCAATACAGGCGATAATGATGACAACGGCGACAACACCGTTGATAACAACGATGACACCTTAGATAACGGCAGCGGCGCTACCAAGCCCGATATCGGCACACCGCCGCAGAACGTTCCGGGAACTTCTTCGGGCGACAGCATCCCCGAAAACGGCAATCCCAACACCGGACGCGCTGCAAACGCCGTACAGCTTGCGCTTGCGGCATTATCGGCGGCGGTACTGCTTACGGCGGTAAGGAAAAAGAAGTAATAAAAGAATATATGAGTGGGAGTCTATGACTCCCACTTTTAAAATGTGAAAAAAGAAAGGAATGTTATGCACAATATAAGATTGGAAACCGAAAGGCTGATACTTCGCCCGCTATGCGTGGATGACGCTGACGCGGTGTTTCAATGGGTTAGCGATGAGCGGGTGACGCGTTATATGGTGTATTTGACCTATACCTCCGTCGAGCAGGTGAGGGAGTGGTTAGAATCGATACAGCACTCCTCCGCCTGGCACTTCGGTTTTGAAAGAAAGAGCGACGGTCTGCTTATCGGTGAGCTGCGCGCAAGCACGAAGAATATCGGGGCGGCGGGTACGACCACTGCCTTTATCTGAAAAAATTCCGATATTGACTTGATTTTCATGTGATTTGGTGCTATAATATTGACAGGCAAGAGCCTATAATTTGAAAAGGAGAAAAACAATGGACATCAAGGGAAAAATCGACGAAGTTGTAAATAAGGTAAAGAGCGACCCGAATTTTGCCGAGCAGTTCAAGAACGAACCTGTTAAGGCGGTAGAGGGAGTTATAGGAGTAGACCTGCCTGACGACGTTATAAACAACGTTGTTGACGCGGTAAAGTCCAAGGTTTCGGTAGACGGAATAAAGGACAAGCTGGGCGGCATATTTGGTCATTGAGCCGAGGTTTTCTTTTGCAAAGCGGGGAACACCTTTTTTTGCCGGCGTTTTATCGGTTTTTTACAAACTATCTGATTTTTTGCAAAAAAATTAAAAAATATTGCAAAAACCTATTGACTTATTGAAAAAGCTGTAGTATAATACTATCGTACATCTTTATAATAATTTGTATGAAATTAACCTATGCCGTTCGGCAAAGGAGGGATATAGATGGCTGAAGTTCGTTTGGGAAAGAATGAATCCTTAGATACTGCGCTCAAGCGTTTCAAGAGATCCTGTGCCAGAGACGGCGTTCTCGCAGAGGTTCGCAAAAGGGAACACTACGAAAAACCTTCGGTAAAGCGTAAAAAGAAATCCGAGGCTGCACGCAAACGCAAGTATAAGTAATTTACTTACAAAATCAAAGGGCGGACAAATATTTTATTTGTCCGCTTTTTATCATGACAGAAAGGGTCTGTTATGCTTTTTAAGCCGCATATTTGGTTGAACAGCGTCCTTGACATAGATAAGGACTTTTTGGAAAAGCACGGGATCGAGGCGTTGGTGCTGGATCTTGACAACACGCTTTCCATGCACGGACATCAAGAGCCGGAAAAAGGCGTAATGCGGTGGCTTGAGCAGATGAGAGAGCTGGGGATAAAAATGACGGTGGTATCTAACAACACCGTTAAGAGAGTAAGACCGCTCGCACAAAAGCTGGGACTGCAATTCTGCGCCAACGGCTGCAAGCCGCTTACCTTCGGGATATCCAGAGCTATACGCGCTATGGGCGCGGATAAACGCCACACCGCCGTGGTCGGCGACCAGATATTTACCGATATAGTCGGCGGGAATTTAAAAGGCGTCACGACCGTTTTGGTCGAGCCTTTCCATTTGGAGGACACTTGGACTTTCCGCCTGAAAAGACGGGCAGAGAGTATTTTTTTTAAACGCGATTATTCAAAGCTGGAAAGAAAAAAATAGTCGGTATATTACAGCGCCTTGAAAAAATACGGCGGGCAGCCGCCTGTTTAAGTGGGCTGTTTACCGAAAAGGAGAATTTTATGGTAACATTCGGACCGGGTGGAAATTCGGAAAGCTGGGGGAAAAACAGTTTTCCCGACGATTTGCCCGCATATCTTGACGCTCTGGGACTTAACGGTTATGAAATAGAATGTGGCAGGGGAGTGAGGATCTCGCAGGCGGCATACGAGCGTTTGCCTAAATTAGCGGAGGATAACGGCATTTTTCTTACTCTCCATTCTCCTTATTACATATCGCTTTCCGGCACGGACGAGCAAACGCGTTTGAAAAGCGTGGATTATATCATGGAGGCGATGCGCGCCGCCGACGCTCTCGGAGCTAAAAAAGTTGTGGTACATTCCGGCTCCTGCGCGAAGATATCCCGCGAGACTGCCGTGGAGTATGCAAAGGACACCATATCACGCGCGCTTAAGCGTATGAGAGAAGAAAATATAAAGGCGAGATTTTGTCCCGAAACGATGGGAAAAATAAATCAGCTCGGCACTCTTGAAGAGGTCGTTGAGCTTTGCACGCTTGATGAAAGTATGCTGCCCTGCGTCGATTTCGGACATCTGAACGCCCGCACCTTGGGCGGGATAAAGACGCGTGAGGATTATGAAAAAATGCTTGACATCATTGAAAATAAACTGGGACATGAACGTCTTTCCAATATGCACGTTCATTTTTCAAAGATAGAATATACCTCCGGCGGGGAGAAACGTCACCTTACGTTTTCCGACAGCGAATACGGGCCGGAGTATGAGCCGCTTATGGAGCTGTTTGCCGCAAAAAAATTATCCGCCAGCGTTATATGCGAATCCGCGGGCACTCAGGCGGAGGACGCGGCTGTTATGAAAAAGCATTACGAAAGCTGTCTTTAAGGAGGAAAACATGAAAATACTTGTAATAAACGGTCCTAACTTAAATCTGCTGGGAGAAAGAGAGCCGGGCGTATACGGTACGGAAACGCTGGACAGCATAAACACGGGACTGAAAACGCTTGCCGAGCAAAGCGGGGCAAAAATAGATTTTTATCAGTCCAACCATGAGGGCGATATAGTGGATAAGCTGCACGACTGCCGTACAGACAGCGACTGCGTGATACTTAACGCCGGCGCGTATACGCATTACAGCTACGCGATACGGGACGCCATAGCCGCTATCAAGATACCCGTAATAGAGGTGCATTTGTCTAATATTCATGCACGGGAAGCGTTCCGTGAAAACTCGGTCATTTCCGCCGTATGTAAGGGTACGGTGGCAGGCTTCGGCGCATACGGATATACTATGGCTCTTCAGTATGCTCTTACCCTTGGCAAAGACTGAGCGGAGGTAAATATATGGACAAAATATCCAAATTGAGCCGCCTGCTCATCGACGACAGGCACGCGGCTCTTATAACCTCGGATATAAGCAGGAAATATCTCTGCGGCTTTTCGTCGTCTGCCGGAGTTATCCTTATAACAAGAGAACAGAGCTATCTGCTGATAGATTTCAGATATTACGAAAAGGCAAAGGAACGCGTTACCGACTGCCGTGTTATCCTTATGGAGGAAATGCGCTCGCAGCTTATGGATCTTCTGGTAAAGCACGGAATATCCGTCGTGTCGGTAGAAAGCGATTCAATGACGCTTTCGGAAATAGAAAGATACAAGAAAAATTTTGCCTTTGTGACTTTTGACACCAGCAAAGCGCTTTCGGATAAGCTGTCAAAAATGCGCGCCGTAAAAACCGAGGACGAGGTGGAAAAGATAACGGCGGCACAGCGTATCGCGGAAAAGGCTTTTGACAGGCTGTTAAACAATATCAAGATAGGTCAGACGGAAAAACATATCGCCGCAATGCTGAATTATTATATGGCGGAGTACGGCTCGGACGGGCTTGCCTTTGATACTATAGCGGCGTCCGGCGTAAATTCCGCGTCGCCTCATGCCGTTCCCACGGATAAAAAGCTGCAGGACGGCGATTTCCTTACGCTGGATTTCGGCGCGGTATACGACGGATACCGTTCCGACATGACCAGGACCGTGGCTATCGGTCACGCTACCGATAAAATGCGGGAAATGTACGACGCGGTGCTTTCCGCAAATCTGGACGCTCAAAAGGCGGCAAAAGCGGGAATATCCGGCAAGCTGCTGGACAGCGTGGCGCGCAGCACGCTTGACGCATGGAATTACGCGGAGTATTTTAAGCACAGCCTCGGTCACGGAGTCGGCTTGGAGATACATGAATCGCCGGTCGCGGGTCCGTCCTCGGCGGATTCTCTCAAAGAGGGAATGATAGTCACGATAGAGCCCGGCGCGTATATCACAGGAAAATACGGCGTTCGTATCGAGGATATGGTGGTTATAACGGCGGACGGCTGCCGCTGTCTGACGCGGACGGGAAAGGGCCTTATGATCATCTGATGGTTTGCGTTATCAAAACCTGAATAATACGAAAAAGTCAAGAACGTTATGCTTAGGCAAACGGCTTGGCTTTTTGTGTTTGTGACTTTTATTTTTCGGCGTCGGGACGGCAAAACGGAGAAAAACAAATGGGCAAAATACGGATTGACAAAGATTTGATTATATGATATAATTTTATTTATCGGTCGTTTTCGCGTAAATTCGCGGCGGCAAACAATTACCTGTTTTATCGGTGTTCGGGCGCTGCATTGATTTGTTTGATTGCCCTTTTACAATTCGATTACCGGAAAGAAGGCTTATTAAATGAAAGCAGATCTGCATTGTCATACCACATTGTCCGACGGTTCGCTTGGGATCGAAGAAACGATAGCACAAGCGAAGAGATACGGCATAGATCATTTTGCCTTAACGGACCACGATACCCTCGCGTCTGCCTCTCGCGCGGTCGTGCTGGGAGAGAGATACGGTATAAAGGTCATACCCGCCGTGGAATTTTCCTGCTATGACAGCAAAAGAAATTCCAAGGCTCATATCATTTGTTATAATCCGCTCAAACCCGACAGGCTGGAGGGACTTTGCCTGCGCACAAGCGAACTGCGGAAAAAGCGCGGTAAGCAGATGGCGATGAAGGTCATTGAAAAATACCCGATAACGTTGGAAAGTATTCTTCGTTACGCTACGGGCAGCAAGGTCATATTCAAGTGCCATATAATGCACGCGCTTATGGATTACGGCTACACCACGGACCTTTACGGAAAGGTATATGACGAACTGTTCAATCCGCAGACCGGTCTTTGCGCAGATGAGGTCAGCACCGATATGCAGGATTATCCTGAGGTGCATTTCGTGCTGGAGCTTATCCATTCCGCCGGAGGTATCGCGGTGCTTGCGCACCCCAAGGTGTTTAACAGCATCGAGCTTTTGACGGAGCTTGCGCAAAACGGTAAAATAGACGGCGTGGAGGTCTGGCATTCAAGCGCGGATGAAAAGACCGTGCGGGAGCTTACGGATATTGCCCGCAAATACGACCTTATAACTACCGGCGGATCGGATTTTCACGGATTTTATAATCACTATCCCATAGCGATAGGTACACATTATACTCCCGACGATTCTCTTAAAAGAATAATTAGGGAGGATTAAGAAGGAAAAGATATGGACGTAAAACAAAAGGCTTTGGAAAAGCATTATGAATGGCAGGGAAAAATAGAGGTAATTTCACGAGCGCCCATAAATTCGGCGGAGGATCTCTCGCTTGCTTATACTCCGGGTGTTGCTCAGGCTTGTTTGGAGATAGAAAAAGACCCGTCTTTGTCCTATAAACTCACTCGCCGTAAAAATCTTGTGGCGGTGATAACCGACGGTACCGCCGTACTGGGACTCGGCGACATCGGAGGGCTTGCCGGTATGCCGGTAATGGAGGGCAAATGCTGTCTGTTCAAGGAGTTTGCGGGGGTAGACGCGTTCCCGCTTTGCATAAAGTCGAAAGACGTCGATGAGATAGTACATACCATCGAGCTTATATCCGACAGCTTCGGTGGAATAAATATAGAGGACATCTCCGCGCCGAGATGCTTTGAGATAGAAAAACGGCTCAAAGAAAAACTGGATATCCCCGTTTTCCATGACGATCAGCACGGTACCGCCGTGGTAGTAGCGGCGGCTATGATAAACGCGGTGCGCTGCGCGGGCAAGCGGCTGTCCGATGTCACGGTAGTTATTAACGGCGCGGGAGCCGCGGGTATCGCCATAGGCAAATTCCTGTTGGAGATGGGCATAGGTGATCTTATCATGACGGATATAAACGGAATTATCAACCGCGACGAGGTTTACGATAATCCCGCGCATAATGAGATAGCAAAAATCACCAACAAGACCGGCAAAACGGGCGATCTTGCACAAGCCATGCGGGGAGCGGACGTGTTTGTGGGCGTTTCGCGCCCTAAGCTGGTGACAAAGCAAATGGTGGCGTCGATGGCTGAAAAGCCCATCGTGTTTGCAATGGCGAACCCCGAACCTGAGATAATGCCGGATCAAGCCAAAGAAGGCGGCGCATATATAGTAGGTACGGGCAGAAGTGATTTCCCGAATCAGATAAACAACGTGCTTGTATTCCCGGGCATATTCAAAGGGGCGCTGGAGGTAGGTGCCAAGGCGATAACGGAGGAAATGAAGAAAGCGGCGGCATACGCTATCGCGGATATCGTCACTTCGGAAAAGCTGTCGCCCGAATACATAATACCCAGTCCGCTGGATAAATCGGTAGCCGAGGCGGTGGCCGCAGCGGTAGCCAAAGCTGCGCAGAAAGGATAACAAAATGAAATACGAGTATATCCCAAAGGGCGTATGTTCCCGTAAATTTATTTTTGATATAGAGGACGGAAAGATAGCCGAGCTTCAGGTCATAGGCGGCTGCAACGGTAATTTGCAGGGCATAGCGTCGCTTGTAAAGGGTATGAGCGTAGATGAAGCGATAAAGCGTCTTGACGGTATCAAGTGCGGGTATAAAAACACCTCTTGTCCCGACCAGATAGCACAGGCGCTCAAATCCTTTTCCGCAGATTGACTATCCGCAGGGGAGGGAGCTTTATGAAAATAATGGCGGTGGATTACGGCGACAGTCATACGGGACTTGCCTGCTGTGACAGAACGGAAACGTTGGCGTCTCCTCTCGGAGTTATAAACGAGCGTGATTTTAACGTGTGCGCGCAGAAGGTAGCCGCTGCCGCGGTGGAATACGAGGTAGGCGAGGTTGTGGTCGGCAATCCCATAAATATGAACGGCACATACGGTCCGAGAAGTGAAAAGTGCCGTGAGTTTGCCGATCTGCTGAGCAATTATCTGGAAATACCCGTAGTTATGTGGGACGAACGTTCCACTACCGTTACCGCTCATAATATGATGAACGAGGTAAACAAACGCGGTAAAAAACGAAAGGCCGTGATTGACGCGGTCGCCGCTGCGGTGATACTTGAGAATTATCTTGCATATAAGGCTAATATGCGTGCAAAACAGACAAATAGTGAATAAATTTCGGACGGCGTACATAATATTGACTTGAGGCAGCGGCTCACGGGTCTTGCCTTAGAACCGACAAAGGCGGGTGATATTATGATATGCCGTTTTTCCGATCTGCGATGTAAAGAGGTCATAAGCATAAAAACCGGCACGAAGATCGGTTTTGTGGACGATATTGAATTTGACAGTTGTACCGCGAAGATATGCCGTATCATAGTTTTCGGACGCAGTAAATTTTTCGGATTGCTCGGCAGAGAGGACGACCTTGTTATAAACTGGTGCGATATTGAGATAATAGGGGAGGATACCGTCCTTGTAAGCTGCGACGTGCCTTTCGGCGGAAAAAAGAAAGGCGGTTTTCTTAAAAATCTGCTTAAATGAGCCAAAACGCTTGACAATGTAAAAAAAATATGATAAAATAATAAAGCTGTGCTTTAAACAGCAAATCCACACGCGACGTATAGGACTTGACGGTGCCTTAATCGGTTCGAGTCTGTAAGCGCGCGGAGGAAAAAACCAAAAAACAAGGAGGACGCTACTAATGGCAGTAGTATCAATGAAACAGCTTCTTGAGGCCGGTGTTCATTTCGGACATCAGACAAGAAGATGGAACCCCAAAATGGCACCCTACATTTTCACGGAGAGAAACGGCATCTACATCATCGATCTTCAAAAGACGGTGAAAAAGCTGGACGAGGCTTACAACTTCATTCATGACGTTGCGGCAAACGGCGAGGAGATACTGTTTGTAGGCACTAAGAAGCAGGCGGCAGATTCCATAAAGGAAGAGGCCGAAAGAGCAAATGCTCATTATGTGAACGCAAGATGGCTCGGCGGAATGATGACCAACTTCAAGACTATCCGCAAAAGGATAAAAAGACTTGAACAGCTTCATGCTATGGAAACCGACGGCACTTTCGATCTGCTCCCCAAAAAGGAAGTTGTAAAGCTCAATCTTGAGATAGAAAAGCTCGAAAAGTTCCTCGGCGGCATCAAGAACATGGAAAAGCTCCCCGGCGCGCTGTTCGTTGTAGACCCGCGCAAGGAGAAGATCTCCGTTGCAGAGGCAAAGAAGCTCGGTATCCCCGTTGTAGCGATAGTAGATACCAACTGCGACCCCGATGAGATTGATTACGTTATCCCCGGAAACGACGACGCTATCCGTGCGGTAAAGCTGATCGCGGGCGCTATGGCAGACGCGATAATCGAGGCAAGACAGGGCGAGACCGTTGTGACAGGCGAAGAGGAAAAGCCTGAGACGGAAGCTGTCGCAGAGGAAGAAGCAGAGCCTGTACAGGCAGAAGAATAAGCAGAACAAAGGAGTTAATATAAATGGCTATTTCAGCACAGGACGTAAAAGCATTAAAAGACCTTACCAACTGCGGTCTTATGGATTGCAAAAAGGCGCTTGAGCAGACCAACGGCGACGTTGACGCCGCTATCAAGTATCTTAGAGAGAACGGTCTGGCAAAAGCCGCTAAGAAGTCAGGAAGGATCGCGGCTGAAGGACTTGTATATGCCAAGATAGACGAAGATAAGAAGATAGGCGCTATCGTTGAGGTAAACAGCGAGACCGACTTTGCGGCTAAGTCCGACAGATTTATAGAGTTCGTTGACATCGTGGCGCAGGCCGTTATCGACAGCGACGCAAAGGACGTGGAGGAGCTCAAGGCTTTCAAACCCGCCGGAAGTGAAGAGACTATCGGCGATATACTCACCGAAAGGATAGCTACCATCAGCGAGAATATTCAGATACGCCGTTTCAAGAGAATGCAGGGCGATCTGTTCTCCTATATCCATAACGGCGGCGGCTCTATCATAGGCGCTATGATAAAGATAGAGGCGGACGACGTAAACGACGACGCCGTAAAGGCGTGCGCAAAGGATCTGCTGCTCCAGATCGCGGCAAGCAGCCCTCAGTATGTTGATCCCAAAGATGTTCCCGCCGACGTTGTTGACGAGGAAAAGAAGATACAGCTTGAGATAGTTAAAAAGGAAAATGCCGAATCTCCCAAGCCCAAGCCCGAAAACGTGCTTGAAAAGATAGTGGAAGGCAGAATGAGAAAGTTTACCGAGGATATATGCCTGCTCAATCAGCCTTATGTTAAAGACCCCGCGCTTACGGTCGCAAAGTATATCGCTTCCATAGGAAAGAACGTCAAGGTAGTTGAATTTGTTCGTTTTGAAAAGGGCGAAGGTATCCAGAAGAAAGAGGACAATTTCGCGGACGAAGTTGCCTCGATGGTAAAGTAAATGAAAAATCAGCTGCCCCCGCACATCGGTGCGGGGGCATATTTGTTGCAGGGAAAAGCGAAAATACAGAAAATTTTTCGATACTTTTGTCGATCTCTAAAAAAGTTAAAGAGCCGCGCAACGTATGACCGAACGCTTGCGCGGCTCTTATGTATTATTTCATCAGCTTTTCAAGCCTAATGTTTATTTCTTTGAGGAAATCCTCGGTGTTTACTTTTCTTTTGTTTTCCAGCTTGGAAAGTATGAACAGGTCGCCTGTCATCACGCCGTCCTCGATGGTCGCTATCGTTGCCTTTTCCAGCTTATCGGCAAAATCCGTAAGCTCCTTGTTGCCGTCCAGCTCGCCTCTTTTTCTCAGCGCGCCCGACCATGCAAAGATGGTCGCTACCGAGTTGGTAGAGGTCTCCTCGCCTTTAAGATATTTGTAATAATGGCGGGTCACCGTACCGTGCGCGGCCTCATATTCGTATATGCCGTCCGGCGAAACAAGCACGGAGGTCATCATTCCGAGACTTCCGAAAGCGGTAGCCACCATATCCGACATAACGTCGCCGTCGTAATTCTTGCACGCCCAGATATATCCGCCCTCGGAGCGTACCACTCTTGCGACCGCGTCGTCGATAAGCGTGTAGAAATATTCGATACCGGCTTTTTCAAATTTATCCTTGTATTCGTTTTCGTATATTTCGGCAAAAATATCCTTGAAAGTGTGGTCGTACTTCTTGGAAATGGTGTCCTTTGTGGCGAACCACAGATCCTGCTTGGTGTCAAGAGCGTAATTAAAGCAGGACTTTGCAAAACCGGCTATACTTCCGTTTATGTTGTGAAGTCCCTGTATGATACCGTCCGAGCCGTTGAACTTATGGATAAGCTCTCTTGTCTCGTTTCCGTCTTTGTCGGTAACTACCAATTCCGCGGTGCTGCCGTCGCTTACTTTCATTTCGGTGTTTTTGTAAACGTCGCCGTAAGCGTGACGCGCTATGGTGATGGGCTTTGTCCAGGTGGGGAGCAGGGGAGTTATACCCTTGACAATTATCGGCGCTCTGAATACCGTGCCGTCCAGAATGGCACGGATAGTGCCGTTGGGCGATTTCCACATTTCTTTCAGATCGTACTCCGTCATTCTTTGAGCGTTCGGGGTGATGGTGGCGCACTTGACCGCAACGCCGTATTTCTTGGTGGCGTTTGCGCTGTCTACGGTCACCTGATCGTCGGTTTCGTTCCTGTGAACGAGTCCGAGGTCGTAATATTCGGTATTAAGCTCGACATACGGCGTGAGCAGTATGTCCTTTATCATCTTCCAGATGACTCTTGTCATCTCGTCGCCGTCCATCTCGACCAGCGGCGTTTTCATCTCGATTTTTGCCATAGTTGTTTCCTCCTTGTTTTTTCTGTAGTCAAATAATTCCCGCACACATCAGGATAAATCCCGCGATAAGCAGTATTCCTCCCGCTGCCGTTATCGAATAGTGCAATACCGTCAAACGTCCGCCGCGCTCTTTTTTTCTAAAGATAACGTATATTATCATTGTCACCAAAGCAAGCGCCGCAAGAAAGGCGACTACCCATTTGTTTTTGACAGCGTCGGCAAAAGAACCGGCAGAGTTTACTGTTCGGAGAATCGTATATGCCGCTATCAGGATAAAAGCGATTGCCGTAAGTACGGCGACGATAATATCTCCCGCACGGCGGCGGTCGGGCTGATTTTCACGTTTCACGGTAAATTATCCGTTTTGCTTGGTGAAGTTTAGCAATCCTCCCGCAAGTATCATGCCTTTTCCGCGCTCGGAAAGCTCGCAGACGGTTTTTATCTCGCAGCCCTTTGTAAGGTTCTTTACGGTTATCTCACCGCCGTTTTCGATAAGCTCGCGGATATTGTCTATTGCCAGCTTGTCACCTTGCTCTATCTTGTCGTAATCCGCTTCGTTTGCAAAGCACAGCGGGATTATGCCGTTGTTTATAAGATTCTGACGGTGTATACGGGCAAACGACTTGCAGATTATTGCCTTTACTCCCAGATACAGCGGAGCCAGCGCCGCGTGCTCTCTGGACGAGCCTTGACCGTAGTTGACGCCGCCGACTATAATGCTTTGTCCCAGTTCCTTCGCTCTGGTCGGGAAGCTCTCGTCACATACAGTAAAGCAGTATTGAGATATAGCCGGAATGTTGGAGCGCAGCGGTAATATTTTAGCGCCTGCCGGCATAATATGGTCTGTGGTGATGTTGTCCGTTACCTTTAGGGAAACCTCGGCCTCTATCCTCTCGGCAAGCGGGGTGTTTATCGGGAACGGCTTTATGTTAGGTCCTCTCAGTACCTCGACTTTGTCGGCGTCTTCCGGCGACGCGGGAGGTACGACCATGTTATCGTTGATAAGAAATTTTTCCGGCATAACATACGGCGGCATTTTTCCCGCAAGTCTGGGATCGGTAAGCACGCCGGTAAGAGCGGATATTGCCGCGGTTTCGGGAGATACCAGATATATCTGACCGTCCTTTGTGCCGCTGCGACCCTCGAAATTACGGTTGAATGTCCGCAGCGAAACGCCCTTTGAATTAGGCGACTGCCCCATTCCTATGCAAGGACCGCACGCGCTTTCGAGTATTCTTGCGCCGGCGCTTATAAGCACCGACAACGCTCCGCAGTCCGCAAGCATATTGAATACCTGCTTTGAACCGGGCGCTATCGAAAGGCTGACGTCGGGAGAAACGGTCTTGCCCTTTAATATATGAGCGACTTTCAGCATATCCTGTAACGAGGAGTTGGTGCATGAGCCTATACATACCTGGTCTATCTTTATAGCGCCTATCTCCTCAACGGTCTTTACATTGTCCGGCATATGGGGACAAGCAGCCAGCGGTACCAGCTCCGAAAGGTCTATATTGATCTCCTCGTCGTATACCGCGTCCGCGTCGGCGGAAAGCTCGGTATAATCTTCCTCGCGTCCTTGCGCTTTAAGAAAGGCAAGCGTCGTTTCGTCGGAGGGGAAGATAGAAGTGGTAGCTCCAAGCTCCGCGCCCATGTTGGTTATCGTGGCGCGTTCCGGTACGCTGAGGCTTTTTACGCCTTCGCCGCAGTATTCTATCACCTTGCCGACTCCGCCCTTGACCGAAAGTATTTGAAGTACCTTTAAAATAACGTCCTTTGCGGATACCCAGTCGTTGAGCTTTCCGGTAAGCTCGACCTTAACTATTTTGGGCATGGTGATATAGTACGCGCCTCCGCCCATGGCTACCGCAACGTCAAGACCGCCCGCGCCCATTGCGAGCATACCTATACCGCCGCCGGTAGGAGTATGGCTGTCCGAGCCGATAAGGGTCTTGCCCGGCTTGCCGAATCTTTCAAGGTGTACCTGATGGCATATCCCGTTTCCGGGGCGGGAAAACCAGATACCGTGCTTTTTAGCGACGCTGCCTATATAACGGTGGTCGTCCGCGTTTTCAAAGCCGGATTGAAGCGTATTGTGGTCTATGTATGCGAGCGAACGTTCGGTCTTTACACGGTCAACGCCCATCGCCTCAAACTGTAGATACGCCATTGTTCCCGTCGCGTCCTGTGTAAGCGTCTGGTCGATCTTCAGACCGATCTCCGTACCCTTTATCATCTCGCCGTCAACTATGTGACTTTTAATGATTTTTTCGGTCAGCGTAAGACCTGTAGTCTTTGTTTCTGTCTGTCCCATTGGTACTCTCCTTTTCTTTTGCGGCGGTAACGCCGAAAGCGCTGCCGCGGTTTTCATACGGTTTAATTATACTATAAATAACACAAAATGTCAATGTTTAAAAAAGCATTGTCAAAATTGCGTGAAAAGGCATAAAAATCAGCTTAGATAAGGAAAAATTTCGTTTAAGTTGAGAAAAAAACTATATTATATTTGACTTCTTAAATGGAGCATTATGTAAAAAACAGCATAAAAGTTATAATTATCTTATAAAAAGTAATTTTTTAACACGGCTGAGCAGTATTTTACTGTCATTTTGATGAAATAAGCTGTGAAAGGGGGAGCAGCTCCCTTGAAAAAGCACAATAGAGTTATCTTTCCTCTTACCGCTTTGGCGGTATCGGCGGCGATACTGTTTACGTCCTGCAAAGCGTCGATAGTTTTAGCCGAGCATGACGGCGGCAAGGGGTATATATATTATTCCGGCGGCGAGATAAGCGGAGTGCCGTACAGCACCGAAAAGCCGATACAAACTTCCGCTCCCGCGGCAAGCACGACCTCGACGCAAAGCACTACAGTAAAGACAAAACCTGTGTCCGAGACTGGCGTATCCGCTGTCGAAACCGACAGCGTGCCGCAGACCGTTTTGCCGGAAACTCCCGCGCCTGCCACGCAGCCGCCCGCTACCGAAAAGCCAAAGCCTGCGAGCAGCAAAAAGCCTTCCGCCGCATCTCCTGCCGTACCGCAGGACGACCTGCCCGTCAACAGCTACAGCGCTTTAAATTACGGCACGGTCAAGGGCGTATGGATATCGTATTTTGAATTATATCCTATCCTTACCGGAAAGACCGCTTCGCAGTTTCGCTCCGGCATAGGCGAGTATTACGATAACGCTTTATCGCTCGGAATAAACACCGTTTATGTCCATGTAAGACCTTACGGAGACGCGCTTTACGATTCGGAGTATTACCCATGGTCAAAGTATTGCACGGGATATATAGGCGAAGCGCCGAGCTTTGACCCGCTTAAAATAATGATAGAGGAAGCCCACAAGCGCGACCTTTCGTTCCAGGCGTGGGTAAATCCGTTAAGATGTTATCATGAGGACGACGCTCCGTATGTGTCGGACGCGTATCTCACAGGTCAATGGTATGATAACAACGACGGTGATTATATAGTTAAGGTCAGCGGCTACTGGTATCTTAATCCCGCTTATGCCGAGGTAAGAAAGCTGATAGCGCTGGGCGTTGCCGAGATAGTGTCGAATTACGATGTAGACGGGGTACATATCGACGATTATTTCTACCCTACAACAGAGGAATGGTTTGACGATATCGCATACAACGCCTCGTCGTATTACGATCTGTCGGATTTTCGTCTGGATAATTGCAGCAAGATGGTGTCCGAGATGTACAACGCCGTCAAATCGCACAACGGCAGCGCTTTGTTTGGGATAAGCACACAGGGCAACATATCTAACAACATATACACCCTGTATGCGGATGTGGAAAAATGGTGCCGTGAGCCGGGTTATGCGGATTACATGGCGCCGCAGATATATTACGGTTTTGAGAACAGCGCACAGCCGTTTAAAACCGTGGTGGAGCAATGGGACGATATGCTTGCCGGCACAGGCAAAAAGCTGATACCCGGTCTTGCGGTGTACAAAATAGGGACCGAGGATACATGGGCGGGAAGCGGCATATACGAATGGATGAACGGCAGCGCTATTATTAAGCGCCAGATACAGACAAGTCAGGCCGCTTCGACCTACGGAGGCGTGATACTTTACAGCTATCAATTCATTTTCAGCCCCGAAAGCAGCGTCGCGTCGGCTGTTAAAAAGGAAATAGAAGCGTTCAGACCTCTTTTGGTCTGACGGCTCGGAGAAAAAGGAAAGTTTATGAAAAGAAAATTTATAAAAACAATATGTTCGGTGCTTGCGGCGGCAATGCTGCTGCCTGCTACGGCGGCTTTTTCACAGGAAGAAAACACCGCCGACGTTAATAATTCCGAGGTCGTGACCGAACCGCAGGAAATAAAGCCTAAGCTGACGCTGTCCAACGATTTAAAAGCGACGGTCCTGCGGCTTTCGGACTTTTCCGAAAAGGACTTTGCAAAGAATTTTTCGGCTGAGCTTAAAAAACTCGCGGAATACGGGCTTAACGGCGTTTATATAGACCCGTTCGGGGAAAAAGATTCATATTACAACACGGATATGAACAGCACCGGCGACCTTTTGGAGCTTGCTTTGAAAGAAGCCGATAAGCTCGGATTTCAAAAGTTTGTGTATTTTGATATGGGGCGTGTTTTAGCCGACTGCCCTGAGGACGAGGACAAAAACGACTATCTCCTTTCACAGGCGCACAAGTTCACGCTGAAATATCATTGTACCGGCATCATACTCACCGGGTATTATTCCGCAAACGACAATTCCAGTTATAACGAATATATGCTCAATGGCAGCGGTATAGGGTATAAAAACTGGCAGTACGATGTTGTGGAGCACAGATTCAAGATAGTGAGCGATGTTATCAGACTTACCGATAACACGGTAGCGGTCGGGCTTTCCGCCGATGACGTTTGGGCAAACGTTTCAAAGAATAACAAGGAAGGCTCTGACACCTCGGAAAAATTCGAGGCTTACTATGACGGATTTGCCGATACCAAGCGCTTTGCCGAAAACGGGTATGCGGATTTTGTTTCTATAGACGCGCCCGGTTCGCTTTCCGATGAAACGATTGGGTTCGAGTCGCTGTGTACATGGTGGGACGCGGTAGCGTCAAAGGGAAAGATACCCATGTACATAGTTCATCATAATGAAAAAATAGGAACAGATAACGAAGGCTGGGGCGGAGAAGATCAGCTTTTGCGGCAGCTTGCGGTTGCAGGTGAATTAAAATCCTATGCGGGCAGCGTTTTCTTCTCGACCTCGTCTTTGGACGAAAATCCCCTCGGCTCTACCGATACATTGGTAAAATATTACAATGACCAGATCAACGTCGATACGCTGTTCGAGGACCTGCAAATGACCTCACCTTATTATTTGAATTATTCCACCGACGAGGCGTCGGTCGCTTTCATGGGAACGTTCGACGAGAACTTTGACGTATTCTTTGACGGGGAAAAGCTGGAGCTTAACGAGGCTGGCAACTTCTATTTCGAGCAGCCGCTTGAAGTCGGGCTGAATACTTTTGTCATTGAGCATAAGGGCGTTTCTTACGAATACAATATAGAGCGCACCATAAATGTGCTGAAATCCATAAACAGCGCGATCGCCGAGGGCAAGACGATGAGCGTCGACGGCGGCACGGTCATTTCTCTGAGCTGCGTTGCGTATAAAGGCGCGGCGGTAACGGCGACGCTCAACGGCAAGACCGTTTCTCTGACGGAAAACACCAAATCCGACGATGTTGACATAAACTCTTCTTACGCCAGCTTCACAGGCAGCTACGAAGTGCCGCAGGGCATAGTCGATGAGGAACAGTATCTGGGATATATCGAGCTTACCGCGTCTTATTCGGGCTATTCTCGTACATATTTCGGAGCGGAGGTCTATGTAAACGCCGAGACCGTACCTATAAATCAGGCGCAGATAGAAATGGAGATACCTGCCGACCAAAGCTCGTTCGGAACGGGAGAGGTAGTCGGAAGGATATCGCCGGCGGTATCTGACGATACATCTGTCACTTATGTGCGTTTGCTCAACAATTATGTGGACATATATGACGCATATTCCACCGCCTCCGCAAATCTTCCGAATTACGGACAGCTCCCTGCGGGAACGTTGGATTACTATCAAAGCCAATGGGACGATTTTTATATCACTTCTTCCGGCAAAAGATTTTATGCGGGCGACTGTGAGATACTTTACGATTACGGTATAGGAGAAAACGGGCTTGTCGTTTCCGAGATAGGAAATTCCGGCGGCGATTCGTTCATAAAAATGTCGCTTGATGAAAAAATCAGCTTTACCGTACAGCCGGCAGGCAACGATTACTATTCGGGATATAACGGTGACTGGTATATCGACAGCTTTACGGCGGATTATGTGTATATCACCTTTGATAATATTACGCAGGTGACCGCTTTGCCGTCATTTGAAAACTGCTCGGTATTCAGCGCGGGCGAATGGCGTCAGGTAGAGGTAAACGGAGTGCCTAAATTCCGTCTGGTGCTTAAACTGCGTCAGCCCGGCGTTTACGCGGGAAACAGCGCGACCTATGATTCAAACGGCGATCTGGTATTCAAGTTTGAAATACTTACAAACGATATTCGCAATATGACTATCGTTATCGACCCCGGTCACGGGCTTACCGAATACGGATATATGGATCCCGGAGCGATAGGACATATCGAAGAGCAGGGCGTAAACCTTGCCGTTGCAAAGCGGCTTGAGCAAAAGCTGTCTGCGCTTGGGGTAAACGTGGTGCGCTTGAAGACCGAGAGCCAGTTTTACAGCACGGGACTTCGTCCCGTATACGGGCGGGATTACGGCTGCGACCTTTATCTTGCGATACACTCAAATAAAGCGGGCGACGAATCGGCACGGGGTACGGAGTGCTATTATTTCACCTCCTATTCTCAGCCGTATGCCGAGGCACTGTCAAAGCACGTTGCGTCGTATTTCAGCAACTATGTTTACAGCGACGGCGCATATCTTAACAGAGGCGACCAGTACAGTACGATGTGGACGACGATGCAGCAGGATTTCCCCTCGGTATTGATAGAAATGGCGTTTGTCAGCAATTACGAGGAGGCAATGGCTTTGGCAAATCCCACGCATCAAGACGGCATTGCACAGGCGATAGTGGACGGAATAGTTGAATATATAAGCCGCAGCGGCTTGTCGTCTTATTGATACCCGACCGCTTCATTTCGGATAATTTATATATATTTTCGGCGGACTTTTGTCCGCCGAATTTTGTACGGCTAAAATATTACAGCATTTGCTTGTTTTTGGGTAAAAAGCCTGATTTTGGGAATTTTAGAGTACATATTCGGAAAATCCACGGTGAAAAAATGAACAAAACGTATCAAATAAAACAAAAATCCCGATAATGTAAAAAATAGCTTGCATTTTTACCCGTATTTTGATATAATAAAACCAAATGGATTTCTCTGCTTATAGGAGAAAAATAAGGCAAAAGAAAAGGTGATACAAATGCCCGCAAATATAGTGGTAGGAACACAGTGGGGTGACGAAGGAAAAGGAAAGATAATTGATATTATCGCGTCAAGAGCCGACGTCGTCGTTCGTTCTCAGGGAGGAAACAATGCAGGACATACGGTGGTGAGCGCAGGCGAGACCTACAAGCTCCATCTTATTCCTTCGGGTATTCTTTATAAGGACACACCTTGTCTTATCGGTGCGGGAGTAGTGCTGGATCCCAAAGATATATGCTGTGAGATAGACAGCCTTTCGGCAAGGGGAATATCGTTTGACAATCTGAAGATAGACCCGCGCGCCCATGTCATCATGCCGTGGCATATAACGCTTGACGGACTGTCGGAAAAATTTCGCGGCAACTCGGACATAGGAACGACCAAAAGGGGTATAGGACCGTGCTATATGGATAAGTACGAACGCTGCGGACTGAGAGTTTACGACCTTATCCACCCCGAAATATTTGCCGAAAAAGCGAGAGCCACCGGCAAGCTGAAAAATAAGATAATCACGGAAGTTTACGGCGGCGAGCCTCACAATATCGAAGCGATAATCAAGGAATACAACGAATACGGCAAAAAGCTGGCAAAGTACGTTGACGACGTATCCGTACTGGTATACAATGCCGCAAAGGAAAACAAGACCATCATGTTTGAGGGCGCGCAGGCTACGCTTTTGGACATAGATTACGGAACATATCCTTACGTTACGTCTTCTCACCCCGTTTCCGCGGGAGTATGTGTAGGCACGGGAGTCGGGCCTATGATAATAACGAATATCATCGGCGTCGCAAAAGCGTACACCACTCGCGTCGGCAAAGGTCCTTTCCCGACGGAGCTGGAGGACAAGACGGGAGAAACGATAAGAAACAAGGGCGGAGAGTTCGGAACGACTACGGGACGTCCGAGAAGAACGGGCTGGTTCGATGCGGTCATAGTAAGACATTCCGTAAGGGTGAACGGTCTTTCTTCCTTGGCGATAAACAAGCTGGACACGCTTTCCGATATAGGGCCTTTAAAGGTCTGCGTAGCGTATAAGAAGTCGGACGGAACGCTGATAGACGATTTTCCGCCCGCGCTTGAGGAGCTTGCGGACTGCACTCCCGTTTATGAAACGTTCAAAGGCTTCAGCGGCGATATATCCGGCTGCCGCAGCTTTGACGAGCTGCCGGAGGAGTGCAAAGTATATATCCAAAGGCTGGAGGAGCTTTGCGGGTGTCCGATCTCCATGGTCGGAGTAGGTCCCGCAAGAGATCAGATAATCGAAAGATAATTTATTTGATATGAATGTTCTTTTTATCGGAGACGTGGTAGGCAGCGCCGCCTGTGAAAATCTTCGCGCAAAGCTGCCGTGGCTGAAAAAGGAATACGCCGCCGATACCGTAATAGTAAACGGCGAAAATTCCGCCGACGGCAACGGTATCACGCCTTATTCCGCCGGCTATCTGCTGGACAGCGGCGCGGATATTATCACCACGGGAAATCATTGTTTTAAACGCCGCGAAATGGACAGCTTTTACGAAAAAAGCGACATAGTGCTGCGTCCGATAAATTACAGCGAAGATGTTGTGGGGCACGGATATACCGTGCTTGACAGAGGGGCTTTTTCGCTGGCGGTCATAAATCTTATGGGCAGCGTTTACATGAACTGTCCGCAAAACCCTTTTGTATGTATCGACGAAGTCCTTAAAAAAATAACGACAAAAAACATTATAGTGGATTTTCATGCCGAGGCGACCTCGGAAAAAAGAGCGATGGGGCATTATCTTGCCGGACGTGTATCGGCAGTCATAGGCACACATACTCATGTACAGACGGCTGACGAAGAGATATTGTGCGAACATACGGGGTATTTGACCGACGCGGGTATGACCGGTGTATTAAATTCCGTACTGGGAATAGATAAGGATATAATTATCGGCAAAATGTTGACAGGCTATCCGATAAAGCACGAATACGCCGAGGGTACACAGTATATCTGCGGCGCGGTCATATCGATAAATGAAAAAAACGGCATTTGCAATTCTGTAAAAAGATTCAAATGTTGAATATAGGGAGGTAAAAAATGGAAGTAGTAAAGGTTTCAGCAAAATCTGTTCCGAAATCAGTTGCGGGCGCAATCGCGGCAGTCATTCGTGAAAACGGAGAGGTCGAGGTTCAGGCTGTCGGCGCGGGCGCATCAAATCAGGCTGTAAAAGCTATAGCTATCTCAAGAAGCTACATGGCATTATCCGGTGTTGATCTTGTTTGTATTCCCGCATTTACCACCGTTAATATCGACGGAGAGGAGCGCACGGCGATGAAATTCATTGTCGAATGCCGCTGACTTGTGCCGTCGGGTTTAGGTTACTGAAAAGAGGAGAACAAAAGAATCAGGGCTTTCGCCCTGATTCTTTTGTATATACCGAAATAATCGGCAAATATTATTTTCGTTAAAGTATAAAGCCGCGAGTCGGCGGCTCGGAAAAGGAGGGCGCAAGTCAAATGACGGATATAATCGTAATTGAAAACGGCAGGGAGCTTTCGGAATATATCGCCCGTATAATGAGCAGAAATTATTTTGTCAGATATTTTGACGGCTCGCGGCTTACGGAGCGGGGAAAGGGCTATATGCTGGATATTCTGTCCGCGTCGGAAATATCTCAGGTAAGCTGTCAAGGCGGCGCGGTGATACTGGGTCGCGGCGCGTTCCTTGATATTTCCGCTATTCACGGGAAATTCACCTTTATAGTCGAGTCCTCCCAAAGCGAACAGATAGCCGCGCTCAGCAGGTGCAGCTTTCCCGTGATGACCTGCGGCGCTTTTGAAAAGGATACCGTGTCTTATACCAGCATTTCCGACGAAAATATTACCGTTTCCCTCAACAGGAATATAACCGCGCTTTCGGGACGGAACGTTCAGCCTCTTGAGCTGCCGGTCAGCCTTATGCACGGCAGGGAGATCTACTTTACCCTTGCGGCAACGGCGTTGAGGATACTTCTGGACGATTTCGACTCGGAACTCGGAAAGCTGTACTGACGGTTTTTGTGCCTGTTGCGGAATTATTGTTCATATCCTTATTTTTTCTTGTTTTGGTCTTGTTTTTTTGATAAAGTTGGTGTATAATTAGTGTATATGCAATTTAGACGGCGGATATTTTCCGGCGGTATTTTTCGGGAAGGAATGTATGTATATGAGCACTAAGAAAAGCACACGTTCACCGGCAAGTTTAAAAATATCAAATGACGTTCTAACAAAGATAGCGGAGGTGGCGGCTACCGAAATAAGAGGGGTCGCGTCGCAGGGCGAACATCTTGCGGTCAGCGAAAAAGGCGTGGGAATAGCAAATAAGTTTATTTCTCCCGTAAAGGTGGTCGTACACGGCGACGCCGCGGAGATCTCGATAAATATAGTAGTATTGCAGGGATTTAAAGCCAACGAGGTGGCGGGTTCCGTTCAGAAAAGCGTTAAATCCGCCGTGCAGAATATGGCGGGAGTACCCGTTTCTAAGGTAAATGTCCGTATCGCGGATATTATGCTTAATCCGGCAGGTAGTACAAATGAGTGAAAACAAGCTGACACGTCACGAGATGAGGGAAGCGGCGCTGCTGATACTGTTTCAGATGAGGCTTAACGACAGCACCTTGGAGGAGTTGTTGGAGGACGATGAGGCGGCCTTTGAGCTGAGGTACAATAAAAGCTCGCTGAATATCGTCAACGGCGTTCTTGAAAACGACGGTATGTTCACCGAAATAATTTCCAAGTACTCTCCGTCGCGTTCGGTAGAGCGTATCTCGCTGATGAACAGGACGATAATACAGATAGCGCTGTACGAGATGAAGTTTTGCCCCTCAGTGCCGGATAAGGTCGCGATAAACGAGGCGGTAGAGCTGTCCAAGGAATACTGTCAAAAAAACGATACCGCGTTTATAAACGGGGTGTTAAGCTCCTATTACAAAGACTGCGGCAGGGAAAAAGCCGATGGCTGATTTTTTTACCGTCACCGTTTCTCAGGTGAACCGCAGACTTTCGCTTTTGGTGAGCGGGGAAAAAGCCCTCAACGACCTTTACATAACGGGCGAGATATCAAACTTTACCTTGCACAGACCTTCCGGCCATGTTTATTTTACGCTAAAGGACGAGCAGGCGTCGATAAAATGCGTGATGTTCAAAAGCTATGCTTCGCAGACGGCGTTCCTCCCGCAAAACGGAATGAGCGTTATCGTGCACGGCAGAGTGAGCGTTTATGAACGGGACGGAGCAAATCAGATATATGTCACCGAGCTGTTTGAAGAAGGACAGGGGCAGCTTTATATGCAGTTTCTTCGGGTAAGGGAGAAGCTGGAAAAAAACGGGTATTTTGCGCAGAAACGTGAGCTGCCTCAAATAATAAAAAACGTCTGTATCATAACCTCCGAAAAAGCTGCCGCGCTCAAGGATATGCTTAACGTTATCGGCGAGAGATGTCCTTTGGTAAAGGTCACGCTGATACCCGCGTCGGTGCAGGGAGATACCGCACCCGAAACGCTTATAGCCGCGCTAAGGCGCGCTCAGGATACCGATGCGGACGTTATAATCATCGGACGGGGCGGAGGTTCGGCAGAAGATCTTTCCGCATTCAACGATGAGGTGCTGGCTGTGGAGCTTTTCAACAGCAGGATACCTACTATATCCGCGGTCGGTCATGAAACGGATTTTTCTATCTCGGATTTTGTTGCCGATAAAAGAGCGCCTACGCCTACGGCGGCGGCGGTAATGGTAACTCCGTTTACCTTGGAGGATATATACGGTATAGCGGACGGGCTGCTTACTTCGATAAGAACGGCGTTTGAACGCCTGACGGAAACCTACGCCGCGCGTCTGTCGGCTTACAAAAAGAGCATATCTGCGCTTTCGCCCGAAAATAAGCTGGTGTTTTACGAAAAAGAACTTTCGCTTAAAGCCGGATTCTTACAAAAAGCGGCTTTAAAGGTCATAGATAAGTGCGAGGCGGAGTTGGATAAAAAAGCGGCGCTTATTTCCGCGGTCAATCCCATGAATGTGCTTGTACGCGGATACGCGATAGTCAGGCAGGACGGCAGAGCCGTCACCTCGCCGGACAATGTGGAGATAGGCTCGCAGCTCGATATTACAGTATGCGGCGGAGAAATAAGCGCAACGGTGACGGCTAAACAGCCGACCGACGGAAAGGACGGCATATGAAACAACTGACGTTTGAACAGGCGATGGCGCGTCTTGATGAGCTTTCAAAGCAGATGGAAAAGACGGATATTACGCTGGACAGCTCTATGAGCTGCTATAAAGAGGCGGTGGAGCTGGTGGAGCTTTGCAAGAAATATCTCGAAGAGGCAAAGCTCACGGTCAAGAAGTCCGAGACTTGAAAGGTTTAAACAAATGAATACAGATATAAACGGTTATCCCGATTTACCGTTCGGGGAGCTTTCGGACTTTTACCGAAACTGTTTTAATGAGGCGTTGGAGAAGTCCTGTGAAAAGTTTGCTCCGACAGGCAGCGGATATGAGGCGTTGGGCGACGCGATGTCCTACAGCCTTAAAGCGGGCGGAAAACGTATAAGACCGATACTTGTGTTTGAATTTTGCCGTATGTGCAAAGGAAAACTGTCCGACGCGCTCCCCGCGGCGCTTGCCATAGAAATGATACACACCTTTTCGCTGATACATGACGATCTGCCCTGCATGGACAACGATGATTTCAGGCGCGGCCGCCCAAGCTGCCATAAAGCGCACGGAGAGGCGGTGGCTCTTTTGGCGGGTGACGCGCTGCCGTTCGAGGCGTGTTTATCGGTCGCCGATTCGTCGCTGGAGCCGAAAAAGGCGATAAAGGTCGTTTCCGTGCTGTCCGAGTGCAGTCTAGGCATGATAGGAGGGCAGACTATCGACATCGGCGGGGCAAACACCGAAAATTTGCTTAAAATGTATTCGCTTAAAACGTCGATGCTCATAAAAGCGGCTTGCGTATGCGGCTGTATCTGTGCGGGTGCTGACAAGCGGCTGTGCGCTTTGGCGGGTGAATACGCGTACGAGCTGGGTCTGGCGTTTCAGATAACCGACGACATTCTCGACGTTACGGGAAATGAGCAGATATTAGGCAAGCCCGTCGGCAGCGACGAAAAGTCGGATAAGGTGACTTATGTGTCACTTTTCGGGCAGGAGAAAGCTAAAAAAGCCGCTGCCGAGCATACCGAAAGGGCGCTTTCGCTGCTCGACGGTTTTGATGATAACGAATATATCAGACGTCTTTCAACGGAACTTTTGGATAGGGACAGGTAGGTCTTGGTAAAATGCACTCTTTGCAGAGGAATGGAATGATATAATGAGAACAGATGAAGTAAATGTTATACTTGTTATTGCCGTTATAAGCTGGCTGTTGGCACAGATAATCAAAACAGCGTTGGATTTCGCAAAGATGAAAAAGTTTTCGGCGGAGCGGCTGACAGGTGCGGGCGGAATGCCGTCGGCACATTCCGCTACCGTTTGTTCGCTTGCCATCGCAACTTGCAGAGTTTGCGGTATCTGTTCGGCGGAATTTGCGCTTGCGATGATACTGGCTTTGGTCGTTATGTATGACGCGACCGGAGTGCGCCGTGCCGCGGGACTTCACGCAAAGGAGATAAACCGCCTGCGCCGCGTCGTGAATGAGCTGGACGAAGAATTTATGGACAGGTTTGACGATAAGATAGACGACATATCAAAAGACGAGGATAACATACAGGATCTTAAAGAATATCTGGGACATACTCCTTTGGAAGTGCTGTGCGGCGCGCTGCTCGGCATACTTGTGGCAATGGCATTTCCTATCGAGGTCGTACCGCTTCCCGCCGTTTGATAACTAAGGAGAATGGGTTTGCTGCTGAATAAGGATATATCTGCCGAGTACATAAAATCCCTTACGCCGGAACAGCGCCGCCGGCTTTGTGCCGAGATACGCGCGTTTTTGGTGCGTACCGTGACCGAAACGGGCGGACATCTCGCCTCAAATTTAGGCACGGTGGAATTGATAGTGGCTCTTCATACGGTGTTTTCCACGCCGGAGGATAAAATAGTTTTTGATGTTGGACATCAGGCGTATGTACATAAGATAATAACCGGCAGAGCAAGAAAAATGAATACCTTACGCTGCGAGAACGGTATATCCGGCTTTCCGCGCAGCGACGAATCGGAGCATGACGCTTTTCTCGGAGGACATTCGAGCATATCCATTTCCGCCGCGTTGGGCATAGCCGAGGGAATGAAGCTGGACGGCGACGACCACAGCGTCGTTGCCGTGATAGGCGACGGAGCGTTTACGGGCGGCGAGGCTTACGAGGGCATAAACAACGCCGGAAAGACCGACTGCAACCTTATCGTCGTACTTAACGAGAATGAAATGTCAATATCCAAGAATACCGGCGCATTTGCTTTATATCTTGCTCAGATACGCTCCTCACAGAAATATTACCGCACCAAAAAATCGGTAGAGGGAATACTTGAAAAAACTCCCGTAGTCGGAAAAACCATAGGAAAAGCCGCTCAAAAAACCAAAAAAGTATTGCGCGCGGCTTTATATAACAGCAATTTGTTTGAAAATCTCGGATTTAAATATCTTGGACCTATCGACGGACATAATCTGGAGGAGCTGACCGACGCGCTTACCGTCGCAAAGCTGATGAAACGTCCCTGTCTTGTTCATATTTATACAAAAAAAGGAAAGGGTTATCCGCCGGCGGAAAACAATTCGGGAGAATATCACGGCATACCGCCTAAAAACTGCACGGCTGTCGACAGCGAGCATTTTAACGAGCGGTTCGGTAAGGTGCTTTGCCGTCTTGCACGGCAGGATAAAAGGATATGTGCCGTTACGGCGGCCATGAAATACGGAACGGGGCTTCAGTTTTTTGCAAGAGAATTTCCCGAACGTTTTTTCGACGTCGGGATAGCGGAACCTCATGCCGTGACGTTTTGCGCGGGGCTGGCGGCGCAGGATAAGATACCGGTATTTGCCGTTTATTCCTCATTTTTACAGCGGTGTTACGACCAACTGATACATGACTGCGCGATAGAAAGGCGTCATGTCGTTTTGGCGGTGGACCGAGCGGGATTTGTCGGAGAGGACGGGGAAACGCACCATGGCGTGTTTGATGTGCCGATGCTTACTTCCGTGCCGTATATTACGGTTTATTCTCCGTCGAACACCGATGAGCTGGAGGCTTGCCTGAAAAAAGCCGTCTGCGAGGACGACGGCGTATCGGCTGTAAGGTACCCGCGCGGCGGCGAGTTTTACGGCGGCGACCGCGCCGAATATTCCGACTACAGATATTACAAAAACGGACGCGGAAAATTGATATTCACCTATGGCAGGATAACCGCGAACGCGCTTATGCTGCGGGAATATTGCGATGTTTTGCAGGCGGTGAAAATTTTCCCGATACAGCGCGAGATAATAGATATATGCTTAAAATACGATGAACTGTACTTTTTTGAGGAGGGCGTGCAAAGCGGAGGTGTTTCCGAAAAGATAGCCGCGCAGCTTCTTGCCTGCGGGTATCGCGGAAAGATAAAAATAACCGCTCCGCAGGGATTTATGCCGCAGGCCGATGTATTCAGACAGCTTGAAAAGGCGCAGCTGGATGTTGAAGGAATGAGAAAAATTGTCAGCGGATAACGGCAAAATTCGGCTGGACAGCTATCTTGCCCAAAAAGGACTTATAAAAAGTCGCACCCTGTCCGCCGAGCTTATAAGGTCGGGACAGGTCGCGGTGAACGGCCAAACGTGCGAAAAGCCTGCCTACGCCGTGTCGCCGGAGGATAAGGTCGAGATAAAAAGCCTCCCTAAATATGTCAGTCGAGGCGGCTTAAAGCTCGAAAAAGCCATAGAATATTTCGGAATAGAGGTAAACGACAGCGTCTGCATTGATATAGGAGCATCTTCCGGCGGATTTACCGACTGCCTGCTGCAACACGGAGCAAAAAAAGTTTACGCCGTCGATGTCGGTACTGCGCAGCTCGACTCAAAGCTGGCGGATGACGGCAGAGTGATTTCCATGGAAAAAACCGACATTCGTAATGTAAATATACCGCAGGCGGAGTTTATCACGGCAGACGTATCGTTTATATCGCTGAAGTTGGTGCTTCCGCATATATACAGACTGTTAAAGCTCTGTCACGGCGCGGTCGTGCTTATCAAGCCGCAGTTTGAAGCGGGTAAAGCAAATATCGGGAAAAACGGGATAGTACGCGACGAAAAGGTAAGGCAAAGGGTCTGCGAAGAGCTTAAAAAATTTGCCGAGGGATTGGGCTTTTCGGTATCCGGCGTTATTCCTTCACCTATAGAGGGCGGCGACGGCAACAGGGAGTTTTTGATGTATATAGTTAAAAGAAAGGCATGATCATGCAGTTAAAAGCGTTTATATGTTCAAATCTCAAAAAAAATAACAGCCTTGATACCGTGACTCGCCTTTGCAGAGAGCTGCGAGAGCTTGGCGGCGTTCCCATGATGGAGCAAAGCTACAATATATATTTTCCCAAAGAAAATATCGAATACGGAAACGAACAGCAGCTTATAGGCAAATGCGACATTCTGATAACCGTCGGAGGCGACGGGACTATTTTGCGTTGGGGGCGTAAGGCTGCCGCCGCAAATAAACCGCTGCTTGGGATAAACACAGGTCGGCTGGGCTTTATGGCTACGCTGGAAAGCGACGAGCTGCATAAATTGAAAAGACTTGCCGAAAAGAAATATTCGGTGAGCCGACGTATGCTTTTGGATATAAACACGGGCGAAAAAAAGTATATTGCGGTGAACGACGTGGTGTTCAGCAAGAGCCGCTTTGCAAAGCTGCCGGAATTTTCGGTATCCACAGGGGATTTTGAAGTGACTAGGATAAGGGCGGACGGCATAATTTTCAGCACGCCGACGGGTTCTACCGCTTATTCGCTGTCTGCGGGAGGTCCGATAATCCAGCCGGACGCGGAGTGTATAGAATTTACGCCGCTTTGCGCGCATACTCTGTTCGGCAGACCCATGATCTTTTCGGCAGGCTCGCATTTAAAGGTAAGCTACTGCGGATATGAAAGCTCCGAGGTGATAATGAGTATCGACGGAGATCATGATATCCCGCTTTCGGAAGGAGACGAAGTAAGCATACGCAAGTCGGAGCTTGCGTTGGAGCTTATAGATATAGACGGCGGCAGCTTTTACAGCGCTGTGCATAACAAGCTGATGCGGCCGCTCAAATAAGGAAAAAAGTATGAAAAAGGAAAGACAGGCCGAGATACTCAGACTTATAGACATCTATGAGATAGAAACGCAGGAGATGCTGCTTGAAAAACTCCGCGAAAGCGGTTACAACGTTACGCAGGCGACTGTTTCCCGCGATATAAACGAATTGGGACTTACAAAGGACGTGTCCGAATACGGCGTGAGCCGATATATGCGTCTGTCCCGCGCACGCGCGGGGAAATTTTCAAATATTTTCTCGGAAACGGTAGTCGGTATAGACTATGCGATGAATATTGTCGCGGTAAAATGTCAATCGGGAATGGCGAACGCCGCCTGTGCGGGTCTGGATATAATGGAACTGTCGTATGTGGTCGGAACTATCGCGGGAGACGATACGGTCTTTATTCTTACAAGGACCGAGGCGGACGCTAAAACGCTTTGCGAAAAATTAAAGCAGCTTATATAAGTCGGAGAGGAGGCGGGACGCTTTTGCTTAGAGAACTTTATATAGAAAATTTGGCGATAATTGAAAAGGCGTCTGTCGCCTTCGGAGATAAGCTGAATGTTTTTACGGGCGAGACCGGCGCGGGAAAGAGTATTCTTATCGGCGGCATAAACGCGGTGCTGGGCGCGCGCGTAAATAAGGATATAGTGCGGGCGGGAGCGGAAAAGGCAGTTGTTACCGCGTTGTTTGATTATATACCGAACGCGGTGAGAAATACGCTTGAAGAAAACGGATATGTATGCGAAGATGAGCTTTTGCTGCAAAGGGAAATATACCGCGACGGTAAAAGTACGGCACGCATAAACGGAAAAACCGCGACTGCCGCCATTCTTAAAGAAACTGCGGGAGAACTCATAAGCATACACGGTCAGCATGATAATCTTTTGCTTATGAGCAACGACAGACAAAGGGATATACTGGATAATTACGGTCATACCGAAGCGGCTCTGGAGGAATATCGCGGCGTTTTCAGAGAGTTTTCTTCGCTGTCACGGCAGATAAAAAAGCTGTCGGAGAGCGACAGTCTGCAAAAGGAAAGGGCGGAGCTGCTGCGACAGAAAGTAAAAGAGATAGACGAGTACAAATTTTCCGAGGGGGAAGAGGCGGAAGTCACCGAGCAGCTTAATAAGCTGCGGAATTTTGAGGCGGTGCAAAGCGGTATATTCGGCGCGCTGTACGCCATTTCCGGCGACGATGAAAACGACGGCGCATACCGTCGGCTGAAAAACGCGCGTGAGCTTATCGGATCGCTTTCCGACAGTATCCCGTCGCTGAATTCCGTTTCAGACAGATTAAAGGACCTTTTGTTTGAGCTGGAGGATATACGCGAGGAGATCGCCGACTGCCTCCCCGGAAGCGCGGACGACGCCGAAGCCTCGCTCGAATATTACGAGGACAGAATGAGCAATATCCTGCGGCTAAAGCGCAAGTATTCCGTTGATTTGGACGAGCTGCTTGCACAAAACGAAGAATGGCGCAGGGAACTGTATGAGATAGATAACAGCGACGACGTTATAGGTCGGCTGACCGAACAGCGGCGCGAAAAGGGAGAGCAGCTCAAAAAGCTGGCGGCAAGGCTCACGGATATGAGGAAGACCGCCGCAGATACTCTTTCAAAAAGGATAGCCGAGGAGCTTGCGTTTTTGGATATGCCGGATATACGGCTGGTTTTCGATATAAAGCAGGACAAGGTAACGCTTAGCGGAATGGATACGGTGGAGATGTTGGTATCCGTGAACAAAGGCGAAGAACTGAAGCCTATAAATAAGATAGCGTCCGGCGGCGAGCTTTCAAGGATTATGCTGGCTATAAAAAACGTGCTGGCGGACAGCGACAACATACAAACGATGATCTTTGACGAGATAGATACCGGAATAAGCGGACACGCCGCGCAAAAGGTTGGGATAAAGCTGCACCAGACGGCGAAGAGCAGACAGATACTCTGCGTCACTCATCTGGCACAGATAGCCGCCATGGCGGATACACATCTGCTTATCAAAAAATCGACCGATAACGACAGAACATTTACCGGTATAACCGCGCTGGATTTTGAGGGAAGAAAAAAAGAAATAGCAAGGATAATCTCAGGCGATGAAAACAGCGGCATTTCGCTCGAAAACGCAGAGGAGCTGCTGAAACGCCGCGACTTAGACATTTAAGCTACGGCTTACAAAAGCATAAATACATTTGAACCGCTCGACTGAAAAGTCGGGCGGTTTTTGTCATATATTGACCGTAAATATGGGAGTTCGTCCCCGCAATATCGACCTTTTTCTCGGTCAAGGGAGAGTATAATTAAACAGGGGCGGAAAAATGATAATATATGTTGATGTGCTGTTTATTATTAACCTTTATGTTACATATTTTGAATTGCTTGCGGTTAGCGCGTTCACTCACCGAAGAATAAAAACGGCAAGAATGATATTTGCCGCGTCGTTGGGCGGCGCGGCGGCTTTTACGATTTTTTTGCCGCAGGACAATGTTCCGCTTACGGCGGCGATAAAGCTGTTTTCCTGCGTTTTGGTAACTCTTGCGGCGTTCGGCTTTAAAAACCTAAAGGCGTTTTTAAAGGATATACTGTGGGTGCTTTCGGTAAACTTTATTTTTGCGGGAGTAATGCTGGGGATAAGCCTTTTTGCGGCGCCGCTGAAAATGATATATTCCAACGGAGCGGTATATTTCAACATTGATTTTCTTACGCTCGTTTTGTGTACCGCAGCCGCCTATTTCCTTATTCGAGCGGTAAGGTATCTGTTGGATAAAAACGGCAGGGCGGACGGGAGCTATAAGGTGTTTATCGAAAAAAACGGGCGTTCGGTCACTTTGGACGCGTTGTCCGATACCGGCAACGGTTTGGTGGACTGGTTCAGCGGGCTGCCCGTGATAATTTGCAGGAAAAACGCCTGTGAAAATATTTCGCCGTGTGAGATTTCCGACGAAAAGCTGCCGGAATATGTAAACGGCGTGAGGATATTGCCGTTTAATACGGTAAGCTCAGGCGGATTCGTTTATGCCTTTAAAGCGGACAACATTGTTATTTCCGATATAAAAAGCTGCAAAGAATACCGCGTAAACGCGCTCATAGGCATCTCGCCGAATTCTTTGCAGGAGTATGACGCTATCTTTAACCCGAAAATTCTTGTATGAAATTGAAAGGACGGTATGTGGAATGACACGGGTAGGAATGATATTGCGCAGGATAATGATAAAACTGCACATCGACGGGGGAGCCGAGATAGATTATATAAACGGCTCCGAATCGCTTCCGCCTCCGCTCAGTCCGGAGGAGGAAAACCGAGCGTTCGCGCTTTTAAAAACGGATTTCGCACGCGGACGCGAAATGCTGATAGTACATAATCTACGGCTTGTAGTGTATATCGCCAAAAAATTTGACGGCACGGGAGTGGGGATAGAGGACCTTATTTCCATAGGAACGATAGGTCTTATCAAGGCGGTAAACACTTTCAGCGTAGAGAAAAATATAAAGCTCGCCACGTATGCCTCCCGCTGTATCGAAAATGAAATACTTATGTATCTCAGAAAAACCAGTCAGCAAAAATACGAGGTGTCGATAGACGAGCCTTTGAACGTGGACTGGGACGGCAACGAACTGCTTTTATCCGATATTTTGGGTACGGATAACGATACCGTAAACGCAAATATCGAAAACGAGGTAGAGCGCAAAATGCTGCTTAAAGCGGTAGACGGGCTCGACGACCGAGAAAAGCTGATAATGGAGCTGCGGTTCGGTTTAAATAACCGCCCCGAAAAGACTCAAAAGGAAGTAGCGGATATGATAGGAATATCTCAAAGCTACATTTCCCGTTTGGAAAAGCGGATAATAAAGCGGCTCAAAAAGGAGATGGAGCGGCTGTGCAGCTGAGCCGCGGCTTATCTTCCCATTACCGCCATGGCGCATTTTATTCCGTCGATAGCCGCGGTGACTATCCCTCCGGCGTAGCCCGCGCCCTCTCCGCACGGGTAAAGACCTGCCGCGCTTACCGATTGCAGATCGTTCGAGCGTGTTATCCTTATGGGTGACGAGCTGCGTGTTTCGGGACCGGTAAGCACGGCGTCGGGATCTTTAAAACAGCTTATCTTCCGCCCGAAAAGTCCGAGCGCGCACCTTAACGAGCTGCATACAAATTCCGGCAGGTATTCCTCAGGTCTGACAAAACGCGTTCCCGGTCGGTATGACGGCTCCGTTTTTCCGAATGAGCGGGGAAGAGTGTTTTCGGTAAATGCTCCTAAGGTAGTGACCGGCGCGCTGTAATCCGCTCCGGCGGCAAAAAATGCGGCGCGTTCTATCTTTCTTTGAAATTCTATTCCGGCGGTTATTTCATTACTGCCGAAATCACTCGGAACAACTCCCACCAGCAGCGCGCTGTTGGCGTTTTTACCGTCGCGCGCAAAGTTGCTCATGCCGTTGGTGACGATACTTTCTTTTTCCGATGACGAAGCTATAACGCTGCCGCCGGGACACATACAAAAGCTGTAGACCCCTCTGCCGTTCGGCAGGTGGACAGCCAGCTTGTAATCGGCTGCTCCAAGCGCTTTTTCGGCGTAGTATTCGCCGTACATCGAGCGGTTTAGCTGTTCTTGAGTATGCTCTATCCTCATGCCGACCGAAAAATTCTTTTGCTCAAGCATTATCCCCTTATCCCGCATGAGATAAAAAACGTCCCGCGCGCTGTGACCGCAGGCGAGTATTATGCTGTCGGTTTCCACCGTATATTCGGTATTATCTTTTATATAAGACGCCGAGCATATCTTTGAGCCGGTCAACGCAAAGTCGTTAAACCTTGCGCCGAAGATGACCTCTCCGCCCATAGCGATAATATCGCGCCTTATGCTTTTGACGGTTTCGCGCAGCTTATCCGTTCCTATATGAGGTTTTGACTGATACATTATCTCCCGCGGCGCACCGTGGCGTACAAGCTCGCTGAAAACGGTAAACGTCAGCGGGCTGTTTATTCCCGTGGTGAGTTTTCCGTCGGAAAACGTACCCGCGCCGCCCTCGCCGAACTGCACGTTGCTTTCCTCGTCCAACACGCCCGTTTTGCAAAACAGCTTTACCTTTTCGCCTCTCCTGTCCGCGTCGTCGCCTCTTTCGAGCACTATGGGCTTAACGCCGCATTGTGCGAGATAAAGCGCCGCGAACATTCCGGCAGGACCGAAGCCTACCACTATCGGTCTTTTTTTAAGACTGCCCGCGGCGGGAGCTTTCCACACCTGCGGGGTATAAACGGACAGCTTTTTGTTGTGCTTTAAAAGCTCTTTTTCCCGCTTTTTATCGGTAAGGTCAAACGCGACCGACAAAACAAAATGTATATCGTCTTTTTTCCGTGCGTCAACCGATTTTTTCAGCAGGGTAAGCCCGACCAGCTCTTTCGGCGCGATTTTCAGCTTGGCTGCGATGTATTCCGTCAGCCATTCGTCGTTATAGTTTATGGGAGCGTTTATGTCGGAATATTTATACATTTTTTCCTCCGTTTAGATAGCGTGACGCGGCTTTTCCGGCGGTATAACCGCTCCTCCACGCCCAGTCCAGGTTGTACCCTCCGCAGTATCCGCAAATATTAAGTATCTCTCCGCAGAAGAACAGCCCCGACATTAACAGGGACGAAAGTCCTTTCCCGACTTCGTTTGACGGTATGCCGCCAAGGGTGGACTGTGCAAGGCTCCAATCGGACACGCCCGTTACGGGAAAACGCCAATCCTTTATCTTTCTTGCAAGAGACGAAATATCGCTTTTGCTCAGCGTGCCGCAAAGCGCGGTATGGTCGATATTAGCCGTTCTCAAAATCTGCAAGCCTATTCGCTTGTGCATAAGGCAGGTGAGCAGCTCATCGCAGGAAAGGTTGTTCCTTAGCTGTTTGGTGGCGCTCAGTATAGCCGTCAGCCCGTTTATATCCGTATCCGGCGCGGCGTCCAGCGATACGGTGCAGTTTCCTATATGCTCGGCCGCCGCCAAGGACAGATCGAAAATACATATTCCCGACAACGCGCCGTCCGCAAACTGCACCTCGCCGCGTTTAGAATCGATTATTTTTCCGTTTACATATAGCGACGCTTTGGCGTACATTCGCAGCCCTTTAAGGGATTTTACAAGGTTTATTTCCGTTCTTAAAGGGGCAAGCGCCGGATAAAGCTCGGTAACGGTATGTCCCAGTCCTTGTGCCAGCGCAAAACCGCTGCCGTCGCTGCCGAACGACGGAGCGGCGCGTCCGCCGGTCGCAAGTATTACGCTTTTCGCAAGGTAAGTTTCACGGTTTGTTTCCAGTATGAACAAACCGTTTTCTTTTTTTATCCCTGAAATAAAGCTGTCGGTCAATGTGTTTACCCCGCAGGAATTTGCTTTATATCTTAAAGCGTCCAGCACCGACGAGGCGGTCATGCTGTGCGGATATATCCTGCCGTCGCGGTCGGTCCTTGTGATAAGACCGGCGCTTTTAAAAAATTCAACGGTTTCGGGAGAGTCCAGATGCTCCGTCAGCTCGCGGTCGCCGCTGTAGCACTCCGCGCAAACTTCGACGTTTGACAGATTGCAGCGCCCGTTGCCGGTGGATAAGATCTTTTTGCCTACACGCGGCAGACGTTCAAAAACGGTTATTTGGCTGCTGCCGGACTGTGCCGCGCCTATCGCGGCGGCTAAGCCGGATGCTCCGCCGCCTACGACGGCAATATCGGTACTGTTGTTTTTCATAATGACCTCATAATATCCGAGTTAATTTAAATTCCGTTAATAAAACAAGTATAACATATATTTGAAATATTGGCAAGTCCGAGAAATGCGGACTTTTGCCGTAAACTGCTGAATATTTCATAAGATCAAATCGACGTGAACGTGTATACGGAGGCAAACGATGAATGACAGAATAAGAAGGCTCATATTATCATACGGGAAGATAAATACGCCTAATATACATACCGAGTCAAACGGATTCAATGCCAGCGAAACGGGGGTGCTGTGGGCTATCGCTCAAATATCCTATGCCGCACCTCAAACCGAGCTGTTTTCGCTCGGCGAGCTGAACAAGCGGCTGAACTATACCCGCCCTAATCTTTCACAGACGATAAATAAGCTGCAAGACAAGGGGATAGTGGAACGCACGGTACAGGAAAACGACAGGCGAGCGACCGCCATCTTCCTTACCGAAAAGGGAAAGGAGCTTATGCAGAAAAAGCAGCGCGCTGTTATCGAAAAGTTTGAAAGGGTGCTTAGCGATATCGGAGAAGAAAACACCGAACGATTTTTAGAGCTTTTTGAAATATTCGCGGAATCTTTTCGGAAGAACAAAATATATGATGTTTGACTTTTGCTCATTCGACGGCGGCTTTACAATGTAAGGCCGCTCAGCTTGTCGAAAAACCCTCCCTATGGTCGGATTTTCCGACAAGCTGACAAAAAATCGGTGATACCGCATAAGCGGTATCGCTCGATTTTTGCCGCGCTTTGCGCGGCTCTTATCAAACTTGAGGGTGAAAACCCTGATGGTTTTCCCCGTGAACTTTCCGCCGAACGGTGGACAGTTTTAAACTCAACTCTTTCCTTCCGCTTTATATTGACCTTTTTCTACAGACTGGGCGGCTTTACAATGTAAGGCCGCTCTTTTTATATAAAATGCTCTTGTTTTTTCGACTGAAATGTGATAAAATATTTGTTGAAAATTTTATCGTACCGAAAGGAAGTATATCATGGCAGACACAATGAAGGGGCTGAAACGCACTCATTACTGCGGAGAGGTCGAGGGCGTCGGCGAGAGCGTGACCGTCGCCGGTTTTGTACAGAGAGTAAGAGATAAGGGCGGACTTGTTTTTATAGATCTCAGGGATCGCACGGGCATCGTTCAGCTCGTATTCGACGATACGGTAGATCCCGCCGTATTTGATAAAGCAAAGCAGGTAAAGAGCGAATATGTCCTTATGGCAAAAGGCGTTTTAAGAAAAAGAGAAAGCGTAAACACCGAGATAAAGACAGGCGACGTCGAGATAATCGTATCCGATCTCAGGATACTGTCCGCCGCGCAGACTCCTCCGTTTGAAATAGTCAACGACAGCAAGACCAACGAGGAATTAAGGCTGAAATACAGATATCTTGATCTTCGGCGCAGAAAGCTGCAAGAAAACCTTATAATGCGTCATAAAATAGCCAAGGTGACGCGTGATTATTTTTATGATAACGGATTTTTGGAGATAGAAACTCCGATGATGATGAAGTCCACGCCGGAGGGCGCGCGCGACTATCTTGTCCCCTCCAGACTGCACGAGGGAAAGTTTTACGCTTTGCCGCAATCCCCGCAGATATATAAACAACTGCTGATGATATCGGGATATGACCGTTACATCCAGCTTGCGAGATGTTTCCGTGACGAGGACGGACGCGCCGACAGACAGCCGGAATTTACCCAGATAGACCTTGAAATGTCGTTTATGGACGTAGACGATATACTGGAGCTTACCGAGGGGTATGTAAAGACGCTTATGAAACAGGTCTTGGACACGGATATCCAAACTCCGCTGCTTCGTATGACATATAAGGACGCTATGGAGCGTTACGGCTCGGACAAGCCCGACACAAGATTCGGCATGGAGATAAAGGATATTTCCAGACTCGTAAAGGACAGCGGATTTTCGGTGTTTTCCTCCGCAGTCGCCGCGGGAGGGAGCGTAAGGGCGATAGTTGCCGAAAATGCCGCTCAAACGCTTACGCGTAAGGAAATAGATAAACTGACAGAATTTGTGCGCGGAATAGGCGCGAAAGGCTTGGCATATATCCGCTGGGTAGACGATGAGCCTTCCTGCTCGTTCGGAAAATTCATGGCGCAGGGAGAGCTGGAGGCGATACTTGCCGAGCTCGGCTGCAAGAAAGGCGATGTGGCGCTTATCGTTGCCGATAAGAACAAGGTCACTCTTCCCGTGCTGGGAGCGTTGAGATTAAAAGTCGGAAAACAGATAGGGGCAATACCCGACGACGGATTTAATTTCCTGTGGATAACCGAATTTCCTTTCTTTGAGTGGGACGAGGACACGCAAAGCTGGCTTGCCATGCACCACCCGTTTACCATGCCGATGGAGGAGTGCTTGGACAGCTTGGACGACGATAAGGGCAGCGTAAGAGCAAAGGCGTTTGACCTTGTGGTAAACGGCACGGAGCTTTGCAGCGGCTCGATAAGAATAACCGACCCCGCTTTGCAGCAAAAGATGTTCCGCCTGCTCGGTCTTACCGATGAAGAAATTCAGGCTAAATTCGGTTTCCTGGTAGATGCGTACAAGTACGCGGCTCCGCCCCACGGGGGACTGGGGATAGGTCTGGACAGGCTTACCATGATGCTGTGCAAGGCGGAAAGTCTTCGCGACGTTATAGCTTTCCCGAAAGTGAAGGACGCGAGCGAGCTTATGTCGGAATGTCCTTCGACGGTAGACGACGCGCAGCTTGAAGAGCTGCATATCAAAACCACGGTGCAGCTTTAACGAAAGGGACATTTAATGCAAAACCGTATACCCGACGATTTTGAGAAGAAATGCGAAAGACCGTCTGCGAGCGCCTCGGAAAAAGACGGACGTTTTGACCAAGGGCGCGGCGGTTCGGGCTTTGCCGTTGTACATCTTATCTGCGGGACTATCTGCTCCGGTAAGACTTTTTACGCAAAACGGCTCGCCGCGGCAGAAAATGCCGTAATATTGTCCTGTGACGAGCTGGAAAACGATATTTTCAATAAATCGTTGGGAGAGTATTACGATGTTATGTCGCCGCGTATAAAAGCCTTTCTGCTTAAAAAAACGGTGCAGCTCGCTCAATGCGGCTGCCATGTGATACTTGACTGGGGCTTTTGGAGCGCCGAAGAACGAAAAGCGACGGACGAATTTTTAAAATCAGCAGGTTTGAATGTCAAGTGGCATTATATGTCGGTTTCCCCAAAGCAAAGAGCGGAGAATATTCGTCGACGCAACAAAGCCGTTGAGGACGGCTTATGCGATGATTATTTTGTAGACAGCGGTCTGCTTGCTAAATCGGACAGACTTTTTCAGCCGCCCGAACGTGAAGAAATGGACATATGGCATGAATTTACCGAAAGTTAGATCGGTATCACGCCTAAAATAAAACATAATAAGGAGAACGAAATGATAGAATTCAGATACGATACCCAACTGCTTATAGAGGGCGAGGGGCTGGACGAGGACGCGATATACGATTATTTTGTCGCAAATTTTAAGGGCGACAGCCTTTTGGCGGTCGGTGACGAGGACCTTATCAAAATACACTATCACACCAACGAGCCGTGGAAAGTGCTTGAATATTGCGCGTCTCTCGGAGAGATACACGATATAGTAGTCGAAGATATGGACAGACAGGCAAGAGGTTTAAAGGGCTGAAAACGCCTATATGTATAAAGATATGAACTTAAAAATAGCATTGCTGCAATTACTGCCGGAAGACTGCCTTGAAAAGCAGCTGGAAAAAGGGAAAAGCGCCTGTGTCAAGGCAAAGAATATGGGTGCCGATATCGCTCTGTTTCCCGAAATGTGGAGCGACGGTTATAAGCTCCCGCAGGAAAGCTCGGAATTGAGCGCGTTGTCGATCGATGCGGAAAGTGATTTTGTCCGCGAATTCGGGAAACTTGCCGGTGAGCTCCGAATGGCGGTCGGTATAACTTTCCTTGAAAGAAACGAGCCTAAGCCGCTTAATTCCATGATCCTTTTTGACAGGTATGGCAAGGAGCGTATGCACTACTCCAAGGTCCATACCTGCGCTTTTGATTTGGAAAAAGTGTTGAGCTCCGGCGATGATTTTCATGTGACCGAACTGGATATAGGCAAGGGAGTCATAAAGGTCGGCGCAATGATTTGCTTTGACAGAGAATTTCCCGAAAGCGCGCGTATACTTATGCTCAAAGGGGCGGAAGTTATTTTGGCGCCTAACGCCTGTCCTATGGAAATAAATCGGCTGTCAGCACTTCGCACCAGGGCTTATGAAAATATGCTCGCTGTCGCTACCTGCAATTATCCCAAGGGACAGCCGGATTGCAACGGTCATTCAACGGTGTTTGACGGAGTTGCATGGTTAAGCAATGAGCCGGGTGTAAGGGATATGTGTATTCTTGAGGCGCCGGAAGAGGAAGGTATCTATTTAGCCGAGATCGATATGGATATGCTGCGCGATTATCGCAATCGTGAAGTGATGGGAAACAAGTACCGCCATCCGAACAAATACAATGCTTTGACGTCTTCGGAGAGTGATCTTTAGGGGGAAAGCTATGCTGACAAGGGTGTGTAAGCTACGAGGGTGAAATACCGTTTAAAAATTATCTCAGGATAGATAATTCCGACAAATCGCCCGAAGAAGCAGCGTTACTCATAAAAGAAACTTTCATGTTGTAAACGTCGGAAAAGGCGGATACGGAAAATCAAAATCACGGCGTAAACTGACATTCGGAGGATAAGGAGCGGTCATATGAAAGTGATAGCCGTTGCCGCCGTTACGGCGGGCGGAAAAACCACGGTAGTAAACGAGCTGAAAAACAAGCTGCCAAGGACCGCAGCACTTCATTTTGACGATTATTCTTTTGAGGGTGAGGTCGAGGATTTTTATAAAGCGGTTTTAGACGGAATGGATTACAACGTATGGAATTTAACTCCGTTGGAAAAGGATATTATTTCGATAAAGAACAGCGGAGCGTACGATTACTTATTGCTGGATTATCCGTTCGCGTACCGTAACGACAAAATCAAAAAATATATAGATTTTGCCGTATTTATCGACACTCCTTTGGATATAGCGCCGGTGAGAAGAGTGCTGAGAGATCATAAAAACTCAACCGCCGATGAAATTCGCAGCGATATGGAAACGTATTTGAAATATGCCGGGATTGCATATGTACAAATGCTGAAAGATATACTTCCATCGTCGGATCGTGTGGTCGATGGGACAAAAGATTTGGATACTCTTGTCGATGAGATAATAAAAGCTATAACCGAGGTCGTAAATTAAGAAAACGCAAAAACGTAACGTATACACCAAAACTTCCTGCGGTCGCGGATCTTACAATTTATATCAAAAATACACATAAAGCTGTCGCATATGCGACGGCTTTTAATTTTGTTCTATTTCCGTACAGGCTGTCATAAACTTAAACAAATCCACTCGGAAAGGATAGTGCAAAATGATAGGATCAAAAAAGAACGAATACGACAGCGCGCTGAATACGGTAGTCCGCTTTATTCCTGAGCTTGCGGGGGTGAGCGGTGAAATAAAAGCGTCGGCGCGGGAGGTAAGGATAAGAGCGGGCAGACCGACGGTCATTTCCTGCGGCGGATATGACCATATGCTGCAAAACAAAGTCAGCGCAAAGACGGTGGAAAGCTGTGTTTCGGCATTTTGCGAAAGCTCCGTACACAGCTATGAAAAGGAGCTGGCGCAGGGGTATATAACGCTTAAAGGAGGGCATCGGGCAGGCTTCAGCGGGCGGGCGGTATACAGCGGGGACAAGGTAACGCTGATAAAGAATATATCCTCGATAAACATAAGGATAGCCCGCAGCCATGTAGGGTGCGCCGATAAGCTGGCGGAAATATTTACCGAAAAAAATTCGGTAAAGGGACTTTTGATAATAGGCAGACCGTTAAGTGGGAAAACAACCGTGCTTCGCGACCTGTGCAGAACGTTGGGCGGCAGATATAAGCTGGCGTTGATAGACGAGAGAGATGAGATAGCCGCCGTGACAGACGGTATCCCGCAGTTAGACGTGGGAGTAAATACAGATATATTCAGCGGATTTTGCAAAGACGACGGGATAATACGGGCGATACGCTGTATGTCGCCGGATTATGTCGTGACAGATGAACTGGGCGCCGATATCTCGGTTATAGAACAATGCCTAAACTGCGGCGTCGGGCTTATAATGACCGCGCATTGTGAGGATCTCTCGGAAATGTATCTGAACCGCGATATAAAAAGACTGACGGAAAGCGGCGCTATAAGCCATGCGGCGGCACTCAGCATGGACAGATACGGCGTACATATGACGGTGTTAAAGCTCCCCGTCGGCGGTCCCGTTAAAGTAGAACGATGATAGGACTGCTTGTTGTGCTTTTTTCCGCGATGTGCGGGGGAGCGATAGGCTTCGCTGCGGCTGACGTATTGAAAAAAAGATGTTCATATATTGACAGAATTATGAATATTTTAGAGCAGACGCGCAGCATGATACGCTATAACCGCATGAAGTTGTCCGAGATATTTGCCGTCACCGACGGAGAACGCCGTTTTTTTGTGAGCGACGAACTGATAAAGGCTGCCGACAGCGGAGTAGACTTTCAAAAGGAATGGAACGTTTGCGTTGACAGACTGGCGTATCTTCAAAAAGAGGACAAAGCTCCGCTTTATTTTCTCGGCGAGGAGCTTGGAAAAAGCGACGCGGACAGTCAGACTGCCATGCTGATTTCCGCGGAGGAAAGGCTCTCACGCCGCTTGGAAACGGCACAGAGCGAATATGAGCGCAAGGGCAGGCTGTTCAGGACCTTAGGCATACTGTCCGGCACGGCGATAGGAATAATATTTATTTAAAGGAAGCGCATAAGATGGAAGTTGATCTGATATTCAAAATAGCTGCGATAGGGATAGTCGTTGCCGTGCTTAACCAGCTTTTGCAGCGTTCCGGACGTGAAGAACAGGCTATGATGACGACTATTGCGGGACTGATAGTGGTCCTGATGATGATAGTAACGGAGATCAGCAATTTGTTTGACACAATAAAGGATATTTTTAATTTATGAATATCATCGCTTTTGTTGGTGCGGGCGTCATAGGAGCGGTATTGTGCGCCGTTCTGAAACAGTACAAGCCCGAATTCGGGATATACATATCGCTGATAACGGGAATAATTATCCTCGGTGCGGCCGTTTTAGCGTTAAAGCCGGTGCTGGACACTCTTGAGGAGCTTGCGGGGTATTCCGGCGCGGACGGAGAATATGCCGCGATACTGATAAAAAGTCTGGCGGTGTGCTTTATTACGCAGTTGGCGGCGGAAAGCTGCCGTGACGCGGGCGAGGGCGCGATAGCTTCCAAGATAGAGTTTGCGGGAAAATGCGCCGTGGTACTGACGGCTTTGCCGCTGTTTAACGCTCTGGCGGGGCTTGTTACCGAGCTTATCCCGTAACTTGAAGTTGGGAATTGCAATGAAAAAGAAAGTAAAAATCTTTATAAGTATGTTTTCGGCGTTGTTTTTGATGATAGCGCTCAGTCTGCCGGTATCTGCCCAACCGCCGCCAGACCTGGGACTGGACGAGTATGATTGGCAGCTTCCCGAAGAGGTATCCGATGATCTTGAGCAAAACGGAGTAACGCCGGAAAGCATCGCGCCGGATTTTTTAAGTGTCGATTCGGCGCTGAAATACATATTCGGGTTGTTTACCGATTCGGTTTCGGGGCCGATAAAGCTGACGGTTTCGGTGATAGCGCTGATATTGCTTTGTGCCGTATCCGATATTTTATGCGATACGGCGGGAAAAGACCTACACGGAGTATTTTCTCTGGTGTCCGTTTTGGTCGGAGCGGCGCTGCTTATGCTCCCGATAAGCTCGCTTATTTCCTCGACGGGGGAGCTTGTCAAGGCGGGTTGTTTGTTTGTAGAGGGGTTCATACCCGCGTTTGCGGGTATGATTGCGCTCGGAGGAAGGATAACGGCGGCTGCGGCGGTAAATACCGTGGTTATGGCGGGAGCGCAGGCGTTTGCGATTTTAGCGTCGAATATTATTATGCCGGCAGCCTCCTGCATAATGGGTGTAACGCTCGCGGGTTCGGTAGACCCGGAATTAAAGCTCGGCACTCTGGCGGAGGCAGCAAAGAAAATAATAATATGGGGCTTGGGACTTACGATGACGCTGTTTGTCGCGCTGCTTAGCTTGCAGAGCTTTATAACTTTGCCCGCCGACGGCATTGCCATAAAAGCGGCGAGGTTTACCGTGGCAAACGGCGTGCCTTTTATCGGAGGAACGGTATCGGACGCTTTATCGGTAATGCAGGGCGGTATCAACGTGATACGCAGTAATTTCGGCTCGTTCGGGATAATAGCGGGCGGTGCTATGATGCTGCCGTCGATGGTAAGCGTGCTTTTGTACAAGCTGGCTATGTCGGTATCCGCCGCGGTAAGCGATATGTTCGGGCTGCCGCCGCTTACGGGACTTTTAAAATGCTCGGAAAGTATATTGTCGATAATACTTGCGGTTTTGGTGTGCTTTATGCTGATAATCGTAATATCCGTTTCGCTTATGATATTTATCGGAACAGGAGGGACGGCATGAAAGAAACGGTGCTTACCGTATGTATGACGGCGATAACCTGCGGACTTTTTAAAATGCTGGTACCTGACGGGAAATATAAAAAACAGTTAAATTTTCTTATAGCCTGTCTGTTTTCCGTTTGTGTGCTTAAAGCTCTGTCCGGCGGAGCAAACATAGGAAATTTCGATTTTTCGTTTGAGAGCGCCGATGTGGTGGACTTCAGCGACAAGCTGTCCGAAAACGCGGAAAACGCCGCGGCTTACGCCGTGCGCGATAAGGTAAACGATTTGCTGGAGCAAAACGGAACTCCGTGTTCGCAAATTTATATTGTCGCGCATATTAACGGCTCGTTCGGCATATCTATTAGTGAAATCGAGCTTGTATTTGAAAAGGGAACGTCCGACGCGTACATACAAAACGCGACGGACGCCGTACGCGAAAAGGTCGGTGATGAGATAACCGTAAAGTATTCGTTTAATTAAAAGGAAGATAACATGAAAGAAATTCTAAAAAGCGATAAGCTGCTGAAAATTGCCGTGATAGCGGGTATCGCGGTCGTGGTGCTGATATTCGTTTCAAACTTTGACAGCACGTTTGCGGCAAAGGATACGGTCTCCGCCGAAGAAACGCTGGAACAAAGACTTTCCGAAGTCATATCGAATATGGACGGGATAGGAAAGGACGGAGTCCGCAGGGTAATGGTAAGGCTCGGTGAGGACGGAAGGACCGTTACTGGAGTCGCGGTAGTCTGCGATAAAGCGGACGACGTTATTATCAGGGAACGGCTGCTGGACGCCGTGTCAAAAGCACTTGACGTATCCGTTTCAAGGGTATGTATCACAAATTAGCAAAATAGTGAGGTAAACGATGAAAAGAATAAATCTTATAATCAGAAGAAAGCATTTGATAATAGCAGGTCTGGCGGTAGTGCTGGGCGTCGGTTTATATGCGAATTATGCGATTTTCGGGAACATAAACGCCGCGGAGAAAACGGAAAAGGAAAATTACGGCGACGCCGCTTTCGTTTCCGCAGATACCAACGGTCAAACCGGCAAAGATACCGAAGACAATACATATGTGAGCGAAAACGCAGATATTATGACGGGAGGCTCGGACGAGTATTTCGCGCAGGCGAGGATTGACAGAAAGAACAGTCGGGCGGAAGCGGCGGAGGTACTGCAAAGCGTATATGCCGGCGGAGATCTTACCAATGACGAAATGGCGGTGGTAGCGCAGGATGCGGAGGAAATGACCGACCTTATGGAGGCGGAGACCAAGATAGAGACCATGCTGAAAGCGCAGGGCTTCGAGGACGCGCTATGCTATCTGAGCGGGAAAAGCGCGAACATAATAGTTAAATCGACGGGACTGGACAGCTCGCAGGCGGCGCAGATAAAAAACGCTCTGCTTTCCGAGGTGGACATAGCCGGTGAAAATATCACGATAGTAGAAGTCGGATAACACATACTTACGGATATAACAATACCCGCAGGAGATACTGCGGGTATTGTTATGCAAAAAGACTGCTAAACCGCATAAGATTTGACATATCCGGCGGTTTATTGTATAATATGTTTGGACAGAATACTCCGAAAAGTCGGGAGGTGACGGCCGTGACCGTTGACGAGGAATATATGCGGATATGTCTTGAGCTTGCCCAAAAGGCTTATGATATGGGAGAATGTCCCGTCGGAGCGGTCGTGACCGATGAAAACGGGGAAATTATAGGCAGAGGCTATAATCTGCGGGAAACAAACGAAAGCCCGACGGCGCACGCCGAGATCATCGCGATAGAAGAAGCCTCCCGCGTTAAAAAAAGCTGGAGGCTGAACGGCTGTACGCTATATGTCACCCTTGAACCCTGTCCCATGTGTGCCGGCGCGATAATAAACTCCAGAATAAAGCGGCTGGTATACGGCGCTTTTGACGATAAAGGCGGAGTATGTGCGTCGCTTATGAATATCTTCGAGCTGCCCTTTAATCATCGACCGATGGTAAGGAGCAGGGTATGCGAAAAGGAATGTTCTCAGCTGCTCAGCAGGTTTTTTGAGCGGCTGAGAAGATCGGAAAATTGATCATTTCAGATTTTTGACTGCGCGCTTATACAGCATATCTATGGCTGCCGCAGCGGCAGCCGCCAAGGCTATCAGCGTAAGTGAAACGGCTAAAAATTTTTTCATGGATCATTCACCTTCCAGCTTTTTTATCCTGTTTTCACAGTTTTTGATAAGACTGAGCAAAGCCGTGCCTTGCTTGTCGAATTCTTCTTCGATTATTCCGGTAGTTATCACGGGAGCGGCGTCCACATCGGTCTTTGCCGCGTTGAGCGCGCTGCCTTCGTCGATTTGCAGAGCCGACGAGGAAAGGTAAGGAGCAGTGTCCGCAGGTACGGAAAAAATGTTTTTATCGTTTTTGTCGTTTGTCACATAGGTTATCCTGAACGCTTTGTACACCGAAAGCATAAGCATGGACGAAATGTTTTTGGTAAGCGAACGGCATTTTATCTTTCCGAGCAGATTGAAAACTATCTCGATACTGTTTGAAATGAGCTTTTTGTTCAAAACAAGCGCGAGGTCGCCGTTTTTGGAGTCGTTTTTGCTTTGCTCGTCATATTCGGGTATGTCCTTTTCGCTTATCATTTCGCCGCTGCTGACCGCAGAACGACCGAGAAGATAATCGGTAGAAACATTGTAATAATCGGCGGCTTTTACCAAAAAATCCAAACCGCATTCCCGTTTTCCTTTCTCGTAATGAGAAAGCAAAGCCTGTGCTATATTTAGGTCTGCTGCTGCCTGCTTTTGTGTAATGCCGCGTTCCTTGCGCAAAAGCGTCAGGATACGCGGAAAATCCTTGTTCATCTTCTTCCGTTTTATGCTTCTGCGGAGAAGCATGCTCCTTTCACAGTTTGACCGACTTGTGCGATCTGTTCCGCCCGACTTCGGCTCAGATAATCTAATAAATAGTCACACGGTAAATTATATATGAAATATTCCGTAATGTAAAGCGTGATTTTATACAAAAAATCGACACATTTTTTAGTAAATAATTCGATTTTTTGCTCAAACGGCGGTTTTACGGGGTGAAAATACCGAAAGGAATGATGTAAAAATGATAAACTACAGGCTGTACCTGATACGTCACGGCATAACTTCGGGAAATCTGGAGGGCAAATATATCGGCAAGACCGATCTGCCGCTGTGCGAAAGCGGACGGGAGGCGATAACCGAGCTTGCAAAGCAGGAGGTCTATCCCGCCGTGCAGAAAGTATATTCCGCCCCTCTCCAAAGATGTCTTGAAACCGCCGATATAATCTATCCCGATAAGCCGCTGCTCAGGATAGACGGCATATCGGAGTGTGATTTCGGCGAATACGAGGGCAAAACCCCCGATGAACTGAAAGACAGACCCGATTACATCAAATGGATAAAGGGTGGCTATGACGCCGCGCCTCCCGACGGAGAAAGCTACGGGCATTTCGCGATAAGGTGTCTTGACGGTCTGTATGAGATATTTACCGATATGATGAGTCGGGATATAACGGCTGCCGCGGTCATAACACACTCGGGAGTGATAATGAACCTTTTGGCAGGTTACGGACTGCCTAAAATGCGTCCCATAGATTTTGCCGTCGATCAGGGCGAGGGATATGAGATACATTTAAGTACATTTTTATGGCAGCACGGACCGACCTTTGAGATAAAAGGCAGACTGTTCTGACGGGAGAGAAAAATGATAACTGCGTCGATAGAATGGAACGAAGAAAACATAAAAAGATATGTTACCTATACGCTGCTCGGCGGCAACAAAAAGGCAAAGATATTTATCGGCATATACTGCGCGGTAATAGTGCTGATGGCGGCTGCCGGCGTTTGCTTTGCGATTTTTACGGGATTTTATTTACTGACGGTATTCGCCGTTCTCGCAATACTGCTGGCGGTGGTGTTTGCCGTTATTCTTAAATTCGCCTTGAAAAAATATTCGTCGGATATTTTAAAGCTGAACGGCGAAAACGGGGTAAATAAGCTGGTCATTTCCCGTGAAAGCATTACAGTATATAACGGAGAGATACCTGCGGCGGTCATCGGGTGGGATTCCGTCGCGTCATTGGATTTTAACGACGGCGACGCTTATATGACTATGATAAACGGGCTGCTGTTCATAATAGAGCGGGACAAGCTGGTTTCCGGCGACTTTGAGGAGCTTGGCGGATTGGCGGCTCAGAGAATGGTGAAAAAAGATGACGAATTATCAAATTAAAACCGACGAGATAATTGCCGGCCTAACGGGAGTACCGCGTTTGTTACTGCATTGCTGCTGCGCGCCGTGCAGCAGTTATGTGTTGGAATATCTGAGCGAGTATTTTAAGATAACCGCGTTTTTTTATAATCCCAACATTACCGACCGTTTGGAATACGAAAAAAGAAAAGCGGAGCTTATCCGCTATATCGGCGAAAGGCATTTTAAATACGACGTCGATTTTGCGGACGGAGATTATTCGCCGCAGCTTTTTTGGAATATTGCGAAAGGAAAAGAGGATATTCCCGAAGGGGGAGAGCGGTGCTTTTCCTGCTACCGTTTGAGGTTGGAAAAAACCGCCGCGCTCGCCAAAGCGGGAAACTATGATTTTTTTTGTACTACTCTTTCGGTAAGCCCGCATAAAAACGCGCAAATGCTGAATTTGATAGGCGGAGAACTGGAGAAAACGGCGGGAGTGCCTTATCTTTTCTCGGATTTCAAAAAGAGGAACGGATATAAGCGTTCGATAGAGCTTTCGGCGCAGTACGGGCTGTACAGACAGAACTACTGCGGCTGTGTTTTCAGCAAAAACAGTCGGGAAACGATGAATTTTAAGAAAATTTCGGAAAAATCATAAAAAACTGTTGTCAAAAATGTTTTTTTGTGCTAAAATAATATAAGTTATGACTTGTATATAAAGGGGTGAGCAATAATGTCTGCGGACGGTAACGGGCGATGGTGCCGGTTTAATAATATTACGCGGAAATTGTCGCTTACCGGCTCTTTCCGCTGAGTTGGCTGCCGTTCCTGCCGTGTGGCTTTTGCCATATGACGGACCGACGTGCGGCGGCCGGAAAGAGGTGCTGTATGCTGAAATATTACAAATCCGTAAATAACACTATCACGGAGACGGAGGAGCTTGAGGCGGGCTGCTGGGTATCGGCGGTCGCTCCTACCGAAACGGAAATATCCCTGCTTGAGGAAGATTTGGGGATAGACCGTGATTTTATACGCTCCGCTCTTGACGAGGAGGAAACCTCGCGTATCGAAAGCGAGGACGGTCAGACTCTTATCATACTTGACTATCCTGTCGCCGAGAAAACAGACGAGGACGAAACCATAAGCTATAATACCATGCCTATGGGAATTATACTTACGGACGCCAACGTTATCACCGTTTGTCTTAAAGATAATGTTATCGTTGAGGATTTTTCTCAAGGTGTCGTAAAGGGCGTTCAAACGCAGCTAAAGACCAGATTTATTTTCTATATGCTTTTAAGGATAGCGGGCAAGTACCTGCAATATCTTAAACAGATAGACAAGCTGTCGGGTTATGTTGAAGGTCAGCTTCGCAAGTCAATGAAAAACAAGGAGCTTTTACAGCTGCTCAGCTTGCAGAAGTCGTTGGTCTACTTTTCCACATCTTTGAAATCGACCGAAACCGTGTTGGAGAAAATACATCGCGGGCGCGTTATAAAGCTCTATGAAGAGGACGAGGATCTGTTGGAGGATCTTTTGGTCGAGGTAAAGCAGGGTATCGAGATGAGCAACATATATTCCAACATTATATCCGGCACTACCGAAGCATATGCCGGTATCATCTCAAATAACCTTAATATAGTGATGAAGGTGCTTACCGTAATTACGATAGTAATGTCCGTACCGACGATGGTGTTCAGCTTTTACGGAATGAACGTCGGGGATCTGCCACTGCCGTTCACCTGGTTCACCTTGGGTATTTCGTCACTTTTGGCGATAGTCGTTGCGATAATAATAACAAGAACAAAGTTTTTCAGATAGCGTCGGAAAGGAGAGGCTTCCCTGCGGAAGCGATGACGACATATGGAAAAAGTCAGAATATCTATCGGCGGGCATGATCTCAGCCTTAAAAGCGACGATCCCGCAAAGCTGCACGCCGCAGAGGACGAGTTAAAGAAGAAGATCTCGCAGTTCGGTTCGCCGGGGCTGTCGCTTACCGATACGGTCATACTTTCGGCGCTCGATATAGCCGACGAATTACAGACTGCCAAAGCCGACGCCGCAAACGCCGCAAAAAGCGCGAAGGAGTGCTCCGAGACCGCCGCGGTTTTGAAAAAGCAGCTTGAAGAATACAAGCAAAGCGGCAGCAGCTCCAAAGAATTGCAAAGCAAGCTGTCCGACGCCGAGAGCAGGATAAGTCGGTTGGAAACAGAAAACAATTCTCTTATCGCGGAAAACGACAAAGTGATAAAGTCGGAGGAGGCGATAAAGGAGGAAAACCGCGAGCTTTCCGAAAAGAACAAGCAGCTTGAAAGCAAGCTGGCACAGCTTGAAACGTCATGGAACAACCTAAAGCGGGAGTACGGACGTTCCCATAACAAGAAAGACGATGTGTCGGGAGCGGGAGAACAGGAGATCGCGGTACTCAAGGATACGGTCGCGACCTATGAAAAAACGTTCGACGAGTATGTAAAGCAAAAAAGCGCGGAGCTTGCCGAGCTGAACGACGAGCTTAACGCTTTAAGAAAAAAATATGCGGACCTTAATCAGCAGATGAGCGAGATCGTAAACGACGGACAGATGACGCTATGAGTGAGATACTTGCCCCCTGCGGAACGTTTGAAGCGCTTACGGCTGCCGTTAATACGGGAGCCGATGCTGTTTATTTGGGCTGTGTGGATTTCAACGCCCGAAAAAACGCGGAAAATTTTACGTCGGACAGACTTAAAGAAGCGATAGAGCTGTGCCACAGAAATTCCGTAAAGGTGTATATTACCCTAAACACCTTGATATACGACCGCGAAGCGGAAAGCTTTATACGAACCGTGACGGAATGTGCTGAAAACGGTGCGGACGCTTTGATAGTACAGGATCTGGGAGCTGCAGCGCTTATCCGCAAGACAGTTTCGGATATTCCGCTGCACGCATCGACTCAAATGACGGTAAATTCGCCTGCCGGTGCAATGCTTGCAAAGGAACTCGGCTTTTCAAGAGTGGTACTGGGTCGGGAGCTTTCATTTGAACAGATAAGGGATATAGTGTCCTCCTGCGATATAGAAACCGAAGTATTCGTACACGGCGCGCTGTGCGTAAGCGTCAGCGGACAATGCGGCATGAGCGCGGCTCTCGGCGGACGCAGCGCAAACAGAGGTATGTGCGCTCAACCCTGTCGGCTCGGATTTTCCTGCCTAGGCAGGGAAAACGTCCTGTCGCTTAAAGACCTTTCGCTGATAGAACGGCTCAAAGAACTGGAGGAGATAGGCGTAACTTCCTTTAAAATAGAGGGAAGAATGAAACGCCCCGAATATGTTGCCGCCGCCGTTGCCGCCTGCCGAGATTCCGTCGGCGGAAAGCCGCCGAATATGCAGCTGCTGCGCGGAGTTTTTTCCCGCAGCGGTTTTACGGACGGATATTTTACGGGAAACTTTCATAATATGCAGGGGATAAGAACAAAAGAAGACGTTTTTGCCTCCGCAGGAGCGCTGCAGAAAGCCGAAGCCCTTTATGCAAAGCCTTTTAAAAGATATAAGTGCGATATTTCGGCAACAGTGACCGAAAATAAGCCGATATCCGTTACAGTGAGCGCAAAAGGTCATTCCGTCACCGTCAGCGGTTCGGCGCCGCAAAAAGCCTTAAAGCACGAGCTTACCTCCGACGCGGTATGCGCCCAACTGGAAAAGCTCGGCGGAACGGAGTTTTATTGCGAAAATACTGTCGCCAGGGTCGAGCCCGGTCTTTCGGTCAGCCTTTCGGAGTTAAACGATTTCAGACGGCGCGCCGTTCGGCAGCTTTCCGACAAGATACTTGCGGAAAACACGCCGGTATATGTATTTAAATCGCCGATGTCCGACGGTAAAGCGGGTCGGGCAGCCGTCACGCCGCTTTTTGCGGATAAAAAGAGCGTTTTGGCGGAAAAGTCGGAACGTTTCGGGTATCGGTGCGAGGTCTATACTGCGCGGCAACTGGACAAGGCGATACAGATAAAGGAGTTTTCTTTTATTTACTGTCCCGATACGCTGCTTTCAAGCGATACCGCCGATAAGGAAAGGATAGTGGCAGTACCTCCCGTGTTTTTGGGCGACTGCGAAAAGGAAACCGCAGAGCGGCTGGCAAAGCTAAAAGAATACGGATTTTCAAACGTGGCGGTGCATACGCTTTCGCATATCAATATCGCCAGGCGGCTCGGAATGACGCCGTTCGGCACATATAGGCTCAATATTACAAACAGCTTTACTTTGAACGCGCTCAGCGCTCTTGGAGTAAAGGACGCGGTGCTTTCACCTGAGCTTACCCTGAGAGCCGCAAAGTCTATCTGCGCGGATCCCGATGTTAAGAGAGGGATAATAGCGTACGGACGTTTACCGCTTATGCTTACACGGCGCTGCCCGATAAACGACGGTATGCCCTGCGGCAGGGTAAAAAGAAAGAATTGTCCTCATGCTCTGAACGACAGAAAAGGCAGGTCGCTGATATGCCTTTGCTCGGATAATGCCGTCGAGATACTAAATCCCGACGTTTTATATCTCGGAGATAAGCAGGACGAGCTGAGGGGATTTGATTTCGTGATTTTAAGATTTACTGATGAAACAGACCCGTATCGGCAGTTTTCATCGTTTGTCCGCGCCGAGCGATTTACGGAAAATTTTACCAGAGGATCGTATTTTAAAGGAACAACGGAATGAAAAAACGGGGGATAAGGATATGACGGTAAAGGTCAAAAAAACAAGAAGCGGGGCTTTGCTGCCTTTTCGCGCTACCGCGGGGAGCGCAGGCGCGGATCTTTATGCCTGCCTTGAGGAACAGGTCGTCCTTTCTAAGGGAGAAAGGCGGCTGATACCTACCGGCATAGCGGTCGAGATACCGCAAGGCTGCGGGGGATTTGTTTTTCCGAGGAGCGGAAACGCCATAAAAAAGGGACTTTCCCTTGCAAATGCGGTCGGGGTTATAGACAGCGACTATCGCGGGGAAATAAGCGTGCCGGTAATAAATCTCGGAAAAGAACCTGTTTATATAAATGACGGCGACAGGATAGCCCAGTTGGTGATAATCCCCGTTTCGTTGTGCGACTTTTCTCAAGCCGATATTCTGGACGAAACCGAACGAAATGACGGCGGATTTGGCTCGACAGGTACAAATTAAGTAATATTGCCCAAAATTTGCGCAAAAACTGACAATAATTTATGAATATTTAAATTGCTTTTTTTATTGTATGAGTTTGGATTTCGTGTTATAATATAGTAATAGCGCCGGTTTGATTTATTTTTTCGGCAGTTTTAAAAGCAATAACAGGGGCAGCGCCCCTTATTTAAAAAATCGGAGGAAAAGATATGTTTTCTAAGGACATAGGTATCGATCTCGGCACGGCAAATACTTTGGTATATATGCGGGGAAAAGGGATCATAATACGCGAACCCAGCGTGGTTGCCGTTGACGTTAAAATGGACAGGGTGCGCTGTGTCGGTCAGGAGGCAAAGGACGTTATAGGACGTACGCCCGGCTCTATAGTTGCGGTAAGACCGTTAAAGGACGGAGTAATCGCCGACTTTGACATGACGACCAGTATGTTACAGGAATTTATAAGAAAAGCGCTTAAAGGACGTTCGTTCGGACGTCCGAGGGTAAGAGTCATTATTTGTATCCCTTCGGGAGTTACCGCGGTAGAGCGCAGAGCGGTAAAAGAAGCCACACAAAACGCGGGAGCTAAGAGAGTTTCCATAATCGAAGAACCGATGGCGGCGGCTATCGGCGCGGGTCTTCCCGTTGCTGAGCCTACCGGCAGCATGATAGTCGATATAGGCGGCGGCACGAGCGAGGTAGCGGTAATCTCGCTGGGCGGTATCGTTACTTCCCGTTCGGTAAGAGTTGCCGGAGATGAATTTGATTCGTCGATAATAAATTATATAAAGAAGAAGTACAACCTGCTTATAGGCGAAAGAACGGCGGAAAACATCAAAATGGCGATAGGTTCGGCTTATCCGTACAGCGACAACGAGCCGTCTATGGATATAAAGGGAAGAAATCTGCTTAACGGACTTCCCGAAAATATCACGATAACCTCCGAAGAAATACGCGAGGCGCTGTCCGAACCGCTCAGCAGGATAATCGAAGCCATAAAAGTTACCTTGGAGAAAACTCCGCCGGAGCTTGCCGCAGACATTATCGACCAGGGCATAATGCTTGCGGGCGGCGGCGCGCTGTTAAAGGGACTTGATTTGCTTATACATGCCGAGACCGGTATGCCTGTCAAGGTAGCCGAAAGACCGCTCGACTGCGTAGCGGACGGCTCGGGCAAAGTGCTTGAAAACATTGATAAGCTCGTCGATGTGCTTACCGATGATGATTCGAGATATTAAACCCTGTCGCATAGTCAATATAACTCTGTTTTACAGAGCGGTGTTCCCGCTCTGTAAAAATTATTTTTAAGTTTTTTGCATCAGTTGAAAGGCCGGACGTCATGCGTGATTTTTTCAGCGGTTTTAAATTTAAAATAATCATTTGCGTTTTTGCTTTGGTCTTGGGTATCGTTATATACGCTGCGGTGTCGGGCGGCATTTCGACTGTTCCGCAGATGGTATTCACGGAAATAGCAAAACCGTTTATCTCTGCCTCCGAAGCTGTTTCTAACTGGGTCGAGGATACGCTTGACAAGTTTGTGAACGCCGATAAATACAAGGAGAGAGCAGAGGAGCTGACCGAAAAGCTGAACGAACAGTATCAGCAGCTGATAGATTTCGAGAAGATAAAAACGGAAAACGAGCAGCTTAAAGAGGCGCTGAAGATAAAAGAGGAAAACGAGGATTTCGATTTTTCGCCGCCCTGCAACATAATTTCCAGAAATCAAAACGATATAATGGGCGGATTTATGATAGACCGCGGTTCTTCGGACGGTATAGCGCTTTACGACCCCGTCATGACTTCCGCGGGACTCGTCGGAATGGTAAGCGAGCTCGGTCCCGATTATGCGCGGGTCACGACTTTGCTGTCGGAGGACCTGAATCTCGGCGTAATGACCTTTGAAAGCAAGGTGGTCGGCATTATCGAAAACGACGCCGAACACGCCGACGCGGGCGAATGTTTAATGAGTTACGTCAGCAAGGACAGCGGGATAAAAGAGGGAGAGATAGTAAAATCCAGCGCCGGCGTGGTATTTCCGGGAGATATACTTATCGGAACGGTAAAAGAAGTGTACAATGACGAAAACGGTTTGTCGGTACACGCCGTTATTACGCCTGCCGTAGATATTCTTACGATAACCAACTGCGTAGTTATCACTAATTTTAAAGGGCAGGGTGTTGTCAGCTGATGAATTTCCGTATTATTAAAATCGGCACGATGACTCGCCGCGATATGATGAGGTCGTTTTTCAGATGGGCGCTCTATTCCGTCATGCTGCTTGTTTTCTTTGTGATACAATGCACGTTTCCTTTTTTAAAATGGAAGCCTTTGCTGACGGTTTCCCTCGCGGTGGCGGTAGCGGTATTTGAAGGAGAACTGGGCGGAGTAATTTTTGCCGCAGTAGCCGGAATGGTGACGGATATGGCGGTAGGAGGGCTGTTCGGCTTTACCTCGATATGGCTGGTGCCGTGCTGCCTTATGGTCACTCTTTTGGTGGTAAATCTCATACACCGCAATATCATCAATTTTGCGTGGATGAACATTTGCGTGCTTGTTATAATCGACTTCATGGAGCTGTTATTTAAATATATTATTTGGAGAAATCCCGATATAGATGTTATCATAATGCGCTTTATGCTTCCGAGTACGGTAACTGCCGTAATTCTTGCACTTCCGATATTTTTGCTTGTAAGGCTGATAAACAAAAAGCTCGGACTTGACACTACCGACAAGGATATCGTTTCCGTTTTTGACGAGGCGGACCGTGAAGAGGACTAAAACGGAGGTATCATGAACAAAGTCAAAAAAACAGTCAGAACGTTGGTCTTTATACTCATGGTAGTTATCCTGTCGTTCGCCTGCACTCTTGAGCTGCTGCAAATACAGATAGTTGACGGTGAATATTATCTTTCTCAAACCACGGGAACATATACCGCAGAGCAAACCATACAGGCGGCGAGAGGTCAGATAATGACCAAGGACGGGGTTATACTCAATACAAACAAGCTGGTATACAAGGTAATAATACAAAAATCCTTTATCAAACCCGATACCGAAAACGATATAATATCCAAAACTCTTAAAATTTTGATAAAAAATGACGAAGAATGGATAGATACCATTCCTATCTCAAAAACGCAGCCTTACGAGTTCACGGGGAGCGAGGCGGAATGTGACGAGGTAAGGGAAACGCTGGAGCTTGGCGTTTACGCGACCGCGGACAACTGTATAAACGCGCTTTACGAAAAATATGACATCGGAAAAGAATACGACGAGCAGATGCGAAGATATATCGCGGGCGTAAGGTATGAGATGCTGATACGGGATTTTTCCTATCAGAACAAATACACCATGGCCGAGGATATATCCTTGCAGTCGGTCATCGAGCTTAAAGAACAGAGCTTTATGCTTGGCGGTATCGACATCATCGAAGAACCGATACGCGTATACGAGGGCGGCGAGCTTATTCCGCATATTGCGGGAAGGATAGGCGCTATCTCACAGGAAGAGTATGACGAGCATAAAAACGAGGGTTACGCGCTCAATGACGTATACGGCAAATTCGGGATAGAATGGTCGGAGGAAAAGACGCTACGGGGAGATAACGGGATAAGGACAATTACCCGCGATTCCGACGGAACGGTCATTTCCGACGAGATAACCAAAAAAGTTTCGGCAGGCAACTCCGTCAAGCTGACGATAGACTCAAAATTCCAAAACGAAGTACAGCAGATACTGGCAAATCACATAAACTGGCTTCATTACAACAACGACCCTAACAGAGGAAATCTTGTCGACGCGGGCGGCTGCGTTGTTCTGGACGTTAAGACCGGCGCGGTGCTTGCCATGGCAAACTATCCGAATTACAATATGTCGGACTACTATAAACTCATCAACGATAAAAAATACAACGACCCCGAAGTGCCTAATCCCACCTATAATCGGTGCATTTACGGATTATACCGTCCTGGCTCGGCGTTTAAGACCGTTACCGCGACGGCGGCATTGATGTCGGGAGTGGTCAACGAAAACACCGAGATATACTGCGGAGGTATATATACCTATTACAGCGATTATCAACCCGGCTGTATCATGGGATTTACCGGCAATATAAACGTCAGGAACGCTCTGCGCTATTCCTGCAACATATATTTTTACGACGTTGCCCGCCAAATGGGGATAGAGTATCTCGCGTCGGTGGCGGGAATGTACGGCATAGGAACGGATCTTGGACTGGAGATAGGCGGAGCGTTAGGTCATATGAGCACGCCGGAATATTTTGAATCTCTGGGAGGTACTTGGACTCCGGGCTCAACGATACAGGCGGCGATAGGACAGCTTGAAACAACGGTAACGCCGCTCAACCTTGCCTGCATCGCTTTAACTATCGCAAATAAGGGAACAAGATATGTACCGTATCTCGTTGACAGCGTGGTAAGCTATGACGGGAGCGAAACGATAAGCAAGACCGAACCCAAGGTCGCTTATGAATTTGACGCGGATAAGCATATTTTCGACGTTATAACCGAGGGAATGATAATGGTCGCCGACGACGTGAGATGGCCAATGTCCTACGGAGAACAACAGCTTGCCGACCTTCCGTACGGCGTTGCGATAAAGACAGGTACTCCGCAGGTCACCGAAACTACCTTTAATTCCACCATTCTGGGCTTTTATCCTGCCGAACACCCTCAGATAGCTTTCGGCATAGTTTTGGAAAAGGGCGAATTTTCAAGGCTGATGGTCAGAAACATCATAGAATCGTATTTTTACGATAATTATAAACCCGTTTATGATGAGGAGGGCAAAAACATCATTCTTCCGTGGGGAGGAAAGGAAACAAACACCGCGGGAAGACCCGAACGCGGCACGCTTTCATGAACAGCTTAACTTTACAGTCTGTTTTATTTGAATAAATTGCACAAAAATCTGTACTGTTTTCCGCTTTTTTTAACAAATTTTTGATTTTTATAAAGAAAATACTTTATTTGTTTGCTTTTTTATGGTACAATAAATTTAAGTTGTTTGACCTTGTTTTTACTAAAACAGTTATACTTTTATCCGAATATCATGTGACAGTTATTTGTTCGGTATCGCAGTTCAAAGGTCATGCCATTAAACACCGCACGCAAGCGGTCAAATGCTTTGCGACGGGGCGTCCTGTCTGATCTTCGTATTCCCCGAAAATATGTCGGGCATATATGCCGCACAGTTATCCGAGCGGTTATTTGTCCGTACAGACTATTGATCGTCGGAGCAAAATATCGGCGAAGGAAGGAAGAAGAATATAATGAATATTGCATTTATCGCACATGATTCAAAAAAAGAGCTTATGGTTCAATTCTGCATTGCTTACTGCGGCATATTGAGCCGACATAGCCTTTGTGCTACAGGTACTACGGGAAAGCTGGTAGCGGAAGCTACCGGACTGCATATACAGCGTTATCTCAGCGGTTCTCAAGGCGGAGATCAGCAAATATCCGCCAGGATCTCCTGCAATGAGATAGATGTACTGATATTTTTCCGCGATCCTCTTAACGCAAAATCATACGAACCAAACGAAATGAATTTGCTGCGTCTGTGCGATGTGCATAATATACCTTTGGCAACCAATATCGCGACTGCCGAGGCGCTTATTCACGCTCTGGAGCGCGGCGATCTCGACTGGCGCGAAATCGTCAAGGGCTGACAGCACGGTTTTTGACGGCGCACTGCGGTGCGCCGTTTTTATGCTTATTTGCAAGATAAAGAAAGGAAAATAAAGATGGACATAGTTACCAAAAGACCGAGAGGTACGGAGGACAAGCTGCCCAGAGAGATATATAAGTGGCAGACTGTCGAAAAAGTGGCAAGGGATACCGCAGAGGCGTACGGCTGTAAGGAGATACGCACCCCTACCTTTGAACATACGGAGCTTTTTCAGCGCGGAGTAGGCGATACTACCGACGTTGTACAAAAGGAAATGTATACTTTTGAAGATAAAAAAGGACGCAGTATAACTTTAAAGCCGGAGGGTACTGCGGGAGTAGTGCGCGCCGCGATAGAAAACGGCTTGTTAAACGACGCGCTGCCGCTCAAAACGTATTACTTCACCCGCTGTTTCAGATATGAAGCCCCCCAAAGCGGACGTCTGCGTGAATTCAATCAGTTCGGAGTTGAGGTTTTCGGCGCTGCCGAACCGTCGTCCGACGCGGAGGTCATAGCCTTGGCGAACAGCGTTATTGAAAGGCTGGGAGTAAAAAACGTTTTACTTAAAATAAACAGCATAGGCTGTCCCGCCTGCCGCGCCGAGTATCATAAGGCGCTGAAAGAATATTACGGGCAGTACAAGGATAAGCTGTGCGATACCTGCCTTGAAAGGCTGGAACGCAACCCCATGCGGCTTTTGGACTGCAAGAGCGAGATATGCTCCGAATTTAAAAAAGACGCTCCCATGATACTTGATTATCTCTGCGACGATTGCAAAACGCATTTTGAAAGCGTTAAGAAAAGGTTGGACGCGCTTGAGATAAAGTATGAGGTGGATCCGCTCATAGTAAGGGGACTGGACTACTACACCAACACGGTGTTTGAGTTCGTTTCCGATGAGATAGGCTCACAGGCTGCCGTTTGTGCGGGCGGAAGATATAACGGTCTGGTGGAAGAAATAGGCGGCTCTCCCTTGGCGGGGCTTGGGTTTGCTATGGGACTTGAACGAATGATAATGGTTATGGACAGCCAAAAGGCTGAATATGCACCCGAAAAGAAATGCGACCTTTATATTGCCACATTTGACGAAGAAACTAATATTTACGCCATGACGCTTGCGCAAAAGCTGCGTGCGGAGGGATTTTGGGCGGAATACGACACCGTAGGCAGGAGCTTTAAAGCGCAGATGAAGTATGCGAATAAGATAAACGCGGCGTTCTGCATGGTAATAGGCTCTGACGAGCTTGCGGGCGGCTTTGCAAAGCTGAAACGAATGTCCGACGGAGAGGAAATATCCGTTAAACTGGACGACGGCTTTGCCGAGCGGCTGAACACCCTTATAATGGATATTTCGCTATGAGTATAACGGTGCGGGAAATTGAGGAGAGCGACCTTGAGCAGGCGGTACATATCTGGAACGAGGTCGTCGAGGACGGCGTTGCGTTTCCGCAGGACACTTTTTTGGATAAAGAAAGCGGAAGAAAATTTTTTGCTTCGCAGTCGTTTACCGGTATAGCTTACGATACCGTGCTTTCCGAGGCAGCGGGGCTTTATATCCTGCACCCGAATAACGTCGGCAGATGCGGTCATATATGCAACGCGAGCTATGCGGTCAAAAAGGAGCGCAGAGGCTGTCACATAGGTGAAACGCTGGTCAGACACAGCATTGAAACGGCAAAGCGGCTCGGATTCGGTATTTTGCAGTTCAACGCGGTGGTAAGTACGAATACGGCGGCGCTGCGTCTGTATGAAAAGCTCGGGTTTATTCGTTTGGGAGTTATTCCCGACGGCTTTTTGATGAAAGACGGGCATTACGAGGATATAATACCGCATTATCTGGTGCTTTAGAAAGGTAGACCGATGACCGATTGCTGGAATCCGTGGCACGGCTGTATAAAATTCAGCGCGGGCTGTCAGAATTGTTATGTATACCGCCGAGATGCGCAATATGATAAAAGCAGCGAGGAAATTGTAAAAAACAAAGCCTTTTATGCGCCGATAGAGCGTTACAGGACGGGGGAGTATAAGCTCGCTCCCGAAAGCGGAGTTATATATACCTGCTTTACGTCCGATTTTTTTCTTGAACAGGCGGACGAATGGCGAAAAGAGTGCTGGCAAATGATAAAAAGGCGCGGCGATATGCTTTTTTTCATTATAACCAAGCGAATACACCGCTTTGAACAATGTATACCGCCCGACTGGGGGAGCGGATACGATAACGTCCATATATGCTGTACCTGTGAAAATCAGCGGGAGGCGGACCGCAGGCTGCCGATATTTCTTTCGGCGCCGATAAAGAAAAGATCGATAATATGCGAGCCGCTGCTTGGGCATATCGAGTTGTCAAAATATCTTACACCCGATATTACCGAGCTGATAGCGGGAGGAGAATCGGGGGACGACGCGCGCCCCTGCGATTATGAATGGGTGCTTTCTTTGCGCGAGCAATGCAAACAAAAGGGTGTGCATTTCACTTTTAAGCAAACGGGAGCGCGTTTTATCAAGGACGGAAAGCTGTACTGCATACCGCGAAAAATGCAGCACGCTCAAGCGAAAAAAGCCGATATTGATATTTAGATGATTTTTACTTTAGGCATATAAAAACTCCGAAACATCGACAGATGTTTCGGAGTTTTTTTGATATTTTTAAGCCGCCGAGCGGAAAACTATCATTGCAGCAGATCGTCCTCGTTGAAAGGATCGCCACATTCGGGACAGAATTTGGGCGGATGTTCCGGATCTTCGGGCGTCCAACCGCACTTGTCGCATTTGTATTTTTTGGGAGCGGCGGGCTTGGGTTTTCCGCAGTTACTGCAAAACTTGCTGGTGTTGGAAGTACCGCATTCACAGGTCCATTCGACTTTATTTGGAGCCGCAGGGGCGTCGCCCTCTTTGCTTTTACCGCATTCTGCACAGAATTTTCCTGTATTCTGCGTTCCGCAGGAACAGGTCCAAGGTTCGGGCTTCTTTGCGCCGCAGCCGGAGCAGAAACCGCCGACATTTCCGTCTGCGCCGCAAGCGGGACATCTCCAACCGGAAGCGGAGGACTGAGAAGAGGACGATTGCGTTGCCGCAGGCATACTGCCGAGAATGCCGCCTCCGGCGTTCATTGCCATATTCATTCCCATAAAGCCCATCATAGCGCCGTTTTCGTTTGCGCCGGCAGATTCGATACCCTTTGCTACCGCGCCGGTCATTACCGCACGCTGAACATCGGAATCGAGCATGGTATCAGCTTTAAGACGATCTTTAAGCAGTTCTTTGCTCTCATCGGCAAGAGTTACAGGACCTAAACCGATATTTGTGAGGACAAATCCTCTCTCCGCCCATTTTTCCTGCGTAGCAGCGCTTGCCTTTTCGGTAAGGTTTTCAAGCTGGCTTGATATTTGACTGTAGGCAAAGTTTTCGGCGGATAAGCCGTTCAGAGCTACCATAAGACCCTGCATAAACTCGGTCTTATATTGTTCGTTGGCAAAAATATCATTTACGGTAGTCCGTCCGGAGTTTACTCCCTTGCTTACTACCTGAGTGTAGAACTTAACGGCAGCCTCCGCGTCGGGTATCTGTATTTCAAAAGTACCGTAAAAGCGCAGATCTATCGAAGTGTTGTATTTCGGGTCAAAGTAGGGAACATTCGTTCCTGTGCCGAACTTGATACCGGGCAGTCTTTGCAGGTTGATGTATATTACTCTCTGCTCGGTGGAGGGAGTGCCGCCGTAGGTAAAGCGCGAGATGAGCTCCTTTGCGGAATCCTTGATCTGACCGGCAAAAATAGACGGTGCAGACGAGTTGTCCAGAATGTAGCGTCCGGGCTCAGTAACGACGTTCGTTATCTTACCGTTATCAATGGTAAGCATACAAGTGTTTTCTTCCACCATTATCGCCGAACCGTTGCTGATATAATTGTCTGTACCTTTTGTATTGCTTGAGCGGGCGGACCCGTCGTGCATCTTCTCACCGTTCGCAACAACGATAGTGTTGTCGATGGCAGGGCAATGTATTGCCTCTTTCCAAGTGTCGCCGAGCGTTCCTGTCAAAGAACCTACGGCAGCTTTAATAAGTCCCATAGTAATTTATTCCTTTCATATATTATTAACCTATTCGGTCAATATCCGATACTTGCCAAAGACGGTCGGCAATGATTCCGAAAGTCGAACCGCAATATTTGCATTTTCCCGTCCTCATATCTACAGGCGCTCCGCAATTCGGGCAGGTGCTGGTGTAAACCGTCTCGCTCGATTGCTCATATCCGTACTGGTTGTAGGTAAAGATGACCTTATATGCCGCCTGGATTTTTTCGGGCTTTTGAGCCGCGTCATTTTTTATAAGCGTGCGGTCGTATCCGACAGATATTTCAAATACGGCGGACGCTTCGTCCTGTTTGTTGCTGTACGAAGATATAGCGCATTTATGCACGTCTATATTGTCGTACTTTTCTTTTTCGTTTTTGCTCATAAGATCGGCGATGACGTTTTCCGTTTTTTTGAAAAGCGACGCCGCGCATTTTTCTTTATCCAGTCCGCCGCAGGAGCCCTTTTCAATGCAGCCGAGATAGGATACAAGCGTATTCTTTGCCATAGCGGCCATTGAATTATAGCCGACTTCGGGAAAATCCCGATTTATCGCGGTAGAATACACCGCCGAAAGGTCATGTATGCCTTTTGGAACGGTAGATTCTTCTTTGATACCCTTTGAGATAAGCCCCGTAAGCTCTCCCAGCGACATTCCCGACGCTTGCTTGACCTTATGCCGCAGCCATAGAACAATGATCACGACTGCCGCCAAAATGACCGCAATAATTATCAGAATTATCAAAAGGGGAGTCAAAATAATGTTCGGCATATGCTTTTATGCTCCCTGTATGCCTTCATCTACCGTATCGTTACGAACGGTAGTAAAGTCGGTAAGTACCCAGCTGTACTGTCCTGTCGTTACCACAGAACCGCAATATTCGCAAACGCCCGAAGAGGTTATCTCAAGCGGAGCGCCGCAGTTCGGGCAGTTATGACCGTTCGCGGCGGAGACCTCCTGCTTGGTCTGAACGCCGACCGAGCGTACGAATTTCATTTTGTATCTCATATCCCAACGTGTGGTTTTGTCGCCGCGCAGGATATTGCCGGTCTTTTCGTCGGTCTGGTAATCTATCATTCTTGCGTTAAGATAGCAGGTGAGATATTCAAACTGCGCGTCTTTGGCGTAAGATGTAAGATAAGCGGTATTTATCGCTATGCTTTCATAGTGATAAATTACTCCCTCGTCTATCTTGCTTTGTACCTGCCTTGCGGTAGTGTTGTACAGATTTTCATGTAAGACGGGGCGCACGGGAGCAAGATCGCGTTTGCACCATGCCGTCTGTATATCGATATATACCTCTTTGGCAAAGGAAATAAAATCGCCGGAGGAGAAGTTCGGGTCGTTTTGCTTTATAATACCCTCTATCTGAGCGGTGCGGTCAGGCAATATTACGTTTTGTCCCTGTCTTGAAACTACCGTTCCGCCCGTCACGGCGCCGTTTTTCTTCTTGTTGTTTAAAATGATTATAACAACTATAACAACGACGACCACCGCAGCGCCGCCTATTCCGATAGACGCGCCGCCTCCTCCCGATGAGGAATATCCGTTGTCGTATGTATAGCCTCCGCCCCAGTCGTTTCCTCCGCCCCAGTCGCCGCCTCCGCCGTAATCGTAATCATTTGCGTCAAAAGCAAAAGCGCTGACTGTCGTGAGTATAACGGCTGCTGCCGCCGCCAAAATTATCCTGATCAATTTTTTCATTATATTTTCTCCTCTTGAGGAATAAGATAAAAATTTGAAAATAAAATTCACAAAATTATTATACAATAGTTTAAGAAAAATGTCAATATTAAATAAATCATCCTAACGAAAAATTGCATGGGACTAAGTCTGTTTGAATTGACTGTTGTACAGCTCGGCATAAAATCCGCCTTTTTCAAGCAGACTGCGGTGATTTCCTATTTCTACTATCCTTCCGGCGTTCATTACAAGTATGCAGTCCGCCTCTTTTATTGTGGACAGTCGGTGTGCGACGATAAAGCTGGTCTTTCCGCCGGTCATGCGCGAAAAAGCGTTTTGTATCTTTAACTCGGTGCGGGTATCTATGCTGCTTGTAGCCTCGTCTAAGATAAGCATAGGCGGCATGGTAATCATTACTCTTGCTATGCAAAGGAGCTGCTTTTGTCCCTGGGAAAGCCCCGATGTTTCGCTTATTACGGTATCGTATCCCTTTTTCAGCCGCCTTATAAAGCTGTGACAATGCGCCGCTTTTGCCGCGGCGATTATCTCTTCATCGGTAGCGTCGGGCTTTCCGTAAGCGATATTTTCTCTTACCGTTCCCTCAAATATCCAGGTTTCCTGTAAAACCATACCGTAGCCGGACCTTAACGAATTTCTTGTAACTTCCTTTATCGGAGCGCCGTCTACTTTTATTACTCCGCTGTCGGTGTCATAAAATCTCATCAGCAGATTTATCACGGTGGTCTTGCCGCAGCCTGTCGGACCTACTATCGCGATATGCTGACCTGAGCTAACGGACAAATTAAGCCCCTTGATAAGCTCCTTGTCGGGCGTATATGAAAAATCCACGTCTTTAAGCTCGACATTCCCCTTTATATCCGTAAGCGCCTTGTCAGCGCTGTCCGATACCTCGTCGCTTGAGTCTATCAGCGCAAATACGCGCCTTGCGCTGGCAAAAGCCGATTGAAGCTCCGCTATAACGCCGGATATTTCGTTGAACGGCTTGGTGTACTGATTTGCATAGCTTAAAAAGCAGGAAAGCTGTCCGACGGTTATACCGCCCGGAGTAAGCGCGTTCAGCGCGCCGAATATCCCCACTCCCGCATATACCAATCCGTTTACAAAACGGGTGGAGGGATTTGTGAGCGCGGAGTAAAACTGAGCGCGTACTCCGACTTTATACAGCTTTTGATTGAGCGCCTCAAACCTTTGTTCGGCGTTTTCCTCTTGTGAAAAGGCTTTTACGACCTTTTGATTGCCTATATATTCCTCCGCGAGCGCGGTCACTTCGCCGCGCAGCTTTGCCTGCTCTTTAAATTTCTTCGAGCAAAGTCTTGCTATGGTGGAAGCTACTATAAGTGACAGCGGCGTTATCAGTATAACTACCAGCGAGATAGCGGGATTTATAGACAGCATAAAACAAAGCGTGCCTATAATAGTTACCACGCCGGTAAATAATTGTTGAAAGCCTTGCAGCAGTCCGTCGGATATAATGTCTATATCCGCAACGACGCGGGAGATTATCTCGCCGTGCGGCGTGGAATCTATATATTTGAGCGGAACGCTTTGCAGCTTGTTGAAAGCGCTTATCCTCAGATCTCTGACGGTGTTTTGCGTAAGGATATTAGTACAGTAGCCCATGAACCATTGAAAAACCGCGCCCGCAAATACCACCGCCGCGAGTTTGATAACGATGGGGAATATTTTCTGGAAATCAACGTTACCGGCGGAAATGATACAGTCTATCGCTTCGCCGATTAGTACGGGAGCATAAAGCGTCGCCAACGCGGATACCACGGCGCCTATAACGGTAAATATCAGATATGCCGTATACGGCTTGGTAAATTTCATCAGCCGAGCCAAAACAGAAAAACCGCCGCTTTTGTTTTTATTCATCTTGAAGCTCCTTTTCTATTTCTTCCGCGCTGAACTGTGACAGGCATATCTCACAGTATTCTCCGCAGGAGGCGAGCAGCTCCTTGTGCGTGCCTATTCCGACCGCTGCGCCGTCATTAAGCACTATTATCTTGTCAGCGGCTTTGACCGTGTTTGCCCGCTGAGATATGATTATCACCGTCATATCACCGCAATTTTCTTTTATCGCGGTGCGCAGCTTCAGATCCGTGGCATAATCCAGCGCGCTCGCGCTGTCGTCAAGTATAAGTATCTCCGGCTTGCGGCACAGCGCTCTGGCAATGGTGAGCCTTTGCTTTTGTCCGCCGGAAAGGTTTTTGCCCTCCTGGAGTATCATGCTGTCCAGACCGTCGGGAAGCTCCTTTATAAAATCGTAGGCTTGCGCCGTTTTTAACGCGTTTTCTATCTCGCTATCCGTAATATCGGATTTTCCCCATTTCATATTATCTCTTACCGTACCGCTGAACAACGCTGCTTTTTGCGGAACGACGCCTATCATGCTCCTCAGCCGTTTAAGGGGATAATCCCTCACGTCGACGCCCTTGACCTTTATCGCTCCGCCGCTTACGTCATAAAAGCGCGGAATCAGATTTATCAACGTGGACTTTCCGCTGCCCGTACCGCCTATTATTCCTATCGTTTCTCCTTTATTTGCGGTAAAATCGATATTTTCCAACGCGTTTTCGCCGTTATTGTGATAGCTGAAATATACCCCGTCAAATTCTATCATCGGAGCGTTTTCAGCCATATGCGGTTCGGCGTTGGTATTTTCCTTTACCGACGGCAGCGCTTCCAAGACCTCGTTTATCCTTGCCGCGCTTGCCGCAGATTTGGTAAATATTACCACAAGGTTGGAAACCACTATCAGCGCCAGCAGTATCTGGTTCATGTAATTCACCAAAGCGATTATCTGACCTTGGGAAAGCTCGCCCGCGTCTACGGAATATCCGCCCAGCCAGATTATCGCAACCACCGCAAGATTAAGAATTATAGAGGTGACGGGATTGAGCAGCGCGGATATTTTACCGGCTCTTACCGCGATACGGTTTATATCGTCCGCGTTTTCCCTGAATCTTTCTTCCTCATGCTCCTGCTTTGCAAAAGCTCTTACCGCCCTTGCACCGATAAGGTTTTCCTGCGTTATCCTCGCGGTCTTGTCCAGCTTTTTCTGTATGTTTTTGTAAAAGGGGATAGTCTTTGCGGTAACGAACCACAATGTTACGGCGATAAGCGGTATTGCGGCAACGAATATAAGTGACAGCTTAAAGTCGATGGTGAACGCCATTACCGTAGCGCCCAATACCAGAAAAGGCGCGCGCACCACCAAGCGTATCAGCATGGCGACCGCGACCTGGAGTTGATTTACGTCCGATGTAAGCCTTGTTATGAGCGACGCCGTGCCGAATTCGTCCAGCTCGCTGTGTGACAGACTGTCGATATGCGAGAAAAGCTCTCTTCTAAGCTCCGTGCCGAAGCCCTGCGACGCCACCGACGCCATATATTGACATATGAGGGCGAACGCCAAGCCGCATACTCCCAGAACGACTATCAAAGCGCCCGCTCTGTAGATAAAACCCTCGTCCGAGCTTGAAATGCCCTTATCTATTATGTCCGCCATGACCAAAGGAACGATAAGCTCGAATATAGCTTCCGTCAGCTTGAATATCGGCCCGAATATTACTTGTAGGCGGTATTTTTTTAAAAATCTTGCCAGTTTAAACATCGGTACTCCTAAGACTGAATTATTTACGGATCGACCGAAAAATGTCGGATTAGTGAATTTCGGCGGACGATTCGTCCGCCGAAAACATTTTTATTATTACTGCCGACAGCCTGCGGTCAAAGCGCTTTCAGCGCGGAACAAATATCCTCGCAGCAGCTTTCCGGCACTAACAGGCATATCTCGTCGTTTCCTGTAGATACCATGAGTATCTCGGCGGATACCGAGTCGATAAGCTCGAACACCTTAGCCGCAAATCCCGCCTGATCGCACATTTCGTCGCTTAATATGCGAAATTTTACGTTTCCGCTGGTGACAAAAGGCGTGATGTTCGATTCCGTGGTAAATCGCGCCATTATTTTAAGCAGGGAAGGTATATCTTCGTCGCTGAAGCTGAAACCGAAGGATACCCTGTCGGACCTCGGCGGAGTCTGGGAGATCATATCAATATTTATCCCCGACTGTGCGACTGCTTTCAACACGTCGGACTTAAATCCTGTCTTTGCGGGTATATCGGCAAACGTGACCGCCGAATATCCCTCATAAGTTTTTATTTCGGTCATATTTAGCTCCTTTATCTTTCTGCGAGCAGGTCGGACATTTCGTACAGTCCCTTGTCTTTACCGCAAAGGAATACAGCGGCGTTTACCGCTCCGACGGCGAATACCTGTTTTGACCCTGCCGAATGGGAAAGGGTGATAACCTCGTCGCGTCCCGCAAAAATAACGTCGTGCTCGCCTACGATAGTGCCGCCTCTTACGGAATGTATGCCTATTTCGGTCTTTTCACGCTGTTTTCTTACGCTGTGGCGGTCGAAAACATAGTGCATTTTATCGTCAAGCTCAGCGTTTAACGCCTCCGCTATCATTATCGCCGTGCCGGACGGAGCGTCTTTTTTGAGATTGTGATGCTTTTCGAGTATCTCAATGTCAAACTGCTCGCCCAAAACCTTAGCGGCGCGTTTTGCAAGATCCACCAACAGGTTTATGCCGAGCGACAGATTGAAGGTAAAAAATATCGGTATCTGCTCCGAGGCGGCTTTTATTTGACGTATCTGCTCGTCGGTATAGCCGGTAGTGGCGATAACGGCGGGAACGCCGTTTATCTTACAGTAGTCGAGCAGGCTGTCCAACGCCGACGGGTGAGAAAAATCTATCATAACGTCCGGCTTTTCGGCAAGGTCGTAAACCTCTTTGACTATCGGGAAATCCGAATACCGTTCGTCGGTTATATCCACTCCTGCGGTTATTACACAGTCATTTCTTGTTTTAACTATATCGTTGATAGTTCTTCCCATTTTTCCGGCTGCGCCGGTTATAGCTATTTTAACCATTATGTATTCCTTTTTATTTATTTGCCTGCTATCCCCAGTTTATCCATTGAGGCAAGCAGCTTTGCTATCTTTTCATCTTCCATTCTAACAAGGGGAAGTCTGCATTCTCCCACATCAAGTCCCATGATATTCATGGCCTCCTTTACGGGAATGGGGTTTACGTCGATAAACAAAGCGTTAGTAAATTCGAGAAGTTTAAGCTGCAATTCCGCGGCTTTTTTGTAATCTCCCGCAAGGCAAAGCGCCGCTATTTCGTGGACTTCTTTCGGCAGACAGTTGGAAAGCACCGAGATAACGCCTTTTCCGCCGAGCGACATGATAGGTACTATCTGGTCGTCGTTGCCGGAATATATGTCAAGGTCGGTTTCCGCGGCGATACGCGCGACCGCGCTTATGCTGCCGCTGGCTTCCTTTGCGGCAACTATATTTTTATGCTTTGAAAGCTCCTTGTAGGTCTCCACGGAAATGTTTACGCCCGTTCTGCTGGGAACATTGTAAAGTATTATCGGCAGATCGACGCTGTCGGCTATTGCGGAAAAATGAGCCACAAGCCCTTTTTGAGAAGTTTTATTGTAATACGGAGTCACCTGGAGCAGCGCGTCAGTACCGAGATTTTGCGCCTCCTTTGAAAGCTCGATGGAATATGCCGTATCGTTACTTCCCGTACCCGCGATGACCGGCACGCGCTTTGCAACGCGCTCAACGCAGAACTTTATCAAATTTCTGTGTTCCTCGTCGCTGAGTGTGGCGGATTCTCCGGTAGTACCGCATACGACGATAGCGTCCGTGCCGCCGGCTATCTGCTGTTCGATAAGCTCGGCAAAACGGTCATAATTTATACTTCCGTCGGCTTTCATCGGCGTTACTATCGCAACTCCTGAGCCGGTAAAGATAGTTTCTTTCATACGATGTACCTCCCGTATTATTTTTATGGTTTAACGGAAATTTTCATTTTAAACGCACGGCTTGCGATAAGCCGTCCGAACCTTGTCAAATGGGCTTTGATCAGTCGAAATAACCCTTTGCCGCATACAGCTCCGCCATCAGGACAGCGCCGCCCGCGGCGCCTCTCAAGGTGTTGTGTGAGAGTGAAACGAATTTATAATCGTACTGTGTATCCTCTCTTAAACGGCCTATGGATACCGCCATGCCGTTTTCAAGATTTCTGTGCAGGGCAGTCTGAGGCATATTGTCCTCTTCAAAGTAGTTTAAGAACTGCTTTGGCGCAGACGGAAGCTCCAGCTCCTGCGGCGCGCCTTTATATTCTTTCCAAAGCTGTTTTATCTCGTCGATAGACGGTTTGTTTTCAAAGCTGGCAAAAACTGCCGCAAAATGACCGTTGGACACCGGCACACGCAGACATTGAGTCGTTATCATCGGCTTATCCGCCTTGACTATCTTATCGCCCTCGATATGACCCCATACCTTGAGCGGCTCTTGCTCGCTCTTTTCTTCCTCTCCGCCTATGTAGGGAATTATGTTATCTATCATTTCGGGCCAAGTCTCAAAGGTCTTTCCCGCGCCGGAGATAGCCTGATAAGTGCAGGCAAGCACCTTTGTTATCCCGAATTTGCGCAGGGGATTGAGCGCCGGAACGTAGCTTTGTATCGAACAGTTCGACTTAACGGAAATAAAACCTTTTTTCGTACCGAGGCGTTTTCTCTGCGCCTGCACGATTTCCATATGGTCGTCGTTTATTTCGGGGATTATCATCGGCACATCGTCGGTAAAGCGATGTGCGGAATTGTTGGACATCACGGGACATTCATGCTTTGCGTAAAGCTCTTCGAGCGCCTTTATCTCGTCCTTTTTCATGTTGACCGCGCAGAACACAAAATCCACCTGCTCGGTTATTTTGTCTATGTCCGCGGTCGCGTCCATTACCACCATATCTTCCATGGAGCGGGGCATGGGCTTTTCAATGAGCCAATGTGCCGCCTCCTTATATGTTTTTCCTGCTGAGCGCGCGGACGCCGCAAGCACCTTTACTTTAAACCAAGGGTGGTTTTCAAGCAAAACAGCAAAACGCTGTCCCACCATACCGGTAGCTCCTATAATACCGACGTTATAGCTTTTCATAAGTTCACCGTGTCTTTCTTTTGATCTTTTTTTATTTTTAAACGGCTTGTATTTAAAAATAAAAGCCGCTATTCGACAGGCGGCAGTAATGCAGATAATAGAGTCAAACACTCTACAACATTCAGTATGTGCCGTTGACTGTTCTGCTTTATATTAAATACAAAAACCCGATACCGCAGCCGGTGCATGTATCGTAATAATATTACCATATTTTATGCGTTTTGTCAATGCTAAAATGTGAAAAAATTGATTGATTTTTAGGAGGAGATGTGATATTATAGTTATATGTTTTTGACGGACAGATTTTTTCTCAGGGGATAATTCAAATGCAGAAAAAAGACTTTTATTACGACCTTCCCAAGGAGCTTATCGCGCAGACGCCGCTTGAGCCGCGCGACAGCTCCAGACTCATGAAAATAGACAGACAAACAGGCGAGATATGCCACGACCGCTTTTATAACATATGCGACTATCTTCGAAAAGGCGATCTGCTGGTAATGAACGATTCCAAGGTCTTTCCCGCAAGGCTTTACGGAGTTAAACGTCAGACAGGCGCGGCTGTGGAATTTTTGCTGTTAAAGCAGCTTTCCCACACCGACTGGGAGGTAATGGTACGCCCCGGCAAGCGTTTACATATCGGCGCAAGGGTGGATTTCTCCGACGAGCTGAGCGCCGAGATAACGGATACGCTGGAGGGCGGAAACCGTGTCGCGCGTTTTTTCTTTGACGGCGTATTTTTCGATATACTGGACAGGATAGGGCAAATGCCGCTCCCTCCGTACATAACGGAAAAACTGGAGGACAAGCAAAGGTACAACACCATATATTCCCATGAGCTGGGCTCTGCCGCCGCGCCTACGGCGGGTCTTCACTTTACCGACAGAGTGTTTGCTAAAATTGCCGAGAAAGGCATAGATACGGCGTTTGTGACGCTTCATGTCGGGCTGGGAACGTTTCGTCCCGTAAAAGAGGACGATATTTTAAAGCATAAAATGCACGTCGAGCATTTTTCCATACCGCGGGAGACCGCCGAAAAGATAAAAGCCTGCAAGCAGCGCAAGGGCAGAGTCATCGCGGTCGGCACGACAAGCTGCCGCACGCTGGAGGCTGCCGCGGGAACGGACGCGAACGGCGAGATAAAGCCGATAACGTCGGATACGGGAATTTTCATCTATCCGGGATATAAATTTAAATGTATCGACGGACTGGTAACGAATTTCCATTTGCCGGAAAGTACGCTTATCATGCTCGTAAGCGCCTTTTTGGGCAGGGAAAAGACGCTTGCGGCATATCAAACGGCGATAGAGGAAAGATACAGATTTTTCTCTTTCGGGGATTGTATGCTGATAATTTGAAGATATTTCGGAGAACAGTATGAAGATTTTGAAAATATCGCTGCCGGAACAGGCGCGGATAATTTGCATAAGCGACATTCACGGGTGCAGTTCTGAGTTTTGCAGCTTACTTGACAAATGCGGTTACCAAGCGGGAAAAGACTATCTGTTCATACTCGGCGATATGTTGGAAAAAGGGAAACATAACGTTGCGGTGCTGCGAAAGGTCATCGAGCTTTCAAAATATCCGAATGTGTATGTCATAAAAGGAAACAACGATACCGATTGTCCAAGCATGGCGTTTTACGACAGCAGGGAAAAATTTCTTGAACGGTTGGAACGTCGACCGTTCAACGCCTTCGTTGAAATGGGACAGACGCTCGGCATAACGGATTTTTCCGATGATTTTGAGGAAAAACGCGCCAAAGTCCGCGACGGATTTTACGAGGAGATAAAATTCATAGACGAGCTGCCTTACGCCATAGAAACTCAGCGGCATATTTTTGTTCACGCGGGGATAGAAAACCGACCCGACTGGGAAAACGGCAGCGAATGGTTCGCCATGTGCGCACCGTGGTTTTTGCGCGCAGAACATATGTCCCCGAAAACGGTGGTGTGCGGGCATTTTCCCGTGTATTGCTTTGAACGCTGCAACAATTCAGATTTGCCGATAATTGACAATAAAAAGCGGATCATCGACATCGACGGCGGTGCGGTGACAAAATGGGCGGGACAGCTAAACGCGTTCGTTATCACCAAAAACGGCGAGCGGTACAGCTACGACAGTTACTTTGTCCCGATAGGAGCGGAGGAAACGACCGTAAAACGCGCCGTATCGTCCGACCTTACGCCGGAATATGCGGAGTGGGAGAGCCACGAGCTGCAAATTCTCGAAAATAACGGCGGAATGCTGCTTGTAAAAAATCTCGCTACCGGAAAAACGGGGCTTATCCCCGAAAAATTCACCTTTAAAGCGCAGGACGGGAGCTTGCGCGGCGGGATAAATCTAAACGCTTTTCTTTCGGTGGATAAAGGCGAGCGCTTTTGGGCTGTCGAGCGCTCCTGCGGCTATTGCTTGGGCATTTCTCAGGACGGCAGGGTAGGCATGGTGCCGGTAGACTGCTTAGATTAAAAATGTTCTTATTTGGGAGATAATATGTACGAAGTCATCAAAACCGACGGCGCGGCGCGCCGAGGGGTATTTCACACGGTACACGGGGATTTTCAAACGCCGTGCTTTATGAACGTCGGAACGGCCGCCGCGATAAAGGGCGGGCTTTCGTCGCTTGACCTTAAAGAGCTTAAATGTCAGGTGGAGCTTTGCAACACCTATCATCTTCACCTGCGTCCGGGTGATGAAACGGTAAAAAAAATGGGCGGACTGCATAAATTTATGAACTGGGACCGTCCCATACTTACCGACAGCGGAGGGTTTCAGGTCTTTTCTCTTGCCAAGCTGCGTAAAATAAAGGAAGAGGGCGTGTACTTCGGTTCTCATATCGACGGCAGAAAGATTTTCATGGGGCCGGAGCAGAGTATGCAGATACAGTCAAATCTCGGCTCTACCATAGCGATGGCTTTTGATGAATGTATAGAAAACCCTGCGGAATACGGATATGTCAAACAGTCGGTGGACAGAACCTCACGCTGGCTCGACCGCTGTATAGCGGAACTAAAGCGTTTGAACGGACTTACTGATACCGTCAATCCGCGGCAGTTACTGTTCGCTATAAATCAAGGCGGAACTTATAAGGAGATACGCGCCGACCATATGAAGCTGATAGCCGAAAAAGAGGTCGCGGGAATAGCCATAGGCGGGCTTGCGGTAGGCGAGCCGACCGAAGTCATGTATGAAATAATAGAAACCGTCATTCCTCATGCGCCGATGGATAAACCGCGTTATCTCATGGGCGTGGGAACGCCGTCTAATATCATAGAAGCGGTATATCGCGGAGTAGATATGTTCGACTGCGTTATGCCTACCAGAAACGCGCGCCATGCGTCGCTTTTTACATGGCGGGGAGTTACTCATATAACCAACGAAAAATATATGTCGGACGATCTGCCCATCGACCCCGAATGTGACTGCCCGACCTGCCGTAATTTTTCCAGAGCTTATATAAGGCATCTTTTCAAGGCGGAGGAAAGGCTCGGCGGAAGACTCGCGGTACAGCATAATCTTTATTTTTACAACACTTTGCTGGAAAAAATACGCTCGGCTATAGATGACGGCTGTTTTGAGGAGTTCAGAAAGCATTACTCTTCGCTGCTGTCTCAAAAAATTTAAGATGTTTCTATCGGAAAGGACATTTAAATGGATCTTACAACTCTGATAATCCATTCGGTCCTGCTTGCCGTCGGCTTGGCTATGGACGCTTTCGCCGTGTCCATTTCAAACGGACTTGCCATGAAAAAGGTCGCGGTCGGGCAGGCTTTGGCCATCGCGGGTTCATTCGGGATATTTCAGGCTCTTATGCCGCTGCTCGGATTCTTTTTAGGCAGCAGCTTTTCGGATTTTATTTCACGCTGGGACCATTATATAGCCCTTATTTTTCTCGGATTTATCGGCGGGAAAATGATTTTTGAGGGGATAAGAGAGTTGAAAGGAAAAAGCGGCGGCGACTCCGATACCGAGGAATACCGATTTTCTTTCGCCGCGCTGATGTTTCAGGCGGTCGCTACAAGCATAGACGCTTTGGTAGTAGGTGTCAGCTTTGTGGCTATGGATATGACAGTATCGGACATGATAACGGCGGTATCCGTGATAGGTGCGCTTACTTTCCTGATAAGCCTTATAGGCATTTTTGCCGGAAAGCGTTTCGGCGACCTTTTGGGAAGTCGGGCGGTGGTCGTTGGCGGCGTTATACTTGTAGGGATAGGATTGAAGGTATTTATAGAACATATGTTTTTCGGCGGTTGATTTTATTGTCGGCCGCTATTGCTTTTTTTGACGGAATGTGGTATTATATATCTAGTAATTTTGACGGAGGAAACTGTATGGAGCTTATAAATGTCGGATACCAGAACACCGTTAATTCCGATCGCATAGTCGCTGTCGTAAACGCGGACGCTTCTCCGATAAAAAGGATAATTTCCACCGCAAAGGACAACAACATGGCAATAGACGCCACCTGCGGCAAAAAGACGCGCACCGTTATAATCACCGACAGCAACCATGTCATTCTTTCGGCGCTGGATATAGACAGATTTAAAGGATATACCGAAAACGGGCAAAAATAAGGAGAAAACAATGTCAAGAGGGATTCCGATAGTTATTTCCGCGCCGTCCGGCTGCGGAAAAGATACCATACTCGAACAGCTTTTTAAAATAAACGACAATCTGGTATATTCCGTTTCCGCGACCACCAGACAGCCGCGTGAGGGGGAAAAGGACGGAGCAAGCTACTTTTTCCGCACCCGCAGCGAATTTGAAAAAATGATAGCCGATAACGAGGTGCTTGAATATACCGAATATTGCGGAAATTATTACGGCACGCCGAAAAAAGCCGTCGAGGAAATGCTTTCCGCGGGAAAAGACGTTATTTTAAAGATAGAAGTCGAGGGCGCGATGAATATTAAAAAAATATTCAGCGAATGTGTTCTTATTTTTGTTCTTCCGCCGTCTTTTACCGAGCTTGAGCGACGGCTCAGAAAGCGCGGCACGGAAACCGAGGAAACCATCGCTTCAAGGATAAAGCAGGCTCGCGCCGAGCTGGAGTTTGCGGATAAATTCGATTATATGATAGTAAACGGCGACCTTGATAAGGCGGTGCGGGACGTAAACACGGTTATACTTTCCGAAAAGATGTCCTCGAAAAGAAACGCCGCGTTGCTTGAGCTTGTGAAAAATTCGTAGGTGACCGCCTTGAATGTTCATGAAAATGAAAATCAATGCACAATAGTGTCGGTAGTCGTCGATAAAGCGCTGTACAGCTTTGACAACGCATATGATTATACCGTTGCAAATGACGTTTTGCCCAAGGCGGGTCAAAGAGCGGTCGTTCCGTTCGGGAAAGGCGGCAAAAAGCGTATAGGCTTGATAACGTCGGTCAGAAAAGGCAATGCCGCAGGTCTGAAAGAGATAATATGCACGGTCGACGACGGTATCCTGCTGAATGACGAGATGTTGGGCTTGGTCAATTATCTTAAAGACACTACTTTCTGTACCTATTTCGACGCCGTAAAAACCTTGCTGCCGGGAGGTATGGCGCTTGATATTTCCGAAAAATACCGTTTTGCTCCCGAATATGCAAACGGCAATGCCGAATTTTCGCTAAGCGTACAGCAGCAAAACGTTGTTTCAAGGCTGTTGGCGTGCAAGACCTCAAAAGAGCTGAACGACGTAATAGAATACGGCTTGGAGCAAAAGGACAAAAAAGTCATAACCGAGCTGTGCAACGTCGGCGTTTTGGAAAAGCTGGATATTGTTAAACAGCGGGTCGGCGACGAAACTCAAAAAAACGTTCGCTTGACCGAGTATTATATGAACGGCGAATATTCTGAAAACGGCGGCAAACCCCTTACCGCCAAACAGAAAGCCGTCGCGGATATGCTGCTGGACGGCGGCTGCGCCTCGGAAAAAGAGGTATGCTATAACTGCGGCGTAACGACGGCGGTAATTGATAATCTGGAAAAGAAAAACGTTGTCGAGATATTCAGCGACGTTATCTCGCGCTCGGTGACCGTCGACGCACGCGCCGAACGGTCGATAGAGGATATTGTCCTGTCCGACGAGCAATATTCCGCCTATAAAGGGATATGTGAGCTTACCGACAGGAACAAAGCGAGCTGCGCGCTTTTAAAAGGCGTGACAGGCAGCGGAAAGACCACGGTTTTTGTAAAACTGATAGACCATGTGCTTTCTCAGGGAAAAACCGCGCTGCTGCTTGTGCCGGAAATAGCGCTTACGCCTCAGATGGTACACAGTTTTACCGAATTGTTCGGAAACAATGTTGCGGTGCTGCACAGCAATCTTTCGCTCGGAGTCAGGTCGGACGAATACAAAAGGATAATGAACGGCGACGCAAAGATTGTTATAGGCACGAGAAGCGCGGTGTTCGCACCTTTGGAAAATATAGGGATAATAGTCATCGACGAAGAGGGAGAGCATACCTATAAATCGGAAAAAGCGCCGAGATACCACGCCAGAGATGTGGCAAAGCACCGCTGCGTATATCATGACGCGGTGCTGCTGCTCGCCAGCGCTACTCCCTCTCTTGAAAGCGCATACAGCGCTGAGATAGGCAAGTATTCTCTTTTTGAGCTTAAAAACCGTTACAGCAGCTCAAAGCTGCCTGACGTTTATATAGTCGATATGAAAATAGAAAACGAGCTTGGAAACCGCAGCAATTTCAGCACCGCTCTTGCGGACGGAATACGGGAAAACCTTGAAAGGGGCGAACAATCCCTTTTACTGCTGAACAGGAGAGGGTATCATACATATATAAACTGCCTGAAATGCGGTGAAGTGTATAGCTGTCCTAATTGCAGCATACCGTTGACATATCATAAGGCTAACGCTTCGCTGGTATGTCATTACTGCGGATATACCGAAAGGTATACGGGAAAATGCAAAAGCTGCGGTTCGCCTTTTTTATACAGCGTAGGAACGGGCACTCAGCGGATAGAGGAGGAATTGAGCCGGCTTTTTCCCCAAGCGCGCGTACTGCGAATGGACGCGGACACGACGATGAGCAGAAACGCTTATGAAACAGGATTTTCACAGTTTAAAAACGGGGATTTCGATATCATGGTGGGAACACAGATGATAGCGAAAGGGCTTGATTTTGAAAATGTTACTCTGGTGGGAGTACTGCTGATAGACAAATCCCTTTACGCGGGCGATTATCTCGGATATGAAAATACATTTTCACTCATAACGCAGGTCGTAGGCAGGAGCGGACGCGGCAGCAAAAAAGGACGTGCCTTTTTGCAGACCTATACGCCGGACCATTATGTGCTTAATCTTGCGGCAAATCAGGATTACGACGGCTTTTACCGACAGGAGATAGAGATACGCAGAGAGCTTTTGTTTCCGCCGTTTTGTGATATTTGCGTGGTCGGCTTTTCCGCCGTAAATGAAAAAGACTGCGAAAAAGGGGCAAGAGATTTTCTTGAGATACTCGCAAACAGCATAAAAAATTCGGATATTCCCGTACGGGTGCTGGGGCCGTCAAAATGTACCGCCGCGAGAATAAACGGAAAATACAGATACAGGATAATCATAAAATGCAAAAACAACAAAAAATTCAGACAGCTTATGAGCGGCTGTCTGTTGAAAGCATATAAAGTGTTGGGCAAAGTCAGCTTTTATGCGGATATGAACGGTGAGATAAACTGATTGAGAGGAAAATTATGGCAAAAAGAAATATCGTAAAGCTCGGAGAAGATGTTTTAACCAAAAAAAGCCGCGATGTGACGGTATTTGACGATAAGCTCTGGACACTTTTGGACGATATGTATGAAACAATGCAGTCGGCAAACGGGGTAGGGCTTGCGGCGCCGCAGGTCGGCATACTAAGAAGAGTTGTGGTAATAGACGTCGGCGACGAAAACGGGCGCATAGAGCTTGTAAATCCGACTGTTACTTCAATGAAAGGCAAACAGAGAGAGTTGGAGGGGTGCTTATCCGTTCCCGACCTTTGGGGGTATGTGGTACGTCCCGCAAAGGTAAAGGTAAAGGCGCAGGACCGCTACGGCAAGGAATTCGTGATAGAGGGCGACAAGCTGCTGGCGGTCGCCATGTGCCACGAGATAGACCACCTCAACGGCGTTATGTTTACCGATATTGCGGAAGAGGTACTGACCGCTTCGCAGCTTGAAGAAAGAAAAAAAGGCTGACAGGCGTTTTATTTCCCGACTAAATGTCAAAGCTTCGGAAAAGAAAGTGAGATATATGGATATTGTTTTTATGGGCACGCCCGATTTTGCGGTGAGCGCTTTGGACGCGATAGCCGAACGACACAATGTTCAGGCGGTGTTTACACAGCCGGATAAACCGAAAAACAGGGGAAAGAAGATAGTTTTTTCTCCTGTAAAGCAATATGCCGTTGACCGCGGTATGAACGTGTGCCAGCCTGTTTCGCTAAGAAAAGGCGAGGACGCGGACGAGGCGTTTGAGCTGTTAAAACGGCTCTCTCCCGACTGCATAGTGGTGGCGGCATACGGTCAAATACTGCCGGAAAGAATACTCGAACTGCCAAAATACGGCTGCATAAATATCCACGCTTCGCTTTTGCCAAAATACAGAGGAGCGGCACCGATACAAGCGTGCATCATAAACGGAGAGACCTCGTCGGGAGTGACCGTTATGATGATGGAAAAAGGCTTGGACACGGGAGATATGCTGCTAAAACAGGCGGTAGACATACCTTTTGATATGACGGCGGGAGAATTGCACGACAAGCTGGCGGCGCTCGGCGCGGAGCTTATTTTAAAGGCATTGGAACGTCTGCCCGAAGGGATTTCCCGTGAGAAACAAAACGACGCGCTGTCATGCTATGCGCCTGTTATTTCCAAGGAAATGTGCAGGATAGATTTTTCGCAGCCGGCAAAAAAAGTTTACGATTTTATTCGCGGAATGTCGCCGTCGCCCTGCGCTTATACTTTTTTGAACGGTAAGCGTCTTAAAATATATTTTGCCGGACTGACGGATACTTCATCACCGCTTCCCGCCGGACAAATAGCCGATACCAAGCGGTTTTCGGTAGTCTGCGGCGACGGAAAGTGCGTTGAAATGCTGTCGGTCCAGGCGGAGGGCGGAAAGAGAATGTCCGCGCAGGATTTTTTGAGAGGAAATAATTTGAAAAGCACCGATAAGCTCGGCTAAGGCTTATCAAAACGGGAAAGGAACTAATATGGGTCTGTATGAATGGATATATATACTGATACTTGTTGTAGTCGGTCTGTCTATGTATGCTTCTTACAATGTAAACAGCACCTTCAAAAAGTACAGTAAGGTTTTAAGCTCGCGCGGTCAGCCCGCAAACGTCGTAGCACGGCAGATACTTGACGCCAACGGCTTATATGACGTTGATATTGCAAGAATAGCGGGAAATCTTACCGATAACTATAATCCGCGTACCAAAACGGTATCGCTTTCTCAGACGGTGTTCGACAGCACCTCCGTCGGCGCTATCGGCGTAGCCGCTCACGAGGTAGGACACGCTATACAGTACGCCAAAGGATACACGCCTATAAAGATAAGAATGACGATTTTGCCGATAGCGCAATTCGGCTCAAGCGCATGGGTGCTTATTTTCATTCTGGGGATAGTCTTTAGTTTTCCGCTGCTTATAAATATAGGCGTAGCGCTGTTTGCTTTCATTGTGGCGTTTCAGCTTGTAACACTGCCGGTAGAATTTAACGCGAGCCGCAGAGCTATCGACACGATAGAAAGTCAGGGACTGCTGTACGGCAACGAGCTTATCGGCGCAAAAAGAACGCTTCGCGCGGCAGCCATGACTTATGTTGCCGCCGCCGTTATGTCGATATTACAGCTTTTGAGGTTGATTTTAGCTTCTTCCAGACGCAACTGACGCGCGAAAGGAAACGAAAATGACAAAGACGGCACGACAAATCGTACTCGATCTGCTTATCCGTATGGAGCTGGCAGGCTCTTATTCAAATATAATACTGGATAACGCCTTTTCCGAAAACAAAACATCGGGTAAGGACAGGGCTTTTGCCGCCGCGCTGTTTTACGGGGTGCTGGAGCGCCGCATGACGCTCGATTATCTGATAAGATATTATTCCAGCCTGGAATTTGACCGAATGTCGCCCAAGATAATACAGATAATGAGAATGGGCTTTTATCAGCTGCTGTATATGGATTCCGTGCCGGATAACGCCGCGGTGGACGAATCGGTAAAGCTGGCGGATCATATAGGGCGGGGCGGAGCAAAAGGGTTTATCAACGCCGTTTTGAGAAATTTTATCCGTGACGAAAAACGTATAGATCACAAGGACCTTGACGATATAGGCAAACTTTCCGTGGATTATTCCTGTCCGAAATGGCTTATCAAAAAATGGAACAGAGAGCTGGGTGAGGAACGCACATTGGCGTTTCTCAAAGCGTCTTTCGACCGCCCGCCGATATACGCAAGAGTGAACACTTACAAATATAAAACGGCGGATGTTATCGAGCAGCTTAAATCGGAGGGGATAGGCGCAAAGAAAAATCCCTTTTTGGAGGAATGTATAGAGCTGTCGGACACTCGTTCGGTAGACAGCTGCGCCGCCTACCGCAAAGGAATGTTCCATATACAGGATATATCGTCGCAGCTATGCTGTCGTATAATCGCCCCCATGTTCAACGAAACGGTCATCGACCTGTGCGCCGCTCCCGGAGGAAAATCCTTTACCTGCGCGGAGATAATGCAAAATCGCGGCAGGGTGTTGAGCTTTGACCTTTACGACGGCAAGGTCGACGTTATCAAAAACGGAGCGAGAAGGCTCGGACTGTCGGTTATTGAGCCCGCCGAAAACGACGCGCGGAAATTCAACGCCGATATACCTCAGGCAGACAGGGTGATATGCGATGTTCCGTGTTCGGGGCTGGGTGTTATCCGCAGAAAGCCGGAGATAAAATATAAGCCCATGAAAAGCCTTGAGGATATACCCGATACTCAGAAAAAGATAATAGATACGGCCGCGGGATATGTAAAAGTCGGCGGTACGCTTATTTATTCCACCTGCACGGTGAGCCGTGACGAAAACGAAAACGTCGTCGAGGAGTTTTTGAAGGAGCACGGGGAATTTGTTCCTGTTGTAGTTCCTGTAGGAACAAACTTGCTCCCCGATTCATATATGAGGACGATGCTGCCGTCGGATATAAACGGCGACGGATTTTTTACCGCAACATTACGTCGAATAAGGTGATTTTATGGATAAAACAGATATTTTGTCGCTGACTCTCGACGAATTACGCACGAAAATCGACGAGATAGGCGAGCAAAAATTCCGCGCTTCGCAGATATATGACTGGTTACATAACAAAAGAGTCCGCGATTTTTCCGAAATGTCCAATATTTCTGCACAATTAAGAGAGAAATTAAACAAATATTTTTGGATAAATTCAATAAAAATTAAAAAAAGACTTGTATCTGACCTTGATAATACTGTAAAATATCTATATGGGTTGTATGACGGTGAGAAAATAGAGACCGTACTTATGGAATACAAGCACGGCAACAGCATATGTATATCCACCCAGGTCGGCTGCAAAATGCAATGTAAGTTTTGCGCTTCGACAAAGGCGGGATATGTGCGCGACCTTTTGCCGTCGGAAATGCTTTTGCAAATATACGAGAGCGAAAGGGACAGCGGGCGAAAAATAAATCATGTCGTGCTTATGGGCATAGGCGAACCGCTGGATAATTTTGACAATGTCGTTCAGTTTCTGAAACTCCTTGACGAGAAGCCGGATATGAGCCTGCGGCACATTTCCGTTTCCACCTGCGGTTTGGCGGACAGGATATACGACCTTGCGGAGCTGAAGCTCGGTATAACACTGTCGGTTTCGCTGCACGCTCCTACCGATGAGATACGCAGCGAGATAATGCCGGTAAACAAACGATACAACATTTCTCAGCTTATGACGGCTTGTAAATATTATTTTGAAAAGACCGGGCGGCGAATAAGCTATGAATTTGCCCTTATTGACGGAGTGAACGACGATAAAGCTACCGCCGACAGTTTGATAAGGCTTTTAAAAGGGCAGAACTGTCATGTTAATCTCATACCGATAAACGCCATCAAGGACGGAGTGTTTTCGCGCAGCAAGTCTGTGGAGGAATTTAAAGAGATGTTGTCCGACGGGGGGATAAACGCTACGGTAAGGCGCACGCTCGGAGCGGATATAAACGCGGCGTGCGGTCAACTCAGGCGTGACGATCAATAATTAAGGAGAGCCTTTAATGAAGGTTTATGCAAAAACAGATATAGGGAATATGCGCGACGAAAATCAGGACTGTGTCTGGACGGGCGAGCTTATCGAGGGGGAAGCCGTCGCGGTCATTCTTTGCGACGGAATGGGCGGAGAAAACGCCGGAGGCTTTGCCAGCGCGGCTACGGTCGATTTTATCAAGGACAGGCTGATCAAAGGTTTTCGCAGCGATATAACGCGCAACCAGATACGCAATCTGCTTATCACCTCCGTAACGGGGGCAAACAGCGTGATATACGATACCGCCATGTCCGACGAGGACAAAAGCGGAATGGGCACGACCTGCGTTGCGGGTATAATTTATAACGAACGCGCTTATTTGATAAACGTCGGCGACAGCCGCTGCTACTTCTTTTACGACGACAATATGCAGCAGATAACCAAGGATCACACATATATAAGAAAACTCATCGAAAAAGGCATAATCACTTACGAGGAGAGCAAGACTCATCCCGAAAGGAACAGGATCACCAAGGCGGTAGGAGTTTTACCGTTCCTGACGCCGGATTATTTCGAGCTGGACGTCAAAAAGAACGACCTTTTGCTGTTTTGCTCCGACGGACTCAGCTCATATGCGGAAGATATGGAGATAGCAAAGGTCGTTGCAAAAACGGCGGTGTCACAATGCTGTGACAAGCTGGTGGATTACGTCAATAAACACGGCGGCAGAGATAACGTTACTGTGGCTGTTGTTTCAATATAAAATTTATATAAATGCCGAACGGCTTACCGCACGGGCCGGCAAAAGAGATTGCCAGTATTTACGGCAAACTCGCTATAAGTGCGGAGAAACGGTGGTATTATGGAAAACGACATGGATAATATGATCGGAAAAAGACTTGACGGCAGATACGAGCTTATAGAGCTTATCGGCGCCGGTGGTATGGCCGACATTTACAAAGCCAGAGATATTACCGAGGATAAGACGGTCGCTGTCAAGATCCTTAAAAATGAATTTGCCGGTAGCGAAGACTTTTTAAGGCGCTTCAGAAACGAATCCAAAGCCATTGCTCTGCTTTCACACCCGAATATAGTTAAAATATTCGACGTCGGGTTCAGTGATCAGATACAGTATATCGTCATGGAATACATAGACGGTATCACTTTGACAGAGTATATCCGCTTGCAGGGAGTCCTCAAATGGAAAGACGCGGTATTTTTCACCATTCAGATACTGCGCGCTTTGCAGCACGCACATGACAGAGGTATAGTACATCGCGACATCAAATCCCAAAACGTCATGATGCTCCCCGACGGTACTATCAAGGTCATGGATTTCGGCATAGCACGGTTCAACCGCGAGACCGACAAGACCATATCCGAAAAGGCGATAGGCTCGGTGCATTATATTTCTCCCGAACAGGCAAGGGGAGAGATGACCGACGAAAAGAGCGATATATATTCCGTCGGCGTAATGCTGTATGAAATGCTTACAGGTCAAAAGCCGTTTGACGGCGAAACTCCTGTAGCGATAGCTTTGCAGCATATGCAGACCGCTCCGAAGCCTCCCAGAGAGATAAATTCTTCTATTCCCGAAGGGTTGGAGGAAATAACCCTCAAAGCCATGCAGAAAGAGCCGTCGCAGCGTTATCAGACTGCCGGCGAGATGATAAACGATATTGAAGAATTCAAAAAAGACCCCAGCATAGTATTTGAGTATAAGTATTTCACCTCCGACGAGACCACAAAGTATTTTGATAAGGTGACCACAGAGCCCGAAAACGACGAGGAGCTTGTACCCTCCGATGATGAAGAGGGAGAAGAAGATATTTACGACGAGGACGACGAGGAAGAGATAGAGGAAAGACGTTCTCCGCTGCTGCCGATACTTTTCGCCGTTGCGTCGGTGTTTGTTATAATGACCGCGTGGCTCATTTTCACGATAGTTACCGGAAGTATCCCGAATACCAGCGGAAACGACGATGAAATGACTATGCCAGCGTTGGTAAACAAGACGCTTGAAGAGGTAAGAGAACAGTATCCCGACCTCAAGCTCGACATAGAAAGAGAGTATTCGACGGAGTTCGATGAAGACGTTGTAATGGATCAGGAAACGCCCACGGGTCGTACCATCAAGAAAAGCTCCATTATAAAAATAACGGTCAGCGACGGACCGCAGGAAGTCGAAATTCGAGATTTCACCAATCTCAGAGGCGAAGACGCCGTTCAATCTCTGACTAAAGATAAGCTGAAAGCGAAGATAGTAAACGTCGAGGACGACAAGGTAGCGGAGGGGTATGTCATCAAGACGGATCCGCCTGCGCGCACCAAGGTCGATCAGGGCACGGAGGTCAAGGTATACGTCAGCCTCGGCAACGCCGACAAGCCCGTAAATGTGCCTAAGTTCCTCGAAATGACTATCGAAGAGGCTAGAGAAGAAGCGGAAAAGAAGCATCTTAAGCTGGTCGAGGAGCAGCAGCCCTCCAACGAGTACGAGGAAGGTATCGTATTCAAGCAGGAGCCCGCGCCCAATTCGGTGGTAAATCAGGATTCCGAGGTCCATGTTATCGTAAGTAACGGCGAAAGCATAAACCTTGATTATGAAATATCCGTTGCACTTCCTGCCGACGCGGCAAATACCGGCACGTTTAAGTTTGAGTATTACCGTGACGGTATAAAGGTCAAGGAAGAGACCCGCGACATGATAGCGAACGCAGGCACTTCCATTTCCTGGAAGGTAAGCGGTTCGGAGGAAACCAGATACAATATTACCGTTACCAACATGAGTGACACCTCCCTGAAAGGCACGCTGATAGAAGTCATTGTAGATTACAGCGAGGATCCGCCCGTTGAGAATGTTGTCGAAAAGAACGAGAACATATTCACGGAGCTGCGGTATATTCCGCCGGCTACCGAGCCGCCGGTAGTTGTCGCAACGCCTCCTCCTCAGACGCCGCCGGCAACTACGCCGCCTCCGCCGGTCACTCAGTCGACGCCCGTTGTGACCGATCCGCCCGCTACGCCCTCCGAATCCGATACTCCGTCCGAGCCGGGCGGAGAATCGCAGGAAGAAGCCTGAGCCGTCACGTTTGGAAGAATGACTTAACCGAGAGGTATTAACGATTTTGTCTGAAAAAAAATACAAAGGCATAATAACAAAAGCTGTCGGGGGTAACTACGATGTAGTCACCTCCGACGGTGTTATATGCTGCGCGGCACGCGGTATATTCCGCAAAAATAAGATCTCGCCCTGCGCCGGCGACAATGTTACGGTAGAGCTTAACGGCTCCGACCGACCTGTTATAACCGAGATAGACGAACGCAAAAACCATCTTATACGTCCGCCTTTGTCAAATCTTGACTGCGTTTTGACGGTCATATCTTCGGTAGAGCCTTTGCCTAACCCGTTTGTCACGGATAAGCTCATTTCCGTATTTGAAAGTAAAGCTATAGAGCCTATCATCGTCATGACCAAAAATGATATAAAAGCGTGCGAGGAGTTTGCCGAGATTTATAAAAGCGGCGGCTTTAAGGTGATATTCAGCGATGAAAGCGGAGCGGGAAGCGACGAGATACTTGCGGCGATAAAGGGAAAGCTGTCCGCTTTGATAGGAAATTCCGGCGTAGGAAAATCCACGCTGATAAACCGAATATTCCCCGAACTGGCTTTGGACACCGCGCAGATAAGCAAAAAGCTGGGCAGAGGCAGACACACCACCCGACAGGTAGAGCTGTACGAATTGCCGGACGGCGGATATTTGGCGGATACGCCGGGATTTTCCACGGTCGAGATAAGCAGATACGGGTATGTGGATAAGGCGCAGTTACAGTATACGTTCAGAGAATTTAAGGAATATATAGGGCATTGCAGATACAACGACTGCGTACATTTGAAAGAGAGCGGCTGTGCCGTGACGGACGCCGTAAAGCAAGGGAAAATAAACGTTTCGCGTTATAATTCATATGTACGGCTTTTTGAGGAAGCAAAAAAATTAAACGACTGGGAATTTAAGGAATAAAAGAGGGTGGAAACTATCAAGCGGTGTTTTATAGTTTGCGCAGGTCCTGAGGGCTGCGGCAGCGCATTTATCCCGAAAGACAGCTTTGTGATATGCGCGGACGGCGGATACGAAAAGGCAATGGCGGCAGGTATTCGCCCCGACTTGCTGATAGGTGATTTTGACAGCATCGGTGCTATGCCAGACGACGTGAAAGAAATAATAAAAGCTCCCTCGCATAAGGATCAAACCGATACGCTGCTTGCGGTGATGACGGCGGAAGAAAGAGGATTTACCGATATTACCCTGCTCGGCGCTTGCATGGGTAGGGTAGACCATACCATAGCCAACCTCCAGACGTTAAAATACATGAGCAAACGGGGATTAAAGGGAAGAATAGCAGGAGAATGTACCGACGCTTTTTTTCTTAAAGACGGCAGTATAGAGCTTGCCCCCGACAAAAGCCGCTACCTGTCGGTTTTTTCTTTAACGGACAAAAGCGAGATAAGCATACGGGGAGCGGAATATCCGTTGGAGCATTATATTATGAGCGACAGCGAGCCGATAGGAGTAAGCAACGAATTTTGCGATACGGTATGTAAAATAACCGTATACAGCGGTGAAGTTATAGTCCTGACCGTCAAAAAGTAACATATTTTCCGTCCGCGGAATAAAGTGTAGTAGGCTTTAGGCGATCCGACGGAGGGAAAAAAATGAGGCACCGCAATAATCGCAAAAATATCATACCTGCTTTGATTTTGGCGTGTATCGGAGCGCTCATTTGCATAACATACCTTTCCGCCGAGGTAATGCTGCTGGTTTTAGCGGTAATACTTATCGCCTTGGGCGTGTGGCTGTTATTCTGCGGATAACGAAAGAGAGGTACATATATGAAAATAGTTGTCTGGAAAAGCCCAAAATTTTTAGCAGGTTTTTTACGTTTTTTCTTTAAAATAAAAAAGACCGAAGCGTAACGACCTACGAAAATATCCGTCCGTGTGTATAAAACGGACGGATATTTTCGATTTATGGGGGAAATTTATACTTAACGTAAATTTTTTTAAAAAAGGGGGTTGACAAAATCAAAACATTATGGTATACTTGTAAAGCATTCAGAAGAAAGATATATCGCGGGGTGGAGCAGGGGTAGCTCGTCGGGCTCATAACCCGAAGGTCGTTGGTTCAAATCCAGCTCCCGCAACCATAAATCGGCAGGACATACGTCTTGCCGATTTCTTTATCTCCTCATGTTTTCCTTTTCAACGGCGTTATATAGGACAATAATATGACCGTCATGGAAAGTACGCATATTGTAACTAACGGGTCGTCTATAAGAACAGACGGAGCATAAAATCCCGAAGTCGAAACGCTTGGCTCAAATCCGAAAATACAGGTGAGCGCAAAGCATATCAAACCCGACAGCGCGGCGGAAATCATACGGACCGCCGTAAATTTCAAAGCGTTTAATTTAAAATCGCTCAGCGCAAGGACTTGGAAAATAACGCATATACCTCCGAACGATACCAGCGCCGCGGCGACAGGCAGCGGCAGCGCCGCTCCCGAATTTTTTATGTTCGTTATCTCCCAAACGCTCATTATCACCGTGTTTACTATTTTCCCGTCGGATAAATTTATTCCGAGATACCGTATCAATTCCAATACAGTATTGAACATTATCATTGAAAGACATACCGTAAGCAAAGCGCTGCCGGTAGACATAAGGCTCTTTTTTACCGTTGCCGCCGAAAGATCCGGCGCTCTTTTTTTTATATTTTTTTCGGGTTTAAATTTAAACGTCATAAACGCGCCAATAATAAAATTAGCGGTAAGGCAGGCTATAAAAACATACATTCCCGCCTGAAAGCTGTTATACACGGTAAAACCTACCACTCCCGCGATGAACGCCGGACCGCTGTTATAACAAAAGAGCGCACAGCTTTCCGCAATTTCGTTATATTTTTTATTTTGCGCAATCAGAGTGCTTATCAGCTTCACTCCGACAGGATAGCCGCCTATTTGGCTCATTGCAAAAACGCTGAACATCGCGCTGTCCAGCTTTATGATATGCCGTAATATGTACCATAAAGGCATGAATATAAGATTTCCCAGTCCGCTTTGAGTAAGCAGAGTGCAAAGCATCATATATCCGAAAAGAGACGGTATAAGTGAATTAAGACATACGTCGGTGCAGGCTATGACCGCTTGGGATACGCCTTTACTGTCGCTTACCAGCATTACTGACAGTAAAAGTCCCAGCAGGGCGAAAAGCAGCACTTTTATTTTTTCCTTTTTGTTCATATCTTTTATCCTTATTCTTTTTTTGCCGTACTTGCATATAGATTATATGAAAGGACGGTGAAAAAATGAACGTAAATAAGCTCGCAATGAAATTTGAAAATTTCAAAAATGTTTTTAAGAATCATTCCTATCTCTCTTTTGAGGATAACGGGACCGTTTCGATAGAATATGTGAGAGAAGTTTTATTGCTTGAAGAAAACGTCATAAAGCTGCGGCTTGCTAAAAATACCGTAAAAATCATCGGACTTGAGCTGTCTATGACTAATTTTTCGTATGACAGCGTAAAAATCTACGGAAAAATAGAATCGGTGGCGTTTGAATAAAAGCCGTCGAAGAAAGGAAACGGTAAAGTTGAAAAAAAGAAGATCTAAAACAAGTTTCGGATATGTCAGATTTTGCTGTTTGGGAGGATTTCAGGAAAAATTTATCAGCAAGCTGATAGAAAACGACATACGTTTGTTTGACGTAAAACAGGAAAAAGGAAAGCTCACCGCGCTGGCTTATCCGTCGGATTATGAATTTATAGCGCGCACGGCGGTAAAATACAAGATACGGATAAGGGTCATACAACGCAAAGGACTGTATTTTTTCCTCAGAAGATACCGAAAGCGTTGGGGCATTATCGCCGGTGTTTTAAGCTGCTGCGCCATAATTCTTATAATGTCGCAATTCGTATGGGATATTCAAATAAGCGGTAACGAAACGGTGCCGGAAACCGAAATACTAAAAGTTTTGGAAAAGGAAGGGCTGAGCCCGGGAGTCGGAAAATTCGGCTTTGATACAAGGTCCTGCGAACTGAGCACCGTCAACGCGATAGAAAAATTATCATGGGTGAGCGTTGAGCGTGAAGGGAGCAGGGTATATGTAAAGGTCGGAGAAAGCAGGAGCGAGGAAGCTCCCGAGATACCGGTAGACACCCCATGTAATATTATTGCGGACTGTGACGGACAGCTTATCGGAGCTATAGTACATCGCGGCAAGCTGATGACTGATATCGGCAGCGGGGTGAGAAAGGGACAGCTTTTGGTAAGCGGTACTGTAAACGACAACGGAGGAAATATCGTATATGTACATTCCGACGGAGAGTTTACCGTTCGTACCGAGCAGACGGAGGAATTTTATCTTCCGTTCAAAACTACCGTAAAAACGTCGGACGGAGAGCAGATACACAATTCCTATTTCATGATAGGCGCCTTTTCTTTTCCGATACCGTGGGAAAGCGGTTCCGCTCCGTCAGATGAATACAGCTATTCCGAGGAGATACATAAGCTCAGCTTTTTCGGTTTGGAAACGCCGTTTAAAATTAGACGGGGAACGTATACCGAATATACTGAAAAGGACGTTACATATACCAACCGCGATTTGACGGAAATGCTTGAAAGGGAAAAAGAGAACTACGAGAAAAATTTCCTGTCTGATGTAAAGATAACGGACGAGGAAAAGACCTTTACTCCCGATGAAAACGGCATAAAACTGACCGTTAAATACACCTTGGAAAAGAGCTTCGGCGAAAAAGCGCCTATCAACATAACCTACGGCGGTAACGCTCTTACGGGTGAATAGGCATGCGGGAGTCCTTTATTAAAAAAATTGTGTTCTATCCTTGAAAAGCGGGTCGAAATATGGTATAATAACCTCAGTCAATCAATTTGACAAGTCAAATCTCCGCCGCTTACGCGGCAGCTTGCTTACGCAAGCGACTGAGAACATTGTATCATATCATTTTTTGCTGACGCAAAAGGACGCTTTCGCGTCCCCCGCCGATTTCATCGGCGATGATATGGTATAATAACCTCAGTCAGTAGATTTGACAAGTCAAAATCAACGGTTTTTTCGGTAAAACACAGGAGAGCGCAAAATGACGGAAAAATCTCTTCTTCTTCCGGATATAGACATAATGCACGATATATTCGGAGATTTTGATGAAAATATAAACATCATACAAAAAGAATACAAGGTATCGGTATTCAGCCGCGAGGACGAGATAAAGATAAGAGGCGAGGAGAACGCCGCGGATAAAGCGGCGGAGGTGCTTAGCTCGCTTATAGAACTTGCGGTCAAAAAAGAACCCGTTACGGAACAGCGTGTTAGATACGCCATCTCGATGGTAAACGACGGCGCGGGCGCTCAGATAGGCTCGGTGTCCTCCGACTGCGTTTGCATAACGCATACGGGAAAGCCGGTCAAGCCCAAAACCGTCGGACAGAGCAAATATGTTGAAAGCATAAAGAAAAACACCATTGTTTTCGGGATAGGACCCGCGGGAACAGGCAAGACCTATTTGGCGGTAGCTTTGGCGGTACGGGCTTTTAAAGCGCATGAGGTGCAAAGGATAATCCTTACGCGTCCCGCGGTGGAAGCGGGCGAAAAGCTGGGATTTTTGCCCGGAGATCTGCAAAACAAGGTAGACCCGTATCTCAGACCCTTGTACGACGCTTTGTTCGACATGATGGGAAGCGAAGCGTTTCAGCGGAATATGGAACGCGGACTTATCGAGGTCGCTCCGTTGGCTTATATGCGCGGACGTACGCTGGATGACAGCTTTATTATTCTTGACGAGGCACAGAACACAACGCCGGAACAGATGAAAATGTTCCTTACCAGGCTGGGATTTAACAGCAAAATGGTCATAACGGGAGATATTACCCAGATAGACCTTCCCGACGCCAGACGCTCAGGTCTTGTCGAAGCCGTAAAGGTGCTTAAAAACGTGGAGGATATAGATATCCTGCGTTTTTCGGAAAAGGACGTTGTGCGTCACAGACTGGTACAGAGCATAGTTAAGGCGTATGAGGATTACAATGACAAAAAGCGTAACAGAGAGCAGAGAAGTCAGGCTTTGTGAAATCAAATAAAAGGACGGTAAAATACAATGATAAAGGTTTTTATGTCTTTCAGAAACGACCAGAAGGTAATAGAGCTGCCCAAAGGGTTGCGCACCGTTATCCGCAGCTGCGTAAAAGAAACGCTCAAGGAAACGGGATATGACGGGGATTGGGACGTATCTGTAACGTTGGTGGACAACGAACAGATAAAACGGCTAAATAAGCAGTTTCGCGGGAAAAACAAAGTCACGGACGTCATCTCTTTCCCTATGGGACAATACGATAAATACGACACAAATCCCGAAAACGGCGCGAAAATGCTCGGAGATATACTTATCTCGCTTGAAAAAGCACACGCACAGTCTATCGAATACGGACATTCGCTTGTGCGCGAGGTGGCTTTCTTGGCAACACATTCGACGCTGCACCTGCTCGGATATACTCATGACGACGACCTCGGCGGAGAAAAGATAATGAACGAGCTTCAGGATCGTATTTTAAACAACCTTAATATAAAACGTCCAGAGGCAGAAGATTAAAACAAATGGATTTTTTTGTCAGACTTGCACACAGCTTTAAATGCGCCGCTCACGGCATCGCGTACTGCGTCAGCCATGAAACGAACCTGCGTATCCACATAGTAGCCGTGATAGTCATATTGTTTATTTCGCAGTTTTATGAGCTGTCAAGGGCTGAGATCGTACTGCTTATACTGATCTGTCTTATCGTGCTTTGCACGGAAATTATCAATACCGCGATAGAAGTTGTGATAGATAAAGTATCTCCGGGATATTCCGCGCTGGCAAAGATAGGCAAGGATATCGCGGCGGGGGCTGTGCTGCTTTCGGCGGCAGCCGCAGTCATGATCGCGGTCATTATGTTTTGGGATATTGAAAAATTCGCGCTCATCATAGGCTTTTTGACGCAGGATATTTGGCATATCTCCATGTTAATAGGCTCTTTGTGCGTGTTTTATTTGTTTGTGGCAAAGGGCAAAAAAAGAAAAACAAGAGGTACAAAAGGACAATGAATACAAAATCGGCATTTATTGCGGTAACGGGCAGACCTAACGCGGGAAAATCCTCCCTGGTAAATTTGCTGGTCGGGGAAAAGGTAGCTATAGTAAGCGAAAAGCCGCAGACGACGCGCACCCGCATAAACGGCGTGCTGACAAAGGACGAAGTACAGTATGTGTTCATTGATACGCCCGGTATGCACAAAGCCAGAAATAAGCTGTCAGACAACATGGTGCGCACGATAAAGGACAGCGTCGATGACGTTGACGCGATAATTCTTATGACCGACGCATCCAAAGGGGTCTCGCCGATAGAAAAATCGCTTATCGAGAGTTTCGCGGCACGGAACGCGGACGTTATCCTGCTTATCAATAAGGTCGACCTGCTAAAAGATAAGACCGTTTTACTCAGCCTGATAGATACTTACCGCGCTATGTTTGATTTTGCTCAAATAATTCCCATAAGCGTAAAAAATCAAATCAACACCGATGAGATCATGCCAGTTTTGGAAAAATATGCCAAAGACGGACCGCATTATTTTGACGACGATCTTCCGACCGACCAGACCGAAAGGGTATGGCTGGCGGAACTTATCAGAGAAAAGATACTGCGCAATATGCAGGAAGAGATACCCCACGGTACAGCGGTATACATTGAAAGTCTGGAAACGCGAAAGACCCGCGCGGGAAAGGATATAGTTGATATTGGCGCGGTAATACTTTGCGAAAAAGCCTCGCATAAGGGCATGATAATCGGTCGTCAGGGAGATATGCTCAAAAAGATAGGAACGCTTGCAAGAGAAGAGATGGAGGATTATTTTGACTGCAAAGTCAACATGAAGCTGTGGGTCAAGGTAAGAGAGGATTGGCGCAATAAAGAATCCGTTATAGCGGATCTCGGACTTAAAGCGGACTGACCGTCAACGCGCCGAAAGGAATTATAATGCTGGTTACTGTCAAGGGTCTTGTCATAGGCAGACGTGAAGTCGGGGACAACAACTGTTTTCTTGATATATTTACCGATAAGCTGGGCATGGTAGAGGTAATGGCGCACGGCGTAAAAAAGCTCGGCGGAAAAAATTCCGCCGCCTCCTCGATGTTCAGCCTTGCCGTTTTCTGTCTGAACAAAAAAAATTCCGGCGGCTATACTCTTAACAGCACCGAGCCGGTATATAATTTTTACGGCATTTCCAAAAGCATCGAATCCTTTTCTTTGGCGATATATTTTGCCGACATAATAAAATACTGCGCGACCTCGGAGGAGGAACACGGCGAGCTGCTGCGTTTCGTGTGCATGGCGTTTTATCAGCTTGAAAAGCAAAAGCTGGATCTTGAGTTTATAAGATCGGTGTTTGAATTCAGGTTTATAACTCATATCGGTTTTATGCCGGATCTCAGAGCGTGCCAAAACTGCGCTTGCTATTCCGACGAGGTGATGTACTTTCTTCCCAACGAGGGAATGTTCTTTTGCGATGACTGCTACAATACCGTAGCATATGCCAGAGGAAAAGAGGTATTTGAAATAGACCCGACCGTGCTGCATATACTGAGATATGTTGCCTACAGCGAAAACGAAAAGCTGTTCAAATTTAAGGTAACGCCGCGGTACGAAAAGCTGTTTTCCGAAATATCGGAATATTATCTTCATGCTCAGCTCGGTCGCACATTTGATACTCTAAAATATTACAAAAGTCTGAAACTTGATTTTTAACGTCTAAAGGAACAAAAAATGAGAAAAGAATACAAAAAACTTGAACTTGATAAAATACTTTCTCTTTTATCCGAGCACGCCGTATGCGACGCTTGCAAGGAAAAGATAATGAAAATAACGCCGTATACCGATATCGACGAGGTAAAAACGGAAATGAAAAAGACCGACGACGCGTTTACGCTTTCTTCAAAATACGGAACGCCGGTTTTTTATAATATCAAAGATATTTGCTTTTCGGCAAAAAGAGCGGCGCAGGGGGCGTCTTTATCGCTAAGAGAGCTGCTGGACGCGGCTCTTTTGCTGAGGGCGACAGAACGATTGCTGAGTTGGTACGATCAATGCAGCGGCACGGAAACGCTGCTGTCGGAATATTTTAACAGGCTGTCTTTTGACAAACGGCTGGAAAACGATATATCGAACGCGATAATTTCCGAAGAGGAGATCTCCGATAACGCAAGCGAGGAGCTTGCAAGGATAAGACGCGCTATTCGCAAAAAAAGCCTGTCGGTAAGAGAACAGCTCGACAAGCTGATAAAAAGCTCCGAAAAGCGCAAATACTTGCAGGAAAGTTTAGTCACTATGCGTGACGGACGTTTTGTCGTTCCCGTAAAGACCGAATATAAAGGCGAGATAACCGGCTTGGTGCATGATTCCTCCTCCAGCGGCGCGACGCTGTTCATCGAACCGATGAGCGTTGTGGAGGCTAACAACGAGATACGGGTATTGCAGTCACGCGAGCAGGAGGAGATAGAACGGATAATCCGCGAGCTGTCCGCCGGAGTCGGAGCGTTTTCCTCCGAGCTTATCGCAAATTATGACAATATAATTTTGTTGGGAGTGTATTTTGCCAAGGCAAATTACGGGGCGGCGATAAGAGGTTCGGTGCCGATAATATCCGACCGACCCGAATTTGAGCTTAAAAAAGCCCGCCACCCGCTTATTGATAAGGATAAGGCGGTACCTATAGACCTTTCTTTGGGAAAAGAATATACCTCGCTTATAGTGACGGGTCCGAACACGGGAGGCAAGACGGTATCGCTTAAAACCGCGGGATTGCTTATACTTATGGCGATGTGCGGAATGATGATACCCGCCGCAGAAAACAGCACCGTCGGTATGTTCGGCAGGATATACGTCGATATAGGCGACGAGCAGAGCATAGAGCAGAGCCTGTCTACTTTTTCGTCGCATATAAACAATATCGTGGGCATATTACGGACGGCGGATGAAAATTCTCTGGTATTGCTGGACGAGCTTGGCTCAGGTACGGACCCTGTAGAGGGGTCGGCGCTCGCGGTAAGCGTTCTGAAAGAGCTTCAGCGCAGGGGAAGCAGGGTAATGGCGACTACCCATTATCAGGAGGTAAAGCTGTTTGCGCTTGAAAGCGACGGCGTGGAAAACGCCTGCTGTGAGTTCAACGTTGACACCTTGCAGCCTACCTACCGACTTATTATCGGCGTCCCCGGAAAATCTAACGCGTTCGCCATTTCGTCAAGGCTCGGAATGAGCGACGATATAATAAACGAGGCGAAGAGTCTTGTAAGCAGCGAGAATTTACGGTTCGAGCGTGCGGTAGAGGCTTTGGAAAAAGCGCGTGCGGAGTTGGAAAGTGTTAAAGCATCGGCAGAGTCGGACGCCGCAAGAGCCAAAGCGCTTGCGGCAGAGCTTGAAACGCAGCGAGAACGGCTGGAAAAAGAAAAGGATAAGGAGCTCCAAGCCGTGAAAAACAAGGCGATGAGCATAATAGAGCAGGTGCGCTTTGAGGGCGATCTGCTGCTTGAGGAGCTTGAAAAGCTAAAAAAAGAAAAAGAGAGCGAAGATTTTTCCGCGAGAGTGAAAGGCGCGAAAGGTCGAATCGGTTCGGCGCTTAATAAGATGTACGATACCGCCGACCCCGTCAGAAGCGCAAAGCCGGAGCATTACGTTTTGCCGCGTCCGCTTAAAATAGGCGATACGGTGCGTCTTGCCGACCTTGACAGCGAGGGAACGCTGATAAGACTTCCCGACGCAAAAAATATTTGTTATGTTCAGGTCGGAACGATGAAAACCAAAACAAAGCTCGAAAATCTTCGTTTGGTGGAAAAAAAGCAGGAGAACAAAAAGCAGTCCGTTGGCAAAGTGAGCAAAAGGGTGGAAAGCAACTTCACCAGAAAAACCTCAATGGAGCTGGATATTCGCGGTATGATGGGCGATGAAGGCGTTATGGAGGTGGACAGATTTATAGACAGCTGCCTTATCAGCGGTATCACCGTAATAACGATAATACACGGTAAGGGTACGGGAGCGCTGAGAAACGCCGTACAGCAGTATCTGCGGCGTAATCCCCATGTAAAAAAATTCCGCGACGGAGTTTACGGAGAGGGCGAAACGGGAGTAACGGTAGCTGAGCTTGAATAATATTTAACGGGAAAGTCCCATATTGATAAAAGCAATTTTGCGTGGCAAAATTGCTTTTCAGTCTGTAGAAAAAGGTCAATATAACTTAGGCAAGATTTTCCCCGCCGCGTATAGCGGCGGTGAAAATTTCGTAATCAGCAGGTGGACATAATCCTCCTGCTGATTACCAAGTGCGGCGGCTGCCGCACCTTGCCACGTTGAATGACGGGGCAAGCCTCTTATTGAAAGCGGAAGGAAAGAGTTGAGTTTAAAACTGTCCGCCGTTCGGCGGAAAGTTCACGGGGAAAACCATCAGGGTTTTCACCCTCAAGTTTGATAAGAGCCGCGCGAAGCGCGGCAAAAATCGGCAATACCGCTTATGAGGTATTGCCGATTTTTTGGCAGCTTGTCGGAAAATCCGACCGTAGGGAGGGTTTTTCGACAAGCTGAAAAGCAATTTTGCGTGGCAAAATTGCTTTTTTTGTGACATTTGTCATGCGGTTTCATTTTATTTGTAACTTCCAACCGATGCTCAAATATGTTAATATATTATCATCAGGTCAGAAAGGACGGGGAATTATGGCATTTGTAAAAGTAAACGAGCTTATTAAGAACTACGGCAGCTTTTGCGCGGTAGACGGCTTGAGCTTTGAGGTAGAGGAGGGTGAGATATTCGGATTATTAGGTCCTAACGGAGCGGGGAAATCGACCACCATCAACATGATCACCACCTTGGACGAGCAAAACAGCGGCAGCGTATGTATAAACGGTTTCGACACCGTAAAGCAGCGCGGCGAGGTCAGGAAAATAATAGGCACGGTCCCGCAGGATATAGCGCTTTATCCGTTTCTCACCGCTATCGAGAATGTAAAGTTTTTTGCGTCGCTTTACGGGCTTAAAGGCAAGGAGCTGGAGCAAAAAGCACGGCGGGCTTTGGAATTTACGGGACTGTCGGAACACGCCGATTCAAAAGCCAAAAAAATGTCGGGAGGTATGCAGCGCCGCCTTAATATCGCCTGCGGGATAGCGCACGAGCCTAAGCTGATAGTTATGGACGAACCTACCGTCGGAGTGGACGCGCAGTCAAGAGAACATATATTAAATTCCATAAAGCTGCTGCGTGATAAGGGAACGACCGTTTTGTATACATCTCATTATATGCACGAGGTAGAGGAGATCTGTGACAGAATGGCGATAATAGACCACGGACGCATGGTCGCACAGGGTACGGAAAACGAGCTTGTGTCGATGATAACCGATAACAAAACGATAATCGTTACCACACGCTTTCCGCTCGGATTTGACCGCGACGGCTTTGTGGAAACGTTAAAGCTGCTCCCCGATGTGAACAACGTAAAATGCGAGGATAACACAGTTCGTTTGGACGTGCGCCTTACAAGCTCGGATTTTTCGTACATAATCGACGAAATAAGGAAGTTTTCCTTGCCGCTGAACGCGGTGCAAAGCACCGTACCCGATCTTGACGCGGTATTTTTGGCGCTGACAGGTCATGAACTGAGATAACGGAGGGGATAAAGTGCAGATATTTCTGAAAGAAGTAAAGGAATTTTTTCGCGATCCCGCCGCGGTATTTATGTGTCTTTTCTTTCCTATGCTGATGGTGCTTATACTGGGATCGTTTTTACAGCAGCTGGATATTTCCGATTACGGTATAGAGAATATAAAGCTGCATTATACCGCTCAGAATTCCGACGTGTTAAACACAACGGCGTTTGAAATGTTTCTGTCCGAAGCGGATATATTAGAGGCGGAAAAAAGTACGGATACCGAAAGCTCCCGCCGTATGGTGCAAAACGGCGAGCTTACCGCTCTGGTGACTTTGAACGGCAGCGATATAGAACTGTACTGCGGCGACAACGGGGTAAGCAATCGCGCGCTAAGCTCGATATTCAACTCTTATCAGCAGATGTCCGCGATATATAAAAGCATATTGCGGTCCGACCCGTCCGCTTTGCGGAATATCGAGTTTGCGGATATCGGCGGCTCCGATACCTTTGTTGAACGGGAGGGACTGGGCGTTACCCGCAGCATGATGGATTATTACGCGGTAGCTATCCTTGTGATGATGCTGTTTTTCTCTTCCATAGGTTCCAGCGATTCTGTACGCGAGGAAAAGAGCCGACATACCATATTTCGCGTACTGATAGCCCCAAAACGGCGCACACGCGTTTTTGCAGCCACGATACTCGGAAAATTGCCGGAGTTTATCGTGATGATATTTGCTACCATGGTTTTTTCCGCTGTCATCTGCGGCGCGAGATACTGCGACGATATCTTGGGCAACCTTATGCTGATATTGATGTATTTGACCGTTTCCGCCGCGCTGATAAGCATAGGATACCTTATCGGTCTGTTGATAAACATACCCGGACCGTCGGTTTGCTTGCCCGTCTGCTGGACGATGCTGTTCTTCTCCGGCTCATTCGCAAAGCCTGTCGTAATAGAGGGGTTAAGCGGTTACCTCCCGCCGTATATCATACAAGAGGCGTCCTTTAGTCTTACGCTGTTCAATGATTATTCCGGCGCTTTATCGGTAACTCTGTGCAGCTTTGTGATATTTGCGGTGTGTATGTCGGTATCGGCGCTTATTTTCAGCAAAAAGAACTTTTTAAAGTAGGGGGAAGATGCTGTGAAAATGATATTTGAAATATTCCTCGGTACAGTTTGCAGGCTGAAAATCGGCTATATTGTCGCGGTAATTTGCGCGGTCGTTTCGTTCGGGATATACGCTGTTTTTTCGGCGAACGATTCTTCCGAGCTTGACGACGGAAGCGCTCCTATCCGTGCGGCGGTGGTCTGCGAAGAGGACAGCGCGCTTACTAAAGAGTTTTCGGCTTATCTTACCGAAAGACTAGGATTTGAGCAGATAACCGAGAATAGGGAAAACTTCAATAATATGCTTATAAACAAGGAAATTTCCGCAATAATTGAGATACCCGAAGGGTTAGAACAAAGCCTTTTGGACGGAAAGGACGTTAAAATAAGATCCGTAACGCTGGACGATTACGAGAACGCGGCATATATAAGCGCATATCTTGATGTGTTCATGCAAAGCATGGATATAGCCGCAAAGGCGTCGGGCGGAGATAGGGAAAGGTTTGAAAGCATTATCGGCAACGCGTCCTATTCGTCGGTCAATATCGAGCTTGCCGAAATGGCAAAGGCGGATAACGACGTCGGAGCGTTCGTCCCTATTTCCTGCACGTTAGGTTTTGTACAGCTCTTGGCAAGCGGCGCTATGCTGTTCATTATATTGGGAGTGTTGGACGATAAGCAATACGGCACATACAAACGTATGAAATGTTCATCGGTAAAACCTTTTCATTATATCGCGGGTACGGGAACGGCGGCTTTTCTGCAATCTCTTATATGCATTTTACCTATGTCCGTTTGGGCTATTATGATCGGCACACCAAATTCCGCCGAGATATTGGCGGGAAATATCCTGTTCGCGCTGTTCTTATCGGGAATTGGAATACTTATCGCTCTGCTTGTAAACAGCAAAGCCGCTTTATTTACTTTATCGGGCGGACTTGTGAGCTTGGGAACGGTAGCGGGCGGTTCGTTCTTCCCCATACCCGAAAACGCGGGTATGATAAAGATAATCTCGCTTGTAATGCCGTATTATTGGCTAAACGATATTGTAAAATGCACGGCTGAGCAGCCGCTGCTGAATATCTGCATACTGGCGTTGTTTGCCGTGCTTACATACCTTGCCGTCGCGGTTTTGTTTTCCGTGCGTAAAAGGACGTAAAGGCGCGCAGTTGACAAAGCTGCCGCGGTATGATAAAATCTAAAGAGAAAAGATGAGATATTCGCCCGCTTTTACCGCTTTGCGCGGGTGCGGGCGGTCTTTTATCAAAGCCATATCTCAGCTAAAGCGAGGTGGACTATGCCGACGTCACTTTTATATCTGATATTCAAAATGATTGCGCTTATCCTGCCTATGGTGTATGCTTTTGTTACCGGCTCGGCGGACGGCGGGTATACGGTCGTGACTGTTCTGGGGTTTACCTGCATTTTTTTGCTTAATTTTTTACTGATAGAGCGTTTCAAAAACAACATTTTATTTTCCGTGACGTCGGTCATTACAGCGGCGGCGATGATAGCTTTATGCCGTCCTGAGCTTTTCCCTCTGACGGTACTGATTTTAGTCGAGACGGCGGACATGATTACCGAGCGCGCGCACGAAAAGGAGCTGATGTTTTACGCCCTTTCGGCGCTGATTTTCGGAGTTTTGCTGTTTTCCGTCAGACCGCAGGCGGAATACGCGGCGGTGGGAGCTGCCACGGAAGCGGTTTTCCTGCTGCTCAGAGCCTTGAATAAAAAGATAGCGGACGACGCTTTGATAATAAGAAAACAGCGCGAGGAGCTTGCCGTGCTGAGAAGGCGTATCACAAATTCCGACGCATATTCCAAAACGCTGAAGGAATCCGCTTCGCTAAAGGAGCGCAGCCGTTTTGCAGAACGTATACACGATAAGTTGGGGCATAACATTTCCGGCAGCATAATTTTGTTGGAGGCGGCGCGGCTAAACCTGAAAAAAGACCCGAAAAAAGCGGAGGAGTGCATAAACACCGCAGTCGATACCCTGCGGCGCGGGGTGGACGATATAAGACAGTCGCTCAGACAGGAGCGCCCGAACAGTACAACGGTCGGCATTTCCGAGCTTAAAGCCATGATGGACCGTTACAAAATGGATTACGATATAGCCACTTCTTTTGAGATGAACGGCTCCGCCGAATCTGTTTCTCCGGCTGTGATGTCCTGCATCCGCGATAATATGGCGGAGGCTATGACTAATACGCTGAAACACTCGGACGCGGATAAATTTTCATTTGTACTCAATATTATGAACAAAGCAATACGCGCCGAGCTTTGGGACAACGGCAGACCGAATGAGGTCTTTGCAAAGGGCATGGGGCTGACCGCCATCGAGGAGCGCACCGAGCGGCTTGGCGGTAAGTGTGTTTTTTCCGCTCGCGCAGACGGATTTCATGTGGTTATGATATTTAATATCGAACAGAATAAGGAGAGCTGAGCGTTTACATTGGTAATACGAAAGCAAAAAGGAAACGATGGATATAATTTTAGCAGATGACGATATGCTCATCAGGGAGGGCTTGAAGATAATTTTAAGCTCACAGCGGGATTTTAATGTTGTCGGTACGGCGGAAAATGGAAACGACGCGGTTCGGCTTTGCGAAAGGAACAATGTCGATATTGCGATGTTGGATATCCGTATGCCTATATCCGACGGGCTGACCGCCGCCGAACAAATGATAAAACGAGGTCTGTGCCGTCCGCTTATGCTGTCTACCTTTGACGAGCGCGAGTTTATCCACCGCGCGCTGAAAATCGGCGTAAGCGGGTATATCCTTAAAAGTACTCCGACCGAAGGGATATTCAGCGCGATAAGAACGGTTTACAACGGCGGAACGGTGTTTGAGCAGGATATACTGCGCTATATACGCGAAAAACTTGCCATCGAGTATGGGAGCGCCGCGGTTTTTGACCTTTTGACCGAACGGGAGCTTGAGATAGTGCGGCTTATAGCGGACGGGCTGTCTAATCAGCAGATAGCAAGCAAGTTATATCTTTCAAACGGTACCGTAAGAAATTATATCAGCCTTATCCTTGAAAAGACAGGGTTGGAACACAGAACGCAAATAGCGGTAAATTATTTGAAAAAATAAACTTCCGTTTATTCGGAAGTTTATTTTTTTACATGGTAATTCTGTATAAGTATTCCTTTTTGTTTTTGCCCGCAAAGTCTATGAGCCCGACCGTTTTCATTATCTCTATAAAAAGCGAGCTGTCGCAATTTTTCAGCACAGCGGCAAGCTGTTTTCGGGTAAACACCTCCGGCAATCCGTCGGGAATGAACCTGCGGTAGCTTTCGCTGCCCTCAAGATATATTATTTTTTCCAACGCGGTGGGAACGGACATCTTGCGGTCTTTTTTCCGCCGTTTCATGTCTTTTTGGGTAAAACGGTAATTATCTACCGTAAGCAGCGCCATACATACCGTAAGATTAGGGTCGTTTAAAAACTGCTTTATTCTGTAAAGCTCCATAAAGAAATCGGTAAGGTCGTTATGCGTGACTTTTTTTCCGATTTTAAGCAATTCTCCCGTCGAAGCGTCCGTGTAATTCAGTCGCGTGGTCTTATGAAAAGGGTATACCACCGTAACGTGGGAGGCTTGTAAAAAGCTGTCCAGTTTGTTTACCAGTTTTTTGAAATTTCCCGTCTGTATCTCAAATATACCGTTTTCCGTCACAAGGTCGGCGTAATAATTGCCTATCTTTATTTCTTTGTCGTATTCCGTATCGGCAAAATAACTTTTCAGCACCGAATGTATCCGTTTTTCATTTAATGTTCCTATTCCGACGTTATCAGGAACATAAGATGTCGCACAGCGGGCAAATTTTTCGGTATCCGGCAATGAGTTTTCGTCTTGCTTATCGTATTGCCACAGCTTGCATCTGTCGTTTGCGATAAATACAGGCACGCCGCTTTGCTCGTTGCTGCGGATAATGCCGCTGGCGGCGGCTTTAAGCTCGTCGGAGGCGTTTGCGACGGCATAGCCGCGGTCGGCGGCTTGCAGCATAGGTATATCGTTCACATTGTCACCGAAAGCTATTACCTCGTCCGCGCCGAGCATGGATTTAAGCTCTCGAACGGCATTCGCTTTGGATACGTCTTCGCGGTATATTTCATACCAGTATTCGTCTTTATTGTATGTATCCTGCTGATAATTTCTTGTAAACCCGTTTTTACCGAAAAATATTTCGTCCAGCTCCTCGGGAGCGGCGGTCGGAGCAATAAGAGTGATATAGAAAACGTCGCCGTAAAAAAGCTCGTCGAGCGAATTACATTCTCTTAATCTTACATCGTTTTTTCTCTCGTCTAAAAATCGTTTGATACCTTTATTTACACGGGAGGAGAGCCAGCTTTTCTTTTCCTTTCCGTCTATGCAGGAGTCTACCAGCAGCGCTTCGGCGTGTTCGGTAAAATATTTTTTCGCGGTAGATACGGAATCTTCGCTTAAAAAATGACTTACCAGCCTTTCCCCGGTTTTAGGATCCATTATAAACGCTCCGTTAAAGGTTATCACCGGAGCTTTTAAATTCAGTTCTGCGGTTTTCAAAGCGGAAGTGTATATCGAGCGGGCGGTAGCGTAGGTTATGACCGCTCCGTTTTTTATCTCGCGGTTCAGTATATCGCGGGATAAAATGCTGATTTGAGCCTTATGGTCGAGCAAAGTACCGTCCAAGTCGGTGACGTACAGCTTCATTTGTGTTCCTCCTCAAATTCCGTAGGTTTTTTGCGTAAAATGGGGACTTTTGACGTTTTAATTATACCAAAACTACATAATAAAATCAAGCTGTTTGGTAAAAATGCACAAATTTTTATCCGAAAAATTTATATCATTTAAATTGCTTTTTTTGATAAAAAATTTTGAAACCACTTGATAAACCATGAAAAATTTAGTATAATAAAAAGGTAAAAAATACGGGCAGTTCTGTCCGTAAAAAATATTAGGAGGAATATTCCAATGTCAGTTAAAGTTGCAATTAACGGATTTGGCCGTATCGGCCGTCTTGCGTTCAGACAGATGTTTGGCGCAGAGGGTTATGAGATCGTTGCTATCAACGACCTGACCAAGCCTTCGATGCTTGCGCATCTGCTCAAGTATGATACCGCACAGGGCGGTTACTGCGGCAAGATAGGCGATAATCTTCATGAGGTTTCTGCCGATGATGAGGCAGGCACTATCACCGTAGACGGCAAAACTCTTAAAATTTACGCTATGGCAAAGGCTGCAGAGCTTCCCTGGGGAGAGCTTGACGTTGACGTCGTTCTCGAATGCACAGGTTTCTACTGCTCCAAGGAGAAATCCCAGGCTCATATCGACGCAGGCGCTAAGAAAGTCGTTATCTCCGCACCCGCGGGCAACGACCTCAAAACAATCGTTTACAGCGTAAACGAGAACACTCTTACTCCCGATGATACCATTATCTCGGCTGCTTCCTGCACCACAAACTGCCTTGCTCCCATGGCTAAGGCTCTTAACGATTACGCTCCTATCCAGAGCGGTATAATGAGCACGATCCACGCTTACACCGGCGACCAGATGATCCTTGACGGTCCTCACAGAAAGGGCGACCTGAGAAGAGCAAGAGCGGGCGCGGCTAACATAGTGCCCAACTCCACCGGCGCTGCAAAGGCTATCGGACTGGTTATCCCCGAACTCAACGGCAAGCTGATAGGCTCCGCACAGAGAGTACCGGTACCCACCGGCTCCACCACTATCCTTACCGCTGTTGTTAAGGGCAGCGACATCACCAAAGAGGGCATCAATGCCGCTATGAAGGCAGCAGCTTCCGAGTCTTACGGCTACAACGAGGATCCCATCGTTTCTTCCGACGTTATCGGTATGAAGTTCGGTTCTCTCTTTGACGCTACACAGACCATGGTTTCTCATATCGCAGACGATCTGTACGAGGTACAGGTAGTTTCGTGGTATGACAACGAGAACTCTTATACTTCTCAGATGGTAAGGACCATCAAGTATTTCGCAGAGCTCAAGTAATTTAACAAGTAATTTAAAAGGTTACAGAAAAATCTCCCGCTTTTTTGCAAAAGTGGGAGATTTTTTTCGCCATGATTTTTCTTTTTTTGTAAAATTTTTTTCTTTGGCTGAATTATACGCCGGATCATGCAAAAACTGAAAATGAAAGGCGGAGATGCGATGAACTGGAACAATTTTACCGAAAAAGCGAACGAAGCGCTTAATCACGGTCTTGAATATGCGGTAAAGGCCGGACATAACTATATCGGCAGCGAGCATATCCTTTACGGGCTGTCAAAGACCAAAGCGAGCGCGGCATATTCCGTGCTTAAATTAGGCGGTATCACGGAAGAAAAGGTAGCAAAGCGTCTTGAAATGATACCGGGGAGGACGAACGTATCTTCGCTTTCGGCGGCTGATCTCACGCCGAGAAGCAAAAGGATACTTGAAAACGCTATCATACTTTCAAAAACATCGGGTAAAAAGCTGGCGGGAACGGAGCATCTTTTAAAGGCTATAATAGCCGATACCGATTGCTACGCCTGCATTTTTTTAAAACAGTCGGGAATGGATCTTTATTCGATATATACCGATAAGCGCAGGGCGGGAGAACGAGAAGAAACGTCTTCAAGACCAAAACGCTTTCAGCTTTCGCCGCTGCTCCAAAAGTACGGAAAAGACCTTACGGCGTGCGCCAAGGAGCTTGATCCCTGCCTTTGCAGGGAAAAAGAAACGGAGCGAGTTATAGAGATACTTTTGCGGCGGTTAAAGAACAATCCCTGCCTGATAGGCGAACCAGGAGTCGGAAAAACCGCCGTGGTAGAGGGGCTTGCGCAAAGAATAGTCAGCGCGGAGGTGCCGGACGAGCTTAAAAACAAGCACATATATATGCTGGATCTCAGCCTTTTGCTTGCCGGAGCGAAGTACCGAGGAGATTTTGAGGAAAGGCTCAGCAGCGTCCTAGGAGAAATATCGCAGTCTGACGACATCATAATTTTTATTGACGAGATACACAACATTATCGGGGCGGGAGCCGCGGAGGGAGCTATAGACGCGGCGAATATCATGAAGCCCATGCTTTCCCGCGCGCAGATACACCTTATAGGGGCGACGACTTTATCGGAATATAAAAAATTCATCGAAAAGGACAGCGCGCTGGAAAGACGGCTGCAGCCGGTAGTGATAAACGAGCCGGACGAGCAGTCGGCTTTTAAGATACTGAGCGGTTTAAAGGACAGGTACGAGCTGCACCACGGAATGTATATTTCACAGGAGGCGGTATTTGCCTCGGTACGCCTTTCAAAAAGATATATACACGACAGGTTTTTGCCGGATAAGGCGTTGGATCTGATAGACGAGGCGGCGTCGGCAAAAAGGCTGAAAGCGGCGTCCCGCGCCGACCGTACCGCATTGACGCTGCTGTCGGAGGATATTTACCGCACCGTTTCGGGTATCACGGGTATCCCGCTCGGAAAAATAGAACAGGAACAGGCAAAAAAGCTGTCTGGGCTTGAAAATGAGCTTAAAAATACGGTCATAGGACAGGATAAGGCGGTACAGACGGTGGCGTCGGCGGTAAGGCGAAATCGCGCGGGGCTTTGCGACGGCACAAGACCGATAGGCTCGTTTATTTTCATAGGTGAAAGCGGAGTAGGAAAAAGCCATTGCTGCAAAGCTCTGGCGCGGTGTGTGTTCGGCAGCGAAAAGGCTATGATAAAGCTGGATATGTCGGAATATTCCGAACCTCATTCGGTATCTAAGCTGATAGGCGCGCCGGTAGGATACGCCGGACACGAGGAGGGAGGTATTCTCACCGAAAAGGTCAGGAAAAAGCCGTTTTGCGTGGTGGTATTCGACGAAATAGAAAAAGCAAATCCCGATATTTTTAATTTGCTGCTTCAAATTCTGGAGGACGGGATCTTGACGGATTCTTCGGGACGGCAAACGGATTTTTCAAACACCGTGATAATCTTAAACGGAAATATCGCGGCGGAAACCATTTCCCGCAAAAAAACGCCAATAGGCTTTACCGGCGGGGAAACCGACAATGGAGAAATGATAAGGATTGAATTGAAAAAATATTTTCGAGCGGAGCTTTTAAGCAGGATAGACGAAATAGTACCTTTTAAACCGCTGGAAAAAGACGACTATTTCAAAATATGCGGTCTGCTGCTATCCGAGCTGGAGCAAAAATGTCAAAGGCAGGGGATAGGCTTCGGCTGGACGGAAAGGCTTGTCCGCCATATTTGCGACGCGGCGCAAAAAATCGGCGGAGGGGCAAGACCGCTGAGAAAGCTGCTTACGTCGGAAATAGAAAACGCCGTTTCTATGGGGATAATCGAAGGGCGATTTTGCGCAAACGACAAGCTGACCGCCGATTTTTGCGGCGGCAAAACCACCGTCTGCCGCAATACCGCGGAGCCGTTCGTATTTACGCCCACGCTGACGGGTTCGTCGGCGGTCGTGTGAGTTACAAAAAATCCGTTTATAAAATACGCTTTCGGGCAAAGCCGAAAGCGTATAATATATTTGTTCATATTATCCGAATAACCTGAAATTGTTGTAATCTATGCTTTGAATGAAAAATATCGCAACGACGGCGATAACGGTTATTGCCACGGCAATTATCCATACGGCGCGTTTATCTTTCTTGGTCCATTTTCGTTCGGGAGCGGGGCTTTCGTTTACCTTGAACGAAATGCGTTCGCCCTCCTGTCTGCCGACCGTCATGTCGTCGTTGTTATCTTCGGCGGTTTTTATCTCATTGTCGTCCATTTTTCAGCAGTCCTTTTCTTTTATTGCGGTTTCGGCTTTTTGCATTATCAGCAGCTCGCGCTTGACCGTAAAATTTATCTGATAATCCTTTTGTTCGCTGTCAAAACGGGTGAACATCTCCATAGCCTTTGAGCTTTCTATCCATTCCAGCTTAAAGCCGAGACGTTTTTGCGCGTTTTCAAGAACATCGTCGTCACATTTATCGTCTGTTATTCTTGCGGCAAAGCAATGCGATACCGTACACAGCTTTTTTTTCAGCTTATGCTCCTCTATCCAACCGAGATACGCGATTATCTCGGCGTTATATCCCGTCTGTTCGTTTATCTCTCTTATAAACGCCTGCTCAGGAGTTTCGGTGATCTCTATTCTGCCTCCGGGGAGCTTGTAATATTCCGTATTTTCAATTTTCATGAGTGCCAGATTGCCGTTGTGATCATACAGCACGCCTCTTATGTTGTATCCTGTCTGGTCGTCCACATATTGAGGCTCGCCGCCGTAGAAATCGCTGTCAGTTATTTTGGCAATAAGCAAAATTATCCCTCCAAAGATCCCTTTTGTTTCTTTCATATAATAACATAAACCCGTTTATATTTCAACAGCAATTTGACCGTAATCTTTATAGAAAATGCCTACTGATAAGGCAGCAAAATTGTTTAAATTGCATAATGAAAGTTTTACCGTAATAATGTATAATTATTTACGGATCTGTTTCTTTTTATCAAAAATCTACGGTAGGCGTTCGGGAAAAATTAACGAACGTCCGATGGAGCGATAGTATCTATGAGTGAAACGAACGTTGAAAAGCCGCGCTACAGACGCGCGGGATTTATGGACGAGGTGCGCGGATTTTGCATACTGTGCATGGTGTTTTATCATGCGATGTTCGATCTGAATTACACCTACGGCGTCCATATCCCGATAATGTTTGACGGGTGGTTCGGGATAATAAGGGATATTTTTGCCGGTATGTTCATGTTCATATCGGGAATGGCGTGCAGATATTCCCGCAACAACGCCAAAAGGGGAATAGAGTGCTTTTTCATCGGCATGGTCATAACCTTTATATTTGCGTTTTTTGCGCCGGATGCGCCTATACTGTTCGGCATACTTCATTTTATGGGCGTATCAATGATGATATATGCGGTCACGGAAAAATATCTGCTAAAGATACCCGTAAAAATAGCCGTACCGGCTTGCATAATACTGTTTTTGCTGACAAGAGGAATATCTTCGGGTTATCTCGGTCCTATAAAAGAATTTAGTATAGCGCTTCCGCGATTTATATATGACGCGGGGCTGCTGTTTCCTCTCGGATTTATCAAAAACGGTTTTCAATCTCTTGATTATTTTCCTTTGCTGCCGTGGTTCTTTGTATTTATCGCAGGTTCGTATATCGGAAAATACGCCGTGGAGGACCGTATGCCGGATTTCTTCTACAAAACACACTGTAAGCCGCTGGCGGTCTGCGGAAAGTACACATTATGGATATATGTTCTGCACCAGCCGTTATTGTTGGGACTGTTCCTGCTGATATTCGGGCATATCTGAATTTTCAATTTTTTGTCAAAAACACTTGACAAATTTCCTTTTGTCTGTTATAATTATTAGGCTTGGGCGCTATGCTCAAAATATCCTTGCTCACATTATAAATGCGGGCGTAATCCAAAAGGAGGTGCAAACTGATGGCAAAGCTCAGCGAAAAGTACGAGGCTGTTGTCGTTCTTTCTCTTAAAAACGGCGAGGAAGCGGTAAAGGCGCTCGTAGAGAAATTCTCCGATCTTATCAAAGAGCACGGAACATTGGTTAATGTTGATGAATGGGGCAACCGTAAGTTGGCTTACGAGATAAACTACGAGACCGACGGTTATTATGTAGTTTACAGCTTTGATTCAAAGCCTGATTTCCCCATGGAATTCGAGCGTATAATCAACATTACCGACGGCGTTCTCCGTTCATTGGTAACGGTACGCAAGTGACACGCTTATTCAAGGAGGCAGGCAAATGTATAACAGAGTTATTATGATGGGACGTATAGCAAACGATCTTGAGCTGAAAACCACTCAGTCCGGCGTTTCCGTGCTGTCGTTCCGTATAGCTGTCGACCGCAGATATCAGACAAAGGGCGAAGAAAGAAAGTCCGATTTCTTTAATGTAGTTGCATGGCGTTACGAGGCGGAATTTATTTCAAGATTTTTCGCAAAGGGACGCATGATACTGATAGAAGGCGAACTTCAGACCCGTTCCTATACCGATAAAAACGGAAATACGGCTTATACGACCGAAATAATAGCGGATCGTGCCTGCTTTACAGGAGAAAAGGCAAACGGCGGTCAGCCGTCGCCTTATCAGAATTATCCGTCACCGGCTCATCCGGCCGAGTCCTCGAATACCGCTCCCGCGGTAAGTCAGGGTGCTCCCGCGGACTTCACCGAATCGGACGACGATGACGATTATCCGTTTTAAGATCAATTAAGGAGGATTTGACAAATGCCTGAAAAGGAAAAAACCGAAAGACCCGCAGCCCGTCCCGTTAAACGTGCAAAGAAAAAGGTTTGCGCATTCTGTGCGGACAGAGCGGAGTTTATTGATTATAAGGACGTTGCAAAGCTCAAAAAGTGCATGACGGAACGTTATAAGATCCTGCCCCGCAGGGTAACGGGCTGCTGCGCATATCATCAGAGAGAGCTTACCACCGCGATCAAAAAGGCAAGACAGATCGCGCTTATTCCTTATGTTTCCGACTAAATCGGCACATTAAAAATTCGGTGCATATCATGCGCCGTTTTTTTATTTAAAGCTCAAAGGCGGGTTTTGACCGCTTTATGTAATTACAAAAAAAGTATTGATTATTTTTCCAAAATGAAGTATAATAAACAAAGCGAAAGAGAGGTGTTGTTTTTTGGAAACTCAGGAAAAAAATAAAAAAGATGCCTCGGGTAAAAATTTAAAAAAAGAAAACAGATTTTCCATAAGAGCTTCGACCGTATTTCTAAATCTCATAGTGGTTTTGGTAATATGTATGGCGTGCTATTTTACATATAATGTCATTACGGGAAACGCGCCGGAGGTATCCTCGGAGCCTCCGTTCACGCCGGTGACCGAATATGTGTCACAGCCTCAGACAGAGCCGGAGGAATTGTCGCAACCGGCGGAAAGCTCGGATAACGACTCGGAGGGTACGGACAGCTCGACCGACGTATCATCGGAAGACAATTCGTCGCAGACCGTTGCGTCCGGCGAATATGACAGGGATTTCTTCTCCGACACGCTTTTTATCGGCGACTCGATAAGCACGGGTCTGAGCCTTTACGGATTTTTGGACGCCGACAACGTTTTCGCGGTTCAGGGACTTGCGCCGTCAACGCTGTTCAGTACCGAAATAGACGGCAAGACCTGTGAAGACGCGATAGCGTCCTTAAAGCCCAAAAAGATAGTGGTGATGCTCGGTACAAACGGATTCGGATACGGAGATACAAAGGATATCGCCGATTCCATGAACAACACCCTGGGATTGCTTAAAGATATGTTCAACGGAAAGCTGGCGGTTATCTCCGCGCCTCCCATTACCGCCGAGGCAGAGGCGAGCGACGAAAATATGATAACGCTGGACATTGTAAAAGAATACAACAGTTTGGTTAAACAATATGCCGAGGATAACGGAATAACATACATCGATCTCTACAGCGTTCTTATCGACGAAAGCGGTTATTTCGATCCCGATTATGCCGAATATGACGGTATCCACTTTATGGGAGAGACTTATAAAGTCATGCTTTCGGTCGTTCAGTCAAAATTACAATAAAAAGAAAGGTTGAAAAATCATGAAGTCCAAATTAAAATATTTTGCCGCCGTGCTTGCGGCGTTGTCTTTAGTTTCCTTAACGGCGTGCGGCAGCGGCACGGCAAACAATGACGATTCGTCAGCGGCGGAAAATGTTTCCGCAAGCGGAGAGAACACTACGGCTGCCGGAGCTGCCGAAATAACCGCAAAGATACAGGAAGACGTTAAATTCCCCTCAATGGCGGATATTTCCGAAAGGATAACCGATTATTACGATATAGATACCGCCAAGGTCGAAAGCGTAAGCGCATTTATATGCGGTTCGGGGGCTGCTCCCGATGAGATAGCGGTATTCAAAATGGCATCTGCCGATGATGCGAGCGCGGCTAAAAGCGTGCTTGAGGAACGTGTAGAAAAACAAAAAACCTCATTTGAAGATTATAAACCCGATGAAATGTATAAATTTGACAGCAGCAATGTCGTTGTCAAAGGGCAATATGCCGCAGTTATCATAACCGCCGACAATTCGACTGCGGTTTCGATATTCAATAACATGGCGCAATAAAAAGAAAGCGAGGGAAAACTTATTATGGCAATCGAATGTTTCGTTATAACTCTGATCTTTGCTGCGATAGTGTTTTCCTTTGCTCACGCCAACAGGATCAGATGGGTGCTTGCCACCGTTCCGCTCGGAATACTTCCGTTGGCAAACTCCGTTGCAAATTTCATCTGCACCAAGCTGCTCAAAATTGAAATGTCCGATACGACGGCGCTTGCGGTGATACTTATCTCCGCAATGGCGTCATGTATCTGGATAGGCGCGGCGTCTTGTATGCTTAATTCCAAGAAAATGAAGATACCGTATATGGTAGTGGGATTTTTGTTTAATATCATTCTAAGTATAATACTGGTGAACCACTACTTGGCGGTTTGACCGTCTGACGAAAGGATATCTTATGACTGTTTATGAAAAAGCGCGCGGTTTGGTGGAAATATTCCGAAAACGGCAACATTTTTGAATACAATCCGACTGCCGCGCTTGCGGGAACTATAGTCAAATACGCCGAAAAAGACAGTCCCCTTTACAATAAAGGCTGTAAGATAGTCAGCGAGGCTGTAAATTGGTTTATAAAATACGCTCCTGTTGAACGGCATATCATACGGTGCTTTATCACCATGTATGAGGATTGCAGGGACGCCGGTTTTGTTTCGTTTGACGGTGAAACGCTTTTAAAAAAGATAGACGAAACGGTTGACAGATCCATCTGCCGTGACGTTTCACGCTGGTGGGAGTATATCCCTACGCTGTCAACGTTTATATCGTCACGCTCCGACCGCTTCTATAACGAGAGCTTGGAGGAGCTTTCCCGCGCCGAATGCGGCTTTATAAAATCCAACCAGCAGCCCGACGGCTCATTTTACGTCCCGTGGACTTGGGGAAACGACTGCAAAGAGTGGTATGTCGCCGAAAACTGGTGCAAAGCGATCATCGCCAACGATAATTTAAAATTCCTGCGGGAATTTGACACTTCCGAATAAATAATCGCCGCTCCCGATGTTTAAACGGGAGCGCTTTTTGCGGCAGTTAAAAAAATTTGTCGTTTTCACTAAATTTTATCTCTGTTTTTATTTCAATATAACTAATAAAAAACTATTGACAAAATTGCCGAAACACTATATAATATTTATTGAGTTTTGCAGATACACAACATATTGTGGTCATTCTTTATTACAGAGAGGAAATTGAAATGCTTACAAGGATCCAAAAAAGAGATGGACGCACCGTACCGTTCAATATTGAAAAAATCGCCGATGCGATATATAAAGCGGCGCGTGCGGTGGGAGGAAATGATTACAACGAGGCAAGCGCGCTTGCCGAAAAGGTATGCGAATACCTGGAGCAGACCATTCCGCAGGGTGAATTTCCTACGGTGGAAGTGGTACAGGACGCGGTCGAAAAAACACTTGTCGAAAACGGACACGCCAAGACCGCGAAAGCGTACATATTATACAGGGCGGACCGTACCCGCGTAAGAGAAATGAATACGGGTCTGATGAAGATATACGAGGACCTTACCTTTAAAGCGGCGCGTGACTGCGATATCAAGCGCGAAAACGCGAATATCGACGGCGATACCGCGATGGGAACGATGCTTAAATACGGTTCCGAGGGCGCAAAGCAGTTCAATGAAATGTATGTACTCGCTCCCGAACATTCCAAGGCGCACTTAGAGGGAGATATCCATATACATGACCTTGACTTTTTGACGCTCACCACCACCTGCTGTCAGATAGACCTTATAAAGTTGTTTAAAAACGGATTTTCCACCGGTCACGGCATACTCAGAGAACCCAACGAGATAGGCAGTTATTCCGCTCTCGCGTGCATAGCGATACAGTCCAACCAGAACGACCAGCACGGCGGACAGTCCATACCGAATTTTGACTATGCGATGGCGGGCGGCGTAAAAAAGACCTATAAACACAGATATACTCAAAACATAATACGCGCCATTGAGCTTATCGGCGGTGTAGACGACGCCATAACCGTAGAGCCCAAGGTAAAGGCGTATATGAAAAAGCTGGAGGACGAGCAGCAGCTTACCCCCATAATTGCCAACGATAACGGTTTTTCCGCCGCAGAAAAGCCCTATATAAAGGAAATATGCCCCGATATTACAGACGATGTGATAGAGCGTATACAGAAATTTGCGTTAAAGCACGCTTACACCGAGACCGATAGAGCTACTTATCAGGCTATGGAGGCGCTGGTACATAACCTCAATACCATGAACAGTCGTGCGGGCGCGCAAACTCCGTTCTCCTCCATAAACTACGGCACAGATACCTCGCCGGAAGGCAGAATGGTCATCAAAAATATACTGCTTGCCAACGAGGCAGGACTCGGAAACGGCGAAACGCCTATTTTCCCGATACATATATTCAAGGTAAAGGACGGCATAAACTATAACGAGGGAGAACCGAACTACGATCTGTTCAAGCTGGCGTGCAGAGTTTCGGCTAAGCGCCTTTTCCCGAATTTCTCGTTCATTGACGCTCCGTACAATCTTCAATACTATAAGCCCGGCGATTACAATACGGAAATCGCTTACATGGGCTGCCGCACGCGAGTAATAGGAAACGTTCACGACCGTTCCAGAGAGATAGTCACCGGCAGGGGAAATCTTTCCTTTACTTCCATAAATCTGCCCAGACTCGGCATACTTGCGGGCGGAGATATAGTTAAATTCTTTGAACTGCTTGAAGACAAGATGAATCTTGTTATTGACCAGTTGCTGTACAGATTTAAGATACAGTCGCAGAAAAAGGTCAAGAATTTCCCGTTCCTTATGGGGCAGGGAATATGGATAGATTCCGACAGGCTCAGCCCGAACGACACCGTGGGCGAAATACTGAAGCACGGCACGCTTTCCATGGGCTTTATAGGACTTGCGGAGTGCCTTAAATCGCTTATAGGCGTACATCACGGAGAAAGTGAAGAGGCGCAGCGTCTGGGACTTAGGATAATTACCCGTATGCGTGCAAGAATGGACGAGGAAAGCAAGAAAACGGGGCTTAACTTCTCGCTGCTTGCAACTCCCGCAGAGGGACTTTCGGGACGGTTCGTTCGTATCGACCGCAAGAGATTCGGCAAGATAGAGGGCGTTACCGACAGAGATTATTATACCAACTCTTTCCATATCCCCGTTTATTTCCCGATAAACGCATTCAAAAAGATAAAGCTGGAAGCTCCGTATCATGAGCTTACCAACGCCGGACATATAAGCTATGTTGAATTAGACGGCGACCCGCTTGAAAATCTTGAAGCGTTCGAGCAGATAATAAGATGTATGAAAGAGTCGGGTATCGGTTACGGCTCGATAAATCATCCGGTTGACAGAGATCCGTGCTGCGGATTTACCGGCATAATCGGCGACGTTTGTCCTAAATGCGGAAGAAGCGACCACGGCGACAATACCAGATGTGAGCGCATACCGAGGATCAAAGTTTGACGGCAAACGTAAAATTTAATATTCCTAAAACGGCAGGTGTTTATCTGCCGTTTTTATTTGTCAAAACAAAAAGGTCTTTTTACATATTACGGCGATTTTACGAAATAATATCATCAAAGGAGCTTTGAACAAATAACGAAAAGGGAGCAAAACAATGAGCTATTATACCGATGATATTGATTTTTTGAGCGCGGATATAGACGTCAGGGACTATATAATAAAAAATTATACGCCTTACGACGGGAACGGGGATTTTCTGGCAAAGCCGACGGAGGCAACCTTAAAGCTGTGGGATAAGGTCAAAGCGCTTATGCATACCGAAAGGGAACGGGGCGGAGTATACGATATAGACGCCGATACAGTATCGGGGATAACCGCATACAAAGCGGGATATATCGACAAGGACCTTGAGAAAATAGTCGGCTTACAGACCGACTGTCCGCTTAAAAGAGCGATAATGCCTTTCGGCGGAATGCGCTCGGTGCGTAATTCTCTTGAATCGTACGGAAGAAAGACCGACGACGAGGTCGAAAAGATATTTAAATACCATAAAACGCATAATGACGGGGTATTTGACGTATATACCGAGCAAATGAGGAAAGTGCGGCATTCCGGCATAATCACGGGACTGCCGGATTCTTACGGCAGGGGAAGGATAATAGGCGATTACCGCAGGGTAGCGCTGTACGGAGTTGATTTTCTGATAGCTCAAAAGCGGCGAAGCAAGGCGATGCTGGAGGGCATACCCTGCGATGAGGAATATATCCGTCATTCCGAGGAGTTGAGCGAACAGATAAGGGCGCTCAACGAGCTGAAAGAAATGGCGAAGTCATACGGATTTGACATTTCCTTGGGCGCAAAGGATACAAAAGAGGCATTTCAATGGATATACTTTGCCTATCTTGCGGCGGTAAAGGAACAAAACGGCGCTGCTATGTCGATAGGCAGGATCTCGACCTTTCTGGATATATATGCGCACCGAGATCTTGAAAACAAAAGATATACCGAAGAAGAAATTCAGGAATTTACCGACCATTTCATAATGAAGCTGAGAATGGTGCGGTTTTTGCGCACGCAGTCATATAATGAACTTTTTTCCGGCGATCCCGCATGGGTGACAGAGTCTATCGGAGGTATGGCGCTCGACGGCAGACCGCTGGTCACAAAAATGAGCTTTCGCTTTTTGCATACGCTGCATGATCTGGGTCCCGCTCCCGAACCTAATCTTACTGTATTGTACAGCAAAGATCTCCCGAAAAACTTCAAAGATTTCTGCGCCGATATTTCGGTGAAAACCTCCTCGATACAATATGAAAACGACGATATAATGAGAGATATACACGGAGATGATTATTCCATCGCTTGCTGTGTATCGGCAATGCGCACCGGCAAGCAAATGCAGTTTTTCGGAGCGAGGGCAAACCTTGCCAAAGCCTTGCTTTATGCCATAAACGGCGGCAAGGACGAAAAAAGCGGCGAGCAGATCGCTCCGCCGTTCGCTCCGATAAACGATGATATACTCGATTACGAGAAAGTCATGTATAATTTCGACCATATCCTTGAATGGCTGGCGGGGCTGTATATCAATATGCTTAATATCATTCATTATATGCACGATAAATATTGCTATGAACGTTTGGAAATGGCGCTTCACGATGACATTGTAAAGCGAACCATGGCATGCGGTATAGCAGGACTTTCTGTAGTTACGGACAGCTTGAGCGCGATAAGATACGCAAAGGTCCACGCTATAAGAAACGAGCAGGGAATAGTGGTGGATTTTCAGACGGAGGGAGATTTTCCGAAATTCGGAAACGACGACCGACGCGCGGACGCTATCGCCGTAATGATAGTAAAAGCGTTTATGCAAAAGCTCAAAAAGCATAAGACCTACCGCAACGCCGAGCCTACTCTGTCAATCCTTACCATTACCTCAAATGTTGTTTACGGTAAAAAGACCGGCGCGACACCCGACGGAAGAAAAGCGGGAGAGCCTTTTGCTCCCGGCGCAAATCCCATGCACGGGCGGGACATAAAGGGCTGCGTTGCGGCAATGCGGTCGGTGGCAAAGCTGCCGTACAGATATTCGGTTGACGGCATATCGTACACTTTCTCGATAATACCCGACGCTTTGGGAAAAGAGGACGCCGACAGGAGAGAAAACCTTGTATCTTTGCTGGACGGTTACTTTGCACAAGCGGGGCATCATATCAACGTAAATGTAATAAACCGTGAAACTCTGCTCGACGCGATGGATCACCCTGAAAAATATCCGCAGCTGACAATACGGGTATCGGGATATGCCGTTAATTTCATACGCCTTAGCAGAGAACAGCAGCTAGATGTGATAAATCGCACCTTCCATGAAAAATTCTGACGGCGTAGCGGGATATATCCATTCGGTGGAAACTTTCGGCGCGGTAGACGGTCCTGGGATACGCTATATCGTTTTTGTTCAGGGGTGTCCGCTAAGATGTATATACTGCCACAATCCCGACAGTTGGAAGATTAAAAACGGAAAACCGGCAAATTCGGCGGATATAGCCGAGGATATAAAGGAATACCTGCCGTTCATCAAAAACGGAGGTGTAACGGTATCGGGCGGAGAACCGCTTTTTCAGCCGGAGTTTACCGCCGATATTTTCAGACGCTGCAAGGCCATGGGATTGCATACCGCGTTGGACACCTCAGGAGCTGCCGAGTTTTCCGACGCGCTGAAGGTTTTAAAATACACCGACCTTGTTCTTTTGGATATAAAGGCATATGACGCGGGACTGTATACCCGTATTACCGGCGCTGCGGAAGATAAGGGCAAAAATCTGCTCGACCTTTGTGAAGCGGCGGCGGTAAAGGTTTGGATACGGCATGTCGTTATACCCGAATATACCTCAGACGAAAAGCAGCTTAATATGTTGGCTGAATACCTTTCGCGTTATTCGTGTATAGAAAAGGTCGAACCCTTGGCATTCCACAAGATGGGTGAATACAAATGGGAAAACGCGGAAAGGAAATATCTGCTTTCCGATACCGCTCCCGCGGACGAAAAAACAATGGAACGAGTAAGAGAAATTTTCCGTTCAAAGGGCTTGAAATTGTGATACTTTTGGTATATACTATTAGAGAAGAATCATTCGGACGGGCGGTGTGATATGGGCAGCAGAGGTGAAAAGGCAAAACAGCTTTTCTTAAAAGGGTATAATTGCGCGCAGGCGGTGCTGATAGCCTTTTCCGATATGACGGGGCTGGACGAAAAGACTTCGGCGCTGATAGCATCGGGATTCGGCGGAGGAATAGGAAGAATGAGAGAGGTATGCGGTACATTATGCGGCGCTTTTATGGCGGCAGGCATAATAAACGGATACGATAAGCCCGCCGATTTTGACAATAAAGCAAGGACATATAAAATGATACAGGAGCTGGCGGCACGATTTAAGGAGAAAAACGGAAGTATTATCTGTAAGGAACTGCTTGGTCTTAAAAGCGCGGAAAACACATATATACCCGAAAAACGCACGGCGGAATATTATAAAAAACGTCCATGTCCTGAGCTTGCGAAGCAGGCTGCGGATATACTCGAAGAATATCTTGAACATTTGACGGTCGATGACACGGCCGTACATAATAACAGTCAGAAAGGGCAGAAGTTATGATTGCTTTAATTACCGGCGCAAGCTCCGGCATAGGAAGAGAGCTTGCCAAAAACATGGCGTCGAGAGGGGTACACCTTATACTGGTCGCAAGGCGTACCGAAAGGCTTTTACAGCTCAAAAAAGAGATACAGTTCAACTGTCCCGCAGTCAAAGTCAAGACGATAACCGCCGACCTTTCAAAGGAAAGTCAATGTATCGAGCTTTACGAAAAGACCAAGATATATAACGTTGATTTTCTTTTCAACAACGCGGGTTTCGGTCTGTACGGCGATTTTATTCATACTGAGCTTTCCGATGAGCTGAACATGATAAATGTAAATATAAAAGCCGTACATATACTGACCAAGCTGTTTTTAAGGGATTTTTCGGCTCGCGGCTTCGGTTATATTATGAATACGGCGTCGGTAGCGGGATTTATGGCAGGCCCGTTGTTTGCCACATATTACGCAACTAAAAACTATGTTCTTCAGCTTACCAAGGCAATATATGAAGAGCTGCGCAGCAGCGGCAGCAACGTAGTTATCAGCGCGCTTTGTCCCGGGCCGGTAGATACGGAATTTAACGAGGTAGCCGGTATCAAAAAATTTGCCATGCCGTCGGCGTCCGACGCTTATGTGGCGGATTACGCCATAGAAAGAATGTTGTGCGGCGATTTGGTGATAATACCCGGCGTAACGACCAAAGCGGCGGCAGCGGGTTCGCGTTTTGCTCCTACCAAGCTGCTGCTTAGGACTGTAAGGAATATCCAGGAGCAAAAGAACGGCAAGGAATAAATGGAATATATAACGGATTTTGACCGCTTATTTAAACAGCTCGACCGCAAGCCTGAGCCGGACAGACTTGTATCCCGCAATTCCGGCGAAAATACCGTAAAGCTGTTTGAATATCTCAAAAGCATTTACGGAAAAAAGTTTCTCTCCGGTCAGCAGTATTTGCAGCCTGACGAGCTGGAGGATCTGGTATACTACCGCGTTACAGGAAAAATTCCGGCGGTGCGCGGCTATGACTTTATGGGAGTAAGCACCTGCCGCAGACCCGACGATCAGGCGGACAGAGCCATAAAATGGGCGATAACCTGCGGCGGGATAGTTACGATGTGCTGGCATTGGTATGCGCCGGACGATATGAACGACTATTCCAAAGGCTCGGCGTTTTATTACAAAACTACCGATTACAACAGCAAGACAGGTTTTGACCTGCTGCGCGCAGTTGAATACGGCACGCCGGAATATCGCTTTGTTATTAAGGAAATAGACGGTGTCGCTGCGCAGCTAAAGCGTATGGCGGCGCTGGATATACCCGTACTGTGGCGACCTTTGCATGAGGCCAACGGAAACTGGTTCTGGTGGGGAAATCACGGCGAGGACTATGTTGAAGCGTATAAAAAGCTGTGGTATATTTTATTCGACCGTTTGGAAAACTACCATAAACTTAATAATCTTATATGGGTGTGGAACGGTCAGGACAAAAGTATGCAGGTAAATCCCAATACATATGACATTTACGGTGACGACGTATATTCCGAGCTGCCCGACGACCATTCCTCGCTTAAAGAAAGATTTGAATATGCGCAGGAATATAATCACGGCAAGCTCACGGCTTTGTCGGAATGTGGCTATATCCCCGATCCCGACGAAATGAAAAAAGACGGTGTAAAATGGCTGTGGTGGCTGCCGTGGTGGGGAGGCTTCGTTTATAAGCGCGAGGGCTGGCGTCCGATATTCAAGGACGGCTTTCCCGTAATAAACGACGAAAAAATGAGCGAAAACTTTTTAAAAAAGGTTTTTTCACATAAAGATGTTATCTCGCTCCAAGATCTGCCGTGGTGGGACGAAAAAAAGTACAGGCTGCCGGATACTCTTACCGAAAATCTTAAACATCCAAAGGAGAATATATGAAAAAAACAGCAGCGTTATTTGCCGCAATTCTTCTGACGGCGATGCTTTGCGGCTGTTCGGACAACAACGTATCTCAAACGTTGTCGGAAAACGTTAATGTATCGTCCGACAGCAGCCAAAATGCCGTGTCCTGCAAGGATATTGCCGAAAAAATAATCAGCTGGGGAGATTATGCCTCTTTAGATGAAGTTTCCGACGATTCCGTGCTTAGCAGCATAATTGACGTAAACACGCCTGATATAGAAGAATACAGCATTTATCACAGCCTTATCAGCGTGAATCTGGAGGAAATAATAATCATACGTTCGAGCGATACCAAAGCAACGCTTGAAAAGCTGGAAGAGAGGAAAAACACCTTGATCGACCAGTTGGCGTTTTATCCCGAACAGGTAGAATCCGCCAAAGCGACAAAGATAGGCAGCAAGGGAGATATTTGTTATCTTCTGACCAACGCAAAAGCCGCCGATATAGAGAAAAAGCTGCTTGAGATACTGCCGTAATAAAAAGCTCCCTCACCGTGATGAACTGAACCAGTAAAAAAGAACAGTGACAAAAAAGACCTCCTATGGTATAATAGAAACATAGGAGGTTTTGTTATGGCAAGAAGTTACAGACACATACAGATGTATGGAAAAGAAATTTTTGAAATGAAAGAGAAAGGGCTAACGCATAAAGAAATAGCCGAGAAACTTGGATTTACCAAAGAACAAGTGAAAGGTTTCGTTAAGCGGGAACATGGGAAAGAACGTAAAATAGCTGCGGGACTTGCTTTGAAGAAAAAAGGGCGTCCACCCAAGGACGATAAATTCTCAAATACCGATAAAGTCAACGAATTGAAGTATATAATCGCACGCAAAGACGCAAAAATCAAGGCTCTCGAAATGGAAAACGAACTTATGCGGGATTTTCTCTCTCTTACAGGAAGGAAGTGAGACCGGAGGTAAAGTATAGGGTCATCTATTGTCACAAGGATAAATACAGCATAAGCGAAATGTGCAGATTCTTTGAAGTATCCCGAAGTGGATATTACGGCTTTGTCAAACGCATGGATAAGCCTGCCAAAGATCTGGAGCTTTCAGAGTACATTCGGGAATGTCAGATAGAAACAAAGCAAACATACGGGTATCGTCGCGTTGCAATATGGCTTGAGCGAAAAGGTATCCATCACAACCCAAAGACAATATTGCGTGTGATGAATAAATACAGCTTGCTTTCAGTTGTCAGACGCAGGAGGTACTGTAATTACAGCCAAGTCCTGCATAGATATGACAATCTGCTTAACCGAGATTTTCATGCTGACAGACCAAATCAGAAGTGGGTCACAGACATTTCATACATAAAAACTTCTCAAGGATTTTTGTATCTTTCGGTTATCAGAGACCTTTATGACCGCAGCATTGTGGCTTACAAGACATCTACAAATCAGAACATAAACCTTGTATTGAACACGATAAGAGCGGCTAAAAGGAAAGAAAAGGTCACCGCAGAGTTGCAGCTCCACAGTGACCAAGGCTTTCAATACACTTCCCAAGGGTATTTTAAGCTAACTCAATCATACAACATTACGCCGTCAATGTCAAGACGTGGGAACCCATATGATAATGCTTTAGCGGAAAATTTCTTTTCTATCCTCAAAACGGAGTGTATTTACAGGACTAAAATCAAGACATTTGATTACGCGAGACAATTAATTGATGACTATATTTACTTTTACAATCACCAGCGTATTCAGCTTAAAACAAAACTGACTCCGCTTGAATTGCGAAGCCAGTTCGTTTCTTAATTTAATTTCCCATAGGGGTCTTTTGTGCTGTTCGCACAAATTGGTTCGGTTCATGATGAGGGAGCTTTCAGCTTGTCGAAAAAAATCGACAATAAGCGCATTGAATTTTTTTACATCTCACACTTCTTCATCAAGGTAGGAGAATTTTCAACTATAGACATATTGACAGAATTTTATTATGGTGATATAATTTATAGTATATATTAAACCGCTCTCGTAAGGCGGTAAGGAGGTAATAAAAATGATAAATCTGACGCTTAAAGACGGCAGTATCATGCAGGTCGAAAGCGGGCTGTCGGTTATCGCGATAGCCGCGCAGATAAGCAAGGGACTTGCCAAGGCGGCGTGTGCCGCAAGGATCAACGGAGAGGTAAAGGATCTTCGTACGGTAATAAACGATGACTGCACACTTGAGATCCTTACATTTGACGATGACGACGGACGCAGAGCGTTCCGGCACACCGCGTCACATATAATGGCGCAGGCGGTAAAGAGGCTTTATCCCGATGTAAAGCTCGCGATAGGTCCTGCCATAGATAACGGTTTTTACTATGATTTTGACCGAGAAACTCCGTTTACAAACGAGGAACTCGAAAAAATCGAAGCGGAAATGAAGAATATAGTCAAAGAGGACATCAAGCTGGAACACTTCGAGCTGCCGCCCGACGAGGCTATCGACTATCTGGAAAAGCAGAACGAGCCGTACAAGGTAGAGCTTTGCAAAGAACACGCGGATAAAAACGAGCCTATTTCGTTCTACCGTCAGGGTGATTTCACCGACCTTTGCGCAGGACCGCATCTTATGTCCACAGCTCCCGTAAAGGCTTTCAAGCTGACGAGCTGCACCGGCGCATACTGGAGAGGCGACGAAAAGAACAAAATGCTTTCCAGAATATACGCCACGGCATTCCCCAAAGCGTCGGAGCTTGAAACATATCTTGAGCGAATAGAAGAGGCAAAAAAACGCGACCACAGAAAGCTCGGCAGGGAACTGGAGCTGTTTGCAGTTATGGACGAAGGCCCGGGATTCCCGTTCTTTCTTCCCAAGGGCATGATACTTAAAAATACGCTGATAGATTATTGGCGTCAGATACACACGCGCGAGGGATATGTAGAAATATCCACACCTATAATGCTAAACCGTACTCTGTGGGAAACTTCGGGGCATTGGTATCATTATAAAGACAATATGTACACTACCGTTATAGACGATACCGATTTTGCGATAAAGCCGATGAACTGTCCCGGAGGGCTGCTGGTCTACAAGAGCAAGCCGCGTTCCTACCGCGATCTTCCCATAAGAATGGGAGAGCTCGGTCTTGTACATCGCCATGAAAAATCCGGCACGCTCCACGGACTGATGAGAGTGCGCTGCTTTACGCAGGACGACGCGCATATCTTCATGACTCAGGAACAGATAACCGATGAGATAAAAGGCGTGGTAAGGCTTATAGACGAGGTGTACACGCTTTTCGGATTTAAATACCATGTTGAACTGTCCACACAGCCGGAGGACAGCATGGGCAGTAAAGAGGATTGGGATACCGCAACCGACGGACTTAAAAAGGCGCTGGAAGAATTAGGATTGGAATATGTGATAAACGAGGGCGACGGCGCGTTCTACGGTCCTAAAATCGACTTCCATCTTGAGGATTCGCTCGGCAGAACATGGCAATGCGGTACGATACAGCTTGACTTCCAGCTTCCGCTGAGATTTGAGATAGAATACACCGGCGCGGACGGTGAAAAACACCGTCCGATAATGATACATCGCGTGGTATTCGGCTCGATAGAGCGCTTTATCGGTATCCTGACAGAGCATTTTGCCGGAGCGTTCCCGATATGGCTCGCTCCCGTTCAGGTCGTGCTGATGCCTATTGCTGACAGACATCACGAATTTACGCTGAAAGTAGCCGAGCAGCTCAAAAAACTCGGTATACGCGTCGATACCGACCTGCGCAACGAGAAGATAGGATTTAAGATACGCGAAGCTCAGATGCAAAAAGTACCGTATATGGCGGTAATAGGCGATAAGGAGGTAGAATCCGAAAGCCTGTCTGTACGCTGCCGCAAAAGAGGCGATCTGGGCTCTATGAAGGTAGATGAGTTTGCGTCAATGGCTAAAAAAGAAATCGACGAAAAAACTATCATCTGACAAGTAAATTTGATAAAAACCCCGCTTGGCTAAACGCCGAGCGGGGTTTTGTGTTATCAGACCTATGATAAATTTTAGGAGTTGCTATCCTTTATCATCTCGTTGTAAACATCGACCTGTGCCTGAATAGCGGGGCCGTTTGCCTCTCTCATCTGCGTCCAGCTTTGATCCTCGCCGTCATCGTTGGGGAATGATACGTCGTGGAGCATTTTAGATATTATGTCGGCGGTAGCCTCATCCAAGCCGTAAGGCTCATCGACTATAGCGTTGAAGTTCTCAACTTCCTGGAAGCTGATAAGAAATTCAAACTGTTCTTCGGTATAACCCTTATCCTTCATTATGCTTTCAACGGTCGTTTCTTTAAGCACGGGATCGGTCTTGCTCAGACGGCAGCAGTTGATAAATACGGCTGCCTGCTTTGCATATTTGGAGCCGGAGGGTACCAGATATCCGAATGTGCTCATGCCCATATAGTAGTTATCGGCGTCGGGGTCTTTGGGGAAGGGAACAAAGAATATATCCAAAGAGTTGTCTTTTTGCATTCTGTGGGCATAGTTGGTGATTATCCATTCCTGCATTCCCTGGAAAGCGGAAAGTCCGTTTACGATAGGCTCTTCCGAAACGTCGATGTAGCTGCCCTCGGCATATTTGCACAAGCCCTCTCTTTTAAGATCCTGATAGAAAGCTGCGGCTCTCTCAATGTTGGCGTCTTGGAAGTTGGACTGTAAAGTTCCGTCCTCGGAAATAGATATAAGGGGAGTGCCGGTGGTATCGAATATCGCGGTTCCGAGCTGTCCGTAAAGTCCCGTTCTGTCTGAGCCTGAATCCACAAAGTCCTGCAGACATTCTTTGAAAGCATCCCAGTCCCAATCGCCCTGGTCGTAAAGGTCCTTGGGGTCTTCGATGTTAAGTTCCGCAAACAGACCCCTGTTGTATATCAGCCATTGTGTGGAAACGTTGTACGACCACGGATAGTAATAATTGTGTCCTGCCCATTTGTACTTGTCGATATACGTCTGAAGTCCTGCCCATTGCGGAGCGCTCATGTCCATGTAATCCTCCAAAGGAGTATACATATTCTTGGACATCATGAGCGGGAAGGTGTTGTTCTGGTAATCCACCAAGTCGGGAGATTCGCCGGTCGCTATCAAGTTGGTAAGTCTCGGCGCAATGGCGTCCGGACTGACGACCTTAACGTTTATCGAACAGCCGTAGTTTTCCTGGAAATACTTATACGCAGGTTTAACATCTCCGGCGATCGTAATGTCATAATTGCCCAGATACTGAAGCTCGACAGGTTCGATATCCTCTTTCTCAACAAGACCGCTAAGCTCTATATCGCTTACATCGACGGGATTACGCAAATCATCGTCTACGGAAGAATCGCTCGACTGTGTATCGTCAGTTGAGCTTCCGCCCGTTGAACACGCGGAAAGAGATAAAAGCGTGCTTACCGCGAGCAAAGAGGCGAGAATTTTTTTAGTTTTCATTTGGTAATAATTCCTCCTAATTTTTAATGGGGAAGATCACAACGATAAATCCCATTGTTACTAATATTTTATCACAATATTTCCGTATGTTCAATGAACATATTTATCAAAAATCGTACTAAATATTCATCTATATTGCACAAACGAAAAGGTAAAGGCTGTTTTGACGGTCCGAAACAAATAAATATACAAAAAGGGGAGGGGCAAAAGTTTGCTCCTCCCGCATTTGTTTATCTTTTTATTCTTCGCTTTCATCGGGCGCTATGCCGTTGCTGTTCTTTACAAGGTCGTTGTAATAATCGACCTGCGAACTGATAACAGGGCTGTTTTCTTCTCTCATCTGAGTCCAGCTCTTGCCGTTCAGCTCTTCATCGGCAGATACGAAAACAACATTGTCTATCATCTGTCTGAGAATAGTTGCGGATTCGGTATCCATTCCGAAAGGCTCATCAACGACGCCGTTGAAATCGTCGATGTTTTCAAAGCCGACAAGGAAATCGTACTGTTCTTCGGTGTATTCCTTATCGTTCATAATGCTTTCCTTGGTAGCTTCCTTGAGGGATTCGTCGGTCTTGCTCAAACGGCAGCAGTTGATAAATACCGTAGCCTGTTTAACGTGTTTCGCACCTGCGGGAACAAGATAGCCGAAGGAATCCATAGTCATATAATATTCATCGGCGCTCGGATCTCTGGGGAACGGAACAAAGAAAATATCAAGAGAGCTGTCCTTGGTCATCAGTTTGGAGTAGTCGGTGATTATCCATTTACCCATTGCCTGGAATGCCGACAAACCGTTGGTGATGGGGTCTTTATCAACGTTGATATAAGTTTCGGGGGTTATGGTAAGACCCTCTCTCTTAAGATCCTGCATGAAGTTTGCGGCTCTTTCAATATTCGGGTCAACAAGGTTGGACTGGAGCATACCCTCATCGTTTATAGAGATGAGCGGCACGCCGGTCGTATCGAAGAACGATGTGAAAGTATAGCCGTATAAACCGTTTCTGTCGTCAGAAGAATCAACAAACTTTTGCAGACATTCCTTGAATGAATCCCAGTCCCAATCCCCGCTGTCGTAAAGATCTTTGGGATCGTCGATGTTTAATTCGCTGAACAGTCCGCGGTTATAAATAAGGAAATAAGGCGAAGCGGTAAAAATCCACGGATAGTAATAGTTATGTCCGCCCCATTTGTATTTTTCTATATATTTTTCAAGTCCCGCCCATTGAGGAGCACTCATGTCCATATATTCCTCAAGAGGAGTGAGCATTGATTTTGACATCATCAAAGGAAATACGTTTTCGGTATAATCTATAAGATCTGGCGCTTCATCCGATGCTATCATGTTAGTAAGTCTGGGAGCGATAGCGTCCGGGCTTACCACTTTGGGAACGATGGTGCAGCCGTAATTTTCCTGGAAATATTTATATGCCGGTTTTATATCTCCCGCAACGGTAAGATCGTAATTTGAGAGATACGACAGCTCTGCCGGCTCAACGTCTTCCTTTTCTATCAATCCGCTAAGCTCGATATCGCTTACATCGACCGGATTGCGCTTATCGTCGTCAACTGTCGTCTGATTACTTGCTTCGCTGTCCTGCGACGTTGTCGTGTCGTTGACAGAACAAGCCGAAAGGGAAATAAGCGTACTTACGGCAAGCGCAGCCGCTAAGATCCTTTTTGTTTTCATTTTTTCAAATACCTCCATTTTCGTGTCAAAAAATTACAAAGACAGATATGCCCGCCGCAAATCGAAAATCGAACGAAAAAGCCGTCGACGCCGATATATATGCAGTTTGGCACATGACCGTAAAGCAGGGGAATACCCCTACAAAATTATTTTACCATAAATAAAAATTTATTTCAATCGTCAATTTGGTTAAATTAAAATGCAATTTTAGTTTATCATGCACAAAAGAAAATTGATAAAAGTTGTGTAATTTTACTTATTTTTATCTATAGACTTTACCTCTACAGCCGATGAAATAGGATTTTTATTTACCGCGTCGCGCATTTGTTTATTTACGACATGGGTATATATTTGTGTGGTGTTAAGGTTCTCGTGACCTAAAACTTCCTTTAAAACACGGACGTCAACGCCGTTTTGATACATAAGCGTCGCGGCGGTATGCCTTAATTTATGAACGGAGATACCTTTGCCGGAAAGTCCGCATAAACGCAGTCGCGCCTCGATTATCTGTTCAACACGCCGATTTGATATTCTTTTACCAAATTTGCTTACAAAAAGCGCGTTTTCGCCCTTTATATCGGGGCGTAATTGCGTATAATTTTTCCATGCCGCCACACATTGATCGTTTAAGTAGACGATACGTTCTTTATTTCCTTTACCAAGCACTTTAACAGAGTAGAAAACGTTTGTGGTATTATTTTCAGGATCAAATTCGGTATTTTGGATAACGTCGTTCAAATCTATCGCTACCAATTCGCTCAAACGCATACCGCAATTAAGGAAAAACACGGTCATGCAAAAGTCGCGGTGATCCTGCCAATCTTTCATATCAGAAAAGCCGAGTCTAAGCAACTGTTCGCTTTCATTTAATGTCAAATGCTTCGGTAAAGCGTTTTTCGGCGACGGCAGTTCCAAATTAAGCATGGGACTTGCTTTAAACCAATTCTTTTTATTTGTGAGGTATTTATAGAACTGGCGGAGAGCTACGGCTTTTCTGGCGCGGGCTTTGTCTTGATTTGCGCGTTCGTTTATCGTATAATACAAAAATCCCAAAGCGTCGTTTAATGTGGCGTTTTTGATAAGCGATTCGTCGATGACGGAAATATCTATTTCGTCAAACTCCGTATCCTTTGGAACCTGACCGTATGTTACCATCATATACTTGAAAAACAGCTTTAGATCGCTGTAATAGTTTATAACGGTAAGCTGTGAACGATTTTTTATCGCGCTGAGGTAATTAAGATATTCTTTTAAACATTCCGGCGCATCAGATATGTTATACGTTTTTCCGTTGTTACCAGCCATATTATCCCTTTCTCCGCTCCTCTCAATTACGCAAAATATTTATTTTACGCAATTACCTGTATCTTTTCCCCTCTCTAATATATCATTTATCAAAAAGTTTGTCAAGCAAGCGTTCGATGTGTGACTTTAAACAGTTTTGATAAGCAAAAAATAAAAAACCTTGACATTAGCGTTTTAAGGTCAAGGTTTTTGTATGTTTAGCGCCAAATATCCGGCAAGGTTTTATTTTCCGCCATCGAATATGTTCCGTCCATGCCGACAATGATATGATCCGCAAGATAAACGCCGGATTTATCCAGTACGTTGAAAATGTTTCTTGTGACCTGTCGGTCCTCCTGTGACGGGATCTCTGTACCTCTCGGATGATTGTGAGTAATAATAACTACCGTACAACGTTTATCGGCAATTTTATTTATAAGCGCAAATGTATCAACAAACACCGAGTTGGTGCTTCCTACGCCCAAAAGCTCCTGTGTCAAAAACCGAAATTCATTGTCCAGAAAGATAACCCTTACTTCTTCACGGTCAACGGTTTTAAACAGACCCGTGCAGTATTCCTTTATTCTATCGGTGTCATTGAACTTTTCTCCGATTTTTACTTTTTCTTTATTTATTCTGTCTACAACCGCTTTCACAGAAATTATAAGCTGGACCGTTGCGTTTCCCACGCCTTTTACTTCCAGCAATTCCCTTTCGCTTGCGCGAATAACTCCGCTAAGCGAGCCGAATTTATTTATCAAAGCGTGCGCGATCGGATTAGTATTGACACGCTTATTTGAATTGAAAAGCAATATTTCCAACAGCTCGTGTGATTCCAACACGTCGGCGCCGCTGTTTCTCAGCTTGTTCAAGATTTTTTGTCTGTGCCCGGAATGAACATTTTCGTTAGCTTGACTTGATTTACTATTTTTGCTGCCGGGATCGTTCATTTTTTTAATTCCTCCCTGATAATAAATCTTCTGTTAATTGAATATTTTTGAGCTTACTCTCAATCGCTGCCGTAAGTTTTCACAGTGACCGTATCTATATAAACGTCCTGCACAGGCTTGCTAAGCTCGCCTTGCGCATTAAGCTCGACCTCCACCGATGAGATCTTATCAAGCACGTCAAAGCCGTCTACAGTTTGTCCGAACACGGTATAATTCCCGTCAAGCGACATAGAGCCGCCTGCTTCGTTATATTTTTCGGCAGCGCCGTCCGGCAGATTTTCTATAAAATCCTTTGTATTTGCGTAATATGACGCGTAATACATATAGTAATCATATTCCATCGTGCCTTCATCATATGATTTGGCGGCGTCCTCGTACATTTTTATCTTATTTTCTATCGTAGGAATGCTGAATGTATCGGCGCTTTGCGGAGTTTTTGAGTTGACTATATAAAACTGAGTGGTATTTTTTCCCATGGCGTTGGCATAGCACAGCGCTCCGTAAAAATGGCGCATATTGTAGTTGGTTTCAATGCCGAATTCTTCATACTCCGAATCGTTTTCCGCCATTCCGCCCTGTATCATAAAATCGTCTATTATACGGTGAAACGTCTTTCCGTCATAGAAATGAGCATCGGCGAGCTTTACGAAATTATCCACACCCTTTGGAGCGGCGTCGGGATAGAGCTTAACGGTAATATCGCCGTAATCCTTGACCGAGATCACCGCGTACAGATCGCCGTTTTGGAGCGAAACATCGCCTATATTCCCTTCTACCTCGGTATTGGGAGAACCGGTGGAAGACACGGACGTGTTATCGGACGAGCAGCCTGCCGAGCATATTGCCGCAGTCAGCGCCAGTATCCCCGCAGTTATTATCTTTTTCATAATAAGCAACTCCTTATCATTTATCAATACATGGACTATTTTATCAGAAAAACATCGGAATGTCAAGAACACGGTAACAGATTTTCGGCTGAGGCATATTATGTATTGTGAGCAACAACAAGTGCTTGCTAAAAAAACACGGAGGTTTTCTCTTATGTGCAACTCTAACAACTACTGGTGGATCATCATCCTTATTCTCCTGTTCAGCTCCAACAACGGCTGTGGCTGCAACAGCATAGGAAACTGCGGCTGCAACAATAACAACGACTGCGGCTGCGGCTGCAACTGATCCTCTTGCCCCGGCACAGCCGGGGCATTTCCCCTGCCTGCGTATGTACAAGCCGTTTGTATAAAATCGACAATAAAGCACAATACGGTTTATACTTAATTATTAAAAAGTAATCTAGCAAAACAGCGTCAAAAAGTAGTATAATAGTACACAGACATATAAAAGAAAACAAAGGTCGAAAGGAGAAACGCTCCCGCTTTAGGAGCGCGATAAGGAAATTGAAAAGAGAAGATCTCAGAAATATTGCTATCATAGCGCACGTCGACCACGGAAAAACCACGCTTGTAGACGAAATGCTCAAGCAAGGCGGTGTGTTTAGGGACAATCAGGAAGTAGCCGACCGTGTAATGGACAACAACGAGCTTGAGCGTGAGCGCGGGATAACCATTCTTGCCAAAAACGCTGCGGTAAAATACAAGGATATAAAAATCAACATCGTGGATACTCCCGGTCACGCCGATTTTTCGGGTGAGGTAGAACGTATACTTAAAATGGTGAACGGCGTTCTCCTTTTGGTAGACAGCTTTGAGGGGACAATGCCGCAGACAAGGTTCGTGCTTCAAAAAGCGTTGGAGCTGAAATTGCCTATAATTACGGTAGTAAATAAGACCGACCGTCCCGACGCAAGAAATCACGAAGTTGTGGACGAGGTGCTGGAGCTGCTGTTGGATCTTGACGCGACCGAGGAGCAGCTCGAAAGTCCGGTCATCTTCTGCTCCGGCAGGAACGGCGTCGCCTCGTATTCTCCCGACAGCATGGGAGAGGATTTCAGACCGCTGTTCGATTCTATCGTCGAGCATATTCCCTGCCCCGAAGGCGATCCCGACGGAGAGCTTCAGGTGTTGGTGTCATCGATAGACTATAACGATTATGTGGGACGTATAGCCATAGGAAGAATTGAACGCGGTGTTATCAGACAAAATCAGGAAGTAACGGTCTGCGATTACAACGGTACGGTAAAGCCGTTTAAATCCAAGATAGTAAGTCTGTACACCTTTGACGGAATGGAGCGGCAGCCGGTCACGGAAGCGACAATAGGCGATATTGTGTGCTTTTCGGGAATAGAGGGCGTTACCATCGGTCAGACGATATGCTCGGCAGACGCTCCCGACCCGCTCCCCTTCGTAAAAATAACCGAGCCTACCGTGGAAATGACATTTTCTGTAAACGACAGTCCCTTTGCGGGACGTGAGGGCAAATTCGTGACCTCGCGCCAAATACGCGAAAGACTGCACAGAGAGCTGCTGAAAGACGTTTCGCTCAGAGTTACCGACAGCGAGGACACCGACTCGTTCAACGTTGCGGGACGCGGAGAGATGCACCTTTCGATACTTATCGAAACGATGCGGCGCGAAGGTTATGAGCTGTCCGTAAGCACGCCGAGGGTGCTTTTTAAAGAAATAGACGGCGTTCGCTGTGAACCGATAGAACGACTGGTCATCGACGTGCCGGAAAGCTGCGTGGGCTCAGTCATGGAAAAAATGGGCGTTCGTAAAGCGGAGCTTGTAAAGATGTCGCCTATCGGCAGCAGAACAAGGCTGGAATTTCTGATACCGTCAAGGGGACTTTTCGGCTACAGGAGCGAATTCCTTACGGATACAAAGGGCGAGGGAGTCATGAACTCGGTATTTGACAGCTATAAGCCGTATATAGGCGAGATACCCACCCGCGCAGAGGGCGCGCTTATAGCTTTTGAATCGGGCACCGCGGTAACTTACGGCTTGTTTAATGCGCAGGAAAGAGGAACTTTGTTTATAGACGCCGGAGTAGAAGTATACGAGGGTATGATAGTTGGCGTATCACCCAAAGCCGGCGATATATGCGTCAACGTCTGCAAGAAAAAGCATTTGACTAATACCCGCGCCTCCGGCAGCGACGACGCGCTTAAACTGATACCGTACCGAAGAATGAGCCTTGAAGAAAGCCTCGAATTTATAAACGACGACGAGCTTGTGGAGGTCACTCCCAAAAATATCCGTATCCGTAAAAAGATACTAAACAATGAGCTTAGAGCAAAAGATGAGGCGAGAAGAAAAAAGAACTGACACTAAAAATAGATATACAACTTGCACCCCCGAAGCGTTTTGTTTCGGGGGTGTTAAATATATTCACCGTTTAATGCGCGTATATGGACCTCTCCGGCGTTTACGACAAGCTCTCCGCTCTCGTTTTCACAGATCAATGCGCCGTTCATATTTACAGATTTTGCAAACGCACGAACGTTTTTGCCGTTCAGCGTAAAGCTGACTTCCCTGCCAAGCGTCACGCACCTTTTGCGGTATTCTTCAATGACCTCAGCCCTATCCGCTTTAATAAGCTCGTCGCAGTTTTTGAGCACTTCCCTCGCGGCTGTCAATTTATCGGTCGTTTTACCGCAAAGAGAATAAACGGAGGCGGCGTGCGTCAGACCGTTTTGCTCAAAAAAAGACGCGGTTTGATTGAGATTAAGTCCCATACCGCAAATGACATAGGGGGAATTTTGCATTTCGGAACGTTTTATTACGCTTTCGCATAAAATACCACAGGTCTTGCGGTCGCGGCAAATTATGTCGTTTGTCCATTTTATGCCGAACTCAAGTCCGCACATACTTTCAAAAGCGCGGCTTACGGCAACGGCGCTTATAACCGTCATGAAAACGGGATCGCACAGGCTTTTATATAAAACCGAAAGAGCTAACATACCTCGGTCAGCCGCCCAACTGTTTCCCCGTCTTCCCCGTCCCGCCGTCTGCATATCGGCGATGACCGCCGTACCGTCCGCAAGGTCGTTCACATTTTCTTTTATATATGAATTGGTAGACGCAAGCTCGTCAAAGAAAAGCAAAGTATGTCCGCAACACTCAAGCCTGCGCATTGTACTCGATAGCGACTATATTCATGGTTATCTTATTATCCTCCGATATAGTCAATACTCCGTAAGTCGGCGGTCTTTTATCTCTCGGAGAATCTATACTTCCCGGATTCATTATATATATCCCGTCGATAAACTCCGTGCGATAAAGGTGTGTGTGTCCGTATAGGGCTATCTGGCACCCGTTTTGTTTTGCGGTATCTATCAGCAATTCAAGACCGCGATGAACATCTTGTTCATGCCCGTGTACGCATAATATTTTTATGCCGTTGGCGTTCGCTATCCTTATCGTCTTGTTATCGGCGTAATCGCAGTTCCCTTTTACAAAAAGAAAACTCTTTTCGGGATGCAGGTTGCGAACATCGTTAAACTCATGTTCACCATCACCCAAATGTATGAACGCGTCGGCGTCAAGATTTTTCTCAACAACATATTTGAGCTTATGATAATCTCTGTGAGAATCAGAAACAACTACAATTTTCATAAACCGAAACCCTCCGTATATGTCAAATATAGTATAGCATTTTTGTCATGTCCTGTCAAGCAGATAAAAGCGTACATTTTCCGCAAACACAATGCGGAAAAATTCATAAACGCCGAATTACATAATATAATTTAAGGAGGAAGCTATGAGCAATATCAATTCTTTACTTGAAACGGTAAGCGCAAGATTAGGCACTACGCCTGAAAAGCTGCGGGAGGCGCTCAATTCCGGCGATCTCTCAAAGGCGATAGGCAATATGTCCGAAAAAGACGCGCAAAAGCTCAACGCCGTGCTGAAAAATCCTGAGCTGGTCAAAAAGGTCATGAACTCCAAACGGGCTCAGGAGATAAGGAAATCTATGGAAAAATAGTTTTGTCGGAGGGCGGAATGAACAACATAGACGATGTAATGAATATTCTTATGTCCGCCAACAAAAGCGCCGACGGAAACGAAAAGTCCGACAGTACCGACGGCAATAACGACGATGAGCTTTTCGGCGGAATAGACATAGAATCCGTGCTGAAAATAGGAGAGATAATGTCAAAGCTGAATGAACCCGACAAAAACACTCAGCTCCTTATTGCGCTGAAACCGCATTTGCGGGAAGAAAATCAAGTGAAAATAGATACTGCCGTCAAGTTGTTTAAGCTCATCTCGCTGTTGCCGTATCTCAGGGACAGCGGACTGTTTGAAAAACTGTTTTAAAAGCGAGGAGTAAGTCATGGAGTGGAAAAATACCAATATTTCAAAGAACGATTTTGAAAAAAAGCAAAAGGAGTATATGCGGGAGGCTATGGAAATGCTGAAAAGAGCAAAGCCTGCCGATGAGCCGGTCTCGGTGTCGGACACCGAGAGCGTTCCCGCCGAAAAGCCCGTGATTGCCGAAATGGCCGACGTTTCGGAAATATCAAAAACCGATGACGTCGCGGAAGTTTCCGAAGTTACGGAAAACGAGTCCGAGCCGGTATCGAAAATTGAGGAAACGGTACAGCAGACAGAGAAAAACAGCCCCGAACCTGCGGTTATGACCGAATCGACCTCCGTGCGGGAGCAAGAGCCGGTTTCAAGTGCCGTCGCCGCTGAACCTGACGCTCCGCAGGCAAAAGAAGTCATGGCTGTAAGCGACAGCACCGAGGCGAACGAGAGCGACGATAAAGGCGGCGAAGAAGAATTTAACGCAGATGATTATAAAAGCATTTTCGGCGGCGATAACGATATGACGAACGAGCCGGAACAGCCCGACTTTGAATCCTACATAAACGACCACAATAATTCTGCCGACAGCGCCTGCAAAGACTGCCGCGACAGCAGACAGCACGAGGAGGACGGCTGAGAGGATCGAAACGTTATGGATATTATCAGAAGAATCGCCAACGACGACGATCTTCTTATCGTCGCGGCGGTAGCGTTTATTTTATGGCGCGAAAAGTCAGATATAAACCTTATATTGGTACTGGCGTATGTGTTCCTGTTAAAATAAATCGACGCATAATATTGCATTTTTCGCCTGTTGGGTGTATAATGGAAAAAAATAACCGAAGGAGTTTTTCCGTTATGGCTGACTGGCTGAAAAATGCAATTTTTTATCAAATCTATCCGCAATCCTTTATGGATTCAAACAAAGACGGTATCGGCGATTTTAAAGGGATAATACAAAAACTGGACTATATCAAAGACACAGGATTTAACGCCATTTGGTTAAATCCCTGCTTTGACTCCCCTTTCGGCGATGCGGGCTACGATGTAAGAGATTATAAAAAAACCGCCGAAAGATACGGCAGTAACGAGGAGCTTAAAGAGCTTTTCAAACAATGTCATGACCGAGGTATACATATTCTGCTCGATCTCGTCCCCGGGCATACTTCCGTTGAGCATGAATGGTTCAAAAAGTCGATGCAGCCTCAAAAGAACGAATTTACCGACCGCTATATATGGACGGACAGCGTATGGGAGCAGCCTGACGGATTAAACTGCATAAGAGGCATTTCCGACCGTGACGGCAGCGCTGCGGTAAATTTCTTTTCTATGCAGCCCGCGCTCAATTACGGATATGCTGTACCCACAAAGCCTTATCAGCAAAAGCCTGACGCTCCCGCGCCTACGGCGACCAGAGAAGCGATAAAAGATATAATGAAATTCTGGCTGGATATGGGCTGCGACGGGTTCAGAGTAGATATGGCGGGTTCTTTGGTAAAATGCGATCCCGAATACAAGGAAACGATAAAGCTGTGGCAGGATATAACGGGATATTTAAAAACATACTACCCCGACGCCGCGATGGTATCAGAATGGGGCGAGCCGCAGTATTCCCTCGCGGGAGGATTCGATATGGACTTTTTGCTGCATTTCGGGCCGGAAGGCTATACCTCGCTGTTCAGGAGCGAAAAACCTTATTTTTCCAAAAAAGGCGAAGGCACGCCGACAAAGTTTTCCGAGCTATATGACGTTTCCTACGCAAGCGCCAAAAAGCACGGCGGACTTGTCTGCATACCCTCAGGCAACCACGATATGGACAGAATAGCACGGTACAGAGATTTTGACGAGCTGAAATGCTGCTTTGCGTTTTTGCTGACAATGCCCGGAGCGCCGTTTATATATTACGGCGACGAAATAGGTATGGAATATATGGAGGGACTTGTTTCAAAGGAAGGCGGATTCGGACGCACCGGCTCGCGCACTCCCATGCAATGGAACAGCGGCAAAAACAGCGGATTTTCCGATGCGGACAGCTCTATGCTGTATCTTCCGACAAGTGCTGCTCCCGACCGTCCGAATGTTGAGGCTCAGCTAAACGACCCCGATTCCCTGCTTAACGAAGTTAAAAAGCTCATAGCATTAAGGCAGGCAAATCCGGCTTTGCAAAGCTACGGAGATTTCGAGTTCGTTTATTGTCGGGATAACCGCTATCCTCTGATATATAAACGCAGCAGCGAAACGCAGGAAATTTTGGTTTGCGTAAACCCCTCCGGCAAGGAAGCCGACGCGGTACTGTCGGACGAAGTACGCGGTAAGATCATATATTCTCTCGGAGGGTCTGCGGTCGTAAACGGTAAAACCGTCAAAATGCCTCCCTGCTCCGCTTGCTGTATTTTGATGTCATAAAGAATATTTTCCGATTATTTGAAAATAATAGCTAAAGATAGTTATCGCTATCAATAATCGGAAAGGATGGATAAAATGTCTAATCAGAAGTCCAAGAACCGTGCAAACGGCAGCAATCAGAACAATCAGAACGCTAAGAACAGCAATCAAAGCGAAAACAAGCAGGAAAACAAATCCTCCAAAAACTCTAAATCCGAAAATAACTAAAAAAGACCGAGCGATCCCTCTTTTGCGGGCTCGCTCGGTTTTTTGAGCCTATTGCGATTTTAACGACTTGCGGTTTAATTTGTTTTTTCGTAAAACGAAAGCAGCTTATCGGCAAATTCTTTTGATTCTTCTATCGTTATGGAATTATGAAATTCCAAGGTGTTTTCAAATCCCGCGGAGCAGCTTTTTATCAGACCGCTTACTTTTATATTGCTGCCATCGGGAATGAGGTCCATGTAAAAGCCGCCGTCTCCCGCCTCTTTTAAGCGTGCCGTGTCCGAAAGAGAGCCGTTTTTCAATCTATCGGCAAACCAAACGGTTTCTTCGTTGTTAAGGCTTATCGGAAGCTCGGCGGTCAGCTTTCCGAAAACGGCAGACAGCATAACAACGGTATTTTCCGAATTGTGATTTGCACCGTGACTTGTTATTTCAAGGATAAATCCGTCTTTTTTGATAGACGCGGTCTTTTCGGGGCGAGGTTTAACGGTATATTTAGTTCTGGGAGCGGTCCTGCGCTTTACCGCACGGTATCTCTTCTTTACGATACGGCGGTTTTTACCGCGTTTAAGCGCGTAATTCTTCTGAGCGTCATGATATACGTTCAGCAGATCGTTTGCCAAACGTACTGCGCCGGAGGTCATAACGGATTCCCTTGTACGCCGCCCGAACTCCGCAAGCTCCTCCTCGGACATATCCCTTATTTTGCATAAATACCGATACATTTCTTCGGAGTTTGAGTAATTGTAGCCGTTTATCCCGTCCTTTACCTGCCCCTCGTTCAGCGGGTCTCTAAGGCTCAGTACAGGAAGGTGCATCGCCATGCCCTCCAGCATGGATATAGAACAGGTATCGGATAAGGACGCGGTTATATATGCGTCACAGCTGGCGTAATGCGGTTTCAAGTCCTCATGCTCTACCCTGCCGGCAAATTTTACGGTATCGGTTATACCTAATTCTTCGGTTTCTTTAATGTGCTGTTCATATAACGGACCTTCTCCGATGATATACAGCTTTATCCTGTCTTCGGGGCGCACATGCTCCGCCCAGTATTTCAGCAGCAGTGAAACGTTTTTCTCCTTTCCGAGCCTGCCGCAAAAGCAAAATACCGTGTCATCGTCCCGAAATCCCAGACTGTGTCTGAAATTTGCTCTTTCTTCTCGGTCATAATCCGTCGGATCGAATTTGTCAAGCTCGACGGAATTCGGTATTACATATATTTTTTTCTTTACGCCGCATTTTTTAAAGTATTCCGACACCTTCAGCGACGGTCCGGTTATCGCGCTGGCGGTGGACGCTAACATCTTCGCGTAAAAATGCGTCGCCGAGGTCACCAGTTTGCCTAAAGCCGCCTTTTTTGCAACATAATACACATAATCGTCATACATTGTGTGCAAAGTATAAACAAGCGGCAGGTTAAGCTGTTTTGCTATCAAAATGCCGGAAATTCCGACACCGAATTCGTTATGTATATGTATGATATCCGGCGCAAAGCTCTTTATTTTCTCCAGCCGCTCTATGCTTATAGGCGGAGCGATATCGTAATTGTATATCTTTTTGACCTTGACTGCCGGACAGTACATCACGTCCTTGGAAATGACATGGTTATTGAAGCGCGAATCCGCCGTGACGACCAACACGGTATGTCCGAGCGCCTCAAGTCCGTCTTTGAGCGTTTTCACATGAGTAACTACACCGTTAATAGTCGGAAGATATGTTTCTGTGAACAAAGCTATCCTCATAATTTTTCCTCTCCTTGAAAATTTTAAGGCTGCGGCAACAAACCGAATATCAACGCTATCCTATGTCAGCCGATAAACGACTGACAACTGTGCTTGGATATAATTTTACACGATTTTCATAAAAATAGCAAGTACCGCCGCGAAAAAAATTAAACATATTATTTTTATTTTTTTCTTGACATTTCTCCTTATTTAGTGTATAATATATTTCGTCACATCACAGGCCGCTGTGGTGGAACAGGCAGACACAAGGGACTTAAAATCCCTCGGTAGCGATACCGTATCGGTTCAAGTCCGATCAGCGGCACCAAGTCAATAAATTTTATTCGCCATGCAGAAATACCCAAGTGGTGAAGGGGCTCCCCTGCTAAGGGAGTAGGTCGGGAAACCGGCGCGAGGGTTCAAATCCCTCTTTCTGCGCCATATTTTGCCGCAAGCGTAACAACGTTTGCGGCAATTTTTGTAGCTTTAACATTCGGTTTGACCCGATAAGATCTTAATTTTCGGCTTTTACGTTTTGTCGGAGCTTTTTTGTACTATCCCCGTTTCGATAGGGTCGTAATGTATGACCAAATGGACGTTCATCTTTTCCAGCGCGTCGCTTTCGATACTGTCGATGGCGTCACGGCAGGCAAGCAAGCCCTCCGCAACGCTGAATTCAACGTGTACCGAGGCATAGCATTGTCCCGGCCCGTAATCGTGGATAAGCAGCTCGTGGATACCCAAGACCTTTTCGTGAGATAAGATAAGCTCGGAGATCTTATCTATAAGCTCCTTATCCGCCTGCTGTCCCAAAAGCGGAGAAACCGTCGATTTTGCGATCTTTATGCCGGAAAAGATAATAAACAGCGCGACAATAAGTCCGACATATCCGTCTATATTTATATTTGTGAAATAATTCACCAGACAGCCTACACAAACAAACACGGTTGTTATAACGTCGTTTCGGCTGTCTATGGCGGAAGCCCTGAGCGTTACCGAGCCTATCCTCTTTCCCAAACCCCTGAAAAATATAAAAAGCCACAGCTTTATAATTATAGACAAGAGCAACACGATACAAGCACTTAAAGATATGCTTAAAGGCGCGGGAGAAAGTATCTTCTCTACTGATGTCCTGACCAGCTCCGCACCCGCAAGCAATATCAGCACCGATACCGCCAAGCCCGCTATATACTCTATTCGGGCATGACCGTAAGGGTGATCCTTATCCGCGGGTCGCTGCGCCAGCTTGAAGCCTAACAGCGTTATCACGGAAGAGCATGCGTCCGAAAGGTTATTCACCGCATCGGAAATTATCGCCATAGAGCCCGCCAAAATACCTACCGTCATTTTCCAGACGGTAAGCAGAAAATTGCATACTATGCCGGTTATGCCCGCAAAACGCCCTATGGCGGAATGTACTTTCGGGTCGCCGGCATCTTTATAATTTTTTACAAATATTTTCAAAAGCAGTTCTGTCATATCATGTGCCTCCGCCAAAAAAGGCAGCTTTGGTATCAAAGATAAACGGCCGCGTCAAAGGCGCGTACATTAAAAATTTATCTAGCTCGATTATATAAATATATGAACCGCGAAAGCTAAATGATACAGCGGATAATATTACGCTCACGGCAGTACGCTCTGAGCTTTATAAAAGCGGTTCAAATTTTCTATATTAAAAATTCGTCGCAAGCGATATGCAGCTTGCGACGATTTGGTGCGGGTGACAGGACTTGAACCTAAGCGCAAACCGCTTTTCAATAGGGCTTATCTAGATTTTGACACCCTATCTGACACCCTATTTTGCGATTTAGATATACAAATACAAGCAAAATGCTATTCATATATAAAGCCTGCTGACTGCGCGGTCGGCTTTACTATTTCATTCGCCGATTGTTATACCTTGCTGAGATCTGCCGCCCTCATCCCTGCGGTCACCTGGCCGTTAAGCCCGATAACGATGTAGTCTTTGTCTGCGCTTGTGCCGACCTGTTGAACATCAAACACCGCATCGTATACCCAGCTTGCCAGGCGCGTGCCGGAATAGGTCAGCGCACCGTTGCGCACTCTCACCTTGTCGCCGACTTTTAGCGCGGCGGTCTGCGTGGGAGCAGGATTTGAGGGCTTGTCCACCTTGCAGTCGGCGGCGTTTACCCAGCCGGTGCAGTCAGCACAGCCTTTCGGCGTGGTTATCCTGATACGCCCGTTGATAATGCCGTCGCTGTGTATGTAGTACGTTCCGGTAACGGTATTTGCCTTTTTCGAGGACGTAGACGCAGCATACAGCGGTGCTTTGGAAAGTGCTACCTTATCGCCCTTGCGCAAATCGGCAGGATCTGCGGGCGCAGACGGCGTGGGCGCGTGGTCTGATGTGCCGAAGCCCTTAGCGCCTGTCAGATACGGCAACGGATCTACATACTCGCCGTTTACGCAAACATCAAAATGCAAATGCACGCCGTAGCTATCGCCCGTTTCACCCATTATACCCAGCTTGTCGCCCGCCTTTACGGTCTGTCCCGCCTTGACGCAAACCGAGCCGGTTTTTAGGTGCAGATAGCGCGTATATGTACCGTTCGGGTGCTTTATGCGGACATAATTGCCCGCCGTGTTATATGTATGATCTACACCGATAACGTCATTGCGGCAGCTCTCTACCGTGCCGTCAGCCACCGCGACGATAATACATTTTCCCGCGTCATCGATGAAATCCATACCCTTATGGGTTTTGTAGTTGGGGTTACGGGTCTTGTAGTCAGCGGTAAGCTGCTCCTTTTTGCTTGCCAGGACGTGGCGTGTGTAATTATTCGACATCTTTCTTTTCCTCCTCTTGGGTGTTGATGTTTCCCGCGTCGGCAAAGCCTTCGGCGAGGGTATACGCTACCACCGACGCGGCGGTCATTATGGCGCCGGATACGGTATTAGCTATGTTTTGGTTTCCGCTGATGATAACGATTATACCGCTTATCAGCCCCGCGACCGCCAGCCACCATTTGCGGCTGGTCAGCTTTCTTTTCCAATCAATTTTCATTTTCTGTACCTCCTTTTTTGCCTTTTACGGGCAATTCCATACATTCCTTGTACAAATCGGTCATAGTGCCGTTGCCGCCTAATTCGTGATACGACGTGTATACCTTTTCTAACGACTCCTTGGCGTAGATAGGAATTTCGCGGCGTTCGGTATATTTGTCGTGATTTCGGATAATCTCGGCGCGCAATAGGCACAAAACGCCGTTTGATAATGCCGTGCGCTTGCTGCTGCGTTTGGCGTAGATCGTGCCAATTACGCCGATTATTGTACCCACAACGCCCATAGTGGACGTAATTATCGCGACAATTATCGTGCTGTCCATCATCATTTCACCTCCTTTAACCGTGCCCGCAGGGTTGCTGCCTGCTGTTCAAGCACCGCGAGCCGCGCCCTGTCCTCATCGGTCGCCGCACCCGCTAAAATCGCCCGTATAGGGCGTACCGTCGCGCTGTCTATCGCGGAAAGCTGTGCTTTGACAGACTCCTCACTTTCAAGCGGAATTATATCCGTAAGTCTGCCGTTTTCATCTTCTACGGGCTCCCATGCAGATGTTTGCCGTATTTTTTCGGCAAGTTCGGAATTGTCATCGACCACCCATTTCGGGTGGTTGCTTGCCGTTCCCTCTGTATAATCAGTATCGGGGAAAGCACCTTGCATTTGCCAATTATGGTTTTCGAATATCAGCATTTTTTCTCCTTTCACCACATAAGGAATAAGTACCGTGTATTATTCGTTTGGCATCTTATCCTGCATGTTCTTGCCGAGCTGTTATACAAATACCAAGCTACCGCTGTCGAAGATGCAGAAGTGCCCTGCCACAAAATAGCCCGTTCGGATGACATCGTGCTACCGACCGAGCCGTAAAATTCTGTTCCCCAGTTGGTGGTACCGTCTGACTGCCCAACCCATACTATCACAAGAAAGCCTTTTACATTTGTAGGAATATTTACAGTGGCGGATGAGCCTTTTGCAACATAGCCGGTTGTGGCTGTTTTTACTACTCCACTTATATCCTGAATATTCTGCCAAGTCGCGTCACCTCGCAAAAACTTTCCCTGTGCGCCTTTTGCCGGTAACGGGACTAAGCCTGCTTTTCCGTCGGCAGAGCTGGTTGCGCCGCCCATATTTCCGTATGTAGTATCTGTAAACTTTGCATTTGCCGGCACATTTGAAGCTATGGTATACCCACTTGCTTTCAGCTGTCCCGCCGTACCTTCGTATATGGGAACCTGCCCTGATACCGGGGCATTCGGTGTTACAGCTTTCTGCACAGCAGCATTTGTCACGGTTACAGTACCGTTTGTGTGGGAAAATGTAGTCCCGCCTACCGAAACCTTAGTAGTTAAACCATCGGCGCCTTTTGCGCCCGTTGCACCCGTCGCGCCTTGCTTACCCTGTGGACCTGTAGGACCCGCAGGACCCGTCGCGCCTTGCTTACCCTGTGGACCTGTAGGACCCGCAGGACCCGTCGCGCCTTGCTTACCCTGTGGACCTGTAGGACCCGCAGGACCCGTCGCACCCGTTGCGCCAGTTGTGCCTTTCGTGCCGTTGCGAATCGTGAGCGTTGAATTATTTCCCGCGCTGTCGGTGAAGGTATACACATTTTCTCCGCCGTCTGCGGTAGATGACGCGGTTTGTTTTCCGCCCGTAAGCACAACGGGAAAGTCGGTAATATCAGCCTTTTTGTGCTTATGGGAAAGCAGCGCGAACTTCCCCAGCGCCCATCGGACAAGCTGTCCGACGGCGTTTTCGCCTAAATATGTTTTCATATCAGCCTCCCGCAGAAGTTATCAGCTTGGAAATTTCTTCATTCGTCAAAGCGACAACGTCGGTTTCTTTAAGATAGCCCGTAAGGTCTACGCCCGTGCTGCCGATAAGCTCCCACTTGTCGTTTATCCGCATATATTCATCATATAGATCGCTGCTTTCCTTATCTTCTTTCGGGATAAGATAGATGATGCCTTTTTCGCCGCTCTCCGGCAGGGACTCTTCGATACGCACGTCTATGCCGCTTATTCCCGCGACAGCGTCGCGAACATATTCATATACCGCCCTTGCGCCCGCGGCGGTGGTGTTGAGCGAGCTTTCACTTATCGTTTCGGTTATCTCGGTCGCGGTCGCGCCCTGCTGTATTCCGTCCAGCTTTTTCTTATCCTCGGCGGACAGAAATCCTGCCGTTTCGGCGGTCGCGTCCGGATGGGTGTGGTCTGCGTCAGCCTTTTGCTTGAAGCGTGCATATAAGTCCTTTAAAAGGAATAGTACGCCGTCCTCACTTAAATACTTTATCGTTGCCATTATTCATTCTCCTTTCATCAGCCGCCCGCTATGGCTATGAGCGACTGCAGCTCTGTATTTTTTAATGGGGTAAGATTTTTGAGTCTCCCCATTACTTCCAGATCTCCGTTCCAATACAGCTCCATTATATTTGCGCGGTTTTCATCGTCAGTCCCGCCGCCTATCACTAAAGCCATATCCTTGGGTTGATTGTACTTGCCGAGCGCCGAGGTATACGGCCGCTTTGCGCAGTTATACGCTCCCGCCGCAAAAGAAGCGTCGCCGGGCGCGGTGTTTTCCAGCCCGAAAGCCATCGATGCGCCGCCTATCGCTTTGCAGCGATTTCCGGCGGCGAAATTGTCCGCCCGCCCAAGCTCCATTCCGTTTTTACGGTCGTCGTAACTTCCCGTGCCTACCGCAAACGCCGCGTCGGTGTCCTCGTTGAACTGCCCGAAAACCGCGGTGTTCTCATGGCTTGAGATGTTGTGATCTCCCGCGACAAAAGACCGACTCCCGCTTACCTCGTTGTACTGCCCCGCAACGAACGTGCAGGAGGCGTCCGTCAGCTTATTTTGCCAGCCTATGACCGCCGAGCCGTCCGCCGCTCCCGATACCGTGTTAAACCCGCCGTGCACTGCGGCGTTTTCCGCCTCCGACAGGTCGTTGTAGCTGCCCGTGACTATGCTTTCTTTCACATTCTCGGCGGTGTTGTATATGCCGTTTAAAACGTTATGCTCTCCGCTAAGCGTCCCGTGTATTCCGCCGACGACCGAGCCGTCAGCCGAAACATTGTTGTCCAGCCCCGCCACAAGCGAATAACTCCCGTCGCAGACGTTTTGAGAGCCGCCTACGATATGCTGCTGTCCGCTCACGTTGTTAAACGAGCCGCTTACCGCGTTTGCCGTGCCGGAAACGCTGTTGCTCATGCCGGAAACGCTTTCAAACGAGCCGCTGACCGTGTTGTCCTGACCCGACACCGTTCCGCCCATGCTGTCGCCCGACTTGCACTCGACCTCGTTGCCGTGTCCCGACACATGCCAGCAGCTCCCCTGTTTTACCGAATTGCCCGAGCCCTCGATATGACAGTAGGAGCAGCCGCCGTCGGAGCTGTTCGATATGCCCTCGATATGCACGGTATCGCTACCCGTGACGGTGTTTCTCTGCCCCTCGGCGTGGCTGTACTTGCCGGTCACCTCGTTGCCGACGCCCTCCGCGTGGTTTGCCGTGCCGCCGCGAACGGTATTGCCGTACCCCTCGATATGAACGTTGCTCGCGGCGCCGGAGCTGCCGTAGGTTATGACGTTGGTGTTGCCCTCGGCATGGCAGCAGGCGGCGGACGAGGATATGTTATTGCCCACTCCCTCGGCGTGACAGTTCGAGCAGCCGTCGGTTATGACGTTGCCCGACCCCTCGGCGTGAGCGACAGTCGAACCGTTTTTCACGGCGTTGTTTTGCCCCTCGATATGCTGGCAGCTTCCGCCCTCGGCGGTATTGCCGCTGCCCTCCGCGTGAGTGTACTGCACGCCGGTAACGGTATTGTTGTACCCCTCGGAATGGTTTATCGCGCCGCCGGTAGTTTTATTGCCTATCCCCTCGACGTGGGCGTTGCCTGCGCCGTCGGTGACGGTGTTTCCCGTGCCCTCGACATGGGCGTTGCTTGCGCTGTTGGTGACGGTGTTTCCCGTACCCTCGGCGTGAGCGTTGGACGCGCCGTTTATTATTTTATTGCCGGAGTTCTCGGCGTGGCTGAACGTGCCGGAAATTTCGTTGCCGCTGCCCTCGGCATGGTTTACCGTGCCGCCGGTAATGCGGTTCGCCGCGCCCTCGACATGGTGCATAGGACCCGCCGCGGTGTTGGAGGTATAGTCGTTGAATATCTCGCTGTTCTTCTCCTCGTTTGCAAATTTGCCGACGCCGCCGACGTTATTTATCACATGATATTCCAGGCCGTCTATACGTTTTTCTGTCTGCGACTTAACTCTGACCGGCACAAGAGGTAACTCGGTCTCCTCATCTAATAAATCCACCGTCGTCGGTTGTGCGGTTTCTTTCTTTATCGTCGACTCTTCCGTGACTTCCGCAGAAACGCAGCTAACGGAGTGTTTGTTGCGGTATCTCCATACCAACTTCGTAGGAAAAATAGCCATTCTGCGGTTATTATCTATCTGCCCGCCGATCACTCCGACAGTATCAAAACATTCTATTGCGGGGTTTCCGATAAATCCAAACTCGACATTTCGCAAAGCCACCGAAAAATTACTTAGACTGTTTACAAAGATCTCTTTGGCGTTTGTTTTACCTTTTAGCAGCGGATTTTCCGGCACAAAAATAATTGCATTACGTCCGACTTCATCATCAAGCCAGTTACTTTTCGTGTGGACCACAGATTCACCGTTGATAGTAGTCGATATGTAATGCGTCAGGGCACGTAAGTCAAAAAACTCCGTGCCGAAACGTTCGTCGCCTGAAATGGTCGTTTCAAAAATATACCCCTCTTCGTCACCCTTCTCTTCGAGCTTTACAAGGGCGAACTTTCCGTATCGGTCGATTTTTGCGCTGCACCCCATCAGCATTACGCACCATTCTATCAGGTCGCGGTATGTCTGAATGGAGGACGATTCGATAGATACCTGCTCGTCGGCATTTGGAAATTCTCGTAGCTGTTCCAAGGTCAACGCCAGCGAAACACCGCATTTTGCACAAGCCGACTGTATGTATTCGGTTACAGTCCCTTGGAGCTTTAGTCCGGTAATCTCCTTATCAAATTTCACAGACGCGTCAAACGCCGTCAAATAGTGATTAGTCCCTTTACGCTTAGTGTAGCTGTTATCTACCCAGAACTCGCCTAACGGTATATTTTCCCATGTAGTGTCCGGCAGCTTTAAGCCGTAAAACGGGGTGATCTTTGCGTTGGGATAATTATGTAACAGGTAATCTTTGTCCTGTATGGTAATGCTGAACTGATTTGTGTAAAACGTTCCGATCTCAAACGTATTTCCGGAGCATATCTGCTCGGTAAGCGTTGCCGAATTATTAACTATAATTTCATCACTCAGTTTGATCTCGTCACCGTTAGAAAATTTTATTGTACCGGTAAGCCGGTCAATACGGTTGCACTTTTTAACAGCCTCAACATACGCTTCAGATACTTTGATCATTTCCCGCCTCCTTAATACTCAATTAAATTTACCGAGAAATCCCACCATGTTTCATTTGAGTTATCATCATTAAGCACCAGCTCTGACGAGCGGTCACCTGCATACATAGTCTTAGTAGGGATCGTAAGCGTGTTCGGATCAAAAAAACGTGCCGAAAACGATTCGGGCGTTATCGCTCTTACGAGTTTAGCTAAGTCCGAGCGAGTGAGCCGCCATGTTGCTTGTATCTTATATACACTTGACCGCACCCTGTTGCGATACATTACGCCAGTTTCACTACGCCCGCTGTCGGAACTGTCCAAATCTTGCAGCGATACCGTATATGTACGCGGTGCAGGCATAAGTGTACCGTCTATCCACATCAGATCTTGCATTTTTACCTCCCGTTGAACCGTCTGTTTCTGATTTCGTTCCTGCGTACCACAGCTTCGCCGACGGTGTCCCCGTCAAGCTCGACATATACCCGTATATCACCGTCCGTGCTTGAGCCTGCGGAACCGCGCATACCGTCCGATATGCCGCGCGCCACGGCGGAGTATATCGCTTGTTCTATCTGCGTATTGTTTGCTACCGCAGTTTTTCCGCCAAGCGTACCCACCAATTCCGGCCCGTCCTCATTTGCGATAAACAGGCTGCCGTAATCGGGAAAACCGCCGGTGGCGTAGGTACCTATTTTCATAGCGGAATGCAGCTTTGAAAGCGCATTCCGCTTTTTTATCTTATCGGGATCCGTTTGACCTGACTCGGCAAGATTTTTTTCATATTCTTTTACAGCTTCCAGGTTGAAACTTGAGCTTAACTGTGCATTTTCAAAATACCACATAGCCTCGGAGGTGTTTAAGTATTTCGCACGAGCGGCTTCATATGCCTCATCCGCCGTCTTACCGCTGCGCAGTTGTGAAATCGCATAGCTATTCAAATTCCTTTGAAGGCCTGTATACTTTGGTGCAAGCTCATTTACTTTCGCGGTATCGCCATGGAGCATATCATATAGTCCTGTACCGACGCTTTCCATCAAATCGCAGTATTGACTGTAGATAGGGCCGAATATAGGGATACTTTCCAAAAAGTCACGCAGTCCCCTAAATGTATCTACAAACCCCTGTGAAAATTTATCGAGTGCGCCTACCCAGTCACCCTCGCCTATTTCTTTGTAGATACCGCCCCAAAATTCTGTAAAATTGTCCCACGGCTCGCCGAGAAGATTGTGCATCGTTTCGTTAAATGCATTCCATACATCTGCCAACGCACCCGCTATATCACCGGATTGTATTTTTGCACCTATTCCTTGCCAGAAACACGAAAAGTCGTCCCACGGTTTGCCGAGCAGTCCGTGCATAAGGTCGTTAAATCCGGTCATGACAAGCGATAACGCGCCCTCCCAATCGCCGGAGCTTATCATACCGAACACATCGCCCCAAAAGCCGGTAAAATTCCTCCAGTCGTCACCCAAGGCATTTGACATAGTTTTATCTATGGCGTTCCAAAGCACATCCCACGCGCCCTTTAAATCGCCTTGACGCACCTTGTCGACTATCTGCCCGAACGTGTCCATAAAGCCGCTTAGCCCGCCTGTCATATCGGTATCGTTTATTTCTTCCATCATGTCCGATACGGCTGACCCGTACTCTTCGGCAACGGCTATATCATCATCGGATACGATTTGTGAACCTACTGTACTGCCGGTATCGCCTAAGCGGTTTATCTCATCAAATCCCGCAAGTGTGCGCTTAACGCTGTTTGCCAGATCATCGGTAGCTTCTTCTTCTTTCTTTATGTTCTCCGTAGATTTTTTGGCTGCCTCGCCCTGTTTTTTTATGCTGTCTGTAATGTCGCCGGTACTCTCGGACGCTTTGTTGTTCATAATGCCGAATAGGGCGAACAGCCCAACAATAACACTAAGTATGCCTAATGTGGACTTTAACGCTGCTGCAAAGCCGTGTTGTTCAAGAGTAGCAAACTTTACTATTGCAGTATAAGCCTTTTTTGCGGCTGTTGCGCCTTTTACCGCAAGGGTAACGGCAGGAATGGCAAGCGCGAGTGCAAGTGCTGTTTGTAACGCTTTCTGCTGCGTCGGGTTAGCGGTGGAAAGCTGCGCGTTTACTGCGGATAATATATTTCCAAGCCCGCTAAGCACCGAAGAGAGAAAAGATATAACAGGCGTCGCCGCATTAAGTAATTGATCAAATATAGGCAATGCCGATGAGATCAAGGGCTGTATTGCCGCCCCGATTTTTTCCATAGTGTCGCCGAGCGCGTTCATAGTCGCTTTTGCTTGCCCTGCGGTCGTACCTCGGAACGCTTCGTTCATATCACCGACGTTATCGGTGATGACCTCGGCTAATGTAGCGGCACGCTGTTCCTCGTTACCGTATTTAAGTATCTGTTCCTGTGCCTCGGTGAATGTTATGCCGACGCGGGTAAGCGCCGAAGTCTGACCTTGCAGCGCTTTACCCATAAGATTACCTATGCTGACAGCGTCCTCCGATGTGGCGTTAAGTCCGTTCTGCTGAACAAGCAGATTATTCATAGCGGGTATAAGGGTCTGCAATGTGCTGCTCTGTGTCGCGAATGTCGCTATCTGCTGCGCTCCCGCAAGCTGTACCTCGTCGCCGACAACGCCTAATTGCTGCTGAGCCGAGGCGAGGTCTTTAATCTGCTGTATTTCCTCGTTCGACGCGCCCATACGCCGACGCATTATCGTTTCGAGTTTAAGCTCGTTTTGCATTTGGACTTGATAGGCGTCGTTGCTGTCTTTCAGCAGCTTTATTGTCATAGTGATCGCTGCCGTTTTAGCCATCGACGCAAATGCCGACTTCATACCCGACGTGGCGCTTACTGCGGTACTTTTTGTGGCGTTTAGCTGAGCTTGCACCGCTTTTATTTTACTGTTAAAATCAGTTGTATTTGCTTTTACAATAACATTCAGTTCTTCGACCGTCATTTGTTCACCCTCCCTTTGTGTAGGCGGGCATATTCGTCCATATGCTCTTTACTGCGTCGCCAATCGGATATCGGTATACCTTTTACACCGGGCACATCAAAAACACCGGGGAAAATTTCCGTTTCATCTTTCGGAAATTTCCTCGGTGCGTTTATTCCTATTGCCGTTAATGCTGCTGTGTTATACGCCAGCATACACATCTCACGCAGCTTTGCTTTGTTTCTTGCTTTCTCCCGCTCATTTACCGCGATTATACGGTCCGCTGTTTCGCGGGGAGAAAGCTCCCAAAGCTCCGTACTGCTTACCCCGACCGCAAGAGCGGGGTAATATAATTGTTTTATCAGCTGCGCGGCGTTTTCGGGGGACTCGCCACTATGCGCTTTATTGCTTCTGTTTGCGCTCGGAGCTCCTCTATCACCGAGCGCTTCAAAAAACCCGATACTATAAGCACCTCGGTAAGCACGTCCGCAAAGTCGCTTATATCGCCGCCCGCCGATATATAATCGTCGTAAATCTCTATCGCGTCGCTTTCCTTGACACCGGCATTATACGCCTGCAAGGACGCCCACAGATATGCGGTCGCCGTTCCTATTTTGTCAAAATCCCGCATACCCTCGACAAGCGATACACCGAGCTTTTTTTCAAGCTCGATAGCGGATCTGGCGTTGATCTTCAGCTTGTACTCCTCATCGCCGACCGTAAAAGGTACATAAGGTAACTTCATCTCTTCCATTTGTTTTTCCTCCGTAATTTTATTTTTTGTATAAAAAAAGCGCCTGAAAATCAGACGCTTAATTTATTCGATTTTATGCTGTGGCTTTTACGCCCTATGCTGTAGCTTTAAGCAAAAGCAGGCGGAATGTTTCACGCCCTTTCGGGGTGACGAGCGTTTGTGTACCGCTCCACTTTGTTTTTTCGTTATATGTTTCCTTGATCTCAAATAAGCCGTTATTTTTGTCCGCGTAAGGCATTAGCTTACCGCGCTTGTCGCGATAGATGTACTTATGCTCAAAAAGAAGTTTCAAGTCACACGCTCCGCGAGGAGCGTGAGTGTAGCATACATATCTCTTTTGCCATTGGAATGGAAAGAGCGTGGTCGGTTGCAGGTCTGCCGCCCGAACTTTCGGACAAATTTGTCCAAAAGTCTTTATTGTCTGTAAAACCATACTCGCACATTCTTGGGAACCATTTATGATATGGAGTGTCAACGCCCAACGCTTTATGCAATTCCCGCCCGCTGACGGTAGGACTTTCGGTGTCGTAGTTAATAGTTATCAGTTCATTCACGCCACGTCACCTCTCTTTTTCTCAGCACGATATTCATTGAATATTGCCTCGCTCCTCTTCTGTACGTCACAGATGGCCTTTGCGACGAATATCAAAGCGTCTGCATCGACTGAGCTGCCATCAGCCTGTTCAGCCAAGGCAAAAGATATGCAGGAAAGCCCTTTCAGATCGTTGTTGATTTCTTCAAGTTCAGTAAACATAGTATTTCTTCCTTTCAAAAATTTAATATTGACAAGGAAGTCTGAATCTGATATAATAAATTTCAGATAAGGATTTCCTTGTCGGGTTAGTAAGACGTTGCGCGTTTGGTAGACGGGGCAGCGTCTTATTTCTTTATTTTGGCGTAAACCTCTTTGATACCTTGGCGTATGATTTCGGCTTTTGTCAAACCTGTTACTTTTGCGCAATAATCAAGTATTCTGACATCTTCTTCAGAAAGCCGTATTCTTGTACTCAACTTTTTCGGATCATTAGTAGGTCTGCCTGTTCTTGGGGACATTTGCTCACCTCTTTTCTGTGTCCACATATATAATATCATAGGTGGATACAAAAGTTAAGAGGCTTTATAAATAAAATATGCACAAATTTCCTTATAGATTTTTGTGCATATTGGTATATTCAATTTTACTGTCTGACTTTTGCTCAAATTTGAGCGAAAGATTTGCCGTTCTAAAACATCTCAGCTTTACAATGTTGTATGACTGCCTGTAGTAATTCGACTATTTATAAATTGCGTAGCCATCGAAACATAGGATTTTTGATCTTTATCAAACGCTAAACCTATTGTTTCAGTTGAATTTGCCCTTTTTCCCACGTAATTTATCAACATAATATATTCCGTCTTGTTTTTTGGTCTTGACGCCACTATCGCGCCTAAAACTCCAAAAAGCGCCGCCCCCGCAACTGCCGAACCTGTTTTCGCACCAACTACTTCTGAATGCGTTTTTTCCATTACTGATATTATTCGATTCATTTCTAAATCATAATTATGCCGTCCCGCATTAAAGGATATTGCATTTTTATATATTATGACTTTGCAGTTAGCTTCACCACACGGCAATCCCGATAAACATATTCCGTTTAATGTGTACTTTTTCTTTCCATATTTTTTACCGTTGAGCATTTTAGACGCGCCTTTGATTTTTTTGAATCTGAGAACGCCATAAAGAATTAAAATTCCGCCCAATGCAGCAAGAATTAAAACTGCCGGCTGCCAAGTAGCAAAAAGAAGGGCAAAGAAAAGTATAACAAGAAGCGCCCCGGTAAAAACAGCTAATATTGATATGCCCATAAATATATCCCCTCCGTGGTATTATTTTTATATATAATACCACGGAAAAGGACGTCTGTCAAGTGTCTTGTTATTCGACAGTTATATCTTCGAGGTCGGTTTCACAAGTTGTACGCAGGGTAAACTGTATAGCGGTGTTTACCGATGCCGCGCTGCGTTTTACCGATACGCCGCCTCTCCATTTATAGCCGGTCTTATCTGGATATATCAGTTTGAACCATACGCTTGTACCCGCTTTATCAAACGCACGCAGCGTGCTGTATGACGCGCCGACCATCTCTTCGGTAACGTTGGGATTATCGTCATCCGAATTGTAGTAAAATCCGAAATCGAGGTCGCCGGGGTCTTTTATGCCCTTGATATACCGTTTTATCGAATCTTTAAAGTTTGTAACGTCTACTTTGTCGGGATCACCGCCCATATCGGGGGTGGAATTTAATCCGTACAAAGCCTTGTACGTTCCCTCCTCGGTAGCACAATACTGTAGCTCTATGTCTTTTGAAAGCAGTTCCATACTATCACTCCTTTTTATGCTTCGTAAATTCGATCGCTTACCTCATCAACGGCGCATTTAAAGCGCATACATTTGCGTTGTATACCGCCGCCCTCAAAAATAAGCTGCCCGAAAAATCTTGTCAGCCCGCAGGCGGTGAGCTTTTCACTAACCGCCTTTGCCATTTTGACCACCGTGCGGGGATCGGGCTGTCTGTCCCACACGTCAACCTGTATCGCCACCGTGCTAAGACGCTCCGCGCCGCTGAGTATCACGCCGGCAGTGTTGCTTATTTCCGACAAGGTTATTACTGGATATTCTTCGTTTTTGTCCGGCATAGCAAGCTCCACGCGCGCTATGCCCTCAAGCTGCTTTGCCACGGCGGATAATATATCTACCATATCACACCACCTTCTGCCTTATTGCGGTAATAACTTGCGCCTTTACGTCCTTGCCGACGGCGTCCTTGTTTTGCTCTAAGGCGGGGTAAAGATACGGACGAGGCGACATTCCTTTAATGGACGTAGTATGATCTACCTTTGGGTCGCCGCTCCGCCCTGTACCAAATTCCACATATACAGCGTACTCAACATTAGTGCCGACCGAATAGGTATGTTCGCCTGTTTGGTGGCACTCTATGCTGTTTTTTAGCCTGCCGGTATCGACGGGACAAATCACCTTAGCGGCACTTTTCACGCGCTGAGCGCCGATAGCTAATCCTCTGTCTATCGCAGCGTCGGCGTTACCGCCGAGAAACGCAAGTTTTCTTATAAGGTTATCAAGCCCTTTAACTTGTATATCCATCTTCTATCCTTTCTGCCGTCAGTATATCATGGTCGCTATACTGCACCGATGAGATGACACGATAACTTACATCGCTGATTTTAAGCATATCACCGGCGCGTATATCCGTACCTTTGAGTACGGTAACGGATACCATGCGGCCTATACGCTCGCCGTACAGCTGTATTGACGCATTGTCGGTCACGGGGTTTACAGCCGCGCAAATTGTGCCTATAAGCTCCGGCTCTCTCACGGTGCCAATATACCCGCTCGGCTTTTCCGATTTCCGGTAATGCTCGACAGCTGACAGGTCACGTTTCATCAGCCGCATATATCACACCTACCTTGCGCGGATAGTTTAACAGGCGCTGTTTTATTTCGGCGGGTAATCCGTCGATGAATGACCGCGATATTCCGCCCTCGGAGCGTGAGCTTTCGCCCTCCGCGCCCTGCTTGTTATACGCCGCTGTCGCAAGCTCGACCTGCGCGCTGATAAGTCCGACGGGAAGCTTATCCCGTCCGATAATATCAAGCACCACCTCTTGCGCGTCATCGAGCAATAATTCAAGCAGCGTATCCTGCTTATCGTCGGTTATGTCAAGCCTCAGCTTGAGCCGTTCAAGTGCCGTCATATTATCACTCCGCTTTCAATGTTGCGCTTCGAAAGTTGAATTTAACAACGCTTTCCCCGTCTACCAGCACCTCGAAAGTATCTGTCGGCGCGGTAATGCGGAATACGTTGTCAGACTCCCAAGCAATATTGCGCTTGTTTGCCGTGCCGTTTTTGATAAACGTCATTGTGTCGCCGCTTTTCGTGAGCGTAAACGGAAAGAAATTCCCACTTTGCTCGGCTTTTTTGCTGCTGAATTTGCTATAGCCGTCAACGTGCGGGAATGTACCCGTTACCGTGCCGTCGGCGTAGACCTTGACGTTTTCGCCGATAAGCTCCGACACTTGTTTTCCGTAAATGGTCTGGCCTTGGTCGGGTATTGTCACAAGGTCAGACCCTATTATTCCCCCGCGCTTACCTTAACACCTTTGAGAACGCCCGCCTTGCGGCTGTTTTTGAGCGCTACTCCGGCAACCAGCTCAACATCGCCTTTCTTTACCGCGCCGGGCGCGTTAAGGTCGGGCATATACGAGCGGATCACCTTGTTGCCGGTAGGGGATATGCCGTGAAAACCGTCAAGCCCTATGGATATTGCATATATATCGGTAGTGCCGTTGCTTACGGGGATAACATCTTCGCTTTTGCTGCCGTCCCAGTACTTGCCGCATTCCATCATAGGAATATCGTTGTAGGTTTCCACCGTTCTGCCGAACTCATCTCTTGACCGACCGTAATAACCGGCTCTGCGTGCGCAGGCGCGAACCTTGGTCAACATTTTGTTGTTCATAAGAAGCAGCGAGGGCTTACCGTCGAGCAGCGACAAAAAGCCGTCCAGCTCGTCGAGGAACGCATTATAATTGCTGTCGGTAAGCTCGGAAGTAGATATATCTACCTCGGACGTTACTTCGGTATCGGAGCCTGAAAGCAGCTTTTTAAGTCCGTCAAAGGTATTTACCTTGTAGCCCTCGCCGCTGCCCTCCGACGTGCCGTTTATTGTAGCGTTGGTAAACTCATTCGCGGCAGCCTTGACCTTTTCGGACGCCTGGAACGCCAGCTCGTCGACAGCGCCGGAGGTCTCGGCAATCACCCTGTCGACCTCAAACGAACCGCCGATTATAACGGCATTGGTGGTCTTTTTCTCGCGCTTTGCCTCGCTGGGGGTGTACTCGCTGTTTATGGTCCTCACTCCCGCAGTAGAGGGGGATTTCAGCTGCACATAGCCGTAGCTGAGTGTAGAACCGCCTGTTCCGGGGGAGATAGAGTCATCGAACACCAGCATATCGAGCAGCAGGCTGGAGCGCCTGAACTCATCGATTATCTGCTGATCCACCTTGTCGGACATGCCAACCTTTGCTTCTTCTAATGTAATAGCCATTTTTTATCCTTCTTTCTTGTTTGCCTGCATTTTCATTCTCAGAGCGTCGGCGAGATTTGCAGGCTCTGCCTTTGCGCCGCCGCTTTGCCCGTTTTTGGGCGGAGGGCTTTTAAGCCGCTCGTTCACCGCCTTTTCGACCGCCTTAGAAAATACCGAGGATACGGTTTCAATAGACTTTTGGCAATTTTCAGCGCCGGAATAATCCAGCACATCCGAAAGCTCCGGCGGGAATCCCTTTTCGATAAGCTGTTCCTTAGCGGTCGCCGTCAGCTCACGCTTAGTGACCGCAGCTTCGCGCTCGGCGAGCTGCTTTTCTGCTTGGGCGCGCTTATGCTCAGCTTTCTGCTCCTCGTTCATCGCCGCGAGCCTTTTAGCCTCGGTCTGCTTTGCCTGCTCCTCTCTTTCCCAGTTTGCTTTTGCCGTTTCGAGAGCCTTTGTCACCCTGCGGTCAAACTCCGACTGATAGTCTTTGTTTTTAAGCAGTTCTTCAAAGCTCGGCGCGGCTTTGCTCTCACCTGCGGCATTATTCTGCTCAGCGTTTGCGGCAGCCGCAGTTTGAACGGTGTTGTTTTCGTTTTCCATATTCTTCTCCTTTGCCCACGGCGTTCAACGCCCGCCGTGTTCGTGTTTTATTTATAAAAATACCGCCTTGATCATTCAAAGCGGTAGATTTATTAAGTTTTATATCCCCGGCACTATCTCTTTAAGGCTTTTTAGAAAATCTCTCGCCTTGTCCATGGTTGGATTTTCCTGCAAGAATTCAATGCCTTTAGGGGTTATCGAAAAATCGGGCTGTATTTTCGGTTTTTTCTCGGCGTGTCCTACTATTGTCACAAGCTGCACACCCTCTATGTACCCGTCTGTAAACAAGTGCCGCAGGACATAGTCGCGGTAGCTTTCGGGTACGCCGAGCCACTCGGAAGATATAAAATCAGCGTCGACCTTTTCTCCCTCTTTAAGGCAGGCGTACAGATACGATAAAATTCGGCAGGCTATAACAAAATAATCATTTCTTGCCATATTTGCTCCTTTCGGCATAAGAAAAGCGCTTTACCGCTGCGTGTGCAGCGTGAAGCGCTTAAAGTATTTATCATTCCTCAAATATAACCATACGTTCTTGACCTTCATCTAACTCTTTTAGAAAATTCTCAAGTATTCTTTTCTGCTCTTCTGTGGCAGTTTCTTCAAGAATTAAGCCGTGAATAAGTTTTCCGTCCTTATCTTTTTTTAATACATCGATTATTTCGTCCGGAATAGGTAAAAGCATTTATCTAAACCCCCTTTTAACAATTTCCGTTACAGCTTTGGATATTCTGCTTCCAGAGTTATCGCTTATCGCCTCGGCAAATGCTTCACTACAATTTTGAGTTGCATACTCGCTCAATTCTTTCTTTATATTATCTGTAGTAAAAGGCACATTGCAAGCATTAAACGCCTGTTGCATTACACGAGTGGATACACTATGCTTTTTTGCATCGTTATACGCCTGATATTTTGCAATGAAATCGTTGACATTATTTGAAAACGGATCGACATTTCTTTCTATAAAAGATTGAGAATATTCCAGCAAATGGCCTATTTCGTGCTTTAATATTCCTTTTACGCTGTCCTTGTCGGTCCAATATCCTGTTGTTACTTCTTTTTTTATAATAGCCTCAATTTTGCTTAAATCAGACATTTCAATAGGATTGATCGTCAATGAGGTGGTTATCTTGCCGTTTTTGCTCAACCTCATTACAGCAGAGGCAACTCCGCTTTGAGATAATTCTAAACGTTTTATAAAACCTTTAAGTTGCGGAAATTCTCTATAAAATTCCGTAAGTGCCCTATTGACCTGATTGAGAACTTTTAAGTCAATACCTGGAACGTTTACAGATTCAAAGCCCAAAATATCCTTTGAGTATTTTTTAGCTTGGATAACGCTTTTAGCGTCTTGAAAGGTATTTATATTATTTATTATACCACTTCCCGCCGAATTGTCAACCCTATACACCAGCTTTCCGTCCTCGTTTTCGACGAGGCGGCTTTTCCACTCCTCAAAGTCTACATCCGCGCCGATAGCGTCGCCGTCCTGCTGTATAATGCGGTCAAGCTCCTCCTCACTCGGCAGGGCCGGAATAGTGGACGAACGGCAAAAAGGGTGCATTGGCGGCAGATTGGTCCCCGCCTGCGCGTCCTTTAAGTAAAATACCTTGCCGTCCATTTCGGCACATATCTCGCTTGTACGGTTATCAAGGTGGGCGGAAAATTCGTACTTTTCAAGCCCGCACTCCTTGTACCCGTCAAGCTCCGCTTGGTTTGCGATATAATTCGTCTCGGTGCGAACGACGCGCCGCGCGGCATAAGCACCTCCGCCCATTCGCGCCATAATATCGTCCGCCATGTGTATCTCGGATTTTCC
>CANQIB010000002.1 GCA_947623915.1 uncultured Ruminiclostridium sp.
TTCGGAATTACAAACATACATTGATTCTCACCCCTTTCATACCTTCCTACACTAATCCTATCAAAAGATATGTCCCAAAAAACGGACTTACTCGGAACGGTATTTCTTTGGGGTGTATTTTTTATTCTTTTCTTTTGCAATCCAATAAGCGTCCTGGATCGCTTTCATCATAACATCCATATCTTCCTGTGCCATTTCACCGCCCGCAAACAAGCCGGTTACTTCCTCGGTAAGCTGCTGAGCCTGCTTTGCACCTCTGGAGCCATATTTCTCTGCGGCTTGTGCGACAAGCATATCGCCGTTTCCGAGAAGCTGATCTGTAGTTACATTGAGAGCTTTTGCGAGCTTTTCTGCCGCATCTAAACGAGGACGAGATGTTCCGTACTCATATCTCTGTATCATACGAGAGGAAACACCTGAAATCTTTGCGAGTTGCTCTTGTGTTAATTTGCTTTTTTCTCTCAATTCTTTAAGTCTCTCGTTGAATTTCATAATCATACCCCTTCGTCTTAAAATCTGAAAATTTTGTAACACGACATTTATTTCGTAAATTCATATTGACACGACAATAGTGGCGTGCTATAATCTAAAACACAGAAACGACATTTGTGTCGTGTCTATATATTACAGCACGACATTTCGTTTGTCAAGTGGTTTTGCAAAAATTTCATGAAATGAGGCGAAAAAAGTTGAACCGTTCCATTCTGCATTGTGATATGAATAACTTTTATGCAAGCGTTGAATGTATGCTTGATCCTTCTTTAAGAAAATATCCGGTTGCAGTTTGCGGTTCTGTTGAAGAACGACACGGCATTGTGCTTGCGAAGAACTATGCGGCAAAAGCCTTTGATGTAAAAACAGGCGATGCCGTATGGCAGGCAAAGCAAAAATGCAAAGACTTAGTTATCGTTCCGCCTCATTACGAAGAATATATAAAGTATTCAAAACTCGCAAGAAGCGTTTATAGTCGCTTTACAGACCAAGTGGAACCGTATGGTATGGATGAGTGTTGGCTTGATATAAGCGGCACAGAACACATCTACGGCTCTCCTGAACGAGTTGCAAACAAGATAAGAGAAACTATCAAGTTTGAACTTGGCTTGACTATCTCTGTTGGCGTGTCTTTCAATAAGATATTCGCCAAGTTAGGCTCGGATATGAAAAAGCCTGATGCCATAACTGTAATTGAAAAAGACACCTTTAGAGATAAGATATGGGGACTCCCCGCATCGGACTTGCTCGGTGTAGGTCGAGCAACGCAGCGTGTATTAGATAGCTACTGCATACGAACTATTGGAGATTTAGCCAATGCCGAACCTGATTTTCTAAAAAGACGGCTCGGTAAAAATGGCGTGGCTCTTTGGCAATATGCAAACGGTAATGACCACTCCCTTGTTCACAACTCTGACTTTGTATCACCAATTAAGAGCGTAGGACACGGAATTACCACAGTAGGAGATTTAGAGAAAAACGAGCAGGTGTGGCCCGTTTTCCTCGAACTAACCCAAGACATAGGACACAAGCTCCGTGTTCATCAAAAGTGTGCGGATGGAGTCGCTATTCACATACGAGATAACACACTTTTCTCTAAACAATGGCAGATGAAATTGGATATGCCTACACAGTCCCCAATGCTCATCGCCAAGACTGCTTTCAGCCTTTTTGAGAAAAGGTACGATTGGAGAAATCCAATTCGTTCTGTCACCATTCAAGCAATCAATTTAGTGCCACAAGACACGCCCCGACAGATTGATTTGTTTACCAATGTTGAGAGAATTGAAAAATTGGAAAAGCTCGATTTATGTATTGAAACGATCCGACAACGGTTCGGCAAGGACAGCATTAAAAACGCAGTCCTCTGTCAAAATCTAAGGTTGCCACCTGAAAAGGCAGAAATTACAATGCCGACCGGAATGTTGAGTTAGGAGAATTAGGCAATGGAAGAACGCAGAAAAGTATATGTGGAGGTAAGAGCGAGACATTTGATTGATGGCACTTGCCGACCGGAAACTATAAAGTTTGAAAATGACGAGATTTACGAAATCGACCGTGTGAAGCAATGCTGCCGAGCTGCTTCTACTAAAGTCGGCGGTACGGGACTTCGGTATACTGTGATGATTTGCGGCAAGGAAACCTATCTCTTTGATGAAGAAAACGGGAAGTGGTTTGTTGAGGGTAAAAGCAGAGTTGCCACTTGATAATAGCTTAATACTCTGATTTTACAAAACCTCAGCAAAGGTACAAAGCAACTTGATGAGGTGATGTAATTGAAATATGATACTTGGACTCCGGTTCCTATGTTTTGCGCAAACTGCGGACATTTAAACTATGGATATCGGAATGAAAACGGAATAATCAAATATGAGTGCAAGAACTGTAAAGCAGTTTTGGTAAGAAAGCAAAAAGGTCGAAGGCACGACACAATAGACTTATATGCTCCCGCAGGGCAAGTGCGATATGAGTGAGGTAGATAAAATGGCTTACTATGATTTGAAAACGAATGAGATTTGGGCGGACTCGAACATTGCCGGATTTCACGACGAACATATTGAGATTGACGAAGTGATAGCTCCGTTAATCCGAGAACTGAATATTAAGGGTTACAAAACAAAGTTCTGCTGTTCGGGACATCCCTTCTATTCTTTATGCGAAGCTATGGTCGATTCCGAAGAAACGGCAAAAGCGTTTGTAGGCTTGATCGGCACAGAAAGAACAGAAAACCCAAGAGTACCGGTCAGGGCTTTATATGTGACGCCGGATAATGACTTCTATATCACATTTGAAGAAAATGAGCAAAAAGCTATCGTCCTTGCTCTGCCGGACGGCTTTGAGTGGGACGATGAAAGAACCATAAGATACACTTACAACAACTTTGAGTTTTATGCTTTCCTATCGGAACGGGCAAAGGCGGCAAAAGCTCTGCACGATTGGGCGACACAGTTGCCGCCCGTCGCTTAAATAATTCAAAACTGAATAACGGCGAAACGACGGTAAGGTCGGGCTGAAACAGAGCCGCACTAAATCCTTATCAGGTCACTTGCTTTGAAAACACTTCGGTCAGTTAATCCAGACCTGCGAAAAGCAAACATGAGAGGCTGCCGACAGGACAGATAGCCATAGGCTAACTCTGTCTTGCCGGTGGCTTTTTGTTTTCGGCAGATGACTGAACAGCGAGGAGCTTCCGGCTGAGAAATCAGAAAGGAAGCTCTTTTTATGTTGAACAACTGGCTTTGCTACATAGCTGAATATCCGTGATCTCCGAATTTTGAGTTCAATCCAAAATTCAAAATTCAAAGGAGATTACAATAATGAATACATACTATCTTACTGCTCTTGATGAGCAATTCAAATGCGATTGTAAGGTAATAAACCTGAGTTACGAATATCCCGGATACACAGGAGAGGAAAAATGGGCGATTATTACTGATTTAACCGAAGAAGAACTTATTGAAAAGTATGAGGAGATAATCTCCTCGTATAGACCGTTTATTGTTTTATCTTCTATGTTTGGTAGCGTGCGAGCTGATTTTATTAGGAATGAAGATAAGTTCAGCAAACGAGCCAAACGGAGCATAAGCATTTTCGATTTCAGCGAAGAAACAGAAGAACATCATCCTGAAATAGCTGCAAACGATCTTGAAGAAGAGGCAATCTCAAATGAAATGGCAGAACAAGTCCGGGATGCAATAGCGCAATTAAAGCCCATTCAGCGGGAACGACTTATCAAATATTTCTTTGAAGGAAAGAGTTTGCTTCAAATTGCCGCTGAAGAAGGTAAATCTTATTCGACTGTTTATGAATCGTATCAAGCTGCATTGAAGAAACTGAAAAAAATATTTGAAAATACCCGATAATTTGACCTCTCCCAGTCCGAACAAGTGAAGGGACTATTTCTTATCCGGAGAGAAACGACCTTCAAACTAATATATTTGAGAGGTTAAATAAAATGGAGAATACTAATATCACCTGTAAGGTTAAACGTGGCGAAATCTATTTATACGATTTTGGAACTAATCCTGAGTCTATCCAAAACGGTGTAAGACCTGTTCTTGTCGTTCAATGCGATGAAGGCAACGAAGCGAGTACGACAACCATTATTGCGGCAATGACGACCGCAATCAAGAAACGCTATATGCCATCCCATATCGTATTGGGAGATAACTTCGGCTTGAGAGAGCCGTCAATGGTAATGCTTGAGCAGATAAGAACGGTAAACCAGTCCGAACTGACAAAATACATCGGTTTTGTAGATAGCGAGTATCTACAAAAGAGAATCAATGTTGGGTTGAAGAAGGTTCTCGGCTTTTGGGTGGAAAGACCACCTAAACGCAAAAACGACATTCGGTGTCTTTGCGGTAAGTGCTTAAATGATTACAAATCTAATCCTGCGTACATCATAAGGCGGCTCGATCCGTTTGAGAATATCAAGCACCAATGCGATAAATGTTCAGGTAGCGGTTACGACTACATTATATATGATAGAAGTTCCGTTCGGAGGTAGTGCTTATGGAGGAGAAAAACACTACCGTAAAAAAAGAGAGCGTCCCAATTTGGGAAAAATACGCCTTAACGATTTACGAAGCAGCGGAGTATTTTAATATTGGAGAGCATCGTTTAAGGCAGTTGGTAAGAGAGAACCGTCAGGCGGATTTTGTGCTATGGATTGGCACAAAGGTTGAGATTAAACGAGAGCTTTTTGAAAAGTTTCTTGATGAAATCAATGCCCTCTGATAATTATGCGTTTTGAAAAATCGCACATTTGTCAATATGCTCGTGACTTCGTATCATATATACGAAGCACGAGCTGACAGATGATTAAGGAGGACAAGCATATGAAGAATAATTACATCTATGTACCCGGACTGAGTGAGAGTGTTGCTGATGAGGTGAAAAAGGAAAAGGATGCAGAAGCACCGAGATTTATAACCGGAACGGGCGCAGTCAAGAAAGAAGCTGTTACACACGACAGAGGGATTCTAAGAACTCGTAAGGTAGATGATCGGCAAAGTATTCAAATCCCTGTTTGGGAAAAGTACGCTTTGACTGTTAAAGAAGCGGCTGAATACTACAATATCGCTGAAACGAAATTGAGGGATTATCTGCTTGCCAATCGTGATGCACCTTTTGTCTTAAAAGGTGGAGCAAGGCTTTTGGTGAAACGCAAGATGTTTGAAATGTTCTTAGATGAAAGCAATATCATTTAGGAGGTCAGTATGACTAATGAAACGAAAACCTTCTTACAAGGTGAGATTATGATGGATGCCGAAGGGCATAACCGCAAAATGCAAGAGCTTCCGATTTGGGAAAAACCGCTTTTATCGGTAGTAGAAGCGGCGAAATACTTTCAAATCGGTGAGAGCAATATCAGACGGCTCACAAGAGAACACAAAGACAAAGACTTTGTTCTTTGGAAAGACAATCGGGTGTATATCCGAAGGAAAGAAATGGAGTCGTTTTTAGACACAATCAATGAGATATAGGAGGTAAAGAATTATGGCAGAAAAAAGACGAGATAATAAAGGCAGGGTTTTGCGAGCAGGCGAATCGCAGCGTCCTGACGGTAAGTATGAATATAAGTATGCGGATAGCAACGGTGAGCGTCATTCCGTATATAGTTGGAAACTCGTAGCAACCGACAAAGTTCCTGAAGGAAAGCAAGGCGGGACTTCGCTTCGTGATATGGAGAAGCAAATACAGAAGGACTTGGAGGACAACCTTCTTATTTATCAAACCCGCAAGATGACACTCAATTCCTTTTGGGATCAATACATCGAACTCAAGAAAGAACTGAAAGAGTCTACGAGAACCAACTACATTTATATGTACGACAATTATGTTCGCCCTGACTTTGGCAAAAAGAACATCACTACAATCAAGTATAGTGATGTAAAGAAGTTCTATATTTCCCTGATCCACGATAGAGGGTTCAAGCCGAACAGTATGGAAATCATAAATACCATTCTGCATCCGGTATTCACTTCGGCGGTTCGTGACGGATATATCCGCAGCAACCCTTCGGACGGCGTAATGGCAGATATAAAAAAGAGCCATACTTGGGAAAAGCCAAAGCGACACGCACTCACCGAGCAACAGCAAACGAAGTTCGTTGAGTTCACGGCACAATCCTATCAGTACAAGCATTGGTTGCCACTCTTTACAGTCCTGCTCGGTACGGGCGGACGAATCGGTGAGATACTCGGTTTAAGGTGGGAAGATTGTGACTTTCAAGGTAACATCATCAATATCAACCACACCCTTATTTATAGGAAGTACACGGACGAAGCATCGCACTTCGCAATAACCACTCCAAAAACAAAATCAGGTGTCAGAATAATTCCGATGCTTTCCGATGTAAAGGCGGCTCTCACAGAAGAATACAAGGAGCAGCTTGAGAGTGGATTTAATGAGAGCGTTGTTGACGGGTACTCAGGATTTATATTCAAATCAAGATACAACACGGTATTATCCCCACATTGTGTTAATCGGGCGATAGATCGAATAATCAAAGCGTGTAATGCAAAAGAGAAAGAGGAGGCGAAAGCGGAAGGTCGAGAGCCTGAACTGTTACCTCATTTCAGTTGCCACCATTTACGACATACATTCTGCACTCGTTTCTGCGAGAACGAAACTAACCTGAAGGTCATTCAGGAGATTATGGGACACGCAGATATTACAACCACAATGGACATATATAACGAAGCAACAAAGGATAAGAAGATGGAGTCCTTTGCAGGGCTTGAGGGGAAAATCAAGATACGATAAAAAAGGGAGCTTACCACAAAACGGTGGTAGGCTCCTTGATTTCTGTGTAAGAATATGTTATACTGTATAAACAAATAAAGGTTTACGTGGCAAATAGTCGGGGGTATCCGAGATGTGCTTCTTTGTTGGACAATGAAAACACCCTCGTTTTTTTACGACAATTTTTACGACAAACCAAATAAAGTTATGACATCTTATGTGAGGTTATGTACTTTAATGAAAACGGTTTGGATTAACAAAGTAAGGATTTGAGGGGTTAAATCAGGGTATAAGATACTCTCCCTTGAAATTCCGACGATGCGCCCGCTGGAGTGACCGAAACGCGAAAAAGTCCGTAAAATCAAGGGTTTTCGGACACATAGGAAGAGAAAAACCTTACACCAAACTTACACCAATCGATGTAGGAAAACGTGCAGAGGAAAAAAATCGCATAATTTCAAAGTGTGAATGGGCGATCCCCTTTCGGGGTCGCCCGTTTTTAGAAAAGACAGATATACAAATCGGGATTTGAGAGGATACTATGAAACTTGAGAAAACAGACGCTTTTTTCACCGCCCGCTTGAACGGATATGACGAGCATATGACGGCGGAAATTTCCAATATTACCACGCAGTATTATTCCCGATTTTGTTGTACCGATCTTTCAAAATCAGAACACGGAATCCATTTCGTCTGCGCTGCGGAAAGGGACGATCTCTTAAAGGGGTACGGTTGCAAATATGCGCTCTATATTTTGCGGAAAGCGGATCTGTGCGTAGTTGCCTATTCCCCCGCACTTGAAGATTTTGTCGGTAAGTTGGAGCGTAGCGACCCTGACGGTATCCTTGCGGCGGTCGAGAGAAAATACCGTCTCAAAAAAATGCGCTTGCTCGTCTTTCAAAAAGAAAAAGTGACGGAATACGGGAACGCGAAAGTGTTAGAAGGTAAGGATTACCCTCTTTTTGAATCATTTTTTCGTCAAACGCACAAAAACGCTGATCCTAACGGTTGGCTGTCGGATTATTTTTCGGAAAAGGAAGGCTGTTTTACCGGGTATTTTAAGGACGGACGGCTCGTTTCGGTTTGCGATGCGCCGGATATGCCCTACATGGAAGACAGGATCCAACATACCGGTATCGTAACTTTGGAAGAAGAACGCCGAAAAGGGTACGGAAAGCGCACCGCCGCTCTGGCGACGCATCGGTTGCTCCAAAAGGGCATTTGCCCGCAATGGGAGTGCGATTTAGAAAATCTTGCCTCGTTTGAACTGGCAAAATCTATCGGATACAAAGAGTTTGGGAGAGCCTATATTCTGGAGGCATGATTTAAGAAAACCTGCGGATCGACCGAGGCGCAAAAAGATAAGCAAAATCAAGGGCTTTCGGACACGAGAGTGCGAAAAACTTACGCCAAACTCGTTTGATTTAAGAAAATGTGCTGCATATTTTTATAATGTGAAGTAGGAGGTGACAGAGATGAGAAAGTGCGTTCGCTGCGGTGCGGAAATGGATGAAAATTTTTCGTTTACCGGCGGTTACGACAATGTTATCCGCAAGAAAGGATTGACAGGTAAAGCCGTTTATCCGAAAGCGGCTGTATGCCCGCAATGCGGAGAGATCTCCATCTATGTGGACGATGAGCAGCTCAAAAAACTGACAAAGTAATTTTGGTTTTCCCCCTAAGAAAGCGTCGCTCTCTTAGGGGGCTGCTTTTTGACGGCAAATTTTACCGCGGCAGGTTTTTCTATATGTTCCCGATGAAAAGGATCCTAAACAAAACGAGCGGGTGCGGCAGTATGAGGGATACGGCGAGGAGGGAAAATATTCGATAATTTTCTCGGTCAGTATCTCAAATATTCGACGAAAAAAGCGCACCCGCATTTTTGCAAGGTGCGCTTTGTGTGCTTAAGAAAGATCACTTTCTCTTTTTATATGCGATTATAGCTGCCGCTCCTGCGAGGAACGCAGCTCCGACTGCCGGAACAACAGCAACGGCTCCCATAGCGGGATTGTCCTTGTCGGGAGTTTCAGAAGTTTCAGGAGTTTCGGAAGTTTCAGAAGTTTCAGGAGTTTCGGAAGTTTCAGGAGTTTCGGAAGTTTCGGGCGTATCCGAGGTTTCGGGTGTATCCGAGGTTTCGGTATCGGTCGTTTCAGAGTTGTTGCCTGTGTAGCTTGCGTTCAGGAAAAACGCCGAGTAGATCCAGCCGTCTACACTTATTCCGACCTCTATTATATCATATTCGTCAAAGGTGGGGAGATTTTTAAACTCTTCAAGCTCTTCATCGCTGTAAAAATCCGATCCCATACCGATTGCACCTGCAACATTTTCTTCATATAATTTCTTTATAAGATTACCGCTGATCCTGTTGCCGAGTACAGTCGTGTGACCTACAATACATATGCTTGTATTGTAGCCTATACCGTCCATATATCCATCGGGAATAATAAATCCGTTAATGCCTTTTTTTTCTCCGTCTAATTTCCAAGCATAATCTACAGTTGCGGGATGTTTATGTGTGTCGAATCGATACTGTTCTTCAATGGTTGAACCGTCCTCGGAAAAGTTATAAAATGTGAAAACAGGTATTGCGTTTTCATCTATGCCTTTATCACCGAAATCTGCTGTGATGATGCTGTCGCCCGCAAGAATGCCGTCGATCGCTCTTTCGGCTTGCGAAGCGTCGCCGAAAACGTATTTTGCGACAGCCGCAGCCTCGTCGTCATAGCCCTCTGCGCTCTTGAGGTTTTCGTATGTAAATTCAAACGGAGCGCCTCCCGCCGTATTGTCCTGTGCGTAAGCGCATACGCATACGCTCGCCATTGCCGTTGCCGCCGCCAGAATAGCCGCAGCAGTCTTTTTTAGTATCATGGTGTTTCCTCCGATTTCTTTTTGCGGTTGTGTATTGTCAGCGCACTTTTCCGCAAAATTAAAAAGTGCGCAGCCGAAGCTGCGCACCGAAAAATGCAAAGCTCCGATTGCTGCGACACAACTCGTTCCCAAATGAAAAGGTACACGAAAAAAGAGCATGCACTTTTACCTGTAGCAAAAGTATTATACCTTGTCATTTGGAAAATATTCAGTTGTGTCGCACCCATATTATAGCACAACTCGCTTTTATTTGTCAACATTTTTTGCGATTTTTAATTTATGCAAATCAAATCATTCCGAAAAAATATACTGTCCCGACCCTCTCTCTTGACAAATATCTGTCAATTTAGTATAATCAATTCAAATGCTGTGACGTTTTGTAACTCACAAAAAAGAATAAGATATCCGAACTGAAAGTAGGATATCTCTTTTGCTGCCGCTTATTTTGTTGCAGCATTTCTTTTGATGAAATCATCAAAACAGAAAGGAGTGGCAGGCTTGCTTAAAATAGCGGTATGTGACGATGAGCAGGAGGCTGTAGACCAAATATCTCGGCTGGTATCTCAAATATTTGCCGAAAGCGGCGAGGAGATTGTTGTATCCGAGTTTTCAAGCGGCGAGGAGTTGCTTTGCGGCGGGCAGTACGACCTTATCTTCCTTGATATTGAAATGTGCGGGATAGACGGGATAAAGACCGCACAGCGTTTAAGGGAACATGATCTTTCGGCTGAGATAGTTTATGTGACGAATTATGAGAAATATGCTTTGGAGAGCTTTGCGGCGCATCCGTTTGACTTTGCCGTAAAGCCGATAACAAAGGAAAAGCTGAGCGGCGTGATAAATGATTTTCTTGCGAGCCGCCGCGACCACAGGAGAGCTTCGCCCGTTATAGAGCTTAAAAGTGTTGACGGGATACTGTCGATGGAGCTTAACGGTATATATGCTTTTGAGACCTCCGGCAACCGCCGCGTCACCGTATACACCGAGGATAAAAAATTCGAGGTAAAGGGCGGATTAAACGAGATAGCCTCGCTTACGGATATGCGCAAATTTGTTTCGCCGCATAAGAGTTTCATCATAAACATGGATCACGTCAAAAGCATAGTAAACTGCGACATATATATGTCTAACGGACTGATAGTGCCGATAGCACAGCATAAGCTGAAAGCCTTCAGAGAGCGTTTCGGAAGTTATATCGGAAACTACATAAGGCAGGATAAGAAATGGAACTGATTACACAAATTATAACAGCCGCGGTGTTTTACACTTTCGTTTATATTGTGTTGGGACGGCTTTATTCGCAAAGGACAGAGGATATTCGGATAAGACTGCCGATATTTGCAGCTGCGGCGGCGGGACTGGCGGCGATAGGGTCTATAGGCATTTCGGCGCTCAGCGCCGCTTATGCCGTTTTATCAACGGTGCTGCTGAATTTTTTTCTTTACCGTACCAAAGATAAGAGTTTCGTCCTTTATGATGTAATTATCGTGATTTTTTCCGTAATATCGGGTATGCTTACGGAATTGCTGCTTTCCGCAGCGTTAAATATGAGGCTTGATAGTCTGAACGACGATATGTGGAAATTGCTTGCAGTTGCCGGAATGTACGGAATATTGATGTTTTTCTTTTGCCGGATATTTCTGTTTTTTATTCACAGACGAAATATCAAAACGATAAGATATCAGGAGCTTGTATTTTTTATTGTCCTTTTCAGCGGAGAAATACTGCTTTTAAAATTTATAACCGACAATATTACGCTCTATGGGACTTTATTTGACGCCGCGTTTTTAAACGGAGCATACGAGCTTGCTGTCATCTTGCTTTCTCTCTTCGCTTTGGATATGTATCTTGCGTATCTGCTGGATAAGCTGTCGCAAAGTTATTTACTGGAAAAGCAATATGAGCTGGTCGAACAGCAGTCGCGCTTGCAGCTGGAAGCGTACCGAAATTTAAGCGAGAAATACGCCGACTCTCGAAAGGTAATACACGACGTCAAAAAACATATCGCGTCATTAGAGGGACTTATACAGACCGATCCGCAGGAAGCAATAAAATATAAGGCGCTTATGGAAAAGGAGCTTAATAAGCTGCTGCCGGTATTTGATTTTGACGACCCGATACTTAACGTCGTTCTTAACAGCAAGCGGGTGCTTGCCGAAAAGAATAACATAAAATTCACCTTGGATATACGGTTTTCAAGGCTTGATTTTATGACCGAGCTTGACAGGACGGCTATCGTTTCAAATCTGCTCGACAACGCTTTTGAGGCGTGCGAGGAGCTGCCGGAGGATATGCGCTTTGTAAATTTCGGTATTATCCGTCATAACGATCTGATACTTATATATACAGAAAACGGTTACGGCATGCTAAAGCAAGACGGCGGGAATTTTTTAAGCACTAAGGACGAGCATAGCGGGCTTGGGCTGTCCATAGTGCGTTCCGCCGCCGAAAAATATAACGGATATCTTTCCGTCAGGACCGAAAACGATAAATTTATCGCCGAAACGGTGATACCAATAAATGCTCCGCAAAGTAAAAACGATAAATAAAATCGGCTGCTGTTTGATTTTGTGATCAGCTAAAAGCAGCTGATTTTTTTATTGCCGTTTAAGCGTAAAAAACCACCGCTCGAAGCGGTGGAATAAAAATCTATAAAAGAAAAAGAAGATACTCATGTGGTTTGTGTTTTACAATAATAATTATTTTTCTCAGAACTCAAAGTTCTGGGAAAAACATTTTTCGATATTATTTTGCTTATTATAACATGTTTTGACTTTTATGTCAAGTAATATTTGAAAATTGAATCCTGATTAAAACAAACGGTTTTGCAGATAGATGTTATTGTGCTTTCGGGCTTTAGAAGTCATTTGTGGAAAATCAGTCGTGCGATATTTACCATATTAGTTATGGTAACAATATAAGGAGGTATCAGTATGATAAAAAAATCAGAATGGAGAGCAAAAATACGCGGAAAACTTTTATCGTTTAACAAAACGATACCAAATGAAGCGTTACAAGCAAGCGGTGATGTTTTGCCGAAAAGCTCAGGCATGCCTGACATTAAGGAATACGGCTCGCAAGAGAGTTCCGGCGCTGCGCTTGAGTGTAAATTCAGTAATATGTTTTATTTGTGGTTGGAACACAACAGGTATAAGTTGAAGGCGTCCACCAAAATGAAATATATTTTTCTTGCCGACAGTCATATTTTACCTGTTTTCGGAAATTCGGAAATAGGCTCTCTTGACAGTGAAACGCTCAACCGCTTTGCCTACGATAAGCTGAAATGCGGGCGTAAAGACGGAAACGGAGGACTTTCTCCGGCTTATGTTAGAACTATAATGCTTATAATAGGTTCGGTCATGGATTACGCTGTCCAAAAGGGATATCGCGCTCCGCTGACCGACACTATATATAAACCGTCTCCGAAAAAGAACGAGGCGGAAGTTTTAAGCATTATCCGGCAAAAGGAATTGGAAAGGGTGCTGTGCAGTAATTTTGAGCCGACCGCTACCGGCATATTGATATCGCTGAATATGGGGCTAAGAGTAGGAGAAGTATGTGCATTAAAATGGGACGATGTTGATCTGATAAACGGCGTGATGTTCGTACATTCCACAATATTACGGATAACCGATACCGGCCGCGGCAAAGCCGGCGCTACCGTGCTGGTGGTCGACAAGCCTAAGACGAAAGCGTCCGAAAGAAAGATACCCATTCCTTCGGGGCTGATACATCGGTTAAAAAAAGCCAAAGAACTGTCTGTTTCCGAATATGTGGTTTCGGATAAAAGCGGATTTGTTGATCCGAGGACCTACGAATACAGATTTCATTCGATTTTGAAAAAGTGCGGTATTCCGGATATCCGATATCATTCACTACGGCACACTTTTGCCACACGCTGCATTGAGGCGGGCGTTGATGCAAAAACACTCAGCGAATTGCTTGGGCATTCGGGAGTTACGGTAACGCTGGGAATATATGTTCATTCTTCTATGGAGTTAAAGAGAAAGCAAATCGAAAAGGCAGAGCTGATGCTTGACAGGTACTGAAAACAAGCCGTTTTTTCCCAGAACTTTGAGTTCTGCGAAAACCCGAAGCGGTCACTTATGTTTTTTTGGAGATCATTAAATAAGAGAAAGGCAAAAAAATGAAGATCAAATTGGCAATTTTGGCAAAAGATAAAAATTACCTTTCAAAGATGACGTCTGTTTTTGCAAACAGATATTCGGACAAGATAGAAGTGTATTCCTACACGGACATTTCTGCTGTGGAAAAATTGAATGATATTAAGGCCGATGTTTTTCTTGCGGATAGTGCTTTCGAGATCAACAGGGAGCGGATACCGAATCATTGCGGATTTGCGTATCTGGTGGATTCTCCCGATATTGATAGTATAAACGACAATATTGCAATATGCAAATTCCAGAAATCGGATCAGTTGTATAAGCAGATATTGAGCGTTTACTCCGAAAAGGCCGGCAATATCATGAGGATCAAGCTAAACAACAGCGCCTGCAAAATAATCGCTTTCGCGTCGGCAAGCGGCGGAACGGGGAGCTCTACTGCCGCAGCCGCCTGCGCTATGCACTTTGCCGCTCAAAAGCACAAGACCCTGTATCTTAACTTGGAGAAAACCGGTTCGTCGGATCTGTACTTTTCCGGGCAGGGACAGTTTGACATGAGCGATATCATCTTTGCGCTTAAAAGCCGCAAAGCAAATCTGCCGCTCAAGCTGGAAAGCTGCGTTCGCCAGGATGAATGCGGAGTGTATTATTTCGCATCTCCGAAAATCGCTTTGGATATGATGGAGCTGACCGATGACGATATAATGAGACTTATCAATACTCTCAGACTCGGCGGAACATATGATTACATAATCGTGGATACTGATTTCGGAATGGAAAAATCCCGCCTTGAAATTTTCGGACTTGTGCACAGTATTATTCTTGTGTGCGACGGCAGCGAGGTGTGCAATCTAAAGACCGTGCGCACACTCGGTTCTCTGGCGGTTATCGACCAGAATTCCGATAATCCGCTGATGGGAAGGATACAAGTCTTATACAACAGATTCGGTAAAAATGCCAAAACCATTGAAAATCTCCCTGTAAAGAGCATAGGAGGAATATCCAAATATGTTTACAGTAATATCGGGCAGATATTCAAACAGATATATGATAAAGAACTGTTTGACAAGGTGATCTGATTCCGGAGGTGAAGGATTTTGACGTTTGAAGAAGAACAGCAGTTTGTTGCAAGAATAAAAACATACGTTACCGATAATCTTCCCTTAAGCCAGATGAGCGACGATGAGCTCGAACAGAAGATAGAGGATATAGTCGTTCAGCAGATAGGCGACAGATACTGCTCTATCGAAAAACGCGTATCATTCGTTCAACAGGTCTACAGCTCGATCAGAGGTTTCGGGCTGTTGGACAGCATTATTTCGGATGATTCGATAACAGAGGTAATGATAAACGGCCCGGACAATATTTTTATCGAGCAAAACGGCAGACTTTTCAAGCTGGACAAAAAGTTTGAAAGTCAGCGCAGACTGGAGGATATTATCCAGCGGATAGTCGGGCTTGCCGGAAGAGAAGTAAACCAGGCAAATCCGATATGCGATACCAGACTCCCCGACGGCTCCCGTGTAAACGTTGTGCTGCCGCCGATAGCTCTGTGCGGTCCTACTATCACAATAAGAAAATTCTCAAAAACTCCCATGACGATAGAAAAGCTGATAGAGTACGGCTCCATAACAAAGGAGATAGCAAAGATATTGGAACAGCTCGTGAGAGCAAAATACAATATTTTTGTCAGCGGCGGTACCGGTTCGGGCAAAACGACGTTTCTTAACGCGTTATCAAACTACATACCGGCAGACGAACGTGTTATAACCATCGAGGATTCTGCGGAATTGCAGATCACAAGAGTTGAAAACCTCGTCAGCTTGGAAACCAGAAATGCCAATGCGTCCGGCGCCGGTCAGATAACGATACGCGACCTTATAAAATCTTCCCTTCGTATGCGTCCGGAACGGATAGTTGTCGGAGAGGTGCGCGGAGGCGAAGCGCTGGATATGCTGCAAGCCATGAACACCGGACATGACGGTTCGTTGTCTACCGGCCACGCAAATTCCACCCACGATATGCTGAGCCGTCTTGAAACCATGGTGCTGCAAGGCTCCGCGGGACTGCCGCTTGAAGCGATAAGACAACAGATAGCTTCGGCTGTGGATATAATAATACATTTATCCCGACTGCGTGACAAGACCCGTAAGACAATGGAGATCACCGAGGTAGTGGGATATGAAAACGGGGAGATACAGCTAAATCCTCTTTATGTATTTGAGGAGGACGAGAACAGCACGCTTGAAAAGGTTTCGGGAAGTCTCAAGCGAACCGAAAATCGGATGCAGAACACCTTTAAGCTGCAGCTTGCGGGTATAAATGTCGATATATGATCTTGCACGGCAAAAGTTAAATATTTGAGGAGAGAGTATGGGACTGTTTACTAAAGACAAAAAAGAGCCGGAGGAACCGCAGTACTATTTGTCGGCGGACAATATGCCTACATATAATTACCGCGTTTACCACATGAAAAAGACCGAGAAATTATTGTATTTTCTTTTGGCGTTCGTGGCGGGAGCTGCGGTGGGCTATCTGTTTTACGGCGGTATAGGCAAAGACGAATTCGGTGAGCCTACCACCGTCACATGGGTGCTGGATATAGGAATATCTTCCTTAGTGGGGATCATTGCGGGGAGACTGTTTGTGCCTACCCGTGTAAAGGCCATTCAGAAAAAGCGCAAAACTCAGCTTAACAGGCAGTTCCGCGATATGTTGGACGCTCTTACGACCTCTTTGGGAGCAGGTAAAAACGTTACCGATTCGTTTTACTCGGTGTACCAAGACCTTAAAGCTCAGTATGACAGCGATGATTTTATAATGAAAGAGCTTGAAGTAATTATATCCGGAATACACAACAATATACCGATCGAAGATGTGCTGGAGGATTTTGGCAAGCGCAGCGACAGCGACGATATACTCAGCTTTGCCAACGTCTTTAAGATAAGCTACCGCAAGGGCGGAAATATCAGAGATATAATAAGGAACACTCACAGCATACTCAGCGATAAAATGGATATCGCGGAGGATATCGAAACTCTTGTCGCGTCAAACAAGATGGAAACAAACATAATGATAGCCATGCCGGTGCTTTTGATAGCGGCAATAAAATTCATGAGCCCGGAATTTTCGGCGAACTTTGTAACACCGACCGGTATAATCTCCACCACTATCAGTCTGGCGGTGTTTGTGATAGCTTACTTTATCGGCAAGCAGATACTGGATATAAAGATATAAACGTCCGCGAGGTTTATTTATATGGAAATCGGAATTATTGATTATGTTATCTTCGGATTGGGAGCATTTTTCCTGGTGCTATGGCTTGTGTTCTTCTTTGTCGGGATCAAATATAATTCAATGTTTGAGGTGCTTGACGGCAAGGAGTACAGGTTAAAGGAAATGTACGGCATGGGATACGCTATGCTGCAATTTGTGAAATACGGCTACAAAACCAACGGCGACCGTAAGTTAAGACAGTATCTGAGCGTACTTTATGAAGATAAATACGCCGATTACTATTTGAGAGTGGTACATTCCCAACAGCTCACGTTTGCTTTTACAATGATAGTTATATCCTTTGCGCTTTACGGCTTCGCAAATGATATCTCGGTAGTGGCGGTAGGTATTGTTTTTGCGTTCGTACTGTATTATTACTTCGGCACGCTTACCAAGAAAAAGATAGAAAAGCGCACCGATGAGCTTTTGCATGATTTTTCCGAGATAGTGTCAAAGCTGGCGTTGCTGACCAACGCGGGCATGATACTAAGAGAAGCGTGGGAAGAAGTTGCATACGCCGGCGACGGCGTTATCTACAAAGAAATGCAGACGTCGGTCACGGAAATGCGTAACGGCGTATCAGACGTGGACGCTATGTATAATTTCGGTACACGCTGTATAATACCCGAAGTAAAAAAATTCACCTCTACCATCATGCAGGGTCTGACTAAGGGCAACAGCGAGCTTACCGCGATGCTTCAGGCACAAAGTAAAGAGGTTTGGCAGCTGAAAAAACAGCTGGTAAGAAGAGAAGGAGAAAAAGCGGCAAGCAAGCTGCTGCTACCTATCTGTGTTATGTTCCTCGGAATACTTATAATGATCATCGTTCCGATTTTCACTAACATTGGAATGTAAGACTCAGCTACAAACGAAAGGAGGTGACGGTATGTTTACCAATTTGAGGGTAATGGGCGGTCTTTTACTGGACAAGCTGAAAAGAAGACTGACCGATGAAACAGGCGCGGTGGATGTTGTTGCGATAGTTGTACTTATAGGTATTGTGGTTCTGCTGGCAATCATTTTTAAGGATCAAATTGCCGATTTGTTGAATAGCTTATTCGGAACCATAGAAGAGAATGCAACCAATGCCGTTAACGGTGGCTAAGCCGAAAACGCTTATTTTGGTAATACCGCCGGTCCACAGAGCAAAAAGGGGAAAGCCTTTGGCTTTCCCCAAAGGCTCCGGCCTTAATGAAAAACGAGAGGACAATAAAGATGACAGAAAAAATCAAAAACCTAATAGGTTCCGATAAGGGAGCCGTCACTTTGATAGAGGCTGCCTTTATTTTTCCTATCATGTTTATTATCCTTATCGCTCTTATATATTTCGGAAACGCCTTTTACCAGAAAGCGCGCATAGTTTCCATGGCGGAACGTTATGCGATAGAAGGCGCGAACCGATGCGCCGATCCACTGCTCGACACGGTGAGTGCCACAGGAAAAACTCCGTCGGCAAGCAATGTTTCACCAAAGCCGTACAGATATATATTTACCGGCTATATGGAGGATATAGAAAGCTCGGTAGAAAAAGAGCTGGTAGACGAATTTAACGGAAATTATACCTTTTTTGCCGGTATGAATCCGGTGCTGAGAACGCACCAGTCGGATATCGCGACATACAATAATTATCTTGTATATGCCACCTTTGAGGTAGATGTGGATTATGAGATACATTTTCCGATGAAGATGATAGACGGCAGGAGCCTTCCCGTAATGAAGCTGCACTGCCATGCCGAGGCGCCGGTGAGCAGCGCACCGGAATTTATACGCGATACCGATATGGTAATAGATATTCTTGACGAAGCCGGTGTGCTGGATAAGGTAGACGCTATAAAAAGCAAGATCGGAGAAATGTTTGGTAAACTGACTGATGTGCTTAAATCAATAGGAAACGGAGGGTAACGCAATGCTTGATTTCTTTAACAGAACAAAGGGTTCGGTTTCGATATTTCTTGTGCTTATCCTTCTTCCGATGATGACCGTCGGAGCTATCTTTGTAGACGCCGGTAAAATGTCGCTTGTCAATTCGGTAGCGGATTCCGCTTCCGACCTTACGCTTAATACGGCTTTGACCGACTACGATACTAAGCTCAAGGACCTTTACGGACTGTTTGCCACCGCTCAGGACACCGATGAGCTTTTTGAAAAGCTGGAGGATTATTACCTTACCGCTATCACGGCGTCCGGAGTCAACAACGATATTGCCCAGACTTATACCGACCAGATAATGGCGCAGCTGGGACTGCTTGCACAAAAAGAGTCTAATTCTTCATCCGATCTGCTGAAAATGGATCTGAATTATTTGTCAGTGGAAAAAAATCCGAACGCCACGCTTGCCAACCCCGCTATATTAAAGGTGCAGATAGTGGACTTTATGAAATACCGTTCGCCTATAAATACGGGGCTTAGTTTTATACAGTCGTTAAAGAGCTTTACCAGCCTTGACAAGCAAAACGACGTTGTAGACAAGCGTATAAAGTATTACGAGGAGGAGCAGAATGTAATGTCCCAGCTTAAAGCGGCGTGGGACAACATCAGCCAATACAATAAGACCGATGTGGTAAGTGACAGCAATTTCTTCAGCAATATGCAAAAGGAATTCACCGACCCTGCCGAATTGAAAGCGGATTTTGTGGATATAAGCAGGGCGATGATCTCCGATGTACTCAATATCAGCGAAAATAACCTTACGTTTAATTACGGCACCGAGGACCGCAATCTTACTCCGAAGGATATCGACGGTAAGAAAGGCAGCAGCGTCAATGTCCCTTCCGTTTATACCGAGAACGACAGCGGCAAGACATATAAAAATACTTATATCGATTATTACAACAACTACAATCTGAAAAATTTGCCGGATAATCTTCCCACAGCCGACGGAATGAAGATCCTTTTGGGCAACTTTTTTGATAAATACGATAAAGTGTTTTCTTATGGCTTTCCGCTGATAGATAATTATAAGGATATGCTAAATTCCGTATATCCCATACAGTATATTGCACAGAATATGCGCGATTATAAGTTCGGCGAAATGGTGACCGATGCGCTGATACCGGCTTATGACGCATATCAAAAGATAAAAAGCGCGCAGATATGGATAGATGCATATGACCGCGTATCCTCCGGCAGAGATGATGAAGGTGAAACAGAGGACGAGGAAGGCGAGGAGGAGACGGAGGATTCCGAGACGATAACCTCCAAGGAAGATTTCCTGGATCAGACCATCACCATAAAAAGCCGCTCAGAAACAATAAGCGTTTTCCTGTCCGATGCAGAAACAAAATTCCAGAAACTTGTAGATAGTATATTCCCGTTGATAAATCAGATACACAAATCCTCCAAGGATATCATCAGCGGAAGCGACAAGTATTCCGACAGGATCAGCAAAATAAAGAATGATTCGCTGAAAAAGCTGTCATATATAGAAAATGTCATGGAGCAGCTTACAAACGCGTCTCAGAATCTCGGCGATGCCATAAGTCACCTAAATCAGGCGGCCGACCTTGTAGACGGAAATCTCAAGAACGCAAGAAGCAACTGGCAGAATTCCGTCGATGCGATAAGCGGCACCGCTATTGCTCAGCAGGACAGCATGGAGATAGCACAGTCCGGCAAGAATCTCAACTCCGACGAGATAAGGTCTCTTTCGTCACGGCTGAACGATACTAAGACTCAAATAGATAAAACGATCAACAGCCTCAAAGAATTTTCCTTTGACGGCAAAGCGCTGGTGGATATTTCAACCATAAGCGTTGCATCACTTGATGCAAATAAAGCATTTGACAGCATAAAAACCGTGGTTGACAATTATGCGACTCAATACATAGGACGTGATATTTATCCCAAAGCCGACAGTCTAGGAAATGCGCTGCCGGTAGATAATACTGCGCTGGCAAATTTGTGCGACGTTGAGGGAAGCGCTTATTATTGGGTAAGCAGCCCCACGTTTAATGTTCAGTGGGCAAAGCAGACCGACACATTGCCAAACCTTGAGGAGCTTCCAAGCGTGACGGTTGGCACGAATCCTACAGACCGCAACGGAAAAGCAAGAAAGGTATACAATTATCTCAGCTCGCATTTTAAAGCAACCGAATCCTCCTCCGGCAGCTCCGGAAGCTCCGAAAGTGAGCAGAGCAAGGAAGAATCGGAGAAAATATACGATAATATTAAAAATAACGGCAGCAACGATGCAGAGAGTCAGTCCAAATCGGGCAGCGAGCTTCCCGGCGGCGAGGAAGGACCATTCGCACAAAGGGATATTTCCAGCAACAATTCGCTTGCTGAGTGGCCGTCGCTCAGTGATGACCCGGATTTTACCGAGCCGGTGCTCCCAAACGGTGATAATGCCGCGTCCGATTCCTCTTCAAATCTTAAGTCGATGTTTTCCAAGCTCGCCGAAAATATAACAAATCTGGCCGGCGATTTCCGTGATAAGCTGTACATAGCCGACTACGCAATGAGTATGTTCAGCTACGATACCGTCCAGAGGGAATACGATAAGAAAAACGAGGAAAAAGGTATTACTGTTTCGGGCGATGATAAATATCCTCATACCCTTACCATGACTCCTATAAACGCCGAAAACAATTTTATGTACGGCGGAGAAGTAGAGTATATACTTTACGGAAGCAGTAACTCTAACAACAAATTTGCCGCATATGGCAGTATATATGGCGTAAGGCTGGGGCTCAACCTGGTGTATGCCTTTTTAAGCTCGGAGATAAGAGATACCGCTTTTGCTCTGGCAACGCCTATATCGGCTGCAACATTGGGAATAATACCTGTTCCTTTGATACAGGGCGTGATAATTATAGCGCTTGCATGCTGTGAGTCCGCGGTTGATCTTGAAATGCTGCGCGAGGGTGAATCGCTGCCGCTGTATAAAGATAAAGACAGCTGGAGATGTTCCCCCACGGGATTGGTCAATGTGGCAAAGGGAGTAGCGGAGGAAGTAAGCAAAAAGGCGGTCAACAAAGCTACCAATGTCCTTACAGACGGCATAACCGATCTGCTCAATATGACAGACGAGGAGCTTGAGAGCTTCATATCGGAAAAAAGCAACCAGCTTTCAAATACTTTCAAAGAGAAATATGACAGCATAATCACCGAAAATATAAACGTGGTGATACAGTCGGTGACTACGACCGTAAATACCGCATTTGAAAAGATGCGGGGATATATCACCGACCTTTCCGCTATGGGAGAAAATGAGATCAATTCGCTTTTGTCATCTGTCAAGAGCGAGCTGCAAAACGAAAAGAACGCCATAAGCGGCAGTGATATGGCAAGTGATATCAAGCGTTCGGCAATAGATTTCATACTCAGTCACGATGACCTGCTCAAAAATCTGATAAATAAAGTCAAGGATTCTATGGGCACTACTCTTGACAGTATTATAGATAAAGGGAACAGTACCGCCAACGACTTTGTCGATCAGGTTTCTTCACCGCTGCTTAGCTGTGTGGAAGATATCAGAAAAAAGATAGAGGATTATATCAAGAACACCACACTTAAAATAAACGATAAGGTGAAAAACACCATAGAAGACCTTAAGGAAAAGGTCAAGAACAAATCCGGTGATATCAAAAAGCAGCTCAATGATAAAATAGACGGATTGTTCGGGGATACCGATTCGTCTGCCGGAGCGCTCGGCGGAGATACCAAAACTTCGTTCCTTTCCTCCGTGCTTTCTTTCAGATACAGCGATTATCTCAGACTTTTCCTTATCATAAATCTTTTCACGAACGAGGAGGACATTCTGCTGAGAACGGCTGACGTTATACAGTCCAACATGGCGTGGACTAACCGAAACTCAAAGTATACGCTGAGCCAATCCGCTGTGTATGTCGACCTGACTGCGAAAATACATATTTCGCCTACGTTGCTCGCATTACCTTTGTTCGACGATGTGGAGGGTAATCCCTTCGGCGACGGCAGCGGTTATGTAATGACCGTAAAAGACACTAAGGGATATTGATAAAACTTTGTTAAAAGGAGTATCAGATATGATCGCAAAAAAATCCAAAAATAAAATATACTCCTTGCTTAAAAGCGACAGCGGGGTAGTAACGGTAGAAGCTACAATATCCCTTTCGGCGTTTATGTTTTTAATGGTCACGCTGCTGACTATAATAAATATCTGCGTTGTGCAGGCAAAGGTCGTGAACGCCATAAACGCCACCGCGAAGGAAATATCTCAGTACACCTATCTTTATTCTTTGACAGGACTTAATTCGGTGCAGAGCCAGCTCGCGCAGAACGGAGATCTTACCCAAGAGCAGATAAACGGAGTTATCGGCGGAGTACAGGATACTTTTGCGCAGCTTGACGGGCTCCAGGGAAATCTTGACAATACCAAATCTCAGGCGGCTACCGCTTTTTCATCGGGTAATTTTGATCTTGACGCATTAGCGTCCAACGTAGAGGATATAAAAAACAACCTTAGTAACGTCCAATCCTCCGCATCGGGAACGATGGAACAGATAGAAAAAATGGCGGAAAATCCCAAGCAGCTGATTTTCGGGCTTGCTTCAATGGCAGGCTCCGACCTTTGGGACGTAGCAAAGTCAAGGATCATTGCCGCCAGCCTTGCAAACGTAATGAGCAGGAAGCATTTTATATCCGGCAGCAAGGATGAGGTCAACAGCTATCTTGCCGGTTTGGGAGTAGTTCCCCGCGATAACGGTAATTATATTGATTTTACAAGATCTACGCTGTTTCCAAAGGGATCTAATATAATAACTATAACGGCGGATTATGACGTTAAAGTTATTGCGCTGCTGCCGATAGATTTTACCTTTCATTTTTGCCAGACTTCCATAACATACGGGTGGATGTGCGGTGAAACCACTACCAATGACAGTGAAAAAACGGCGGAGAAGTACATAACCGAAACCAACAGCACCTTATGGACCGAAGCGCCGATATCCGAACGCTCCTATTATATCCGTCACATGGCAATGGCAACCTACGGTTCGGAAAAATACTATAAAGTCAGCGGAAGCGATCAGGGACTTATGTACAGTCCCGATGAGAATGAGTTGGTTATGGTCGGTCGCTCGCTTAACCCCTTATACAGCGAGCCCGGTACGAAGCCAAAAACTATAGATGATATCGATGAAGAATTTCTAAAATCCCAGATAAGCCAACTGTGCGGGGAGATGAGCCAGAATCGCGGCGCGGATAACGTTACCGTAAAGGAAACCACAAACGGTAAAACTGAGCTTAAAGATTATTCCATTAAAGATGCTAAGCTGAAAATTGAAATAGCTATTCCGGAAGATGACGGCTTGAAGGAAAAAATGGAAAGCATACTTTCCGAATGTGAAACACATGGAGTTACCGTTGAATTTTCTCCTTGCTTCGGAAAGGGCGCTGCTGAGACGACTACCGCTTTACCGCAGGACAACGGAGGTGAAGAAGGTTGAGCGTGGCTGTATTGACGGCTATTGGCGTGTTGCTCACCCCGTTTGGGTATATCATGTCTGTATGCTATATGAAAAAGCTAAAACCGTCGGAGTTTTCCGTCAAAAAACTGTTGCCCGATACTCTTTATCGCAAGCTGTATATCGTTGTTGCCGCGGTTATTTGTATAGGCGTAATAACAGCGTTTGAATTCATGTATCCGTCGGCTTTGCTCGTACATAAGGCAAAGCTGTTGATACTGATTTTACTGATGATCCCTGCGGCGGCTGTCGACTTGAAAACGCAGAAGATACCGAATGTGATATTGCTTGTAGCACTCGCTATAAGAGTAGTGTTCTACATTGTCGAGATATTCTGGTATCCTTATGATATTCTGACTGTACTGTCGGAGAGCTTTTTGGGAGGAGCTGTGATAGGCGGCTTTTTCCTTTTGCTTTTGCTTGTTTTCAAAAACAGCATAGGAATGGGCGATGTGAAACTGTTTGCGGTGATGGGACTGTATCAGGGAATATGGGGCGCGCTGACATCGGTTTTCTTTTCGCTTTCGGTCATGTTTGTGCTGTCTGTGATATTATTGATAACAAAGAAGAAAACCGGCAAGGACACGGTGTCCTTTGCACCGGCTATTCTGGCAGGGACCGTTGCTGCGGTCATACTGACCGGGATATGATAAATCTGTAAAGGAGAGGAAGTAGGCGATGAACAGATACAGCATAATAATGCCTGTTTTTATGGTAGCGCTGATGGCGGTTTCCGTATATATGAGATTTAACGACGTTGCGAAAAATACGAAGGAGTATGAAGGATACCTGGAAGCTGCAAGAGCCAGCGCGGAGACCGGCGTTACCAAAACCGCCATGGAAAATTATAATCTGGCGCTGTCCATAAATCCGAACATTGAGCTATATTGCGAAATAGCCGATTATTACAGCTCTCAGGGAGACGTTGAATCGTATGCCGAATGGTGCGAAACGATACTCGAAAAATATCCGACGCGCACCGAGGGCTACGATAAAATGCTTAATTTATATCTGAGCGACAACAATTATTCGATGGCATTCAGCATAATAAAACAGGCAAAAAAGCGAGGAGTCAGCTCTGATGCACTTGCCGGCGCCGAGTCGGAACTTGCTTATTCATTCTGGATAGACCATAGAAATTATGAGGAGATAGGTCAGTTCTGCAACGGTTACTGCGCGGTAAAAATCACCGACGGAAAATGGGGATTTATCAATTCATCGGGCGAAAATATAACAAAATTTGTTTACGACAGCGCCGGAGCGTTTTTGGAGGAATCTTTCGCGCCGGTGACAGTATCCGATACCGATGCTTATTTTATAGATACCACCGACAGTAAAATACTTGCTTCCAAGGAAAAATACAGGAGCTTTGGAAATTATAACGATGACGTGATACCTGCACAGCTTGAAAACAGAAAATACATCTATACCGACAGGGACTTCCAACCGATAAACGGCAACCAGTATGATTATGCGTCTACTATGGCGTCCTCGGTCGCGGCGGTAAAAGACGGCGATGAATGGTATTTGATAGACAAAGGCGGCAACAAGATCGTCGATGTCGGGTTCAGCGATATAAAACTCGACAGGAGAGGAATAGCCTGCCTTAATGACCGTGTTTTTGCAAAACAGTCGGACGGATATGTAATGCTTGATACCTCCGGCAATCAAATCGGGCAAACCGTTTATGAGGATGTTCAACCGTTTATAGATACGACGTACACGGCGGTAAGCTCCGACGGACAATGGTATTTTATAGATAAAGACGGCAACCGTATGTCGGAACAGACCTACGAAGAGGCACGTCCGTTCAGCAACGGTCTTGCCGGAGTAAAAGTCAACGGAGAGTGGGGTTTCATAGATTCCGCCGGAAACATGGTCATACAGCCTCAATTTGCGAATGTCGACGCATTTACATCAAAGGGTTGCTGCCTTGTCAGTGAGGAAGACGGGATGCTGTGGCAAATCCTTAAATTATATAGAATGGAGTAATGAGTAAAATGAATAATTTTACATACGAAAATCAAGGATCGAATACTTATCTTGTGTATCAGGTCATAAATGACGCCGACCTCGATACTATGAGTCTGGGAATGCTCACAAATAATACGATAAGCGGTTTTGCGCCTGTGACATTTACTCAGATCGATAATGTAAAGTATATAAAATATAATGTAAGCTCAAAGGTGTCGGTAGACCAGTTTTTTACCGGACCTGTCAATAAAAAAAGGCTGCTTGGAGTATTCGGCGGCGTGGTAGACGCTATACTTTCCGCACAGGATTACATGATAGACGAAGCGTCCATTATTATGGATACCAAGTATATGTTTGCCAATGTTTCCACCTGCCAGACCGTACTTATATGTCTGCCTTTATCCTGTGCCGCATCACCAAAAACCGACCTCAAGGATTTTTTCAGAAATATCATGTTCACCACTCAGTTTGACCAGACCGAAAATTGCGATCATGTGGCAAAAATAATCAACTACCTTAACAGCGGCACCGGCTTTTCAGTTTCGGATTTTAAGGATCTGCTGGATTCGATTTCGGGAAACGTAAAGGCAACTCCCGCAGCAATGGCGTCTGCGTCTGTTTCAAAACCCACCCCGATCCCCGTACCCGCGCCGGTCCCACAGCCTAATCCTATCCCTGTGCCCGCGCCGATCCCGCAGCCGAATCCTATACCCGCACCTGCGCCGATCCCGCAGCCAAAACCGATCCCTGCATCTGCACCGATTATGCAGCCAAGACCGATCGCAAATCCCGCACCTGTACCCGTACCCGCTCCGAATGTCCGTCCAAACCAGATGCCGAAGCCTGTTTCGTCTTCCGAAAAGAAAATGAGTCTGATATATCTTCTGCGTCATTACAGCAAGGAAAATTCAGATATATATAAGCGTCAGAAAGCCGAGCAAAAGGCTGTCGAGGACGCCGCAAAGGGAATGCAGAAGAAAAAATCGCCTGTAATGTCTCAATCTTCGTTCGTTGTTCCTCCGGCACCTAATTCTATGCCTATACCACCGGCGCGTAATCCTATGCCTGTTCCACCGGCACGTAATCCTATGCCTGCTCCACCGGCGCGTAATCCTATGCCGGTTCCTCCGGCACCTAATCCGATGCCGGTTCCTCCAGCACCTAATCCTATGCCAGTTCCTCCGGCATCTAATCCTATGCCCGTTCCTCCGGCACCTAATCCGATGCCGGTTTCACCAGCGGCAAATCAATATCCGATCAATAATACGCCAAACGATATCATCAACGGAACGACGGATCTGCTGAGATATAACGAACTGAACGAGAATACCGCGACCACATCGCTCTTAAGCCGCCAGAATACGCCGGTAGCACCTCCGAAACCGTATCTTATAAGAGTAAAAAACGGTGAAAAGATAATGCTGAACAAGCCTATTTTCAAGATCGGAAAAGAACGCAGCTATGTCGATTATTTTGTTTCGGACAATACTGCGGTCAGCCGCAGCCATGCTACGCTTTTTGTCAGAAACGACGGAGTATATATCGTAGACACCAATTCAACGAACCACACTTATGTAAACGGCACAATGATAAGCAGCAACGTAGAGGTCAAGCTCGAAAACGGTGTGCTTGTCCGTTTGGCTGACGAAGATTTTAATTTTTATGCGCATTAACTGATACCGGGGTGATAATATGAACTATCTTGTTTCCGGCGCAACCGATATGGGAACGGTTAAGAAAACAAATCAGGACAGTTTTTTTGCAAATATAATCAATACGGAAATCGGGCAGGTCGCGTTTGCGGTGCTTTGTGACGGCATGGGAGGACTTGAAAAGGGAGAGCTTGCCAGCGCAAGCGTTGTCAACGCTTTCAATGTTTGGTCAAAAAACCGATTGCCGCAGCTTTGTACCGGCGGCCTTAACGATTCGGTGATAAGCCATGAATGGACGAATATAATAGTCACCTATAACGAAAAGCTGAAACAATACGGACAAAAAAGCGCGGTAAGGCTTGGAACTACCGCCACGGCGATGCTGGTCACCGAGCAAAGATGGTATATCGTTCATGTAGGCGATTCTAGAGCTTATGAGATATATGACGGTGTGCGTGTTCTTACAAAAGACCAGACTCTTATAGAACAGGAAATTCTGGCGGGAAGGATCACAGAACAGCAAGCACAGAAGGATCCGCGCCGCAGCATACTTTTGCAATGTGTGGGAGCGTCGGATGAGGTATATCCCGATATGTATTTCGGTGATACCATTCGAAATGCGGTGTATATGCTTTGCAGCGACGGATTTCGGCACGAGATAACGGAAAATGAAATATACAGTTATTTCAGGCCGGAAGTGATGGTAAATACCGACACCATGAAAATGTGTTCAAACGAACTTATCAATCTGAATAAACAGCGCGGCGAAAAGGATAACATATCCGTCGTAACAATAAGAACATATTGAAAATGTATATAAATGCCGAAAGGAAAAATGCTCCCATAAGGAGCAGGGACACGAAAAATGCTTGAAATCGGAATGCTGTTGGACGGCAAGTACAAAATACTGAGCGAGATAGGTCGCGGAGGCATGAGCGTCGTCTATATGGCAATAAACGAAAAAGCCAACAAGACATGGGCTGTAAAAGAGGTCAGACGTGACGGCGTCATAGATTATGAAGCGGTGCGTCAGGGACTTATTGTGGAAACGGATCTTCTTAAAAAGCTGAGAAACCCGCACCTGCCCAGTATAGTAGACGTTATTGAGGGCGAAGAATCGTTTATCATAGTAATGGACTATATCGAAGGACGTTCGCTCGGAAAGGCGTTGAAGGAATACGGCGCTCAGCCGCAGGAGTACGTCATAGAGTGGGCAAAACAGCTTTGCGACGTTTTGGGTTATCTTCATTCCCGCACTCCTCCCATAATTTACCGTGATATGAAGCCGGACAACATAATGCTTAAACCTGACGGCAACATAATGGTTATCGACTTCGGAACGGCAAGAGAATTCAAAGCCAAGAATCTTGCCGATACATCCTGTCTGGGTACCGTCGGATATGCTGCACCCGAACAGTTTGGCGGCAGAGGTCAGACCGATGCCAGGACCGATATTTTCGGGCTCGGTGCTACTATGCACCATCTGCTTACCGGAAGAAATCCCAACGAGCCTCCATATACGCGTGAACCTATAAGGAACATAAACCCTTCGCTGTCCGCAGGTCTCGAAAAAATAATAGAAAAATGCACTCAGGAAGAGCCTATAAACCGTTATCAATCGGCTGAGGAGCTTATGTACGACCTTGAACATTTTGAAGAGGTCGATGACAGATACAAGAAAAAGCAGAAGCATAAGCTTGGTGCGTTTATCACTGCCGCGTCTTTGTCTGTAGTGCTTGCGGGCACAGGCTTGGGACTCAATATTGCGGCGGGACAGCTTGCAAGCAGCACTTATGACGAGCTTATCAAGCAGGCGGAATTTACCGATGACGTATCCAGGAAGGAAGAGCTTTATATACAGTGTATAAATATTCCCGATAAATCCGGGGATATAACCGCGTACGAAGGACTTATCGAGCTTTACAAAGAAGATGATTTCACAAAAGAAGAAGAGCATAAGCTGATAACCGAACTCATTGAAAAGAACATGGATGCGCTTGAATCAAACAGGCAGTCGTTCGCAGAGCTGTGCTTCGACGTCGGTGAACTTTATTTCGGTTCATATAAGTACTATACCGATAGTGAGGACAACACGTCGCTGAATGCTTTCCAAGGCGCAAAAGCATCAGAAAAATGGTTTAAAAACGCTTATGATTATTCCGACGAAACATATGAAAATCATGAAACGGCAAACGCTTATCGGCAGGTCGGGGCGTTGAGCAATAAAATATCAAACAGCGGCGACAGCGACAACGCAAATCAAAAAGCGCCCGAAGAGGAAGAATACCGTGAGCTTTTCAAAAATATGAACGACCTTATCGAGTATGCTTCCACTTGCGATGATCAGTACCTTGAATTGAAAATATACGACTGCGCGCTGACAGCGATCGATAATTACACTTACGATTTTATCGACAGCGATATTTCTTCGGATCAGCTTATGGATATGTACGAGCGCGTTAAATCCGCCGTGACTGCCATCAAACCAAGAAGCAAATACGAAAGTGTAAAAGCGGAAATACTTGAACGCTGTCCCGGCGTCAAGGAACGTATAGAATACGCCAAGAATGCAAAGGAGGAAGCGTAATGAATACCATTGAATTATTACAGCTGCTTTCAGTTATCGCATTCATTTCTGCGGGAGTTGTCTTTCTTGTAGCAGTCGCGCTGTTTTTTCTGCTGAACATTCCTAAGATAACGGGTGATTTAAGCGGAAGGACCGCAAGGAAGGCTATAGAGAAAAAGAAGAAAAACAGTCTTGAGGGTATTTCCAATGACACAACGCCGGCTAATATGCGCGGTAATCCTGCCGAAGCGGTTACTTTTTCGCGCGGTATAGGAACGGAAAAAATCGCTTCAATGCGTCTTTCAAAGCAAAATTCCGCTCTTCAAACACCTTCGGAAAGTCAAACCGCTTTGTCGGAACCTTCGGGAAGTCAGACCACCGTGTTGGAATCTTCGGGAAGTCAGACCACTTTGTTGGGATCTTCGGAAAGTCAGGAAACCTCGACAGAACCTTCGGGAAATCAGACGACTTTACTCAAGCCGCAGGGCGGTCATACTACCATGACCGGCGCGGGACAGGCGGCAAGACCAGTCGGAGCGGTAATGCAAGACGGTATACAGAATACCGCCGCAGCGCCTCAGCAATCGACCCGGCGCTCAGCTTCGGCGTCTGCTCAGACTGCCGCAGCGGGTAATTCCCCGGAATTCGGGCAGACGATAGAGCTGGATGAAACAACTAATGAGCAAACCTCCAACAACTTCGGTGAAACAATACTTCTGTCTGCCGCCGGTGCAGGTACCGGCCTCGGTTCCCAAAAGGAAATAGGTTTCTCCTCAAGCTCGGAGATAATCGAATAGATGTAGAATACATTTAATGTTTTTAGCTTCCAATAGAAAGGAATCACTCAAATGTTGAACGTTGAGATCAAAGTGTATAATAAGATCATCGCAATAGTGCTGGCAATCGCCGTACTTTTGACGATGGTCCCGCTCGGCAAGTACAACCCTGCATTTGCCGAAGCTGAAAACGGATATGTGCTGTCGTTTGTTGATGAAAGCGGTAACGCGGTGAGTGGCGTCGATTTTTCCTACAAGATCGTTAAAGATGACAGCTCTGTAAAATCAGAGAGCGTTACCGTGACCGGCTCGGAGCATCAGCTCGACCTCACAGAATATAAGTCTGACATCGAGGCAGCCGAAACTTCCGTTAAGCTGGTTTATACCGCTTCCAAAGAAGCTGACAACCTTCTTACGACCGGAAGCGTTGAATTAAAAGCTACTTCCGGCAGCAGCTCCGTTGTAATGAAAAAGACGGTCAAGCTGACTTTCTTGTCACTTGGCGGCGACGGTACGTTAACGGTTGACGGAGAAGAGTTTACCGACGAAAAGAGCTACGAAAAGGGTACACAGCTGCAAATAAAGGTCACTGCACCAGAAACATATAAGATACATGAACTTAAAATAGACGGTGAAAATAAGGATTCGGCTGTTGAGAAGTCGGAATTTGAAATCGGCGTAAGCGACGAAAAGCTCACGCTAAATACCGATACGGTTATAGCTGCCGTATTTTGCGATCCCGACGGCAATCCCGATATGACAGAGTTCAGCTTTGAAAGCGTTCCGATCGGCGGAAAGCTCACGGCGTCAAGCGTTTATTCTCCAGATACTTTCAAAACGGATTTTGATTCGGAAAGCAAAGATTTTAAACTCAGCGTTTATAAAAACGACTCTGTAAAAATCACCGTTCTCCCCGACAGCGGATATAGGATAGGTGAATTTCTCGTAAACAGCAGTAAGCAAGAGCTTGATGAGAACAATTCGTATATTCTTTCCAAGCCTGAAAATATTTCGGTAACCTTTGTAAAAACCGAACTTTTGACCGTAAAATATAATTCGGATGGCGGCAGTGTCACCGTTGCCAAAGAAGACGGCAGTAAGTTAGAGGGCATAACCGAAGGCGGTGTGACTTCCTACACGCTGGATAATCCCACCGAAGTCACTATAACGCCGACTGTTTCGGAAGGCTACCGACTTGCGGGAATTAAGGTAAACGGTGAAGATAAGAGCCTTACCGAGGGTTCGCTTAAAATTACCGTTAACAATACGACCGAAGTTGTTGTAGAACTTGTAAAGCTCGCTACGTTCACTATAAAGTACAACAATGAACAGGGAAGTGTAACTATCGACATTCCTGACGAAGCGATCGACAAAGGTTATGATGCGACAAGCGGCTCACATACCGTTACGGTCGACGACGGGAGCGAGATAACTCTTACCGTATCGGCAAATACTGCCGGTGAGAACAAATTCAGAATAGGCAGCGTTACTATAGGAGGAAAGGCGCAGACTCTCGACACGGACGGTACTGTATCTTATACGGTTTCGGGAAATACCGAAGCTGCAGTTATATTTGTTCCTATAACCGGGCTTTCCGTAAACAGTAACAGCGAACAGGGACAGGTCAGCGTTGCGCTTGCAGATGGCGGTACTGTGCTTAAAGGTACTACGGAGGGCGCTGTGACTTCTTATGTTCTTGATATTCCGTCGAATGTGGATATTTCCGTTAAGGCAAACGAGGGATACAGGATAGGTACCGTTTCGGTAAACGGGGAGGAAAGGCAGCTTACCGACGGAAAGCTAACGCTTAAGGTAGAGAGTGCGGTTGAGATAGAAGTTACTTATGTAAAGCTGGCGACTTTCACCGTAAGCTATGATAATACTCAGGGAAATGTTGAGTTTTCTGTTTCGGATGGCGATTATAGCTTAGAAGGAAAATATAATGCTCAGGATCATACCCAAACGATAACCGTTGATGACGGTACTGTTGTTACCGTTGCTGTTACTCCTAAAAACGACGGAGAAAACGCTCGTTACAGGATAGGCGCGGTATCGGTCGGGGAAATCGTGCAGACGCTTGACCAAAACGGATCTTTTACCTACGAGGTGACCGGCAGCGTCAATGCTTCCGTTACGTTTGTTCCGCTTACCGGACTTTCGCTGATTTATGACAGCGAGTGCGGAAGTGTTGTTGTTTCCGCTAAGGACGGTACTCCTTTCGTTGGCAGTGTAGAAGGCAATACGACATCATTTACGCTGGATAATCCTACCGACGCTGTAATTTCCGTTGAAGCGAACGACGGCTACAGAATAGGCTCTGTAACCGTCAACGGTAATCCGCAGGAGCTTATAAAAGGTTCATTTGATTATACCGTAAGCAATTCCACTACGGTCAACGTTATTTTTGTAAAGCTGGCGACGCTTTCGGTACAGTATGAAAGCACACAGGGCAGCATTACATTGACCGTTCCCGACGGTGCATATGTTGAAGATAAGGGTTACGATCCTGTCTCCAAAACGCATAGTATTACCGTAGATGACGGAACAGACGTTGTTATCGGTGTTTCGGCAAATAATACTGTCAGTGCAAACGCCCGTTACAGGATAGGCAAGGTAACGGCAAACGACAGCGAGTTGACGCTTGATGAGCACGGCCCCTTAACTTACAAAGTGACAGGTGATGTGATCGCCAAAGTGGAATTTGTTAAACTTGCCGATATAAATGTCACTTATGACAAGGCTCGCGGTACGGTAGAACTACAGTCCGATAATACAGCGCTTGCGTCATCGTCAAGCGGACAGACATACACATCTGTGTATGATGACGGCGCTATAGTAAATATCCTTGTCGATACAAATGACGGATACAGAATAGGCAGTGTTAAAATAGACGGAAAAGACGTATATGAATTTTCCGGCGAGCCTAAGTATCAATATACCGCGGATGACGGTCTGCTTGTCACATTGACGAACAATGCGGTCAATGTTGAGATCACATTCGTAAAGATATATAACGTTGAAATATCCCAGAACGCCGACGGCGGCAGTATTGATGTTTCCGGCATCAATTCGGACGATACCATTGATGAAGAAATATCCGAAACGGAAAAAACATCGGTTACCGTTAAGGCAAAAGAAGGATATTACATAAGGGAGATCACCGCGTCGGTCAACGGCGTTCAGGTGTTTAAGGAAAAGGCGGAAAGCGACCTCGTTGACAGAAAAGACGTCAAAACCGAGGTGACATTTGATATAGCCGATATCAACGGCGACGTTAAGATAGATGTAGAATACGGTTACATGATCGAATTTGAATACGATGCCCTTTCCGGAATGGTATTCTATGAGGATATCAACGTCGGACAGAATGTCGCGGTCGTGTACATAGAGGATGAAAAGTACATCCGTATAACTCCCTCTGACGGCAAAGCCATCGGGAATGTTACGATAAACGGTAAGAATATAAAGGATTACGAACAGATTTCCGACGAAACATATGATGACGTGGAGAGCGGTTCGATATTCTTCCGTGTGTCTGCCGATAAAAATCTTAAGATCGCAGCAATGTTTATAGATAAAATAAATGTTACTGCGGCAGACAAGGTATATACCTCAAACATTGATTCCGCACCGTTCCACAAAGACTCGGATTACTATTTTGCCGATAGTGAGCTTAATATTTCCGGCGCTGTAAGCGGTACCGCCGTCAGAGTGACCGGAACCGTCGGAGGTGAGGAGAAGGTATACGGCGGGATCGGGTCCGGTTACGTTGATATAAGTGAAAACATTGAAATCGAAAGGATAGAAGTATTTTACAAAGCGGCCGGAGAGCTTGTCGCGTCCTGGCATGATGTTTCGGATTTCCCTGCAAAACAGGTGATGTTTGACGTTACGAAGCCGGATTTGAATGTTTCTGCTGTAAATCAGAGCAATGACAACAGTCTTTATATGGAAGATGTTTCGATTAAAATATCCGATATAAAGGACGTCGATACCTCTTCCGGCATCAAAACGATAGAGTATATCATATACGGAGAGGACGGCAAAGAGCTTCCCGATACAAGAAAGACGTTATTCTCCTATAAGGACGAAGAGCTTGTTTATAAACTCGATGATATGATCGTAACGGAAAACACTAATCTTCCGATACGAATAGAGGTAAAAATAACCGATAACGTCGGCAATACGTCCTCCAAGTTCCTTAACCTGCATATTGATAAGACAAAGCCGGAAATATCCGTGGAGTATTATGACGACAAAGACGTCAAGGTTCCTATAAGCGATAATTATTTTGGTGAAAGAAAAGCCGTAATAACTGTAAAAGAGCGTAATTTTGACCCTGCACAGGCAGATCCCGAAAAGATAATAAAAATAGCTGTGGCGGGCCTTGACGGCACCGCGCTTAAAGATAAGAACGGTGAGAAGATCGCCGATTACACCTACAGCTTCAGCGAGTGGAAAGCCGGTGAAAATAACAACGGTACCGACAATGATACCTATAGCGTATCAGTATATTTTGCTTATGACGGCAATTATACCCTGACGGCAAATTATACGGATCTGGCGGGAAATGCCTCGGATACGCTCACGTCGGAGTTTGTTGTGGATAATACAGCTCCCGAAGGAACGGTCATTCTTCAATATTCTGTGCAGAACGGCGAGGGTGATACAGAGTTTGTTGACGACGATTACAAGTGGGAAAACAGCAAGGTAGGCGACGCCGACAGACCGCTTGACTACAAGATTTACAGAAACACCGATATGACTGTAAGAGTTGACAACCTGTATGACAGCACGTCCGACATAAGGACGGAGTATTATGTATATTACCGCAGCGAAGATGAAACGGCTGTACTTACCGATGAGCAGTTGGACAAGCTCACATTTACCGATAAAGTGCCCGTGATCTCCGAAGAAAAGGAGTTTGTGATATATGTTCGACTTACCGATGTAAGGGCTGGCAACCGCAAATACCTCAGCACCGACGGTGTACTTACCGATTACAGCAATACAAAAATCACTCTTTCGCGAAGCGATGACGACATTGATATATATAATGCCGCTTACGGCGATGTTAAGGTGACATTGTCGGCAGACGATATATATAAAGATCTTCCTTATTCCGGCATACGCAAAGTATCGTATAAGGTCATTGTCGATGATAATGAGGAGCCCACCGATGAAAAGACCTGGAACGTTTTTGAGGAAAACGGTAAGCAGGGGACTTTCTCGGAAACCATAACCATTGACAAGGCAAAGAACAACAGCAATAATGTCAGGGTAGTTGTTACGGTAGTCGATAACGCAGGCAACGAAATCACCAACGATATAAGTCTGTGCATAGATATTACCGTTCCGCTGCTGCAATTAAAGCATCAGACCGAGAACAGAACAAATACCGTGGACGGTATGGAATATTATGTGCCGAACGATGACGTTACAGTCACCGTTACCGAGAGGGATATCAACTTTAACAGAGAAAATCTGAAATATACCGTCGTATACGAATCCGATAATCCCGACCAGACAGGTGAGTATTATACCCTTACATGGGATGATGATACCGCTAATGAAAATAAGGACAGCGATGAACATACGGCTCATATCAAATTCCTCAGAGACGGCATTTATACCCTCACCGTGGATTATACCGATAACGCCGGAAATGCTGCCGAACAGCAGAAAACGATCTTTACTGTCGATGATACCGCACCGATGGGTTCCGTTACCATCGAAAGTGATTTCTGGAGCGATCTGCTGTCCGTACTGACTTTCGGATTATATTCAAATACCGACAAGACGGCGGTGTTTACGTCTGATGATATTACGGCCGGCGTGGATAAAGTAGAGTACTATAAGGAAAATACACCCTCGTTACCGTCACGCGGACGCACGCTTGCCGAATCTCTTGATATTCTTTATGAGGAAGGCAGATTCACTCAAGCGGATTCTGTTACGGTCAACACGGATGAAGTGTTCACGGTATATGTAAGAATAACCGACAAGGCAGGAAACTACACCTATATCAGCTCTGCCGGTTACATTGTCGATAAGACCGAGCCTGAGATCACATTGTCGGCAGACAGCAGCGCCGTATCCTCAAACGGGATATATAACATGTTTAACGGTGAGAATATGACGGTGAATGTTTCGGCTGTCGATCCAAACACCGGCCATACAGGAACGGCGGCATATTCAGGGCTTAAAGAGATAACCTGGAGAATACTGAATAACGGAAATGTTACTCAGCAGGGAACAGAGCTTTTTCAGCCCGGTACTTCCAATACGGAATTTGCCGAGCTGATAACCGGGCGTGATTTCAAGATTTCGGTGGATACGTCGCTTAACAACAGCAGTAATGTCATCGTGGAAGTAACGGCGTCGGATAATGCCGGAAATGTATTTACTAATGAACTCCCGCTCGATATAGATATAACACGTCCGACAATATCGGTAAGTTATGACAACGATAACGCCGTAAACGGAAAGTACTTTGACGCTGCGCGCACCGCGACTGTTGTAATTACGGAGCGTAACGGACATTTCCGTGCATCGGATGCTACTTCCGGAATAAAAATAACGGCTGTAGACGCATCCGGCAGAACAATAAACAACGCGTATTCGATAAGCGGCTGGGAAACGGTGAATAACAGCGATCCCGATTATTTCACCCATACCGCTACAATATCGTTCAGGCGCGATGCGAATTACACCTTTGCGGTAAGCTACAGCGATATGGCCGGCAACTCAAATTCCGATGTCGGAACAGGTTCAAGCGTTGCACCCTATGAGTTTACTGTAGATACTACCGCTCCGACAGGTACAGTCAGTGCGGCAAGCGCGGAAGGTCGAGAGGAAAGCTGGAGCTCGCTCGTGCGTTCTCTTTCGTTCGGATTTTGGTCTAACAGAAGTATACGGATTACAGGCACAACGAACGATGCAACCTCACCTGTTGCCTCGGTAAATTATTACAAGGTTTCCGCCAAAAATGCTGCCGACGGTGCTACCGCGCTTACCAAAGAACAGCTTGACGGCGTCAGCAGCTGGTCAAGATTTTCACAGCTGAATATCACCGATGATGAGCAGTTTACCGTTTATATTAAGATAACGGATATGGCGGGGAACTACACATATATAAGCACTAACGGGCTTATAGTGGACGAAAACGCACCTGTTACCGAATCGGTCGCACCTATAATAACTATTCGTCAGCCAAACCCGAAAAACGGTATATATGACGGCGATGTAGAGATGGAAGTAACGGTAGTAGATCCTACCGTAGGCGGAACATATTCAGGAATAAATTCCATAGTGTACAGAGTTTACGATCTGGCTCAAAATTCGTCCGCGCCTACCGCGACAGGAACGCTTTACACATTTAATTATCTTAATAACCCGACTCAAAGCCAGTTGAGCCCGAAGGAAACCGACAGATTTACGGTTTCCCGCAGCAATAACAGTAACAATGTAGTTGTGGAGATCGAAGCGCGTGATAATGCGGGCAATGTTTCCGTAGAGGAGACCTCTTTGAAGATCGATACGACCGCGCCGACGATAAATATTTCTTATAACAATAACAGTCCGCGCGGCGGTATATATTTCAATGCCGACAGAGTGGCTTCCATTGCCGTAACAGAACGTAATTTTAACTCCGACGATGTTAAGCTGACGGTAAAACGTGACGGTACGGCGATAACGCCTACACTTTCCGGCTGGAGAAAAACGCAGGGCACCGGCAACGAGGACAATACCGTATGGACAGCTGACTTGACTTATTCCCAAGACGGCGATTATACATTTGAAATCGAGTATACGGACCTTGCGGGAAATAAAGCTGGTGATCCCGTTTATGCAGCGGGAACCGCCGCGCCCGATAGCTTTACGGTAGATAAGACCGATCCGATAGTTACAGTTTCGTATGACAACAATTCGTCGGAAAACAGCAACTATTTCAAGAATGAGCGCACCGCTACAATTACCGTTGTGGAGCATAACTTTGCAGCTTCCGACATTGTTCCGGCAATCACCGCATCAGATAACGGACGGTCGACGCCGTCGGCGATACCCGTTCTGAGCAGCTGGACCAGCAACGGCGATATTCATACCGCAACGCTGCACTATTCGGACGATGCGCTGTACACGTTCGGAATCACCGTTACCGATATGGCGGGCAACGTTTCCGAGAGGTTTGCAAACCAGTCGTTCTATATCGACAAAACACAGCCGTCTATAGAGATACTGGAAGTAAAAGATAAGAGCGCAAACGGCGGAAAAGATGTAGTAGTCGCACCTGTTGTCAGAGTCAACGATACCAATTTCGACCTGTCAAGGGTAAGTATAACGCTTACCGGCGCTAAGAATAAGAGCATAATCAAGTATTCCGGCACAGCCGATAAAACGGACGCCGAAAAGCACGGCACATTTACCGATATTGAAAACGGATTACAGTATGCCGTCAATAATCTTACGGATGACGATATTTACACTCTTTCCGTTACTCTTACCGATATGGCCGGAAACGTAAGCTCGAAGCAGATCGAATTTTCCGTAAACCGCCTCGGTTCTACATTCGGGTTCGATCAAAATACGATGGATGTAAGAGAGACCGCTGCCGGTAACGCTAATCTGCAAAAACTGGATAATGATATAGTGATCTACGAGGTCAATCCCGACGAACTTGAGAATATCGAAATTTCCATACGCAAGAACGGAAAAACGATAGTACTTGAAAAAGATACGGATTACAAAATCGACGCCGAAACTCCCGGAAACGGAATTGAATGGTACAGGTATACTTACACTATTTTCAAATCGGTATTTGCTGACGACGCAACATACGACATAATTATCACTTCAACGGATAAAGCCAAGAATAAGAAGAAAAGCGACGACGGCATAACCGAAAACGGTGATAAATCCAGCCTTTCGTTTACAGTTGATAAGACCCCGCCGGAGATAATTCTTACCAGCGAGCTGGAGTCCGGACAGACTTATGCGTTAGACGGCATGACCGTAACATTCCGCGCACAGGACGGCACTTCGCTTGATAAAGTGACTGTCGAGCTTGACGGGGAAGTGCTTAAAACATGGGACAGCGGCTTCGACGAGGAATTGAGCTTCTATATATCAGGTGAATCGGACGCTCCTCATGAGGTCAAGCTGTATTGTATCGACAAGGCGGGCAACTTCTCGGAGATACTTGAAGTTTCAGATTTTTGGGTAACGACAAATCTGCTTGTTCGTTACTATAACAACAAGCCGCTTTTCTTCGGTTCTATAATCGGAGTGGTAGTGCTTGCAGGTCTTGTGGTGTTCTTCATCGTCTGGAGAAGAAGAAAAAAGGACAATGCTGAACAGGAAAGACAATAAATATTCAAATTTTTGATATCTTCATAATATCAAGCATCAACGCGTTCCCAAAGGAACGCGTTGATAATTTTTGTAACATCGCATGATGAGCTTGTCTTTTCCTCGCTTAAATTTCGTCCGTTCAGATTTATAAGAAAAACATATCTTGAAAGCGAACTGCCGGAGGCGCTTTTAGCCATTACAGAGAAAACCGCAAGAAGAAAATCGGGAAGTAAATTCGGCATCAAGACGAAAACCGGCGAGAGCTTTGTGGATCTGCGAAATGTTATCTACATAGAGATCAACAGCCGTTTGCGTTCGAGCTTTTTGTCTATGTTATTTGTCATAGCCGTCCACCCCTTTCCCGAAAAGTTTGAACGAGAATCTGTAGGACAGATAATACGCCGCCGCACACAATATCGGAGCAAAACCGATACCGAGCATCATATTATCGCTGATTTTTCCGCCCATTATTGCGGAAAACAACTTCATAAGTTCATCCTTTATAGGATCCGGCAGATTTTCTAATGAAATCACCAGTATCGTTGAGATACCGAGCATAAGCGCCGTCTTGATATAGCTGCCCTTTTTCTGCCCGAAACGGATCATAAAAGGGATATCCAATGCACATATTACCAACAGCAGGAAAAAGATGACAAGATAAAGTGTATTGAGACGTGTGTTTTCCACTCCTGTTATCACATAGTACAGCGTATCATAAATGCCGCCGGCCAATATTGAGCTTACCATGAACAGCCCGTTCATCGCAAAGGCTAAGAAGTACTTGTAATACAGACTTCCCCTTACTCCCTGCGGCGTACTTACCGTGAAATACGCATAGAGTTTGCGGTCATCTCCGCTGAAAATGCCGGCAATCAGACTACTTGCGACATATGCTCCTATGGCGATCATCAGAAAACGAAATATCATGTTTTCGCCGTCGGCGAGAACATCGGAAAAGGCAGGATTATTTTCGCCGGTGACTGCCATCAGATACAGTATCATGAAATTGAATATTAGCAGGATAAGGGGCAGCAGGGCAGTCAGGATAATAAACAGCCGATTCTGCTTTAGCTCTTTATACAAGAATCCTGTGGGGCAGCCGTGGGCGTCGGAGAGTGTTTCTGTTTCCCGTATCTGTACTTTGGTATTGCCCTTATCTGCCGAATATGCCGACCGCATACAGCTTTTTATCACGAGATAATCCGCAAAAAGCAGCACTATACAAAGAGGTATGAGCCAGATGAGCATTTTGCCGTTCAGTGTATCAAGCAGCTTATACAAGGGAAAGCTTTTATCAGAAAAAAGAAAACTCTTTATCTTGTCGAAGAATATCGCCACGATAACTATTATGACACCCAACGTACCAAGTCCGAGCCGCTGCACGGAACTGTTTATCTGCGCTATGCTTCTTGAACGCAGGATAAATCTGTCGCTGACGATATTATACAGTGCGGCGGCAGCGAAAATTATTGCATATATGCTTACGAACGACAGGGAAAATCCGATCCCTCCTACAGCACAGTATACCGCCGTAAAGCCCAGTCCTGCCGCCATAAGCGGGAGCGTCAGACCGCAGCTGCCGATCAGCGTTATGAGCGCACGGTCTTTCGGCTCGATAGGCAGGGTATAGGAATATGTGAGCCAGTTGGTATTTATGTCTTGTTTCAATATATCCGTACGCATATTCCCCAACAAAACAGCTACTGCGCCAAGGGAGAGTGAAGCGCTGACTATCAGAGAGATAACACTTGTTTCGTTCAATTCCGGGTCTGATGCTGTTATGCTGATACCAACAGCAAAAAACAGTCCGAATACGATAAGCAAGACAGATCTAATTATCATATTCTTTCGGGAGATACGCAGTTCACGGAAAAGCAGGGACTTAAATTTTGCCATTACCGCCACTCTCCTTCTTCTTTGTGAACATAATAGAGCATAATGTCATCAAGGCTTGCAGGATCAATAGGATAATCCTTATACTTATAAGCGCCGTTCTGTCTGTCGCAAAGCATGACCTCTGCGCCGAAATTATTTATCCGCACGCTTACGATATCGCCGCTGTCGATCTCGCTCACCTGTTCCTTACTGCATTTCAGAATACCGTGACTTTCGATGATCTCGTCCTTGTAACCAGTGAGCAGAATCTTTCCCCTGTCTATGAATGTCACCATATCGGCGATTTTTTCAAGGTCACTCGTAATATGCGAGGACATCAGGATAGAACGCTCACCGTTTTGCAGATACTCCTGAAAAATGTGAAGAATTTCGTCACGCACCACCGGGTCAAGTCCTGTAGTCGCCTCATCCATGATCAGCAGCTCGGCATTATGGGAAAGGGCACAGGCGATCTGCAATTTCATCTTCATACCCTTTGAGAATTGCCCGATCTTCTTTTTCAGCGGCAGCCCGAAGCGTTTGAGATACTGTTGATAGACAGAATTATCCCATTCCTCATAAAGCCCCTCGAATATGCGTGCCATGTCCTTTGCGCTAAAGACATCATGGAAAGGCAGCTCGTCAAACACCACTGCGATGTGCTTCTTTATCTCCTTTTCATGTTGCAGATGGTCAAGCCCCAGCAGACGTATCTCGCCTTTATCTATATTTGTGATGTTCAAAATACTGCGGATCGTAGTGGTCTTACCTGCACCGTTCTGCCCGATAAAGCCCATGATACAGCCTTTTGGCACACTGAAACTCACACCGTCAAGAGTAAAGCCCTCATAGCGCTTTGTAACGCCTTTTATCTCAATAGCATTTTCGTATCCGGTCATGTTAGTCCCCTCCGTTTACAAGGTCAAGAAGTTCGTGAAGCTCCTCCATCGTAACACCCGCTTTGCGTGCCGCGTCACCTGCCTCCATAAGCGGGGACTCGATATGCTTTAGCTGTTCTTCACGATAGATCTCTAAATTCTGCGCTTTGACGAACGAGCCTTTGCCGGTATAGCTTTCGATAAAGCCGTCACGCTCCAGTTCCTCATACGCACGTTTTGTGGTCATAAAGCTGATACGCAGTTCTGTGGCAAGCACGCGCATAGAGGGCAGCGTTTCGCCCTCTTTCAGCTTTCCCTCCAGTATCATCGTCTTGATCTGGCTTGCGATCTGCAAATAGATCGGTTCACCGTTTGCATTGCTGATGTTGATGTTCATCAAGTGTACACTCCTTGAAGATATATGGCTCTCAAAGCATTTGCAACTACCTAGAAAGTCAAATTGTATAACCTCAATATATACAATTATAGCAGGAGCGTTACGGCTTGTCAAGGAGTTTGAAAAATTTTTTTAGCTCTGATATATTACAATAGATGTGACATAGCGGGTATAAAAAAAGTGGCTGAGATTTGCAGCTGTTCCGGAATTTTATCCATTTCAGAAAGCTACTACGATATATTCATAATATAAAACAAGCACTCCCCAAAAGAGAAGTGCCTGTTTAGTTTGCTGTATCGGTCTATCGTTGTTACTTCAAACTTCTATATTCCCGTTATAACATTCTGTTCGGCGCAAATAAACTCTGAGTGACATAAAAACTCCTTTCAGAAAATCTAATCCCAATTTATCCATTTTGAAAAAAGAAAAAGTATCGCGTCCAAGATCAATTTTACAATCAAAATACTAATGGGATTTGAAAAAGGAGCGGGGTCGGACGCTCCGCCGTATGAAATAACAAAGAACAAAACCACCACGTTTTGATTTAATATCACATAAGCCAAAACAAGAAAGATAAATTCGGACGCCGCTATGGTCAGAAAAGACAGGTCAAAAACTCCTATCGCGATAAATGACAAAACAAAAGTTCCGACCCAGGACAGGAAGTTCTGTATAGAATGATCCCATCCGAATATAACGGCAATTTGGTGGATGATCAGGTGAAACAGCACCACGGCTGTCTGCCAGCAAACGGCAACTATTATTTGCTTTGTTTGTTTGCGCTCTTTTTCGTCTGCTTTTGCCATAACGGCTCTTCTCCTTTATCTTTGGGCAAATATCGGTCGTTCTGTAAAGGCGGTCTTTCCCGAACGAAAAATTACACTATTTTCCCGTCCTCAAGGACTATCCTGCGGGGGCATCTTGCCGCGAGATTTTGGTCGTGGGTGACTATCACCACGGTTTTACCGGCGCGGCTGAGCGACTCGAACAGCGTCATAATGCCGTTTGCGTTCTCGCTGTCAAGCGCGCCCGTCGGCTCGTCGGCAAATATCACCGACGGGTCGTTCACCACGGCGCGGGCGATAGCGGTGCGCTGCTTTTGCCCGCCCGACAGCTTATAGACGGGAGTATTTATCTTGTCCGAAAGCCCCACGCGCTGTAATACCTCGCGTATCGCTTTTTCCTTGTCTATCTGCTTTTTGCTGTATATGAGCGGAATGTTAACGTTCTGCTTTACCGTGTACTTTTCCACCAGCGCAAAATCCTGCACCACAAAGCCTATCTCGGCGTTGCGCAGCTTTGCCTGCTCCCAGGAGGGAAGTCCGGAGGCTTTCTTGTTATTTATGTAATATTCGCCCTCGGTCGGTTTATCCAGCAGTCCCATAATATTCAGCAGGGTGGATTTGCCGCTGCCGCTCCTGCCGGTGACGGCGATAAGCTCTCCGTCCGCTACCTCAAAGCTGACGCCGTCCAGAGCGCGCAGCTCGCCGTCGCCCGACGGGTATATCTTCACTAAATTTTTGACCTTTAACATTACTTTTCCTCCTTTACCGCGACTATCAGCGGCTTTAGTTTTAATCTTACCGCGACGGGCAAAACCGCGATGACCGTGACCGCCGCCGCTGTGATAAACAGCACTGCCGTCGTGCTTGCCGAGCGGAATATCAGCGCCGCTGCTGCCGCGCTTATAAACGCCGTCAGCGCCGTGCCCGCGCCTACCCGCAGTATAATATCGGACAATCTCGCCCCGCACATCATATGTATAAGCAGCTCGACGATGTTTTTCTTTACAAATTCGAGCATGGACTGGATGAGGCAGAGGAGAGCGAGGAGAATGATTATCGAGGAAATTACGATAAGGGGGATATTTACCTTATTTCCTATTATATTTACCATCGTTTTAGCCTCGTTGAGCGAGGTGAAATTGCTGGTATAAATCCCAATTTCGTTAGCATAATCGTTTATTTTCTTTAAATCCGACTTGTTTTCGGAATAAATAAGTGTGGTTGGGTAGCCGTAATTATTTTCTTTCATGGCTTTCATGCTTTTTACCGGTGCAAGAATACAATAGTCTATCGATGTTACGCTGCTGCCTTCTCCGGCAATTATCGCTATCTTGGAATTTTTTTCCAAGAATCCCACTATCTCGTAATCGTCTAGAAATATATCTCCAAGTTTATATTGTTCAGCATAATCTGCTCCTAATATCACAGGCGTTTTTTGCAGGCTGTCAACATTGTATTCCGATTTTTCAAAAAATCTTCCCTGCAATAATTTAAGACCGTATATGTCAAAAAAATTTTCCGAAACATAAAATATCGAATAAATTTCTTCGTTTTTTGTTATATCGGCTATGCCGTAACCCTCTGTATGAAAATTTTCGCCAATATAGTAAGAAAGCATATTTTTAAGTTTTATATCTTCCTCAGAGACCATTATACCGTTTCCCGTGTAGATCTCATTGCTTATCGCTCCATAATAATTATCCGAAAAATTAAAGCTGTCCAGCGAATTTACAAAGGAATTAGTGTAACTTACTTCATTGCATATGTTTCCAATGACAATAAGAGCTATTACCGACTGCACCATAAGCAGGATATAATATTTAATATTCATCTTGATGTCCGTAATCACAAGGCGCAGATAATTTTTTATCATGCTATTCCCTCCTTAGTACAGCAATCTGCTGTTTAGAGTATTTAGAGCTCTGCTCATATGAAATAACACCGCTGACCAATAAAAAAAATACTGTGGAAACAAAGCCGATTGTGGGCTCTATCCTGCCAAGATAATACGATATGCCGGTAAAAGCGGTTAAAAAATATGTAACAAAAACTCCTACAGCCGTTCCGGTCAAGCATACAACGAAATACTCTATAAATACTATACGTTTAATGTCTAAATCATCAGCCCCACATATTCTTCTTGCCGCTATTTCGTTTTTCTTAGAATGTATCCAAGAATTTGCAAAAACGCCTGAATTAAGCAGCAACAGAAGTCCTATCAAAAGTATTACAATTACTATTGACAGCTTATCGCCACCTATTCCGCCGCTTAAATCGGAAATTTTTATACGCTCCATATATGGGTCGGAAAAATTACTTATAAATTCACTTATAGCGGTTCGCGTATTTTCGTCTGCATCAACAATCAAAGATAAACCTTGAAATTTAACGTTACTTTCACTCCAACCCGAAATATTGCAGATAAAATCCGCGCCTGAATTTCCCGAATATATGTCCAGTCCTTTGACCTCATAATCCACGCCCATAAAGTTGATTATTTGTTTCCCGTCTACAGTCATACAGTATTCTTGATACTCAGGCTTTATCATCATCTGAGGATTTTCGTTGTTTATGTCTATCAAGCTGTATATTCCGGAAAAATTTGAATCATCGTGATAATTAAACAACGCATATCCTGTTTGACCCATGTCCATATCAAAAAAAAGGACTCCTTTTGCATGACATGATGATAAAAATTTCATAACATCTCTGTAAGATAATGCGTAAGGTTCGGTGTGGTCCTGTTGTATAACAAGATATTCGGCTTCTTGTGAAAATTGTGTATATATATCGGAACTGCGCGCATTCAAAAACATAGATATCAAGAACGTACACAGAAAAAAAGTGTTGGCAAAAAACACCATTATTGTTCCGCTTTTGTTAAATAACTGGCGCATGATTCCTCCTACAAAATACCGATGATTTTACTATCACTTGCTCACGTCTATATTTCTAAGGCAATTATACTATAACGTTGAAAAAAAGTCAAGGCTTCTTTAAAATCAACAAGCCGCTACGCAAGAAAAGGATAACGTGTAAATGCCCCTTGTTTTTTTAAAAAATTTTTGGTATAATAACAATGTACGCTTTAAAACGATACGGCGGGGGATATACGGTGTCTGAACAGGGCGCGCCGCACAGCGGCGAACCGGCCCTTATGAAATAAACATAAATTTTTAACAGGAGGAGTAATTATGCCATACTCTAAATTCACCGGCGGCTTCAATTCCTCAAACGGAAAGGACAAATGTGCCTATTATGTTTATGTTCCGAAAAAAGAGCCGTTTAAAGGGATAATACAAATATCTCACGGTATGCGGGAGCATATCGGGCGGTATGACAGATTTGCCGAATTTTTTACTGATAACGGCTTTATAGTATGCGGAAACGACCATCTCGGTCACGGAAATACCGCAGCAACACCCGACGACCTCGGTTACTTTGCGCATAAGGACGGCTGGAGCTATCTGGTCAACGACCTGCATCGGCTCACGCTGATAATGAAAAACCGATACCGTGACCTGAAATATATACTGTTCGGTCACAGCATGGGCAGCTTTGCGGCAAGGCTTTACTGCACGCGTTTCCCGAATGTTCTTGACGCGGCGGTGTTCATGGGTACGGGCGACGATAAGGCGTTGTCGGAAATAGGCGTGCGCGCCGCGCGTTCCGCCGTTGCGCTAAACGGTGAGCGTTATCGCAGCGAGCGGCTCAATTCCGTGATATTCGGGGCGTATAACGAACGAATACCCGACCGCCGCACCGATTACGACTGGCTCTCCCATGACGAAAAGGTAGTAGACGATTTTTTAAGCGACGAAAAATGTGATTTTATCTTTACCTGCTCGGCGTTTGTCGACCTTACCATGCTGCTGAACCGCGTTTCCTCGAAAAAATGGGCAGAGCAGATGCCTGTCGACCTGCCGATTCTGTTGGAGGGCGGCACGGAAGATCCGGTCGGAAATTACGGCAAGGGCGTGCTGAAGGTTTTTGAAAAGCTGATAGACAACGGGTGCAGGGCGGATATAAAGATGTACCACGGAGCAAGACATGAGCTGCTCAACGAAAATATAAAGGAACAGGTCTATCACGACCTGCTGACGTGGATAGAATACGCGATAACTCTTGAAAGAGATAAGGAAGACGGTAGATGAGGGACGGATATATAAAAACTGCCGCGGCGACGGTAAAAATAAAGGTCGCGGACACGCGGCACAACGCGAAAGCGATAACGGACGAGGCAAAGCGGCTCGGCGGTTTAGGGGTAAAGCTGGCGGTCTTTCCTGAGCTTTGCGTCACAGGTTATACCTGTCAGGATCTTTTCTTTCAGCCGGAGCTGTTGAACGCGGCGGAAAAAGCCGTGTCCGAGATCGCAAAAGCGCTTGCCGATCTCGATATGGTGAGCGTGATAGGCGCGCCGCTGGTGTACGGCTCAAAGCTGTATAACTGTGCCGTTGTGTTGTATCACAGGGAGATATTGGGTATAGTCCCCAAGCAGTATTTGCCTAATTACAACGAGTTTTACGAAAAGCGGCATTTTGAAGAATGGGACGCGTCGGACGGTACGGTTTTCAGAAACGGTATCCCGTTCGGCAGCGGGATAGTCTTTTCCTGCCGCGATATGCCCGAATTTACCTTTGCGGCGGAGATATGCGAGGATCTGTGGGCGCCCTGTCCGCCCTCCTGCGACCTTGCGCTTGCCGGAGCGTCGATAATAGTGAACCTTTCCGCGGGGAACGAAATGACGGGGAAAGCCGACTATCGGCGGGAGCTGGTGAGAAATCAGTCCGCGCGGCTGATAGCGGGATATGTGTACGCCTCCGCAGGCGACGGAGAATCCACGCAGGACCTTGTTTTTGCGGGTCATAATATCATCTGTGAAAACGGAGCGACGCTGGCGGAAAGCGAGCTTTTCGCCTCCGAAAACGCGGTAAGCGAGATAGACGCGGCATACCTTAATTTTGAGCGCAGAAAGAACACCTCTTTCCGTCAGAAAGCGCCCGAATATATCGCGGAATTTTCGATGTCTCTTTCCGATACGGTACTGACAAGGGAAATATCGCCCTCTCCGTTTGTCCCTGCCGAAAGCGGGGAAAAGGACAAGCGCTGCGAGCTGATACTTTCGATGCAGGCTCAGGGGTTGAAAAAACGGCTGGAGCATACCCAAAGCAAGACCGCGGTCATCGGTGTGTCAGGCGGACTGGATTCGACGCTCGCGCTTATCGTTTGCGCAAAAGCCATGAAAGCACTGGGACGGGAATGTTCCGATATTATCGCCGTGACCATGCCTTGCTTCGGCACGACCGCCAGAACACATTCCAACGCGGTCAGGATATGCGAGGCGCTGGGTACTCGGCTTAAAGAGATAGATATTACCGAAAGCGTAAAGCGGCATTTTAACGATATAGGTCATGGCATAAACGACCTCAGCGTGGTGTACGAAAACGCACAGGCGCGCGAACGCACGCAGGTACTTATGGACATTGCGAACCAAAACGGCGGACTGGTGATAGGCACGGGGGATCTTTCCGAGCTTGCGCTCGGTTGGGCGACCTACAACGCCGACCATATGTCGATGTACGGCGTGAACTGCTCCGTACCTAAGACCTTGATACGTCATCTGGTAAGATACTACGCGGATAAAACGGACGAGGAACGTTTAAAAAATGCTTTGTACGATGTGCTGGACACTCCGGTAAGTCCCGAGCTGCTGCCCGCCGAAAACGGCGAGATATCGCAGAAGACCGAGGACCTTGTAGGACCGTATGAGCTGCACGACTTTTTCCTGTACTATGCGATAAGGCGCGGTTATCCTCCGAGAAAGGTATACCGCTTGGCACTGTATGCGTTCGGCAAAAGCCACAGCTCCGACGAAGTGAAAAAATGGCTTTGCGTGTTCTACCGCAGATTTTTTTCTCAGCAGTTCAAACGTTCCTGCCTGCCGGACGGACCGAAGGTAGGTTCGGTAACGCTTTCTCCGCGCGGAGATTGGAGAATGCCGAGCGACGCGGTGTGCGAGCTTTGGCTCGGCGAGGCGGAAGAGCTTTAGACTTTTTTTGAAAATGAATAAATAATACGACCCTGCCGATAATTACCTTGCGGAGCGGATAAACGACCGCTGAAAAAGGAGGTACTTATTATGGCAGGGTTCAAATTTACATTACTTGATATTGCGATGGCGGCGGGAACGGCGGCGGCGCTTATTCTGGGCAGCTTTACCGCGTTTGCCGAGGACTGCGATTCCAAGCCGGAGGAGGTGCTAAGGCTGCATATCCTCGCAAATTCCGACAGCACGGAGGATCAGCGGCTCAAATACGGGCTGAGAGATCATATGCTGACGGAATTTTCCCGAATATTCAGCGACTGCGACAGCCTTGAGCAGGCGGAGCGAGCCGCCGACGCCAACACCGAGCTTATGCGGCAGGAGGCGCAGGAGTATATCCGCGAACAGGGATATGATTATTCCGTGACCTGCGAGCTGGAAGAATGTTATTTTACCACTCGCAATTACGGCAGCTATATACTTCCTGCGGGGGATTATACGGCGGTTCGGTTCGTTATCGGCGAGGGAGAGGGAAAAAACTGGTGGTGCGTGATGTTCCCGCCGCTGTGTCTGCCCGCCGCGGGAGAGTTTTTCACCGATGAGCAAAGCCGAAATATAGAAAGCGACAACATTATTGAACCGCGTTTCGCGTTATTTGAATGGCTGAGATCGTTATTTTTCGGATAAGGCATAAGGCATACAGGAGCCGAACCCAAGCCGCCCCACGACGATTCTTTTGGGCTGGTTTTGCCCCTTGTTCCTTGGCAGGCGCAAGCCTGCCTGCGTCACAAGAGACAAAACTATCTCCAAAATCTCTCGTCGTGGGGGTTCGTTTTTACGGAGCAGATTTTCGTCAAGACAAGGAAACCGAACGAAGGCATACTTGCGTATGCCTAGCGAGGTCAACGCAGTATTGGCGGAAATATGCCCGTAAAAACCGGCTTGGGTTCGACTCCCGCATGCCTAGTCATGAGTCTGACGTTTTACGTTTCCTATATCGGTAACGATCCTATAGCCTGCGGCGGCGACCCGCCGTTCCAGACAACCGCGGCATTGTGCCGCTTCTTCGCCCGTGCAGATCTTGTTTTCGTACAGCTCATAGAGTTTTCTCACACGGACGGGAGAAAGGTTAGGCATAACGACGTTTGCACCCGCTTTAAGCCCTTTTTCGCGACCCATGGGATGAATTGTGCCGAGCGCGGTGGTCGCCGGTATCAACGCGTAAGGAAAAAGCAGCCGCAGCACGGATATAAGCCGCAGCGTCAGCGTAAAGCTGCCGTTTTCCTTATCGGCAAAAGGCGTTTCCTTATGCTTTATAAAAGGTCCTATACCTATCATATCCGGCTCAAGCTCCTGCAAAAATCTAAGGTCGGAAACGATGTTATCTACCGTCTGATACGGCGAGCCTACCATAAAGCCCGCTCCTACCTGATAGCCTATCTCTTTAAGGTCAAAAAGGCATTTTTTTCGTGCTTTAAGGCTCATATCGGAGGGGTGCAGCAGGGAATAATGCCGCTCGTCGGCGGTTTCGTGCCTGAGCAGATAGCGGCGCGCACCCGCGTCATAGTACGCCTTATAGCTTTCCTTGGATTTTTCCCCTATCGACAGCGTTATCGCGCAGTCGGGAAATCTCGAACTGATATCGGATACCGTTCGGCATATCCTGTCGTCTGTATAATAGGGATCTTCTCCTCCTTGCAGTACGAACGTGCGAAATCCGAGAGCATACCCCTCCTCGCAGCACGCGAGTATCTCCTCCGATGTAAGGCGATACCTTACTGCCGAGGTATTCCCTCGGCGTATGCCGCAGTAGTAGCAGTTGTTTTTGCAATAATTTGTAAATTCTATAAGCCCGCGTATATAGACCTTGTCGCCGTAATTTTCACGGCGCACCTTGTCCGCAAGCTCGGCGAGTATATCGTCAAAACCGCCGTCGGTCAGCAAAGCCGCCAGCTTTTCGCTCGGCAGGTCTTTTTTAAGGTACAGCTCTTGTATATCGTTTTCGGTGATAGTCATGGTACATCTCCCGTAATTCGGCGTAAACGCCCGCGCGTTTTACGCCAAAGCGTTATATCAATAATTTTTGAAAAAATTTATCTTACATAAGCAAAAGTCAGGATATTCAAGCCCGCGTCGTTCGCTCCGAGCGGCACTATCCGACCCTGCCGCATAGCGGAATTATTCTTTACCTTAGATCCTTTTGAACAGTCTTATTATACATTACAAGTCGGGAAAAGTCAATATTTTACCGTTGACCGTTGTTGTTGACTGTTGTTACAAAAAAAACGCGAAGCTGCCGCATTTGTATGCTTTTATCTTAAAATGAAAAATCGGTTGCTTTTTTTACGGATAGGTGGTATACTATATTCAACAAACGGAGCAAAGCTCCGAAGGACAAAAGATACGAAAGGAGAGGCTTCTTTAACGAAGCCGTATTTGAAATGAGCGAATGTACACATGATTGCCAAAGCTGTTCACAAAACTGCTCCGACCGCAGCCAGCCGCAGAGCTTTCTTGAAAAGCCCAACGAGCTGTCCAACATCAAAAAGGTGATAGGCGTAGTCAGCGGAAAGGGCGGGGTAGGAAAATCGCTGGTGACTTCCATGCTGGCGGTCACTATGCAGAGAAACGGCTATCAGACCGCGATACTGGACGCCGATGTTACCGGCCCGTCTATCCCCAAAGCGTTCGGCATAAAGGAAAAGGCGATGGGGGACAACACGGGGATACTTCCCGTAAAAAGCAAGACGGGAATAGAGATAATGTCCGTTAATCTGCTGCTGCCCAACGACACCGACCCTGTAGTATGGCGCGGTCCCGTGATAGCAAACACCGTAAAGCAGTTTTGGACGGACGTTATTTGGAACGACGTGGATTATATGTTCGTGGATATGCCGCCCGGAACGGGCGACGTGCCGCTGACCGTTTTTCAGTCCATACCGCTTGACGGTATCATCGTGGTGACTTCTCCGCAGGAGCTGGTAGCCATGATAGTGGGGAAAGCGGTAAAAATGGCGCGTATGATGAATATACCCATTATAGGCATTGTGGAAAATATGTCGTATTTTGAGTGTCCCGACTGCGGGAAAAAGCACAGGATATTCGGCGACAGCCGTTTAAAGGAGATAGCCGCACAGTACGGTATAGAAAACATTGCCGAGATACCCGTCGATCCCAAGCTGGCGGCGGGCTGCGACAGCGGACTTATCGAGCTTTTCGGCGGTAACGCGCTGGATTCTCTTGCAAAGAAGATAGAGGAGCTGTAACGCTTATATAATTATCGCCCCGCTGCCGCAAAAAGCGACAGCGGGGCTTTATGAGGGGAATTTGAAAAACGCGTTATTTATACAGCCTCATGGCGATGACCGAAATATCGTCGGCTTTGCTGCCGCCGCTGTAAAATCGGGCGGTCTGCGCCACCTGCTTTGAAAAATCCTTTAAATCTATATCCGGCTTTGCCATTTCACGGTAAAGCCATTTTTCATTCAGCTTTGCGCCGTCGCTGGTCATTACTATCATATCGCGGTTTCCCAGCTTAAAAGTCTGCTTGTCGTACACGGGGGTGTCCCTTACGCCCATCGGCAGCCCTTTGCAGCCGGATTTGGTGTTCACGCTGCCGCAGCGTATATAGGTGTTTGCACTGCCGGCTTTGTACAGCTCCACGTTGCCGTCGTACAGGTCTATTTTGCAAAGCTCCAGAGTGGCAAAGCTCTCGTCGGAGGATTTGACCATAAGCGACATATTTATTATCCCCAGACCGGCTTCTATTCCCACTCCGGCTTGGAGCAGTCTTATCAGCATACCGCAGGCAAAGGAGGAATCTACCCGTGCGCGGCTGCCCGTACCCATTCCGTCGGATAAAACTATATATGCCGTACCGCTGCTGTCGATAAAGCTCTCGTAATAATCCCCGCAGACCGCGCCGTCCTCGCGGCTTATCTGGCATATTTCCACGTCCAGAAAAAACGTCGTCTTGGTAAACATACTCAGCTTGTAGCTGCCGTCCGCGCCGGCAAACACCGGCAGATCGAAACGCCGCCGCAGCGCAAGGCTCATAGCGTCGCACAGCTCCTGTTTCGAGCAGAAAAAACCTTTGGAGGAATACGCCTCCACCGACATACGCCCGTGTTCGCCGACGCTGACGCTCACCGCGCTGAGGTCATCGCAGCCGAGATTTTTCAGCACTTCTCCCGCCGCTTTGTTGAGCCGCGTATCCTCTCCCGTTTCGTCCATCTCGTCCGACAGGCGTTCGAGCAGGTTTTCAGTCGCGGAAAGCTGCACCGTCAGCACCGCTCTCATTCGCGCTATGCGGCGCTTTTCGGCTTCGCAGGAGATGAAAGAATTATACAGCTCTTTCAGCTTTTCGCACAGCTTGTCCGCCGACGGACAGCGCTCGGAAAGTTTTTCGGGGAACAGCTCCGCGGATATTTCTTCGCCGTTTTTCAGCTTCTTTACCAGCAGGGACATCAGCTTGGTGTTGTCCCCGTATTCCTGTCCCCAGCATTGCATATTGAAACGGCATTTTGAGCATATTTCGTCGCAGGCGGAATTGTACACCCAGCTTATATCCCGCCGCTCTCTCTTTTCCAATCGGTCGGCGGTAAGATCCACCGTGCGCCTTACTTCACCGACGGCGGCTCTGGCAAATTTGAGCCTGCGGGAAAACAGCGCGCGAACGGAGTTTTCGTTGTATTCATGCTCCAGCAGCTTTTGTTCCGCATCGGTAAGGGAACGCGGCAAGAGCAGGAACACCGCGGCGGATATGAACAGATCGGCGGTCAGCGCGAGGTTTTCGCTGTTCATGCCGAACAGCATTATCCCAAGCGTAGCGGTCAGCACGAACGCGCCCGCGGCGGTGGTTTTTTTACCGTCGCCAAGGCTCTTTGCCACGGCGGCTGCGCACGCCGTCACCGCGAAAACGAACCCGTACTGCGGCAATACCGTCGCAGTGCCAAGTCCCGCGGCCGCCGCGCAAAGACAGCCTGCGGCGATACCGTATCCCGCGGTAACGGTCAGCACCGCCGCACCGCAGACGATTATCCCTATGTTGAACACGTTCACGGTGTAAAACGACAGTATGCTCGCGGTAATGCCCGCAAAAGCCAGCACGCTTATCAGTATCGGCGGGCTGTTTTTTATTGCCGTTAAGGCTGTGTCTTTTTGGGAGATCAGCCGCTTTATGTTTAAGAATACCAACGCTCCCGCTCCCGCAAGCAGTCCGCAGGCAAAGCATATCATTATCTCATGTACGCCGTCGGCGGTGAGAAAATCGGCGGCAAACACCGAGCAGGCAGCCGTTACCGCGGATATCCAATCCGCCGCCCGCGATTTTTTCCTGTATGTTATCAGCCTTACCGCCATTACCGACATGAGCGCGGAGGATACCGCCGCGAATTCCTCAAATCTGCCGGTTATCAGATAGCCGAAAACGCTGCCGACAAACGCGCCTATGCAGTCCAATCCCGACATTGCCGCGGTAAAGGAGGCGGCGAAAGGGGAGGGACGCGAGAACACCGTACTCATGGCTATAAGAAAAGCGGCTGCCACCACCGAGATATGACGCGCGGCGTCCATTCCGTGTTTTTCAGCCGGCAAAAAAGCCTCTCTTGCCATGTTCCATCTTCCTTTCCTGTAAATCTACACCCGATTATACAGTAAAAGGAAAGTGAAATTTGTCAAAGAAAGGCTTTATTCACAAAATCGTTCGATTTTTTTACGGTTTATTTTTTGTTTTGTTCCACGATACGGTACAGCTTTACAAAATCCTCCATGGAAAGCTGTTCCGCGCGGGCGAGCGGATCTATCTCCGCCTTTGCCATTTCCTCCGCCAGCAGCCGTTTTTCTATCCCGAAAAACCCGCTTATCGGGTTTACAAGCTGTTTTCTTCTTTGGGAAAAGGCTTGGCGGATACAGCTGAAAAACAGCTTTTCATCGTCTACCTTAAACGGGGAAACGTCAAAAAGGTCGAGCCGTATCACCGCGCTGTCCACCTTGGGTGCGGGCATGAACGAGCCGGGCTTTACGTTGAACAGCTTTTTCGGCTTGGCGTAGTAATTCACCGCCGCGGTGAGCGCGGAGCAGTTCCTGCTGCCCATTTCGGCACAGATGCGCTCGGCGGCTTCAAGCTGTACCATCACCGTTACCGCCTTTATCGGAAGACGATCTTCCAGCAGCTTCATTATCACGGGGGAGGTTATATAATACGGCAGGTTCGCGCAAACCACGACCTCTTTGCCGTCAAATTTTTCCTCTATCAGCCGTTTAAGGTCGGTTTCCATAACGTCGGCGAATATCACTTCGATGTTGTCGTATTCGCTGAGCGTTTCGTTCAGTATAGGTCCGAGAGAACGGTCTATCTCCAAGGCGACCACCTTGTACGCTCTTTTCGCAAGCTCGCCCGTCAGCACGCCTATACCCGTTCCTATCTCTATAACTCCCGTGTTTTCGTCAACTCCGCCAAGCTCGGCGATACGGGGACATACGGTAGGATTTATCAAAAAATTCTGTCCCAGCGATTTGGTAAAGGAAAAACCGTATCTGCCGAACAGCTCCTTTATCTGTCCTATATCGGTAAGGTTCATTTCTTGTCCTCTTCCGTCGCGTCCAGCACCTTGAACGCCTGCCGCAGATTAGCCGCGCCGTATATGCTTATGCCGTAGTTTTCGCTCCTGTCCAATTCCTTGAGCGAGGATTTGGGCACTATACATTTTGAAAAGCCCATTCTTGCCGCTTCTCTCACTCTTTGTCGGATATGCGATACCGCGCGCAGCTCTCCGCCGAGTCCGACTTCTCCGAAAACCGCGACGTCGTCGCCTATCACCTTATCGCACAGACCTGAATATAAAGCCAACGCGACCGCAAGGTCGCTGGCGGGTTCGTCTATCCTGAGTCCGCCGATTATATTTATGTATACGTCGGAGCCGCCGAAGATATAGCCTGTCCTTTTTTCCAGCACGGCGAGCAGAACGCACAGCCGATTGTAATCAAATCCCGCCGAAACGCGCCGAGGAGCGGCAAACCCGCTTTTAGTCACCAGCGCCTGTACCTCCGCCATGATAGGGCGCGAGCCCTCCATCGTGCAGAGTATGGATATTCCGCTGACTCCGGCGGGTCTGCCGGACAGCAGCATAGCCGAGGGATTTTCCACTTCAAAAAGTCCCTTGTCCCGCATTTCAAACACGCCTATTTCGTTCGTAGAGCCGAAACGGTTCTTGGCCGCGCGAAGTATGCGGTAGGATAACTGCTTATCCCCCTCGAAATACAGCACGGTGTCCACTATATGCTCCAGCACCTTAGGACCGGCTATCCCGCCGTCCTTGTTGACGTGTCCGACCAGAAATACCGAAATATCCAGCGCTTTTGCCGCACGCATAAAGGCGTTGGTACATTCACGCACCTGAACGAGGCTGCCCGGCGCGCTTTGCAGCTGGGAAAGCTGTATCGTCTGTATCGAGTCTATTATCACAACGTCGGGTTTTTCGGTGCGCATGGCGTCGGTTATCGCGTCACAGTCGGTGCAGGAGGAGATATACAGTCCGTCCGCTCTCACTCCGAGTCGGTCCGCGCGCAGCTTTATCTGCCTTTCGCTTTCCTCGCCCGAAACATACAACACCTTTTTGCTGCCGCCGAGAGTATTGCATATTTGCAGCAGCAGGGTGGACTTTCCTATTCCGGGGTCGCCGCCCAACAGCACCAGCGAGCCTTTCACCAGACCTCCGCCAAGCACGCGGTCAAGCTCGTTCATACCCGTTTTGTAACGCGTTTCGTCCGGAAAATCCACGCTTTTTATGCTGCTTAGATGCAGCTTGACGGAGGAGGAGGCGGGACTGCTCTCGCTCACCGATTCCTCTATCGTGCCCCATGCGCCGCAGGCGTAGCATTGCCCGTTCCATTTGGGATATTCCTGCCCGCACTCCGAGCAGATGAAAACTTTTCTGTTTTTCGGCATTTTTACTTCCTGTCTGATTTATTATTCTTTCGACGTGGTCTGCATATAGCGAACGACGCCGTTATATATCATAAACGCTACCTTGCGCTGATACAGCGGGTCGGACAGCTTCGCGGCGTCGTCGGGGTTGGACAGAAATCCGCATTCTATAAGCACCGACGGCACTTGCGTATCTTTGAAAAGGAACAGCTCGGTGTCCATGACCTTGGTGACGCGGTCGTTCTCCGGCTGCAGCACTTGAAAATTCTCCTGCATCAGCTGCGCCAACAGGCGGTTGTCGGGATTGTTTTCGTTGTAAAAGACCTGCGCGCCGAAATATTCCGGCTGAGTGAACTGATTTTGATGGATGGAAAGAAAGATACAGTCCTTTTGTCCCTGTATCGTTTTAAGACGGTTGTTCATGTCGGAAACCTTTTTGTTCCTCAGTCCCTCCGTGCCGGGGTCGTATACCGCGTTGTCGGAGTCGCGGGTAAGCACGACGTTAAATCCGCCCAGTGTCAGCATATCGCGCAGCTTGGTGACTATCGAAAGGTTTATATCCTTTTCTATCTCGCCGTTTATCCCGACGCAGCCTCCGTCCTCTCCGCCGTGTCCCGCGTCCAGTACCACCGTCGGACGTTCGGTCACGCTGCCTCCCGATGTGGGGACAGCCAAGCGGGTAAGGTCGGAATTTGCCGCGATTATCGCAAAGCACCCCAGCAGCACCAGTACCGCAGGTATCCTTGTTTTTTTCAGCTTGGCAAGACTTTCCCTGTTCGGCTTTTTAAAAGATATACGCTTCATATTACTACCCGTCCTTTTTTAAGATCAATCAATAATATGAAGCGTCGGGACAAAATATGACAAGACCGTCTGTCGGTATTATTTATACATCAGCTTGTCTGAATCGAACTTTTGGGTATATCCGAAGTAAAATCCCACATGAGTGGCGACGGGGATAAGCGAGTAGCACAGCATAAATACAAACGGTACTGCCGTATTCATGACTTCGATGGTGTTGCCCTCGGTGCCCGATGGGATAAGCAGCAGCGACAGCGCGTATACCAGCCCGTCCGCGAAACGGTAAAACGGCAGTATATCCATATCCCAGAACAAAAACGTCCCCGTCAGCTTGTTTATGAGCAGCAATATCGAGGGTATCAGCATTATAACGGTAAGGATTATGCCTATCTTCAGCCATTTAAAGCTGTCGGGCGGCTGCGCCTTGTGCAGGCGGACATAGTTTTGCTCTCTGTCGCCGTCCTTGTAGCCTACGGTAAACATAAGAGAATAGAATATGATAAACGCAAGTATCACCACGATGACCTTGATGAAATTTTCGGAGATAAAGGCGGCGGTGGATATGGTCATTATCGTGCAGAGAAGATTGCCGAACAGCATATATAAAAATCCCATTACAAGCTGTTTGAAAAACGGCTGACGTTCTCTTTTGTCAAAATATTCCATTAGTCCTACCTCTTTCAGCTTTGTCCGTCGGTCTTGCCGACTTTGTTGTCGTTTAATATGTTGACAAGCACCTCGCGTGCCTGAGTATTCCTCTCCAAGGAGCTTTCGTTATAGCTTATCATGCCCGGCTGCTCGTTCTTTACGCCTATGACCAGTACCTCCGGCACGGAGTTTTCATAGTTTGCCGCAGCGGCAAGCGGCGTATCTTTCAGCTTTATCGTGGTCTTGCCCGAAAGGTCGGCGTCGCCGGTGATCTCTCCGAGATCGACGAAAAAGCTGTCGAATTTTTCAAGATTTTCGCTGTCGCTTAGCTCCTGGTCGTTGCTTATTCCGCTGTCACATATGAGCATTTGCGCGACGCCCGTGTCCAGCTCTCCGAAAAATTTCGCGGTGTTGGTCGTTACATAATAGGTATCGCCCGTCTGCTTGGTAAGGTCGATATAATATACCTCCACATGGACGTTTCCGTTGTGATCGAAGTCGGGGCAGTAGCTCTCCAGCGCAAGCTCGATGTCGTTCACCTTGCGGTAGAGGTCCGGCGTTTGCTTTGCGTCGGAGGTCACCAGCAGCACCCTCATATCCGCCGCCTCTTTGGACAGTAACTGGAACAGCATAAATCCGCCCACTACGATAAAAAATACGGCTACTACGATATACCATTTATTGTGGTAGACAAAATTTTCAAACCGCGCCAGCCCTTTCAGCTTTTCCGGCTGCTCGTGTACGTCGGTTTCTATTATGTCGCTTTCCTCTATAAGCCCCTGCTTTAGTTTAAGCAGCTCTCTTTTTTCTTCGTCGTTATTGCTCGGCATTGTTATCCCCTTTATGCGTCTTTCTGCTTTTCGTTGTTGCTTATAATATCGGCGACGAACTGTTCGGCGTATTCCTGACGTTCGTCATCTGTTTTTTTGACCGCAAGATAAATTTCCTGCGAAAATATCTTTAACTCTTTGCCCAACGGGGTAGAGGTGAAATCTATAAGATAGCCGTCCGCTCCCGCCGTATCGATCTCGACAAAAAAGGGCTTGCCCTCGGCTTGCGTCATGTCCTCGTACACCTGTTCGAGGTCGGCTTTCTTTCCCACGAATATCTGGGAGCTGCCGTTTTCTATCTCCTGATATTTTTCTATAAAGCTGAGCGTTGTTTCGTCCGGCCCTTGATGTACCGCGACCGTGCTTTTTCCGTCGCCGTTGTTGTCCTCGCAGTAGCGGGGAAGATTGCTTTCCAGCAGTCTTACGGTGGTGGTGGAATATCTCGTGACCGAGTATATTTCAATATCCGGCTTGGGCTTGAAATAGTACAGCGCCGCTATTACCGAGCCGACCGCGACCAAAAGTATGCCCACTACCAGCATCAGCTTGTGATACCACAGCCAGTTTTTTGCTTTTTCTCCTGTTGTGGCAGGCATTTGTACGTCATAGCCGTCCTCAGGGACGGCGTCGCTGCTGTTTATAAGCCCCTGCTTTAGCTTCAGCAGCTCTCTTTTATCATTGTCCTGCGACATCTTTTACTCCCAAAACAGCTTTTATATCCCTCGTTAAACGACATGAGGGTACGGAAAAATATTATCCGCAAAAATGTTAATTTCATATTAACAAATACAGGCAGTTTCCCGCCTGCCTGTAATATTTTATCATAAACGGCCGCCCGTGTCAAGGCGACCGTGAATTTATGCCGAGCCCGTGCGCTCATATGGAGTAGTCGTTCGCGGAAAGCTCCCGCTGCTTGTCCACGACGTCCTGTAGGGTTATGCCGTCAAGGTATTCGTTTATCAGCTTGTGAAGCCCTTTCCATATCTGAAGCGTGGCGCAGGAGGAAGAACGCGGACATTCCGCCGGATCGTTTTCCAGACAAGCCACCGGCGCGAGATTTCCCTCGGTAAGACGGAGTATCTCGCCGACTGTATACTGATCCGGCCTGCGCGCAAGCCGATAGCCTCCCTGAAAGCCTCGGTTGGTATGCAAAAAATTAGTCTTATTGAATACCGGCACTATCTGCTCAAGATATTTTTTGGAAATGCCCTGCCGCTCGGCGATATCCTTAAGCGCTATAAATTCGCCGTTTTGGTGTTCCGCAAGGTCTACCATCATTCTCAGCGCGTATCTGCCTTTTGTTGAAATTTTCAAACCGTTTTCCTCCTTTGAAAGAATAGTTTTCCCAATTCCTATAATAACATATATTTTGTAGGTTTTCAAGATAATAAACAAAATGTTTACAAAAAAATTACGGGCAGGCTAAAACAAGCCTGCCCGTAGATCTTGCGGTCATTGTGTTTCTTCCGTGCCGTTGTACCCGATTATCTTTATCAGCCTTATTTCGCTGTAGCCGTAAGCGGACATCGGGAAATCTACCTTGTCGGCGGTGTTGCTGTTCACCAAGTAGTCGATGACATTTCCCGCAGAGTCGCGGATAACATCGGTGATAATTACCGAATGATAAGTGTATCCGTTTACGGAATACTGTATCACATCTCCCGGCTCGCCGGTAAAAAGGTTGGCGTCGGGCAGGGTAACTATGGGGTCGCTGTTGTTAAGACAGTACATATAAAAGCTGTAGGTCTCCGACCATGACGGTACTCTGCCTTTTTTTGTTTCTTTATAATTCAACTCGTCGTCGAACCATTTCCATTGATCGTCGTAAGTGCCTTGCCAGTCCATGGGCAAGCCTCCGGCGTGCAGACATTGCGAAACGAAGTTTTGGCAGTTTCCTCCGTAATCGGAATAATCGCTGTATTCCTCGGTGTTGCGAACGACCGTTTGTTCGTCCGTCCAAAGGTAGGAATATTCGACGGCGGCGTCGCGGTCGTATTCGTTATCCGCGGTCGGCAATTCCGCCTCGGCGTCGACGGCTTTAAACTGTGCGCTGCGCTTTTCTGCCTCGCTGTCCACACTTGTTTTAAGCTGCTTTAGTACCAGCGCGTAAGTCTTTGCCAAGTCCGTATCCTCGGGTATATCCGCCTCCAAAAGCTGCGTGTTGCCGTCCAGCTCCAGACGGTCGAGCATAAACTCCTCGGTTTGCATGACGGCGGCGGTCTCGTCGTACATACTGAGTAATTTACCGCTGTCCGACTGTATCACGGCTTTTCCCTGACACCCGACGGAATAGGACGGCTTTGAGGACAGCGCGAATTCCACGCTGTCGTTTAGCAGAAACGATATTTCGTATGTATTTCCGTTTATTTTAAAATCGGTCACCGTTACCGTAACGTCCGCAGAGACAAACGAGAGGTTGGAGTTAAAGGAACGCCTGAGATATACGTTGTATTCCAGCGCGGTATCGCAAAGTCCTGCGGAAAGCTCGCCAAGACGCTCCTCGGTGTTGAAATATCCGCTGACGGGGAAAAATTCAAGACTTCCGAGAACGGTGTATATATCGGTAAAATAATCGCCCAGCAGTTCCTTTACCGTTTCCGGCACGGGTATGCTGCTGTCGTCTACCGTCATTTTTATATCCGGCCTTGTATAGGCAAGAGTCCCGCTGTTAAGGGAAAGCGAGATGTTTTGCTCCGGAGCGGTCGACGATTCGGAGACGGAGGTGTCGCCTTTTATATCCAAGTCATGAGTAAGCTCTCCGCTTGCCGCGAGGATTATAACGAAAACCACCACCACTCCGAATATGCAAAGACAGGGTACTGTCAGTAATGCGGTAAAAGCCGACGGCTTTTTTTGTCTGCGTTTGTTGTTCAAGATGTTTCCTCCGTAAAAGTATAAAGGCTTAAAGTCGGTTCGGCATTATCTTCCGATATTATCCTAGTTGCAGTTTAGCATAAAAATCGAACCGTGTCAATATCCGACGAAGGCTTTTTTGAAAAATTGCCCATACACATTTTACCGCCGCGCGGCATAAATTGAAAAGTGTGCAAACCGTGACACAGGGAGTGATATATATGTATGAAAGGCTTGAACGTCCGCTTAAAGGAGCGGATATAAGCTATGTTCAGAAAAACTTTGATTTTTCCGCCGCTAAGGAGTACGGAATACGTTTTTTGATAATAAGGGCGGGGATAGCCCTGTCCGTGGATTCTCAGCTATATTCCCATATACGCGGGGCGGAGGCCGCCGATATACCCTACGGGTTTTACTGGTATTCCTACGCGTTCAGCGTAAAGGAGGCAAGAGCCGAAGCCGCCGCCTGCCTTGCCGCGATAAAGGCGTACAGACCGAAATATCCGGTGTTTTACGACGTGGAGAGCAATCGTCAGGTAAGCGCGCTTAACACCCGCGAAAGGACGGATATCGTAAAAGCCTTTTGCGACGAGGTGATAAAAGGCGGATACCCCTGCGGGATATACGCAAATCCGAGTTGGCTGCTGAATTATCTGAAAAAAGACGAGCTTGTCGGGAAATACGACATATGGCTCGCAAACTGGACCGACGACCCGAACAGACCCACCGGCTTTGATTTCGGTCAGACTATATGGCAATGGGGACTGGACAGGATAGGCGGAATGAATACGGACGGGGATCTGTGCTATGTTGATTATCCCGCGATAACCGAAAAATTTTACGAGGGGCTGTCAAAACCCAAACCCTACCCCGACCCCGAACCGACGGAAAAATTCAAAGTCGGCGACAGGGTGAGGGTGCGCAAAGGCGCGCGCACCTACGACGGAAAGCCGCTCGCGTCGTTCGTTTACGATAACGTTTATACGGTGCAGCAGGTCGGCATAAAGGGAAAGCCCGACTATATCGTCATAGGAGTAGACGGCATGGTCACCGCCGCGGTAAAAGCGTCCGACCTCATTTTGGAAAAAACGGAAGTAAAGCTGAAGGTCGGCGACAGGGTGAGGGTGCGCAAAGGCGCGCGCACCTACGACGGAAAACCGCTCGCGTCGTTTGTTTACGATAACGTTTATACGGTGCAGCAGGTCGGCATAAAGGGAAAGCCCAACTATATAGTCATAGGAGTAAACGGCATGGTCACCGCCGCGGTAAAAGCGTCCGACCTTTCGTTGGTCTGAAAAAACAAAAACGTGCCGACGGATGGATAATACCCGTCGGCACATTTGTTATCGCAGTTAAAAGCTCTTGCGGCAGTAATCTCTGGGAGTTACTCCCTTATGATTTTTGAACACCTTGATAAAGTAGCTGTAATCGTTGAAGCCGCAGTTCATCGCTATGTCTATCAGCTTGTCGTCAGTGCCTACTATCTGTTCACAGGCGGATTCTATCCGATAGTAGTTGAGATATTCCACGGGAGTTTTCGAGGTGTATTCCTTAAACGCGCGGCAGAAATAATTTCGGTTCATTCCGCATTGCTTTGCCATATCCGCCAAGGTTATCGGCTCTTTGTAATGCGTTTCGATATAGGAAAGCACCTTTTTGAATTTTCTTATCTTCTTTATATCGCCGGTGGTCGTTTCGGTCAGCGGATATACGTCGTCGGAAGCCGTCACGCTGCCGAGCATGGATAAAAGATTGCCAAGCACGAAAAATTCATAGCCGCTTTCTTTTTTTATCATCGCGTCCACGGCGGCTGCGGCGTACGACGCAGTCGCGCTTCCGCTCATGAATACGGAGGATATCTGCTTTTCGTGATTTACTATCGGCTGCATTGCCGTCAGACAGTCGGGACACCCCTTGAGTATCGCCGATATATCAAAGACCAGACAGTCATACACGCATTTGTCCGGCACTCCTCCGTGCAAAGAGCCTCCCATTATCAGCGAACAGTCTCCCGCGCCGAGCGTATGTTCTTTTCCGTCGATGCTCAACTCAAAGCTGCCGCTGCGTACTACTATAAGTTCACATTCGGTGTGCCAGTGATGGATCATATTGTATCTGGGATGCTCGTCCGTTACATGGTATAAGGCGAACGGAAACTCTTTTGTTCCGTGATTTCGCTTTTCCCGGTAATCAATATACTTCATTTTATCTGCCCCGCCTTTCTGTGTATTGCTCAAAGCGGCAGGCTGTAAAAAGTCTGCCGTAGAGCTTGAGTTTCTCTTTTATAGAGTAGCAAGAGTCGCCTCTTTATCGGAATTGGAAATTTTGATGCGATTCCCCAAGTTTATTTTAACATTTAATTTCCAGAAAGTAAAGGCTATTTTAAAAATATTTTGTTCAAATTCTAAATATTGTAAATTTTATACGAAAATGTAATGTTTTTTTGTGCAAAAAGTGTAAGCGCGGCGCTGCTCAGAAGCCGCAAATCAAGCGCCGCCAAAAAAATTTTATATAAAAACGATTACATACTTGCAGAAATTTTTGTAATGTTATATAATATTATTAAAGCATTCCTTTTTTTACCGCCGTCAGGCGGACAAGGGTATGCAAAGTGACGTAATGCCGCAGGAGAACCGATTTTATCGGTGCGGCAAAAATAAACGCTCAGGAGGTCAACATGAAATTCGGCTATTTTGACGATGCCAACAGGGAATATGTCATTACATCTCCCAAGACGCCTTATCCGTGGATAAACTATCTCGGTACGCAGGGCTTTTTTTCGCTTATCTCAAATACGGCTGGCGGTTACAGCTTCTACAAGGACGCAAGACTCAGAAGAATTACCCGTTACCGTTATAACAATGTCCCGGTGGATATGGGAGGACGTTATTTTTACATAAATGACGGCGGACATATCTGGAATCCCGGCTGGTCGCCGGTAAAAACAACGCTCGATTCTTACGAGTGCCGTCACGGTATGGGCTATACCAAGATAACGGGTTCGTCGATGGGCGTTACCGCGAGCATAACGTTTTTCGTTCCGCAGGATTTCAACGGCGAGATACAGAAGGTCACTATCACCAACGATTCCGACAAGGAAAAACAGCTCAAGCTGTTCAGCTTTGCGGAGTGGTGCCTTTGGGACGCAAACGACGACACCACGAACTTCCAGCGTAATTTCAACACCGGCGAGGTGGAGATAGACGGTTCGGTCATCTACCACAAGACGGAATACAAGGAAAGACGCGACCATTATGCGTTCTATGCGGTAAACGTTCCGATAAACGGCTTTGATACCGACAGAGAGAGCTTTTTGGGACTGTACAACGGTTTTGACGCTCCGCAGGCGGTATTTGCGGGCAAGCCCTCCATGTCCGTTGCGGACGGCTGGTCGCCTATCGCTTCCCACTATATCGAGATAACGCTCCGTCCCGGCGAGAGCAAGGATCTGGTGTTCTGTCTGGGATATGTCGAAAATCCCGCGGACGAGAAATTTGCACCCGATCTGGACGAGAACAGCAGCATAATCACTTCCGGCAACAGCAAAAAGAATATAATAAATAAGAAAAAGGCGCAGGAGATGCTCGCCATGTGCGACACCGCCGAGAAAGCGGATAAGCTGTTCGAGCAGCTCAAGGCACATTGGAACAGCCTGCTCGGTCAGTACAGCGTAAATTCGCCGGACGAAAAGCTCAACCGTATGGTAAATATTTGGAATCAGTATCAATGTATGGTAACTTTCAATATGTCGCGTTCCGCATCGTACTTTGAAAGCGGAATAGGCAGAGGAATGGGCTTCCGCGATTCCAACCAAGATCTGCTCGGATTTGTACATCAGATACCCGCCAGAGCAAGAGAAAGACTGCTTGACCTTGCGGCTACCATGCTGGAGGACGGCGGAGCTTACCATCAGTATCAGCCGCTCACCAAAAAGGGAAATCACGAGCTCGGCTCAAACTTCAACGACGACCCGCTGTGGATGATACTTGCGGTCGCAGCATACATCAAGGAGACCGGCGACGTTTCGATACTGGACGAAAAAGTGCCTTACGAAAATCGCGACGAGCTTGCGGATACCATGCTTAACCACATGAAGAGAGCGTTCGACCACGTTGTCAAAAAGGTAGGTCCTCACGGACTGCCGCTCAGCGGACGCGCCGACTGGAACGACTGCCTGAATCTTTCCTGCTTCTCGGATAAGCCGGGCGAATCTTTCCAGACCTATAACAATAAGGAAATGTTCACCGAACCGCCTTTCTACAGCCAGGTGGCGGAATCCGTGATGATAGCGGGAATGTTCTGCTTTATCGCTCCCGAATATCCGGCAATGTGCCGTCTTAAAGGCGACGAGCAGGAGGCGCTGAGAGCCGAGGCGGAGATAGCCAAGATGAGAGAGCTGACCGAGCAATACGGCTACGACGGCGAATGGTTCCTGCGTGCATATGACCACAACGGAAACAAGGTAGGTTCTCACGAGAACGAGGAGGGCAAGATATTCATAGAGCCGCAGGGCTGGTGCGTTCTTGCCGGAATAGGCAAGGATAAGGGATACGACATAAAGACGCTGGACAGCGTTGACAAGTATCTTAACTCCAAGCACGGACTTGTGCTGAACAACCCCGCGTTTACTCATTACTATATCGAGTACGGTGAGATATCCACATATCCTCCGGGATATAAGGAGAACGCCGGAATATTCTGCCACAACAATGCGTGGATAATCTGTGCGGAAGCCGCGGTAGGCAGAGGCGACAAGGCGTTTGAATATTATTCAAAGATAGCGCCCGCATTCAGAGAGGATATATCCGACCTGCACCGCACCGAGCCTTATGTATACGCACAGATGATAGCGGGCAAGGACGCTGCCCGTCACGGAGAGGCAAAGAACTCTTGGCTCACCGGAACGGCCGCATGGAACTTTGTGGCGGTATCTCAATATATACTCGGTATAAAGCCCGATTATAACGGACTCAAGCTCGACCCCTCCATTCCCTCGGCTTGGGACGGATTTACCGCGTCAAGACTGTTCAGAGGCGCTACCTACAACATCACGGTACAGAACCCCGAACACGTTTGCAGCGGAGTAAAGACGGTGACGGTTGACGGCAAGGCTGTCGACGGCAATATCGTACCCGCGTTCGGCGAGGGTGTCCATACCGTTGAAGTAGTGCTTGGCAAGTAACACATACGGTTGAAATGTAATTTAGCGATATTTATTTTAACGATTAAGAAAACCGCCCGACGGATATTCCGTCGGGCGGTCAGTCTGTAGAAAAAGGTCAATATAAAGCGGAAGGAAAGAGTTGAGTTTAAAACTGTCCGCCGCTCGGCGGAAAGTTCACGGGGAAAACCATCAGGGTTTTCGCCCTCAAGTTTGATAAGAGCCGCGCAAAGCGCGGCAAAAATCGAGCTAGACTGCGTAAGCAGTCTAGCCGATTTTTTCAGCTTGTCGGGAAATCCGACCGTAGGGAGGGTTTTTCGACAAGCTGACCCGCCCGACGGAATATCCGTCGGGCGGTTTTTATGTCATTCGTATCTGTTGATTTTTACGGTATCGTAAGATAGTAATCGGGATTAAGACGCTGATCGCCTAATCTGACCTCAAAGTGGCAATGGTTGCCCTCCGCTCTGCCGGTCTGACCCACGGCGGCTATACATTGACCTTGCGTGACCTCCTGCCCGACGGTGACAAATACGTCGCTGCAATGTCCGTAAAGCGTCGTGTATCCGTCGGGGTGGAGGATAGTTACCATGTTGCCGTATCCGCCGTTATCCCAGCCCGCGTAGGTGACTACTCCCGACGCGCCCGCATAAATATCCGCGCCGTATGCGCCGCCGATGTCCACACCGGTATGTCCCCAGTATGAGCCCCAGCCGCCCCAGTATGTACCGCCTTGTACCGGCCATATGTACTTTTTGTCATATGCGACCGATTCGTTGGAGTAGTGGGAGGACTGCGGGGGTTGAGTACCCTCTGATATTATCTCGGTGACGGGTTCTTTTACCACCTTCGTGCCGGAGATGGTGCGGCGGGTCTCAACGCCGTTGACGTAATATACCCGCGCGGTAACTTGGTTTTTACCCTGTTCACCTTTTTGAACAGTAGTGAACACTCCCTGATAGTGGTCGTCGTCGGTGGTATGCTCGGTATCGTAGGGTACGGATACTTCGTACACCTCCGTCCTCGCTATACTTACCGACAAAAACGGTACGCTTTGTTCCAGCAAAAGCTGTTTTCCCGCACGCATGATATAATCCTCGTCGGTTATTTCGGGATTGTATTCTTCCAGAGTTTTAAGCGGTATATCCAGCTTGTCGGAGATAAGCGACGGCGAATCGCCCTCCTGCACGGTATAATAGGACGCCTGCTGCTTTTCGGAATTGAGCAGCGTTATCATTTCGTCCTCCGAGATTATACTGTCTTCCAAAAACAGCCCAGGCTCGTAGGTTATCTCCTGTTCAAAGGCGACCTCCTCGTCGTCGCTGTCGGTCCTGTAGGAATTTAATATGCTGTCCAGCGCTTTTTCTATCTTGTTATTTTCAAGCACCGCGCCGTAAAATTTGCCGTCTATGTATATTCCGAGCGCGTATTCTATGTTGGAATCCGACATCTCCAGCATCATGTTGGCAAGCTGGAACTTGGTGACGTATTGCTGATCCCCCAGCCGTTCCAGAGAATATTCCGGCGTGAGGTCAAGCTCCGACGCGTTTCCTCCTGCATAAGTTATGCGCTCTCCCGTTATGCGTTCCGCGTCGGAATACACCTGCTCGTTTTCTATATATCCCATCATTTTGCCGTTTATCGACAGCTTTATGGCATAGCCGGTATCGGTCACATAGTTCACTATCCCGAACAGGAACACCAGCGAGATTATCGGCGCGGCATAGTTGAACAGCGTTACCAACAGACCGCGTCTGCCGAACAGCGCGTCTTTTACCACCGCCGCTTTTATCCTGAACGCCGCAGTGCGGTCGTGGTTTTCCTCTGCTTTCTTTATCTCCGCCATGGAGATACGCAGCGTGCGCTTTATCCTTATAAACGGCGCTCCCAAAAACTTGAACAGCGCAGTAAATATCCTTATCAGAGTGTCGCGGAACAGCACGGTATGCTTCCACAAAAATTTTGCCAGCCTTACCGTCCATCTTATCGGTATCGAAACGGTGGTGATAAGTACGCCTACCACATATTCGCCGAACGACGCCGTAATATCGTAAAGCGCGTTCCTTTTTGAACGTGTTTCGGTTTGGGCAGGCTCAACAGCGCTTTTTTCTTCTTCCTGCGGGAGGGGCTGTTCTTCCTTGATCGGCTCCGGCTTTTTTTCTTCTATGATTATTTCTTCTATTTCCTCGGAAATTCCGGACGTATCCGGCTGCTTTGCTTCGCTCATATACTCCTCCTTTCTCCTTTGTTTTATCGGAAGTACGGCTCAAAAAGCTCTTCTTTCTTTCGTTCCGTTATCTATTATAGCAAAACGGTAACAAAACTTCAAGGTTTTGTTACCGTTTTGTTACTATTTTGTAACCTTTTTAGGATATTTGTACAATCCGTTGGGAAAATTTTTGTGATAATTGCACATATTATCGCTTATAGTAATTCTCGATATTATCGGATATATAAAGCTGCTGCGGAAAATCCGAGGCTATCCGTCGGCGGCATTTTTCGCAGAATTTTTTTGCTTCGGACGGATTGTCCCGCATCGCCTGCTTTGCTCCCCAAAGATGGGTAAAGCTGTTTTGCGGGAAAAACAGCATATCCTTGTTCAGCAGCGTGGTATATCCGACTCCGCATTTTTTTGCCAACATCGGCAGCAGCCTTTGCTCGGCAAAAACCATATAGGTAAGGCAGTCGTCGGTATGCTCCGCCGACTTCATAAAAGCGACGGCCTGCGAGGTGTAGTACAGCTTGAAATCCTCGTCGGGCATATATAGGAACGCCGTGTTCAGCGGTCTTACGGTAAGGTCGATACCGTCGGGAAAGGTGTAACGCTCCAGCCTAAACGCCGATATATCGGGGTAAATGTCCGGCTGAGTATCCTCCTCATGCGCGGCGACCATACGGTCACCAAGCTCCAAATGTTCCCAAACGATAAAATCCGTGTCCAACATAACGCACGGCGCGGGGAAGTCCCTCAGCGCCAGCAGCTTTGCGGCAGCCCAGAACATGACGGGGTCTATCCCGTCGGCGTTGTCCGAAAGCGACGGCTCGACTTTGTCCCAGACGGAGGAGATGCCCATTTCGTCGAAAAGCCGTTTGCCTTGGCTGTCCGTTATCATGACTATGCCGCCGTTGTGCTTTTTCCACTCCAACGCCGAAAGCACCGCGCAGTACGCCTCGGTTTTGTCTATGGACAAGGGCTTGTCCTTGTGCTTTGCGAAGAAAGGCGCGGACGAAAAAATGTGGAACGCGTTCATATTATATGTATACCGTATCCGAATCGGTTGAGCGGTTCGGAGGAAAGATTTTTTATCACTGGGGCGGCAAGGTCGAATTTTCCGTTTATCAGAAAATCGTCATAGGTAAAGCTGCCCGATAAAAAACTGCCTAAGAAAAATGAGCTTATGTTGAAAGAGGAAAGATATTTCGCAAACGAGCCTTTAAAATATGAGCCGAACTCATATTCGTATTCGTATTCGTATCGGTATGAGCCGGTAAAAAACCGAAAGCTGCCAAAGCTGCCGAGGGTAAAGCTGCCGATATTGTAGCTGCCGGATATGCGGCTGCCGTTTACCGTTAAGGACGAGCTTTTCATTGAGCCGTTAAAGGAGCGGTAGGCATCGCGGGGAGGATTTTTGTCTGCGGCGGTCGAGCGGTGATAATTCGGCGCGGCGTACCGCCTGTCAAAAATTTCGTACAGCACGCGGTCGACGTCTGCGTCCGACGGAATACTTTTAAGCATGGCGGCTTTTTCGTATTCTTCGCGGCTTTCCAGCCAAGGTATAAGGCTCCCGCCCAAATAATAACCGCGCACATCGGTAATATTAAAATTATCCGTTATTCCGTTTACATCATAAACCTTAACGCCGTTTATCCAAAGGCAGATGTTTTTCATCGGGTATCCTCCTAAAAATCGGGAAAGCATGACCGCGTCCGTGAACTGCGGCGCGGTATCCGAACGTCAGTTCCAGCCGTCAACGCCGCTCTTGCATAAAGCGGTAAAAAGCCTTAGCTTAAAGCCTTTATCCGTATGTTCGGCATTTGCCGTAAATTCTTTTATTTTCTGTCTTGAGGTATGCTTGTCGGCAGGGCAGAGAGAGGGGATAGGCTTTATGCCGTTTCGCCTGCAAGCCGACAGGACATGGGATTCCGGCGCGAGCACCAACGGCCGTATCACCGTTATGTCGTGCCCCGACGGTTTTTCGTTTCCGTCGGACGCGCGTTTTTCCAACCGCGTTATCGGGGAAAAACAGCCTATCCGCCCCTCCGTGAACAGATTCATCAGAAATGTTTCTATCACGTCGTCGTTGTTGTGACCGAGAGCCAACTTGTTGCAGCCCATTTCCTCTGCGGCGGCATACAGCGCGCCCCTGCGCATATTTGCGCAAAGCGAGCAGGGGTTAGGCTCTTTCCTTATCTCAAATACTATCTTCGCTATCTCGGTGCGTATCAGGCGGTATTCGACTCCGTACTTTTCGCAAAGGCGAAACACTTCGTCATAATTCCCCTCGACGCCGTTGAAACAGGGGTCTGCGGTAACGGCGGCTATCTCGTATTTTTCGGGGTAGAACCGCCTCATTTCGCAGATGGCGGCTAACAGCGCCAGACTGTCCTTTCCGCCGGATACCGCGACCGCTATCCTGTCGCCGCTTTGTATCATGCCGTAACGCTGGCACGCCTTGCGGACATATCCCATTATCCTTTGCATTATTTGTTCTTTTTGAACCGAAACAGGTTTTCGTGGTATTTTATCGGTATATTCAGCTTTCTCTGCAATATCATGACCGTAGCGTCCGAGGCGACGAACAGCAAAATAAACACGATACACAGTATATATAACACGTCCATCTTTGCTGTGACCGCAGCTATGCCGAACGCGGCGGCGGCTATTATAAACAAATACCTCGCCTTTTTAAATATTTCAAGAACAAGCTGCAATCATTACACCTCTTTTGCCGTGTTTTATCAATCCTCGCCGAGCTTGAGCGCCTTGTTGATATTTATCTTTTTGATTATCGAGCCGAGTATCGCGAACCCGCCGATAAGCATTATCGCTATCAACGCGTACATCTTTATATAATCCGCCTGCATAGCGGCGACTCTGAACGGCGGTATCTGGTCGCTGACGGCGTACATATTCTGGAACAGAGGAACGAACAGGTCGCTGACCACTCCGCCGATAATGAACGAGCAGGCTATCGCAACGCCGGATACGAGCAGCTGCTCATAACCGAGCATTCCTATTATCTCTCTAAACGACATACCCATAGCGCGCAGTATGCCGAATTGCAAAGTCCTGCCTCTTATGGAGAGTATCCAGTATATCAAAAATCCGATGATGGTCATTATCATTATAATGATAAAGTCCAGAGTAAGCGCACCGTTCATTCCCTGAAGCGACGGGTCGGTCTTTTGCTCGATAAGCTCCTGCGAGCTGTCGTGTACCTCGGCTATGGGCAGGCGGGATTCCTCTATGCTTGCGTAAAGCGCCTCGCTGGTCGCTCCGTCCGCCATTTTCAGCCATATCTCGTAAGGCTCAAGTATCGTTCTGGAGCGGACGTACCCGTAATTCATAACGGCAAAGTCCGATTCGTTCGGGTTGAGCCCCGGCCAATAGTCTATTATACCCATTACGGTAGCGTCGATATTGTCGTTTTTGCCCCAGCGGAACGATACCGCGTCGCCGACCGAAACGTCGTTCTTTTCCGCAAGCCCTGTGGATATGAACACGCCGGAACGGCTGTCCACCAAAGCGTTGCAGTAATTCCACCAATGTATCGGCAGCAGGTCGTTTCTGAACCAGGCGGTCTTGGCAAATTTATCCGGCTCTATCGCCATGAGCCGCAGCTCCGCTGAGTAATCGGCGGTGTCCATTCTGGCATTGTCTTTTATCAGCACCTTTGTGGCTATCTCCACGCCCTCCAGCGCTTCGTACCGCTCGAAATCGGTTTCGACGTACTCCGTTTCGCCCTCGTCCTCGGTGGAGGTCATCGCGTATTCTATAAGAGTAACGTCCGCGCCGTTTTCATAATAGATACGGTCGCTTATATTGTTGTTTATGGCGCGCGCCGTGTTCGCCGAGAAAAGCCCGAACGAGAAGGTCAGCACCAGGAACATCATAAGAAATCTTTCCTTACCGCCCTGAGAACGGCAGACCGTAGTTATCGCCATATACTGCGACGGCGACCACAAAGGTCTCAACAGGAAGTAGACGGCTTTTAAAATATACGGGTAGACCCTTATAAACAGCAGTCCGAAGCCCAATATCATAATGGTGGAGAATACGAACAGCAGCGGGTCCAGCTCGCCGGTCGGCTCAAACGTGCCTTTTTTCAGCGCATCCTCTAACTGCTGAGAATAGAAGAACAGATATACAAAGCCTCCGGCGATAAAGATAACGTCTATGAAGCATTTTTCCCAAAGCGACATTTTTACCACTTTTGTGCGGCTCAGCTTGTACTGAACGATGGACAGCTTAGACGCGGGGATTATCGGTATCATGGTAGTGATAAAGAACACTACCGTCGCGATAAGCGCATAAATGACGCTTATCAAAGTCACCTTTGCGGAAATTCCCGTACGGTTGACAAATTCCAAAAATCCGTTGGACACGCCGAGGAACTGACACAGCACCAGTCCTATGAACGGGGCGGCGGCAAGCGTGACCAGTCCGAGCATACCGGACTGTGCCGCGTACATACCGAATATCTGTTTGGAGCTTGCTCCGCGGCTCTTGAATACCGCTATCTCGTTCCTCTCGCGGTCAACGTTCAGCTGCGATACCATGAACAGATAGAACGCCAGCATGACCATAGCGGGTATCTGGAGTATCCACAGCATACGGGTGAGCCTATCCGCGCGTTCGATATATCCCTTTATTATATCCGACACCTCAAAGGTATGCTCGTATCCTTTGTCGGAGTAGAAAGAATCGTCGGTTTCCAGCTCCGCAACGACGGAGGAGATACGGTTCATGTCCAGGGTGTGGTAATCCAGCGAGTATCTTCTGTGTATATCCGATACGTTGAACCTGCCCGCGGGTATCATGTCGTTTACCACCATGTCATAATCGAATATGACGTTGTTGAGGTAAGTGCCCATGGTCTCCGCCCAGTAGCTGTCGGTATCAGTGAGCTGCTCAAATACGCCGGTTATCTCGATATAGTACGGCTCGGCGGAGCTGTCCATGCTGCGTATCTGATACTTTGTGCCGATATTTATGCCGAGCACCTGCAAAGCCTCTTCGGTGGCTACGCCCTGATATACTCCGTCCACGGGAGATGAGGAGGGCAATTCGCCGCGAGCCAGCTTTATATGGTCGCGGTAGCCGGTCATGCCGGTAAGCCGTATCCTTGAGGACATATCCGTTCCGTTAAGCTGGTCGTTGGTAACGAAAAGGAAGTTATCCATTATGACTGTCTTTTCGTTTTCCGCGGCTATCCCGACGGCGGATATGCGGCTGTCGGCGTCGGAGACCAAAGCGTTAACTTCGTTTTGCTGAGCCTGAGGGGTAAGTCCGAATTGCAGCGTTTTCCCGACATAGTAAGCGCCGGGATATTTTTCGTTATCTATCTGGTATTGCTCCATATCCTTTATAAGCAGACGTTGGAGCGACGCGTCCATGTATATCGGTATGGTACTCATCATGCCCGCCGCCATCAGATAGCCGATGAACAGGCACAGCACCATCCATTTTGTTTTGCGCATTTTGCGCCAGAGCATAGTAAACATCAGACAATATTCCTTTTCCGCAGTCGGGTCACTTGACCACTACCTCGTCGCCTTCGCTGAGTCCGGAAAGCACCTGTACCTCGGTCGCGTTGGATATGCCCAATTCGACCTGTACCTCGGTCTTTGTGCCGTCCTTGAAAACTTCCACGAAATTCTGTCCTGACAGCGTTTTTACCAAATATTTAGGTATCACGATCGCGTTCTCCGCCTGCTCCTTGACAAACCAGATATCCGCAACGTCGCCTATCTTAGTAAAACTGGGCAGCTCTTCGCTGAATTCGGCGTAGACCGACGAGGTCTTCTCGTCGCCGTCCTCCTTTGCCTCCAGCGGAGTTTTTACTATCGTGCCTTTGTAATCCTTTTCATCTATGGTAATGGTAACGTCCTGACCTTTGGTGTATTTGCGGTCCTCGTTTACCGAAGCCTCTACATAAACGTCGTCGGGGTCTACTATTTTAGCTATGACCTTGTATGCTTTGACCTCTTCGCCGGGCTTTAGCTGCTCGGTGTAGCTTACCAGACCGTCGCAGGGCGCGTAGATGCGCGAGCCGTCATATTCGTGCTGTAACTGGTCGAGCGTGTTTTGCTCCATTTCAAGCTGAAGTCTGTCCGCCTCCGCGCCGGAGGAGTTGTATTTAAGCTGCGCCTGCTGTACCTTCAGATCCTGCTCTCTGAGCCGATATTGCAGATCGCCTGTGCTGTATTCGGCGATAAGATCTCCTTTTTTAACGGTATCTCCCGCCTTGACGTAAACCGTCTTTATGTTGCCGTCCATTTCGGTGAAAAAGCAATCCTGCTGCAATCTCGAAACTACATAGCCCGTCGATGCGGCACGGTTCACTATCGTTTTTTTCACCGCTCTGTAGGTGGAATATGTAACGTCTTCGACCTTTAAAACAGGCGGATCCAGTAATTTTTCTTCTTCCGGGAAGAAATAGCAGCCGGACAGCGTGCCTGCCGATAAGGAAACGGCGACCAAGCACGCGGCGAGCCTGATTTTTCTGCTGTTTGTTTTCATATACAAGAAAAACCTCCGTAGGTTAAAAGCATCGCGAGCGGCGGCAGCCTCCCGCCGTATGATGCAGGAAATCAAATGCTTTCGACCGCGAAAGACCTTGCTTGACCGCGCCGACGGCGATCCACGGCAGGTTTTGTCCCGATCGTGCTGCCTATACATGACAATTATATCACTTTTTCCCGTTCTTTTCTATACTTTTAAAAAAATAAACGAAATAGACAAAAATCAAATCCTATATTTGTGTATTTTTAACATCGGTCAACCCTCTAAAAATTTTGTAAAACGGCTTGCAATCCGCACCGTTTTTTTGTATAATTAAAATATATGCTTGTTCTCGGCTATTCGGTTTTAGTTTATTTCTGTCCGAGCGGCGCAGACGTCCGCTTTAACGGCCGATAACTAAAAGAAAGGAAATATAAAAATGGCTACAAAATACATTTTCGTTACGGGGGGCGTTGTTTCGGGCCTCGGCAAGGGGATAACCGCCGCTTCGCTGGGCAGACTGCTTAAAATGAGGGGACTGAAAGTCACGATACAGAAATTCGACCCCTACATAAACGTCGATCCCGGCACTATGAGCCCGTATCAGCACGGCGAGGTGTTCGTCACCGACGACGGAGCGGAGACCGACCTCGACCTCGGACATTACGAGCGGTTCATAGACGAAAACCTTTCGGTGAACAACAACGTTACCACCGGCAAGATATACTGGACGGTGCTGAATAAGGAGCGCCGCGGAGATTATCTGGGCGGTACGGTGCAGGTGATACCTCATATCACCAACGAGATAAAGCAGAGGATACGCCGTGTGGCTAACGTTTCGGACGGGGCGGCGGACGTCGTTATAACCGAAATAGGCGGCACGGTCGGCGATATAGAAAGCACTCCGTTCCTTGAGGCGATACGTCAGGTGGTCACCGACGTCGGCAGGGAAAACGTGGTATATATCCACGTTACGCTGCTGCCTTTTATCACCGGCAGCAACGAGATGAAGACCAAGCCTACCCAGCACAGCGTAAAGGAGCTGCTTTCGCTCGGTATACAGCCGGATATACTGGTATGCCGCAGCGAGATGGATATACCCGACGAGATGAGGGCGAAGATAGCCAGCTTCTGCAACGTCCGCAAGGAGGACGTTATACAGAATCTGACCGCTCCGTCGCTGTACGAAGTGCCGCTTATGCTGGAAGAAGAGGGGCTTGCGCGGGTAGTGTGCGCCCATCTTAACCTTTCCACTCCCGAACCCGACCTTACCGAATGGAAAGAAATGGTACAGCGCCAGTATAACGCGACCAAAAACGTCACCATAGGACTGGTGGGAAAATATGTTGCGCTCCCCGACGCTTATCTTTCGGTAATGGAATCGTTGCGCCATGCGGGATTTGAAAATGATTCAAAAGTAGACATTCGCCTGATAAACTCCGAGGAAGTAACGCCGGAAAGCGCCGAAAGGCTGCTTGGCGGGTGCAGCGGCATACTTGTGCCGGGCGGCTTCGGCGACAGAGGAATAGAGGGCAAGATAGAGGCGGTAAGATACGCCAGAGAGAATAAGTTGCCGTATCTGGGACTTTGCCTCGGTATGCACATGGCGACGATAGAATTTGCCCGTCATGTCGCGGGGCTTGACCATGCAAATTCCAGCGAGTTTGCGGAGAACGACCAGGACGTTATCGATCTCATGCCTGACCAGAAAGACGTGGACAAGGGCGGCACAATGCGGCTCGGACTGTATCCCTGCAAGCTGGAGCAGGGCACTATCTCCCGCAGACTTTACGGGGAAGAGCTGATATACGAAAGACACCGCCACCGTTACGAGTTCAACAACGCTTTTCGCAAGCTGTTGACGGAAAAGGGACTGGTGGTAGCGGGACAGTCGCCCGACGGAAAACTTGTCGAGATAGTAGAGCTGCCGCAGGACGTACATCCGTGGTTCGTTGCGGTACAGTTCCACCCCGAGTTTAAATCCCGTCCCAACCGCGCTCACCCGCTGTTCAAGGACTTCATACGCGCTTCTTTGGAAACGGCGGAAAAAACTGTCGAGGGTAAGTGACAAAAGAGATGTCGGAAAGCAATGTGTACGACAACCGCGAGCTTTCGTGGCTGAAATTCAACCGCAGGGTGCTTGAGGAGGCGGAGGACAGGACCGTCCCGCTGTTCGAGCGGCTGCGTTTCATATCCATTTTTTCCAGCAACCTTGACGAATTTTTCATGGTCAGGGTCGGTTCGTTGCGCGATACTTTGCTGGTCACGCCGAACAAAAAGGATAATAAGACTTCCATGACGCCGGAGGATCAGCTCGACGCGATAACCATGCGCGTAAGGGAGATGCTGACCGCCAAGGACAGAGCGTACGCCGACATTACCGACAGACTTGCCGGCGACGCCTGCATAATGAAGCCCTCCGAGCTGCACGGCGAGGACAAGTCTTTTTTAAAACAGTATTTTGAACGCGAGATAATGCCGCTTTTGTCGCCGGGAGTCATAGACAAAAATCACCCGTTTCCGTTTTTAAAGGACCGTTCGGTATATATCGCCGTTCAGCTCAAAAAAAACGATGAAAAGAAAAAGCCGCTGTTGGGGCTTATCAGCGCGGAAACGGGAAAGGATTTCCCGCGCGTGGTATATCTTCCCGGAGAAAAGCTGCGCTTTTTACTGGTGGAGGACGTGATACTTCATTATGCGGACAGGCTGTTCGGCAGTTTTTCAATAGAGGGGCGCTGCCTGTTCAGAGTCACCAGAAACGCCGATATAAACGCCGACGAGGCATTGTACGACCATGACGTGGATTTCCGTCATGTGATGGAGGAGCTTATCCGCAAGCGCAAAAAGCTGATGCCGGTAAGGGCGGAATTTTCCGCGGACGCTCCGCAGGAGCTGGTAAATCGGCTGCTCGACCATTTGGAGCTGGATAAAAAATACGCGTTTTACCAGAGCTGTCCGCCGGATCTGGAGTTTATCTCCCTGCTCGGCGACCGTCTGGAGGGGCGCAGCGATCTGTTTTTCCCGCGTTTGTCCCCGCAGAACCCGATCTCGGTCGACCCGTATGAATCAATGTTTGCACAGCTTTCTCAAAGGGATATACTGCTTTCCTATCCTTACGAGAAATTCAAGAGCTTTCTGCGGCTGTTGGACGAGGCGGCGGAAGACCCGTATGTTTCCTCCGTCAAGATAACCCTTTACCGTGTCGCCCATGACAGCGAGATAGTAAATTCCCTGATACGCGCCGCCGAGAACGGAAAATCCGTGTTGGCGCTGGTGGAGCTGCGCGCGCGCTTTGACGAGGAAAACAATATCGACTGGAGCAAAAAAATGGAGGAGGCGGGCGTCAAGGTCATTTACGGACTGGACGCGCTGAAGGTACATTCAAAGCTACTGCTCATCACCAGAAAAACAGGCAACGGTATCAAGTATTTCACCCAGATAGGCACGGGCAACTACAACGAAAAGACCGCCAAGCTGTACACCGACCTTACGCTTATGACCTCCGACAAGGACATCGGCGCGGACGCGAGCGTCATATTCAACGCGCTGTCGCTCGGCACGACGGTGGAAAGCTCCAACGTCCTGCTGGTAGCGCCCAGATGCCTTAAATCCAGAATAGTGGAAATGATAGATATCGAGACCGCGTTCGGCAGCGAGGGGTACATCGGGCTGAAGATGAACTCCCTTACCGACAGGGATCTTATAGACAAGCTGATAGAGGCAAGCTGCCGAGGAGTCAAGGTCGAGCTTATAGTCAGGGGCATATGCTGCCTTATAGCCGGAGTGGAGGGGAAAACGGAAAACATCTCCGTTACCTCGATAGTGGGACGTTTTCTGGAACACAGCAGGATATACATATTCGGACGGGGAGAGCGCAGAAAAACATATATCTCCTCGGCGGATTTCATGACCAGAAACACCGAGCGCAGGGTAGAGGTCGCGGCTTTGCTCAAAGACAGGGAGGTCGCCGACCGCGTCGTCGGGATATTCAACGATATGCTCAAAGATAACGTCAAAGCCCGCGTACAGGGCAGCGACGGTATATACCGCAGGAAGAAAAGACTTCCCGACGAGCCGGAGTTCGAGGCGCATAAGCAGTTTTATATCCGTGCGTATAAAAACGCCGAGGAGGCGCAAAGAATATATAAACCGCCCAAAAAAACGCTGCTCAGGCGGATAAAGGAATATTTCAGCAGATAGTCATGCGAAAAGTCGACTTGGGTTCGATTTCCGTATACCCTGCGCTGCCGCGCACACAATGTTTCATGTGTGTGCGGTATATTTTCCTCCGCGTTGAATACAGTTTTCGGAAAACAGGAGGCCGACAATGAAATTTTTGGTTATAGACGGCAACAGCATACTGAACCGTGCGTTTTACGGCATACGAATGCTCACAAACAAGGACGGTGTGCCGACCAACGCCGTTACGGGGTTTTTAAACACTCTGTTCATGCTGCAAAAGGACCTTGCTCCCGACAGTACGGCGGTGGCGTTCGACCTGAAAGCGCCGACTTTCCGCCATAAGATGTACGACGGATATAAGGCGAACCGCCACGGTATGCCGGATGAGCTTGCCGTGCAGCTCCCGTACGTCAAGGAAATAATCCGCTGTATGGGGATAAAGATAATCGAAAAAGAGGGCTACGAGGCGGACGACATAATAGGCACGATCTCCGCGATATGCTCGCGCAGCGGCTGGGAATGTGTCATATCCACTGGGGATCGCGATTCGTTCCAGCTGGTCGGCGACAATGTAACGGTACGGCTCGCCAAAACCAAGGAGGACGTATATTACACCCCCGCCGTGATAGAGGAAACTTACGGGGTATCTCCTCGGCAGATGATAGAAGTCAAGGCGCTGATGGGGGATACAAGCGACAATATCCCCGGCGTAAAGGGCATAGGCGAAAAGACCGCGCTAAGCCTTATCCGCCGTTTCGGAAGCGTGGACGGGGTATATGAAAATATAGATTCGCCGGATATTTCCGTATCGGTGCGCGCAAAACTGACGGTAGACAAGGAAATGTGCTATCTCAGCCGCAGTCTTGCCGAGATATGCCTTGACGCGCCTATCGACGGCGATTTGAAAAGCTATGCCCAATCGCCGCGCAACGACGAGGCTCTGGCAAAGGTATTGACTTCTCTCGGACTGTTTTCCGCGCTTAAAAAGCTGGGGCTTAAACCCTCCGCGTCCGCGCCGGAGGAAACACCCGTCTTGACGGACGGGCCGGAGCTTGAAAGTGCCGAGCTGATATTTGAGCTTGACGGCGAGCTGTATAAAGGCCGCGCGGGGGAGGTCAGCCGCACAGACGCTCGGACGGCGGCGGAGTTTTTGCGCTCCGACGCGCCTAAGCACACCTTTGACTTAAAAAGGCTGCTTACCGTCAGCGGGGCAAAAACGGCGGAGAACGTCACTTTTGACACAACGTTGGCGGCATATCTGCTCGCGCCGGATTCCACCGATTACAGCGCGGATAAGCTGTGCGCCGAATACGGCATAGCCAAAGGCGAAACTCCCGCGGAGATGTCCATAACGATAAGCGCGCTGAACTATCGGCTTTATGCAAAGCTGTGCGGACAGGATATGATAAAGCTGCTTACCGATATTGAAATACCGCTTGCCGAGGTGCTGGTCAGCATGGAACGCGACGGCATAGAGCTGGACACGCGGGGCGTGGAGCGTTTCGGCGAGGAGCTTAAAGAAAAAACCGAGATAATAGAAAAGAAGATATACGAGTACGCCGGACAGGAATTCAACATCGCCTCTCCGAAACAGCTCGGACAGGTGCTTTTTGAAAAGCTGATGCTGCCCCCTCCCGGCAAGAAAAACAAAAACGGATATTCCACCAACGCCGAGGTGCTGGAGCAGCTTTCCGACAAACACCCTATCGTACCGCTGATAACCGAGTACCGCGCGCTTACCAAGCTGCAAAGCACTTATGTTGCCGGTCTGCTCAAGGTGGTAGGCGAGGACGGACGGGTACATTCCACCTTTAAACAGACCGAAACCAGAACGGGGCGTATCTCCTCGGTAGAGCCGAATATCCAGAATATCCCCGTGCGCACGCCGCTCGGACGCGAAATGCGGCGGTTTTTCCGCGCAGCAGACGGCTATGTGTTAGCGGACGCCGATTATTCGCAGATAGAACTCAGGGTGCTGGCTCATGTTTCGGGCGACGCGATAATGCGGCAGGCGTTCAAGGACGGCGTGGATATCCATACGGTGACCGCGTCGCAGGTGTTCGACCAGCCTGTCGAGTGGGTAACCGGCGAACTCAGAAGTAAGGCAAAGGCGGTAAATTTCGGGATAGTGTACGGGATAGGAGCATATTCGCTGTCAAAGGATATAGGCGTATCGGTAAGGGAAGCGGGAGATTATATCAAGCAATATCTGGCAAAATACGCGGGAGTTGCGGCATATATGGACAAGACCGTCAAGGAGGCTGCGCAAAGCGGCTATGTAAGCACGCTGTTCGGCAGGCGGCGGCAGATACGGGAGCTTTCCTCGTCAAATAAAGTCATGCAGGCGCTGGGCAAGCGTATCGCCATGAATACTCCCATACAAGGCACGGCGGCGGATATGATAAAAATAGCAATGATAAGGGTATATAAGCGGCTCAAAGAAATGGGAACGGACGCAAGGCTTATCCTTCAGGTGCATGACGAGCTTATAGTAGAGGTAAAGGAGGAGAGAGCCGCCGAGGTCTCCGCGCTGCTTAAAGAGGAGATGGAGAACGCGGTAAGCCTCAGCGTGCCTATGACTGTTGAGGTAAACACGGGTAAAACATGGTATGATACTCACTAAACCTACAAAACGACTGACGGAGTACGCCGTCTATGTGGAGAGCCGCTGCTTTGACGATGCTTGGAGCGAGTCGGCGATAAGCGAGCTTTTCGCGCTGGACGGAGTGATAGCTGCCGCCGAATGTGACGGCGACGGAGTCTGCGGCGTGCTTATCGCAAGATGTGCCGCCGACGAATGTGAGCTGTACCGTATAGCCGTACTGCCGGAGCGGCGGGGCGGAGGCTGCGGCAAAAGCCTTATGTCTTATTTGCTGGAAGAATGTTCCCTGCGAGGGATAAAAAGGATTTTTTTGGAGGTGCGTCGTTCAAATATTCCGGCGATCTCGCTTTATGAGCGGTTCGGCTTTGTGCAGACCGCAATCCGAAAAAACTACTACCGCTCGCCCTGCGAGGACGCGGTGATATATGAACGGCAAATGTGCGAAAAAGCCGAGCTTTAGACGAATTTTATATTGACAATCCGCCGTTTTTATGTTATTATTTAATTGTAATTTATTTTGGGAAGGAGTTTCAAAATGAATAAATTATTCAAAGGCCTTATCGGCGCTTGTACAGTCGGCGTTGCGATAGCGTCACTTGCTACCGCATCGGTATTTGCGGCTGACACGCTGCCCGCGAAGTTTGACTCGCGCGAGCAAGGCTACATATCTTCTGTTAAAGATCAGGGGCACCACGGCGTTTGCTGGGCGTTTGCCACGACCGCGGCGAGCGAGGCCTCTATCAAAAAGGAGACCGGCAAGGACGTAGACCTTTCCGAGAATCTTCTTGCGTATTTTGTCAATTATCCGACAAAATACGGTCAGGTGTGCTTATCGAATGATAAGTATTCCCAAAACAGCACAGACCCGCATTTTTATCTGAATAGCGGAGGAAACGCCGTAATTGCTGCTCCGTTTATGATGAACGGCGTCGGCCCGTATCTTGAGGATCCGGATTATCCGTATGATACCAAAAATGCTCCTACCATTGCGGATAATACGTTGTCCGAAGAAGAGTATATTGCTTTGAGAGACAGCGCGGAATATAAGCTGACCGACTATATGTTCGTCGATCCTAAGAACGGCATAGAGACCGGCTACATAGAGGGCGTAAAGCAGCTCGTATACAATTACGGCGCGGCTGTTGTCAACTATCATGAGGAATCCGAGGAATCTCACGGAAACAGCAATTATTTGAACGAGCGTGACGGTCAGTACTACTATTATTACAACGGGACCGATATCGGCAACCATGCGGTCACAATAGTAGGCTGGGACGACACTATCCCCGCTTCGTACTTTGCAAATAATTCCAAAACTCCCGCGGGTGACGGCGGCTGGCTCATAAAGAACAGCTGGGGTACCGATACCAGAAATGACGGATATTTTTGGATGTCTTATTATGATGCTTCCGTTATCGATCGCGATTACGGTCAGAGCATTGTCGCTTTTGACTTTGCGGCGGAGGGCGACGAGGATTATTACGACAATATTTATTCGTATGACGGTGTTGTACTTCCCGGTACGTTCGGTTTTGGATCGGATCCCATGTACACCTCCAACGTGTTTACCGCCCAAGAGGACGGAGAGATACTGGATATGGTGTCTTATTATACTATGCTTGCGGGTTCCGAGCAGGAGATAACCGTTTATCTCAACCCTCCCAAGAATAATCCCAGCAAAGGAACGGAGGTAGCCAAGGCTGCTCACACCGCGCCTTCGGCAGGGTATCATTCGGTAATGCTGGATACTCCCGTGCAGCTTAAAAAGGGCGATACCTTTGCTGTCGTTATAAAATTCACCAATCCCTACGGCAAAACGAATAAGGTATATGTTGAGGCACCGAGCAGGGAAGTATTGAGCGATTATGCTGTAAGCACGGCAATAAACGCCGGCGAGAGCTTCGTTTCAACTGACGGAGAAGTTTGGGAAGACATTCTTGATCTTCGTGGCAGTTTTGCAACTGAATTTAAATGTGGCAACATTATGATAAAGGCATATACCAAAAACGCTTCCGAGCCGATAGAGCCTGTCGAGATAACCGAAGAGATGGTCAGCGACATCGACGACGTTACCTACAACACCAAGGCGCAAACTCCCGCGGTCAAAGTCACCTCCGACGGCAAGGCTTTGGTAAGCGGCAGAGATTACGAAGTGACCTACAAGGATAACGTTAAGGCAGGCGTCGCTTCCTACACCGTAAAGGGAATAGGAAGCTTCACCGGCGAGGTCACCAAGACCTTTACCATAAACAAGCTGGATATTTCCGACGGTACGGTCAAGTTCGTTTCGGCAAGCGCCGCGTCCTATGCGGCACGCGCTGCGGCAACGGCTTATCCCTATACCGGCAAGGAGGTAATACCCACCGTTACCGTAACCGTAGACGGCGTTGCGCTTACGCTTGACACCGATTTCACGGCCGAATTTGAAAACAACGTTTACGTTACCGAATATGAGGAAAACGAGGACACCGTGACCACGGTAACTGGTGTAAACAGCTGCACAGGCGAAATAGAGATAATCGGCGGATTTGTTATAACCGTAAACAAAGCGTCCGGCCATAAAGATACCTTTACCGAAAAGAGCAAGACCGACGCTACCTGCGTCGATGACGGACTGCTCATAGAGATATGCAAGGGCTGCGGCGAAGAAAAGCACACCGTTCTTAAAGCTACCGGCGCTCATACCGGCGAGTGGACGACGGATAAGCCGGCAGACTGCGGAAATCCCGGATCGCGCAGCAGAGTATGCACGGTATGCGGCGAGAAGGAAGTTGAAGAGATACCCGCTACCGGCAAGCATACCGAGGGCGCTCCCAAGATAGAAAACGAAGTTAAGGCTACCTGCGAAAAGGACGGTTCTTACGACAGCGTTGTTTACTGCACCGTCTGCGGCAAGGTCGTAACCAAAGAGACCGTTACCGTAAAGGCTGAGGGTCATAAGTGGGGCGAGTATGTAGTCGAAAAAGAGGCTACCTGCGGCGCCGAAGGCTCAAAGACCAGAGAATGTGAGGTTTGCGGCGAGACCGAGACGGTCACGATACCCGCTACCGGAAAGCATACCGAGGGCGCTCCCAAGATAGAAAACGAAGTTAAAGTTACCTGCGAAAAGGACGGTTCTTACGACAGCGTTATTTACTGCACAGTCTGCGGTAAGGTCATATCCAAGGAGACCGTTACCGTAAAGGCTGAGGGTCATAAGTGGGGCGAATGGAAAGTCGACAAGGAAGTTACCTGCACCGAGGACGGTCATAAGATCAGGACCTGCACGGTATGCGGCGCTACCGAGGAAGAGACCATCGTTTCTACGGGTCATCAGTGGGGCGAATGGAAAGTTGACAAGGATGCTACCTGCACCGAGGACGGTCACAAGACCAGGACCTGCATAGTATGCGGTGCTGCCGAGGAAGAAACCATCACTTCTACAGGTCATCAGTGGGGCGAATGGAAAGTCGACAAGGAAGCTACCTGCACCGAGGACGGTCATAAGACCAGGACCTGCACGGTATGCGGTGCAACCGATGAAGAAACTATACCCGCCGCACATACTCCCGGCGACGCCGTTACCGAGAATGTAAAGGCAGCCGGCTGCACTACCGACGGTTCGTATGACGAAGTTGTATACTGCCAGGTATGCGGCGAGGAGCTTAGCCGCGAAACCGTTACCGTACCCGCGGCGCACAAGCTCATTAAGGTGGACGGTACCGCCGCTACCGCGTCTAAAGACGGAAACATTGAATATTATGAATGTGAAGTGTGCAGTAAGCTGTTTGCCGATGCTGAGGCAAAGACCGAGATCACCAAGGCTGACATTGTGATACCGGCGCTTGGCGATGAGGACTCCGACAATGGCGGAAATTCCGGCAGCACGGATAACAACGGCACTACGAATAACAGCACCGATAACGGCACGTCTTCCGAGGGAAGTACTAACGGCAATCCTCAGACCGGCGTTATCCCTGAGGGAGCTGTAACGGCAGTTATCGCGCTTGCAGCGGCAGCCGCCGCAGCAGCGATACGCCGTAAGAAATAAAACATACACAGCATAAACGTATATCCCCCTGCTAACGCAGGGGGATATATTTATGTATAAGGTTTGATGTTATTCGGCAGATTAAATGGGTGATCCCGTGGGACTTGCAAAAGGCTTTTGCCTCGTCAAGCTCCCTCTTCGGGAAAGAGCAGGACTGCGCCGTAACGGCGATCGCACTGCTTCCAAGCACCTGATGGGCGGCATAGAGTAAAAAGGTAGAATCCACCCCGCCGGAAAAGGCGACGCAGACACTTCCCAGCGAGCGGAGATCGTCTTGTAATTTTTGATATTTCTCAGATAGTTCCATTCTATCCCCCCTTGATCTACCGCAGAATTTGTGCGTATCATATCAAGAAAATACCGATGCACCCGCGTATCGTCGCAAAGCTCCGGGTGGAACGCCGTAACGAGCTGGCTTTTTTGTCTTGCCGCCACGATATGGTCGTCCACGACGGACAGCACCTGCACATTTTCGCTTACGCTCTCGATATACGGCGCTCGGATAAAGGTCATTGGGACAGTTCCGAGCCCGTCAAATTCAGCCTCGGCGGAAAAGCTGCCGAGCTGCCGTCCATAGGCGTTGCGCATTGCCGTAATGTCCATTGTCGCAAAGTGTCGACGTTCGTCATTTTCTATTTTCTTTGCGAGCAGCAGCAGTCCCGCACAGGTGCCGAATACGGGCAGCCCCTTTTCAATTTTTTCTTTGAGGGGGTCAAAAATCCCAAGGTCACGCAGCAGCTTGCCTTGCACGGTGCTTTCTCCGCCGGGAATGATAAGACCGTCCATCGGTCGGGACAGGTCGCTTTTTTGCCGAATTTCAAAGCAGGATGCTCCAAGGCGGGAGAGCATATGTTCATGCTCAATAAAAGCGCCCTGAACAGAGAGTATGCCGATATTCATGTTATTTTCCCCGTTCCGCCATCAAAAGCTCAATTTCCTGCTCATTGATGCCGACCATGGCTTCACCCAGATCCTCGGACAGCTCAGCCAGCATTTTCGCATCGTTAAAGTTTGTGACCGCTTTGACGATAGCCGCCGCCCGCTTTTCGGGATTGCCCGACTTAAAAATACCCGAACCGACAAACACGCCTTCGGCGCCGAGCTGCATCATCAGCGCAGCGTCGGCTGGGGTCGCAACGCCGCCCGCAGCAAAGTTCACCACCGGCAGTTTTTTATGTTCATGGACATACAGCACCAGCTCATACGGCACCTGTAACAGCTTTGCGGCGTCGAACAGCTCGTCCTCGGACATGGAACCGAGCCGACGGATTTCCGCCTGCATCAGGCGCATATGCCGCACCGCCTGTACCACATCACCCGTGCCGGGCTCGCCCTTGGTGCGGATCATGGAAGCGCCTTCGTTGATACGGCGCAGCGCTTCGCCTAAGTCCTTCGCACCGCAGACAAAGGGAACGTCAAATTTCGTCTTGTCAATGTGGTACTTGTCGTCGGCGGGAGAGAGTACCTCGCTCTCGTCGATGTAGTCGATCTCAATCGCCTGCAAGATCTGCGCCTCGGCAAAATGTCCGATGCGGCACTTTGCCATAACGGGAATGGACACGGCATTCTGGATACCTTTTATCATCTTCGGGTCGCTCATGCGGGACACGCCGCCCGCAGCCCTGATATCGGCGGGAATGCGCTCCAGCGCCATGACCGCGCAAGCGCCCGCAGATTCGGCGATTTTTGCCTGTTCGGGCGTGGTAACGTCCATGATAACGCCGCCCTTGAGCATCTGCGCTAAATTCTTGTTCAGTTCAAATCTTTTGTTTTCCATAAAGTTTACTCCTTTTCATTTGAATATTTTTAATTTATCATTCCTCCGACGACGGCAATATCGCCGTCATAGGAAACGATATTCTCATTTCGGTTCGCATATCGGGTCAAAACCGTTCATACTCCGCTTCGCAGCTTCGCATGGCGAGGATGGTGCGGCTGATAAGGTCGTCCGGATCCCAGCCGAGCATATCAGCGCCCCGTTCTATCACCTCACGGGAGCAGCCTGCCGCAAAGTTCAGGTTCTTATATTTTTTCTTTACCGATTTCAGCTCCAGATCCGATACGCTTTTTGACGGTCGCATGAGTGCCACCGCTCCGATAAGGCCGGTCAGCTCGTCCACGGCGTATAAAACCTTTTCCATCTCATGCTCCGGCTGAATATCGACCGTAAGCGCGTACCCGTGACTGGCGACCGCATGGATCAGCCGTTCTTCCGCGCCGAAGTCCCGCAGGATATCCTGCTCTTTAATACAATGCTCGTTTGGATATTTCTCAAAATCCAAATCGTGGAGCAGACCGACGATACCCCAAAAATTTTCCTCCTCGGCGTATCCGAGTTCCTTTGCAAAATATCGCATCACGCCCTCTACCGTAACGGCGTGCCGCAGATGAAACGGTTCCTTATTCCACTTGCACAGCAGCTCCCACGCTTCGTCTCTTGTGATTTCCTTTGACATTTTTATGCCCTCCCTCCAATGATTTTTCTCCCGTTGTTTATCGGATCCACCAAACGGTTTTTCTCAGCGAAACAATAGCATATAAAACATATCTGTATACTATGAATTATAATTTTACCACTCTATTATCAATTTGTCAAGCGGGTACAGCTTAATATAGTTTTCTCCTATCGTAAAACGTTGCAATATCAGTATTTTTTATTTCGCAATTTTGCTCTTGACATCTCCGAACCCGCGTGATATACTAAAACATATAAAACAGATAGGCTTTATCGACAAAGTTTCTTCGTAATTGCCTTGATAACTGTTTTTGATTTAAATAAAGGAGTGGATAAATATGAAAACATATGAAAAAATCACCGACCTGATAGGCGGAACGCCGCTGCTCAAGCTAACAAACTACATCAAAGAAAAGAACTTGGGTGCAGCCGTTTACGGCAAGCTGGAATACTTTAATACCGCAGGCAGCGTTAAGGACAGGATAGCCAAAGCCATGATAGATGATGCGGAGGCAAAGGGCGTGCTGAAGCCGGATTCGGTCATTATCGAACCTACCAGCGGTAATACCGGCATAGGTCTTTCGGCTGTTGCGGCGGCAAGAGGATACAAGATCATTCTTACCATGCCGGAAACTATGAGCATTGAACGAAGAAATCTTCTCAAAGCCTACGGCGCGGAGCTTGTTTTGACCGAGGGAGCCAAAGGAATGAAAGGAGCCATCGCCAAAGCACAGGAGCTGGCGGAAGCAACGCCGAACAGCTTTATTCCCAGCCAGTTTACCAACCCTGCAAATCCTGCGATACATCGCAGCACGACCGGCCCTGAGATATGGGATGACACGGACGGCAAGGTAGATATCTTTGTCGCGGGCGTCGGCACGGGCGGAACCGTGACGGGCGTCGGCGAATATCTCAAGTCCAAAAATCCCGACGTCAAGGTGGTTGCCGTGGAACCGGCGGGCTCGCCCGTCCTTTCTAAAGGAACAGCCGGCCCGCATAAGATACAAGGTATCGGCGCCGGTTTTGTGCCGGATACGCTGAACACAGGCGTTTATGACGAGATAATTGCTGTGGAAAACGAGGACGCGTTTGCGACCGGCCGCGCTCTGGCTCGTGAGGAAGGCCTGCTTGTCGGAATTTCTTCCGGCGCTGCTGTTTGGGCGGCGACCGAGCTGGCAAAACGTCCCGAAAACAAAGGAAAGATAATAGTCGCTTTGCTGCCCGACACCGGTGAGCGGTATCTCTCCACGCCTATGTTTGCCGACTGATCGTTTTCAAATCAAAGATTTATGCGAGGAAGCATCATGAACATTCAAATACGGATAAATTTGAATACAGTAAACGGTGCAGCCGAAGAAACGTCCGATTTCTCCGGCTCCCTTGCCGTGTCCGTTTGTCGCTGCTGTGCGGTAAAGCATACAGGCGGCTGATTTTTCGGACAGTCTATCAAAACTCATAAACAAAACTCCGCCTGTTTTCAATATTTCGATTAGTTTTGGATCTTGAGAATACAGGCGGAGTTCTTATGTTTTTAGAGAGGAAACCTTATGATCGATACGCAGGAAAGTATGACGGCAAAATTGTGTTCCTTTGCCCGTGCATATCATTCAAATTACGAAAAAGAAAAAATATTTGACGATTATCTGGCTTATGACCTTATGGGAAAAGAAGAATACGAGGAAATCGGGCAGCTTATCGAACACGGCTTTCAAAAAGAACGGTTCGACCCCGCGTATTCTTTCAGCGGAAAAGATATAAGCGATGTTTTAAATACGTTTATTTCCCCTATTCCCTTATCGCGTGCGTCCTTTGCCGAACGCGAGCTATGGCGCTTTGCTTATGACAGAGGCGAATGTCAATATGTGATTTGCGGTGCCGGAATGGACACCTTTGCGTTTAGAAACGACGACCCTAAAATTAAAGTGTTTGAGATAGACCACCCCGACACACAGCGTTATAAGCTGAAAAGGATCCGTGAGCTGGAGTGGAATATTCCTAAAAACGTAAAGTATGTTTCGGTAGATTTTACTTCCGATCACATGGGAAATGAACTCAGAAAAGCCGGATTTGACCCGAAAATGCCTTCTTTCTTTGCGATACTTGGGGTGAGTTATTATCTGTCCCTTTCGGTCTTTGAGGAAACTATCCGAACGATAGGTCAAAACTCGTCCTTTGCAAGTAAACTTCTTTTTGATTTTCCCGACGATACGACATTCGGAGCCGAAGCCGCCGAGCGGGTCAAAATACTGACAGAAATTACGGCGGGACTGGTGTTGATTGACAAGCATAATCCGAAAAAATGACACGCGAAATACAAAAAGCAAAGTCCGTAACAAACGCAAAAATCCGCACTGGCAAGCAAGTTTTCAACATTTTTAACGTAGAATGTTGAAAATCATGACGCTCATGTGCGGATTATTTTTTTAGTTATGAAACAATAGTAAAAAAATCACTTATTTTACAATTAAGCACCTCACATATACGCGAGAGGTGATCCAGTTTAATAAAGTCTATATTATTATGATAAATATCGCAGATTGTTGACGGTCTGATTCCTGTCAGACGAGCAAGATCCGCTTGAGACATTTTTAACTCTGTCAGAATCCGGTGAAGGTTTATTATTATCATATTGCCCTCCGATCAGCACTATTTTGTTTGCGCAATCGTAACGAAATCCGTTATTGATATCGTAAAAAAAATACTGCTGCGGTTAGAAATTACGGATAATAAGCTCTCTATATAATCCCGCAGATAGATTATTGCTACGTGACACCGAAGTAATATTGTAATCTTTATACATCTCTCGCACAAGAGGAGTATCATTATAAGATAGTATAAACATACCTTTAACGCTGTTCAAAGTGCGTTTTAAGCGGTTGTGATCATCGATTGTAAAACCTATTTCATAATATTTCTCCGAACCAAAATAAGGTGGATCGCAATAAAACAACGCTGTAGGTCTGTCATATGTATTTATCAGATTTTCAATATCTTTGTGCTCGATTACAACGCTCTGTAAGCGCTCAGAAATGGTTTGCAAATACTCTCTTGATGAGTTTAGTGGCTTTTTTGAGCAACTGAATTCTCTGCCATTAGCGCCATAAGATAGTCGCATTTTGATATAATACCGAGCTGCCCGCTGAATATCCGTTAACCCGTGCATTTTAAGCTGTTCTAAGGCGTCAAAAAACATTTCACGGCTGTTATAATATCCGTTGATCTCTTTCTGAAGCTCTGAACAATGATATTTTATGCAGCGCAGCAGATTTACCAGTTCTCCATCAGCGTCATTGTAGACCTCAAGAGCGGCGTGCCTATCTTTTGTAAGCAGAACCCAGCCCCCACCGCCGAAAACCTCAATATAGCGATTATAGCGCGCCGGTTCAGGGAACAATTCACAAATTTTTTTGCGTAGTAGGCGTTTTCCGCCTATTCTTGGAATAGGGCTATTTGTCATGTGTTTACCTCCAAAAATCTCTTAAAACAACTTTAATAATCCTGTGCCTCCGACAAATGTTACATGAGGCACAGGGATTATTATTACATTTTTATTAGATCTTCTGCTCGCATTCCGGCGGTGATTTGACCGTCAAGACCTATCACGATATAATCTTTATTCGAGATCGTGCCGACCTGCTGAACGTCAAATACCGCATCGTATACCCAGCTTGCCAGGCGCGTGCCGGAATAGGTCAGCGCGCCGGTCTTTATTTTGACTTTGTCGCCGACTTTGAGTGCGACAGGCTGTGCGGGAGCAGGCGCGGGTTTTTCGGCGGGCTTGTCCGACTTGCAGTCGGCGGCATTTACCCAGCCAGTGCAGTCGGCGCAGCCTTTCGGCGTGGTTATCCTGATACGCCCGTTGATAATGCCATCGGCGTATATGTAGTATGTTCCGGTAATCGTGCCTGATTTCTTGCCAACCGTTGACGACACGTATAACGGTGCAGTTTTAAGTTCAACTTTATCACCCTTTCGTAGATCAACAGGGTCGGAAGGCGACGGCTTGACGTTGCCAAATCCTTTTGTACCCATGAGATACGGCAACGGATCGACATACACGCCATCGATGCAAACGTCAAAGTGCAAATGCTTGCCATAGCTGTCGCCAGTTTCACCCATTATACCCAGCTTGTCGCCCGCCTTTACGGTCTGTCCCGATTTGACGCAGACTGACCCAGTTTCGAGGTGCAGGTACCGCGTATATGTACCGTTCGGGTGGCGAATGCGGACATAGTTGCCCGCTGTATTGTATTTATGATCCACGCCGACGACATCATTACGGCAGCTCTCAACAACGCCGTCCGCCACAGCAACTATAACACATTTTCCCGCGTCATCCACAAAATCCATACCTTTGTGCGTGGGGTAGGACGGGTTTCTGGTCTTATAATCAGCGGTAAGCTGCTCCGCCTCGGACGCCAAAACGTGGTGTTTGTAATTATTCAACATCTTTCTTTTCCTCCTCTTGGTTGTTGATGTTTCCCGCGTCGGCGAACCCCTCCGCGAGAGTGTATGCTACCACCGACGCGGCGGTCATTATGGCGCCGGATACGGTATTAGCTATGTTTTGGTTTCCGCTGATGATAACGATTATACCGCTTATCAGCCCCGCGACCGCCAGCCACCATTTGCGGCTGGTCAGTTTTCTTTTCCAATCAATTTTCATGTTAGATTTCCTTTCTCTCAGCCGGTTGCGTGGCTGAGCTCGTATGTTATTTTCATAGTTTGCGACGCCGTTTTGGTTATAGGTTCGTCGAGATTGTTTATCGTGCCGAGATAATTAAACATGGCTGTTACGTATTTAGATTTATTATACGTACCATAGACATAACAGGGATTCTCTGTAGGAATAGACATATACCTTAAATCGCCAGAATCATAAAATAAATTTTGCTGTATTATGCCATGCGAATCAATAAGATATTTCCAAGAATTCTTCCTTTCATAAAATCTTCCGAAATACTGATTCAGTGAGGTCAAGTTATCCCAAAAAGGCATATCAGGCGTTAATAATGCTGTAACTGTCTGTCCATCTTCACTTAAGCGATATATTTGAGCTCTTTGGCTACGCTCATGCTGGGCAATTAAATAATAAAATCCGTCAAAAAAACCCGCTATACAAGCATAAATTCGAGAGTCATCCGGCAAAGCCGCGCATGTTACCTTTTTACTGTTCACCACTTTTTGTGAATATATGTCAACAACTATATGAGTAATGGTAGCTATATTTAATGAACTAGAAGCATATATAAGATGCACCTGACCGTCTTTTAGGTAAATATCGGCATTATAACGGCTTATGCCACTCACCCCTATATCAATAGTATAAGATTCTGTATAGGAATAGTTAGTATTGCCTTTAGCTGCAATATCAAACATAGATATTTTTGCTAAATCCATATGGTGTACAATACTTAATTTAAGAGTAGAAGAGAGTGGTGAAATAGAAACAAAAACGTCCCTATCATCGCTTAACGCGCCTATAAAATCGCCATCAGGCGACATTATTACATTGCCGAGACAATAAAAACTAGTTAGATCGGCAGCGTTGTTATCGTATGATTGATATCCGGCATTACCGCATTTTACATGTGTAAGCGATAGACATTTAATTGTGCCATTTGCTTTGTCTGACGCAAAATCCCAGACGTGCCGGTAACCTATATGTTTATTATCAGAATTATCAATGTATCCTGATTCGGAAGCGTTATATGTACCACGTTTAACTGCCGTTCCGGAGTAACTGCCCCCTGCATGCCCTACGCAATTAATGGTAGTAGGAGGGAATATAGTTTCCGAATTTGCGGCTATATTATCATCCCACAGCAATAATCCTCCTAGTCCTTTCGTACAGACCGGCATAAATTGATTATACAGATCGTTGTAGTTTATTCCCGCTTCAATCGTACATTTTGGCGGATTAAGAAGATACTCTATCGCCTTTGTGACGATGTTCTTGTTCTCTATACACAGCTGTTCCTTGCCTGTTTTGGCATCAAACAGCTGTATTTTAGACTTACCAACTAGCATAATTATTACCTCCGTTAGCTTTTTGAGGTAACCTCAAATGATAGGATAAATGACTCTACAAAAAGCTCATTATGATCTTTGAGGTTGCCATTTGATTGTTCATACGATACGCTTATCACATTGCCGATTTTTGATATTTCCGCAAAAACAAGCGATATGGTATGCTGGTTTGACTGGGTTATCTCTGCCGGATTGAGGTATATCACCTCATTTCCGACAGTAGAATTGACAACGAAAGCATTTAGATTATAAGTCATATCATCAGAGCAGACAGGATTAGAAAATGTGATCGTTATCTCGTTGTCACTCATCTGAGCGTACACAGCTCTTATCGGCAGCAATTCCGATATATCGGTATGCCTAGCCTGTATATCTATGCCTTGCCACATAGGCAACTGCTCCCGTATTGTTTGAGCGATTGGGTATTGTAGTTTATAGATGCCGCTGTCCGATATGTCCGTCATAACGGCCGCGAAAGCAGCAGACCAGTACGGCATCAGTTCCCGCACGGATATAGTGCCATCCCAAGCTACATTACCGGCAAGTCCGTTGCCTGTCACAACGGCATAACCCTGATTGGCAGGGACTGTACCTTCTGCCGTGTCAGAAGTGCTGATATATATAGATACATTATGCTGCCCGTTAGTGGTACCGGCTATTGGCATTGTTATTGACTTGAAGTTATCCCCAACAGCACATATCTGTGGGAAAGACGCTATTGCTGTACCGTTAAAAATTACGGTAAATACAACAGTACCCGCAGTAGTCAGCTTAAAAGGAATAGTGGCTATCAGTATAGGAACACAAACCATATCAGCGGCAAAATTAACGCGCAGGACGTTCGCCCTTGTGCCTACTGCCGGGATAGTCGCCGCCGATGAGACGGAATAATACACCGCCATAGCGTTTTTGGATTGGCTGACGGGAGACTCACCGCCTATCCTGTTACCAGATTCGGCAGCTGACTCAGCATTGGAGATAATCGTTTCATTAAATCCGTTATCTACTCCTATACTGTAGGTCAGCTCATGTATTATTGCTCGGCATTTTCTGCCACGATAGGTTACATTTATCGTATCTCCGGGAAAAAGCCACCCCGTACCTCTGCGTGTGAGATTAGCCGAGTAATATCTAAATCCGCCCAGCTTGTGCCATAAATACTCAAGGATCTCAACAGTGCAGAACGGGTTATTTACCTCTACAATACCCTCCATATCTTCTTCGTAAGTGTCGCCTGTATCGTTAATAAAAAATGTATCAGCCCCGCATATTACCCGCACGCCTTTTATTTCAAAGCCGTCGTCTGCGTCGCCGATAGAACAATCGCTGCATTGGGTATAATCTATTTCGGCAGCGGTAACGCCGGAAATTGAGGTAAAAATAAGCACACCCATATTGTCAAAATGCACATTACATCCGTGAGAAGCGGCAATAAAACTTAATATCTCTCGGTATGTGTAATATTTGCTGCTGTCATCGACCGCCTCGGAATTATACACAGGACGCTTATCGACGGAAAAATCCTCACATAAAATATTGTGAGAAAATCCGTTTATTTTGGCTATATAATCAATCATCTGCTGATGAGTGGCGGGAAAGGATAATGCAGGTACGGTACCTGATTTGTTGCCGGTGAACTTACACGGCTTGTCAAGGTAGTACATCTTATCTTGTGCCTCGATGGTCACTATACCGTTATCCTGTGTGAGGTCGATAATGAAAAAATGTCCGAGCTGCTGAAAGTCTGAGCCGCCTATTTTGATATAACTATCAACCGCATAATTAGACAGCGACGGCGGAGTATTGCCGCGAAAACTGGCGGTCATTCGGTCGGACACAGCCGCTCCGATCGAAAATCCGCTGCCGTTGGAATCCTCTCTGCTGATCTCAACACTCAGTATATCCTCGTTAATATATTCAACGCTGCCTATCTTGATTTTTGCGGCAATATCTCGGATGTTCTTTTCGGCAGCGATTTTGAAATCTGACGGTACCGATATCATACTTCCTCCAAATCGATCGTGATGTTCGAAACATAACGGCCGGTATTATCCTCATAGACGGTCGCCGCCGACGGATTATTTATCAAATGTACATTATATTCCGCACCATCCTCTGACAGAGTTATCCCAGTCTTTTGGATCTCGACTGATATCTTTTCCCATTGAGATACACTAATCAAACCAAAAGTAAGGTGGAAAGTGTTTTTGAAATCTCCGATACGGTCTACTTTGGCAGTACCATCTAATGTATATAATACCGACTTGCCTCGGCAGCCCTTATCAACGGTATAACCGGTAATGAGCTTTGATACATCATATCCGTTTATCGTGATACGCATACACTATCCTCCTACAGCGGCGATTTGCCTGTTTGCTTAGTTATCTTTTTGATGCCTTTAACGGTTGCTTTTGCGAGTGTGTAATCGTTAGTCTTGAGCGTTACATCAAGCGTATATTGCATTTTTTCCTGTGCCGTTTTAAGGCTCTTTAACTCTGCGACAACGTCATTAAGAGTAGCATCAGCTTTCTCAGTTGTGCCGGCTGACATGGCTTTGGTGGATAAGCCTGATATAATCTTAGCTGATGAGCTGTTCCCGACCTTTGATTTACCTATTGCAGCGGCTAGTTTGTTATTAGTCTCTTTAGCGTTGTCCCACATTGTCGGAATATATGAGGTTATGTTTATGGTGTTTCCTTCGGTATTTCTGGAATTGGCATTTGCCGTTGCCGAACCGACGGTAGGAACAGTATTGCTATAAGTCGGCTTAACAACTGAGGCAATCTTAGATTTTTGAGTGTTACCGACCGATATGTTTGATGTACCTAACAAGGACTGTGTTGGCGTGTATGTAGGTATATCGATATTTGACGGAGTGTAGGCAAATTTTTCAAAGCCTAAATCGTCGACACTAAACTCAGGGGCTGTATAGGTATATCCTGAGCTTATATTAGCGGATTTTTTTTGGATATCATTTTTCGACTGCTCCTCTGCCTTTGCAGACAGATTGTCAGTAGAACTATAAGGCTTATATCCTTGCGAATACAATCCATTTGATTCTCTGATATTGTTATACCATTCATCGACATTATCCTGATCGAGGTAATCGCTGAGCCACACGTCATAGGCACGCTTCTTCTCATCTGTGTCAAGGTACTTATTCTTGGCAGAGTTAAGTGCATCTTCAGCCGACATACCTTTTCGCAGCTCGTCTATAATATAAGCGTTCATGTCCGTTTGCAGACTGCTGTACTTAGATGATAGATTTACTGTTTCTATATCGTCTTGGTGAGTAGCCTCGTACATTGCTCGGCCTATGTTCTCACAGGCTTTGACTGTATCATCGTACCATTTTTGCAAAGACGTTCCAAACATACTGTCTATTGCACCAAGAACATTAGAGAAAAGGTCAACAAATCCTTGTCCAAACTGTACAAGACCGCCCATGATATCGCCGGAAAGAAAATTTGCTACACCGCTGAAAACATCGGCGAGAGCGGCTATATTCTGTGCAACAAATTCTATTGCAGGCGCCAAAAATGATATAAGGATATTTATTATGGCCTCGAATATAGGCATGATTGGCTCTAGTGCTCCGGTTATTAGGCTGACAAAAGCACCAAGCAACTGTCCTACAGCGTCTATTATTGTTCCGAGCGGATCTGCCAAAGCGACTATAAGGTCAAGGATAGGTTCTAATAGTGCAATCGCTATATCAAGGATCGGCATTAGAGCGTCGATGACCTCAAGCAGCGGGGGCAACAGCTTTTCAACCACTTCTATTAACGGTGGCAGGAGCTCATTAAGCAGCTCAATAAGAGTAGGCGCTATACGCTGAATCGCATCGCCCAGAAATGACATCAGCGGTTTAAGCAGTTCTACAAACTGAGGCAACACATTTTTAATAATATCGATGAGCGGTTCTATAAGCTCCGACAAATCGGATATTATAGGTGTGATTAGCTCTGATATTTCAGGCAACAGCTCCTCGATAATCGGGGTTATCGAGGCGATGACCTCTTTAAGCACGGGGATAAGAGTTTCGCCCAGCGGGATAAGCAGTAGCTCCATTGTGCGGGTAAGCCCCTCAAACATATCTGAAAGGCTGCTATATTTAACATCGTTCATCTCGGCGAGTTTATCTCGCTGGGTATCTATCGCACCGTCCATCTGTGACATAGCAAGCACGGCGTCGCGTCCGAGATCCTCCCACTTAGTACCATAGAGGGCTACACCTGCAGCGTTTTGGACTACGTCATCATCGCAAGCTGCAAGCTGAGCATTAACAAGCTGATAAGCTTTATATGCCCGGTCGCCGCCTGCCGCAAATTCCGCTGTCAGTTTTTCGGCATCAAGCCCAAGAGCATTTAAGCCCTCTGCTGTGGTAGTAGAGCCGTCCTTTGCACGGATAGAAAATTCTTTGAAAGCGTCGTTTAAGAAATCTATCTGATAGGCACCGCTTTTCGCACCGGATATCATCATTGAGAGAGCTTGTTCGGCGGAAAAGCCCATATCAGCATAAAATGTGCTGTACTCAGATAGCTGATCCGCAAGGTCGCCGTTTTGGTTAAGGCCGTTTTCGGCACCTTGAGCCATGAGGTTATACGCCTCTTTGGCAGAGATCCCAAACTGATTTACAAGGGCGTTTGCGCCTCGTATACCCTCGGCAATATCCATATCATAGACATCGGACATCATATAAGCAGCTTCTATCACAGGCTGTATATCTGCGTCTGACAGCCCGCGCATTTGCTGTTTGATAAGTGATATATTATTAGCTATGTCCTCAAACGACTCGCCAAAATTATTGCCGTAAATCGCGGTTATCGTATCCTTATACTTTTCGGCATCAGCCTTTGACAGACCGAGCGATGCAGACAGCTGATTAGTAGCTTTGTCCAGATCGTTAGCTGCATTCACAGCTGCAGTACCTACAACGGCAACTCCTCCTGCCGCAGCGGCAACGCCTGCACCTATACCTGCAGCGGCTTTTTTACCGACAGCAGCCATCGAGGAGGACACCTTAGAGCCTAAGCCTTGAGCCTTTTCCTCGATGTTTTTTGCTGCTCCGTCCGCCGCTTTAACAATCTCATCAGCAGCTTGCTTGTTCGCGTCAACCACCTTTTGAGCCTCAGTCTTAGCAACCTTTGTCATCGACTGTTTATTAGCTTTATCGTTTTCCGCTATTCTGTCGGATTGGTCTTCCGCGTGATCGGCTATTTTTTTCTGAGTGCTGCTGCTGTCCTTTTGGATATCTGCGTTCGCTTTTTCGAAGGACTTACGCATTTTTTCTTCAGCTTTATCCAGATCCTTATCAAGGTTAGAATAATCAGCTCGCAGCTCATATTCTACATTTCCGTCTGCTATAATATATCACCTCCTCACGCCTACTCGTTTGCTTTTTGCTCCAAAATCGCAAACAGCTTGTTCCAGCCCTCCTCTGCCTTTTGAGGATTAACATGATCGCGTATTGCATAAATCGCCTTGAGATTGGTCAATTTCTCGATATACTTGCCGTTATGCTTGTTAGGCGGTGGAACGGGAGTAGAGCGTATTTCTACTATCTGCATAAGCCGAGTATCCTCCGGCAAAGCTTTAAGCAACGACAAAAAGCACCACCATTGCATATAGCCCTGTTCCTTGAAAAGGTCTATCCCGTATGCCTGTAAAAACGCCGCGTATATATAAGGCGCGTCCTGTGAGTAACTGATAGTATCAGGTTCGTCGTCACTTTCTGCGGACTTATCAAAATTAATAAGTTTGCTGATTATTTCATTGACTACGGATATACGTTCTGCCATAGATGCTTTTCGATTATCCATAACAAACCAGTCATACAGTATATCCAGTGCGCTCTCTTGGTCAAACTCCTCGCCCGATAACAGCTTGACAGCCTCCAAAACTCGGTCAAAGGACAAATTTATCGCATAATTTTTGCCCCCGACATTGATACTGCGGGGGCAGGGACGGCTAATGCTGTAGCTGCTGTCCATTAAAATTTGCGCTTGTATGCGCTTTTGACCTGTGCTTTGCGCCTTTTGAGCGCGTCTTCTAATGCCGGAGCTATCACATTATAGATATAAGGCACAAGCTGCACCGACATTTCTATATATTGCCCGTTGTAAAAATCAATTATGATTTTAGTGTTTTCTTCGCCGAAAACGAGCAGGAATATTTCTTTCACCGCGTTGCCGTAAGCAAAAAACGCCGCGTCTATATCCGACTGTAGGCCGTTGCGCTGTACTTCCTTGAGCTGCCGCTCGGCGTTGATAATCTCGATCTGACGTTTGCGGTATTGAGTGCATATTACGTCTGCGTCGATGTCTATATCAAGAGTCTGTACTACATTGCCGTCCTCATCGCACAGCTCCAACACATCCTTTATATGTTTGCTCCGTGATACCTGATATGCCATTCCTATATTTTCCTTTCAATTATTATAAGGGGCTGCTATTAACAGCCCCTTATTCTTACTTTTTTGTCGTTGCTTTTTCGCTTTCGACTGTTGATATCATCGGCTGTGATGCTTTTAACGCTACAGCCTCAGACGCTTTGCTTACCGCCGGCTTGCCGTTAAACGCTATTGTAAGCGTGACAGCGTTCGGCGCGGTACTTTCACCGCCACTGATGGCTATGCCGGTCAGAGTGACAGGACAGGTAACAACGTTACCATTGCGGGTGAGTTTGATGTCGGTGACACGTTTTGCACCTATCTCATACTGGATAGAATCCAGATACTCGCATACAGTGTCGCCCTTGATAAAATCGCCCGTTACCGTAACGGTAGGGGCAGCACCGACCACCGTAGAGCTGCCAAATCCGCCGTCGGATAAGTAGGTGGCGTTATATATAACCTCGTTCATCGCCATTGCGATAGACTTAAACGCCTGCCTAAGATCGGCATATTCGCCTTCTTCTGCATCAGGCTTAACGTTAAGCTCTGCGAGTATCTCGCTGTTAAGCTCAGCACTTGCTACTTTAGGCATTGTTTTTGCCATATTTTAACCTCCTTAATTGGCTCTTAAAACGCTATTTTTACATCGATAACCATGGAATAGATCCATTGGTCGCCGACCTTATCTATCAGACCCGTTTCCGTTGACACTGCCGCTGATAATATTTGTACATCATCGCTCGTAGGAAAATCTGCGGTCTTTGACAGTAGATTGCCTATGCTGCAAAGCCGCGTATATGCGGATTGCTGGTCGCGGTTTTTCGCCAGGAAAAGCATTGTCAGCGTTCTGTTTTGACGCTGTTTGTCAAGGGTAGATCCGTCATTTCTGCCGGACTGGATCTGTATAGATATTCCGCCGCCCGGAGGCAGCGGAGCTATTTTGACCTCATAGCCTAAGTTATCGGCTATCAGCTTTAAGATAATGTCTAATGCTGCCTCCTGCGGCATTATTTACCTCCTTTCAGCAAAGCTTGAAATTGCCTGCGCCACTGCTCGCCTTTTTGTTTTGAGGCTTTATGTGCCCACATTTTGGTGGCGTTGGGGTTATGGTCATGAGAAAACTTATACGGCTTACCGGACGGAGATATACCATAATAGAGCTGCCGAGCATAAGGCGTGCTCCAGCGCATTACCATCCTACTGTCTGCCACCTCCGAAAAGTTGTAACTACTCTGTATCAAAGTACCTTCATCTTGGGGTGCATAATTATTACAGTCATCAAGAACTATGCCCATCATTGCATTTAATGAGTTCTCAGCCTTTTCCTGTAATTTTTTCTTCACCGCGCTGCGGTTACAAGTGATTTTTATATTCACGTCAGCTCCACCTCGTAATGGTGCGGCTTGTTGGTATCAAACCGTCGTATTTTCTGTATGTTGTAATCCTTACCCTCAAATGTAACCCTGTCGCCGAGCCGAAACGTATACCCCGCAGGCTTGGATAACACACAGTCATAATATAACACCGCGCTTTTTGCTTTTGAGGTGTTTTGCTTATCCTGTGTTCTCTCATCGGTAGTCTCTATACGGATAACACTTAAATCGGTGCTTCTTTTTTCCGTACGATTGCCCCATTTGTCGGGTTTACCTAATCGGATTATAGTACAGCTATGGATAAGCAACCTGCGCGGCAGCGGCTTAATCATACGACCACCGTCCCTCGGTATATCATTCCGGCATTTAGCAGCAGCGTATATGCCGTTTGGCATAGCTTTATCGTGTTGCTTGCGCTTCCGGATGAGGAATTTGCGGCAGCAGAATAGCTGAAGCCGCCGAGCGCAGCACTCGCAATACCGCTGTCATCAAGGCAATCAATGCCGCCGTTTGATATGATCCACTCGGTCTGATAGCATACAGCTTTTTTAATTAGCTCCTGCTGCCTTGCACTACACCGGTCAAAATTACGGGTTATATTACCCGCGCAGTAATTATCCGCAGATATAACCGATAATTCTAACAGCTTTGACAGCTCATCATCTGAGCCGTCGAAGCTGCCGCCAAAAATATTGCGGAAATATTCGGGTGTAACCGTCATTTTGCTCTTCCTTATTATTCGAGAGTTGCACGTTCAAAATTAAGCGTCATGATGATATCATCATCTGCTTTGAATGTGAACTTAGTGCTTGACGACGGAATACGCAATACCCATTCCAGATCGGTAGATGTTTTAGGATCGTCGCTGTCGCGCTGACAAGAGATCGTCTTACCGCTGTATCTGCTATCAAGGACTACGGGAAGATAATGACCGCTCTGCTCCGCTTTAACGCCGGAGAACCCGGTATAATCCGTCACTTTCTTGATATTGCCGGTTACGCTGCCGTCTGCGCTGATTTTAACGTTATCGGCGATAAGATCGCTTACTGATTTTCCGTATCCGTTTTTAAGCTCAGTAGGCACTTGAGCCGACGGCGATATGTGGCAGTACAGACCTTTACGCTTGTTGTCGTAGATCTCCGCTATGCTGTAAGCACGATAGAAGAACATATACCCGTCCGATGTCTGGTTTGCGTCGGGAGAGATGATCTTGTTGACCGTGTGTTTGCCGAACTGGATAACAGCGTCCTTATTGATGATAAAGAAGTTAATGGGGTTAGCTCCATCTGCGGGTTTATAGCCGCCCGCCAACTCGTCACCGCTCTTACCGTCGAGCAGCTCGATAGCGGTGTAAAATCTCGGCTGAGGTACTTCCTTTATTTCGGAGAACCTTTCCAGTATCGCTTTTGATACGGTGGTTTTCACGTTTTTGGCCAACGTGAGCAGGGTAGGCGTGATAAACAGCACCTTGCCCTCGTGATTCACCTCTGCCTCGTCCTGTACGTTGACAGCGGCGATAAGTGCCGCCAGCACCTCTTCACCGGTGGTGAGTTTTGCTTGTTCGGTGAGTATTCCGTCCATACCCGCATAAGTCGCAAGGCGGTATGCGTCCATTTCTGGGGTAGCTCTGGTGCGGACAAATTCGCCTGCTAGCTTTCCGAACGCTATACCGGCAGTTTCCTCATCATCCATAGCGTCAACGTCAAATTTTCTGCCGCGATCATAGCCGCACTTCTTGGTCTGATAGGTGATAGACACATTGCCGCTTGCATATCCCGTGCCGCGATCATAATCGGCAAGCCCGTCCATGGTCATCATAGGGATAAGAAATTCTCCCGCGTTCTGACCCATGCGGACGGTTTCGGGATCCGCGTCCAGCACCGACGTCGCTGCCGCCTGTGCATAGACGGTATCCAGCTTGTTGATGTACTTCTTAAAAGGGGTAATTGTATTTGGCATATTTTGTTCCTTTCCGGGCTTACTTAATGCCCATTATCCTGTTGACCTTAGCCTCGTCGAGCGCGTCAGCGACGACATTAGAGGTGTGAGCCGCCGTCGTTAACGCGATCTCAACAGCACTGTCCTTAAACTGCGGATACTTTTCGACGATTGCGTCTATTGCTGATTCGATAGTCGTTTCGGCGTTTACCTTTGTTTTTGCCAGCGCGATAACGTCATCAAGGCAGTCTGACTTGATACCCGCCGCCAGCGCGTGTACCTTGCCCTCAAGCTCGGTGAGCTTTTCGGCATTTTCGGTCTTATCGGATTGCTCCGTCTGCTTTTCCTCAGCAGCTGCCTGTGGCTTTTCGGGGTCGGACGCAGCCGTTTTATCCTCAGTCTCCGATTTACTTTCTGCCGAAGGCTCTGACTTAGTGCTTTCTGCGGGCTTGGTTTCGCCGGCTTTTTCCGGCTGCTTTTCTTCAGTCGGTGTTTCTGCGGTTGCCGCTGCCGTTTCATCGGCGGCAATGGATACATTTTCGTTTTCCATAGGTTTGACCTTCCTTTCAATTTTTTGCATATAAAAAACGCCCTCAAGGAGGACGTTTTTAAACTTGTTATTAGGTGCAATAAAAGCATCCTGTTTATGGGGCGCTTAATTGTTTAATGCTTAAAAAAATTGAGTCAATTCAATTTCAGACAGGATATAAACGGCACCGACCATATAATCGTTCTTTACCTTTATCTTTTTCCCGTCTTTGAAATATATCTGAATTTTTGTGTTATCAACATCTGTCATAAAAGGCCCTTTTTTCAGTGAAGGAATATGCTTTTCTAACGCTGCACATTGTCTCTCGAAAATGTCTTCATCGGGCTCTGTACAGATATTGTAATCATATTTATACATATCATCCCCCCAATCCTAAATATTTATTAACTGATTTTCTTGTCTTTGAAGCACTCTTTATAATATCTTTTAATGCTTGTTCTCTCGTCATTTTTTTGCGAGCCATCTTATCTTCCAGCAGTTCTTCAAAAGTTACGAGTTTCTCATCGGTATCTAATTGCTCTCGCATCTCTTGGTTTTTCATTAAATCGCGAGTTTGAATTTTAAATTTATTTCTTAATTCAAAAGCCTGCTTTGCCTGTCCTTCAAGCGGTATTGTTTTATCAATCATATCCGGAATTCTTTCGGTCTGCTGAAGATACCATCTGCGCGCATCTCGGTCTGATAATTTTCCCTTTAGCTTTATTATAATACTTTCTGAGTTTTTGTCAACATCAAAAAGCTCAGCTATAAGTTTTTCTTCCTCCAGCGCCCTCTTATACCCCGCCGTTACCTTACTTGCCTCGCTCCGCCCATATCCGGGCGTGGCGGTGCGGTCTGAGCGGTAAGTCAGTCCGTTATCGTTACAGTATTGTTTCAGCCGCTGCTCTTTCTGCTTGAGCTTATACGCCGCCTTATCAAATCCCTCTTTATCATCCAGCGCAACGAGGGAGCTGCACTCGCGCTTTGACTTTCTCACTTCGCGTTCGAGCCGACGCTGCTCCTGTATCTTTTTATACTGGGCGGCGTTTTCTTCCTCGTCATAAGGGAAATATGTCTGTACGCTTATCCCTTGTAAAAACGGTGTGATATGATGTCCACAGTTTATTCCCAGAATGCCGTCGGGCTTACCGTAGGATGAGCTGCGCCATGAGTAGAAACGTACTCTTTTGCCGTTCAGATCCGTTGTATACCCGGAGCGGTTTTTGCGGCTGAATATCTTTCCCTGATCTTTAGCGCACAGAGGACGCGCGCCGTTATGGCTGCTGACCTCTATCAGATCAAGTTCGTAATCGTCCATCTTGGCAAACTGCGTTTCAGCGGTGACATTGTTGACGGTGGAGCGTATGCACATATTAACATACGCTTCAGGCGTCCACTTGCGTCCTGCGCTGTCGGTAAATGCCGGTATGCCTTTCTCGGTCATTTCGGCTATACATTCCCGCAAGGCTGCTTGGCGTGCTTCAACTCCTGTCACGACCTTACCCGCCGCTTTATTGAGCATATTTATGTACTCTTGCTTTTCCGCTCGCTCGGCTGTACGGTTGATGACCTTCATAGCGGCGTTTTTAGCTTCTATGCGCATCCTTGTATTGACAAGGTTAAGATCCTTGCGGGCTTGCTTTTTGAGCGATGTCAGCACTCTTTTTACGCCCTCGGACATATCGGGCGGCGTGCGTCTGTTTTCAACTAAGCCCTCTTCTACAAGCCGCTTATATCCCGGCTGAAATTCCTTTATAGCATTTACCGCCGCTCTTTTTAAGGTAACGTCCAGCAGCTCCGGCGCACCTTTGGCGTACTCGGCAATGGTTTTAGCATTAGCTTTGGTCAGCTTGCCCAGTTCCGCCAGCTTTTTGATTTTCCACTGTGCGGTAGGCTCGTCTATCTTTCCGGCTGCCAAATAGGCGGCTATATTTGCGATAAGGTCGGTTTCCATACCGATTATAAGGTCGGTTATACCTTTGCTAAGCTCAAACGATTGCAGCTTATTCATCACCGTCACCGCCGAACATATCGTCTATACCGCTTATGTCCTGCTCATCGATGATAGCTTTAAGCTCTTTTGCCGCTGCCTCGTCGTCGATATTCTGCGCGTCGGCTATCGCCCGAAGTTTTGACTTAAGACCGGCCTGTACCAGCTTAATGTTATTGTCAATTCGTGTGTTATCGTCACCGATGATATTATCCTGCCATACCACGGATACCGTGTAATCGGTCTGATTTTTGGTTATTGCCTGATAACAGCCGATTATCGCGTTGCACAAGCCCTCTATTACCTCGGTTACGATATTTTTATTGTTCTGCACCGTGCGCAGCGTGTCCTTTTCATCGGCGGCTACCTCGGTCGCGGTCTTAACGCCGGAAGAACCGTCAAACGACAATGTTCCGGGAGAAAATCCTATTTGTGCGGATAGAATATTAAGCAGATTTTTCAGTGCCTCCGAATGTTCCGCCACACGCAGCGTGATAGTATTATCGATAATAGCCAGCTTTTGGCTGTCCTCGATGTTCAGCGCTTGGAACGCTTCATCCTCGGTGTCAAAATACTTGACCTCGTTTCCCTCGTCGTCATAGGTGTTTCTCAGCGTTTCCGCAGGGACTATAAGCCTCTTTTTTCCGAGGACAAATTCCCGTTCCAAACTGTCAAATACCGTGTCTATTTCGCGCAAAGTATCTACGGCATTTTCAAAAATAGACAGTCCGAGCGGTACATCAAAATCCTTGTTGTTGCCGACAGCGGGCTTAAAATACACAAATAACGGGCTTTTAACGCCCTTAAACAGCACTTCCGCAGCTATGTCCTTGCGCAGCTCGCTGATCGGCACGACAGACCCGATGTTATCATCGGTATCAGAACAATATAATATGTTGCGGACTTTTACTCCGCCTGACGTCATAGTGTGGTATTCAAATAGATTGTAATACTTGCCGTTTTGGACAAACGTGCTGCAAAATACGCCGTCGAGAATACCGCTGCTGTTCCACCGCGTCGGGAAGAACCTATCCGCATTCACATAATCTATACATATTTCGGAATTGTCTATGTACACTTTGAGGACTCCGCCGCCAAGCGCATAAGCCCGCGAAAGGAATTCGGGGAATTTCGCCCAGAATTGATTATTCTCCAGCGCATTGGTAACGATCTTGTTATACTGCTCGTCGCTGACGGATATGTTGCATTGCTCGGAAAAGGTCATGGTTGCCATTTTATCGCATATGACCTTTGCCATATTCATCTGTGCTCTATGGCGGTGCTTTTTCTTTAGTCCCGATACCGAGATGCGTTTCCACGGCGGATTGCCTTGATATATCCGCTTTGCCGGTTCTATTTCATTGATATAATAATCAGATATATCAACGATCGGAACATTCGGCATCGCAGTTTTTATATCGCTGTATATAGACATTATGATCTCCTTTCCGCGTCAATGAGCCTGCTCATATATTTTTCGGTGCTGTATTCCTGTGCGTCTAAGCTGTCGATGTTAATGCTGCCGTCATCAAGCCTTTTTTCGACGGTCGTATCAGGCGTCCATATGGCTGTCTGAAACGCTTCGATCGTATGCTTGCAACATGACACTATTTTGTATCTATCGGCAGCAATAAGGCGGTTATAAAACAATATACGACCGTTTATAGATCCTTTACGGGCGTTATGTATGATTACTTTAATGCCGCGCTTTTGAGCGGCAAGCCGCACGCCTTTAATAAGCAGCTGCTCTGCGCTGTCCAAGTATACATCTGTACATTTCCACCGTCGGCAGACGCCCTCAATAAAATTGCAAAAATCGGTTTCGAGCTGCTGCGGCGTAATAGTTTCCTTGCGGTAATATTCATCCAGCGTAACGATGGACTTAAATCCTCGTAAATATCCGGTAGCGTTAAGGGTGTGAGCGGAATTATTGCCGCCGAAGTCGCCCCCTATCGTGACAAACATTATGTCATCAGGAGGCGTATCGATAATATATCTTGCTGGATCGTCGGCAAATTGAGGATAACAAACGCCTTGAGCTGCTACCCAGCAACCGCGTATAAAACGCTCATAAAACACTCCGGTGTATTCCTTTTTGATGCTTGCAATATAATCTTTGGGCAGCGTCGTATTGTCATCGATCAAAAATTTGATTGTAAGCATATCGACATCTTTTTTGTCGATATACTCTTTCTTCAACCAGTGTGTAGGGACATCGGGGTTAGTGGTCGCGATAAGTTTTGCCCCCGAAACGGATAATCGGGACAGCAGCATAGCAAAAAACGGCTGCGGGAATAGTGTCAGCTCGTCGCAGTACGCACCACCGAGAGTAAGACCTCGAATCTTATTCTCGCTACGCTCGTCGTTAGCTCCCTCAAGGAGTATCTTCCGCCCGAATAATTTGCCCTCTTTGGTGGACAGTGAAAATGTAAAATGATTTATTCCTACCAAGTCCTGCAACGGCATTAGGCAGTTGCGCTTGAGCGTTTGCAGCGTTTTTGCACACATCATATAGGCGTGATCCGTCGGACGCTGTGACACCCATGCCGCCCAGAGTATAAGTGATATCCACGTCTTGCCGCTGCGCACAGATCCCTCAAGCAAATTAAGGCGGTGCAGCTTACCCGATTTTAGCAATCCCATAAGCTCACTTTGCTTTTGTGTAAACGTCAGCTTATTTAACATTTCGCAGTGCCTCCAGGATCTCGTTAAGCCTGCCCTCGCCGTCATCGGATTTTACAGCAGGGTTCTTGCTGTATTTGCCGTCGGAGCGATTTGTCAGATAGAATTCTATCGCCGCTTGATTTGGTGGGATATGTTTTGTGAGCGTTTCGGTCGTTCTTCGCCCGTTTGAGAGTTTGATTTTGGTTTCGGTCGCAGTATACCCGGTTGCCGCTCGATATAACGCCTGCTCTATCTCTGATCTTATCAGGTCGGGATTATCATCAAGCAGCTGCCTAACCTCAGCGGATCGAGATACTATGTCGTTTATCGCTTTTTGCCGCTTAGATATATTTTGTATGTTTAAGCAGCTGTCGACGATGCTTTGAATGGCGTTAAAACGCTCATCTGATTGTCTATTATCAGCAGCCTGCATATTTGCCGCTATATTTTTTAATGCCTTTTTCTTGCGCGGTTTCATATTATGATCTCCTCCATCAAAAAAAGAGCCCGAAAACAGCCCTTTTTACGCCTTTGTTTATTTGATTGAAAATTTACCCGTGCTGTTTTGTTTTAACGCTTAAAACGCCCGTTAAAACAGAATTAAACGGGTATATCCCCGCACTTTGAGCGCGAGGGTATGCTTCGCCATTCCGATTTAGCTTAAATCAGATGATTTTTCCTATTTACATAATCGTTCCGGCGGGGGAGCGGATCAACCAACGCCATAGTTATTATGCTTGTATATCGACGGTACAGGTAATGCGATAAGGTTCACCGTATAGTGTGATCTCTACTACCGCCTTATGCTGCCGTCTGCTGTACTTGATTATCTTGTGTTCATACTGCTTTAAGTAGCCTGTATCCAGCCTTAAATTTCCGTTTTCTATATGCCCTGTTGATATAGACAGTATGTCGTTACGGCACATACCGGTTATATATTCGGCTTCGGTGGGCGACAGGCAAGACGTTCTGCTGACAAAATGCCCGACACCATGTACTGATTTTATTACATAGTAGTTGATGCCATCAACACATGGAAGATCTATAAATATGTAACCGTTAAAAAGTGTGCGGATATCTTTGTGCCACTTGCCGCCTTTACGGTAGGTGTATTCTTCCCTCGGACAGTATACCGTATAGCCTTTATCCCGCAAAGCATACATTATAGCTTGTTCATCGCCCGTGCGCACCCGTAGGACATATATCATTGATTATCCTCCTCTTGTTTGCGCTTGATATAGCTTGCAAGCTGATTATACAGCTGCGGATCATCGGCGGCGAGCGCGTCAAAAATGTCCGACTTAAACACATCATACGCCGCAGCCATAGCCGATTTAGCCTTTGTATCTACATCTCGCTTGTAAGTTGCCGCTCTTATGAGTGCCGGCACAGCGTTAATAAGTTTTTCCGGCGATGCTGTTGCAAGATCCTCATCGGTCATATTTTGGAGCGCCTCAAGCACTCTATGATTTGCAAGTCTGGCAAGCGCCTCTGATACATCAAGATCGGGATACTTTGCCATTTCCTCATTTATCAACCGGAAATTTTCTGAGATCAGCATAACACGCTCAAGCGACGCATTAAGCGATTGTGCATACCTTGCTACTGACGACTTGGATACTTCAAATCCGTTTGCTTTGATATAGTCCACTATATCGCTGTATCGGTATTCAGCCGGATTATTTATCATCATATCCACTGATTCGCGGATATCGGCCGGAAGGAGGTCTATCTTTCCGCGCTTGCGGTTTTTCCTTTTCATTGCTCCTCCTATCTTTACAAGTCGACGCAGCTGTCCTCTATCGCACCGCATATAAGCTGTATGCCCTTTGCGGTCAGCTTAGCGGCAAGCTGCTCAAAATCATCTCCGATACACTCGACCGGCTGCTGGGAGCGTATTTTGACCAGACGGATATATCCGGATTCGAGCAGATAATTGACACTGTCCTGTACCTCGGCAGATGTCAACTGCGGCTCAAGTGCCGCAGCGACATCATAGAGGTTGACATAGTCAACGCGGAGGATATTTATCGCGCGTATGACCGCGCCGTTGTTTTTGATAAATTTGTTCTTTTTCATTTGATTTTTAATGTCCATCTGCATATCTCCTCTCGCTCAGATTATCTATTTTCGTTTCCAGCCGCGTCATAAGACGCACAAACTCGGAGTTTTTGACGGTGGTCTGATTTATTTCATCTATGGCGGTATCTATCTTTTCGATCGTCCGTTTTATCTCGGCAACTTCCGCCTTAGTCGCATATTCTTTGTTAAGCGATTTTATGTCGTTGCGGTTTTCTTTGGTGATTTCGGCATAGTGGGCAAGCTCGTCTTTTTTAACGCACTTATCTACCTCTCCGTAGGTGCGTTTCAGGAAAAAGCCTATAACGCCGATCGCGGCAGTCAATACAAAGCTGTATATGTTTGATAATACTTCCCAGATATCCATATAAAAACCCTTTCAAATGCTTTTATTAAGCTGAATTTTGATATACTATTTTTAATGTAATTTCATTGTATCATTTTCAGCGCAAAAGATAAAGGCGTGACACAGTTACTATTGTAGTAACTATGTCACGCCTTTTGATATTGTAGAATTTGATTATCTAAGACCGAGCCTGATTCGTTCTATTTCCTTTTCTGTAGCGTCTATACAGTTAAGGACATCGGGATTATCAAGGTTTTCACTTATGATTTTAACCCTTACTGATTGTGGGAAAAGCGACGTAAGCTTTGCTACTGCGAGCCGTTCACCGCCAAAGACTGATACTAATTTTCGATATGCCTCTATACCTATAGTATCACATAACTCTCTTTGCGCCCCGGAAAGATACTCCGGTTGTATAAGGTCGAGCTTATTCATTATCATGCCCTCTCTGCTTTACGTTTAGCAGCACGTATATAGCGCTTAATTGCATCTATAAGGCGCGAACCCTGAGCGGCACTAAAGCCCCGAAAAATGTCCTGTGCAGGATCTGCCTTGATATCAAGCTCACGCTGTATAATGCCACAGAGCCTTTCTCTTATCGGAACATCAGACGGCGAGATTTCTGCCAGTTCATACATCAGCTGGAATATCTTTGCGGACTGTCCTCGACTGATATACGCTTTGACATCCGGCGTTATAGCCTTGAGGTTACGACGCAGCTGCTTTATAACAATATCGGCCTGTGCATCGTCAAGCTCGGATATAGATGTGCATGCAGTAAGCTGGAAAACAAAGCTGTGTAAATTATCACGTTTGTCGCCGTCCTCCACGAGCCCACACTTGCGGCCGAGAGAATAGATGTGCTGCCGTTTTTGCTTTATATCCATTGTGTGTTACCTCCTATACGGTTATTTTAGTAGTGTCAGATACCGCTATAGCACTGTTGATTGCACGGATGATATCCTTGGTATCCGACATCTCTGTTACGTTGCCGACGATCTTTGCCACGGTCATAAATCGATCCCATATAAGCGATTCGGCGAACAAGTACGCATAATCCGCAGCGTCGTCCTCATCAAATCCTCCGATAGATATTAGGTTCTTTGTGTCGGTCGCAAACGATGCGCCTTTTAGCTTTTTGCGTAAAGCTTGCTTTGCGACGGCATCGCAAGGCAGCTGCTCAAAAAACTCATCAAGAGTAAGCCGATTTGCGGGTACATCCGGCACGGCGGAATAAACACCGCCGAAAACACGCTCAAGTTCCTTGTTCTTAAACGTGTATTTAGTCTCATTTTCCTCTTTTACAAAATCATCATACGCATCTCCAAGCAGCTGATGAAGGACAGCGGGGCTTATGATCTTAACGCTTTTTGCCTCGGTGTACGCGACGGTGCGTCCGTAGTCGTCCTCGAATATTTGTGTTTTGCGTTTTGAATTTTGTAATTTGTCACTGCCGAGCCGCAGGAAAAACGCCTCCAGCTCCTTGTATTTTGCGTTAAGCTCTTCCTTCTGACGGACTATATCCTTGATCTGAGCTATCTTGCTGCTTATTTCTTGGGCGGTTACTGTCATTTTATCACCTCGTTTCTGAGCTTATCGGCGCAAGACGGACAGATATCTATCCCGTGATAGGTCTGCGCCGATGAGCGATCGCCGCAAAAGCGGCATACCGGAGTATGCTTGCGAATAATTACGCTGCCGTCGCTTTGTGCGGTTATATCAACCGCTTCTCCGCCTGATAGCCCAACATACTCACATAGATCTTTCGGTAGCGTTATACCGCGCTTTGATGTAAGACGTTTGCTTTTAAGCATAGTTTTTTACCTCCTGTTATTTTTCCGCTCTGCATTTATACGGGCTTGCGACCGTTCCGTTTCGGAGCTGCATTACACTGAGGCAGAATGCCTCAGTAATATGTACGTCTGCGATAGCAGCCTATACCCATTATTGGTATAAGGTTACGCGGACAGCTTGGTACCCCGTTTGTTACCACTTTATTTTTACAAGTGCTGCATATCCTCGCCATTGCCGCGCTGTCTTCATTTGCATATATATCTTTATCTTTTATATCGTGTTTACTGAGATCACTTTTTATCGGTAATCACCTCCTTTTTGCCATACTTGTAATATCTGCATATAAGACAGCAGTGACGGCAGTGTTTATGCGGCGTAAACCACATCTTTATACGCTCAATAATCCTCATTGAAGTTATCATCTCCCTCTATGATCTCATCCTCGGTATCCTCCTGACGATACCACGATATTTCCATGTGTCCGCATTTTTGGCAGCGTAGGATCTCAACCGTTACGTTCCGGTGGATCTCTGTTACCTCGTATTTGCACGGATCAAGTTCGTTTATCCCGTCCGGCTTGATAGTCATTCCGGGTAAGCAGCATTTATCCATATCATCCTCCTTATGCTCACTCTGTCTTTTCACGGGCTTGTGACCGTCCTCGGCGATATTAAGCATGGGGGAAAATACCCCCGTGCATTATTCCCTGGGCTTTTTGCCTCTCTTAGCGTCTTTATAGCCCTGCTTGTAGAACCGCTCAGATACGATAAAGTAAAAATAGAATTTGGCTATCAAGTATCCTATGTATAACAGGATCACCATTAGCGGAAGTACCAACACCTCTCCGCCTATATGATATTCTACACGCTTAGATGTGTAATCTGTGACCAGTTCCACAATCGATAATGTCATAATCCCGGCAATAAACGCCGTCACAATAGCCAGTATAGTATTAACAAATCGTCTCATAATTCAACCATCCTTTTCAATTTTAATTTTTCTCGCCGTATCGCGGCGGACTATCATAATATACTTAGCGTTGTCCTTAGCTACAAGCCATTTTTCAGCGTTGATCCCATGCTTTCGCAGGAAAGCCGATTGCTTAATGGTGGGCTTTTTGGTGTGTAATCTCATTTTCTTACCATCGCCCGCATATCTATCCTCATCGACTTAGCCATTGCCGCTAAGCCGGAGAGAGAGTAATCATCGTTGTCGTAAGCCTGCGAAAACATTCGCACCGCCCCTCTTATGCCTGCCTCGGTCTGAGCGACCTTATGCAAAAATTCCAGTTCCTTGTCCATTCCTGCATTTACGAGCATCGGAAACAACATTTTGATATCATTCGCCGTTATATCCGCTACTGTAAATCGTGGTGAAAGCCATTTGCGGTTATTTATCTGTCGATAATTTCGGCGTGTTTTGCCCTCGAATTTTTCTTCGATCCCGCTGTCCCCGACAAACGCGACGCCAAGCGTTTGACCTTTAGCGGCAAAATAGTCCGCCAGCGACCTGACTGTTTCTATACCCGCAAAGGTGAGCAGTTGTCCCTCGTCGATAATTATAACCATACCGTCATGCAGCTTTTGAGCTATCGCTATCCATAGATCATCGGTAGACTGCATTACCGGGATATTTAATTCCGCAGCTATCAGCTTAACTACCGCTTTAGCCGACTTGAAACACGGGTTTATGGTGATTACAACGCTTGTCAGCGGATTATCAGCATGATATTTTTGCACCGCTTTGGTCTTGCCGATCCCGCTGTCCCCAGTGGCTATCGCCACGCCGCCCTTGATCTGACAGTTTTTTATCGCTTGATAGATCTGCTCGGATATAGATGTAGGCGCATAGCTTATTTCCTCAAAAATCTCATCACTGCCTGACTTTGACTCAAAATATGCTGCAAGTTTATCGAGCTGCGCGTCTATATTACCGGGATATGTACCGCTCTTTATCTGCGATACGACCGGGGCGGATATGCCGATGCGCTGCGCCGCTTTGGCGTTGCTGCCAAGCTCAGCGGCAAGCTCGGCAAATTGCTCGAGCAGTTTTGCTTTTCTTTCTTCAGTGGTCATCATTTTATCATCCTTTCTTACGCTTGAGCGCGTTGTTGTTTATGCGCTCATAATCGATCGTAATTTCTTTTATATCCGCTATTTGCGGATTGTTTTCTTTGAGCCTGTCAGATATAACCGGCTCAAATTTTGACGGTTTTTTGATCTCAAAGCTGTCAAGCCCTCGCTCAGCTCGCTGTAGACTTGCTGTCAAGAAGTCTATAGCCTGCTCCGCTGTGAGCGATGCGGTAAGACCTTTGGCGTAATCATGTATAGATTTTGTTACCGCGCGGATCTTCTTTTCTGCCGCCGCTATCTCGTCTTTATCATCTGTGATATAGTCGATTTCCATATCCATTGACAACGTCCATGTGAATCGGTACTCATCGGTGTCTTTATCATAGATGCGGACGCTTTCATGGTTAGCCGGGTCATAGCGTACATATACTTCCTGACCCTGATACTTCCATGCGTCGGGTGCGCTGTACCACAGCTTTTCGCCTGCAATCTCCACATATACGCCGTTGCGCTTGATTTTCTGGTATCTCGTAGTTCTCGCAAGCAGCAGCGATAAATCGGCTTCTCCCGCGACGCGGAATTTGGCGGACATTATCGACTCGTTCCAGACCTCAATGCGCGTCATGCCCTTGTATTTTCGTTCTTTTCCTCCGTATGGGGATACGTTATAGTCGCCGTCTATAAGGGTATTGAGTGCCGTCCTTATCTGATCGTCTTCCGGAATAACGCCGTGCTTCAGCTTCCATTTGAGCGACTCGGGACGCTCAAGGATAGTACCGCCGCAGAATGTTTCTATCATGCGGCTTATATGATTCTTAAACGTGCCGAATGTACGCTCTATCGGCTTTGCCTTTGCGTTGCGTACAATCGCGTTGTGCATCTCAACGCCCAGCAGCTCCAAGATAGTGGGCGGGATATCGTCCTTGTTCCATGTCTTGTGCGTCCTGTGTCCGCGTCCGCCGATGTCGTGTGTAAGAAATTCCGAGCCGTTATCAAAATACACTGAGCGCGGTACTCCGAACCGTAATATCCCGTGCCTGAAAGCGAGCATCGTACTGTGTGAATCGGGCTGCTCGGTCAAATTCCAACCGACCATTACACCAGATTTAGCGTCGATAAACGCCGTCAGATACATACGGTGGACTTTCTGAGTGCTATCGCAGTAGGTGAAGAAGTCAAATGTATGGTTGTCCGCCACCCAGACATCGTTAGCCTTCAGGCCATCATACATACGCTCTATATACGGTATGTAATGGTCTGCGAGATCCTTTTCGCCATATCGCATAAGCGATATAACAGCCGCCGGCAGCTTTTCGGCTTGACGTCTAAATGACCGTTCCGACGGTATGCTCGGCACATCGTCCGGGTAGAATTCCGCCGCCCACTCTTTCATCAGCTTGTAGCACCTTGAGATCGGCAGCCGTCGTTCATCGAGATAGAAATACAGAAATGCGTCTAAAATGTGGGATTTTATTGCCGTTTGCCCTTTATTTCCGCCACCACGCTTATCGATAAGCCCGGAGATATCACCATTTTTATATGCTGTATATTTGCGGTACAGTATATCTCGGCTTATCTTAAGCTCTGGATGCTGCAACTGCATAATTGAGAGGAACAGCGTGTCTATCTCGGATTTCGGTCGCTTATCCCGGTTTCTTAGATCCTCCCACGAGGACAGAATTCGCGTCCAAGTGACTATTTGCCGCCTTTCATCGTCGGTATAGCTTTCGAGCGGCCGTTTTTCAGGCTGTGGTTTAGTGCGCTTATCTTCTGCCGGCAAACCCAGCTCCTTGCGCTGCTCGGCGTAGTAGCGTTTTTGTGTCCTTTCGTCAAGGTCTTCTATCGAGATGCCATATTCCAGTCTATTATTAGCAGCGTTAGGCAGCTGTACAGCATTAAGTTTGCCGTCTGCTATTAATTTCCTTATATACCTTTCACTGCATCCCCGAAGCCTTGCGGCATCTGACACCTTGATTATTTCCAAAAAATCACCTCCATCCCTTGACAAAGTGCGTCTGCTCTGATATACTTTAATCAGAGCCGTTCGAGAATTCTTCTTGAATGTAGAGATTAAGCGATTGGGCTGTGGCAATTAGCTTTCGCTTGATCTCGGGCTCTATTTTTTGTGCCTTTTTATCGGCTTTTACGAGCCTTGTAAGTTCCTTATACCACGCTATTACATATTTCAGTGTGGTCTTACGGAATTTCTTGAGGGTCATTTTGATCACCTCTTTTCCGACCTGCCATCATCAGCGCAGGGCGGTCATTCCCTGCGGACGGGCAATCTTCGGGTTGCCCGTTTCGGCTTAATTTGTATCTATAAAATCGCGTTTTTCAAAATCAAACGTGCCTATCCATGTGCCGTTTACCATTACATTCCCTACCGTTGACTCGTTGGCATCAAATGATACCGCGCCTTTGAGCAACCTGCCGTGAGATTGGAAATACGCATTGATTATCTTTTTCTTTTGCTCAAGGTTCATCAGATCACCTTCCTTCCAAGCAACTCATCTGTGCTGCAAAGAAAAAGATCGGCCAAGCAGCAGAGATTTTCGAGCGTAGGGCGTTTGTTACCGCGCTCCCAACCGCATACTGCCGATGCAGCAACACCGATCTTCTCGGCCACCTCGCTTTGAGATAGACTGTGTTCTTCGCGCATACGCTTAATGTTTTCTCCGCAGGTCATGCTTTGCTACCCCCTCATGGCGTTTGATAACTGTCCATTCTCCGATAAACGGATATTTACAGAAATAATAAATTTCCATTCCATTCTTCCTTTCTGAAAATGTAATTTGACAGGGGATTGACTAATCAACCCCGGTGTGGTAAAATAGTGGTACGGATAACTATGCCTTATTCATTCACTAAGTTAATTATAATTAGTTTTTTTCTAATTGTCAAGCGTTTTTCTAATTTATAATTAGAAAATTACTAATTTAGTTGTTTTGGACAAGTGAGGTGACTGTATTTTGGATATTTTAGACAGAATATCTATGCTTTTGGGCAAAAGAGAACAGCGAGAATTAACTGACTATTTACAGTTAAAAAATGTAGCTTTTTCGGAATGGAAGTCAGGCAAAAGTAAATCCTATAGAAAATATCTAATCGAAATAGCAGATTTCTTTAATGTTTCCCTTGATTATCTGGTATATGGGAAGGAAAGCCAAGAATTAAGTGAAGATGAACATAGACTTATATCAAATTATCGAAAGGTCAATGCTGTTGAAAAGGCTATGATTAGCGAAAGAGCGGCCGCTCTGGCAGAACAGGCGGACAGGCATAAAAATGCTACTATAACGCCGTTAAAACATACCGATAACACCGTTTTAATGCCGGAAAATGATGTAAAAGAATATATTTATCTTGATTTTCCGGAAGATGCGGTCAGTGCCGGTACAGGGGAGTACCTTTCCGGTAGTTACACCATTAAATTAAGAGTTCCGTCAACAGAGTTGACCCGACAGGCAGATTATGCGCTGCGTATTTCGGGAGATTCTATGCAACCGGATTATCTTGATGGCGATATAGTGCTTGTTTCCGCCGATGAGCAGCTCCGTATCGGTGATGTAGGTATATTTATACTCAATGGAGAGGGCTATATAAAAGAGTACGGTGGCGATCGTCTTATCTCATATAACGATAAGTACCGCGATATAGTATTTAAGGATGACGATGAGTGCCGGAGCTGTGGCAAGGTCATAGGAAAACTGGAGGATAAAAATGACAACTGATGAGAAAATAGCTCAATCTAAAGAAATGTATAAAGATATACTCAAAAAACTTTTTGAGCATTGTCAAAAATACAATATAGACTTAGTAGAAGCGAGTACCATTTATTCCCCTTGCGAGGAATGTGCTAAATATCAGGGGAGGATATACAGCATATCCGGGAATGATAAACGTTTTCCAAAGCTACCGGACTGGCTTAAAAACGATGAATGTCTATATAACTGTGGTATTAGATTATCCTCTTATATAGAGGGGATATTTGAGCCTACTTATATACACGGTGATATTATCGAAGTAAGCAACAGACCCTTTGTGGACGATAGAACGGAGGAACAGCGGGCTATTTTTGAAAAGCGAAAAGCTGATATACTCTCCGAGCGAGAAGATCGCGCTATATATGCACAACTTATTAATGTTATTCCCGATGACGCGCCTAAGACCTTTGGATCTTTTCGCCGAATGAAAAATGCAAAAACAAAAGGGTATATTTCTTTGGCAGAAAAAGCAAAAAATGCCGGGTTAGAAATATGACAATATTCACTTTTTACGCTTAAAAAATTTAATCGCGGAAGTAGTTCCGTGACTTTTCATTTTTTGTTCTGTGAGTTCCTTGCTAAAGATTGTAAAATTTGTAAAATAATATAAATAATCCCTAAAATATAAAAACGCTCTTAAAACGCATTATAAAGCCATTTAATAGCATTAAAACGCTTTTTAACATCATTTTTTAACATTGGCCGAAATGAAATATAAAACAAAAAATCAGGGTAAAAACGCCCTGATTTTTTTGACAACCGATTTGCAAAATCCATTCCAAATAAACTCAAATAAAAACGGCTTAAACCGCATAAACAGCGGCTTAAACCGTGTCGGCAACTATTTTTTTCGGGGTTTCCCGTGATTTCCCACTTTTTGCATTTTGCGTGTCAGACAACAACTGGGCGAACCGATGCGGCATGGGTATACGGTGGAGGAAATATCCGATGCGCTTCACCGTCACGGATATTTGATAGACGATCATGAAACGCCGGAAAAAATACAAAAGCGCTTTTTCGCGGGCAGAACGGATAAGCAAAGAGCATATGAAAACATCCATTTTATTTTAGCGAAAAAGGCAGACGATTCCAACGAGATCGACAATTATTACATCTGAGCTTTAAACAGAAGAATATCCCGATAAAGTCGGCGATGGGGGATCGTTATGTGGACGATCTGCTTGCCGATTTAGAACAGGCGATAAAAGAAAGCGAGGAATAAACTATGGCATACTATGATTCCATGCAGGAGCTTATCGGACATACGCCGCTTGTACGGCTAAATGCGATCGACCTGACCAAAAACGTCAAATTGTTTGCCAAGCTGGAGTTATATAATCCGTCAGGCAGCGTCAAGGACAGGATAGGCAAAGCCATGATCGAGGACGCCGAGAAAAAGGGGATTTTAAGACAGGGCGGCACGATTATCGACGCCACAGCCGGAAACACCGGTCTCGGTATCGCTTTTGCCGCGTTAAACAAAGGATATCGGATACGGTTTGTTGTCCCCACCAAATTTTCAGAAGAAAAACAAACCCTGCTTCGCGCATTGGGCGCGGAAGTCATAAACACGCCGCGCGAAGGAGGAATGTTGCTTGCCTCTCAAAAGGCGGCGGAGCTTAGAGAAGCGACCCCGGGCGCCGTTACGCTGGATCAGTTTAAGAATCAGGCAAATCCCCGTATTCACTATGAAACGACCGGTCCCGAAATCTATGAGGATCTGAATGGAAAGATCGATTATCTCGTCGCCGGAGCGGGGAGCGGCGGTACTTTCAGCGGGATAGTTCGTTATCTGAAAGAACGTGACCCGAAAGTCAAAGGTATACTTGCCGATCCCGTAGGCTCTACAATGGGTGGCGGAGAACATTCCGATTACAACATCGAGGGTATCGGAAACAATTTTATAGCCGAGACAATGGATATGTCGCTCGTAGATCAGGTAATAAAAATTACGGATAAAGAGGCTTTTAAAAATACGCGGGAGCTTGCCGCAAAAGAAGGCATTATTGCGGGTTCGTCATCGGGAGGGGCGCTCGCCGCCGCGAAAAAACTGATACGAACAGGCGCGAAGGGCAACATTGTGATAGTGCTGCCCGATCGCGGAGATCGCTATTTTTCCAAGGGATTATATGAGTAAAACGATAAAGCGGAGGAACACCATCTGCTTTTTCGCCGTAAGTGAAAACATTTTAAGGAGGTCCGTCTTATGACACTTCAGCAGCTTCACTATGCGATAGTCGTTTCCGAAACGGGGACGCTGCGCCGCGCGTCGGAGATACTTTATATTTCACAGCCGTCGCTCACCGGCGCTATTCAAGATCTGGAAAGTGAATTGGGCTTTGAAATTTTTCATCGCAGCGGTCGCGGAATGTCACTTACAAACGATGGCTTGGAATTTATCGCCTACGCAAGACAGGTCTATCATCAATTTGATATTTTAACGGATAAATACGGGAAGAACGGACAAAGGAAAAAGAAATTCGGAATTTCGACCCAGCACTATTCTTTCGCCGTCAAGAGCTTCGTTGAAATGGTAAAGCAATTCAACACCGCAGAATATGAGTTTGCGATACGCGAGACAAAGACCCGTGAAGTCATCGATGATGTATATACCGCAAAAAGTGAAATAGGTATCATCTATCTGAGCGATTTTAACCGAAAGATCATTTCGGGGCTACTGAAAGCAAAAGGTTTGGAATTTTACCCGCTTATTGAATGTGACGCTTATGTTTATATATGGAAAAATCATCCGCTTGCAAAGTCGGAGTATATCGGGCTTAGCGATCTGGCTGATTATCCGTGCCTTGCTTTTGAGCAAGGCAGCGAGGGCTCGTTTTATTTTGCGGAGGAAATACTCAGTACAAATGATTACCCCCGTATGATAAAGACCAACGACCGTGCGTCTATGCTGAATTTGATGGTCGGGTTAAACGGCTATACATTATGCTCAGGGATCATCTGCGAAGAACTCAACGGCTCGGATTATACAGCTGTCCCTTTTCGTGCGAGCGATGATGAAAAGATAGGTAAAATGAAGATAGGATATATCGTCAAAAAGAACCTTGTTTTAAGCAATATGGGGAAATTATATATCGAAGAAATGCAAAAATATCTGAAGGAACAGGAAAAGAAATAAAACAGTATGACTTTATGTCGGCGGAAGGCGAACAGGACAAAATTTTTCTCTTCGAGATATAGGCTGTGCCTATTTCCTATAATACCTATATGATATTTGCATTTTACTGTTTTTTATGCTACAATAAAATCGAACCCAAAACAAAGGAGGTCGATTTCATCATGACACAGAAAAATCTTAAAATCAGATACATGTGCATGAAAAGAACCGAAGTTTGTCGCATCGTTCGATGTTGTGCGCCGCGAATGTGACGGTAATCAGCGTCAAAAGATGATTTGATGATGTAAACTTCGGAAGCTGCTATTTGCACTTCTGTATTTTTTTGTAAAATTTTTAGAGGTAACCGTGAACAGTAAGAATAAAGAGATAAAAATAAGGCTTGCCGTTATTATACCGCTTTTGATCTGCCTTCTGCCGCTTTCTTCCTGCGGGAGATCCGCGGAAGATAAAAACATAAGCGAAGACAAAGATAGTATTGCGGAATATATTCGGCAGCTCCCCGACGAGGGATGCTGCGGCTAATTGCTGTTCATATAGTAAAGTACAAAAAACGAAAGGAAGAAACTATGAAAAATAAAATTTTGGCGGGTCTTCTCGCAAGCGTTCTGCTGTTATCTGTGACAGCATGCTCAAATGAAAACAGCGCCGTTTCCGCCGACGACAATAACAACTCCGTTTCCGCCGACGACAATAACAACTCCGTTTCCGCCGACGGAAATAACAACTCCGTTTCCGCCGACGGAAATAACGACTCCGTTTCCGCTGAATTGGAAAAAACGGATTTTACGGTCGGATATCTAAATTCCACAGCGCATTTGCTTGCGTTTGTCGCTCAAGAGGAAGGATATTTTCAGGAAGAAGGCTTGAATGTAACGCTAACGCAGTTTGCAAGCGCGGCAGAACTTGCAAACGGTTTGACTTCCGACAAACTGGACGTCGCCTTTATCGGCTCTGTACCGATAATCACATTTCAAAGCAACGGACAGGATCTTAGCATTTTCGGCGGCGCGATGACAAACGGACACGGTTATGTTATCAAGTCTAAATACACGGACGGGCTCAGCGATTGGGACATAAGTATTCTGAAAGGGAAAAATGTCGCGTCGGTAAAAAACAGCGTACAGGATGCCGAACTGCAAATTTTATTGAAGAATGCGGGTATCGAGATAGGTGAAGGAGATGACAAGGTAAACATCGTCTACTTTGACAGCCAGAAGGACGCTTATGCCGCGCTGTCCAACGAAACGATAGACGCCGCGTCCGTTTATTCCCCTTACGCTTCTCTTGCGGAGGGCGCCGGTCATTCCATCGTTTATCGCTGCTCCGAAGAAGAGGCGCTGAAAAATCAGCCCTGCTGCCGTCAAGTCGCCGCCACCGAAGATCTTGCGGCGTACCCCAACAGCTATAACGCTTTTGAACGCGCGTTGATAAAAGCATATAAATTTTCTCAAGAAAACGAGGATCAAACTGTCAAAGATGTAAAAGTCTATATCGATATCGACGAAGATTATATTCGCACGGAAGTCTATGGCGGCTACGGAACGTCTGTGCCGGACCCCGATAAAAAGGGTACGGTGGAACTGAAAGATGCCATTGTAGAGTTGGGTTATACAAATGATTATGATATTGACCCGCTGTACAATACCGACATATATAAAAATGCCCTTGCGAGCCTGATCGAAGAAAATCCGAACGATATGGTCTATCAGGAGCTCCAAGAACATTTTGACCAATACGAATAAATGATTCGCTGCAAGCAGAACGGAAGACGACTTGCTGCCGTTCTGCTTGTTCTTTTGATAGATCACTCCCGAATTGCGAGGCGACACCTATGAGTAAAATTGAAATCCACAACTTAACGGTGGATTATACAGAAAAGAATAAGAGCTTTACGGCGCTGAAAAATGTTTCATTTTCGGTCGAGGCAGGCGAATTCGTCAGCGTGATAGGCTCCAGCGGATGCGGCAAAAGCACTCTTCTCAGCATTTTGGAGGGTATCAACGCGCCGACCGAAGGGGAGATACTGATAGACGGAAAGCCGATCATCGGGACCGGTACGGATCGCGGCGTGGTTTTCCAGCATTATTCTCTGTTTCCGTGGATGACCGCCCGAAAAAATGTTGCGTTCGGCGTAAAGCAGGTCAAAAAGGACTTGTCGAAAACGGAGCGCTTGCAGATCGCGGACACTTTTCTCGATAAAGTGGGCTTGTCCGATTTCAAAAATAAATACCCGTCTCAGCTTTCCGGCGGAATGCAGCAGCGTGTCGCAATAGCCAGAGCGCTTGCCATGGATACGGATATTCTTCTGATGGATGAACCGTTTGGCGCTATAGATGCGAAAAACCGAACCGTGCTTCAGGAATTGCTTTTGGAGCTTTGGGAGGGAGACGGCACGCAGGAAAAGAAGACGGTCGTATTTGTCACGCACGATATAGATGAGGCTATTTTATTATCGGATAGGATCGTGATGATGTCTGCCGGCCCCGGACATGTTTATCGGGAAATCCCCGTCCCGTTCGACCGTCCGAGAAATTGAGCGGAGCTGGTACAGACAAAAGAATACGGCAGTTTTCGCAACGAATTGCTTGCTCTTTTTTACAGCGATATTATGGGAAAAATCGGCGGAAACGAGGTGGTACTTTAATGACTGTCAAAAAGCGCTTTCTGCGCGTAACAAATCTTTTGTTTTTAATTTTGATCGCCGTGCAGTTTTTGCCAAATCAGATATCCGACGATCCTCAAACGTCGTATGTGCTTTGGTTTGCAGCGGGGGCGGAGCTCCTTGTAATTCTTGTATCCTCTTTCGTAAAAAAAGAACAGGGGTTAAATCTGTTCCTTGATATATTTGCTTTCATTTACGGCTTACTCATTCTGTGGACGCTTGCTACGGCAAAATTCAACTTACTCCAAGAGGCTTTATTTCCTCCGCCGGGATGCGTGTTCCAACAGTTTACGGAGGATATAGATAAGATACTTGTGAATATCCAAAGCTCACTCGGCATTATACTTCAGGGATATCTGCTTGCGACAGTCATTGCCATTCCGCTGGGCTTGTTTTTGGGATGGAGCGTGCGGCTCGGAAATGCGGCCACCTATATTTCAAAATTTCTCGGCTCTATCCCGCCGATAGTTTATATTCCTTACGGGATAGCTCTTTTGCCTACTTTCCGCAGCGTTTCGGTGTTTGTCATTTTCCTTGCGACCTTTTGGCCTGTTCTGGCGAGTACCATGAGCGGAGTTCTGAATGTGGAACAAAAAGTGATAGATTCTGCAAAAGTTTTGAATGTGGGTAAGATAACCATGCTGTTTTCCGTTATATTACCGGCGTCGCTTCCTCAGATTTTTATAGGGTGCAATCAAGGACTCAGCGTTTCCTTTATCCTTTTGACCTCCGCTGAAATGATAGGTGCGAGAGACGGACTCGGATATTATGTGAAGCAGTATTCCGATTTCGGCGATTATACCAGGACCATTGTCGGACTTTTGGTAATCGGTATCGTTGTGATCGTCATATCGTTTCTGTTTAACAAATTGCAGCGCAGCTTGCTGCGGTGGAAACGATGAAAGGAGGCAAAAATGATAGAAATATTATGGCACGGCAGAGGCGGTCAAGGCGCGTTTACCGCGTCAAGGCTACTTGGCGCAGCATATGCGCTTGCCGAAAACCGATATGCGCTTGCGTTTCCGTCCTTCGGACCGGAACGGCGCGGCGCACCGATCCGTGCATTTACAAAGCTGGATGACCGACCGATCGGCAATCGCAGTGAAGTAAAGCGTGCAGATTTCAGCATTTTCCTCGATGATACATTGTTTTCAAAAGCGGCATATGCGGAACTCAAACCCGACGGAAAAATATTGCTGAACACGAAAAAGAGATACGATGACCGTCGAGTCGTTACCGTGGACGGTGACGGTATCGCGGCGGAAATTTTGAAGCTCCCCATAACTAACACAATTATGCTTGGCGCGCTTGCGGGCGTGTTTGATAAAGTTTCTGTCGCTCACATTGAGGAGGCGATCCGACAGAATATGTCGGAAAAGCTGCACGGAAAAAATATTGCCGCTGTCCATGCGGCTGTAGAGGCGGTAAGAAAGGGGTCGGTAGGATGAAACCGTTTTTAAGGGAAAAGATACCTGTCGCGCTCTCGGAAATTCCCGAAACTCCCGCGTATGAAGCGGGATATCTTGTAACCAAAAATGCCGGATGGAGGAATATCCGTCCCGTCATCAACAAGGAAATGTGTGTCGGGTGTTTGCAATGTTACCTTTACTGCCCGGACGGTGTGATTTTCAAAAAGGACGGCAAAGTCGCTATTGACTACGATTTTTGCAAGGGCTGCGGGATATGCAAAAGAATATGTAAGCTCGGTGCGATAGAGATGGAGGCAGAGAAATAATGGCAAAAAAATTTTTGTCCGGCAATGAAGCCTTTGCCGAGGGGATACGCCTTGCAAGGCCGCAGGTCATTTCCGCCTATCCCATTACGCCGCAGACCATTGTCGTGGAGCGTCTGTCGGAGATGGTAGAGGACGGCAGCCTGAAAGCCGAGTTTATTCATGTGGAGTCGGAACATTCCGCCCTCTCCTGCGCAATGGGAGCCTCTGCGGTCGGCGCAAGAGCCTTTACCGCTACATCTTCTCAGGGACTGCTGTATATGGTGGAGTGCCTCGTTTATGCTTCGGGCGGACGTTTTCCCATTGTGATGATGAATGCGAACCGTTCTACGGCGCTTCCGTGGAACATCTACGGAGACCAGCGGGATTCTATCGCGCTGCTGGACAGCGGATGGATACAATCCTATGCGGAAAACGCACAGGAGGCGCTCGATCTGGCGCTGATGAGCTATTACATAGCGGAACACAAAAATGTATCTACTCCGTACATGGCAAACCTTGACGGCTTTGTGCTGACTCACACCTATGAGGTCGTAGATGTCCCGACGCAGGAACAGGCGGACGCTTTTCTGCCGAGGTTTGAAACGGAAAACAAACTCGATTTTGCCCACCCGCGCAATTTGGGATTTTCCGCGGGACCGGATCACAACACGCAATTTAAATACAAGGAGCATCTCGGACTTCTTCGCGTCCGAGAGATCGTGAACGAGGCGGAAGCCCGATTTGCCGAGATATTCGGCCGCAGATATACGGGGCTGACGGAAAATTACCGCACAAAGGACGCCGACTTTATTCTGGTGACGCTCGGCAGCATATCGGGGCTTGTGCGGGAAGTCGTGGATGGCCTTCGAGAAAAAAATATAAAAGCGGGGCTTTTGCGCCTGCGTTATCTCAGACCGTTTCCCGATGAAGAGATCGTTCGGGCGTTATCGGGAGCAAAAGCGGCGGCGGTACTGGAAAAGGACATTTCCTTCGGCGGCGACGGCACGGTATATACCAATGTGACCGCCGCGCTGCAAAAAGCGGGAGTTCGGCTGCCGGTTTCCGATTATATAGTGGGCCTTGGCGGAAGGAATATCTCAGCCGAAGAAATCGAGCAGATTTTTGAAGAACTAAAGCGCGGCGCTGTAAAAACCGTGTTTCTTGGGATCGGAGGTGAGGACGCATGAGCGTTACGGCAAAAACGCTTTGTGAAGACGAATTTTTTTACGGGCACAAAGCATGTGCCGGATGCGGCGGAAGTCTTGCGGTCCGCGTCGCGCTGAAGGTTTTGGGCGAAAGAGCGGTCGCCGTGCTGCCCGCGGGATGTATGTCCGCGGTGGGATTTAACTTTCCGCAGCTTTGTTTTGGAAATAATGCGATCATATCCACCTTTGCCGGAACGGCTTCGATGCTTACGGGCATTGAAGCGGGGCTGCGCGCGCAGGGGATAACCGATTTTCAAGCGGTCGGTTTTGCGGGAGACGGCGGTACCGCCGATATCGGCTTACAAGCGTTGTCGGGCGCCATCGACCGAAACGACGATATTCTATACATTTGCTACGATAATGAAGCCTATATGAATACCGGAATTCAAAAAAGCTCTTTGACGCCCTTTGGAGCAAAAACCACCACGACCCCGGTCGGTAAAAACATCCGCGGGAACCTGCGTCCCAAGAAAAATATGTTCGAGATCGTCGCCGCCCACGGTATACCTTATGCCGCTACTGCCAGCATAGGATATTTAAACGACTTTTTGCGCAAGGTGGAGAAAGCGTCGAAGATAAAAGGAACAAAGTATATCCATATTATTGCCCCGTGCCCCACGGGATGGGGTACGGCAACAGACATGACGGTCGAGATCGCCAAAGAAGTGGTGGATTGCGGACTGTGGTATTTAGCCGAATACGAAAACGGAGTTTATACTTTAAATTACGAGCCGAAGCAATTTACCGATCCTGCCGAATACCTTAAAAAGCAGGGACGCTTTAAACATCTGACCGAGGAAGACATACAAACGATCACCGCTTCCCGCGACGCTAAGTGGGAGCAGATATATAAGACATTTCAAATCAATTAGGAGGAATTTATCATGACCAGAGATGTAAACAGCAAATATTGGGACGAGGAGCTGGAGACGCTGCCGCGAGAGGAGCTGGAAAAGAGACAGCTCACAGACCTCAAGGAAATCGTAAAGTTCGCATACGACAATGCGCCTTACTACAAGCGCTCGTTCGACGCGGCGGGAGTAAAGCCGGAGGATATCAAAACGCTGAAAGATATTCAGAAATTCCCTTTTATCGACAAGAAAACGCAGTGCGATACGCAGGGAGTCGGCTCTTTCCTCGGCGAGCTTTGCGCCGTTCCTGAGGAAGACGTCATCTTTATTTCCACTTCTTCCGGCTCCACCGGAGTGCCGACCATGAGCCCGTTTACCAAGCAGGATTTCGATGAATTTCAGGACACGGAGAGCCGATGGTTCTGGCAGGTGGGTATGCGTCAGAATGACCGCTATGTCCATGCGCTGAACTTTTCGCTGTATGTCGGAGGGCCGGATGTTATCGGCGCACAAAATCTCGGCGCACTGTGTATCTGGGGCGGAACGCTTCCCAGCGAGCGGTTATTGTTTGTACTGAAGACATATCAGCCGACCGTGATCTGGACCTCTCCGTCCTATGCGTGGCAGCTTGGCGAAAAAGCGCTCAAAAGCGGCATAGACCCCAAAAAGGATCTGAATATCAAAAAAATTATCGTGGCGGGCGAACTGGGAGGTTCTATTGAGGCGACGAGAAAAGCGATCGAAGATCTGTGGGGCGCGGAAGTATATGACTTCTACGGCTTGTCGGATATTTTCGGCGCTTGCGCGGCAATGTGTGAAGCAAAAGACGGACTGCATATCGCGGAAAATCATATTTTGGTGGAAACGGTGGATATACATACGGGCGAAGTCCTCGAACCGGGACAGGTCGGCGAGTTGGTGTTCACTACACTTCGCAAGCACGCCCGTCCGCTTATCAGGTTCCGCACGGGTGATATAGGTTGGATAGATAATACCCCTTGCTCCTGCGGGCGTACCCATGGCAGGATACATATCAACGGCAGAAAAGACGATATGTTTATCGTATCGGCGGTAAATGTGTTCCCCAGCGACATTGAGGCGGTGATACGCGAGCTTTCGGGTATCACAGGCGAATATCTTATCCGTGTTTTTGAGAAAGATTTCACCTGCAAATATTCCGTGGAAATCGAAAAGAATACGGATAATCCCGCGTCTGACGAGGAAGTGGCAAAAATCGCATCCGACGCTTTGAAAGCACGCATCGGCGTAAAACCGTATCAGGTCGTCGTGCATCCCGACGGAGGACTTAATACGCGTTCCGAGCATAAATCCAAGCGGATCATCGACGAACGCAAGCTGGAATACAATATTTGATCGGAGGTTACAAGGTGCCTACCCTATCAAACAGAACAGAAACTTTTACGGATTCGGTGATCCGCCGCATGACGCGGGTGTCCTTGAAATACGGCGCTGTAAATTTATCTCAGGGATTTCCTGATTTTGAACCGCCAAAGGAAATACTCGAACGTTTGGCTCAGGTGACAAAAGAAGATTTCCACCAGTATTCCATCACATGGGGTGCGCAAAATTTTCGAGAAGCGCTCGCCGAAAAACAATCGCGGCTCATGGGAAGAACTATCGACCCTAATGGGGAGATAGTGGTTACCTGCGGCAGTACCGAGGCAATGATGGCGGCTATGATGACGGTTGCCGATCCCGGCGACAAGGTAATAGTATTTTCACCGTTTTACGAAAATTACGGCGCGGACGCTGTCCTCTCCGGCGCGGAGCCCATCTATGTGCCGTTGGTCCCTCCCGACTTCGGATTTGATCCCGAAGTCTTGGAGGCAGCGTTCAAGCAGCACCCCAAAGCGCTCATCTTATGCAATCCCTCTAATCCGTGCGGAAAGGTCTTTACCTATGAGGAATTAAGGATCATTGCGGAACTCGCGGAAAAATACGACGCGTTTGTGATCACCGATGAGGTCTATGAGCATATCGTTTATGAGCCGAATAAGCATGTGTATTTCGCGTCGCTCCCCAGAATGTGGGAACGCACGATTTCCTGCTCGTCGCTTTCAAAGACATATTCCATTACCGGCTGGCGGCTCGGATATATCATTGCTCCGCCTAATATAATTGATACCGCCAAAAAGGTACACGATTTTCTGACGGTCGGTGCGGCTGCTCCCTTGCAGGAGGCGGCAGTCGTCGGGCTTAGGTTTGGGGACTCTTATTATGAGAATCTCAGGGAAGAATATACCCGAAAGCGGGATCTCTTCCTGAAAGGGCTTGACGATATCGGGATCGTTCACACCGTTCCGCAAGGGGCATACTATGTCCTGCTTGATATCTCCGAATTCGGATACGAAAGCGACCTAGCTTTCTGTGAGACACTGGCAGAAAAAGTGGGCGTGGGAGCTGTCCCAGGGTCCGGCTTTTTCCGTGAACCGATCAACCATTTGATCCGCCTTCATTTTGCGAAAAAAGAGGAAACGCTTTTGGAAGCGCTAAATCGCTTGGAAGACATACGTCATAAGATTTTAGTAAAGTGACTTTTTGAACAACAGGGAATACGATCGATAAAGAAACACCCCGCCTATAGAGGCGGGGTCAGACTGTAGAAAAAGGTCAATATAACTTAGGCAAGATGTCCCCTGCCGCGTATAGCGGCGGGGGACATTTCGTAATCAGCAGGTGGACACAATCCCCCTTGCTGATTACTTAGTGCGGCTGTTGCCGCACCTTGCCACGTTAAATGACGAGGCAAGCCCCTTATTGAAAGCGGAAGGAAAGAGTTGAGTTTAAAACTGTCCGCCTTCGGCGGAAAGTTTGAATGAGAAAACTGTCCGCCGTTCGGCGGAAAGTTCACGGGGAAAACCATCAGGGTTTTCACCCTCAAGTTTGATAAGAGCCGCGCAAAGCTGGCGGCAGCAACCAATTTTTAAAGCATTAAAAATGGGTTAATCGAGCTAGACTCTTAGGCAGTCTAGCCGATTTTTGCAGCTTGTCGGGAAATCCGACCGTAGGGAGGGTTTTTCGACAAGCTGAACAGGTCAGCCTTTGGCTGACCTGCTATATATTTGATGTTATTCGGCGGAGATCGTCATTTTATAGCGTTTCGTGCCTTTATACGGCAGGGACTGTATTCCGCGCTTATGAGCGAATACGCCGTCGTCTGTGTCGTAATCGTCGCAGCCGCACCACGGTTCTATACAAAGGAAAGGCGCGCGTTTTCCCGCCGGAGTCCACAGACCGAGCGTTTCAAAACCGTCAAAGGCTATCGAAGCGAGCGTTTTCCTTCCCTCGATAAACGTTACCTTACGGGAGCGCAGAGCGTCGAAATACACGACGTCCTCGTCAAACATACCGTAGTCAAGACTGAGCCGCATGGCGTTGTTTAGCCGCTCGATACGCCTGCCGTCCTCAAACAGCCCGTCGGCGTTTTTGACCGGCGTGGCGGCTTTTTCCCGTTTTTCAAACCGTATTTCGCAGTTGTCCAAGTTGCCGCACGCCAAAGCAGGGTGTGCCCCGATACAGTAATATATCGTTCCTTTGTCGAGATTGTTGACAAGATAGCCTATTTCCAGCGCGGAGGGGGTGAGGTGATAGGTAATGCCGAGCTGGCATTTAAAAGGATATTCGCCCGCCGTCGGGTTGTAAGTGCAGTACATTACCGCGTCGGAGTCTCCCCGTGCGTGAACGGTAAATTCCCTGTCCCGCATAAACCCGTGCTTAGAGATATTCACCTCTTTGTTTTCTATGACGGTCTTGCCGTCCCTGAGGTTTCCTATCATGGGAAACAGGACGGGGGAAGATTTGTTCCAATACTTGCCGTCCGTTTGCCAAATAAGCTCTCTGCCGCCGATGATAAGACTTTTCAGCTCCGCTCCGTGTGAAAGGATAACGGCGCTGCTGTTACCGTTAGATAATTTTATCTCCATAACGGCGCTCCTTATTCTTCGGGCGATTCGTCCAAATATCCTGTCAGCTTGGACTGAGCTATCTCCTTGTTGAGGTTATTGAACCGCCAAAGTCTGATATGTTCGGGAATGTATTTTTCCGTACCGTCCCAATCCGGCAGCTCGCTCAGCGTGATGACGTTTTCCGACGCGTATATCTTTTTGAGCATATCGGCGGAGATACGGTTTTCGTTTACGGTGGGAGTTCCTCCCAGCTCGGTGATTATCATGCCGCTCGACGTTGCGTTGCACACAAAGTCACCGTACCACGGCATAAAGTAAAGCCATTTTGCCTCGCTGTTTTCCGCAAATACCTCCGCGTCGTCGGGAATGTACCCACATTCGCTTATGGTAGCCATCTTGCTTTCGTCCATTATCTTGGCGAGAGTCTTATACTGCGTTACCTGTGCGGAATGATCCTCGCTGTTCGGATATATGTCCATTCCGGCTATGTCGTAGGTGTTGGGGTTTACCGCGGTGGCGGAATTCTGACCGTTCCATACCCAGATAAGGTTGGTCAGCTTGTGGTAGTTCTCAAGACGGTCGAATACCATGTACCACAGCTTCTGATAAAGCTGTTTTTCAAATCCCTCTCTCGACTGTCCCCACCAGAACCATTGTCCGTTAGCTTCATGCAGAGGTCTCCATATGACCGGCACTCCTGCTGCCTCCAGCTTTTGCAGCTGCAACGCTACCGTGTCGATGTCCTTTATAACTACCTCGTACTCCTTTGTGCCGGGAGTTACGGCGTTTTCAAGGCTGAAGTTCTTTATCTCGTCGGAGTAGAACACTATCGCGGTGGAATCCTCCACGTCTATATCCATAGGTACTTTCCAATGCCAGCAAAATGCTACGATACCGTTTTGCTGAGTATGCCACTTGATGGCTTCTTCTATCTGATAATCGTTTTCGGCTTGATTGCCGGTGGAGAATATCATGTCAAATCCCTTTATAGCGGGGAGATCGCCGGTCTGCGTGTAGTATAAAATATCCTCATACTGCGCGGAATCAAACATTTGCTGTCCGGCAATTATTTTCTTGCCGTAATTTTCCTTTAAGAAGTTGAACAATTTTACGGTTTCTTCATTGGCGTTTTTAGATACCGGCTTACTACCGTCTACCGGCTGAGCCTCAAGCTCTTCTATAAGCGCGTCGACGTCCGTCTGATAGGAAAGCGCCACGTCCATATCGACTTCGCCGTTTTCGTCAACGGCTACCGGATGCTGTGAAAACGAGCCGGTCGCCGATGAACCGGAGTCGCACGCCGTTGCGCTAAGCAGTATGCTTAACGCCATTATTCCTGTAAGCAGCTTTTTCATTTTTTTGTCCTTTCGTTAGGAAAAATTATGCGCACATTCGCACTTATAAACAGTATATCACAATTTGCTTATTTTGTCAATCAGCCGCGGCAGGCTGTTTACAATAAAAAAATCCCGTCTGTTAAAAACAGACGGGGTCTCATAGCTTTACCTTAGCTTTAATTTACGATGTACTTGTCTATTGCCGCAAGGAACTCGTCACATTCGTCGGAGTGGATGCGCAGCTCAAGCGGCTTGGAAAGGTCCAGAGAGAATATTCCCATTATGGACTTTGCGTCGATGGCATATCTGCCGCTTACGACGTCCACATCATAATCGCACTTGGTAACGGTGCTTACAAACTTCTTTACATCGTCGATGGTATTGATCTCGATATTTACTGTTTTCATATTCTTTTTCTCCTTTTTCATAAATACTCGACGGTACGGATAGATCGCAGACAGCTTATCCGTGACTGCCGTCAGGCTATAAACTTCTTTATTTTTTCAACTAACACGTCGGAATCTTCACCGTGAACGGTGAGCTTTAATTCCTTGGAAAGGTCAAGACTGAACAACCCCATTATTGATTTTGCGTCAACGACGTACTTGCCGACAGTTATGTCGCAGTCGTAATCGTATCCGTTCACAATGTTTACAAATTCTTTAACATCGTTGATGGCCGTCAGCTTAATATTGATTTCTGTCATTGATAAAATCTCCTTTCGGTAATGTATCGCTTGGCTTGTTGCTTCGCGGTAAGGAAGATCTGCGTTTTTCCTCATCGCACCTTCATAATATCAATTTGCGGACGGTAAGTCAAGGGTTTTTTTGCGATTTTTTAAATAACTTGCAAAATTCGTAAAAAAGAATTATAATAAGGACAGAAGCTAAACTTGTTTAGTGAAACTGCACAAAAAAACGGTTGGTGTTTTATGAAATACGCTATATGCACATTTGGGTGTAAAGTCAATCAATATGAAAGCGCGGTCATAGAAAAATCTTTAAAGGACGCGGGATTTGAAAAGTCGGAGGACATTTTTTCCTCAGACGCGGTAATAATAAATTCCTGCTGTGTGACCGAAAACGGGGATAAAAAAGCAAAGCGGCTGCTTATGAGGATAAAGAATAACGATCCGTCCTGTGTGACGGTGTTGGCGGGGTGCTATCCCCAGGCGTTCGGCGGGGAAGCGTCAAAGCTGGGCGCGGATATACTGGTAGGCACGGAAAACAAGGACGCCATAGCCGCCATGATAATAAAATACAAGGAAAGCGGGCAGGCATATACTTTTTCTTACGGACGGCCGACAGAGAAGTTGTATCGGGGCAACGGACACGCTGATATGGAAAAGACCCGCGCCTATATTAAAATAGAGGACGGATGCGACTGCTTTTGTTCATACTGTATAATCCCTTACGCGCGCGGCAGCGTCCGTTCGCGCGGTATCGCGGAGATAATTTCCGAGGCGGAATTTCAGGCGGGCTGCGGACATAAGGAGATAATACTTGTCGGGATAAATCTATCCTGTTACGGAAAGGATATAGGGCTGCGGCTTCCCGACGCGGTACACGCCGTTTGCTCGGTCGCGGGAGTGGAAAGGGTGCGCCTTTCCTCGCTTGAGCCGGAGCTGCTGACAAGAAACGACATAGAGCGTTTCGCCGCGGAAGAAAAGCTATGCCCGCATTTTCATCTTTCGCTCCAGTCGGGCAGCGCGAAAACGCTGGAGAGAATGAACAGGCGTTACACTCCCGCCGAATATGCCGAAACGGTCGCCATGATACGGGAATATTTCCCCGACTGTGCGATAACCACGGATATAATGGTGGGCTTTGCGGGGGAGACCGACCGAGAATTTGAGGAGAGCTGCGAGTTTGTGAAAAGTATCGGCTTTGCGGGATGTCATGTGTTCACCTACTCCGTAAGAGAGGGAACAGCCGCCGCCAAGCGCAGCGATTTTGTGCCCAAGCAGACCGCCGCGGAGCGTTACAGGATAATGAGCGGCATCGCAGCTCAGCAAAAGGCGGAATTTTTCGAGCGGCAAAAAGGACAGGTGCGTGAGGTGCTTATCCAGCGCAGGGAAAGTGCTGAATATGCAAACGGGCTTACGCCTCAGTATGTGCCGGTCAGGCTGTACGGCAGCAGTGCCCGAAAGCACGATATAGTAAAGGTCCGTATAATCGGCGCGTGCGGCGGCGATTTCTGCGTGGGAACGGAGATAAGCTGAAAGAGATAAAACAGCGCTATGTACCGTCGCAAAGGTACATAGCGCTGTTTTGACATAATGTCTGTTCAAAGCCGTCAGCTCCAGGATATTGAGAGCTTTCTGTTATTTTTTACACAATCGGATAGATACAGGTTTATAAGCGTTTGATACGGAATACCCGTATCCTCGGCTTGCTTTTTGAAAAATTCGATGGTACTGCTGTCAATATTTATCGTAATTTGTTTTTTCAATTTTTCGGAATAAGGATTTTTTCTGGGATTAAGGCTTTTGATATCGTATTCTTCTCTCATACTTCTCACCTTTCTTCAAAATAAATTTTCTTTTCTTATGCTGTTTTTTTCGTCCCACTCAAAAATTAACATATCCATAATTATATTATACTGCTTTCATAATTATATGTCAAGCGTTAAACCGATTTTTTGTTTGCGAAAAATGAACGCGGGGAGCGTTTGCCGCAAAATAATATCGGAATGTTCGCTTTGTGATTATTTTACCATAAGTTCAAAAGAAATTCAAGCATTTAAATTTTCCGACTTTCTCGCCTATCTTTTTTGTTTTCTTCAAAGAAAAAATTTTAAAAACCATCTCTCAAAGCGGGGAAAGCCGCTTTTAAAGCGGAGCTGCGCGATTTTAGCCGCATATATTCCTTTTAAGATGTACTTGTAATTTTTGAGGAAATATAGTATACTTATTTTATGAGGGCTTGTCCCGTCAGTATGCCGTCGGCGGTCACACCGTACAGGCGCGTTTAAATAAGAAAGGAATGGTTGTAGGTATGTCGGTTTATCGTATCTATGTCGAAAAAAAGCCACAGTTCGCGGTAGAGGGGAAAGCGGTACTGTCTGATCTCAAGACCGCTCTGCAAATAAAGGGCATAAAGGACGTGCGGATAGTCAATCGGTATGACGCCGAGGGACTGTCAAAGGAAAATTTTGAGAAAGCCACGCCTACCGTTTTTTCGGAGCCTCCGGTAGACGACGTATATTACTCTCTTCCTCAGCTTGCCGACGACGAGAGAATGTTCGCGGTGGAGTTTTTGCCCGGACAGTTCGACCAAAGAGCGGATTCCGCAGCGCAATGTATACAAATGCTCTGTCAGGGAGAGCGCCCCGCCGTTAAATACGCCAAGCTGTACATTCTCAGCGGGAAGCTGTCCGATGAGGAATTTGCACATATAAAGCATTATCTTATAAACGCGGTGGAATCGAGGGAATGCGGCTTTGAGCAGTATGAAACTCTCGATGTAAAATACGATGTTCCGAAAGACGTAGCGGTACTGGACGGATTTCTCGACCTCGATGAAAAGGGGCTGGAGGAATTTATCGGTAAATACTCTCTTGCCATGGACCTTGGGGATATAACCTTTTGTCGGGATTATTTCAAGACCGAGGGTCGCTGCCCGACGCTCACCGAAATAAGAATGTTGGACACCTACTGGTCGGATCATTGCCGCCATACCACGTTCGGCACATTTATAGACAACGCCGTTATAGACGCGCCGTACATAGAAAATACATTCAAACAGTATAAGCTGGATCGCGAGGAGCTGGGCAGAGGAGGAAAGCCGGTATGCCTTATGGATATAGCTACCGCCGCCGCAAGAAAGCTGAAAGCGGACGGACTGCTCCCCGACCTTGACGAAAGCGAAGAAATAAACGCCTGCTCGGTAAAGATAACCGTCGATGTGAACGGCAGGGACGAGGACTGGCTGCTGATGTTCAAAAACGAAACGCACAACCACCCGACCGAGATAGAGCCGTTCGGCGGAGCGGCTACCTGCCTCGGCGGAGCGATACGCGACCCGCTTTCGGGGCGTTCCTATGTTTATCAGGCGATGAGAGTGACCGGCGCGTCCGACCCGCTGCTGCCGGTGGACAAGACCATACCCGGCAAGCTGCCGCCCCGTAAGATAACGGTAACGGCGGCTCAGGGATATTCCTCCTACGGCAACCAGATAGGACTTGCGACGGGACACGTTGCGGAGATATACGACCCCGGATATATGGCAAAGCGTATGGAGATAGGCGCGGTCATCGGAGCCGCTCCGGCGGAAAACGTCGTAAGAGTGCGTCCCGAATCCGGCGATATTATAATACTGCTCGGCGGACGGACAGGGCGCGACGGCTGCGGCGGAGCTACCGGCTCTTCCAAATCCCACAGCGTTCAGTCGTTGGAGACCTGCGGCGCGGAGGTGCAAAAGGGCAACGCGCCGGAGGAAAGAAAATTACAGCGTCTGTTCAGAAACAAGGACGCAACTCTGCTGATAAAGCGCTGCAACGATTTCGGCGCGGGCGGCGTATCGGTGGCGATAGGCGAGCTTGCCGACGGTCTTGAGATAGACCTCAACGCCGTTCCCAAAAAATACGACGGACTGGACGGCACCGAGCTTGCCATCTCCGAATCTCAGGAAAGAATGGCGGTAGTGGTAGCTCCCGAAAATGCGGAAAAGTTCATTTCTCTTGCTCAAGCAGAGAATTTGGAGGCTACTCCCGTAGCGGTAGTTACCGAGCAGCCCAGACTTAAAATGACATGGAACGGTAAGACGATATGCGATATATCCAGAGAGTTCCTTAATTCCAGCGGAGCGGAAAAGCACACCGACGTATATGTTCCCGCTCCGAAGGTATCGTACTACGGCGGCAGAAAGAACACCGCCCGTGACTGGGAGGAAATGGCTACCGACCTAAATGTTTGCTCGCAAAAGGGCTTGGTACAGCGTTTTGACTCCACTATCGGCGCGGGTACGGTGCTGATGCCGTTTTCTGGCAAAACTCAGCAGACGCCTGTGCAGGCTATGGCGGCAAAGTTGCCGGTGTTGGGCGGAAATACCACTACCGCGTCGGTCATGGCGTGGGGTTATGATCCCGCGATAAGCCGCCAGTCGCCATATCACGGCGCCGCGCTTGCGGTGGTGGAGAGCATGGCAAAGCTGGTCGCCGCCGGCGGAAGCAGCAAAAAATGCTGGCTCACTTTCCAGGAATATTTTGAGCGCACCAACGGCAAGCCGGAGCGCTGGGGCAAACCGTTTGCCGCTTTGCTCGGAGCGTATGACGCACAGATGGCTATGGGCTGCGCCGCTATCGGCGGAAAGGATTCGATGTCCGGCACCTTCGAGGATATAGACGTGCCGCCGACGCTCGTTTCTTTCGCGGTATCCACCGCAAAAACCGACAATATAATCTCGGCGGAGTTCAAGCTCCCTTACAGCGGGATATATTATATCGCTCCCAAATACAAAGAAAACGGTATGCCGGATTACGACAGCGTAAAAAAGGTGTTTGAGACCGTTGAAAAGGCGATAGCCGACAAAAAGGCGCTGTCCGTTTGGGCGGTAGCAGGCGGCGGAGCAGCGGAAGGTATCTTCAAAATGACGCTCGGCAACAGGATAGGAGCGGAGCTTACCGAAACCGACGGCGAGCTGCTGTTCGGCAAATGCCCCGGCGCGTTCGTCATTGAGGCGAACCACCCGATAGAGGGAACGCTGAAAATAGGCGAAACGGTGGAGGAATACACCATTACCTGCGGAGAGGTAAAGATAGACGTCGCCAAGCTGGAAAAGAAATACGACGCTGTGCTTGAGCCTATATTCAAAAACGCGCTGCCGCAGGAGAGCGCTCCCGAAGAGATAAAATACGACAAGGGCTGCAAGCTCACCGAAAACAAAGCTCCGCGAGGGATAGCCAAGCCTAAGGTGCTTATACCGGTATTCCCCGGCACTAACTGCGAATACGATACAGCGGCGGCGTTTGAAAGGTACGGAGGCGAGGCGGAGATATTCGTTATACGCAACCTTACCGCCGACAGCATAGAGGAAAGCGCGGCGGCGTTTGCCGAAAAAATAGCGCAAAGCCAGATGATAGCCATACCGGGCGGTTTCAGCGGAGGCGACGAGCCGGAGGGCTCCGCAAAGTTCATAAACGCGTTTTTCCGCAATCCCCGCATAAAGGAAGCGGCGGAGGAGCTGTTATATGCGCACGACGGACTTATGATAGGTATATGCAACGGTTTCCAAGCGCTGATAAAGCTGGGACTTGTGCCATACGGCAAGATACTGCCCATGACTTCGGACAGCCCGACGCTTACATATAATAAAATAGGCCGCCACCAGTCGCAGCTTACGCTTACCAAGATATGCACGAACAAGTCGCCGTGGCTCACATACTGCAAGGTCGGCGAGGTGTACAACATACCCATATCCCACGGCGAGGGCCGCTTTGTGGCGAGCGAAGAGGTGATACGCGGACTGATAGAAAACGGTCAGGTCGCAACGCAGTATGTAGACCTTGACGGCAAACCGTCGATGGAGCTTGACTATAACCCCAACAGCTCGATGTATGCGATAGAGGGCATTATTTCGCCTGACGGACGCGTGCTGGGCAAAATGGGACACAGCGAGCGTATTTCCGACTGCACCTGCATAAACGTTGACGGCAAGAAAGAACAACTTCTGTTCAAAGGCGGCGTAGATTACTTTAAATAAAATAGGCGTGGATTACTTTAAATAAAATAATTACACAACTAAAAAATACGGGCAAACGCCCGTATTTTTTGGAATATCAGTCGTTTTTCTCGAACCTGCTCCGCAGCTTTTCCAGAGCCTTTTTTTCTATTCGTGAAACATAGCTGCGGCTTATCCCCAACTGCTTTGCCACCTCGCGCTGGGTAAGCGTTTTTTCGGCGCGGTAGGAGGCGTAATTGAGCCCGTAACGCTTTGCAAGTATCTCCTTTTCCCGACTGTCCAGTTCCTCCGAAATATATCGGTACAGCTTTTGTATATTTATATTCAGATCCGCCTGCTGTGCGACGTCGGTCGGGTCGCGGAATATATCCGCGAGCGTTACCGGATTGCCGTCCTTGTCGCAGTCCATCGGCTCGTTCATGTACACCTCCGTCTGCTGGTGCTTTATCTTTCGGAAGTACATTCTTATCTGATTGTTTATGCACTTTCCCGCATAGGTGGAAAAGCTGACGCTGCGCTCATAGTCAAAGGTCTGAGCCGCTTTTATAAGCCCGATTATCCCTATAGAGATAAGGTCATCCTGATCTCTGAAATCCGGATAGTGCTTTTTGACGATAAAAGCGACTAAGCGGAGATTGTGCTTTATCAGTTTGTCGTATGCCTCCTTATCCCCCTGCGCTGCCCGTGCTATACATTCCCGCTCCTCTTTAGCGGTAAGCTGGCGCGGAAAGGAATTGCGGTTTTCAAAATGCAGGGCAAAAAACATAAGCCCCTGTAATGCCGATAACATAGCGGAAAAAATCATATGATCACCTGCCTGTTAAAGTTTATTCCTCGCCGATTGTCCGTTATACCCGACGGACAGTCCGCTTTTTCTTGACTTAACGGGCATTGTGTGGTATACTTATCTGTACGGAGCAAAGGAGCGTAGGATATGAAAAAAAAGACAAGGGAAAAGCTGGGTCTGGGAATGAAGATAGGCGCGGGCGTGCTTGCGCTGGTGATGATAGTCGGCATTATTATCCAGGGATTTATGTATCTGCAATAAGTACCGCTCGCAGCGGGATATTTTTGCCCGTCAAATTCCGAATAAAGAATAAAAAATAAAAACCTCGCTAATAATTAAATAGCGAGGTTTTTTGATGTTTGATAACAGTCTTACGATGCGGCGTTGAGCTTCTTTGCGAGCTGGGATTTTTTCCTTGCCGCTGCATTCTTGTGTATAAGACCCTTTACCGCAGCCTTGTCAACAGCGCTTACCGCAGCTTTTACGGTAGCGGCGTTGGTATCTGCGTCTACCTTTTTGATAACGGTTTTAAGAGCGGTCTTAGCCGCTTTGTTGCGAGCCTGATTTGCTCTTGAAACGAGCACTCTCTTCTTTGCCGATTTAATGTTGGGCACCTTGGCGCACCTCCTTTTCAAAAACGGTTATACATAAACGTTTTGCGTTAAATGTGAGTTTTTTCGCGTTGCTTTGCGATTACGCTAAAATAGTATATCATGTTTTAAAGGAAAAAGCAAGGGGTTTTTAAAAATTTTTTACAAAAAGTGAATTTACATATTTCCAAAGGGAGGATTTTTGTATGTTTTTCACTTCTCGAACCGATCTTGCGCTTGAATTTTCCGCAAAAAGCGGCGAAAAAGAGGGGGTAAGCCACCGCGAATATGAGCTTTACGGCATGACGGTGACCGAGACCGAACTGTCCGAGGAAGCGGCAAAAAGGCTGGGAAAGAACGCGGGGCGCTATTATACCCTATATTCCGAGCGAGTACCCGAACCTCAAAACGAGATATACGCGCTCAGCGCGGTACTGCGAAAGCTGCTGCCGAAAGGAAAATGCCTTGCCGTGGGGCTGGGGAATCCCGAAATAACCGCGGATAGCCTCGGCTGGAGGACGGCGGAGCAGATACTCGCAACGGCGCAGTTCGACGAGAGCCTGAAAGGGGACGGGATAGGCAGCGTATGCGTTATCAGGACCAACGTATCGTCAAATTCGGGGATAGAAAGCGCCCTGCAAACCAAGCTCGCCGCGCAGGGCATATCCGCGGATTATGTGATAGCGGTGGACAGCCTGGCGTGTTCCTCCTCTGCCAGACTGTGTTCCACAGTTCAGGTGACAGATACGGGGATATGTCCGGGCAGCGGCGCGGGAAATCCCCGAAAGCGGCTGGACGCCGCGACTGTGGGAGTGCCGGTAGTGGCTGTCGGCGTTCCGACGGCGATGGAGCATCGCGAGCGTGGAGAATGTTTTACCGTCACAAGGCGCGACGCGGACTGCTATGTAAGAAGATATTCTTATGTGATATCCGCCGCCGTGAACCGCGTGCTTAATCCCGCGCTGTCGGAATCCGACCTGCGTATGCTGAAGGATTTTTGCTGAAAGGTCATATTTTTCAACGCCCGTTCATATCCTTAAACAGAAAAACAGCGAAAGGAAGAACGCTTTTAAAAGCGCGGGCCGTTTAAAATGAGAGGACATAAGGTAAAAATTATTTCGGCGTTGATATTGGCGGGAGTGCTGTCGTTTACCGTTACGGGCGTTGTGCAAAGCGCCGTATCTTCCGCAAAAGACCCGGGGGAGACCGCCGTTACCGTGCTGAGGGAGCTGGCGCGGCTGGGAGCGTACATGGTGCTCCCGTCCGACGGGATAGAGCTGCCCCGACAGGACGGACAGGCTGTTCCGGGCGTATCGTCGGAAAGCCTGCCGGAACAGGAGAACGAAAGCGTCGAGGAGAGCGTCGATTCCCGACATGAGGTACAAAGTGACCCCGATATCGGCGAACAGACGCAGGTATCCGTCGATTCGCAGCCGCAGTCACATTCTCTGCTTGTGTCGAAAAATATAACCGCCGTCTACCAAAACAGCGGGGATTATTCCGCCCAAAGCGGCGAGATAAAGGAAATGACCTACGGCAGAGCGGAGGACGAAACGGCGGTGGACTTGCAATACGGTCAGATAAGAAATCTTACCTCGCTGACCTCGGACGAGGTGAAAAAAGCGGCGGGAGCGTCGCCGGTGTTCTCGTCCGAAAAGGGAGAGCCGCAGGTGCTTATAATACATACTCATACCACTGAATCCTACGAGCTGAATTACGACGACGGACATTACGATTCCTCCTACAACGGACGGACGCTCGACCCGAATTTCAGCGTGGTCGGGACGGGCGCGGCGATGGCGCAGGCGCTTGCGGACAGCGGGATAGGCGTGATCCACGACGGGACGCTGTTTGACGAGCCGCTGTACAGCGGAGCATACTCGCGCAGCGCCGAAAGGATAAAGGAGCTGCTGGAGGAATACCCGACCATAGAGGTGATAATAGACCTGCACAGGGACGGTATAGACGACGGGAACGCACGGATAGCGCCGGTAGCCGAGATAGACGGAGAAAAGACCGCGCAGGCGATGATAATATGCGGGGCGGACGACGGCAGCGGAAATCTGCCGGATTACCTTGAAAATCTCGGATTTGCGGCGGCGCTCCAGCAATCGGCTCAAAGACTCTACCCGAATCTTATGCGCCCGCTGCTGTTTGATTACCGCGACTATAATCAGGCGCTCGGAAAGTACAACGTGCTGATAGAGGCGGGAGCTTTCGGCAACAGCCCCGAACAGGCAAAACGCTGCGGCACGCTGCTCGGCAAAGCGTTGGCGGAGCTGATTAGCGGACAAAGCGGATAAAAAAAGGCAGAAAGGCAGACGGAAAACCGTCTGCCTTGTTTGATATTGTGTTATGAGCCGTTAGGAAACCGCGAGCGAAGAAACGACGAAGTTCTTGCCGCCGTTGGTGTTTTCTCTTATAGACAGCTTTACGGTGTGCTTTCCGCTTTCCTCAAACGTCTTGAGATGAGCGCACTCAACGTAGCTTCCCCAGCCGCCGGTAAAGTCGGAATTGATGGTGGTGATAAACTCTCCGTCGATGTAAACGTCCGCAAGAGCGCCGTTAGAGGTGTTCATGCCGTAAAGCAGACCGATGCTCTTTGCCTCTACCTCATAGGAGATGGAAGTGCCTTCCTCCTCCGCTATAAGGATGGTAACGCCGGTAAATCCGCCGAACGCGCCGTCCTCTCTGATGGTTATCTTGCCGGTGGATTCAACGGGTTGTAAGTCCTTGGGGCCGAGCAGCTTGCCGCCGACAAATCCGGCGTCGGTCGCGGGAGTGGAAAAGTCGCTTTCGTCGCCGGTGATGCTGTCAACGTTTGCCGCAACGTCGGAAAGATAGCTCTGCAAAAGCTGAGATACTATTTTATGACCGGGTACGTTGGGGTGGATATTGTCATCGGAAATATCCTTCCACTTGATGTCGCCGTGGTCGATAACGTCAAGTATAGCGTCATGATAGGATATCATCGGGAGGTCATATTGGAGCGCTACCTCGGAATGTACCTGCTGCATACTGGTACCGTCCTCCTGCGTGGTGACAAGAGTGATTATAGCGGGGCTGCATTCGTATGCCCAGATAGTCCTGAGCAGGCTGTCATATGCCTCTTTATCTCTTGCGGAATTTGCATAGGTGTCGTTTACCGAAAATTCAACGAAAACGAGGTCGGGATTTTTGGTGAGGAGCTGGTCGGTAACTCTGTGTACGCCTATATAAGAGCCGGTAGCGCCTATGCCCGCGTTGACGTAGTTCACCTTTGCGTCGGGGTACTGCTCGGCTATCCAGTCGGTAGTCAGCTTAGCGTAGCAAAGCTCGTTGCCCGCGCTCGTGCCCTGAGTGATGGAGCCGCCGATATAACCTACAGTTACCTCTTCGCCTGCCTGCAGCTTTTTGATGACCTTTGCAAGTCTTACCTTGTTGCCCTCGTTGAGGCGGGATTTGCTTATCATGTTAGGTGTTATCTCTCCGCCCAGTACATAGCTTACATAATCTCCGTCGTCCTCTTCGGAGCTTTGCGCCGCGTCGGATACGGTCTGACCGCCGCTTTCCTGAGTTCCTGCCGACTGCGTGTCGGAGGCGGAGGAAGAGCCGGTATCGGAGCAGGCTGTCATGCTGACTGCCAGAGCCGCCGCACAAAGTACGGCAAGTATTTTCTTACTCATAATCGTTCTCCTTATTTTTTTACATTCGGATCTTTTGATCCATATAAAGAAAATATACCATTATTTCGTCTTGTTGTCAAGTATTCGCGACTTGTTTTTGAAAAAAATTGTTGAAAATGCACTTGTATTATGGTACAATTATCATAAGACGAAACCGTCTGCCGAAAGGAGAACGAACATGAAAAACAAAAAATTCGTCGGAGCGTCCGACAGCGCTTTTTCATACATGGGGAGAATAGATTTTTCCGAGCAGGACAGCCCGTTGTTTATTTACGCGGGCAGCATGGTAAGCGCGAAGTTTACCGGCACTTCCTTGGGGATAATGCTGATACCGAGGCTCATTTATATGCAGTCGCAGGTCGGGGTGATACTTGACGGCGTTCAGTACTGCTTTAACATCGAGCACGCCGACGTGCCGGAGCATATATACATTCCCGTGGCTCAGGGGCTGGAGTCGGGAGAACATACCCTGACCGTGTTCAAGCGCACCGCGGGCTCGCATTGTTACTTTAACTTTTGCGGGGTAATGCTGGACGAGGACGCGCAGCTCCTGCCGGACAGGAAAAAATACGATATGGCGTTGGAGGTGTACGGCGACAGCGTTTCCGCCGGAGAAGTGGTGGAAGCGGTGAATTATACCGGACACTCCGACCCTGAACACCACTCTCAATATGACAACAGTTGGTTTTCCTATCCGCTGTCCTTGGCGCGAAAGCTGAACGCGAGAGTACATAATATCGCGCAGGGAGGCATAGCGCTTTTCGACGGGACGGGATATTTTAACGGCCCGCAATATATCGGCATGGAATCGGTGTACGACAAGCTGTCCTACGCGCCGCCGTTTGAGCCGTCGGCTTGGGATTTTTCACGCTATACGCCGGATATTGTGATAATTGCGATAGGGCAGAACGACGCGAATCCCGACCCTGACTGCCTGAGCGCTCCCGATTACCGCAAGCGCTGGAAAGAGGGGTATAAAAAGATACTGCTGGACCTTAAAGCAAAGTACGGGGAAAAAACTCGCTTTATACTTATAACCACCGTGCTCATGCACGACCCCGTCTGGGACGAGGCATTGGACGAGATATGCGCCGAGCTGTCGGATAAAAACGTACTGCGGTTCAGATTTACCAGAAACGGCGCGGCTACCCCCGGACATCCCCGCATACCCGAACAGGAGGAAATGGCGTGCGAGCTGGCGGAGTTTATCCGTAAGATAATGTAAAATTTTACGGAAAAAGGTTTATTTCTGCCTTTTTATTAAAGAATTTCAAGGAAAATTTCGTTATACTGCACAAATTTAATTAAAAAAATACGGCGATATTGATAAAATCAGCACAAAACTATTGAAAACTTTTGGCAATAGTGTTATACTTATAGTGCAATAACACATCAACTTTAACATCGCAAAATTTGCAAAAGGAGATATGAAAAATGGCTATTACCGTTCCTAAGGGGCTGGACGTCCCTTTTTATCTGTTTCACCAGGGGAATAATTACGAGGCATATAAGACTTTTGGCGCGCATTTTATAGGAATGAACGGCAAAAGCGGAGTCATTTTCAGAGTATGGGCGCCCAAGGCAAAGAGCGTCAGCGTCGTCGGAGATTTCAATAATTGGGACAGAACGGCAAACCGCATGAACAAGATAAACGACGGCGGTATCTGGGAGCTGTTCGTGCCGGATATAGTAAAATTTGACTCCTACAAGTACAGCATAGAAACGGCATATGGACAGATAAAGCTGAAAGCCGATCCTTACGGTACACATATGGAAACGCGTCCGAACACCGCGTCGAAGGTGTTCGACATTTCCGGCTACAAGTGGAAGGACAAGGAGTGGCAAAAGCAAAAGGAAAGCGTCGACGTTTACCGTTCACCGATGAACATATACGAGATGCACCTTAATTCGTGGTTCAAAAAAGAGGACGAGGACGAGTTGTTCTCCTATATGCAGCTTGCCGAAAAGCTGGTGCCGTATGTAAAGAAAATGGGCTTTACCCATATTGAGATGATGCCGGTGGCGGAGTATCCGTTCGACGGGAGCTGGGGTTATCAGCAGATAGGTTATTATGCGCCCACATCGAGATTCGGCACGCCGCACGACTTTATGGAATTCGTCGATTACTGCCATACTCATGGGATAGGGGTAATTCTGGACTGGGTACCCGCGCACTTCCCCAAGGACGCCGCCGGACTGTACGAGTTTGACGGAGATTACTGCTATGAATATTCCGACCCGAACAAGCGCGAACATTACAACTGGGGCACGCGCGTATTCGACTGGGGAAAGCCGGAGGTACAGTCTTTCCTTATTTCCAACGCCAACTACTGGATAACCGAGTACCACATAGACGGCCTGCGCGTGGACGCGGTGGCGTCGATGCTGTATCTTGATTATGACAGGCAGGGCGGAGCGTGGACGCCGAACGTTCACGGAGGGAACGAGAACCTTGAGGCGGTAGCGTTCCTGCAAAAGCTGAACGCCGCGCTGTTCACCAAGCATAAGGGATTGCTGATGATAGCGGAGGAGTCCACCGCATGGCCGATGGTCACCAAGCCTACCGATATAGGCGGGTTGGGCTTTAACTTCAAGTGGAACATGGGCTGGATGAACGATATGCTGTCATATATGTCCATGAATCCCGAATACCGTCAGTACAACCATGACAAGCTGACCTTCTCGTTCTACTATGCGTTTTCCGAAAACTTTATACTTCCCATCTCGCACGATGAGGTCGTATACGGAAAATGCTCCATGCTGGACAAGATGAGCGGACCGAGGGAAAAGCGCTTTGATTCGCTTAGGACTTTCCTCGCTTACATGACCGCGCACCCCGGCAAAAAGCTGACCTTTATGGGACAGGAGTTCGCGCAGTTCAGAGAGTGGAATTACAAGACGGGATTGGATTGGGATATCCTCGAATTTGAGGAGCATAAACGGTATCAGGACTTTGTAAAGGACATAAACCGTTTCTACCTCGAAAACAGTCCGCTTTGGGAGATAGACTATGACTGGAGCGGCTTCAGCTGGATCTCCAACGACGACTACCGCAACAGCATAATCGTGTTCCGCAGGATAAATTCCAAGGGAGAAGAGCTGATAGCGGTATGCAATTTCCTGCCGCAGGAGCAGGAGGTGTACAGCTTCGGAGTGCCGTATTACGCCGATTATCGGGTAGTATTCAGCACCGACAGCAAGAAATACGGCGGCAGCGGAAAAACTACCGGCAGCTACACCGCGAAATGCGAGCCGATGCACGGACTGGAGTATTCCGTCACCATGAGGATACCGGCAATGTCCGCTATGTTCCTTAAACCCGAAAACAAGCGTTCTCCCGAAGACGACGCCGAGAAGAAAAAGGCGGCTCCCAAGGCAAAGAGCGTTGCCCGCGGGACGAAGACCGCCGCATCAAAGGCGGATAAGCCCGCCGCAAAAGCAAAAGGCACAAAGACCGATAAGTGACTCACTTAAAGGCTTACAAATAAAATTACGGAGGAAAATATGAAACACGTTAAAAAAGAATGTGTGGCTATGCTGCTCGCGGGCGGTCAAGGCAGCAGGCTGTATGCCCTTACAAAGGATATGGCAAAGCCCGCCGTTCCTTACGGAGGCAAGTACAGGATAATAGACTTCCCGCTGTCTAACTGCGTCAATTCGGGTATCGACACCGTGGGCGTGCTTACGCAGTATCAGCCGTTGGTGCTGAACGAGTACATAGGCAACGGACATCCGTGGGGTCTGGACAGAGTACACGGCGGTGTACACGTCCTGCCGCCTTATGAGTCCTCGTCGGGAAAATCATGGTACGAGGGTACCGCGAACGCCATTTACCAGAATATCAGCTTTGTTGACAGATACAATCCGGAATATGTAGCAATACTCTCCGGCGACCATATCTATAAGATGGATTACGGCGCAATGCTGGATTTCCACAAATCCCACAACGCGGACGCTACCATTGCGGTGTTGGAAGTGCCGTGGGAGGAGGCTTCCCGCTTCGGCATAATGAGCGCGGACGAGAATGATATCATCTATGAGTTTGCGGAAAAGCCCAAGGAGCCGAAATCTAACCTTGCGTCCATGGGTGTTTATATCTTCTCGTGGCAAAATCTTAAAAAGCACCTTATCGCCAACGAAAACGACACGAGCGCCAGCAAGGACTTCGGCAAGAACATAATCCCCGCAATGCTCGCGGAGGGCAACAAACTGGTGGCTTATCATTTCGACGGCTACTGGAAGGACGTCGGAACTATCGACAGCCTTTGGGAAGCTAATATGGATCTGCTCGACCCCAATGTTCCGCTCGACCTGAACGATAACAGCTGGCGTATATTCTCCAGAAACCCTGTCATGCCTCCCCACTATGCGGGCACTCAGAGCAAGATAGAAAACTCCATGATATGCGAGGGCTGCGACATCGAGGGATTTATAGATTTCTCCGTGCTGTTCTCCGGCGTTACGATAGAGCCGGGAGCGGTAGTGCGCTACAGTATCGTAATGCCCAACACCGTCATAAAGAAAGGCGCGGTCGTGGAATATGCGATAATAGGCGAGGATTGCGTTATCGGCGAGAACGCGCATATAGGCGAGCGCCCTGAGGTGATCGAGGATAAGGACACCTGGGGAGTCGCGGTAATAGGACATCAGGTGAACGTAAGCGACAATGCGGTGATCAAGCCCAAGGCTATGATCTCAGAGAATGTGTAAGCGGGGAGGATTATAAAAATGGCTAATATGTCAAATGTTTTGGGACTGATATTCGCCAATATGCACGATATAACCGTGCCGGATCTTACCAAGATACGCGCACTTGCAAGCGTGCCTTTCGGCGCAAGATACAGAATGGTGGATTTCCCGCTTTCCAACATGGTAAATTCGGATATAGACAACATCGGTATCGTTACCAAGGATAATTATCTTTCGCTTATCGACCATGTCGGCGCGGGAGATGAGTGGGATCTTTCCCGCAAGACCGGCGGACTTCATCTGCTCCCGCCTTACGGCAACAGCACGGGACTTTATCGCGGCAGACTTGAGGCGATGTCGCAGATAAAGCCGTTCATCACCGACAACAGCGCGGATTACATACTTCTGTCCGACGCCGACGTCATAGCGAATATCGACTACCGTCCGATAATCGATTTCCACGAGAAGAACAAAGCGGATATCACGGTGGTATACGGCAGAGGCGTGTTTACCGCAGGTCAGAGCATGACCAAGACCATTCTTGCGGTGAACGAGAACAACGAGGTATACGACGTGCTGGTACGTCCCGAAATAAGCGGCGAGCATAACGTCAGCCTTAATATGTTCGTTGTGGGCAAGGATTTCCTGCTCGACATCATCAGAGAGGCGCAGAGCCGCAATCTGTACAGCTTTGAGGTGGACGTTTTGCAGCACAGACTGCACGAGATGAAGGTCATGGGCTACAGGTTCGACGGCACGTTCTTCCAGATAGACAGCATAGACACTTACTTCAAGAGCAATATGAAGCTGGTCGATAAAAAGCTGCGCGACGAGATATTCAACAGCGATTCGCCCATATACACCAAGGTAAAGGACGAAGCGCCCGCGAAGTACGGTATAGATTCCGCGGTCACAAACTCCATAGTAGCGGACGGCTGCGTTATAGACGGTACGGTTGAAAACTGCGTTTTGTTCAGAGGCGTAAAGATAGGAAAAGGCGCAAAGGTAAGAAACTGCATACTTATGCAGGATACCGTTGTAGGCGAGAAAGCGGAAATGAACTATGCGATAACCGATAAAAACGTCGTTATTTCCGATTACCGCTCGCTTTCGGGCACGGAGGCGTATCCCGTTTACGTCAATAAAGGCGCAAAGGTTTGATATTTGAACGGCGTAAAAAATATTTCATGCGATACGGGCAGCCGAAAGGCTGCCCGTCAGCTTTCTAAGCCCCGTTCACAGATATACGGGCTTTTTCTTGTCTGCCGCAGAAATTCCCGAACACGCTTGCCAGGCGGATCCGCGCCCCGCCGCGGCAGCGGCGGCGGCTTTCGGGAACGACTGCGGCTTATTTTGCCGTTGACAAATTCCCGTAAATGAGTTATAATTAACATTAACGCTGATTTATCCGCCGTCTTAAAGGACGGACTAAATTTTGGGGTAAGGGAAATTTCCCGTTGGTCATAAGATGGAAAAAAAGAATAAGAAGAAAAAGAAAAATTCCAACCGTCTTAATCTTATAATCTGCGCGGTAGCTTTCGTTTTCATGATTTTTTATGTGTGTTTTGTGGACGGTTTTGACAATATAATAAGCAACATACAGCAGATAAATATCGGTTTTCTGCTGATAGCCGTCATGCTGATGGTGGTGTACTGGACCATGGAAGCGCTTCAGCTCCACGCGGTACTTCAAACGCTCGCGCCGGGGCAGAAATTCTACAAGTCCATGATAGTGGCGATACTGGGGCAGTATTTTAACTGCATAACCCCATCCTCTACCGGCGGTCAGCCCATGCAGGCGTATTATTTCACAAAATTCGGCGTTCCCGTATCCAACGGCATTGCCGCGCTGCTGAGCCGTTTTATCGTGTACCAGTTCGTGCTGACGCTGTATTCGGCGTTTGTCCTGCTGATAAGATTTAACAGCTTTTCGGAGAGATTTGCGCCGCTGATGTTTTTGGTCATAGTCGGATTTATCATAAACACGGCGGTCATAGTCGTGCTTGTGATGGCCGCGTTCTTTACCGCGCCGCTGCGCGCCATAGCCGGTTCGCTTATAAGGCTGGGCGGAAAGCTGCATATACTCAAGACCGAGCAGGCGGTACAGGACACGCTTACCAAGGTAAATGAAACTATCGACCAGTTCCATGAAAATTTCAATTTCATAAAGAAAAAGCCGTGGCTTATCACCCGTATGATAATATACACCCTGATACAGCTCACCGCGTATTTTTCCATTTCTTATATCATTTATCTCGGATTCGGGCTGAGCGGCACGGATTATCTGACGATAATATCCTGTCAGGCGTTCGTGCTGATGATATCCGGCTTTGTTCCGCTGCCCGGCGCGCTCGGCGCGGCGGAGGGCAGCTATACGGCGTTTTTCGGCGATATATTCAAAACCGCGGCGGGTAAGCCGCTGGTAGGTACTTCAACGTTCATTTGGAGGCTGCTGACTTTTTATCTGCCCATTATCACGGGACTGGTGCTTTCGCTTTTCCTGGGCAAGGTGATGAAGATAGCAAGACCCGACGACTCCGACGACGGCGGGGAAACGGTGGAGATAACCGCCGAGGAAGCGGCGGGCGACCCTCTGGAATGATCCGCGTCGGCTAAAGCCGTCGAAACGGGAGTTTTGAAAAAATTTGTAAAAACCTATTGACAATGGGATCTTTTCATGATATAATAGTCTGGCAAAGTTGTAAAACAAAAGCAGAGAAGCACTCTCGCCCGCAAGCGTACAGCGAGCGCGGCAGGCATAATTTCCGATAGCGTATCGGAGTATTTTGCGTGGGAGTATTTTTATGCTTTCGCGCTTTTGTTTTTGCATAAATATGTTTGTTTTCAGAAAGGCGGTGCTTTACGATCAGCACAAAGGAACAGCTCATCAACGAAGAAATAAACGAAAAAGAAGTTCGCGTGATAGGCAAAGATAACGAGCAGCTCGGTATCATGTCATCGGCTAAAGCGCTTGAGATGGCGGAAGAAGCGGATCTTGATCTTGTACTCATTGCTCCGCAGGGGAATCCGCCGGTCTGCCGTATAATGGATTACGGCAAATATCGCTTCGAGCAGTCCAAACGCGAGAAAGAAGCGAGGAAAAACCAAAAGCAGGCGGAGCTGAAGGAAATACAGATGTCGCTCAATATCGACACCAACGATTTCAACACAAAGCTGAATCATGCGATAAAATTCCTGAACAACGGAGATAAGGTCAGGATAAAAATTCGTTTCAGACGTGTAAGAGAGCTTTCGCATATGAATTTATGCGAGGATCTGATGAGAAGATTTTTGGATGCTGTCGCCGAGTACGGCTCTGCCGACAAACCCGCCAAGCTGGAGGGCAAAAATTACATGACGGTCGTATCGCCCAAGGCGGCGCAGACCTCAAAGAAATCAAAGAAAAATGCTGACAATGCGCAGCAGCAAAACAAGGAGGACTAGAAAATGGCACAATACAAGATCAAAACTCACAGCGGTGCGAAAAAACGTTTCAATCTGTCCAAGAACGGTAAGGTAAAGTATCAAAAGACCAACCGCCGTCACAGACTGACCCAGAAAGCTACCAAGAGAAAACGCATAAACAGGGTAGCGGGATATTGCGACAAGACGAACGTTGCAGAGGTCAAAAAGCTGATCCCGTACAAATAAAAACCAACGCGGCTGTTTGACAGACGCAATAATTTAAGGAGGATAAAAAAGATGGCTAGAATCAAAGGCGCACTCGCTACTCGTAAGAGAAGAAATAAAACATTAAAGCTGGCAAAGGGTTACTGGGGCGGCAAGAGCAAGCTGTTCAAATCGGCAAAGAACGCCGTTATGAAATCCGGTCAGTATGCTTATATAAGCAGACGGTTAAAGAAAAGAGATTTCAGACGTTTGTGGATAACGAGAATATCCGCCGCCTGCAAGCTCAACGGCATGAATTATTCGACGTTTATAAACGGCCTTAAAAAAGCTGATATTGCGCTCAACAGAAAGATGCTTTCCGAGATAGCAATAAACGATCCCGCTGCTTTTACCGCGCTTGTGGAAAAAGCAAAGGCTGCACTTTGATATAAAAAATACTCCCGTACAAACGGGAGTGTTTTTATTAGACAAAGGCATAAGCGCACGTTTTTCGCGGCAAGCCGCTGTTTAACGGCAAAGCGCCGTATGCTCAATACATATCGCTGCGGTGGTATCTGAAGTAGAATATGCAGCTTCCTATCATACCGGCGAACACGAAGATAAAGCTGATGGTCAGCAGGTTTGAAAAGCCCGCGGTAAGGTCCGCATATTCGGTGGAAAAATGTCCAAGCTGTTCTATTATGCCGAAAATGTTCAGACCGCTGCCCGCCGCGTCCTCTCGCAGGAATATCTTGAAAAGATAGGTAAAGCAGTTGGAAAACACCCACCCTATCAGCACAAACACGGCGCAGATAATAACGTCGGGGGCTTTCAGACGGCGGGAGAAAACGGTATACATCGAAACGACCGCCGCGGACATTATCGCTCCGCCGAACCAGCCTACTATATCGGAAATCATAATAAACAGCGAAAAGATGCTTGCCCCTATCACAAGTCCTATAAGCCCGCCGAGCACGCCTTTTGCGATACTTTTCGCGCCCTCTTTCGATATAGTCAGCTTGCGCGTCTTGTTCTTGCCCTTGGCGGTAACGCTTTTGTCGCGGCGAGTAAGCACCATATACACCGAAAGCGAGTGTATTTTTTCATAGTCAAGCTCGGTGAGCGCGGGCTTTCTCTTGGCGATAAGGGCGGTAGCGCGCTCCAGAAATTCTATCAGCAGCGGCAGCCGTTCCTGCGAAAGGTCGTAATCCTTGCAGAATACTCTAAGGCAGCCGTCCGCCTTTTCCACTCCGAGAACGGATTTTTTCGGGAAAGAGGAGGTCAGCAGATAGACCTCCTGCATTATCTTATCGCTTACCACCGCGCCGAAGATTATATCGAAACGGTGTCGGGTGAAGTTGTCAAATACCGCGACCGGTATGCCGTTTTTGACGCCTCCGAGTATGTTGTGTTCCTCGTCAAAGGTAAGTCCGGTGGGTTTTTCTATATTTGAGAGTTCTGAAAAAGCCATATCTGTTTCCTTTCAAAATATCCCGTCATGATTTTAGAATTAAAGGCTGCGGCGGTAATCGGGAGGTCTATATGGCAATTTTATCATATAGCCGCGATATTGTCAAGCGGCGGAAAGGGGCGGAGCTTTATGGAAATAAGCTCAAGGAGCAATCCGCTTATAAAAAAATACCGCGAATTGATATATGAGCGCAAAGCGCGCAAAAGCTGCGGAATGTTTGCCGCGGAGGGGGAAAAGACCGTGCGCGAGGCTTTGTCGAGCGGCTGCGAGCTGGGAGATACGGCTTTTGTTACGCGGGAGGCGGAGAAAAAATATCCCGACACGGTAAAAAAATTAAAGGAAAAAACCGAGGTATATACCGTTTCGGACGGGCTTGCGGAGTATATTTCCGACACTAAGACCCCGCAAGGTATTTTTATTACCGTCCGACGTCTTGACAAAATCTTAAATTTAAGTACAATATATAATAGCAGACGTATGCTGTATTTGGAAAATCTTCAGGATCCCGGAAACGTGGGCACGGTCATTCGTACCTGCGAGGCTTTAGGTATAGACGGCGCGGTATTTTCGCCCGACTGCGCGGATATATTTTCCCCGAAGGTCGTGCGCTCCGCCATGGGCTCGATATTCAGACTGCCCGTTTATACGGCGCCGCCGAAGGAAGCTCTGGAGCTGCTGAAAAGCGCGGGGTTTTCCGTATATGCCGCCGTACTGGACGCGTCGGCAAGGCCGCTCGGCAGCTTTGACTTTGCCGAGAAGTCCGCGGTAGTGATAGGAAACGAGGGAAACGGCGTAACGCCGGAAACTCGCGGGCTGTGCGGCGATTCGCTTTATATACCGATGCACGGCGCGGAAAGCCTGAACGCTTCCGTCGCGGCGGCGGTTATTTCATGGGAAATGAATAAATCGTAAAAAAATAAATATTTTTAAATATGAACGGCAAAAACAGAACAAAGGAAAGTGATAACTGATGTCAAATCTGGTTATAGTCGAGTCACCCGCAAAGGCGAAAACGATAGGAAAATATCTCGGAAAGGATTTTTCCGTCCTTGCGTCGGTGGGACATATAAGAGATCTGCCGAAATCAAAGCTGGGCGTGGATATAGAACATGATTTTGCCCCGCTTTACGAAAATAAAAAGGAAAAAGCGACGCTTATCAAAGAGCTTAAATCCGCCGCAAAAAAAGCGGATACCGTATATCTTGCGACCGACCCCGATAGGGAGGGAGAGGCGATCTCGTGGCACCTTGCGCATATTCTCGGAATAAACGAGAACGCGCCGGTCAGAGTCACATTCAGCGAGATAACAAAAAGCGGCGTTTCCGACGGCATGAGCCGTCCCCGCACTCTTGACATGGACCTTATAAACGCTCAGCAGGCAAGGAGAATACTTGACCGCATAGTCGGCTATAAGCTCAGCCCGTTTCTGTGGAAAAAGGTAAGGCGCGGGCTGTCCGCGGGACGCGTACAGTCGGTGACCGTCCGTCTGATAGTGGACAGGGAAAAGGAGATAGAGGAGTTTAAGCCCCGCGAATACTGGAGCATAGACGCAAAGCTGCTTTCCGGCAAGAACCGCCGCGCTTTCCCCGCAAAGCTGGCGGAGGTTGACGGCGAAAAATTTTCCGCCGACTCCAAGGAAGAGGCCGACAAGGTGCTTGCCAGAGTCGAGGGCGGGGATTTTATAATAAAAGCCATTAAAAAATCCACCAGAAAAAAAACGCCCGCTCCGCCGTTCACTACCTCGACGCTACAGCAGGAGGCGTCGCGCAAGCTGTCCTTTAACGCACGCCGTACCATGCGCGCGGCACAGGAGCTTTACGAGGGCGTGGAAGTGCCGGATATGGGAGCGGTCGGACTTATCACATATATGCGTACCGACAGCCTGCGCGTTTCCGACGAGGCGAAAAGCGCCGCCGCGCAGCTTATAGAGCAGGTTTACGGGAAGGAATATCTTCCCGCTAAGCCGAGGAATTACAAATCCCGCAGCAACGCTCAGGACGCGCATGAGGCGATACGTCCGTCCATAATCTCGCTGACGCCGGACAAGGTAAAGGGCGCTCTTTCGAGCGACCAATATAAGCTGTACAAGCTGATATGGGAACGCTTTATGGCAAGCCAGATGGAAAACGCGCTGCTGGACACCAAATCCGTCGATATAGACTGCAACGGCTGTCTGTTCAAGGCAAGCGGCTACACGGTGAAATTTGACGGTTTTACCGTACTGTATGAGGAGAGCCGCGACAGCGACGAGCAGGAGGGCGGAGCTTTGCCCGCGCTGACCGAGGGCGAAAAGCTGACGGTAAAGGAGCTTGCGGGAAATCAGCATTTTACTCAGCCGCCTCCGAGATATACCGAGGCGAGCCTTATAAAAGCGCTTGAGGAAAACGGCATAGGCCGCCCCTCTACCTATGCGCCTACCATAGCGACGATACTTGACAGACATTACGTCGAGCGCGACGCGAAGCAGTTAAAGCCCACTTCCTTGGGACTTGTCACCACCGACCTTATGAAAGAGCATTTCGAGCGTATAGTGGACGCGAAGTTCACCGCGAGAATGGAGGACGATCTGGACAAGATCGAGGCGGGCAAGGCGGAATGGGTGGACGTGCTGCGCAGCTTTTACAGCGGGTTTGAAAAGTCGCTGGACAAGGCGGAAAAGGATATGGAGGGCAAGCGGGTCAAGATACCCGACGAGCCTACCGATATAGTATGCGAAAAATGCGGCAGACCCATGGTGATAAAGATAGGTCCTTACGGCAAATTTTTAGGCTGTTCGGGATTTCCCGAATGTAAATTCACCAAGAGGATAGTAAACGAATCCGGCGGCTGCTGTCCCAAATGCGGCGGCAAGATGTTGGCAAAAAGATCCAAAAAGGGCAAGCCGTTTTACGGCTGTGAAAACTACAAGGACTGCAATTATATGACGTGGGACACTCCGCTGCCGGATAAGTGCCCGCGCTGCGGCGCTACTTTGTTTAAGAGATCCGGCAAAAGCGGTCAGGTATACTGCGCTAAGGACGGCTGTGGATATGTCCGCGACGCGGAAGAAAAGTGATGGAACGCAAGGCAGTCGTGATAGGCGCGGGTCTTGCGGGGTGTGAGGCGGCGTGGCAGCTTGCAAGCCGAGGCATACCCGTAAGGCTTGTAGAAATGAAGCCGAAAAAATACACTCCCGCGCATAAATATTCCGGCTTTGCGGAGCTGGTGTGCAGCAATTCCCTAAAATCCGCCGATCCCGCGAGCGCCTGCGGTATGCTCAAGGAGGAAATGCGTATTTTAGGCTCAGTTACCGTGAAAGCGGCGGAAAAAACCCGCGTGGACGCGGGCGGAGCGCTTGCGGTGAACAGGACGGAGTTTTCCGACGAGGTAACGGCTGTAATAAAAAGCTCTCCGATGATAGAAACGGTAAGCGAAGAAGCGACAGAGTTTCCCGCACGCGATACGGTGATAGCTACCGGACCTTTGACCTCCGACGCATTTGCGCGGGCGATACGGGAAAAATGCGGAGATACGCTCAGCTTTTACGACGCCGCTGCGCCGATAGTCACCTTTGACAGTATAGATATGACCAAGGCGTTTTTCGCTTCAAGATACGACAAGGGCGGGGCTGATTATATCAACTGCCCTATGAATAAAGAGGAATACGAACGCTTTTATAAAGAGCTTGTGAACGCCGAACGCGCGCCGCTGAAGAGCTTTGAGGATCTCACGGTATACGAGGGCTGTATGCCGGTGGAGGTGCTTGCGGGGCGCGGCACTGACAGCGTGAGATACGGCTGTATGAAGCCGGTAGGGCTTATCGATCCGAGAACGGGCAAAAGACCGTATGCGGCGGTACAGTTAAGAAAGGAAAACAACGAGGGCACATTGTACAATATCGTAGGATTTCAGACCAACCTGAAATTCGGCGAGCAGAAAAGGGTGTTCTCGATGATAAACGGGCTGGAGAACGCGGAGTTTGTACGTTACGGGGTAATGCACCGCAACACGTTTTTAAATTCTCCGCAGCTTTTGGACTCGTGCTACAAGCTGAAAGGCTCGGACAATATCTTTTTCGCGGGGCAGATTACCGGCGTGGAGGGATATGTTGAAAGCGCGGCGAGCGGGATAATAGCTGGTATAGCTCTGGCAAGGGCGATACGCGGGGAAGAACCGTTCGCGCTGCCGGAGGGAACTATGCTGTATGCTTTGTCAAAGCACGTCAGCACCGAATGTAAAAATTTTCAGCCGATGGGGTCAAGCATGGGACTGCTGCCCCCGCTCGACGAAAGAATAAAGGATAAAAAGCTGCGCTACGCCGCTTTGTCCGAGCGCGGACTGAACGTGCTCAGGCGGGAGGTAAAGCGGCAGCTGGATATGTGAAAGGACGGGAAAGCATGAAAATAGCAGTCGATGCGTTCGGCGGAGATAACGCGCCGGACGAGGTCATCAAGGGCGCGGCGTCCGCCGTAAAAGCGTACGGCGTTACCGTTGTGCTGACGGGCGATAAGTCCAAAATAGAGCAAAGGATATCGGAACTCGGCGTATCTTCCGACGGCTTGGAGATATGCGACGCAGACGGAGTTATAGAGATAGAGGACGACCCTAAGCAGATACTTAAAGAGAAAAAGGACTGTTCCATGGGCAAGGCGCTTGCGCTGGTCGCCTCCCGCGAGGCGGACGCTATGGTGAGCGCGGGCAGCACCGCCGCTCTGGTGATGGGCGGAACGCTGACGGTAAAGCGTATAAAGGGCGTTAAGCGCCCGGCGATGGCTCCGATACTGCCGGGTGAATCAAATCGGTATATCCTGCTGGACGGCGGCGCGAATATCGACTGCCGTCCTGAGATGCTGCGGCAGTTTGCGATAATGGGCAGCATATATATGGAAAAGATAATGGGCGTGGAAGCTCCGCGTGTGGCGCTGTTGAACGTAGGCGCGGAGGAGGAAAAAGGCAGAGAGCTGGAGCAGGGCGCTTACGAGCTGCTGGGTCAGACTGACGGTATAAACTTTATCGGGAATATCGAGGGCCGCGACGCGGCGCTTGGCGGCGCGGACGTAATAGTTACCGACGGCTTTACGGGGAACATATATCTTAAAACCGTCGAGGGAATGGGCAAATTCATGAAGACCTCGCTCAAAAAGCTGTTTTACCGCAATTTCGGTACGATGCTGTCCTCGCTGCTGTGCAAAAAGGGCATACGCGGACTTATCGAAACGATGGATTACCGTGAAACGGGCGGTTCTCCGCTGCTGGGTACCGCCTGCCCCGTAATAAAGGCGCACGGCAGCAGCGACGCGCTCGCGTTCAAAAACGCGATACGTCAGGCAAAGGAATTTTGCGAAAAGAACGTCATAGAAGAAATAGAAAGGGCACTCGGCGAAAAGGGCGATGACTGAGCTGGAACAGGTTATAGGCTACACCTTTAAAAAGCCTGAGCTGCTGCGGGAGGCGCTGACACATTCCTCCTACACTAACGGAAAAAATCTTAAAAGCAACGAGCGGCTCGAGTTTTTGGGCGACAGCGTACTGGGGATAACCGTGGCGGAATATCTTTTTGAAAATCTCAGCCTGCCTGAGGGCAGACTTACCAAGATACGCGCGGGACTGGTATGCGAGGACGCGCTGTACTCCTTTGCGAAAAAGATAGACCTCGGCAGATACATAATGCTGGGAAAGGGAGAGGAGCATACCGGCGGTAGGGACAGGCGCTCGATACTTGCGGACGCGTTCGAGGCGCTTATCGCGGCGATATATCTTGACGGCGGGATACAAAAGGCAAGGAAATTTATCCTGTCGTTCATTCCCAAGCCGGACAAGCTGTCAAGCGGGGTATATATGCCGGGAGATTACAAGACCCTGTTACAGGAGATAATACAGCAAAATCCCGAAGAAAGCGTTGAATATAAGATAATCGAGGAAAGCGGACAGGAGCATGAAAAGGTCTTTACCGCCGAGGTGCTGCTGAACGGGCAGGTCATAGGTACGGGCGTCGGCAGGAGCAAAAAGCAGGCGGAGCAAAGCGCCGCAAAAGAGGCGGTAGGACTTATGGGCTATGAAACAGACTAATATATCGGTGTTCGTGACTCACAGCGGGTGTCCGCATATATGCAGCTTTTGCAATCAGCGGACGATAAGCGGTCAGGCGGCTCCCGTTACGGTGGAGGAGCTGGACGCTTTGCTCGCGGAGCAGCAGCCTTTGCTTGAAAAAAACAACACAGCGGCGCAGATAGCGTTTTTCGGCGGCAGCTTTACCGCGATAGACCGCGGATATATGGAAAGCCTGCTTAAATGCGCGCACGGATATCTTAAAAGGTATCCCGAACAGTATCTGTCGCTGCGCTGTTCCACCCGCCCCGATTATATAGACGGGGAGGTCTTGGAGCTGCTCGGGGCATACGGTATGCGGTCGATAGAGCTTGGCGCACAAAGCATGAACGACGAGGTGCTTGCCGCAAATCATCGCGGTCACACGGCGGACGACGTGCGTGCGGCGTCGCGGCTGATAAAGGAAAAGGGCTTTGAACTGGGACTTCAGATGATGACGGGACTGTATAAGGACAAGCCGGAATACTGCATCGACACCGCAAAGGAGTTTATCGCGCTGGGCTGTGATACGGTAAGGATATATCCTACCGTGATACTTGCGGGCACGGAGCTTGACAGACTTCGCCGCGAGGGTTTGTACGACAGCTTCGGCTTTGACGAAACGGTGGAGCTTTGCGCGCGGCTTTTAAAGCTGTTCGGCGCGGCGGGAATACCCGTTATAAGGCTGGGACTTCACGCGAGCGACGGAGTTGAAAACGGCATGACGGGCGGAACGTATCATCCCGCGTTCAGAGAGATATGCGAAAGCAGGCTGTTTTTGGAGGAAATGCTCCTACAAATGCCGACGCCGGGGAAATATACGGTATATACCGACAGGAAAAACATAAGCAGAGCGGCGGGGCACGCGGGCGCGAACAAAAAAGAGCTTGCCAAACGCGGAATCAGCTTTGTTATAAAGGAAGAAGCGGGGACTTATGTCCGTGCGGAGAGAGCGTAACATAAATGTTTTTTAAATCAATGGAGATATACGGCTTTAAGTCCTTTCCGGACAGGACCGTACTGAATTTCGACAAAAAAATGACCGCCGTCGTCGGTTCAAACGGCAACGGCAAAAGCAATATCAGCGACGCGCTGCGCTGGGTAATGGGCGAGCAGGGCGCTAAAAGTCTGCGCGGAGATAAGATGGAGGACGTTATCTTTTACGGGACTACCCGCAGAAAGCCTATGGGCTTTGCAAAGGTGACGCTTACAATAGACAACACCGACCGCGCGCTCGGCATAGACAGCGACGAGGTCGTGATAAGCCGAAAGCTGTACCGCAGCGGCGAAAGCGAATATATGATAAACGGCGGCAAAGCGCTGCTCAAGAACATAAACGAACTGTTTATGGGAACGGGGCTCGGCCGCGACGGATATTCCGTCATAGGTCAGGGCAGAGTTGCGGAGATAGTTGAGTCGGGCGGCACAAAAAGGCGCGAGGTGTTTGAAGAAGCGGCGGGGGTGTCAAAATTCCTCGCAAAGAAAAAGGAAGCCGAGGGCAAGCTGAAACGCACCGAGGATAATCTGCTGAGACTTCGCGACATCGCGACGGAGCTGGAAGAAAGACTGCCGGTGCTGGAAAGGCAGGCGGCTAAAGCTAAGAAAGCAAAGCTGCTGGTAGACCGCGAACAGCAGGTGGATATTTCGCTCAGCGTGTACGAGCTTTCCTCGGCGGAAAAGTCGATAGGCGAGACCGAGGATAAGATCCTGCTCAACAAGGCACAATGCGAGAATTTGGAGCGTGACATTTCCAAGCTGGAAGCGGAGCAGGAGCAGCAAAACGCACTCAGGATAAAGCTGCGCGCTCGACTTGAGGAGATGTATAAAAAAGAGGACGAAACGAAAGAGCTCATCTCGGATATAAAGAGCGAGACCGCCGTTATGGAGAACGACATACGCCATGCCGAGAAGCAGATAGAAACGCTCAAAAAGAGCATAGAGGATTCTAAAAGCGGCAAGGCACAGCTTGAAAAGGACAAGGCAAAGCTGTTAAGCGAGGCGGAAGAGAAAAAAGCGGCAGTAGAACGTATCGGCGCGGAAATAGCCGAGCTTGAACGGCAGCTAGTGGGACTGAGCAAGCAGGGCGAGGAACTGGACGAGGAGTACAAAAAACTCGACCGCGAGCAGGGAGAGCGCTATTTAAAGAGAACGCAGCTGAATTTACAGATAGAGCAGACGGGAGAGAACGCTCAAAACTCCGAAAAGCAAAGGGAGGAGCTTGCCGCCGCCGCGCAGCAGCTGGAGTCCGCCGTATCGGAGCATAAGCAAAAGCTCAAAGAGATAAACGGCGAGCTGGACGCTGCCCGTGATAAAAAGCAGGAAACGGAAAACAAGCTGACCGGCTACCGTCAGCTTTACGCGTCGCGTTCGGAAAAGCTGTCCGCGGCGTCTAAGGCGCTGGAAGCCTTGGAAAAGGAATACGAGAGCAAGCGCCAGCGCCGCGACGTGTTGGACGGGATAGACAAGAGCATGGCGGGATTCGGCTCAAGCGTAAAATCCGTTATGAACGCCTACCGCAAGGGACAGCTCGGCGGGATATGCGGAACGGTGGCGGATATAATAACCGTTGACGCAAAGTACACCACGGCGATAGAGACCACCCTCGGAGGAGTGCTGCAAAACATCGTGGTGAACAACGAGGAGACCGCCAAACGCTGTATGAGATTTTTAAAGGACAACAATCTCGGACGTGCCACGTTCCTGCCGCTTACATCGGTAAAGGGAAAAACGCTTGAGGTCAGCGGACTGGACGGCGAGGACGGCTTTGAGGGAATGGCGAGCGAGCTTGTGAGATATTCTCCCGAATATGACGGAGTTATCCGCTTTATCCTCGGAAAAACCGCTGTGGCGGAGGATATAGACTGCGCGTCGTATATCGCGAAAAAATACGGCTACAAATTCAGGATAGTCACTCTTGACGGGCAGATAATAAATTCCGGCGGTTCGTTTACCGGCGGCAGCATAAAACAGGACGCGGGGATAATCTCACGCAAGCAGGAGCTTGGCAGATTGCAGACCGAGCTTGGCGCTTTGTCCGAAAAGATGGATAAGGAAAACGAGGCGTTAAAGCCTTTAAAGGCGGAAACGGCTAAGCTGGAGATAGAGCTTGAGGGATATAACGAGATACTTGCGGGCTGTGAGCCTGAGATAGCCCGACTCAGCGCGCAGGCGGACGGCGAAAAAATGCTGTTAAAGCAGTTCAACGCACAACTCGACGGCAACGCCGAGCAGACGGAAAGACTGGAGCTTTCGGCGGGGGAGCTTGCAAAGCGTAAGGCGGAATACGAGCGGCAGCTTGAAAAGCTGCAAAGCGAGATAGAAAAGAACGACGCGGAGCTTGCCCGCAGGGAAAGCGACATTTCCGCCCGCGACGACGGCAGAAAAGAGCTTGCCGACAGGATATCTGCCCTTAATATCGACGTTATCAATCATAATAAGGATATCGACGCAATAAAGATAAAAGCGGAAAACATCGACGGTACGATAGCCTCGCTTGAGGACGGCGGCGCGGAATATCAGCGCCGTATCGATGAGCAGACCGCCGAGATAGCCGCTATCCGTGAGCGTATCGCCGCAAGGACCGCCGACGGGGAAAAGCTGGCTGCAGGTCAGGCATTGAGCGCTGCGGAAATATCCGAAAACATATCCGAGAGCAACGCCGCGGAGGCAAGAATAAGCGCGATACACGCGGACATACGCGAGCTTACCGAGGCAAAGGAAAAATTCGGCAGCGAGCTTGCCCGTCAGGAGGAGCGCAAGCGCGTATGCGACGAGCAGATAGAAAAGACCGTCGGCTTGCTGTGGGACAAATACGAGATGACGCGCAGCGAGGCGTTTGAAAAGTACAGCGTGCCGGAGGACGTGCCGGCTGCAAGAAGCGAGCTTGCGCGGCTGCGCAGGGATATAGCGTCGCTCGGCAGCGTGAACTACAGCTCGATAGAGGAGCTGGACGAGGTACAGCAGCGTTACGATATGCTGTCCAAACAGCTGAACGATGTTGAGACCTCCAAGCGGGAGCTGGAAAAGCTGATAGAGGAGCTTATCAAGGATATAAAGCGGAGATTTACCGAGAGCTTTGATATTATAAACGGGCATTTCGGGCGGCTGTTCAGCGAGATATTTTCCGGCGGAGAGGCACGGCTGGAGCTTTCCGATCCGGAGGACGTGTTAAATTCCGACGTGGAGATATACGCCGCTCCGCCCGGCAAGGTGGTAAAAAGCCTTACGGCGCTGTCCGGCGGCGAAAAGTCGATGGTCGCGCTTACGATATATCTTGCGATATTGCTGTACCGACCTACGCCGTTTTGTATGCTGGACGAGGTGGACGCCGCGCTTGACGAGATAAACGTGCAGACATACGCAAAGTATCTGAAAAGATTTTCGCGCAACACTCAGCTAATGGTCATCACTCACAGACGCGGCACGATAGAGCTTTGCGACGTGCTTTACGGCGTTTATATGCAGGAAAAGGGCGTTTCGGGACTGCTAAAGCAGGAGCTTACCGAAGAGACGGAGGAAGAACTGGCATAGCGTTTACGGAGGGAAAATGGGATTATTTGAAAAGCTGAAAAACGGGTTGAAAAACACCAAGGACGCTATCAGCGGCAAGATAGAAAGCGTCATAAATTCCTTTACGAAAATAGACGAGGACTTTTTTGAGGAACTGGAGGAAACGCTGATACTGTCCGATATAGGCGCGGCGGCGTCCGCGGCGATATGCGAGAGCCTGCGCGCGGAGGTCAAGAAGAACGGCGTTACCGACCCGACGCAGATAAAAGATCTGCTCAAAAAAATAATCGCCGACATCGTGGAGGGCGACAACACCTTAAAGCTCGATACCACGCCGTCGGTGGTGCTGGTCATAGGCGTGAACGGCGCGGGTAAGACCACCACCATAGGCAAGCTGGCATACAACCTTAAAAACGAGGGCAAAAGAGTTATTGTGGCGGCGGCGGACACTTTTCGCGCCGCGGCGATAGAACAGCTCAACGTCTGGACCGACAGAGCGGGCGTGGAGATAATAAAGCACGCGGAGGGCGCGGACCCCGCTGCGGTGGTGTTCGACGCAATAAAGGCGGGCGTTGCCCGTAAGGCGGACGTGATAATCTGCGATACCGCCGGCAGGCTGCACAACAAGAAAAATCTTATGGACGAGCTGAAAAAGATAGCCCGAATAATAAGCGGCAATCTGCCCAACTGCTCGCTTGAAACACTTTTGGTGTTGGACGCGACCACAGGTCAGAATGCGGTAAATCAGGCAAGGCTGTTCAAGGAAACGGCGGATATAACGGGCATAGTCCTTACCAAGTTGGACGGTACCGCAAAGGGAGGAATAATCATTCCGATAAAGCAGGAGCTGGGTATTCCGGTAAAGCTGGTGGGAGTAGGCGAAAAGATAGACGATCTTCAGGAGTTTGTCCCGCGTGATTACGCGGAGGCTATTTTCAGCTGATAAGCTGAGGCAGGGAAAGGACCACACGATGAAAGTTATCATTGCCTCAAACAACGAGGGCAAGATCAAAGAGTTTAAGGCATTGTTATCGCCGCTGGGATACGAGCCGGTGTCGATGCGGGAAGCGGGTATTACCGCCGAAATAGCGGAGGACGGAACGACCTTCAGCGAAAATGCACACATCAAGGCAAAGGCAATATACGACATGGTGAAAACGCCTGTCATAGCCGATGACAGCGGACTTTGCATAGAGTTTTTGGGCGGAGCGCCGGGCGTATATTCGGCAAGATACGCGGGCGAGCACGCCACCAACGAGGAAAGGATAGCAAAGGTACTGGACGAAATGCACGGCGTAGATATTCCGCTTAGAGCGGCGAAATTCGTCTGCGCGCTGTATTTTATCCGCGACGACGACTATGAGGTATGCGTTACGGGAGAGTGCGAGGGCTATATCGGAGAAAAGCCCGTCGGAGAGAACGGATTCGGTTACGACCCGATATTTATGCTCGATGAAGATACCAGCATGGCTATGCTTTCCGAGGAGGAAAAAAATCGGATAAGTCACCGCGCAAAGGCTTTGGAAAAGCTGGCGGCCGAGCTGAGCAAATAACGTAGGCGCAGCCGCGCGGGATTTTCCGCAAAGGCGAAAGAAAGGAAAACTTATGACGATAACATCAAAGCAGCGCGCCGCGCTCAAGACAAAAGCGGCGGGAGCGCCCGCGATATTTCAGATAGGGAAAAACGGGCTGTCCGACGAGCTTGTAAAGCAGCTTGACGCCGCTATAGAGGCACGCGAGCTGATAAAGATAAACGTTCTCGAAAGCGCGCCGGAGGATAAAAAAACGCTCGCCGCGGAGCTTGCGGAGCGTACCGGCAGCGTTTTGGTACAGGTGATAGGCTCAAAAATAGTGCTGTACCGCCAAAATAAAGACCCTAAAAAGAGAGTAGTGGACATAGATGACTAAGATAGGTATTTTCGGGGGCGCGTTCAATCCCGTACATTCGGGACACGTCAGCATAGCCGAACAGGCGTTTGACGATCTGAAGCTGAAAAAGCTGCTGATAGTGCCTACCGAGCGCTCTCCGCATAAGGACAGCGGCGGACTTTTACGCTACGAAACGAGAGCCGAAATGTGCCGACTGGCGTTTGCCGACAGGATAGCGAGAGGGCAGTTTGAAATATGCGACGTTGAAAAAAGGCTGGGCGGGACAAGCTATACCATAAACACGGTAAGACAGCTGAAAAAAGAATACCCCTCCGACACGGAGTTTTACCTTATCATAGGCGGGGATATGCTGTTTTATTTTGAAAAGTGGTACAGATACGAGGCGCTGCTCGGAGAATGTAAAGTCACGGCGGCTGCCCGCGAGGAAGGCGAATATGCCGATATGTGCGAATATGCCGCGCAGGTGGGAAGAATAAAGGTGCTTAATCTCAACGTTGTCAGCGTAAGCTCCACCGAGATAAGAGAACGGCTCAAAGCCAAGGAAAGTATAACGGGGCTGGTGCCGAACGATGTTGAAAAGTATATAACGGAAAACGGATTATATGTGTGATTATAAGGAAAAATACGAAGAATACGAACGGCTTATCAGGGACGGACTGTCCAAGAAGCGGTATACCCACAGCATGAACGTTGCAAAACAATGCGCCAGGCTTGCGGAAAGACACGGCGGCGACGTTGAAAAGGCGTATCTTGCGGGATTGCTGCACGATATAAAAAAAGAGGAAACGCCGCAGGCGATGAAATCTCAGGCGGCGCTTTCGGATATGGACGTAAGCAGCGAGGAATTGTACATACCCGCGCTGTGGCACGCTCCCGCGGGCGCATATCATATAAGGACGAGCCTCGGGATAACAGACCCAGATATACTTAACGCGGTAAGATACCATACCGCTGGACGTGCAGATATGTCTTTACTGGAAAAAATAGTATATCTCGGCGATATGACCAGCGAGGACAGAAGTTATAAGGACGTTGAAAAATTTCGGCGTTCATGTATGGAGGATCTGGACGAATCCATGTATGACGCGCTGAGATATTCGATACAGGAGACCTTGGGCAAGCACAGCCTTATAGCGCCCTGCACCGCGAAGGCTTACAATTTTTACACATTGATCCATAATGAAAGGAAGAAAAGCAAATGACGGATATCGAGATACTCAAGGAAGGCGTAAAAGCGCTCGACAGTAAAAAGGCGTTTGATATAAAGGTGCTGAAGGTGCGCGACCTTACCATCATCAGCAACTATTTCGTTATCGCGGGAGCGTCCAGCACGACGCAGGCAAAGGCGCTTGCGGACGAGGTGGAGTTCAAGCTGGGCGAAAAAGGACTTGCCCCGCAGCATTATGAGGGCAGGCAAAGCGCAAACTGGATAGTGCTGGATTATATCGACGTTGTGTTTCACATCTTCCACTCCGAATCAAGAGAGTTTTACGATTTGGAGCGCCTGTGGCAGGACGGTGAAGAAATAGACGTTGAGGAGCTGCTGAAATAATAAAACGCAGCTTGTCGGGAAATCCGACCGTAGGGAGGATTTTCCGACAAGCTGAAAACAGCCGTGCAAAATAGCACGGCTGTTTTTTAAAATGCTCAGTTATCAACTTCGATAAGCTCGTATTCTTTTGTGCCGAAGCCAAGCTCAGCGGCGGCGTCGATGGTGTGCGCGCCGTGACGGGATTCCACTCGTTCCAGAAAATGCGGCTTGCCGGGGTCGTTCGACGCGTAGATAAGGTCAAGGCACGCTTTATCCAGCGCTATCGGGTCGAGCGACGAGAGTATCCCTATATCCGCCATGCAGGGGTCTTCCGCTACCGAGCAGCAGTCGCAGTCTACCGAAAGATTGCAGACCATGTTTACATAGGCTATCCTGCCCTTGAAATAGTTTGCCACGCTTTCCGCGGCGTCAGCCATCGCTTCGCAAAATACGTCCTGCTGCGCCATATGCTCCCATACCGTATTCTGGTCGGAGATGAGTCCTCCGGAGTGTATCAGGCATTTGCCCACCGTGGACGCGCAGCCGATGGAAAGCTGTTTCAGCGCTCCTCCGTAACCGCCCGCGGGGTGTCCCTTAAAATGGGAGAGTATAAGCATTGAATCGTAATTTGCAAGATTTTTGCCGACAAAATTTTCTTTAAGCACCTTGCCGTTGGGTATTTCCAACCGCATATCGGGTCCCTCGGCGTCCATTAAGTCAACCTCGAAAAGCTCCGTCCAGCCGTGCGCCGCGATGAGCTTTTTGTGCTTTTCGGTGCTGTTGCGCTCTCCCGCGTAGGCGGTGTTGCACTCCACGACGGTCCCGCCGACGTGCTCGACTGCGGGACGCATAAATTCGGGGCGCAGGTAGTTTTGGTTTCCCGCCTCGCCGGAATGTACCTTTACCGCAACTTTACCCGACAGCTTTATGTCAAGTATGTCAAACATTTTTACCACCGTTTCGGGGGTTATCTTCTTTGTGAAATACACCTTTGCTTTTTCCATATCGTGTCTTCCTTTCAAGCGGTAGGCTTTAGCCGTTACTTACAGTATAGCCTATTTTCTTGAATTTGTCAAATACATTTACAGACTCAGCTTTCCCGTAAGTATCAACGCGCCTCCGCCCTGAACGCGCACGGTGCAAAAGCTCACCCCCGCGGGCAGACTGTAATGCGTCACGACCGTCACCCTGTCCATATAAAGGCAGCTTATGCGCCTTATAAATACTCCCGTTGTGACGGTGAGCCGCCCGTCTTTTAAGGTATATGAGGTGGCGTGCCTCAGCGCGGCAAGATAGCATACGGCGGCAAAAAACAGCCCCGCAGCCGCTGCCGCCGCATAAGCGGAAAACTGCGGGAACAGCACACAGACCGTCACGGACAGCGCCGCGCACAGCAAAAACGCCGCCGCTGCGATATATATAAGAAGCAATTTGTCGGGTTTTTCCGTCATATGGTATCCTTTGAAAATTTTCTGGTCGTTTCCCGCTGCTCGGACAGGCGGGAGTTTTTACCTATAAAGTTATTATTCGCGGTCGCGGCGGCGGTTTATACCGCGCGCAGGAATATTTTTTCAAAAATCTTGTTTCTCCTATTGACCTATTGCGAAAAATGGTTTATAATAGTATAAGGGGAACGAGGTAATATTTTCGGCGCTGATCTTACCGCCGCTCGCGGCTGATTTTACGCGTTTGCGGTTGTATATGCCGAAAAGACGTTTCCGCGAATAAAAGAAAAGGAGATCAAGAATATGACCAAAAATCAAAATGTGCTTAAATGGGTAGAAGAAATGAAAGCGCTCTGCAAGCCCGATAAGGTTATCTGGATAGACGGCAGCGAGGCTCAGCTTCAGGCGCTGCGCGACGAGGCTATCGCCACCGGCGAGATGATACAGCTGAATCAGGAGAAGCTGCCCGGTTGTCTTTACCACCGCACCGCCGAAAACGACGTGGCGCGTGTTGAGGACAGAACGTTTATCTGTTCAAGAAATAAAGAGGACGCGGGTCCGACCAACAACTGGTGCGACCCCAAGGAAATGTACGCAAAGCTCACTCCGCTTTACGACGGAGTTATGAAAGGGCGTACTATGTATGTTATCCCCTATTCGATGGGTCCGATAGGCTCTCCCATCGCCAAGGTCGGCGTGGAGCTTACCGATTCTATATATGTCGTACTCAACATGGACATCATGACCAGAATGGGCGCTGACGCTTTCAAGAATCTCGGCGACGAGTCGGACGACTTTGTAAGATGTCTTCATTCCAAGGCGGACGTCGATCCCGAAAAGAGATATATCGTGCAGTTTCCGGAGGATAATACCATCTGGTCGATAAACTCCGCATACGGCGGAAACGTTTTGCTCGGTAAAAAGTGCTTTGCGCTGCGCATAGCGTCCTATCAGGGCTGGAAAGAGGGCTGGATGGCAGAGCATATGCTTATCCTCGGCGTTAAAAAGCCGGACGGCGACGTTAAGTACATAACCGCCGCTTTCCCCTCCGCCTGCGGCAAGACCAACCTCGCTATGCTTATCCCTCCCGAGGGGTATAAGAAAGCGGGATATGAGGTATTCACGGTAGGCGACGATATAGCATGGATGAAACAGGGACCCGACGGCAGACTGTACGCTATAAATCCCGAAAACGGATTTTTCGGAGTTGCCCCCGGAACGAACGCAAAATCCAACTACAACGCGCTCGCTTCCACTATGAAGAATACGATTTTTACCAACGTTGCCATAAATAACGACGACAACACGGTATGGTGGGAGGGACTGGACAAGAACCCGCCCGAAAACGCTACCGAGTGGACAGGCAAAAAGGTAAACGGCAAGGAGTACACGGCGGAGGGCAAAAAGTTGGCTCATCCCAACTCACGCTTTACCGCGCCCGCACAGAATTGCCCCTGCATTTCGCCCGAATTCAACAACCCGCAGGGCGTGCCGATAAGCGCGATAATCTTCGGCGGACGTCGTGCGGCTACCACTCCGCTGGTATATCAGTCCTTTAGCTGGCAGCACGGTACATATGTAGGCTCTGCGGTTTCTTCCGAAACCACCGCCGCAGCTACCGGCGCGGTCGGAGTACTTCGCCACGATCCGATGGCGATGAAGCCTTTCTGCGGCTATCATATGGCAGACTACTGGGCACATTGGCTGGCAATGGGCAAAAAGCTCGGCGATAAAGCGCCGCTCATATTTAACGTAAACTGGTTCAAGCAGGACGAGAACGGCAACTTTATGTGGCCCGGCTTTGGCGACAACATGAGAGTCCTCGATTGGATAATCAAGAGATGCGAGGGCACTATCGACGCGGATAAAACGCCTATCGGCTATCTTCCCAAGAAAGGCGACATCAACCTTGAGGGTATCGAGGACGAGGTCACCCCGGAGATAGAGGATAAGCTGCTCGCGGTGGATAAGGAGCTGTGGAAGAAAGAAGTCGCCGAGATGGGCGAATTCTACAAGCAGTTCGGTGAAAAGCTGCCGGAGGAGTTGAAGCAGGAGCTTGCAGACCTCGGAGCAAGGCTCGGCTGATTGAAATACTACTGAGAAATATCAAAAACGGAGCGCTGTGCGCTCCGTTTTTGATATGAGTAAGTTTAGACAAATAATCCGTATTTTTCCTTTATCCTGTCGAGCCGTTTTACCAGCTCGCCGGACAGCAAAAGTATGAATACCGCCGCTGCCGTCGCGTGGATAATATCGAACGGCAGAGCCGTTGCGATATAGGCGAAAAACGTTCCCGCGTCAAAGACCGGCTGCGCCGTCAGGTAGCCCGATATGTTCATTATACCGCCGTATATTATCAGCACGGAAAAAAATCCGTATATGCACATCGCGGTTTTGGAACGCCTGTTGTAAAAAAGCAGTCCTGCGAAAAATGCCGTAAGCCCCATTGCCAACATTTGCCAGACCGTCCACGGCCCTTGACCGAACATCATGTTTGAGGCAAGCATGGTTGCGGCGCCCACGATAAAGCCGGGCTGTGCGCCGAACACCGCCGCCGTTATTATGACCAGCGCCGCTGTCGGCTTGAACTGCGGGAGCATAAAGAACAGTCCGCGTCCCGCTATGGCGGCGGCACACATGACCGCCATTGCCGCAATATCCTTTGCGGAGGGCTTTTTCTTTTCCAAAAAGATAAAAAACGGTATCAGACATTCGACCAGTATCAATAGGGCGACGGCGTAATAGAGCCGTCCCGTCGCAAGCGGCATAAGTATCGCCGCAGTCAGCACGACGACTGCCGCTGTAACGAGCAGGGTGACGACCTGCGCAGTCTGACGCGGTTTTTTCCGCACGGGAGGGGAAAGGTCGTTTTTCGGCGCTATCCCTATAAGCAGCAATATCACGGGAAGTATGAGCGGAAGATATGGCAGGAAAAACGGCTCTTCGGGTATTTTTATCGGGAACAGCCCACTGTTCAGCACCATCACCGCCGCCGCGGATAACCCGCCGAGCGCGGTGCATATTTTTCTGAAAAGCGGCTTTTTCTTCGGTGGGGCGGTTTCGGGCGGCTCAGGGGCGGTTTGAAAGTCAAAAAGCCCGTTCGGGATTGTTTCTTTGCGGGATATGTTCCCGCCGACCGATCCTATGAGCTGCTCGGAAGTGAATATCCCGTCCGCAGTACCCTGCGCGGTCTTTGCCGCGTCGGTCGTATAAAACAGGTTGGAGGTGAAAAATTCCTCCGGCGTGCAGCAGCAGGTTATCTCTCCGCCGAAAAGCAGCGCGCATCTGTCGGCGTTTTCCGCGCAGAAATCAACGTCGTGGCTCACCAAAACTACGGAGCCTCCGCCAAGACAAAACCGCTTTAATATATCCGACAGCAGCAGCTTGTATTCCGAGTCCAGCCCCTTTGTCGGCTCGTCCAAAAGCAGAACATCGCAGCCTTTTGCAAACAGCACCGCAAGCGCGGCGCGCTGCCGCTCTCCGCCCGAAAGGTCGAACGGATGGCTGCGCAGCACGCTGCCGAGTCGGCACAGCTTTATTATTTGTGAAATTTTTTGTTCGTCAGCGCCGGTGTTTTCAAGCTCCTCCAGCACGCTCTCCGCGGAAAAAATAAGGGAGGGTTCCTGCGGGAACAGTCCGAAACGCGGCTTTTCAAAAAAGCGTATGCCGCCGCTTATCGGCTTTAGATTACCGCATATCAGCGAAAGGAGCGTGGTTTTTCCGGCGGCGTTCCCGCCGCTTACCGTCAAAAGCTCGCCTTTGAATATATCCAGACAAAGCCCTTTCAGCACGTCCGTTTTGTCATAGCCGAAATATATGTCCTTTAAGGAACAAAGCGGTTCGCAGGGCGATTTGGGAGCAGCCGTCGCGGGTAGCGTCAAAGAGTGTTCCGCGGCATATTTTTTGTACCATGCTTTGCCGTCCTTGACGGTAAGCGGGTATTCTCCCGCGTCGGCAGCCGCTGCGGCTCTTGCGGTGCAGGGCATGGAGCAGAGCATGGGGTGAGCTTTCTCATGAAGTATCTTAGGAATATCCGACGGAACGCCCTTTGCGGCGATAACGCCGCCGTCAAGCACGAACATCTTATCCGACAGGGACATAAGCCCCGGCAGGCGGTGTTCCGCCACCACCACGGCTATCCCCAGCTCGCGGTTGACGCGCCCGATAAGCGCGGTAAGCTCCTCCGCCGCTATCGGATCGAGCTGCGACAGCGGCTCGTCCAAAATCAGCACGCGGGGGCGAAGCACCAACAGCGACGCAAGGCTGAGTATCTGCTTTTGACCTCCCGACAGCTCGTCGGTTTTTCGGTAAAGCAGATCCTCTATTCCGAAAAACAGCGCCGCTTCCGCAATACGGGAGCGTATCTCCGACTGCTTTATACCCGTGTTTTCCGCGCCGAACGCCAGTTCATGCCACACAATATCCGTTACCGTCTGTTCTTCGGGAAACTGCGAAGCATAGCCTATATCACGGGCGGAGCTTGCGCAGCTTTTTATGTTTTCCTTTAGGAAAAGTATCTCTCCCTTGCTCGTACCTCGGTCTTCAAGCCCTTTCATACAGGAAAGCAGGGTGGATTTTCCGCTGCCGGAGCTTCCGCAGATAAGTAAAAATTCCCCCTCGTCTAAAGTAAAGCTGATGTTTTTTACGGCGGGGAGGTCTTTCCCGTGATAGGTATAGGAAAAATCGTTCACCTCATACAGCGTCAATATGCTTCACCTCGCTTATCCTCAGCTTTTCCGTCAGATTTATCGACAGCGGTATCACGCACAGCAGCGTCCAAGCCGCCGCAAGGATGATCGCCGCCGCGTCGGTTTTTGCAAAGATGTAAGGGTAAAAGCCGTACTCTGCCGCTCCAAAAGCTCCGCCCGCCGCTATCGCCGCCGTAAGCGCAAAAACGGCGACCGTCACCGCAGCCTCCTTTGCCGCAAATCGGAAGACGGTATAAGAAGTGCGCCGCACGCCTTTTATCCCGTAGCCGCGCCCTTTCATGGAAACGGCGGTCCGCGCCGCGCCCTCCGCACAGGCGGCTATCGCCGTTGACAGCACCTTTACCGCGTTTTTTACGCGGACAACAGGCCCGCCGCTGTATACGTCACATCCGATAAATCGCTGCGCGTGGGCGCATTGTTTTATCCGACGGGCGAGCAGCGGCACAAATCTCAGTATCATGGTCAGCAGCAGCCCCAGCTTAGGCGCGGCGCAGCCCAGAAGATACGCGACCTTGTCCGAGGTAAATATCTCGCATGAGCAGTAAAACCACATCACGAGAGCCGCCATAGCCGCCCCCGAATTAAGGCTGTATGCCAAGGTTTCAAGCGTGGCGTTGTTGCCGGTGGGAAGTACGAACAAAACGGTCACGCCCGCGTTGTTGAACAAAAGGTTTATCACGCAGGCGAAAAGGTAAAAGGGGAGTATGTACAGCAGCGGTTTCAGCGCTTTTATGCCTTTAAGGCTCACGGCGGTGAGCGACGCCGTGATAAGCGATACCGCCGTAAAAAGCGGGTGCTGCAAAAATGCCGTGATAAGCGTCACCGAAAGCAAAAACACCGCCGACGCGAACGGGTGATATTTTTTAAAGCCGCGCATGATATTCCCCCTTTCAGAAAGTTTATTCTCCGCATTTATAGATAAATTCTATTTTGTCGCCGTCCTTTGGTTTAAAGGAGGAACAGCCGGTATCCGGCTGAACACCGTTTACCGTATAAAGCCAGCCGGAGGAGCTGCCGCAGTCGAACTCGTACAGGTTGTTTATCCCCTCTATGTAGGAGCTGCCCAAAGCGGGAGTGTAGGACGCCTCCAGCTGTATGTCGTTTTCGGTGCAGATACGCCTTAAAATATCGTAAACGCTTTCTCCTTTGTCAAAGCCCGCCGACGCGGAGGAAAACAGTATTCCGTTTTCAGGGACGAGAGAGCGTTTGTTTTTGTCCAGTCGGTCAAGGTTATCCAGCAGGGAAACGCAGCTTATCACAAAGGTGCATTTGCTGTCATATCGCTTTGAGGGTATCGCCTCGGTCGCGGGTCGGCTCGTTTGTGTTGTAGTGACGGGCGCGGCAGTCGCGGGAGGTTTTACGGTGGCAGGCGGCGGCGATACGGCGGGCTTTGAGGTTTGCGGCAAATCGGAGGAGAAAATCGTAGAGCTTTCCGTTTTTTCGGGCAGGCTCTCGACGGTGGTGCTTTGCGGCTTTTCCGAGGTCGCGGCGGTTGATACGGCGGGCTTTGTTTCGCTATCGGTCGTTTGGGAAGCGCTTTCCGTGACTTTTGAGATCTCGCTGCTTTCCGTAAGGCTTTGCGAAACGTCGTCCTGCCGCGTGTCTGCCCGACCGCCCAAAAGAATTACAGCGGCCGCCAGCACCGTCGCGGCAAGCAGGGCAAGCGCCGGATATTTGTATTTTTTTATAAATTCCATATCTTACACCTGCCCGTATCTTGCCGAAAGTTTATTTGCGTTTTTTCTTTAAAAGCAGCGCTGCCGCAAACAGTATCGACGACGCGGCAAGCGCCGATTCGCCGCAGACAACGGGAACGCCCGTGTTCGGGTTTTCGTCTGTTCCCGTGCCGACATTATCGCCGTTCGGCTTGCTGTCGGTGTTATCCTTATCTTTTTCAGGCTCGTTCGGCTGTTTGTCGCCGCTGTCGGCGGGAGCTAAGGTTATTTCAATTTCGCCCATGTCGTAAAGCGAAGGTTCTCCCGCGAGCAGCCGTTCATATGCGTTAAGCGCGAGGAACGCCTGTTCCGTTGACATTTGGTCGGCGCTTTCTCCGTAGCTGTGCGAAAAGCCCTTTTCGGTAAAGTTATCCGTCAGCATTTGCATTATCCTGCCGTCCGAGAACGAGCAAATATCCTCACCTACCGCGCAAAGCGCCGCCGCTATTTGCGCCGACGTTTCGCAAGGGTATGCGCCGCTGAGGCTTTCGGTGCAGTCCGATAAGTATTCAACGGCGGCGTTTACCGCGGCTAAAACCTCGGCGTTATCCTTGCGGTAAGGCGCGAGAGCCTGCACAGCCATGGCGGTTATATCCGGCTCGCTTTCTTTTTCCAAGCCCCAGCCGCCGTCGGTGTGCTGTTCGTCCAGAATGTATGAAATGAGGGCTTCTCTGGTGGTTTGGGTTTTTCCGACATCGGCGGCGGGTATTTCGTAATCGTGCGAATCAAAGGCGATAAGCGCCCATATCGGACCGTTCACGCCCTGAGTTTTTACATAATCTAAGTCGGAAAGGGGCTGCAAAAGGTCATATCCGACAACGTTCGTAACGTCCCTGCCGATGGCGGTAAGAGCCAGCACCACGCGGGAATTTTCAGTGGATTTCGCACGGTGCAGCTTTGCGGAGCCGTTTTCGGCGACCGCCTTTGCCACTTCGCTGTAATAAGCGTCGCTTATTTTATCGGTGATATAGCCGGAGCGCGCCAGCCCCGTTATTATCCAGTCGCCGCCTATGGCGTTTATCGAAACCGTGTTGGTTTCGGCGTAGTTTTTAAGCAGCTTTGCCGTTTCGAGATATATTTCATGCGCGCAGCGGCGGTTTTCTTCCGCGCTCAGCTTATCAAGCCGTTCGAGCAGCGCGCCGAGCTTTTCCTTTTCCTCGTCGGGAACGTAGGCTTTTTCCGCGTCGGACAGCTTGTCGAACATTTCGGCCGCCTTTAAAACGTCCGCCTTGTCCTCAAGGGTAACGTCCTCTGCGTTCGGCAGGTCGTCGATAGTGACGGTCACCTTGTCCGAATCAAAGCTCGTATCCCAGTTTTCGATAACATAATTGTCGGTGTAGTAGAACACCACCTCGTCGCCGTCGGACAGCACATAGTCCTGCATGCTCCTGTCGGGCGATTCTCCGTTCACCATGTACTGCCAGCCGCAGTATCTGCCGTTGGTAAACTCGCCGACGGTAGTATCGCCGAAGGTCACGGAGGATATGTATCCTTTCGATTCGTCCGCGATAAGTCCCTTATCTTCAAAGCAAACGTCCAGCAGGTCTTTTACCGTGCTGCCGTCTATCACATAGGAGGTGCGTTTTACCCATTCGGTAAGTCCGCCCTCTTTCAGCGTGTGGCGTTCCTCCCTGCCGTGCGGATAGTCGCCCAGCACCGTGATGTATGCCGCGGTTTTGCCGTTAGGGACAGGGGACACCTTTACCCCGAAATCCATCGAGTAATTGCCGTATTCCACGCCGGCAAGCTGATAATCGGGTACGGTAAAATCCACGCCCGAAAAAACTCCGTCGGAGGAGGGGACGGTTTCAAAAGTGCCGTCGCTGTATTTGACCGTAAGATCGTAATTTTCCAAAGCGGAATAATCCGTATAGGCGGTCACGCTTTTTTCGGGACTTGTAAGCAGACTTTTGGAAGTGACCGAGGTGATATGGGTATTTCCGCCAAACACGGGATAAAGCTCGCCCTGCTCATAATCGGGGGCGGTCTTGGAGGAATTGAGCTTGGCGACTAGCGTGCCGTCGGTCAGCGCAGCGGGAGAAAATCCGACGGCTATCGTTGCCGCGCCTGCTCCCGTGGGGTCGGCGGCTATTCCGTAGTGGCTGTCCTCCTCTGCCGAAACATACGCCTCCAGCTTACCTATGCCGCTTTTTGAACCGCAATTGTTTATATAATAGTTGTTGTATATGATGTTGTAGCGGTCCATCGTGTTCATGTAGCCGATTATGCCGCCTACCGCCGCGTCGTCCGAGCTTGCTTTTACCGAGCCCGCAAAGTAGTTGTTCCTTATTCTGCCTATGCCGTTGTTCCGACAGGCTTTTGCGCCCTTTTCGCCGCCGAAGATACCGCCGACGTTATTTTCGCCGGATATTTTGCCGGTAGCGTAGCAGTTTTCTATCGTAACGCAGGGGGTGGCGGGCGCGGAGCCCGATGTATAGCCGTTTCCGACGATACCGCCTAACATTTCGCCGTTGGAAACGATGTCGCCGTAAAACGCGCAGTTGTTTATGTAAAAGTCCCTCATCGACTGCCCTTTAAAGCCGACTATGCCGCCGACATTGTTATGACCGTATACCGTGGCATAGCTTACGCAGCCGCTTATAGTGCCGTTGAACGCTCCGCCGAACGAGCCGATATTGTCGCGGTGGCTGAACGTTCCCACAAACGGGTAGACGGTATCGGTGTCGCCGAGGTCGCCCCAGCTCCCGTCGTCGCCTATGACCACGCCGGATTCCACCGTGCTGTTGTAAATATTTACCGAGTCGCTGCCGTATCCGCCCACAAAGCCGGAGTAAAGGATATGCGAGCCGGATCTTATGGTAACGTTGTATATATCCATCGTGCAGCCGGTAGTGTACCCCTGAATGACTCCGTAGCCGGGTATTTTTTCACCGTATATCGAAAGGTCGGACAGCTTTGCGCCGCTCGGAACGCCGATAAGCGACAGACTTCCTGCGGGGACGGTAAGAGTCTTGCCGTTGCCGTCGATATACCCGCCAAAACGGTTTTTGCTCGTTCCGACAGGCTGCCAGCCGTCGGGGAGGGTAACGTCGTTTTCCAGACGGAAATATATCCCGCTGTAGTCCGTGTTGTCGATGTTGTTGCTGTCGGACAGCTCTTTAAGATCGGCGCCGTCCTTTATAAGGTAAGGGGAGGACTGATAGCCCTTTCCTTCCCAGTAGGGGGAATACGGGTCGCGGGTGGAGGTCTGAAGTATGATTACGTCACATTCCGCTTTGCAGCTCAAGGTAAGCAGTACGCCCTTGACCTGCTTTATCGGCATGGAATACCCCTCGTCGTAATACAGATTTTTCGTTACCGACCAAAAGCCCTGATTGTAGCTTTTGAAATCATTGTCGGTGAGCGGCGTTTTGAGCCCCTGCTCAAGGCTTTCCGCTTTGTCGGGAACGGCGGCGTTTCCGTCTGCGACAAGCGAATAGCAGCTAAGCTCGTATCCGTCCTTTACAATAACGTCCTCGGCGTCGTATGTCGCGCCGTAGGGGAGAGTGACGAGATAAGCGCTGCCCTCGGCGTCATTTGATTCATATTTGCCTATCCGCTGCGCAAAGCCTTCTCCTTGTGGGCTGACATAGTTCAGCGTCAGCAGATCCCCCGCTTTAAGCGTGAAACTGTCGGTGTTTTCCTGCGCAAAAACCGTTAGCGGGAGGGAAAACGCCGTCATTGCGGCTGCCAGAGCAAATCCGGCAAGCCTTTTTGCTTTTGTTTTCATTTTGATACTTCCTTTCAGATGTTTTATTTAACAGCCGATTTTACGGTAACGCAGCGGCAAAAATAAAAGGCGCGTGCCAAACGGCCGCGCCTGCCTGTCCCAGACTGCTTTACCGAAAAATACGGAAGTACCCTGACTTATGCACGAAAAACACCGCGCCGCAAGGCGCAGTTATTCCGCTCAAACACAGTAATGACAGTTGTTCCGGACTCGAACCGGATCACAATTACCTACTCGGCTTACAAACCTTTCAAACCGTATTTTCCCCGAAGCTCCGCTTCGGTCAGCATATTAAACTACGTTTATTTTATCATATTTTCAAAGAAAATGCAATATCCCGCGGAAGATTTTTACATCAAATATTATCCACGGCTGCGCGTTCCGCTGCAAGCATTTTTTCATAGCTTTGCATGAATTTATCAAATCCGTCCCTGTCCTTAGCGACGGGAGATACCGTGTTGATCTTTGTGTTGTAAAACACCTTTCTGTCCAGCCATTCGGCAAGGCTCTCGTCCTTGTCCTTGTTTATCATGTACGACGCGAGCAGGGCTATCCCCCACGCGCCGCCCTCTCCGGCGGTCTGCATTACCGCAACGGGAGCGTCGGCGGCTGCGGCAAGTATACGCTGACCGACGTTTTCGGTCTTGAAAAATCCTCCGTGACCGTTAAGTATATCCACCCCGACGTTTTCTTCCTTTAAAAGTATATCCAAGCCTTTTTTAAGCGTTGCAAGAGAGGAGAAAAGCTGAGCGCGCATAAAATTCGCAAGGGTGAATTTGCTGTCCGGCGTGCGGACAAATAAGGGACGACCCTCTTCAAATCCCGTGATATGCTCGCCGGAGAGATACCCGCAGGCAGTCAGCCCGCCGCAGTCGGGGTCGCCCGTCAGCGCAAGCTCGAACAGCGTTTTGTAAAGCTCCGACATTTCTATATCGCAGCCCAGACGGTCGGCAAGCTCTTTGAATATCCCTATCCAGCCGTTAAGCTCGGAAGTGCAGTTGTTGCAATGTACCATTGCGGTAAGGTCGCCTGAGGGGGTGGTCACGAGATCTATCTCGCGGTGCGGCTTTTTCAGCCCGTTTTCCAATACCACCATCGCAAAAACGGAAGTTCCCGCGGATACGTTGCCGGTGCGGGGACGCACGCTGTCGGTCGCCGTCATGCCCGTTCCCGCGTCGCCCTCCGGCGGACAGAACGGTATGCCGGCTTCCAGATTTCCGGACGGATCCAGCAGCTTTGCTCCGTCTTTGGTGAGCCGTCCAGCAAAATCTCCCGCGCAAAGCACCTGCGGCAGCAATCCCTCCAGCGGCTTGTCAAAGCCGTACTTTTGCGCCTCGGCATTGAACGCGTACATCATATCCTTGTTGTAGTCATGAGCGCTAATGTCTATCGGGAACATACCCGACGCGTCGCCTATACCCAGCACATGGCGGGAGGTCAGCATATAATGGACGTGTCCCGCAAGCGTTGTGATGTAGGACAGCTTTTCAAGGTGAGGCTCTTTGTTTATAACGGCATGGTATAAATGCGCTATGCTCCATCTTTGAGCGATGGGATAATCAAATAATTCCGTCAGTCTGTCGGCGGCTTTTTCGGTAAAGGTGTTCCTCCATGTACGAAAAGGTACAAGCAGCCTGTCACTTTCGTCAAACGCCATATACCCGTGCATCATGGCGCTTATTCCTATCGAACCGTAGGTTTTCGGTATGATACCGTATTTTAACCGCAGATTTTTCAAAAGGTCGCTGTAAACTCCCTGTATACCGTTATGTATATCCTCAAGAGTATATGTCCAAATGCCGTTGGAATATCGGTTTTCCCACAAATAAGAGCCTGAGGCAACGGGCTTGCCGTCGTCCGTTACTACTACCGCCTTGATACGCGTCGAGCCGAACTCTATCCCCAAAGAGGTCTCTCCGCGCTTTATCTTTCCTTCGATACTCATATCTATTTCCTCCGTTTTTTGCTTTATGCCCGCATTTAAAAGACGCCGCCCGAAAAATTAAATTACCCCACGGCGGCAGCGTCGGGAGCTTCTGTACGTCGGAGCGTAAAAGTCCCGAAAATCGTCGTGGGGCAGCTTGGTTTTTCGTATGCCTGCCCATATTTATATTATCATAATTTTGGTACAGTTGCAATAGTAAAGAATATATTTTCGGTAAATTTTGCGGAAAAAGCCAAATCACATCAAAACGGAAATTTTGCCCTCCGTTTGGTCCACTATCAGGCTGTCGGCTATCGCCGCTATAAATTCGGAGTTGGTAGGCTTTCCGCTCAGGTCAAAGTAACCGAATTGACTGCAAAAATCATCTTTATCACATCTGTCCCATGATATTTCGATAGCGTGGCGCATGGCGCGTTCCACACAAGAAGATGTGGTATGGAATTTTTGGGCGATAACGGGGTAAAGCTCTTTAGTCACTTTGTTGAGCACTTCGGGATTTTCCACCGTCATGATTATCGCGGTGCGTATGTAGTTGTAGCCCTTGATATGCGCGGGGATACCTACTCTTCGGATAATATCCGTTACCGTCCGCTCCAGTCCCATTATTTTATTGCCGGAAGGGCAGGGGTGATCCGGCGACATCATGGACATAAGCTCCAAAGCCAGACCTGAGCCGTCGGGCGGGCAGCTTATACAGCGGTCGGCTCCGGCGGAGCGGAATTTGTTTTGGGTGAGCGTATCGTTGCTGTTTACCGTTACCGCGATATAGGGGAAATAGTCGGGTATGCCGCGCAGCGTCCTTATTAGCTTAGGCTCGCGCGAGCCGTCGGACAGCAGTATCATTTCGGGGCGTTTTTCCACAGCAAAATCATAAACGGATTTTGCGTCTTGGCGGGAGAAAGCGCAAAATCCGGCTTTCTTCAGCATGGACGCCCATTCGATACCTATTTTCGGCGATCTTTCTCCGATAAGTACATTGATCATCTTTTCCATATCAACACTTCCTTTAAAATTATTTTCCGTGAAAGTTATTCGCTTTCATCGGACACCGTTCGTGTATTTTCAATTATAATCATCAAAATCGAAAAATCAAAACAAAAGTTGAGCTTTATTGCCCAAATCTATACTTTTTTGTAAAGATGACTAAAAAATCAATGTTATACAAGAACTTTTTTGATAATTATTTTGTCGAATTTTATAACCTGCTACCTTTTTAGAAATATTTTTATCTATTTTGTCGATGTCGAATAAGGTCTGGACCGCGACGAGCTTCTTATTTTGCCATAACGCATAAGATGTCACAACGCATATCCGACTGGAAGAAAACAAACACAAAATTTTAATATAAAATTTTTCATACAAATTTTTTGTGAAAAGGGGTTGATTTTTTTTGAATATTATGTTATAATTTAAAACGCTGTTAAACGCGAAAAGGCATTTCGCAAAAGGCGGCTTATGATTTGAGCCGGGCGATCTCAAATCAATATATGCGGGTATGGCGGAATTGGCAGACGCGTATGGTTCAGGTCCATATGGTCGCAAGGCTGTGCAGGTTCAAGTCCTGTTACCCGCACCATATCGAGTGTTCATAACCAACCTGAGAGTTGGGAATGGGCACTCGATTTTTTTGTCGTTTCGTCCTTTTGTATGTATGGGCAGGAGCTTTTCCTCTTGCGGTGCCCAAAATAGCCTGCGGGCGCCTACCGGCGCTGTTCCTTGGCTTTTTTATCTTTCGGTCTCACATCTATTGTAACACTACATTTTTTTGAAAAAATTACAGCGTACCCATTGACAAACTTCAATGTGTCGCGTATAATATAGATAAATAGAAAATCGTCTATGGGAGGTGACGCGCTTGCAGACAAAAGAGAAGCAGATGGCGGGGATGTTTAAGGCGCTTTGCGACGAGAACCGAATTAAAATCCTGCAACTGCTCCAAGGCGGCGAAAAATGTGCCTGTGTTCTGCTGGACGATTTGCATATCACCCAGCCCACCCTTTCCCACCACATGAAAATACTCTGCGATTCGGAAATCGTTGTGGGACGCAAAGAGGGAAAGTGGACGCACTATTCCATCTCGCCGGAGGGAGCCGCCGCAGCGGTGAAATGCTTGCAGCAGCTTACAACAGTAAGCGGCACAGATAAAGATCAGCCGTGCTGTGAGAAGTGAAAATACCAACTCACTTTTCCGGCCGGCTATCTTAAAACCCAATACATAGACATATTTCAATCTAACAATCTGAAAAGGAGGATATTATATGGATCATTTGAAAAACACATGGGATTTCTTTCAGAATGAAATTCTCGGTATGGGTTGGCTGAACAGGCTCATTTCTTGGGGACTGAACGCCTGCGGTCTGGATACGACGGGAAAAATAGGCGGCAGCGTTCTGTTCTTTATTTACGATACGATCAAAATTATGGTGCTGCTCGGTGTTCTGATTTTGATTATATCGTATATTCAAAGCTATTTCCCGCCGGAACGAACAAAGAAAATCCTCGGACGGTTTCACGGGATCGGCGCAAACTGTATCGCCGCTTTGTTAGGAACTGTAGCGCCGTTCTGTTCCTGCTCGTCCATTCCGCTATTTATCGGATTTACAAGTGCGGGATTGCCCCTCGGTGTGACGTTTTCGTTCCTGATTTCTTCTCCTATGGTAGACCTCGGCAGTCTTGTACTCTTAATGAGTATTTTCGGGTGGAAAGTGGCAATCGTGTATGTGCTTCTCGGACTGGTGATAGCGGTTGCGGGAGGAACGCTGATCGAAAAGCTGCACCTTGAAAAATATGTGGAGGAATATATCAGAAACGGCAAAGCGATTGATGTTCCGCAGGAGGAATTGCACTTCAAAGACCGTCTGACCTATGCGTGGGAGCAGGTCGTTTCCACCGCAAAGAAAGTAGCCCCTTATGTGTTGATCGGGGTGGGTATCGGGGCACTGATCCACAACTGGATACCCGAAGATTTCATTGTGACGGCGTTGGGTGACAACAATCCCTTTGGAGTGGTTATCGCCACGATTGCCGGTGTCCCGATGTATGCTGACATTTTCGGCACTATCCCGATTGCGGAGGCGCTGTTGGTAAAAGGGGCGCTGCTGGGGGTCGTCCTGTCCTTTATGATGGGCGTCACAACCTTGTCCCTGCCGTCCATGATTATGCTCCGCAAGGCGGTCAAACCGAAGCTGCTGCGGATTTTTATTGGGATATGCACGGGCGGTATTATTATCGTAGGCTACTTCTTTAACGCATTTCAGTCTCTGCTGATATAGGGGGTGCGCTTTATGGAAAAAGAAAAGGCGGGAATTAGTGTATTCCAGAAGTATCTGAGCGTTTGGGTTATTCTGTGTATGGCGGCGGGCGTGCTGATTGGAAAATTCCTGCCGCAGATACCCGATTTTCTGAATAGGTTTGAATACGCCAAAGTTTCAATTCCGATGGCAATTCTTATATGGCTGATGATTTATCCGATGATGATGAAGGTGGATTTCAGAAGTATCAAGAATGTGGGGAAAAACCCAAAGGGATTATTTGTGACATGGATAACGAACTGGCTGATAAAGCCGTTCACCATGTACGGCATTGCAAGCCTGTTCTTCTTTGTGCTGTTTAAGGACTTTATCACCCCGGAACTGGCTACGGAATATCTTGCCGGAGCCGTACTGCTGGGCGCGGCGCCTTGTACCGCTATGGTGTTCGTGTGGAGTACGCTGACAAACGGCGACCCGGCCTATACGGTGGTGCAGGTGGCGACAAACGACCTTATTATCCTTTTTGCATTTGTCCCTATTGTGAAATTCCTGTTGGGCGTTTCAAATGTATCCGTGCCGTGGAATACGCTTATTCTCTCCGTGGTGCTGTTCGTTGTGATACCGCTGTTAGGCGGTATGGCTACCAGAGCTATCGTTATAGGAAAAAAGGGCAAGGATTATTTTGAAAATGTGTTTGTCCACAAATTCGACAGCGTGACGACCATTGGCCTGCTGCTGACTTTGATTTTGATTTTCGCTTTTCAAGGCAACGTCATTCTGGAAAATCCGCTGCATATTGTTTTGATCGCCGTTCCGCTGGTATTGCAGACTTTCTTGATTTTTGCAATCGCCTATACCGCCTGCCGAATATTGAAGTTGCCGCACAATATAGCTGCTCCTGCGGGAATGATTGGAGCGTCCAACTTCTTTGAATTGTCAGTGGCGGTGGCTATCGCTCTATTCGGAACAACGTCCCCCGCAGCCCTCGCTACGACGGTCGGTGTTTTAACGGAAGTCCCGGTCATGCTGTTTCTGGTGAAGATAGCCAACGGGACAAAGGGCTGGTTCCCGTCAAATACAAAATCTTGAAAAAACGCTTTGAAAGCGTCAAATAAGAAATGGAGGTATTTATCATGTCACTGTTTGGAAAGAGGAAAGAAGAAACGAAAGCTCCCTCTTGCTGCTGTGGCGGCGCTGCGCCTGCCGGTGAAGCAACGGAGGTCAAAGCAACAAATGAGTGCTGCGGGAAAACCGTGGACGGTATCTGCTGTGTCAAGGTGCTGGGGGCTGGCTGCAAGTCCTGCCATGAGCAGTATGAAAATGCGAAGCAGACCGTCAAGAATATGGGACTGAATTTGGAAGTCGAGTATATCACCGACATGGAAAAGGTAATGTCCTATGGCGTTATGAGTATGCCCGCCATTGTAGTCAATGAGCAGGTGGTATCTATGGGTAAGGTGCTGAAAGCCGCCGATGTGGAGAAGCTGCTCCACAAGCTGGGGTACTAAGCTGTGCCACTAATAAAACGAAACTCCTCACCTCCGATGCGGAAGTGAGGAGTTCCTTTTTGCCCTTATGCCCTTATTTCCGTCCCGTCCTTGAATGTGAACCGTACATCCTCTTTGGAGTAGACCGTCACGAAATCCAGCAGCGCACACCAGAGGGATGGCTCGAACCGCTCCACCAGGGTGTCCTGCGCCTTGAGGGTTTCGAGGTAGGCTTCGATGGTCGCCTGCCTGGACTGTTTATCCTTGATGGCGGCTTCGACCATCTCCAGCCGCGCCTTGGCCTTGTCGAACCGTGCGGTCAGAGCATCGTAGCGTTTCTGGTACTCCGCCTGGTCGAGTGCGACGTGTGCATTTTCGTAGATGGAGTTTTGCATCAGTTCGGAGGTTTCCAGTATCTCGTCCTTTAGATATTTTGCTGCTTTTGTATATCGTCGTTGGTCTTGTCAGACAAGATTTTAACGAAAGAATCCTCATCGTCCCGCAGAAATTCGGCAAGGCGGCGGATCTCTAAGTTATATATTTTTTTACATGAAAAGAAGTCCTCTACCGAGTAGGAGAGGACTTCCGGCATTGTGTGTGCAATCCTGATAAGCAAAAATCACCGAGTTGTGCATTCAATTCGATATAGCTATTCTATAACATATTGTGGGTTTATAAATCTGATTTTCTGTTGCATATTTTTGAAAAATTTCAGCTTATTCAGCGTAGGAACGCGGTCAATGTCAAGTAGGGTTTTGCACATAATCAACTTCACCCAAAATTAACGCTCGTTAAATATAAAATTAGCAATTCTATTGCTTGCTTTTTCTGTTGCAGCTATAATATCATCTTTTGTCCAGTATGGCTTAGGTATATCTTTGTATGTATCAACCAAAGCACAAGCAATGGGATATTTACAGTCAATATATCCGGTTTTATTTTCAAGTTTTGTTGATACTTTTGTTCTAAACCATTCGTTTCCAATAGAACGATTTATTTTTTCTTCTAACAGTATCTTATTACCCAATTTGTTTACAATACCTTCAAATTCTTCCTCGCTGCCTATTTTGGCGTCATTTCTGATTTCAGAAAGATTGTTTCCGCTATGCGGCATGATATGCTCAATATCATATTTTGTACCAAGTTTAAGCACCAGATCCTTTTCTTTTGCGAAAAGATATTCGTTTAGATAAACCAGAAGATTTCCATTGTAGTCTTTTAACGCCTCTATAATTTTAGCTCTCTCCCAGTTCGCGCGAATATGAGCATCGAAATCGTTACGGATTTCATCCAGCAATACAGACCCATTAACAAATTTGACTTCTTCTCCGAATAAGAAAGTTTTGAAGTATTTACTTGAATATCCTGAGTCAACAAGTTCGAGAATGGCAAATAAGCGTAGTAAACACTCACTAATGACGGTAAAATCCTGCTCGGTAATGCTGTCTATATCAAATCGGTAAAAATAACTTGCCAAAAATAATTTTGAGTTTTCATTGAATTTCAGAAGAAGTTTTATTGGTGTATAATCAGAAATCTTCTTCCACACTAATACCAGGTGCAACATATCGTTGCACATTTTGATAGGATTTCTTATCGGTCCTCTATTATCATCATCAATAAAGTATCTTCGCAATCCCGGAGTCGTAACATTGATAGCTCCCGACTCACTTACCGTCTCTTTGTTAATTACCCTGATATAGTACATGTACTGCATTAAGATTGAATTGACATCGGCAATATTAGATGCATCCAGATCACTAATCTGTTCGCACAACTGCTTCCATAACTCTGAAAATTCGGCTTGCAGCCCAAATTTTTCAGCTTCTGCATATAATTGTGCAGATATAATATCGGAATCAAAAAGTGGGAGTCCGTCGGAGTTAAGGGAGTTAAACATCTTTATTGCTTGCTCAACATCCCAACTCTTTATTTCAATCACTTCGCAGTTATCTGTAATAGTTTTTGCGATAGTATTCAGTTGTGATTCGGACAATTCACTTATCATCCCATAGAAAAATTTATAGTTACGAAAATAGTTTGTATAGCGGTTATCTTTTTGCTTGTACTTAATTTTGTGTGAATTGGCTTCTGCGCCTTCATAGTCCGTTGTTTGGAGAATATTAGCAAGTTCGTTTTTATATCTTTCGTTTATTGAGTGGTTTTCTAAAAGAATATCTCTGTGGCAAATCAAAGCATCCTTTTCTCTATCAGGCTTGTCAGAAACATCTTCCGGCTCTGCTTTGTAGAGTATTCCCATTATTCTTCTTCTGCGATCACGCAATCCACGGAATAAAGATGCTGATTCGTCGTCGTAAACAGCGGTGTTGAGAACAGTGTTAATTCTTACAAGCAACGCTTTTAGCAACAGCAAGAAAGTAGTTGTACGCTGTTGACCATCTATAAGTCCAAACTTGGTATCATTATCTTGACAGTTGATTATAATTGTCCCAAAGAAATATCTGTCTTTGCTTCCGGTTTCCGCAAAATCAATAATATCCTGCCACAATTTATCGCAGTTTGATATTTCCCATGAATAAGCACGTTGATATTCGGGTATGGTGAAAACGGTCGACTCCTCTAATTTTAGATAATCGCCTATTTTTCTGAGTTTTGGTTCAATACTCTTTGCCATGGCTATTCTCCTTTTTACATTTTGTATTCAGTTGCTTTTGGAAAAGTCTTAATTAAATTTTTACTTTCCTTTTCCCACGCCCGTTACAGGAATGATCGCTTCGATTGATAGGAGCTTGTTCAATCATATTCTCTGTTATGATTTTCAACATGGAATCACCTCTTATTTCGTTACGCTCTTTGGAAAATTACTTTTTCGAGTTCTATATATACTTGCATAGAATCATCGATTACTTTGGCCAAAGAGAATTTCCGACGCGCTCGGTTGATCTGAGTGAAAATATTTCTGGCGTTGATAAACAGAATTTTCTCCTTCTTTACCTATTCATTTCCACATATTTTTCTACTATCTCGTCAAACGCGGATTGCGTCATCTTGTCGATGTTATCAAGCGCCGCTTCAAGATACATTAAGGGAGTGAAACGGAAATTTCCTTTTGCAAGGTTTTCTGTCCGCAGCTTTCCCGCAAAGTCGTAAATTTCGTCAAAAAGATACTTATGAATTGTTTTCAGCGCGGAAAACGTTCCCGTTTCCGGCTTGCTAAGCTCCCCGCTTTCAAAAAGCTCCGGCGCCTTTTTTTGCTAATCCGTTCTTCTTTACGGGCAAGACCGGCGGAGCTTGTCAGCCCCAATTTATTTTCCAATGCCATAGCGTGCCTCCGAATTCGAGTTATTTTTCGGCGGCGGCTCCGGATTTTATCCAAGCGTACACTTCACTGATCTTGAATTTCCAAAAGCGTCCGATTTTGGCTGCGGGTATATTCCTTTTTTCAATCCAAGCCAGTACCGTGTCACGGCTTACGCCCAAATACATTGTTATTTTTCATGGAATACTGGCGTTCAAGGTTGTTGCCCATCACAAAGCCCCATGTCATTGCAGAATACAATACTACGTGATATATTATACCATTACTATTGCAAAAAATCAAGGCTTAACGCGGATTTGATCAGAGCTTTTACGAAAATGGCATAATTGAGTTTGTATTATCTATGGCAAATAATTTTATATGATTGTATAGCAGAAAAAACATCATTCTATAAATAAGCGGCAAGGATTGCTCCTTGTCACCGGTATGCTTAACTGTAAATTAGTTCATTATAGACAACTTACGTTGCTCTGGCCCGGATGTTGTTAATTCGTCCGACCCAAGCCATCTGATCCCGTGCTTTGAGTGATTCGGTTATGTCCTCACGCACTGCCATCTGTTTTACCCGCCGGGGAAACAATGGCTTTTTCAAACGCTGTGCCAACCCGCCTCGCTGTTTCGCCTACCGAGCGCGCTTGGAGGGGCTGACTGCTTTTTGCTGCTAAGTGTGGGACATAAGTTGATTTAATTTTTCAGTTTCAATGCACTGAAATGTGAAGGGAAAAATGTAAATCTTTTGGAACGATATGCTGATAATTATTGATTTTTACACGATAATGTGGTATATTATATTTGATAATTGTAAATTTTTGTTGATCTGCCTCGTACTTTATTTTAAAAGGATTTTTCTCCTGTTAGGCAAATTTTTTTATTTACGACCGCTCGCTGTCGACTGAATCTTAACGAATAATTTATGGAGGAACACAGGTCTTTGATAAAAATCTCTGCCAAAGTCAAAAGCACCGATTTATGAGACAGGCGAGACAGCCCAAGAAAGTGTTTTCTAAGCCAAGCTGAAAAGCAAAGTTTGGCGAGATAACTCCCAAAAAACTATTCCTTTGCAAATTTCAGTAATTTTTGTTATAATGAATGTATTGAATTTATAATAATTTGCAACAGAACGGAATTATAACTATGAATGGCTACAATGAATTGACTGCAAGATACAATCCCATAACCGCATATCCGGCCGGTCAAAGCAATATACATTCGGAGATAATTCCGTGTGAAGCGCTTCGCCCGTACATACGCTGCTTTTGGGGAACGGCTGAACCGATTTGCAATGGCGCTGCAGACGGTACTCCTACCCTTGTTATCCCCGACACCTGCATGGATATTATTTTCAATATCGACTATACAAAAAACACATTAGACAGCGGATTTTGTGCTATAGATGAAATCGGACATTATTCACAAATTGCAGGGACGTCTGCGTACTCGATTTTTGCTGTAAGATTTTATGCGTGGTCTGCGGTACTTTTTGCGGATAACTCTTTTTTGGGCAGCAAAAACAAGTATTTCGATACAGACGAGTTTTTCAGCGGCTTTACGGCGGAAATCACCCCTATACTTATGAGGGTGACATCATTGCGGGAACGTTCCGAATTATTGAGTGAATATCTTCTGAAAAGACTTAACACAAACCGATCTAACAGCAATATGATGAATTCTGTTTACGACATTATATGTACAAGAGGTACTATTACTTCGGCGGAGCTTGCCTTTAAAAATGCAATTTCCCAAAGACAGCTTGAACGCATTTTTGATGAGAACATGGGCATTTCTCCAAAGAGCTTTTCATCACTTATCCGCTATCAAATGATGTGGCAGGAGATGTATTACAAAGGCGTAAATACGCTTGATATGACGGAAAAATACGGCTATTATGACCAAGCGCACCTGCTTAACGATTTCCGCAAAAGACATGCCATGACGCCGAATCAAGCTATCCGATTTGCACGGAAATAATGTCGAATTTTTACAATACAAACCGTAAAATTACCGATATAATATAATTGCCGAACGGCAAATAATTTTCGAGGTGATTTTAATGAAAAAAGATTTTTTTAACTGTCCCGATACCATAAACGAAAGCGAGCTTTACGGATTTTCGTGGATAGAAAATGTACTTGCTATCCCGTCACCGTTGGTGTGCGTAACAAGCTACAAGGAGAACGGTCTGCCGAATGCGACGATGCAGTCGTGGTGCGACTTTGACGGCAATGAGGGCTTCCATGTGCTGTTTTCGGCGGTAAACAAGCATACGCATATGTATGCAAGCGTTATGAAAACCAAACAGTTTGCCGTGAATTTTCCAAGTAAAGATGTGTTTATGAAATGTATGTCTACTATCGAAAATAATGACTATGACACGGACGAAATAACCGCTGCGGGACTTACTGCCGTTCCTGCGGAAAGGATCAATGCGCCGCTTATAAAAGAATGTTTTCTAAATCTGGAATGTGAGCTTGAATGGGCAAAGGAAGTGTCAAAGGTCGGCGATCATTATGTTTTCTGTGGAAAAATAATAGGATTTCATATGGACGAAGAACATTATAATGCCGATAAACTCGGACGTTACGGCGAAACAGGGTATCTGTACAATATTCACAGACCTATCGATCCCGACACGGGGAAGGAGTCTGAAACTCAGGTGGGCGTTATACATAAATTGGGGACTTATGATAAGTTATAATACGGCAGCATGGATCTGTTCGAATGACTTACTGAATGATTTTGACAAGCTGATGTGCAAAAATCATATCTCGATAACTTAGATTTGGAAGCGATCTTGCGGTTATCCGAAAACGGTTAGATGGGATTGCGAGGCGGCTCGGCGCGCCGGAGGGGAAAGGAGCTGATTTCCGTGCCGATACCTTTTGAAAAACTGCAGCTGAAAGATATTCTGTACCATCAGGCTGCTTACGACTGCTTTAATGACTGCGGCAAGCGGCTTTTCGCGGAGTGGGATATCGAGGGGCTTGAAAAAGCGGTCCTCGGCTGCGGAGATAATCATTTTCTTTATATGGCGGAAAAGATACGGCAAACGCCCGATCTGTATGGAGATTTAAATAAAACTATGCCGTTTCTAAAATTCCGTGAACAAGGGCAGCATTATGGCTTTGAGCTGTTCCTTTCCGACCCGATGTTTTGGGAGAGCAGGGGAGCGCCGTTGTTTTGGGCATATGCGGCTCGTCGGTTTACATATGACAAACTGCCGATGGACGCGGTTCGGCTAAAGGAAAAATATTTGAGCATAGCCGCGGGATTTAATATTCCGACAGAGGGTGACGAGTATGTTTTTGTTGAGCGTTTCGCCGCCGGAGGAATGAGCAGCGGCGTTGTCGGCAGCCGATTTATAAGGGAGTCGCTGTCTGTTCTACTGCAAAGGAATACAAAGTACCAAACCGACGCTGTTTGAAGAAATTTATTTAGAAGGGCGTTATGGCTGAATTTTCCTTGCGTTTTCATGCGCTGCAGCGGAAAAACCGCCGTTCGGATAAATTTCACCCGTCGCTGCGACTTCTGCCGCCGAATTGAATAAAACAAAACCGCCCGCCGGTCTTTTAGATCGGCGGGCGGTTGTCTGCTTGCTGACGGCTCGTCGCCTGTAAAGGCGGGGACGTCTTGCCTAAGTTATCAGCCGTTCAGCTTTCCGAGCAGCTCGTACAGTATTTCGTAAAGCTGCCGAGCTTTTTCCGGCTCAAGCTCCACGCAGGCGGCAAGCCGCCGCGGAACGCTGAGCGCCCTTTCTCGCAGCTTGATGCCGTCGTCTGTCACCGAAACGATAAGGTCGCGTTCGTCTTTCGACGAGCGGCGGCGTGTAATGTAGCCCTTTTCCTCCAGCCGCTTGAGCAGCGGCGTGAGTGTGCCGGAATCAAGGTACAGGAATTTGCCGACCTCTTTTACCCGCAGCTCCTTATGTTCCCACATCACCATCATCGTGATATATTGTGTATAGGTGAGGTCAAGCTCGTCCAAATACGGCTTGTAGGCTTTGACGATTTCTTTTGCGCAGGCATAGAGGGGAAAGCATATCTGATTTTTCAGCATCAGCGGGTCAAAATTATCGGTCATGTTTTTTCTCCTTACGTTATGATTTTTTTGACAAACTCGGCGGCGGCTTTTAAGTCGTTATCGTTCGGTCTGCCTTTGTGCAGCATCATAAACGAGCCGCGACAGGCAAATTCTTCCCGTGAAAGCGGTATGCCTTTTTCCGCCAGCGGCTTTTCCAGATATTTTCGGGTGGATCTTACCACGGCGGAGGTGCTGAAATTAACGACCCTGCCGACTTTGACATTTAACCCGCTTATGAATTTTTTTACCTCTTCGTCAACGTCAAAGCCGTATGGCGCGCTGCCGAGAAAAAGTATGTCGGTATCACCGTCGAGAGGCTCGGATACCGCTTTCGCCTCAATGCCTGCCGCTTTCGCGACAGCCTCGGCGAGCTTTTTGGTGTTGCCGCCCCGTGAAAAGTAACGTACAGCTGTTTTTCCCATATCCGCTCCTTAAAGTCCCAGCGACGCTATCCACTTTTTCCAAACGTCGCTGCCCTGCCTGCCGTGTACTACTATGCCTTCCTCTATGGAGGTGCTGTCGCTCACGCTGCTTTTAAGGTCGGCGACTGCGCTGCCGAATCCGCTGCTGCCAGACGTTGCAAAGAGGATTATCCTCTTTCCCGAAAAGTCGCGGCTTTCCAGAAAGGTGTTTATTATCGTCGGCGCGGTATACCACCAAACGGGGAAGCCCAGCAGCACCACGTCGCAGTCCGACACCGGCGCGTCGCCGTCCGCGATGGCGGGACGGGAAGATTTGTCTTTCATTTCCAATGAGCTGCGGGAATTTTTATCCTGCCAGTTAAGGTCCGCCTGTGTGTAGGGGACTTTCGGACGTATCTCACAGATACTTCCGCCCGTAAGCTCCGCGATTTTCTTTGCCGCGTCGGCTGTTACGCCGCTTGCGCTGAAATATGCCGTTAATACTTTACTCATTTTTTCTTCCTTCTTAAATGCAAGATGTCTGCCGTTCGGCGTTATATGCCGCTCTTACCGCCCTGGAAAGCTGATCGGCGCAGGACGTGGGTCTGCGTCCGCATAAGATACCCGACAGTTTCTCCTCTATCTGCTCCACCGTCCAGCCCTCTACCAGAGCCGGTATCGCTTTAAGATTTCCGTTGCAGCCGCCCGTAAAACTGATATTATGCACTATATCTCCGTCCAAGTCAAGACTGATGAGCTGCGAACAGGTGTTTTCGGTCTTGTAGTCATAATGAAACATCACAGTACCTCCTCGACCTTTGCCTTTACTTTGTCAAGCGATTCGGTAGGCTCAAAGCGGGCGACTATCCCGCCGCTGCGGTCTATCAAAAACTTAGTAAAATTCCACTTTATTTTGCCGTTGTTTTTGTAGTCCTTGTCCATCTTCTTTACGACAGGCTTTAGTATAAGTCCCATAGGACCTGAAAATCCGGCAAATGTGGTATTCTCTGTAAGAAATTTATAGAGCGGAATAGCATTCTCGCCGTTTACATCTACCTTTGCAAACTGCGGAAATGTAATACCGTATCTGCCGGTGCAAAAGCTGTGTATCTCCTCGTCGCTGCCCGGAGCCTGCTCCCCGAATTGATTGCAGGGGAAGTCCAATATCTCAAGCCCGTCCTTTTTGTGCAGCTCGTATAGGTCTTGAAGCTCGTCATACTGGGGTGTAAATCCGCAACCGGTCGCCGTGTTCACAATGAGAAGAACTTTCCCTTTGTAATCGGACATCGCCGTTTCTTTTCCGTCCTGTGTCGTGATTTTAAAATCATAAATGCTCATATTCTCGCCTCCGTTTGATTTTGCAAAATTTAATTTTGCACGATTGATATTTATATTATATCCCCGTTCTTTGGAAATGTCAACAGTTTTTTGAAATTTTCAAAAAAAGGAAGTAATGGATATTTTTTACTCGGCAAAATTCACAAAACACAGAACACAAAAAATAACTATTTTCACAAATCAAACAAAATTTTAATAAAAGTTAAAATTTTTTCATTTTTGGTTGCAGTTTTAGGGGGTTTCAAACGCTTATGTATATAGAGGGTAAAAAAAGGGCATTTTGTCGGACGAAAAAAATCACCCGCTTTTTCTGTCGGCAAGAGCCTTATCAAGGGAGAGATTTTTATGATCATAATTTTGGGTGGATTAAGTTATATCTTTTCTTTGGCGGTTCCCGCCGTCGCTTTTGTAGTTGCGCTCATAATGCGTCGAAAATGGCTGAAATGTTTGGCGATAAGTATTGTTTCATATCTTATCGCGGTCTGCACGGTTTGCAACGTTTTTCCTCTTTATCTCGGCGAGACGGTAAGACCGTTTGAATACGAATGGATGTGGTTAGGTTTTATCGCGCCGCCGTTTTACGGAATGCCTTTTTCGCTTGAATCGGTATTAAACGTTATGGTGCTGTATTGGCAGGCGGCTGTATACGGGCTGCTGCTCGGATTTTTAGTCACGTTATGTTTTAAGCCGTTTAGAAAAATAATACCCGCCGTCATTTTTGCGGTAAGCACCTTGGCGGTCAGCGTTTTGTCGTTGATACTGCCGGATATCATATTAGGCGGTTTGAATAAAATGTACGACACGTCCGATACGGTAATGACATTTATCTTTTACGCGATAGGATATATCGCCGCCGTTGCCGTAATAAAGCTGGTGCCGAGCATTACGGAGCATTTTGACGGAAAGCGTCCCAAGAGAGAAAAAGTCGACGACGGCGAAAATATCAAGATAAGGAGAAAAAATGTTGAAATATCTGACCGTTTATAAAAGCGTTCTCACAACATGGATAAAACATAATATCCGCCTGAACGTGGCTATCCTGTTGGTAAGCGTGCTGTCGGTGCTTGCTTTTATCACCTGCTTTACCTTTGCCGCTGCGGCACAGCGTTCCGCCGGATTTGACTTCGAGGATCATTATGAGGTAAGAATAAACACACAATGCGATGATTTCCCCGAACGGTTCGCGGACTCTTTCCCGCCCGTCAAGTATTTGCAATTTTCCAACGGCGGACAAATGCAGGAAAGCATTTTGTACCTGGACGACGATTTCCAAAATGAAATACGCAGCTTTCCGCAATACGCCCGCTTTCCCAAGGGGTGGGAAGAAATATCGCCCACGATAAACGGGTTTTACCGCGTTAGCGAGGGCAGAGATTTTACCGAGGAGGAGGTAAATTCCGCCTCCGACCTTATAATAGCCGCCCAAAACAGCCTTTTAAAGGTGGGGGAGGTAATAACCGTGCCGTCCCTCGGCGACGGCGTAAAGCTGACCGTCATAGGCTTGTCGGATAAATTCGTTTTGCCGTATGCGTTTTATCGCGCTTACAATTATCCGCTCAACAAGCTAAGCGTTATATTTGACCGTCCGCTTACCGAAGAAGAGGTATCCGCGGGGAGCGCCGCTATGCAAAGCCCGATGGAGCTTGTACCGGGCGGAGAAGCTCCCAACTCGCCGGCATATATAGTATCGCTTGTCGCGGCAGTCGTTTCGGCGGTCTTTTCGGCGTTACAGATATTTATGCTGTTTTTGCATCTCGCCTCTAAATCGGAGTATCAGTTTTCGGTATTCAGAGTGACCGGCTGTAAAAACAAAGCGCTGGTTTTCGTCATGCTTGCGGTGACTTTTACCTACATAGCGTTTTCGTTTATTCTGACGATACCGCTTATTTTCCCGCTTTCCGATATACTGGCTATGTGCGGTATGAACGGAATGATAAACGCGCGGGATTATGTGCTGTCGTTCGTTATCTATGCCGCGGCGGTAATGGCTGCGGTCTTGCCGGGATATATTCGGGCGGCAAATCGCTCGCTTTTGAAAGGAGATGGTTGAGATGAAACTGTTTGTTTTGATAGGCTCGCTTATCTCCGCAAGGAAAAGGTCGGCGGTGCTGACGGTCATCAGCGTATTTGTTATAACCGTGCTTTTCAATTATTTTTCGGTCGCGTCATATGATTACATCACTACGAGAGATTATCTCGTCAGGGGAGATTATGAGAATAAGATGGCGGTGGTGCGTATCTCTTCAAACAGCCCCATAACCGATGAGGAGATAAACAAGCTGCTTGCTCCTGCGGGCTTTGAAAACAGTTGGGCGTACGGTCTGTCGGAAACGGCAGGGCTGCTCAAAGCAAACGCCCCCGTTTCCGGCAAGGAAGAATACGACGAATATATGTATCTCAGCAACAATTATAATCCGTTCGCGGAGAACACACAGGAGGAACTGACGGCGGACCATTTGCTGATAGAATATTCAAGAGAGTTCAGCGAGCTGATAGAAACGTCATATACCGGCGAGCTGCCCTCGGTCGATAAGGATTACGGCGGCAGGATACCCGTTATAGCCGCCTTTAACAGCCCGTACGAGATCGGCGATACGGCAGACTACAATTTTAAAGGTACGCCGATAAGCGTTATAGTTACCGCAAAATACACCGACGATAATCTTTCATATTTTGCCGACGCTAATCAAATGAGCGGGCTTTCCGCAAACAGACCGTGGCTGTTCGCCGACAGGGAGGTAATGTATAAATACAAGGCGGAAACTCGTCCTGAAGAGCAGGAGGTATTTGTCAAGCCCGATGACTGGGAGGATTTCGGACCGTATTACAAGCGTCAGATTTTTGTCACAGCCGAAAATATGCCGTTTGTGGAATTTTTCGACAGGGTGACGGAGATTGACAAGAACAGCAACGATGTATACTCCTTAAATGAGGTGGGCGCCGCCATACCGTCGGTATTCAGCTTGGACAGTAAAAACGAGCTGATAATATGCAGCCTGCCGCTGTTTGTGATAATTTTTCTGTTAGGCTCGATAGGAGCGGCGGCAAACGGATTTTTGAACCTCGACAGCAGAAGAAAGAGCCTTGCCGTGCTGAAGCTGTGCGGAATGAAACGCAGGACGCTTATACCGCTCACCTTTGTGTGCGAGACCGTCGTGACCATGGTAGGCGCGGCTGCGGCGCTGTGCTTTTCCGCGATGATCAGCGCTGTCTCGCCGCTGGAGCTTATAAGCCCGCTCAGCGCGGCGATAAGCTCGATCTATATTATCGCGCTGTCCTTAGTTATGGCGGCGGTGCAGATAATATCGGTAGAACGTGACGACTGTCTTGAGGTAATAAGGAGGTATGAGAGCATATGATGACTTTAAAAAAGGTAAATAAAATTTATAACCCGCGCACGGATATCGCGGTACACGCGCTTAAAGATATAGACTTGACAATAGAGGACGGGGAGCTTACCGCGATAATGGGAGTGTCCGGCTCAGGCAAATCCACCTTGCTGCATATACTCGGCTGTATAGATAAGGCGACCGACGGCGAATATATCCTCAACGATTACGACGTATCGAAGTACGCAAGCAATACGCTGGCGGAGATACGAAACGAGGAGATAGGGTTTGTTTTGCAAAATTTCGGACTGATGAACGACAAAAGCGTTTACGAGAACATTTCCTATCCGCTCATCTTTAATCCCGCTGTAAAGTACAAAATGATGAAAAAGCTGATAAACGAGGCTGCCGCGAGCGTCGGCATATCCGAGCTTATCAAAAAGAACGTAAACGAAATATCCGGCGGGCAAAAGCAGAGGGTAGCTATCGCGCGCGCAATAGTGAACCGTCCGAACATCATACTTGCGGACGAGCCGACCGCGGCGCTGGATAAAAAGACCGCGTTTGAGATAATGGAGGTCTTTAAGGAGCTTAACGGCAGGGGAAAGACCGTTGTGATAGTTACGCATGACCGCTCGGTAGCGGAAAAATGCCGCAGGATAATAGAGCTGAACGACGGCAGCATCGTTTCCGACAGCGACCGAGAGGTAATAAAGAAGATATCCGAAAAGTTGAGCTCTGCGGAATGACCGCAGGCTTCATAAAAGGAGAATTACCGTAATATAAAAGATAAACGTCTGTTTTGACGGCTGACGTTAAGCTGTCTAAAACAGGCGTTTTTATTATCTGTTTTCCGAATTGTCCGGAGCTGTCTCTGCCCGTACAAAATGCTCGCGCTGTTTTTCCGCACCGGCGTATTTATTCCGTTTCCACGCACAGCATTATTGCCGGTGCAGGGGAATCGCAGTCTTTTAGAAACAAGCCTTTCTTCTTTGCCTGCATTATCACCGCCATCGGGAAAAAGCAGCAGTTATCCATCTGCGTCTGCCATTTCGGAACTGATTTTAAGTGTTTTGGTAACTGTATAGGGTGACGAAACAGCTCTGCACATTCGCCGCGGTACTTTTGAGTAATGGTATTTGCGTACTTTTCGCACAGCTTATAAACCGTCCACCTGTCCTGCATTGAGATAACGGGTACTGTTAATTTAAGCTCCCCGCTGTCATCTCTTTCAAAAAGTCCCAGCCCGATAAACTCATCTATACGGTCAAGTTTCTTTTGATCCAGCATATCCAGTTGTTCATGCCTGCCAATGTGTACAGCGTACATCAGTCGGCCGAGGTATTCCTCATCGCCTCCTTCATGCGGGATATGACCGAGTGCACGCTTGTCGGTATCGAAAGAACATATAGTTATGCGTTTTGCTCCCAGCTTATCAAGAGTATCACAGCAGGCCTCTCCGCTCCAATTATATAAGGCGTAAGGGCTGTTGTCATAATCGTAACCGTGCGGATATCTGCTGCCCATGGCAAACCATTTTCCGCCGTTCGGCCTGTCGGGATACTGCTCGAAAGGCAGGCTGCCTCCGCAAATCTCATCTCTCATGCTGTTTATCGACTGTATCAGTGTTTTCATCACGAAAAAGCTGTCTGATTTTATCGCCTGAATGTTGCTATGCTGTTTGTAAAAATCCTGTTGCCTCAGTTCGTTCAGCCCTTTATCAATAACGCTCCATATATCACTGCACAGCCTTTCGGCGAGGGATTTTTGTAAAGACAGCGTGGATAGCCTGTTCTCCTCGGTCTTTATTATAAAGTCCGTGTATATCTTATCACCGACCTTTTTCATGAGCTCGCCGCTTATGAGCTTTTCCGCAACGGGTTCAATATATGTAGTAGAGATCCCGATAGCCTTTGCAAGCTCCGGTACGGTTATCGGAGCGTCATATGCCAGTATCAGCAGATTCATCGCTATCCTGTCCGACCCGACCAGTGAAAACGGCTCGTAGTCCATTCCCACCTGTCCGCTGATCGAGATCCACAGATCGTCCGGTTCATAGCTTTGCTTTGTGTAATTTTCCATGGTAAACTCCTTTTTAATGTGCTGTCTGCCTGAGGAAAGCCGGCTTTTTACCGTGTTTTCGGGAATACCCAGTCTCTGTGCTATATCTTTTACGCTCTTGCCGTGCATATAGTGCAGGATAATTACCTCGCGGTATATCTTCGTGAGGTTCGCCACGCAATGACGGATATTTTCCGCGTCGTCGGAAATGTCGTCCTCGATAAAATTATCGGGGATATTGTCAAATGCGTCGATAGACACCGTTGGCTTGCGGTATTTTCGCCGCAGCATATCATAATATTTCCGGTTAAGAACCGTCATAAGCCAGCTTTTCGGGTCCTTTATATTTAGACCCTGCCTTATCTTGTAAAGAGCGCACAGCAGCGTTTCCTGGGAAATATCCTCTGCGTCCTGCAAATTGCCGCACTTGTAAACTGCCGCCTGCAACAGCCATTCAGCATATTCTGTTAATTCTTTCTCATTCATAAAGGTACCTCTTTTTCAGCTTGCAAGCAAGAGAGCCGTTTTTTTCTGACTCTCTTGCTTATATAGTCGCTAAAATCCCGCAAAGGTTCGCTGATTTTTAGATTTTTATTGCTTTGCTTTAGATAAAATAAAAGAGTCCGCAGAGGACTCTTTTATTTTATCATGTTTCGATATAAATTAAGCCTGAAAGCTGCCCAAAAATTCTTTGAGCCTCGGATTTTCCGATTTTACGAATATCTCGTCGGAGCTGCCCTCGGCGCAGATGTTTCCGTCTTCCATAAATATGATACGGTCGGAAACTTCCCTTGCAAAGCGCATTTCGTGCGTTACTATTATCATGGTCATATTCAGCTTTACAAGCCCCTTTATTACCGCTAACACCTCGTTGGTAAGCTCAGGATCCAGCGCGGAGGTCGGCTCGTCAAAGCAGAGTATGCGCGGCTTCATTGCCAAAGCACGGGCGATGGCGACTCTTTGCTGCTGCCCGCCGGAAAGCTCGCAAGGGTAGTTTTGCAGCTTGTCGGAAAGTCCCACGCTGTCGATAAGACCGCGCGCGTTTTCCTCGATAGCGGCAAACAGCTCGTCCTTTTTCTCCTTGAAATTCGGCTGTTCTTTCGCCTGTAGCTTCATTGCAAGCGTAACGTTGTCAAGAACGTTGTATTGCGGGAACAGATTGAACGACTGGAACACCAGCCCGAAGTAAAGCTGTCTGCGGCGCTTTTCCTCCTTGGAGAGGGAAGTGTTATCCTCCGCGTCAAAGACCGTGTTGCCGTCTACCGTTATTATACCCTTTTCGGCTTTTTCAAGCTGGGTTATGCAGCGCAGCAGAGTGGTCTTTCCGCTGCCTGACGGCCCGATTATCGACAGCACCTTGCCCTCATCGAGAGAAAAGCTGATGCCCTTGAGTATTTCGTTTTTGCCAAAGCTCTTATGTATATCGTATACGTTTAATACCGGCATATCCTTTTCCCCCTTATCAATGGAAATAATCCAGTTTCTTCTCGACGCGGTTGAGCAGGAGAGTAAGTATGCCGTTGAACGCGAGATAGAACACTGCGGTGTAAAACAGCGGCCAGATCATTCCTTTTTTGATGAACGATTCGCCCATCCAGATGACCTCGTACACCGCTATGACCCGCACCAGCGCGGTATCCTTTACCAGCGTGATAAGCTCGTTGCCCATCGGAGGGATAACGCGCTTGATAAGCTGCAACAGCACTACCTTGAAAAATACTTGACTGCGCGTCATGCCCAGCACCTGTCCCGCCTCATACTGCCCGTGCGGAATAGATTGGATACCGCCGCGGTATATCTCCGAAAAGTAGCAGGCGTAGTTTATCACAAATGTGACGACTGCCGCCGTAAATCTCGGCAGCAAAGGCAGCCCGAACAGCAGTCCCGGCCCGTAATACACTATAAGTATTTGCAGCATGAGCGGCGAACCGCGCACTATCCATACTATCGTCTTTACGATAAGGCGGATAGGAGTTATTTTGCTCATCGAGCCGAGACAGATGATAAGTCCCAGCGGCAGAGCAAGCAGCAGAGTAAGGAAAAATAACTCCGAGGTAGTTATAAGCCCCTGCAATATTGTGAGGTTTACATCCCAAAACGACATTTTGTACTCCGTCCCTTATTTATTCGGCAATAAACCGACGCAAGGCAGAGTTGCCCCTGCCTTGTTCGGAAAATGTTTTACTTTGCGATTATGTTCTGCGCTATTCCGTATGTTTCGGCGGTCTTCATTACCGTGCCGTCGTCATATGCCTTTTTCCAGAAGGTGTTGAACGCCTCTACAAGGTCGCTGTCCTTGCGGAAGCCGACGCCGTATTCCTCGTCGGAAAGGCTTACCTCGGTAGCGGCAAGGTCGGAGTAGCTCGTGCCTTCTCCTATCATCGCGCCCGCCATCAAAAGGTCGATAACGCACGCGTCAACGCTGCCGGAGGCGACCTCCATAAGCGCCTTTGCCTGCGTGTCAACGGCTGTGTATTTAACGCTTATCTCGTCAAGCGCCTCTGCGCCCGCGGAACCGTTTTCCACTGCGAACGACAGCGATTTTATATCGTCGGCGGTCTTGTAATCCGCCGCCTTGTCCGCTTTGGTAACGACTACCTGCGCGTTTTTGCAGTACGGCTCGCTCGTGCCCATAAGCTCCTTGACGTCGTCGGTAAGAGTCATGCCGTTCCATACCACGTCAACGGACTTGGTGTCAAGCTCTATGGACTTGTTGTCCCAGTTGGTTATCTCGATGAACTGCGCCTCAACTCCGAGGTCTGCCGCAAACGCCTTTGCCATGTCCGCGTCAAAGCCTATCCAGTCGTCGCCGGTATCGTTTTTGTAATCCATCGGCGCAAAATCGGTTATGCCGACGATAAGTGTGCCTTTTTCCTGAACATACGCCTTGTCCGAGGCGGATGCGTCGGAGCAGGCGGTGAATGAGAGCGCCGCCGTTACGGCAGCAAGAAATAATGCTATCTTCCTTTTCATGTCAGTCTCCTTTTGTTTTCCTTGAATTTCACTTTAGTGCGCTAATATATTAACGTGCAGTAACACGTTTTCAATTATAGCATGCTTTGGCGGTTTTGTCAACCTTTTATTGGCGATGAAAACCGTTCAGCAGCTCCTCAAAGTCGTTTTCATCATGCTCTTCAAAATATTCCGCGAGCGTTTCCGGCAGGGAAATGCTGCTGTTAAGCGTTGTTTTCAGCAGCTTAGCGTCTTTTTCATCAAAACGGTAATGCTTGTTAGACGTTGTTTTTACATCTACCGAATACTCAGTCGGTCGTTTGTCAAGATACCGAAACGTAAGAAAATATCGGTCTTCGCCGTCCAGCGGTATGGATTTTTCATAGCAGCCGGCAGCTTTGTCAAATTTATCGTCGGATAAAACCGCCTTTGCTATCCGATATTTTGCAAGTCTTCTGATATCTTTTGCGGTAAGCTCGCCGCCCAGTCTTGACACGTCGCTGTTATGCTCAAGATCAGCCAGCTTTACCTCTCTTGCCGTTTTGTTTTCCCTTATCTTGGCAACATATTCCATATACGGAACGGACTTGTCGTGCGTCATCAAAGCAAGTGCGTCGGTGACGCTCTTCGGAAAGCCCATAGCGCTGATATCCGACAGAGTATATTGTGTGTCCTCGACTACATCATGCAGCAAAGCGACTGCGACAGCCTCCTCCGAGGTCATTTGTTCAGCCACATGGAACGGATGAAATACATACGGAACGCCGCTTTTATCCGTCTGGGATTTATGAGCGTCAAAGCATAATTTCATCGCTTTTTTGGTAAGGTCGGAATAAATCACGGAATACTTCCTCACTTCCTGTATTCTATTTATGTAATTCCCGCCGTTTGCCTTTACACCAAAGTCTCTATTGCCGCCAGTTTTACCGCGGTAACGAATACCTCCATCGCCGCGCTGAGTTCTTCGGTAGTGGGGTAGGTGGGCGCTATGCGTATGTTCTTGTCGTCGGGGTCTTTCCCGTAGGGGAATGTAGCCCCCGCCGAGGTAAGTACCACGCCCGCGTTTTTACAAAGCTCTACCGTGCGCTTTGCCGTGCCGTTCAGCCCGTTGAACGATACGAAATATCCGCCGTTGGGCTTGTGCCATGTACCGAATCCGAGCGGGGCTATCTCCTTGTCAAGCATATCCAGAACCACCTGAAATTTCGGCTGGATTATCGCGCGGTGCTTTTCCATATGTGCTTTCAGACCGTCGAAATCCTTGAAAAATCTCGCGTGGCGCAGTTGGTTCAGCTTGTCGTAGCCTATCGTCTGATACGCCATCTGACCTTTGATATATTCGATGTTAGCGGCGCTTGCTCCGATGACCGCAAGACCTCCGCCTGGGAATGATATTTTCGAGGTGGAGGTGAACATGAACACCATGTCCTGTTTACCGGTCTTCTTTGCCTCGTCGAGCAGATTGAGCAGCTTATCCGGCGTATCGGTCAGATGATGCACGCAGTATGCGTTGTCCCAGAATATCCTGAAATCCTTAGCCTTGGGCGAAAGGTCTGCAAAACGCTTTACCACTTCGTCGCTGTAGGTTATCCCTTCGGGATTTGAGTACATCGGAACGCACCATATTCCCTTTATCAGTTCGTCCTCGGACACCAGCTTTTCCACCATGTCCATATCGGGGCCGTCCGCTTTGTACGGTACGGTTATCATTTCTATACCCATGCTCTCACATATCGCAAAATGACGGTCGTATCCCGGAGCGGGGCAGAGGAATTTTACCTTGGGGTTTTTGCTCCACGGCTTGTCGCCGCCAAGCACTCCGAGCAGCATCGCCCTTGCGATGGTATCGTACATGAGCTGCAACGAGGAGTTGCCGCCGATGATTATTTCGTCCATGCCTACTCCGAGCATCGGCATACAAAGCTCCTTGGCTTCCCTTATGCCGTCCAGTATCCCGTAATTGCGGCAGTCTACTCCGTCCTTGGAAACGCAGTCGCCGTCGATACAATGAGTCAACATTTCTATCGACAGGTCAAGCTGGTCGGAGTTCGGCTTTCCGCGTGACATATCCAGTTTAAGCCCCTTGGCGCAAAGCTGCGCATATTTATTTTCCGTTTCTTCTTTCAGCTTTAAAAGCTCACTTTTCTCCATTACTACTTGCCCCCGTACTTTCATTCTTTATTTGATGCGTTTCACTCTTTTGCCTGACGCGGCATGACGGCGATTTTTGAAAGTCCGTCAAACCGTTCTGTTTCTGCTATGATATATTATAGTACCGCGTCAAAATTTTTGCAAGTATTTTTTTAAATTCCTGCAAAATTTATGCAAATTGAGCAAAATTTGCCCTGTTTTTCCTTTAAATATGACGTACAGATAAAAAATCCGTCACTTTTTCGGCAAATACAGCCGATAAAAGCAAAAACCGACGGCAAGCCATCGGTTTGAATGCTTTGGTCAGTAAGCGTTATTGTGCGCGCTGTACCTTGCCTGAACGCAGGCAGCGGGTGCAGGCGTATACTCTGCACGGAGTACCGTTCACTATAGCTTTTACTTTCTGTACATTGGGCTTAAACGTTCTGTTTGAGCGCCTGTGTGAATGTGACACCTTTATTCCGAAGCTAACGCCTTTTCCGCATATTTCGCACTTTGCCATGGGGCTTGCACCTCCTTCAGAATTTTGCGTTTATGACAGATAAATAATATCATGCTTTGCACATAGCACTAATTATTTTAACAGAAAGCGGGAGAAAAAGCAAGTGTTTTTTTCAAAAAATGCGGGATTTTCTCTTATTACAGCATATTATCTAAAAATCAAAGCAATATTTTGTGTAATTTTTACATATCCCTGTTAAAAAATCAGGTAGTCTTTGCCTTTCTCGGTGGCGAAAGTAAGTATATCGCCGTTTCTTTCCGCTTTTATCGGCAGACCGTCGCAGGTTATCTTATCAAGAGCGGTCTTGACGCGGCATACCTCGCCCGCTCCGCTGTGTATTTTCATTTCGGTGACCGTTTTGCCGTCCCACTTCGCGTCGATAACGAACCCGCCGCGTGCGCACAGCCCCTTGAAGCTGCCGCGGCTCCATTCCTGCGGGACGGCGGGGAGCGGCTCGATATACCCCTCATGGCTTTGCAGCAGCATTTCCGCAATTCCCGCGCTGCCGCCGAAATTACCGTCCAACTGGAACGGCGGGTGGAAATCGAAAAGATTTACGAAGGTGCAGTTTTTCAGCAGCCCGCTGAGCAGCGTATAGGTGCGCTCTCCGTCTTTTATCCTTGCCCACAGGTTCAGCTTGTAGGCGCGCGCCCAGCCGGTGGATTCGTCGCCGCGGTCGTTCAGCGTGTTTATCGCCGCTTTCAGCAGTTCGGGGGTGTTGTGGCTTATCGCCTTGCCGGGATAAAGCCCCATAAGGTGCGATACATGGCGGTGGTGAGGCTGTACCTTTTCGCGGTCGAAATCCTCGTCGTCCTCTTCAAACCACTCCTTGAGCAGCCCCGTTTTTCCCACCGAAAACGGCTTTAACATCGGGAGCTGTCGCTTTACCGTTTCTCTGAGTTCTTCGTCCAGTCCCAACTCCTCCGAGGCGGTGACGAAATCCTTGTAAAACTGTTCGATAAGGCTTTGTTCATAGGTATTGCCGACGGTGACGGGACCGTGCTCCGGCGAGTAGGTGGGGGAGGAAACCAGCCTGTCCTGCCTGTCGTCATAAGTCAGCCATTGAGTGTAAAAACGCGCGCTTTCCCGCATTATCGGGTAAATGCTTTCTTTGAAATACTCCCTGTCACGGGTAAACTCGTAATATTCGTAAATATTCTGCATAAGCCACGCCACGGCGGCGGTCGACCAGCCCCAGTAAAAATCCCAACCGGGAGCAGTCCAGCCGAACGGGGAAGCCTGAGTATGCGCGCACCAGCCGTTTTCGGGATGCAGTTCATCGGAAACTATCCCGTAGTACGCTGCCGCCGACTTTCTGCCGGAGGGACGCAGACTGTCGAGAAATCTCACCAGAGGCGGTACGGTTTCGGCAAGGTTAGTGTTGTACGCGCCCCAGTAATTCATCTGTAAATTTACGTTTATGTGGTAATCGCAGCACCATGGCGGTGTGTTGGATTCGTTCCAAACGCCTTGCAGATTTGCGGGGAGAGAGCCGACTCTTGAGGAGGAGATAAGCATATATCTGCCAAACTGAAAATACAGCGCCTCCAACATTCTCGCGTATTTTTTATCGGAGCTTTCGCGGTAGGAGTTTATCAGCAGGTCGGCGGGAGGTATCTCGCCCTCGCCCGCGCCCAGCTCTATGCTTACTCTGTCGAAAAGGGCTTTATAATCGGTAAGATGTGCGTCGTATAACGCGTCCCAGCCCTTTTTGACCGCGTTTTCTATTCTTTCCCGTATAGGTATGACGGGATCGGTGCCGTTTCTGAATGTGGGATATTTGTCGCTGTAATCGGTGGCGGCGGCAATATATATCACCACCTCGTCGGCGTGCTCGGTCATGATACTGTCGGCGGAATCTATCAGTTCTCCGCCTTTGTTTAAGACCTTTATAAGCGCGGCGTATCTCAGCCCGTTATCCCATAAAGCGCCGCTGTACAGTAGCTCGTCGCCGTTCGCTTGGACAGCCCCGCATTGTAAAGAGGTCAGCGAGAGCCGAGCGCAGATCCTGCGCGGCTTGTTTGAACGCAGCCTTATGGCTATAACGTTATCGGGATAGCTGGCAAAAGCCTGCCTTTCGTGACAAGCACCCTCATACATGAATTTTACGGTAAATATTGAGTTGTCCATATCGAGAGTGCGGGAGTAATCCGTGACTTTATCGGGGTCTATATTCGAAAATCCCAGCATAAGGTCACAAAGGAGCTGATACGCGCCGAACCCTTCGGTAGAGCCGGTAAGCTCCGGCAGCAGCTTTACCGCTTCGTCATACTTTCCCTCGTACAGCAGCTTTTTAACCCGATATGTGTATTCGTGCTTATCGCCGGTGATACCGCTGTTGTAATCGGGACGGGAAGGGGAGGGACCGCCCGCCCACAAGGTCTTTTCGTTCAGTACGACTCTTTCTTTGTTTATCCCGCCGAAAAAGCTGGCTCCCATATATCCGTTGCCGATGGGCTGACAATGCTGTTCCCATTTGTCAAGGTCGCCCGGACGGTCAAACCATATCTTGTTTTGCATGGCCGTTTTCCTTTCGTGATTTGCATTTGTAAAAATTATACAACATTATCCCGTCAAAGTCAACAGCCCGCGCCGCGCCGCCGCAGGGATTTTATTTTTTTCCAAACGGTTGACAACGGCTTTATAATATAGTAAAATAATTACAGTAAACATCATTTTGTTTGGTTTTAGGGGGAAATTTATGCTTGCCGATACTTTGTTTGCACTTGCCGAGGGATTGGGATTTAACGCCGACCGCGGTTTGTCCTGCGCGTCGGGTAATTATAACGGGTACAGCGTTTCGATAAAGACGGTAGAGGAAAAGAACTGCTTTATAATGTCGCTGTGGGTGCGTAAGGGAGCGCTTACCGAAAACTCCGTCGATTCGTTTATCGGCGAGTACAAGGCGCGCCCCGACAACGATTTTTTAAAGGCTCACATGGTGACCCACCATAATATCGCGGCGATAATTCTGGGAGATACCGACAGCACCGTCGCAAGCACCCGCATAATGCGGTTTATGGAGGATATTACCGATTTTCTTCAGGTGAATTATTACAGCAACGCTTGCAGTAAATGCGGCTCGTCGATAGGATTGTCGCTGTACCGCACCGCGCAGGGCTTAACTCAGCTTTGCTCCGTCTGCGCACAAAAATCCGAGCTTACCGCACCCGCACAGAGCAATCCGAATACATACGCGCAGCCCGCGCAGAGCGCTCCGAATACATACGCACAACCCGCGCAGAGCGTTCCGAATACATACGCGCAGCCCGCGCAGAGCGCTCCGAATACATACGCGCAGCCCGCGCAGAGCGCTCCGAATACATACGCACAACCCGCGCAGAGCGTTCCTAATACGTTCGCGCAGCCCGCGCAGAGCGTTCCGAATACATACGCGCAGCCTGCACAGAGCGTTCCGAATACATACGCGCAGCCTGCACAGAGCGTGCCGAATACGTTTGCACAACCCGCGCAGAGCATGAACGTTGTGCCGCCCGTCAGCGCGGTATATGTTCCGATGAACGACGGCAATATACCGCAGGATACCCCCGCAATATCCGTATCGCAGCTTGGAGCTAATGACGGTATGGAGGCGATAAGCACCGAAACGACGCCTGAAAGCACGGGATATGCCACGGCTGAGTCCCTCGCTCAGCTTCGTCCGCCCGAAAAGAGGGAAGTCGAGTATCGACCAACCCCGATACCGGGAGATTTCCGCTCGGAGCCTGAGCCTGTCGTAAGTGTAATGCCGTATGACCCCAACGTAAGACCGTCCGCGATACCCGAATCTTCCAGCCCGATAAAAGGAATAATCGGAGCGCTGCTGTTTTCACTGTTAGCCTGCGCCGTCTGGGTGCTTATAGGCATGGCGGGCAGGATAATGTACCTGGGTGGACTTTTGATGGGATTTTGCTGCGTTACGGGATATAAGCTGTTCGGTAAAAAATTCGACGTTTTCGGGATAATAAGCTGTATAGTGGTCATACTTCTTGCCGTACTCGGCAGCAATATTTTGATAGAGCTTATCACGGCATACAACGAGCCGGGCTTTGCCGAAACGGCGCAGATGTTGGGATTTAACGGCTTTGCGGATACTTTCTTCAGATTTTTTGAATTTATCCAAAAGATAGACGACGTAGTACAGCTGGTTTCTCCCGGCGCCGAATCCATGACGGGCATGTTCATCAGGAACCTTTTGATAGGATACGCCTTTTCCGGCGTAGGATTTCTGGTGTTCGCCATACCGCAGTTCAAAGCCAGAAACCGCTATGTGTGATATCAACGGCGAGCTTTCGCCGAATGTGCCGCGCCGGTCTTAGGGTCGCCGCGGCTTACTTTTTTGAAAATAAACACGAAAGGTGAATTTATATTGAAAGAAAAACTAAAATTGCTGAAAAAGATAAGTCCCATGCGTATGATAATGCTTACCGTCGCGGGTATCATCAATTCTTTCGGCGTGGTATGCTTTCTTGCGCCGGTACGCCTTTACGACAGCGGCATATCCGGCACTTCCATGCTGCTCGGACAGGTCACGCCCGATTGTTTTACTCTTTCATTTTTCCTTATCGTGCTGAATGTACCGCTGTTCGCATACGGTTTTAAAAAACAGGGCGCGCTGTTTACGTTTTACGCGATATATACCGTTGTCGTGTACTCGGTCATGGCGTGGCTCATCAACGACGTTTTCCCGATAGACGTTTCTTTTGCTTCTCCGCTCGCAGGTACGGATCTGCTGCTCTGCGCGATATTCGGCGGCGCGGTATCGGGGGTGGGCAGCGGTCTTGCCATACGAAACGGCGGAGCAATAGACGGCATAGAGGTGCTTGCCGTTATATTTGCAAAGCGTATAGGCATAACCGTCGGAACATTCGTCATGATATATAACGTGATACTGTACATAATCTGCGGATTTGTCATAGAAAGCTGGATACTGCCGCTTTATTCGATAGTCGCATACGGAGCGGCGCTCAAAACGGTGGATTTTATCGTAGAGGGTCTTGACAGGGCGAAGAGCGCGATAATAGTTACGGAACGTCCGAATGAGATATGCGCCGCTCTGTCCGAAGAATTTGAAACGGGCATGACTAAAATAGAAGTTACCGGCGGCTATTCCAACTCGCCTAAAACCATGATATATTTTATTGTGAACCGTTTTCAGGTGACAAGACTGAAGGAGCTGGTGCGTGAGATAGACCGACAGGCTTATATAACCATAAGCGAGGTCGCGGACGTTTTCTCCTCTAACGGCGAGAAAAAGACAAATAAAAGCTGACGCGGCAAGTCGGCGGGGAATACGGAAAATCCTCCGTTTTCCCCGCCGACTTTTCACTGCGGTATTTTTACTTAAAAAACAGGATAATGTGAATTTATTCGGATTTATTGATTTCTTCGGAAACGGGCTTTTCGCCGTCCTTGGCGGTGCGGACTATCAGCTTGGAAATACAGTTGTCCTTTACCTCGGTAACGGTAAACACGATGTCCTTATAGAAAATTTTCGGCGGCTTTTCGTTTTCTTCGGGGATATAGCCCAAAAGGTCGGTCACAAATCCCGCGATGGTATCGTATTCGTGGTCCTCCTCCAGCTCATAGCCGAACAGCTCCAGCACCTCTTCGGGATCCGCCTCTCCGTCGGCCTCGTATACACCGTCGGCGCGCTTGCGTATAAGGTCATGTTCTTCGTCGTATTCGTCCTCTATATCGCCCATTATGGATTCGATTATATCCTCCAGCGTGATTATTCCGGCTGTGCCGCCGTATTCGTCCACCACGACGGCCATGCCGCTTTTTAACGTGTTGAGCTGTTTAAAAACGTCCGAGCAGCTGCACGACTGCGGCACATAGACCGCCTCGCGCAAAAAGTCCTTTATCGAAAGCTCCTCGGTGTTTTTGTTTCCGATAAGGCAGAGCAGATCCTTTACAATTATTATCCCGATAATATCGTCGATGGTGTCTTTATATACGGGTATACGCGAAAATCCCTCGTCCAGAGCGATATACACCACGTCGTCCAACGAGGAGTTTACCTCCACTCCGATTATGTTTTTACGGTGGGTCATAACGTCCGACGCGTCCAGATCACCGAATTCGAAAATGTTGTTTATCATTTTCGCGGATTCGTCCTCAAGATTAAGACTGCCGTACTCGTTTCCGGCGTCCACCATCGAAATGATGTCGTCCTGCGTTACGTCGTCTCCGTAATATTCTTCGCCGAGCGCTTTGGACAGCAGCTTATCAAGCCCTTTGTTCAGTAAGCGCAAAGGCGAAAGAAGCGCTTTTCTTACTTTCTTCCGTTTTCGCCCGTCAGATTCCATACCTTCTCCTTGTAAGCGGGGAAATACCCCTTTATTGAAACGTTTATCACAAATATATCATAAACGCGGCTGTGTGTCAAGTGATGTTAAGCCCGAAAAAGCGCACGGCGTTTTCGTTGCAGGCGGATATCGCTTCCTCAACGGATATCCCCTTTATCTCCGCCAGCTTTGCGGCGGTGTAGGCGGTCATCGAGCTTATGCAGCGTTCCCCCCTGTGCGGAGTCGGCGCCATATACGGACAGTCGGTCTCCAGCATTAGCCTGTCCATGGGTATGACTTCACAGGCGGCAACGGCTTTTTTTGCGTTTTTAAAGGTCAGCACGCCGGTAAAGCTGATGTACAGCCCAAGTTCCAGTATCTCCTTCGCGGTTTCGGCGCTGCCGGAAAAACAATGCATCACGGCTTTTAGCGGGGCGGCATCTTTCAGCACCGTCAGAGTGTCCTCCGTTGCGTCGCGCGAGTGTATTATCGCCGGAAGCCCCAGTTCTTTTGCCAAAGCAAGCTGCTCTTTGAAAACTTTTATCTGCCTGTCACGGTCGAAATTTTCATAATGATAGTCAAGCCCTATCTCGCCTATCGCGACCGCTTTTTTATTTTGTGCCAGTCCCCGCAGAATATCAATGTAGTTGTCCGCCAGACCGTATATTTCTTCGGGATGTACGCCCACCGCCGCAAAGATATTGTCGTATCTTTGCGCGAGCCGTAACGATTCCTCGCTGCGCTCGATGCTGCACCCGACGTTTATTATCGCCATTATATCGTTGTCCAGCATCGTTTGTATAAGCAGATCCCTGTCCTCGTCAAACTGCGCGTCGTCATAGTGCGCGTGTGTGTCGATTATCTTCATCTTATTTTCCCTGCCTGATGTTTTTCACGCTGTCCCTTACTATCAGCCTGCCGTTCACCAAAGTCCTGCCGCGGCTGTAGCTGCGGTCGCGTATCTTCCTTATAAGTATATCCACGGCTTCGCTGCTCATCTGTCTGCTGTCCACGTCGACGGTGGTTATCCTCGGATTTGAGATGGTGGAGTAGATGTGGTTGTCGTACCCCACGACCGAAATATCGTCGGGTATTATATATCCTTCGTTTTTAAGCTGATTTATCAGCAGATACGCCGCTTCGTCGCAGTTGCAGACGAACGCCGTCGGAAGCTCTTCGGGCAGTTCGAATTTTCTGTATATCGCACCGTCCGCGCCTCTGTCACTTATCACCCACTTGGGATTTACCGGCAGCTTTTTTTCAAGCAGCGCCTTGTAAAATCCCAAATATCTGTCCTGTATACTTGAGGTGGAGGTGACGTTACCCAAAAAGCCTATGTTCCTGTGACCCGCCTCTATCAAATATCCCGTTATCATGTACGAGCCGAAAAAGCTGTCGGACAAAATGGTATCGGTGCGGTTCTCGCCGCTGTAAAAGTCCAGAAAAACTATGGGTATATCCAGCTTTTCGAGCCGGTTCACATATTCGCGGTCAAACTGTCCCAGCACTATCATGCCGTCGGTCTTTTTGTCGATAACGGAATTGGGCATTACAAGCTGCGCCGCGTCTGCGTCCGATATAACGTCGAGTATGCCGTAATAATTCTGCTTTTGCAGCAGCTCGATTATGTAACGGTACATGACCCAGTAAAACGCGCTTGCGTCGTTTATGAAATGCTTGGCGACAACTATGCTTATATTAAAGGAAAAACCGTCCTTCGCCGCTTTAGACGAGCAGCTGAAACGGTAGCCCATCTCGTTCGCTTTTTGCTTTATCAGACTGCGCAGCTCCTCGCTGACTCCGTCCCTGTCGCCGAGCGCTTTTGAAACTGTCACCGTGCTGACGTCCAGAGTTTTGGCTATGTCGCTCATAGTAACCGATTTCTTTTTCATGATACAGTCCTCCGTTCTCTCTTAATTATATTGTAACTTAATTTTTCTTTTTTGTAAAGTTATTTTTTGCACAAAAAACCTGCCGCATATCTTACTGTTTTTTACAAAAAGGTGAAAAAATGACTATTTATCCAAAAAACTCCTAACAATATCTTTCTTTTTGCGCTGAAAAAATTACTCACGGTGAAAGATTTTTTGTAGAATTATATAAAAGAATTGAGTTAAATTTGTTAAATTATCACATTGAAAAAAATCACTTTCCGTCTTATAATTTAAAATAAGGGGTCGTATCCGTGCGGATACGGCAAGCCGTATTACATAAACACAGGAAGCAGGGGAAAAACCGATCTATGAGTGTGACCATCAAAGATGTGGCAAAGGCGGCCAACGTGTCCGTGGCTACCGTTTCGCGAGTCCTCAATAAAAAAACAAACGTTTCGGAGGAAGCCATAAGAGCGGTAAACGCTGCGGTCGAGGAACTGAATTATAATCCGAACTTTCTCGGCAGGGATCTGAGAAAAAGTGAAACGCGGCGTATACTTGCCATAATCGCTTCGACGGAGCAGAGCTTTTATTCCGACGTTATCAAAGGAATGGAGTCCGCCGCTTTCGCGCAGGGGTACGACGTGCTGATAGCGACCACGCACGACGATCCGGCGCACGAGATGCACCTGCTGGGAATGCTTTTTTCGCGTGCTGTGGACGGAGCGGTGCTGCTCGGCCCGAAGCTGGACGCCGCTACCATAAACGAGCTTGGCTCTAAGCATAATATCGCGATGTGCCTTGAGCGTTTGGATAACTGCAACGTGCTTACCGTTACCATAGATAATGTAAAAGCGGGGCGGGACGCGGTGAACTATCTTATAAGAAAGGGTCATCGCCGCATAGGCCTTATCACCACCATGCAGCGCAGTCAATCCAGTATCGACCGCGAGATAGGGTATAAGCTGGCGCTGAAGGACAACGACATACCGTTTAATGAAGATTATGTATATTACGGAGGATATGAGACCGAATACGGTATGCGCGGCTGCGAGCATTTTATGAACCTTACCAGTCCGCCTACCGCCATTTTCGCAATATCGGATATAATAGCGATAGGCGCGATGAACTATGCGCTTGCCAAAGGCTACAGGATAGGCAAGGACCTTATTTTCATGGGATTTGACAACATACAGTATTCGCATATGTTCGTCCCGCACCTTTCCACGGTGGAGCAGCCCTGCTACGCTCAGGGCAAGCTGGTTATCGAAAAGCTGATAGAGAATATGAAAGCTCCGAAACCCGACCACAGCCTATACACCCTCCCGCACAGCCTTGTGCTGAGAGAATCCACCGGCGATTGACGGTATATCCGCTCCGCGTTCTTTGCAGGACGCGGAGCTTTGTTGTAAGTAATTAACTTTTTTTGAGTTTTGGGTTTGTTCGCGGGGAATTTAAAAAGTCGAAAAAATTTTTTTGAAAGTTTTTTGGACATAGAATTCCATTTTATGGAAAATAATTGTAAAATTATTACAGAAACGGCATAATTTCGGCGAAAGAATTTTTTCATTGCCGCACGGCTGGGATTTTGGAGAACTTTTTTTTGGATAATTTTTGTGTATGTTCCCCTAAAAATCCGAACTTCTTGAAGAAAAATTTTGATATACTGTCCTAATATACGATTTTTTCCGATAACAAAAAGTAAAAAAGTGTTACTTACTTGACAAAAATCCGTACTTATTATATAATTGACACAAGAAATCCCTGATCGCTGAACACTTCTACCATAATCTGGAAGTTTTCGGCCAATGTATATTTGGGAGGAGAGAGATCATGACAACTAAGATCAGTAAGATCGCGGCCGGTTTTACGGCTGCGGCGCTCGCATTCGTTACCGCCGTTTCATCGGTACAGGAAGCGGGCGTATTCGGCGGAGGGTCGAAAGCATACGCTGCCGGCGGCGTTATCGAATTGAAACGCCCGTCAGGGCAGGGAACTGCCGACCAGCCGTTCCTTATCGGCACAACAGGCGAGATGTGGTGGTATGCGGGCTGGGTAAACGGCACGCTGCCTCTGTCCGAGGTAAGCTCGGACGAAACTTCTCAGGATACGAGCATGGGCGATCCCGCGTCGTCAGATGGACCGAGTCTTGAGGAATCCGATTCAGGTAATTCAAAGCCCGAGGAAAGCACGGTAGGCGACAGCACGAGCGTTGTCACCGAAACGGAAAGCGCTGCGCCTGCGGCAAAGCCTATGAGCGTTGATGCGCCGACTGCCGTTTCGGCGGCCGAGACCTGCGGCAAGCATCTTGACGCGTGCGCTAAGCTGACCGCGAGTATCGACCTTCAGGCGTCGGACGATAACAAATGGGTACCGATAGGCAACGGTTCCATCGCGTCCGATTCAAACACCTTTGTCGGCACATTTGACGGCGACGGATTTACCATCAGCGGACTTAACACCACGAAAAATTCCGGCAGAAACCCTTACGGACTTTTCGTGTTCAGCAAAGGTACTATCCAAAATCTTACCGTTAAAGGCTCGATAAGTTCGGGCTGGTTCATCGGACTTGTAGTTGCCGACAATGTAAACGGCGGTAAGGTAATAAACTGCCATGCGGACGGCACGGTAGGTTCCAACTACAGCGGCGGCGGACTTGTCGGCTATAACGACGGTCTGGTGGATAAATGCTCCGCAAAGGCGAAGATAGTTTCCGGCACGGGACTTGGCGTTTTAACGGGAAATAACGGAGCAAACGGCGTTATCTCCGACTGTATCGCCATAGGCGGCATTACCACAAGCGGCGAAGAGGGCGGTATTACCTCTTACAATTCAAACATAATAAAGAACTGCGTATATATTGACGACGGCACCGGCATAGCAAACGGCAGGGGCGCTATCGCTTCAACGTCCAAGACCGACGGCGGCGTTACCAACTGCTACTACTATTCCGAAAAAGTAAAGGGCGGTATCGGCGGCAATGATGTTGTCGGTCAGGCGGAGTTTAAAGACAAGACCTCCTTTACCGACGGCGAGATAACTTGGCGGCTGCAAAATGCACGCGAAGATGACACGCTCGTTTGGACGCAGAAGATAGGCGAGGAAGAATATCCCCAGTTGGCGGGCAAGAACGCTCCCGAAGATAACAGAGTATACCGCTTGGCGTTCATGTATCCGACAATCGACGAGGAATACGCCGCAAGATATGCGAATAAGGGACAAAAGCCCGCGGCGGTTGACGATCCCGTTTCCGATGAGTCCGGCTACAGCTTTGACGGCTGGTATGAGGACAGCGGCTTTGCGAAAAAGGCCGACACTCCCGTACCCGATTCTCTCACGGAGGACGTCGTGCGTTACGGCAAGGGAGAAAAGGTAAAGTTTACGATAAGCTACGACCTTCATGGCGGCAGCTATCCCTCCGGCATAAATCCCAACCCGACGGAATATTACGTTGACAGCGAGGATATTACTCTTGTACCTCCCACGCTTAAAGGACATGAATTTTCCGGCTGGAGCGGGGACGGTCTGAACACCTTTACCACCCACGTCGTTATACCCAAGGGCAGCGTAGGCAACCGTAAATACATGGCTCATTTCATGGACAAAGAGCCTCCGACGGGAAGCATTACCATTTCAAACGGCGACGATACCTATAACTGGAACACATTCACGGATAAAGTGGATTTCTCCGTTATATTGATGGATTCCGGTACCGCAAGGATCAATGCCGGCGATACCGGCACAGACGAGCAGGACCTTAAGATAGAGTATTTCGTAGATTCGCAGGTCCGCAGCCGTTCCGAGCTTGAGAGCGTGAACTGGAGCCAGTACAACAAAGACGCCGGCATCGTACTCAATACCGGAAGACATATAATATATGTAAGGATAACCGACCTCGGCGGAAGCAGTACATATATAAATTCGCAGGGCATTATCGTGGATAACGCTCCTCCGGTAATATCCGGCGTAGAGAGCAATCTCAAATACTGCGAGGCTCAGAATATAATCGTGACCGATAACAACCTGTCATACGTTGCCGTAAACGGCAGAAAAATAAAGGTAAACGATGACGGCACATTCACGCTGAGTTATAATACCGGCACTTCCTCCAACGCAAAAACGATAGTAGCGGTAGATGTGGCGGGTAAATTCTCCAAGGTAACGGTATATGTGTACAACGGTCACATTCCCGGCATAGAGTTTGTAAAGGAAAGACAGAAAAACACCTGTACCGAGGACGGCTTGGTAGTATATGCACAGAACTGCCAGAACTGCGGTATAGAGCTTAACACCAGAAGCGTGGTACTTCCCGCTACCAAACACTGGTTCACCTCTTGGAAACAGTTTGTTTCCGAAGGGTGTCCCGGCGACGGCGGCGAACAGCGTAACTGCGTTTTGTGCGGATACACCGAAACGCGCAACGTCGAGAACGACGGACATGATTGGGAAGACGCTCCCAGAATAGACAAAGCGCCGACCTGCACCGATGACGGCAGCAAGTCCGTACATTGTGCGGATTGTCAGGCTACACGGGACAGCGAAGTTATCCCGCCGCTCGGACATACCGCGGCTGAGCCTACTGAGACGAACATCATACCGGCTACCTGCACCACGGGCGGTTCATATGATCTTGTTACCGTGTGCGAGACCTGCGGCGAACAGATAGACAGTCAGCATATCCTTACCGACCCGTTGGGTCATACCCCCGGCGATGCGGTAATGGAGAACGTTGTTGAGGCAAGCTGCGACGCTACCGGCATACATGATCTGGTAGTTTATTGCGAGACCTGCCATATCGTATTAAGCAAAGACGAAGGAATAATAGACGAGGCAAAGGGACACTCCTTTGACGAGTGGCATGCGATAGATACCGAGGGTACTTGCGATCCCACGGGAGAGATCCACACCTGTCAGGTATGCGGATATTCCGAAACACGCAACATGACCGAGGACAGCCACGCTTGGGACGCTGATTACACAATAGATAAGGAGCCCACCTGTACCGAGGAGGGCAGCCGTTCGATACATTGTTCAAAGTGCGGCGCTACCAAGAACAGCGAAACGATACTGTCTACCGGACACGTTTCCGGCAAGGCGGAAAAGATGAACGAGCAAAAGGCTACCTGCCTTAAAGAGGGCTGCTACGACGAGGTCGTATTCTGCACCGTCTGCGGCGAGGAAGTAAGCCGTATAACCATATCGACGGGACTTGCCGAGCATGAGGTCACCGAGGAGGTCACCGAAACTCCCGCGTCCTGCGATAAGCCGGGAAGCCGCACGACCGTCACCAGATGTACAGTTTGTGATACCCATATTTCCGAGGTAACGACCGAGATACCCGCAACGGGACACAAATTCGGAGAATGGTATGTTACCGATTCCTCCACCTGCGAGGGCGAGGGCGGTCAGGCACGCGTCTGCGAAGTATGCGGCTATACCGAGACTAAGGGTCTTACGGCGGCAGGACACGTTTGGGATACCGATTATACGGTAGATAAAGAGCCTACCTGTACCGAAGAGGGCAGCAGATCTTATCATTGTGAGGTCTGCGACGCACGCGGCGCGAGCGAGCCGATACCTCCGCTCGGACATACGGGGGCTGAGGCGGTCAAGGAAAATGAAACTCCCGCCGACTGCACGAACGACGGACATTACGATGAAGTGGTATATTGCTCCGTCTGCGGCGAGAAGATAAGCAGCACTCACAAGGATACTCCCGCGACCGGCCATGTATTCGGCGAATGGGAGCAGTACACCTCAGAATTCTGCACGGGCGACGGCGGAGAACGCAGAGCCTGCACGGTCTGCGGATTTACCGAGACCAGAAACGTTGAGGACAACGGTCATGACTGGCTTCCCGTTCCCGTAGTTGATAAAGAACCCACCTGTACCGACGCAGGCAGTCAGTCCTATCATTGCGCGGACTGCGGCGCGACCACGGAGAGCGAGGTAATACCCGCTCTCGGACATACGCCGAAGGATGCCGTAAAGGAGAACATAAAAGATTCGGACTGCACCGCCGAAGGTTCTTATGACGAAGTAGTATACTGCGATACCTGCGGTACAGAGCTTAGCCGTAACACCTTCACAATAAGCATAAAAGATCACGTTCCCGGCAAGCCTGCGGTTGAAAATCTTGTAGAGGCAGGCTGTGAGACCGACGGCTCCTATGAAGAAGTCGTACGTTGTACGGTATGCGGTATCCGTCTTTCCCTTAAAACGGTAGAGGTACCCGCAACGGGACACGACATCAGCGACAAGTGGTCTTCCGATAAGGACGCGCATTGGCACGCTTGCAATAATTGCGGTGAAAAATTTGACGTTGCGGAGCATACGCCGAGTGATTGGATAGTCGAGAAAGAGGCAACGCCTCATACCGACGGCAGCAGATATAAGGCTTGCACCGTCTGCGGATATGTTATCGAGACCGAAATTTTGCCTGCTTACGCAGGAAATGTTTACGCCGATACCGTTTGCGGTGAGGGCGCACCGAGCGTGTCCATCTCCGATGAAATAGCACAGCAGCTTGAAGATGAGCTTATCAGCGACGAGGATCGTGAGTTTATCGACAACGGCGGAGATATAGATATAGTATTGCAGGTAGAAAACGCGGACGAGAGCGTTTCGTCCGAGGATATGGCGGCAGTCGAGGGCTGCCTTGAGAACACCGATTATGAGATAGGACATTATCTCGATATCGAAATGTTCAAGATGTTTATACAAAACGGCGCCAACGATTCCGTACAGATAAAAGAGCTTAAAAATCCCATATCGCTGCGCATACAGATACCCGACGATCTGAAAGCGGATAACAGGACCTTTGCGATCGTTCGTATCCACGACGGTTTGGCGACTCTGCTTGAAGATACCGATACTTCACCCGATACCGTAACTATCTCGACCGATAAATTCTCCACTTACGCGATAGTGTATTCGGATAAAGTACCGACGCAGCCGACCGATCCGACAGAGGATCCCACGGATACTCCCACAGATGATCCTGCGGACACTCCCACAGACGATCCTGCGGACACTCCCACAGATAATCCCGACACCGGCATACCGGCGTCCGGCGCGGCGGCAGTAAGCGCTTTGGCGGCTGTTGTTGCGGCTGTGGCTGTACGCAAAAAGAAAAATTAAGCATAAATAAAACAATTTTACCCCCGCCTTTATAAGGCGGGGGTCAGTCTGTAGAAAAAGGTCAATATAAAGCGGAAGGAAAGAGGAGTTTGAGGGGAAAACCATCAGGGTTTTCACCCTCAAGTTTGATAAGAGCCGCGCAAAGCGCGGCAAAAATCGAGCGATACCGCTTATGCGGTATCGCCGATTTTTTGTCAGCTTGTCGGAAAATCCGACCGTAGGGAGGGTTTTTCGACAAGCTGCAGCCACGCTCTCGGCGTGGCTGAAATATTTGTATTCGTTGACTTAACGCTTGGAGAACTGGGGAGCGCGACGTGCGGCTTTCAGACCGTACTTCTTTCTTTCCTTCATTCTCGGATCACGGGTCAGGAAGCCTGCTTTTTTAAGCACGGGACGAAGCTCGTCGCTGTACTGTAAAAGCGCTCTTGAAAGTCCATGACGGATAGCGCCCGCCTGGCCGGTAACTCCGCCGCCTGCGACCGTGCAGATTATATCGAACTTATCGGTAGTGCCGGTAAGCGCCAGAGGCTGACGGGTGATGAGTTTAAGAGTATCAAGACCGAAATAATCATCGATATCACGACCGTTTATGGTTATGTTACCGCTTCCGGGATAAACGCGTACTCTTGCCACCGAATGTTTTCTTCTGCCTGTTCCGTAGTAATAAGGTTTTGATTCGTACATTTTTATCCCTCCTTAAAGTGTGTACTCTTCCGGCTTCTGAGCGGCATTGTTATGCTCCGCGCCGGCATAAAGACGCATTCTGGTAGCTGCCTTGCGTCCGATGGAGTTGTTGGGCAGCATACCCTCAACGGCGAGCTTCATAGCCTTTTCGGGCTGCTCCGCCATAAGTTTTCTGTACTGTACTTCTTTAAGATGTCCGATATAGCCGGTGTGCCATCTGTAATACTTGTTGTCCAGTTTCTTTCCCGTAAGGACAGCCTTTGCACAGTTGATGATTATTACATGATCGCCGCAGTCGCAATGCGGAGCGAATGTGGGCTTATGCTTTCCTCTGAGGATATGTGCGGCTTTTGCGGCAACACGTCCGAGCGGCTTGCCCGCAGCGTCAAGAATATACCACTTGCGCTCTACCGTCTGGGCTTTAGGCATATAAGTTGACATTTTTTTCTTCTTCCTTTCCTGTTTTCGTTATTTAAACGCCATACAGCGTATTCGGCTTTTTTCAGCGAACTACTATATTATACACAAACAAAAAACCGATGTCAATACTTTTTTGAGATAAATTTCAAATATAGCTTTATTTCTCACTGTTTCTCTGCGTTTTTCTCTGTTTCTCTTGTTTTCTTGCTTGCTGTTTCAAAAAATTAAACATTACGAAATACGGCGCTTTTCCTGCAATTTTCTCACACGTTCTGCTTTGTACTTTGAAATGCTCGGCTGTCGTTTCACCGTATATTTTACTCGTAATACAGCTCGTTATCCAACTGATTTAAGGTGAGCGGCGATACATATATCGGAAAGCGTCCCGTTCTTTCCGCCGTCTGACCGTTTATCATGCCGGTATGAAAGGATATATGTCTGAACTGCATAAGGATAAGCTCCAGACGTGTCATATCGCACTTAGGCGGATATTCCGAAAGCTGCTCATCGGTAAGCGAATCAAGGTAATCGGCGTTCTTTACGCGCACTTTTTCTATATATTCCAAAAGCTGTTCATCGCTTAGCTCCATATCGCAGGGTGCGTCGGGATCATCCATGCCGATTTCGTACTGCTTGGGCTCGTCGTAAACAAACGGATCAAAAAACCACTTGTCCGCCGAATGGACAGTGTGGTAAACATATCTCCACGTCGGCGCTCCGCACACTGACGCCGTTCTGTCATAGGTCTTTACGGCGGTGATAAGATTTACGAAATTAGCGTCGGTCTGCTTTTTTATCATGTCGCAGGTTTTTCTCATTTTTCCTCCTTGTTAAATCCCAAAACAACCCCTTTCGGGGCTGTTTTGAGCGTTTATTTTACTATCGGGGCAAATCTTATTCTGATATTCGGCAGCTTATGTATCGTGGTGTAGGAATTTGTCAGCCAGTCCTCGCCGTCGGCGGGGTCGTTCATACCGCTTGCCGGAGGTGCGAATATCCTTAGCGTAAGCTCCTTTGCGCTGTCCAGCGGCTTTTCGTAAAACGCGGGCATGAGATCTATCGTTTTAGCGTGCGGCGCTTTGTAGAACCACTTGTCGTTTATCTCCATCATGAGGTTGAGGTCGGCGTCCTCGCCGTCAAAGGTCACTTCACAGAATACGGGGTTTTTCTCAAATTCAAGCGGTATCTCGATACCCTCTGCGTCCTCGCTGCCGCCCCAGCGCAACTTTATCGGGAAAGCCGCGTCGCCGACGCGTTCGGTCTTGGGCAGGAAATAATCATCGTGGATTATCTCCTTATATGCGCTTAATACAGGCTGTTCGATTCCGCAGTCGGGATTGTTGGGGTCTTCTATCTCAAGTCCGAGTCTGCCGCGGTCGCGGAACTGGTAAAATGTAAAGCCGTTGAACCAGCCCTGCTCCTCGTCCTCTTTTAGCAGCTTTACGAAATCCTTTACCATCTGCGCCTGATCGTAAGGACCGGTAACGTCGCCGTCGGCGTTAAATTCGCTCATCACCATCGGCTTTTTTATGCCCCCGCAGATCTCTCTGTATCTCTTTTCGGACAGCTTGGTGAGTTGATAGGTAGTTTCGACCTTGCTGCGGCTGAAGGAATTTCCGCCTACCTCCGCAACGTCGAACGGCCAGCCCCAATGCAGCGCCATGTATTTGTCCACCGACCAGATGTCCGCGACCTTCACGGCGGGAGCAAACTCCTTTTCCATCTCTATCTCCCCGCCTTTTTCGGGGTGTTCCACTCCGCCTATGCACAGTATGGTCTGTATGTTGGGAGCTTCTCTTTTTATGATGTTGTGGAAACGTATGAAAAACTGCGCGATATCGGCATAGCTTGCTCTTTTGGTAAATGAGAACCAGTCGCCGGTAGCTTCATGATTTATCCTCATCTGCATACGTCCGTAGGGTCTTAGCTCCTGCGCAATTTTTACCAGATATTCGTCCGACAGGGTAGGGTCAACCGTAAGAGTGAGTATAACGTCCTGCCCGTGCCGCCTTACGTCCTGCATACAGGTGAAAGGCTCGCCGTCCGTATTTCCGCCTATTCCTCCCTTGTAGGTGAAATAATCGTCGTACGGATAATCCCATTGAAAAGATATCTCCTTGTCGGCAAAGGCGTCTCTGGCTCTCGCGGGCCAGGTCTTGTCCTTAGGATAGTAGCAGTACATCAGATTGACCGCACGGTGGGGTCTGCCGAGCTTGTTGATTATGTAATCCTGATTGACATATTCGCCTCTTTCGCTTCCGTCGCCGAGGTCTACCGGGCAGGTAGCCGCTCCCATGCGTATCTTATAAATCTTTTGCATATCCCTGTTCCTTTCTGTGAAAACGTACCGCCGCATATTTAAGCGCGGCTGCTTTTAATAATTAGTATACCATAAATACCGTCGGCTTGCAAGAGGAAATATGATATTACTTTAACTTTGCTCCGCGCTTATCGTGACTTGACATAAATATTCGTTTATGGTAAAATAATCGGTGAGCAATTATTAACTTCGGAACGGTTATTTTACGGTTATGAAAAGTAGATCACAACGCCTTGTCTTTAAGGCGGCAGGGCAGAAACGAAAGGAAGAGAACATATGCTTGAATATGATGAACTGAAAATAGAATTTGACGATCTTGCTCCCGAATTAAAGGAGCTTGCCGCGGCGCTTGACCTTGAGGGGATAAAAAACGAGATAGCGCGGCTTGAAGAAGAAAGCGCAAAGCCGGATTTTTGGAACGACGTGGAAAATTCCCAAAAAGTTTCCCGCAGGATAGGCGACTGCAAGAACACGCTGGAGAGCTACAACAAGTTAAAGCAGAACTATGACGACGTAGTTACGATGATAGAGCTTGCGCAGGAAGAGGACGACGAAAGTATGCTGCCCGAAATACAGGAGCTTGCCGCAAATTTCCGCACCGAGCTTGAAACTCAAAAGCTGGCGACACTGCTTTCGGGAGAATACGACGGAAAGAACGCGATACTGTCTTTCCATGCGGGCGCGGGCGGTACCGAGGCGCAGGACTGGGTAGAGATGCTTTACCGTATGTACAACCGCTGGGCGGAGCGCCACGGCATGAAGGTCACGGTGCTGGACTATCTGGACGGCGAAGAGGCGGGAATAAAAAGCGCGAGCATACTGATAGAGGGACGAAACGCTTACGGTTATTTAAAGAGCGAAAACGGCGTACACAGACTTGTCAGAGTGTCTCCCTTTGACAGCTCGGGACGCCGCCATACCAGCTTTGCGTCGGTCGAGGTAATGCCGGAAATAGACGAGGACGTCGATGTTGACATAAGCGAGGACGAGATAAAAATGGATGTATACCGTGCGAGCGGAGCGGGCGGACAAAAGGTCAACAAGACCTCGTCGGCGGTCAGGATAACGCATATCCCGACGGGTATAGTATGCGCCTGCCAGACCGAGCGTTCTCAGCATCAGAACAGGGAATACGCTATGCGTATGCTAAAATCCAAGCTGATAGAGATAAAGGAACGTGAAAATCTCGAAAAGATATCCGATATAAAGGGAGAGCAGCTCCAGATAGCGTGGGGCGCTCAGATACGCTCTTATGTTTTCATGCCCTATACGATGGCAAAGGATCACCGCACCAATTTTGAGATGGGCAATATAAACGCGGTAATGGACGGCGATCTGGACGGATTTATCAACGCCTATCTGAAAGCGCTCAGCCTGGGTCAGATCTGATGCTTAGAAAGAACGGGATCGCACAGATAGAAATAACCTCCCTTACCTCGGAGGGGTACGGAGTAGGAAGAGCGGACGGAATGGCGGTGTTCGTTCCGTTCACCGCTCCGGGAGATTTGCTCCGCTGTCGGATATTAAAAGTGAAAAGCTCCTACGCATATGCAAAGACGGAAGAACTTATTCGGCCGTCTGAATTGAGAGTGTCGCAGGACTGTCCCGTGTACGGTAAGTGCGGCGGCTGTTCTCTGCGGCATATTTCTTATGACGCGCAGCTAAAATACAAAGAAAAAACGGTATATGACGCGTTTACCCGAATAGGAAAACTGCACCCGAAATTTCTGCCGATAATTCATAATGACAGTCCCGACCGTTACCGCAACAAGCTGCAAATGCCGGCGGGTGTGTCGGACGGCAGGACGGCGTTCGGGTTTTATGCGTTTCACAGCCACAGGATAGTGCCTTGCTCGGATTGTCGGTTGCAACCGGAGATATTTGCAAAAATATTGAACAGGCTTGCGGCGCTGTGTGATGAACATAACGTTCCGATATACGACGAGTCGACGGGGAAAGGCGCTTTGCGCCATGCGTATCTGAGAAAAGGACACCACAGCGGGGAAATATGCGTATGTCTTGTCAGCGCGCGGCCGCACCGTTCATATAACGGGATCGCCCTGCAAATCGTTCGGGAGTTTCCCGCTGTGACTTCGGTGGTGCTTAATCTGAATCCGTCCGACACGAATGTGATACTCGGCGAAAGGGAAGAGGTGCTGTACGGACAGCCCTGCATAACCGATACAATGTGCGGGAAAACTGTGTATATCGCGCCCAAGGCTTTTTATCAGGTGAACACGCCGGTCGCGGAAAAAATATACCGTCAGGCGGCGGAATTTGCCGAGCCGGACGGAATGACCGTGTTGGATCTTTACTGCGGAGCAGGCACGATAGGTCTGTCGATGGCGGACAGAGCCAAGAAGCTGATAGGCGTTGAGATAGTGCCGGACGCGGTGGAAAATGCCCGTAAAAACGCCGCCGCAAACGGTATCTCCAACGCGGAATTTATCTGTGCGGACGCCGCCGCAGCGGCAAAAGAGCTTAACGCACGCGGCGTGCGGCCTGACGTAATAATCATCGATCCGCCGCGCAAGGGCTGCACGGCCGCCGCTGCAAAGGAGATAGCGGCGTTCGGCGCAAAGCGCATCGTCATGATCTCCTGCAACCCCGCGACCGCTGCCCGCGACTGCGCCTGCTTCGAGCAGCTCGGCTACCGCACCGAAACGGTCGCCGCCGCCGATATGTTCAGCAATACGGGACATGTGGAGTGCGTGGTATTGATGTCACGCTGGAATACTTAAAAATAAAGGATTTTTTGGTATATCGAAATGGAACACTCAATTCAAAGCTTGTTTTATCGTAAAAGGAAACATATAAATTACTACTATGTAAAACAGATTGAGTTAGTGATTTAGATGATAAGAGTTATGTGGAGGAAACTATGATTAAAGAATCTGATTTTAAAAAATTACTGCTTTTTTTGGGCTTTACGGCTAATGGTGAACTTTTTGAGAAAAGGTTCAATAATTTTAATGTGTCTATGTGTGTGGACTTCTATCAGAAGAAACTTTATTACCCGGATGGTATTAAAGGCAGGGAGCGAAATGACGGGTTTGATAAACAGGAAAATTTTGTTGTTTTTGAATGTGTAAACCGCCTTCTCGAAAAAGGATATCGCCCGGAGCATATTGTGTTGGAGAAAGAATGGCATCTAGGACACGACCTAAAAAGCGGACGTGCCGATATTTGTGTTACAGATGAGAAGAACGCCATGCTTTTTATAGTTGAATGTAAAACTTGGGGCAAAGAATTTGATAATGCATTTAGAAACACGAAAAATGACGGTGGTCAGCTGTTCTCATATTGGCAACAAGAACAATCGTGCAAATGGCTTGTTTTATATGCGTCGGATTTTAAGGATGACTCCATTGAATATAAGGCGCCGACTATTTACTGTTTAGATGATGCAAACATTATTCTTCTGGCCAAGAATGATAAGTCTATTAAACTTTACAGTGATGCACATACTGCGGCAGAGAAGCATGAAGTGTGGAAGGAAACCTATGCCGGTCAAATCCATGATGATCTGATTTTCTCTGAAGATTCCGTTGCGTATAAAATCGGCGTTAAACCATTGCTAAAAAAGAATTTACGCGATTTTGCGCCGAACGATAAGATTGTAAATAAATTTGAAGAAATCCTGCGTCATAACAATGTAAGCGATAAGGAAAATGCTTTCAACCGTCTTGTGGCTTTATTTATATGCAAACTTGTTGACGAAAGCACGAAGGGCGAGGAGGATGAGATTGAATTTCAGTATAAACAGGGAACGGATACATATGAAACTTTGCAGGATCGTCTTCAGCGGTTACATAAGGACGGTATTGAGAGGTTTATGCGCGAAGAGATATACTATGTATCCGCTGATTATCCGGAGCAGCTGTTTTCGACCTATACGGGTACAAAGAGAAAAAAAGCTATAGAGGACTTACAGAAGACAATTCGCATTTTGAAGTTCTATTCCAACAACGATTTTGCCTTCAAAGATGTTCATAATGAGGAATTGTTCTATCAGAACGGAAAAATACTCGTTGAAATGGTGCAACTCTTTGAAAAGTACAGAATTGTTTACCCTTCAAAGCATCAATTCCTAGGTGATTTATTTGAACAGCTTTTGAATAAAGGCTTTAAGCAGAATGAGGGGCAGTTCTTTACACCGATGCCAATCACTCGTTTTATCTGGGATTGCTTGCCTATAAACCGTATGGTTAAATCCAAAAGAGGCACAGTATATCCAAAGGTAATAGATATAATCTTGCAGAGTTTGATACAAAGCCGAGGAATAATTGAAAAGTGCGCCTTTGCGGTGTAATTTTCGTT
>CANQIB010000003.1 GCA_947623915.1 uncultured Ruminiclostridium sp.
ATACCGCTTATGCGGTATTGCCGATTTTTTCAGCTTGTCGGGAAATCCGACCGTAGGGAGGGTTTTTCGACAAGCTGCCCGCCTCCCCCGTTATCGGGGGAGGCGGTGTGTTTGGGGGATGAGAATGAGGACAAGAGAAGTTCATCTGCTTTTTATATTTTTTCCCAACCGTAATTTTTAAAAAAGCTGACAAAATCCGCTTATTTTCCTCCTCCGCTTGCCGAAATAGGCTCGATGACCGACGCAAAAATAGCGGATAGCTTTGCCATTCCCTCGGCGGGAGGCTGCTGAACAGCGCGAGCGTAGATGTCGTACTTTGCCGAATGGTCGCTGCTGCGGGTGTGCTGTGAGGAAGCGGATACCTTTCCCGAAATGTTTGCTTTAAAGCCGAATGCGGAGTATCCCGCGCCGAATGAGCTTTCCTCGCTGCTCTTATTTTCCTGCGCTTCCACTTCCTTGATCTCCATAGTGAAACGAACGGTGGCTTCGTCCATTGTGAGCGCGGGAACAGGTACCAACGCCAAAAGCGGAGCTTCCACTTCAAGCGTTTGAGTCTGAGTATTGCCGCTTTCATCTATTACCATGCGGTTAAGGTTGAATTTGATAGAATTTACCTCGCTTGCATTGCCGGTATTATCCACATTTTTGAACGCCAGCTTGAACAAGTTTTGAAGATATATCCTGCAAAGCTCCGCCTGACCGTCGGCTACCGCCAAAATGGGCGTGCAAATGAGATGATGTATAGGTAGAGTTTCAAAACTTTTTCCAATTCCGTCTGCCATAAAATATTACCTCCGTTTTCAATGTTATGCGGCGGCTCGCTCCTATCAAAAAGTCGGGCGTCCGCCTAGGCAAAATCAGCAGAGAACACATATCCTGCTGAAGCATACCCCGCCATCTTCAAGACGGGGGAACAATTTTTATCAGATTATTTTTGTTATATTCTGCACCACCCGTGACACGCCCTCGGAGCAGTTATCTACGTTAAATGTAAGATTTATTTCATCGCAGATATTCTCGTTAGGTTCGTCGGGCTGCGAACAGTCGCCCGGCGCGGGAGCGGTCATATCCGCCGTAACTTTGTTGTGTTCGTCCGACCGCAGCCGCGTGCGGATCTTTACCGTTACCTTGTCAAGATGGACTTGCCGGTGGTGTGTAAGAATTACCAGCGGCACATCATACATTTTGTTTTTAGAAATATCTTCCTGACACGGCATTGAGATCTTTACGGACTTTGGTTCAAATTGCGGCGGCTTATTTTGTTGGTCCGTAACAGAGCCGCTGTCTGCGGATAAGTGCGTATCCTCAAAATAATCAAAAAATCTTCCTAAAGAATGGTTTTCAATAGTCTGCTGGGCTTGCGATACCGACAGACCTACCGCCTCTATCAGTTTCTGAATATCAAGCTCCAATTTTTATTTCTCCTTTATTCAGCCTGCCGTAAAATAGCAGACGCGTTCCTCAGGAATGTTGTACTTTGCCTTTAAAGCCGCCAAGTCATTCCCTACCTCTATCACCTGATGATTTTGGCTGCCCCTTAGCGGCGACCAAACGGCGTATCTCCCTACCGTCACCTCCTTTTTTTCCACCACCGACACCTGAGTTTCTCCCAAATCGGTGATAAACGCCTTACCTTTCATAAGCTCTGACCATTCCGTAATTTTTCCCTCCTTTTCACCTTTTATATTTAAGTCCCGTAAGAAGTTCATACTCGTGGACCGCACCCGAATGCTTATTTCCGTTATGATACCAAGACTCTATCAAATACATAAAGCACTCGTAGTGAAGATAACCGACAGGGATTATTTTTTCTGCATGATGCCATGTGTAATCTTTGGGAGTTTTTTTCAGATCAGCGGCAATGTTTGCTTTATCATAATCGCCTTGTCTGCTGCCCTGCATCACTATCTTATAAGGACCCGCATATTGTTTATGTAAATACATTCTGATAAGAGGCGCGCGTCTGCGATTATGTGAGGTAATATAATCGACAAATGAACAAATATCCGAAAAATTATTAGGAAAAGGATCATCTTCCAAATATCCTGCCAAAATATTACCGATACGCTCTCCGCGCTGATAACTGTATCCAAACTGACTTGACAATATTTCATCGTCGATATCGGTTATTTGAACGCCTCCTATTATAAGCATTTTTGCCTCCCTTTTTCATAATACAGCTTGCCCTACCGTTTAATTTTATGCTGTGAACAGCAAGGATATGTTAATAAAATGATGTATTTTCGGTGCAAAAACCACTTCTTACACGATAAAGAGCCTTTCAAGAAACACAAAATACAGCGTACGCATACGCGCATACAAAACAATAAGCGGTAAGAATGTTTACGGTGCTTGGAAAACCGGCTCGGCATCTACTAAATAACAGCCCGCCCGATAGTAATAAAGCATTACATAGCGAAGCGCAGCTCCTTTTGGGAGCTGCGCTTTTTATAGGATAGTTTTTTCTTTGCTATACGATTCACGTTATACCGGAGCATAAAATTATGGTCGTCATTTTTTTATGCGTTCCTTTAAAATATAATCAATAGTCCTTTTTATCCCATCTTCAAAGGAGATCCGCGGCTTAAAGCCTGTGTCGTTTCTCAAACTCGTTGTGTCAAAGGCCTCCGGCGGAAGAGAAATTGCTTTGCCTTTATATTTTCCAAAGCGTACGTTCCAAGTGTGGTTCGCTTTTGAGCCGAAATATATCTAAAACCGTATTGAATCGTACCAGTTCGGAGCGACAAATGGTTATCAACTCTTTAAATTTAATTTTTTTCCTCCGTATCCAGTATCTCTTTTCCTGTCAGTACGGCGGGGGTGTATTTTTGTATTTTTCCGTCTGCAATGTCTTGGCTAACCGTATCAATAAACCGTTCCGGCGGCGCGTCCGCTTCAATATTGAAATCAGTGAAGCGATAATTCCACCATTGCAGCTTCAGCATTTCCCAAATTATGTTATCGGGAAAACGCATTTTTATCACTTTGGCCGGGACGCCGCCCACTATCGCATATGGCGGTACGTCTTTGGTAACGACTGCGCCGGTAGCAATGATCGCGCCGTCATGGATAGTAATTCCGGGTTTTAAAGCGCAGTGGCTCCCTATCCACACGTCATTACCTATAGTTATGCGGGGGGGGGTAGATATTGGCTTAGCAAGCAATCCGTTCTTGCCCGTATCTTTTATACATTCCGAAAATATGACAAAAGCTCGGTCATATGTAATACTGGAATTAGCAAAGCGCTCATGCGGATGCTGAGTTCCGAATATCCTATTTCCGCCTGCGATACTGCTGTATCTTCCGATAATTGTGTCGTGACCCAATGGCGACCAAGAATACGAAAAAGAACCCATAGTAGACATAACATTTCCCGTAAATACGCTATATGGCTCAATTAGAGTATTTGGTCTGACAATAAGTTCATCTCCGACTTTCAATCTGCCTACCCCTCGAAAGTCTGTAAAAATTCTTCTTGATTTAAGCAGCTCTAAAGTTTTTTCAGTAATTTTCATAATTTCCCACCTATATCTTTTCGCTTATTTCGCTGTTTAAAAACACTTCCAGATCCTCAGGAACTCCAAGACCCCACATTCCGTTTTGAAGAGAGCCGATGTTGTAATAAGCAAATTTCTTTCCATGCTCAATGAGTATATTGTAGACAGGTGCAACGTAAAACTCGTTGTTGACGCGGATATTTCTGTCTATCATTTCGTGCGCTCCCGCAACGAAATCGCTGCCCTTGGCAAAGTTGTAAATGCCTACGGTCGCCTCGTCGGAAATGACCTCTTTTTCTTTTACCTCGGTAACAAAGCCGCTGTCATCGTACTTGATAAACGACCATTTATTGTCGTGGGCAGTCATCGTCATTATAAGACCGTCATGCGTTTTCAGGTCTTTCAGATAGTCATTGATATTTATATCGACAAATTGGTCGGAGTTCGCTATCATCATCGGCTCGTCGTTGTTTATGTATTCTTCCGCAAGCAAAACCGTGCAGGCAGCGCCCTGCGTCACCTGTGAAACAGGGACTATCACACAGTCGGGAGCAATGCTGTTCAGCTTTTCGGTAAGGCCGTATTTTTCTATATGCTCCGCAAGACAAAGGTAAATAAATCTGTGTTCACATAAAGGTCTGAGGTTATTTGTCACTACCTCGATCATGTATTTTCCTTTTACGTCTATAAGCGGCTTAGGCATTTTGTATCCCGCGTTGGCGAACCGGCTCCCGCGCCCCGCCATCGGTATTACTATATTGAGCATTTTAATGTTCCTCCGTAAGATATTTGTCGTTGTTTGCGCCGGGTATTTTTATCACAGCGTTTACGCTGTCCGTAACGGCGAGAAAATCCGTTGACTCTCCCGGTTCGATTATGATGATATCGCCCTCGTTATATTCGACGCCGTTCATTTTTACCTTTCCTGAAACTATTACGGTGATCTCGGTGGCGAGCTTATGATAATGAGAGTGTTCATACGCTCCCGCCTTGTAGCTTTTTACAGCCGCCTCAACGTCGTTGGTACGGTAAAGGCTCGGCTCAAAATTACCCACGAACCAGCCACCCTTCATATCCGACAGTTTACTTGTTTTCATCTTTTGCCTTTCTGCAATATTCCTCGTACAGTTCTATCCCTTTAACATGGCTGAAATTGAAATACTGCTCTTTTTTTATCCTGTATGTTCCTATTCTTTTCTGATTAAGTATCATCTCGTTATAGGCGGGGCAGACAAAGAAATTGCCGTTTATTCCCGCGTCCTTTTTTATCATGCTGAACGCGGATTCCACAAAATCGGAGGTGCGTTTGAAATAATAAAATCCCGTGGTCGCGTTATTGCTTATAGGACGCTTTTCCGCCGCTTCGGTCACTAAGCCCTCGTCATTCAGCCTTACATACGACCAGCGCGGGTGTATATCTTCAAAGGTTATCACTCCGCCGTCATAATCGTTTTGTATAAAACTGTCGAGCACCTCCTGAAGATCCGCCGTTACAAGCTGGTCGCCGCCTACTATTATCAAAGGCTCGTTCGGCTCAAAATAGTCCATTCCGAGCAGACAGCTACAAGCCGAACCTTTTGTCTGCCCCTGAGCGGTCACTATCGCGGCATTTGGCAAGAGCAGCCTTATCACGCTGTCCAGATGGTACTTTTCAACGTTGTTTTTGTTTAAAATAAAGATAAACTCCGCATTTTTGATTTTTGTCAAAGGCTCGATTATATGCTGAAGTATGGTCTTTCGGTCTATTTCATACAGCGATGTACAATACGCAAAGTCAGCCGCTTTGCTCTTCACTTCGTTTTCGACCATGGGAATAAGTATTTTCATTTACTGCACCTCGCATCTTTCGATATTGTTTCGGATATTGTCGTAATTAACGTCATATACCGTTTCCACCTTCATTACATTTGCGCCCGAAGCGGCAGCCGCCGCTATGCCGTTTTTGTTGTCCTCCACCACCAGACATTCCGACGGAGCAAGACCGAGCCTTGAAATTGCAACGTTATATATTTCGGGGTCGGGCTTTGCTTTTGTAACGTCCTGATTACTGAGAGAAAACTCAAGATACCGTTCAAGACTTGCCTTTTGCATCATTATATCGACGGTCGCACGAATGGAGTTTGACGCCACCGCAAGCCGATACCCTTCCGATCTCAGCCTTGAAAGGGCATATTCATGCACAAAAAGCGGACGGCAGTTTACGAATATTTTCTCCATCGTGTATTCCTGCTTCAACGCGTTTATGTATTTGTGCAGACCCTTTGGAAGCTGCTTTTCCAAGGTCATCATCGACAGCTTGTCCGCTGTCGGAAGTCCGTCGTAGGTCACAAGATGCTCATATCTGCTTATCTCATAACCGAACAGTCCGAGCGCCTTATTAAGTGCTTCGTAATGCCATTCCTTTGCGTCTATCAAAACGCCGTCCATGTCAAATATTACAGCTTTGATCTTACTCATTTGAAATATTCCTCCGCTTCCTTTGGCGTGTCGGTACAAAGAATAAGGTCATCCCTCTCTTTATACCTCTTTAAAATTTCCCACACAGATCTATTGTCCCTTTTGTGCAGTTCAGGCGATACTACCGAAACATATTTACCGAGATCCAGCAGCTTTCCGACGGTATCGGCTATATGTCCACATTCCGTGAATTGATCCAGCCACACACCTTTGCTTTGTTCCCAAAACGCTATCTTTTCCTCAAACTCGCTGCTTCGGGTGAAAATGTTGTATCCGCGCTTTATGTAGATATACTGCTCCGGCACGGAGGAATCAAAGAGAAAATAATTCTTTTCGGTAAGACCGTACTCCTTGAAAATATCCTCCGCCAGCAGATACAATCCGTCGGCTTTGACATTCAGAGCAAGGGCAGGCTTGCCGTATTTTTTCCAAAGCTCCAACATATCTGTCATAAGCGGGCTGTGCTTATCCGCCGGATTGTGGGAGATCACCATTTCCCCGTCGCGATCCCTTATGTCGGTCTCTATCCCGTAGCCGTTGGAAAAGGCTCGTTCAAACGCGGCAAGAGTGTTCTTTTCTTCTTCGGTTTTCCAAAAACCGCGGTGGGCTATGATTCGCATTTTTATTTTTCCTTTCCAAAATTTTCTTTCAGATAATCAAGCGTTGTCGGCGGCACCAACTGTGATATTTCTTCAAAATTATTTTCCTCCAGCAGCTTTCTTACTCTGCTGGCGCTTATTACGCCGCCGTTCGTTTCCTTTCGCGGAATTACTTCAAATTCAACTCCGTACTTCGGCAGTATTCTTGCCATGGTTTCATTATACTGTCTTGTTACATTGTCGAGAAGCTCTTCTCCGGCAAAGCGTACCGTTATTCCGAGCTGCGGCGCTATCTCCCTGCCGAAAAGTTCAACATCCATGCTCGGATCAACCGTGCTGTCCTGTAATTCCGCTTTGTTGAAGTATCCGGAAAATGTAAGTGCCGATATTATGAATTTACCGCTTGGCAGAACGGTAACGTTTTTTAAGTCCTCCGTCCCTTTCTTCACAAGTTCTATCCTGTCGGCAAACGGAAATATACTTTTATCCTCTTCCACAACGAAAATGTACAGTCTTTCTACCCTGCTTGCGGCATATTCCGCAAGGTATCTGTGACCAAGCGTAAACGGGTTGCAATTCATCACTATGCTGCCAACTAAAGGGCGTAACGTTCTGAGCTGCGCCTTATACTGTTCAAGCTCCGCTTGATATTGACCGATAGCGACCCCCCCCCCCGATTTTGAATACATACGACTCCATATTGATGTACGGGAGGGAAATCCGATGGAATGTCGTATTTGAAATTTTTGAAAAAATCATTTTCTCGGAGGTATTCATACATTTTTTGAGCAAGCACTTTATTGCCACGCTCATTTATATGACCGGCATCGGCAAAAACCTCTCCATGATCATGAGGACGGTCAAATATGTGATCGATATCAAAAAACGGTATCCCGCGAGCATGAAGTCCTTGCAGGCATATTAAAACAATATCATCTTTTTTTACAGGCAGCCTGTTCAAATTATAAAATATATCCTGATAACGACCGGAGTAAAATTGCGATACATTTTCCACGCGATATTTGTGACCGTTTTCGTTAAATATCTTTTGAAGGTAGCTTTCAATGGTTTTATCGTAAGGTGAACCGATACCGTAATAAATACAGGTCCCCATACACCATATCGTATTTTGATATTCACCCTCTTGATTTGCGGTTTTACGAATACCGCCTTTAGTCATAACAAGAGGATGGTCGTTATCAAGAAGGTCTGTAGTACCGTCAAGGTTTGTTTTATTTCCGGATAACGCTAAAATCGCATGGACTTCGTCATTGCTGTAGCCAAATTCGTCAAACCGTGTTTCTATCGTTTTACCGTTCCGTGTTTCAAGCTCACGCCTTAGCTGATGAATACTTTTTTTCAAAACTTTCTTTTCATATTCAGAAGTATACTCATTGTTTTTTATGTTGGGGATATTTGTAACGATGACTTTTGCTCCCGTGTTTTGATTTAGATAATCATATAACGGTCTTTCCGCATAAACATACTGTATGAATTGTCCGAGAAGACTATCAAAATATACGGTCTTATCGGCAGGCAGCTCTTTAAAGCGGTTGGTGGTGAGCATAATTATCCTGTCATATTTGCCTGTGTCATTGTAATTTATCTTATTAAACAACTGACCGTTCAAAACACACGCAACGCTATGAGCAACAGTTACCGGCTCGCCTGAGATCAGGCTGAGCTGCGGCATTATCCTCTTATCGTAACGAAACTGTACATATATTTCCCATAAGAACTCAGGGTCGTATGAAGCTATAAGCGGATTTTTTATTCCGTTATCTATACAATACTGCGGCATGGAATATCCCGCATAAAAGCAGTCGCGCAGCCGGATACATTTGAGTTGGTCGGGGGTCATGTCTTTTCTCCTTCCTTTGCTTCGCCTGCTCCATTCAAAAGCAATTCTCCAACCTCACAGAAATTATTAAGCGCGTTTTCGACTGCCTCGCCGACTTTATCTGCTGACTCTAATTGATAAGTCGCCGTTCTTAACCTTATGATCCTGTCGTCCATATTAAAAGCGTTGACCTTTGTTTTATCCAAGGCGTTAAGCAGCTTAGCCTTAGCAGAACACGGACAGGAATTTAATTCTATGCTGATAATTATTTTGTCGGGTTCGGCTTTTATAAACGCTGCAAATGATGATGGAGACGCGCTGTCCGCAAACGGCCATGACCACCAGTCGGCGTTTCGACTCAAAACAAGCTCGGAATTTATTTTGCTGTTGGAAAACTTGTTGTAATTTATCCATGCGTCTCTTCCGTTTTTCATTGAAAAAAACCTGACTGCTTCGTTTTTTTCCAGTTGCGCGAACAACTCCAGTATCATTCTTCTGAATATATCTTCCCCATACATATTTAGAAGGACCGTCTTAAAGTGAGAAAGCAGCCTTCTTTCCGTTAAAATCCTTACAAACAAAACGAAATCATCATTTTCGCTCAACTCTTCCGGATTAAAAGTCAGAATTTCATTTTCATCAATAAAATTCGCTTTTACAAAGCAGGAAACCACGCAGGGATATTTTTCGGCGAGCTTATCAAGCGCATCATCTGCCGATTGAGCAAAATCGGGGAAATTCCATTTTTCACGGAGGAGCAATTTTGACACGATCTTTGCTTCAAGCTCAGACTCGGCGTTTTCCGCTCCTGTCAAAAGACATTCAAACGCATCGTCGTCCGCTGTTTTAAACGGGAGCGAATATTTTCTGTTCAGGGCATATTCAGCCAAGGCTTCCCACTGCTCCGCGGTAAAAGCATCTTTTCCGAAATCATCGATCAGAAAATCCACCATATTATGGATAGAAGGGTCGCTCATACGTTCATCAAAGTGAGCTGAAACTATTTCTTTTATAAGGTCAAGGACGGCGTCCGCATAGGATTGCGGTTCGGTGGGAGGCGATAATTTGAATTGTCTTATTAAACTATTATAAAAATCTTTAGGTATTCTGTTTTTTTCTTTGGGCTCAGCATATTTACCGTAATAGTAATATGCGGAAATCGTATAGCTGTTAAGAGGCATAATATATTTTTCCGATGCAGCGATCCATCTGTCAAATATGTAACACATACCATCTTCGTAAATTTGATTGCTCATATTCAGCCGGTTATATAATAACGCTTTGGCTGCCGTTTTTAATAATCTGGGCGTTCTGCTTCTCAATGCCGAGCTTAAAATGATTTCGGATAGATCACTATTGATCTTGCTTATTTTTTCAATATTTTCTGCCACCGCCAGATTAGCATTTGCCGAGTTGAAATAAGCAATGTTGCCTATCGAATCATAAAATGACAATTTTTCGGTTGTGCTTATCTGAGAAATATATTTGTCAAAAAGTATATCCAGAGCCTTGTTAAATCCTATGTCGCTTTTTATTATTATTGCTGATTGTTTAGGAACTAATGCTTTTTTCGGGTCAAGTTTCATCACGTCTTTTACAAATAATGAAAGCTCATCATACTCTTTTTTAGTTATATGACGTTTTTTTGCATAGCCATTAACAGCAAATTTACAGATTTCCTTGTACAGCTTCATATACCCTTTTGTAGGCAAACATTCTCCCTCAACTATCATTCGGAGAGCTTCCATATTTGAAAACGATACGATCCCATCTCTTATTAAGCCGATAGAATAATTACCTGTAAAAATTTCGGTAAAGTCAAATTGCGGAATTTGTTTATTTACTTTGTATCTTTTAAACAGAAAAAAGCAGTTATAAAGCACTACAAAATAAAGAGCATAGAGAGAATTTATAACACTTGGCAATTCAAAATCAAGTTTTTGCTCTGAAGATATTTGAGATAGGTAATTTGCGATACAAGACTGTATTTTATTTATGTTGTTGATTATAGAAAAACTCATTGATACGTCGAAATTCGTGTATACATCAGATAAAATGGGAAATGATCCAACAAAAGGCCATAAAAAGAAAGCCATATCAGCCCAAATATAAACATTCCAGCGTGTCCCTGTGCTTTCAAAGCTGATCATTTTATACATATCTTGTTTATAAGCCAAAAATGTTCTGTCACTCAACGCAAAAAGTTGGCTGGCCGAGTAACGCAATACAGCGATTCTATACTCTAATCCAAATTGTAAAGCGCCATGACAACCAAGTGTCATATCCGTTTTCCCAGATAAGATCTCCGCTATATCGCTTAGTCCGTCTAAGCACAAATCTGTTCTGCATTTAAGAACAAAAACATCGTCCGGTATAAAATCAAGTCCCGATTTGAGTTGAAACGCCTGACGAGCATAATTTATATGCATGAAGTTTCCAAGGCGCTCATCAAGTTGATTGAGCTCGACAGCATCTATATTCAGTGTTTTAAGTTTTGCTCTGAGATCCGGAAAGTTATCAATTTCGCCTTTCCATGTAGAAATAACTATTCCGTCAAGCAGCCCTTCCGCGCGATAATCACACAACATTGAAAGGATTATGTATAATTCAAACTCCTGCCTTATCGCTCCGCACACTACTGCCCAGACCTTTTTGCCCATTATAGCCATATCAGCATATCCCCCTGTAATTCAATATTAAAAAATAATTTTCTATTGCTGTAATTTTTTCAAATCCCCATAATGTTTTTATCAAAAAAATACTGAACATTTCTTTAAATTTAGACTACTATTACAAAATTTAACTTTGTTTAATTACAAAATAACGAGAATTTCATTTTTGTTTTTTCGCCCTCACCATGCGTTCATTCAGCATATCCGCAATTTTTTCAGGCTCCATCTTTTGCACAAGTCTTGCGTCTTTTCCGGCTCCGGCAGTCCAGTTATTGTATGCGGGGCCGTAATCCGAGACCAAGATCTTCTTCTCCGTGTTGATCTCTATTGAACCCGTTTGTATATCCCAGTAATCCCCTGCGCCCTCGACCGCAAACATTATCGTCGTCAGATCCCAGCTCTGACGTTTATATGTGCCGGTTTTATCGTTTCCGTAAATATCATAGGCGAGCCTTACCGGGTCGTCCTCGGTCATCTCGCCGCGTTTATCTCCGGTGAAAATAACCTCGCCTATCTCCTGACCGCTCCATAAAATCGATACCGGGCAGTTGTGTATAACGTAATATGCGGCGTCAACGTCAAGCCTTATGTTATATTCACCGGCAGGCGCGGATTTTGGAAATCTCCCGCCCATTATTATACAGAGCTTTACCTTTTGCTTTACCAGCTCTATACCGTTCAGCGGACTGTATTTATCGCTTTCCGATTTAAGCAGGTCATGAAGATTATTCAACGCTCCTATTACGGTGATGACAACGCTGTTATCCTCCGCAGATGACAAAGCCTCACGGTATACCTCCAACGCCGACCTTGCCGATTTATCGTCGGGATAGTCTTTTCCGTATTTCTCGGCAATGACGCTCTGATAAGGTGATTTTCCGCTGCTCGGACAATGCGGAGATATCCCCACGGGGACATTCGGAAAACCGTAATACGCATTTATTCCGCCGATACATTTTACGGCGCATCCGCTGTTGCAGGAGCCTACGGTCGCAAGGACTTCCGCCCGTCCCTCCTGAACATAGGAGTAGAGTACAGCCAAAGCGCCGGTATCGTCAACGTCGGTATCCATATCCGTATCAAATATGATTTTAACGGTCTTATCGGGAACGTATGAAAATCCACTCTTAATTTCATTCATCTTGAGTTTCTTCCTCTGGCTTGTCCTGCACGTCGGACAAAGGCTCGTCTTCTTCGTCTGATGCTTCTAATTCTTTTTTCGCTTTTTCTATCTCGTCTTTGATTTTTTTGTTGGCGAGCCTGAGATTATACAACTCAAGCTCGGTCTTTAACTCGGCTTCTTCTTGTTTAAGCTCTGCTTTTGCAGAATTGTCGCCCTCGTATTTTTTTAACTGAGCGTTTAACTGTTCGATTTGTTTTTCCTGCTGAGCTATGCGCTCTTCAAGCTCCCGATGCTGCGACACTATCTCCGCATTTTCGTCCATATATTTTTCAAGCTGCTGCTCCGTCGCTTTTAACATTCCGTTTAACGCCAGAATTTGTGTATCTTTATCCATAGTGGAAAAAACATTAAGCTCAGCGCCTGTTTGAGTAAGCCTTTTTGCAAATTTCATATCGTTTACTTTCCTCCTTATATCGGAATTGTCCGTAAATATAACTATGTGTTCATAGCTTTCAAGACTTCCGTATTCCTCGTCATTATCCGCCTTGATTTGAAGTTTTTTTACCGTAAACTCATGAGCTTTCATCATACCGTAAAAATAATATGAATCGTCCTCGTTGAGAAACACGATAATGTCCGACGCGGTCCTTAGATCAAACAAAGCGTTCAAGTCGTCGTCGCTCGGCTTATTCTGTGCGCCGACAAAATATATCGTGGGGGAATCGGACTTTACAATGTCGTTTATATTTTCGCAATAATTTACCTTTTGCTTGATCGCGATCCCGCCGAAGTTTATCATGTTTTCAAGCTGCTTGGAATTTGTTCCTATGGCACAGACCTTATAATCAGGAAATTGCTCCATCATTTTCACGCAAAAATAATAGCGATGGTTCTGCCAAAAAGACTGAATATATTCCTGATTGAATATCAATATTTTTTTGCATATGGAAGAAATATTGTATATGCCTGTCGAGCTTACGGAAGCCCCTACCTCGAAAGGCTCATTAAGTATCAGCGTTAACAACTCAGCAGGAAAATGCGCGGGAACTGTTTCCACGTTATCTATAAAAGAACGATACGGCATAAGGTCGCTCGGATGAACTTTGTAATACAGACCGTACCCGTCCAGATAATAATCCGTGGTCAACTGATAACAAATTGCATGTTCGTCATAGGTCATTATGCGAAGATTGCAGAAATGCTGCGAAAGCATTAAAACGCTATTTGCCTTAAACAAAAGGTTTTTTGGAACATCAAAAAAATCAAGTAATATTTTCTTTTGCTTGTCGGTCAGATAGTTTAATTCTTCTATAACATCATAATTTTCAGCCATGGGGTCATAAAAGCCCGAAAGCTGAGCATCCGTTTTTACATATTTCTTCAGTACGCAGGGATTATCGCCGGTGTATAGCCCGTTATTTAAAGCCATTTCATATCTTTGGGGCAATATTCTTTCGTCATCCGCCATAATTGGTTCAGGCTGAGAAAGCCGTCCGTCCGCTTCCTCAAACCAGTTAAACGGTTTGTTTTTAAAAATCAGCCATGAACCGAAATAATATTCAGCTCTACATACATTTATTTCCGAAAAATCACTAATGTCAAGTCCGTCGGTCTTATCACGAAATTCTTTTTCAATATTCCCGAAAATCAGCTCAGGCGCAAGTCCGTTATAATTTTTCTCCCAGTTGAATACAACGCATTTTTTAAATATGCTTTTATTTTCAAGCCCTTTAAAGCTCCGCACCAAAAAGCCCGGAACTAATAAAACTGCCTCTTCATCGGGGTGAAACCGCAGCTTATGAACTGCGAATTTCAAAATATGGTACGCAGTTATAGCGTGGTAAAGTATCATTTTTTACCTCCAAATACATTAGACAAGTTTTCTCTTTTCGTCGGATCTACTCCGGTATTATAACTTAAATTCCCTATAATTGAAAAAGTAGCTTTTCTGTTGTTAAGCAGTAATCTGATAGGAATAAAAGTATCATACCCATTAACATTCATTAGATATGAATACTTAGAAAACGCATGATAGTATTGTTCGCAAAAATCCATTATTCCTTTTTCGATCTCTTTATACCCTCTATAATTATCTATTTCGGGAGGAGCGAATTCCATTTCATTTTTATCTGAAAATCCTAAAAATGAATTTTGAGGTGCAGTAAACATTTTTTCAACCATTTCCAATGTCAAAGGAGAATCATTTCTCATTCTGTCTCGGATTTCTCGATTTAAGCCCGGACCGAACATATAACATTCTATATCCGACGACAACATTTGCGGAGCGTTTTCTCTGGTAGTTAAAGACCCCATCATATACATTTTAACTTTTGCGGTATTATCCGATTCTCTCATTATTCTCAAAATTTTGTCCTTTAACGGACATAAACTTTTTGCGCTCCAACCAACATCTACTATTGCAATAGAACTGCAATCTTTAACGACATTATACAGATAGTCTTTTGTTCTATCTTTGGAGTTAATTAAAATCCGCTCTACTTTATCCCAATATTTTACCAACAGATCACATACTATACTTGTATTGCTATCAGATATCAAGCCGGACGACAACAGTCCGTTTCTTTCAAACACCTTTTTCATTTCCGAAAGGCCAACCCAGTCAAGCATTGCTCCAATTGTGTTGTTTTTTTCGCTTTGTTCCAATATAACACGCTGCAAAAAATGATATCTCTCGCCCGGCTCGACATTTCTAAAGGCTGTTATGCGTGACCAAAACACATACTCTCCGGGTATATCATTAAACATTTTGTCATAAATAGTTTTTAATAAGAAACCGTCTCGCGACAAAAAGAGTATCTTATCTATACCCGCTTCTTTTGCCTTATTATGTATCCAATTAACATATCCCATCGCCGCAAGGCCGCCGTAAACAAATCCGTATTCCCATAATCGTGAAAAAGTTTGTATACCGTTATGCAGGGTGGAATTTACAATGCCACGGTATGCAGAATCGATTAACCATGAAATGCCGCGGCTGCGGTGAGGATCTCCTAGATCGCGACAAGCTTGATAATATTTTGACGGTATACCGACTTTTTTTGCGCCCTCTACATCAGCTCCTTTATTATCTCCTACATGTATAACTGATGCGTCTCCTATTTTAGATAACAATATTCTGAATAAATCACCATTTCCTTTTCCGACATGGTAATCACAGGACACTAAAATATCTTCAAATCCTTCATATCCGCAATGTTGCAACAGTATTTTCATTTTTTCTTTTTGTAGATACATATTGGAAGTAACATATATTCTTTTTCCGGCAGCTTTTAAAATTTGGAAAACCCGATACATATAAGGATTTGCAAAGCACATATCAAGCTCGGTCTCAAATTCTGTTTTTGCACCTTTTTCAGGGTCTATACCTGTATAATATGCTACTCTTTCATATATCTCTTCCAACGTCACCTCATTATTTTTTTGTAAAGCATTTCGACGCTTACGCACCTCTTCTTCTGATTTTTTTCGTACACTATCAAAATTAAAAACCCCCAGTTTTTCGCCTACTAACATAAAGACGTCAACAGGTTGATTTAACTTACGCAATATCAGTGTATCAAAAATGTCAAATGAGATAACGTCAAATTTTATTATTGACAACGCAAAACGATAAACATCAGGACGTTTTCCTTTTTCCGATTCAGGGCCATCCATATATGGCATGACGGCTGTGGGAGCTGCCGAAGCCTGAGGCTTAGGCGAGGGTGTTGCAGGCGCAGCAGCCTTTGCCGCGGGAGCAGGCGGTTTGGGTGCGGGAGGCTTTGCCGCAGGTGCGGGTTTTGGAGATGGCGCAGGCGAAGCAGGTCTTGCGGGAATATTTGCAGGCACATTGACCTCTTCCGCAGGAGTAAACTGCATCGGCTCCTGCCTGTCGGCATAAACAAAAACACCGCTCCCTTTTACCGTATAATCCCTTGGCGGCTTGGGAAAATCTCCTTTTTTCCCTTTTTTGTAATATTTATTAAGCTGACGCAGGAATTTAAACGATTTCAAGCGGTGTGAACGGTGATATTCGGGATTTGAATCCTTATATCCCTCATAATGTGCCTGTACCTCAGGATATGTATGCACTAACTTGAAATATAGTCTGTCTTTGTACTTTTTGAACATTATTTGACTCCTCTTTTTTGTTTTAACCGTTTTTTTCGATGATCATCTTATCCACTATCTCTCTTATCACGCCACCGCCGCCGTTTGCGGAGGTAACGTGGACCGACGCTTCCTTTACGATTTCGGCGGCGTCATGCGGACAAAACGCGTGCCCGACCTCATTCAAAACAGGAATGTCGTTTATATCGTCGCCGACATATGCTATCTCCTCCATAGGTATGCCGTACTTTTCCGAAAGCTCTTTCACTACCGACAGCTTATCCTTTACTCCCATGTGCAGCTCGTCTATTTTTAATTTTTCTGCCCTGCGTCGATTAAGCTCAACATTTTCGCTTGTGATGATGCCGGTAATTATGCCGTGAGCCCTTAATATCTCAAAGCCCATTCCGTCCCGCGTGTTGAATTTCTTCAGTTCGTCTCCGTTTTCGCTGTAATACATTCCGCCGTCGGTAAGGCAGCCGTCACAATCCGTCAACAGCATTTTTATCACGGGTCTTTCCTTTTTTGCTTCCCTCTTTTTCATCAGCCGCTCTATTATTATCCAGTCGTCCGGCTCGTCGATCTCAAAGGCGGTATCTTCCGGCATTTCGTAGGCTTTTATCCTGCCCGAAAGTCTACATTTGCTTTTTAAAAGCGCACTGCGTTCGGTAATGTAGAACGCGCCGTTCTCCATTATATAACCGTCAAAATCCTGTCTGCGCGGTCTGCTGTTAAAATCGTAATTTTTAGGCACGGCGAACCCGTCCCTGCCGTTTTCCCAAATGAAACGGTACTGTCTTACCACAGACAGCACGCTGTCGCAGTCGGGCTCTTCAAACAGCCGAAACCCTCCGTCTATATCCGCCGACGTCAACAACGGAGAGGTAGCCTGTATCAGTATGATATTGTCAAAATCCGTTTTCTCGGCAAATTCAAGCATTGCAAACTCCGTCGAGGCGGTATCGTCGGCGGACTCTTTGCTCCTGCCTATTACCGTTACTTTGTCTATGTCGAATTTTTCAACAGTCGAGCGAATAACGTCGCTGTCCGTCGCCACATAGACCTTGTCTATGTATTCGCTTTCCGCGGCTGCTTTCACCGTCCAGTAAACCAACGGTTTTCCGTTCATCGATTTAATGTTTTTTAGCGGGATAGATTTGCTTCCGCCGCGCACGGGAATAAACGCTGCATTCATATACTTATCACTTACCTTTTTCTATACTTCAGCTTATCTCTTTGCACCTGTTCTATCGGCAGTATCTCCTGCTCCTTTTCCGTCAAAGCCTCATGCACCGCGTTGAGATTCCTGACCAGCTTGCGTATCCCGTCAGGTTCGAGCGAAGCGGCGTGGTCCGTGCCTTTCCATGTTCTGTCCAGCGTGTAGTGACGTTCGATATATGACGCGCCAAGCGTATATGCGGCGATATCTACAGCTATGCCGAGATGATGGCCGGAAAATCCTATCGCTTTTACTCTGCTTTCGTACTTTTCGCGCATACGCGTTATCTCCAGCAGACAAACATCTTTAAAAGGTACGGGATAACCCGATGTACAGTTGTAAAGCACGAGGTCTTTATTTCTCCCGTTTTCCTCGAAAAGCCTTACTATTTTTTCCTCTTCCTCATGGGTGGTCATGCCGAACGACAGTTGTATTTCTCCCTGATAATTGTCACAGAGCCATTGCAGCATTTCATAATGATTGTTGCATGCCGACGGTATTTTGATAAACTTCGGTTTTAAGCCCGCGATCTCCTTTGCGGACGTCATATCCCAAACGGACGTCGAGTAAGTGATACCGAATTCCTCACACCACTCTTTGAGCTGAGCGTGCTGATCCACGGTAAACTCAAGGTATTCTCTATGCTCGCCGTAGGTCTTTCCGTAAGAATTGGCGGGATTAGGGTGCGGAGCGTTGTACTGCTCGGGAGTAAGCAGCTCCTTATTGCACCTTTTTTGAAATTTTATCGCGTCGGCTTTACAGAAAAATGCCGCGACTTTTATCAGCTCCTTGGCTATCTCCATTTCTCCTTTGTGGTTACAGCCCGCTTCGGCTATAACGTAGGGCTTGCTGTAGTTCATTGTTTTTTCCTCCTTGGGTTTGAGTTATTTTATCTGTTTTATGTAACTCGCTTTGTTAAACGATTCCATTATACGAATTTTGGTATTCATTGTGGGCTTTGCGCAGTACGGCAGTACGTTCTGTACGGTAGCGTTGCCAAGTATTTCGGACAGCGCCGCGATATCGGGACTGACGCAGCGTTCGATAAACAACTTTCTCAGCTTGCCGAAAGTTATATTCGGAAGCCCTTCTCTATTCAAAAACGACCTTAATCTGTACTGCATAGTCCTAGGCTCCAAAGGAGCGCTCGTGCCTGACAAAAAATATTTTTCGCCGTCAGTCACGAACGGTCGGAGATACTCTGCGAGCGGCGGAGTGACCGGCACCGTCCGCATGCCGGCACGACTTTTCGGAGCGTCCATTATCAATCCCCCCGCATCGCCCATAGACACTCTTTGAATCGTTTTGCTGACTGTGATCGTGCCGTTTTCAAGGTCTATATCCGACCATTTCAGCGCACAAAGCTCGCCTATACGCAATCCCGTATACAATGTCACAAGTATCCCCGCTTTTGTGAGATCGGGTCTGTCAAAAAGCACTCTGTACATCTTCTGAAAGCTGTATTCGTCATATACCGACGCAACTCCCGAAACGTTTTGTTCCTTTGGCAGCTCCAGACCCGCTGTCGGATCAACAAAATCATATTTATTTGACAGATATTTCATTATCATTTTTAAAACGGACAATATATTTGCCGTATACCTCTCGCTCATGCCCTCGGATAAAAGATGTTCTTGGAACATTTTTACCTTTTCGACTGTAATTTTATTGATGCGTATATCGGCAAAATACGGCAGTATATTCTTTTCGAGTTTTACCTTATATTGCGCGTAGGAGGAAAGCCGAATACGGCTTTTTATATGGTCGATCCATTCCGCCGCGCCCACGCTGAATAAAGGACAGCTTTTTGCCGTCATCTTCTCACCTCCGACTTGTTTTTTAAAAATTTTTGCGTTATATTTAAATAAACGGTTATTTTTTCATAAATTCCGTCATTTGCGAAAGATATTTCATCACGGTCGAGGGATAAATTGTCAAAGGGCAAAGAACCGCGTTATTATGCGGCAAAACGCAGATTTTTCATAAAACGTTTTTTTCGCTCAAGGGAAGAATGTACATATCTGTTGAGTGTTATTTCTACGCCGGAATGTCCGAGAATTTCCGACAGGGTCTTTATGTCAAATCCCATTTCCACGCAGTTTGTGGCGAAAACATGGCGCAGCGCGTGAAAGTGTATTGACGGCAGTTTTGCTTTTTTCAGCACGGACTTGAATCTGTATTGCATAGTGCGCGGTTCGACCGGCTTTTCCATGCCGGAAAGGAAAAAGCAGTCCCCCTCCGCCTTAAATTTAGTCAGTAGCTTTACGACGCGGTCGGGAATGGGAACGACTCTGACCGAGGACGCACTTTTAGGCTCGGTGATGACCAGCTTTGTGCCGTGCGGACAGCTTATACGCTGAATGGTTTTGGAAACCGACAAAGTTTTGCCCGAAATGTCTATATCCGACCATTTCAGCGCGCAAAGCTCGCCCAGTCTTATACCGGTATACATACAGAGCATTATCCCTGCGGAGGTCACGTTCATGTTGTCGCAGAGCCATTTTTCCAGCCGTTTGCGCTGAACGCTGTCCGGCAGAGATATCTCCGCTCTTTTCTTTTTCGGCAGAATGACCTCCGATATATTGTTTTTAATGTTGTGCCTTTTCTCTCCGTATTTCAAAACGGATTTAAAGAGAATGACTATATCCGCCACATATCCGGCTGATAATCCGTCGGCAAGCCGTTCGGTAATAAATCCTCTCAGCATATCCGGCGTGAGCTCATCGGTGCAGAGAGAGCCGAAACGAGGCAGGATATGTGCCTGTGCTTTTCCGACATAATTTGCAAAAGTAGATTCTTTTACCTTAAATTTCATTTCCTCGAGCCATTCGGCGAAAAGCATTTTGACCGTCAAACGCTCGTCGGATACCTCCCGTGCGGATATGTACGCCGTCATTTTCCGCTCCACCTCCGCTTTAGACCTGCCGTAAAAATACCGCGTCTTTACTGTTTTGGAATCACGGAACCTGCCCTCAAAACGCCCGTCATTCCGTCTGTAAACATTTTTCATTTTTTTCCTCCCGATTTTTATTGACAACCATATTTTTTTGTGATAGAATATGAATGTATCTGTAGATATTATCGCTTTATTTCCGTGTTTTCGCAAATGACGGAATTAACGAAAGTTTTCCTTGTTTTTCTGACAACTATAACAAAAAACGGACAGGACTGAAACACCTGTCCGTTCATCTTGTTAAAAATCCTCCCTACGGTCGGATTTTTGACAAACTGCTGCCGTCTATCACCGATAGACGGTATTTTAATTTTATGCGTCGAAATCTGCGGATAAGGAGAAACAATTTTCGGCTTGTTTTCAACATTTCAAAACATCTAAATATCTCGGGTTTAAAAATTACAGTTAAATGATGATTTTTACCTTTCGGGGATTGACAAAGAGAGAGAAATATTCTACAATATTTAATGTCTGATGTTATTAGCAGCTAAAATAAGGAGAACGGGGAAAAATGGATTTTAGGAAAATGCTTTGTCTGACGCTTGCCATGCTGTGCGTTGCGGGTTGTTCCGACCAAAGAAACGAATCTTCGCCGACCGAAGAAAAAACGGTAGTCACCATGATATTCACAAGCGATCTGCCAAATCTGGAAAATCTGGTGGAAAGCACATATACGAATATTGATCTGCAAATAGAGACCAACGCTGCCGGCACTATTGACGGCGAGGTGGAACGCCGTCTGCGCAACGGCCACGGAAACGATATAGTCACCTCTTCGCTGGCGACCGGCGACATACTGAACTATCTTGCCGACCTTAGCGCGGAGGAATACATATCGTCTTATGAGGCGGGCATCATGCACAAGACCTCCAGAGACGGGCGAAATTACTTTATACCGCTGCCCGCGCAGTATTACGGCTATATTTATAACGCAACGCTCGTAAAGGAAAACGGGCTTACCCTACCCACAACACAGGAAGGACTGCTGAAATTGCTGGAACAAGCAAAGTCCGCAGGCATAGGCACGGACGAAAACGGGTTTGTTTTTACCGTGAACGGAACGCCGGCAACTACCGCCGCGTTTGCGTTTGCGAACAAGATACCCGACTTTTTCGGGCTTTCCGACGGGATAAAGTGGCTGGACGACCTGAAAAACGGAGAAGCGAGATTTTCGGGCACGCTTGAATCATGCCTTGACCTGCCGCTTAAAATGATAGAAAAAGGGTATTTGGACTCTACTCCCTTTACTTCAATCTCAAACTGCGCGCCTGTTCTTGAAAAGATGAGCAGCGGCAAAATGCTCGTAGCGTTCGACAACGTGACCATGCTTGACGACATACGCAAAAACAGCGATTACGAATTTGATATGCTGCCAATCATGAGCGATAAGGGCAACCCTGCGTGGACGGTATCCGCTCCGACCGCGTATTTAGGCATAAACAAGGCCCTTACCGAAGAAGGCAACGAGGCAAAATTGGACGCCTGCCGAAAAATAGTAAACCTGTTGTCCACTCCCGAGGGTCACGAGGCGTTTATGCTGGATAACGGCGCGGGATATGCTTATCTTGTTGACTACACGCCCACCTCCGATATTGTTCCCGATGGGATAAAGAAAACTATCGACGAGGGCTACAACTACAATATTTCTATTTCAAACGATTTTATGAGGTATTTCGGCAACCGCTGCAATGCGGTTTTGTGTGCGCAAAAGGACATAGCGGACGCTTTTGCCGAGGTCGACGAGTATATGAAAAAGGGCAACGAGCAGGTAGTAACGCTTATAGGCACTATCGACCACGATATGATGGTAGAAAACTACAATGTCCGTTTGCAGGAGACCGAGATAGCAAACCTTATCGCAGACGCGGTAAGGGAGATGGCAAAAACCGACTTTGCGGCGGTAAACGGCGGTTCTATAAGAGGGAGCTTATATAAAGGCGACGTGTACAGTTACGACCTTGACTATGTATGTCCGTACGACAACCATGTAATAGTGCTCGAGGTAAACGCCGAGGTCATACGCAGTATGCTTGCTAACGGGCTTTCGGCTATGATACCGAAAAATAATAATATACCGGGCGGAAGATTTTTGAACGTTTCGGGGCTGAAATATTCGTTCGCGCCCCCGAAAGGAGATACTCCGGCACAGCTGGTCGACGTTACCTTAGCGGACGGCTCACCGCTTGACGAAAACTCAAAATACACCATCGCGGTCACCGATTACATGGCGGGGATCAGCGGCTACACCGACAACAACGGCGACGGCTTCAGCATGCTGAACGTTTACAGCGACGACGCGCCTAAGCCCGATAACGTCAAGCTCTTGCGTGAAACGGAATACACTTTCCGCAAAACGCTGGAAGAGTATATCATAAAGCACAACAACGAGGAAATTGCGTCAAGGATAGAAGGAAGGATCACAGCGGTGAGCGAAGATGAGTAAAAGTCAAGGTAAAAAGGTCTTGCACCGGTGGTTTTATATCGTACTGATATTTGCGGTATTGCTGGTATGCCTTTTAGTGTACTGGCTTATCGCTGCCGCCGCCGATATAACCTCTAATTTTACTAAAGAGATGAACAGCATTTATCTGCGAGAGATGACTAATCTTACGCAGGCAAATTTCAAATCGGCGCTTTCCATGAGATACAGCGGTCTGAAGTCTGTGGCGGAGAGCGTCAACGGCGAGGACGTTGAGAGCATGGAGGCGTTGGAAAGATTTATTTACGACGCCGAACAAAACAACGATTTTGAGTTCCTTGCGTTTGTAGACGAAAACGGCTTTTACTACAGCGAAGACGGGAAACGTCCCGCGGCGTCAAAACTGAGCTTTCTGGCTCAGCTCCTTGACGGAGAGGACGAGCTTATTTCGTACAACGAAACATTCCTTGAAAGCAACATGATAGTTTTAGGCGCGCAGATAACGCCCATATATTTTGACGATACGAAAATAATTGCGATACTTGCGGGCTTTACGGCGGACTCCATCGGTCGGCATCTGTCTTTGCGCAGCGAGGACGGTCAAACTAACGCAAGCATAGTGACAAAGGACGGCAGCTTTATAGTTTATAACACGTTCTTTTCCGACCTGCCCAAGGGCAGCAATGTTATCTCGAAATTCAAAGAGTTCGCGGCGTTTGACGAGGGATTTTCGGCAGAAAAGCTCGAAAGCGATTTTGCAAGCGGGAAGTCGGGCATGGCGGTATTCAAAGCGGACGATGTTCATATGTGTATGTACTACTCGCCTATCGAGGGCACGGAATGGTATATGCTCATGGAAGTGCCTTACAAGGTCGTAGACGAGATGACCGAGGATCTGAGCAGCCGCCTGAATCGGAACGCCATAATGATGATGGCTACCGTCATGCTGCTGATACTTATTATCTTCTTCATATATCTTATAAATCTGCGGGCGCACTCCAAGCAGTTGGAGGCGGCGCGTGAATCCGCCGAAAAGGCGCAGAGAGCCGCCGAGCAGGCAAACATTGCCAAGAGCGAATTTTTGAGCCGCATGAGCCACGAGATACGCACGCCGATGAACGGGATAATAGGCATGACGGAGATAGCGCGCCAAAACAAGGACGACCCCGAAAAGGTGAACGACAGTCTTAAAAAGGTGGCGCTTTCGTCAAAGCACCTTATGCTGCTTATAAACGACGTACTTGATATGTCAAAAATAGAAAGCGGAAAGATACAGCTCAAAAACGAGCTTTTCGACTTGCAGCTTTTCCTTGAGAATATCGAGAACATTTACAGCGTACAGGCGGAGGAGAAAGGCATAGACTTTAAGATAACGCTTTCGGGTCATATCGACAAGTTTGTGGGCGGCGATTCGCTGCGTTTAAACCAGATACTTACAAATCTTCTCTCGAACGCTTTCAAGTTCACGCCGAACGGCGGCAGAATAACGCTCGGCGTAAACGAGCTTAAACACGAGGGCGACACGGTCCTGCTGCGCTTTTTTGTTAAGGATACGGGCATCGGCATAAAGGAAGAGAACCTTGATAAGATATTCGAGGCGTTTGAACAGGAAAATGCCGAGATTACGCATAAATACGGAGGCACGGGACTCGGACTTTCGATAGTTAAGCGGTTCTCGGAGCTTATGGGCGGCAGCGTTTCGGTAAGCAGCAAATACGGCGGCGGCTCGGAATTTATTGTACAGCTTCCTTTCTCCGTTACCGAAAATTCACAGAGGATAGAATGGAAAAAAGACAGCTTTGCAACCGGCAAGGCTGCCGACGAAAAGACTTACGATTTCAGCGGAAAGCATATACTGCTTGCCGAGGATAACGAGACCAACCGCGAGATCGCCGTTGAGCTGCTGGGCTCGACGACGGGAGCGACGATCGACCAAGCCGAGGACGGACAAATAGCCGTCGAGCTTTTTGAAAAGAGCGAAACAGGTCACTACGACCTTATTCTGATGGATATACAAATGCCGCGTATGAACGGGTTTGAAGCGACAAAGCGTATACGCGCCATGGATCGCCCCGACGCGGCGACCGTGCCCATTTTCGCCATGACCGCCAACGCGTTTGCGGAGGACGAAGAAAAGAGCATAGAGGCAGGCATGAACGCGCATATCTCAAAGCCGCTGGAAACCACGGCGGTGCTTGCCGCGATGAACGATGTGTTTAACAGGAACTGATAAAGCTGCCCCGCCGCTTAAAGCGGCGGGGTAGTCATATTTGTGCATTAGTGTTACCAAAAATTACGGTAAACATAAAAACACGTTCCCTTATGGGAGCGTCAGTCTGTAGAAAAAGGTCAATATAAAGCGGAAGGAAAGAGTTGAGTTTAAAACTGTCCGCCGTTCGGCGGAAAGTTCACGGGGAAAACCATCAGGGTTTTCACCCTCAAGTTTAATAAGAGCCGCGCAAAGCGCGGCAAAAATCGAGCTAGACTGCTTAAGCAGTCTAGCCGATTTTTTCAGCTTGTCGGAAAATCCGACCGTAGGGAGGGTTTTTCGACAAGCTGAAACACGCTCCCTTATGGGAGCGTGTTTTGTCCGGCGTCATGCCGATGGTCGAGGTGACGGGATTCGAACCCACGGCCTCTGCGTCCCGAACGCAGCGCTCTACCAAACTGAGCCACACCTCGTTATTTGCCCGTCTGAGCGGGCAGCGAATTTTTCAGATAATCAATATGCCGCGCCGTACTGAGCGCGATACTCTCTCATAGAGGGTAAGTGTTCCTCACCCTCTATGACTTTATTTTCGATAGCGGAAATTATATCGTCCATATTTACTATCGAATATACCTTTACGCCGAAATCGCGGTATGCCGACTGAACGGCGGAAAGCTCGCTGTCCAGCGCTTTTTCCATACGGTCGACGGTTATCACCATTCCGGTAACATCAACGTCGGCGGCGCCCTTTAATTTGGGCAAAACCTCTCTCAGCGCTTTTCCCGAAGTCATAACGTCCTCGATGATAACGACCTTATCTCCGTCGGCAAGCTGTTTGCCGACAAACATTCCGCCCTCTCCGTGGTCCTTGACTTCCTTGCGGTCAAAGCAATAACTGCCGTTCCAACCCGTCTTGCCGTACAAAGCGACTGCCGCGCTGACCGCAAGCGGTATGCCCTTGTATGCGGGGCCAAAAAGCACGTCCGCCTCGACCTTGTTGTCGGTAAGGCAATCGGCGTAAAATTCGCCGAGACGCGCTAACTGCGCGCCGGTCTTGTAGTTGCCGGTATTTATGAAATAAGGAGCGATACGCCCGCTTTTCAGCGTGAAGCGTCCGAATGTCAGCACGCCGCTGTCCACCATAAATTTGATAAAGCTCTCTTTATACGTCATGGCGTGTTCTCCTTTTTCCGTAATTTCCGACCATATTATTTTAACATATCGCTTTGTCCTTGTCAAGGGGGAAAATCATTTTTCAAAAATGTTTTTTTAAACTTGACCCGCCGCCCGTACTTTTTTAAATCATTCCGGCCGTGTAAAAACAGCCCGATTATTTTTTACTTAAAAAACTTAAATTATCTCTAAAATTTAAGTAAAAAATTTTTAAAATTACTATTGCATTTTTCAAAACATTATGTTATACTGTTTAACAAGAGAGAGATAAAACTTCTCTGAAAACGGAAATTTATTTTTAAGGAGAGAAAAAATGAGCGTAAAGATCATTAACGGCACATCTTTGCCCAACATACCGTGGCAGGATCGCCCCCAAGGCTGCAAAGACGTTATATGGAGAGCAAGCTATAATCCCATCATTCCCCGTGATATGCTTCCCACCAGCAATTCCATCTTCAACAGCGCGGTAGTTCCCTTTAACGGCAAATTCGCGGGCGTGTTCCGTGTTGACGACAAAGAGCGCAACATGGCTATCCACGCGGGATTTTCCGACGACGGGATCCATTGGAACATCAACGAAAAGAAAGTCGAGTGGATAAACGACGATCCCGAAACCGCCGAAGCTAATCCTTGGCAGTACGGCTACGATCCCCGCTGCGTATGGATAGAGGACAGATATTGGATAACCTGGTGCAACGCATACGGTTGGAAGCCCACCATCGGCGTAGGCTGGACAAAGGACTTTGTAGAGTTCCATCAATGCGAGAACGCGTTCCTGCCCTTTAACAGAAACGGCGTTATGTTCCCGCGCAAGATAAACGGCAAGTATGTAATGTTCAGCCGTCCGTCGGATTCGGGTCACACTCCTTTCGGAGATATGTACCTTTCCCAGTCGCCCGATATGAAATACTGGGGCGAGCACAGACACGTTATGGCTCCGCTCAAGGGCTGGGAGGCAAAGAAGATAGGCGCAGGTCCTATCCCGATAGAGACCGACGAGGGCTGGCTGATATTCTATCACGGCGTACTGGAAAGCTGCAACGGCTTTGTATACAGCTTCGGCGCCGCTATCCTCGACACCGACAAGCCGTGGAAGGTAAAATATCGTTGCAGCGAATACCTCATCAACCCCAGAGAGCTGTATGAGTGCGTGGGCGACGTCCAGAACGTAACATTCCCCTGCGCGGCTCTTTGCGACGCCGACACCGGCAGGATCGCTATCTACTACGGCTGCGCCGACACCTGCGTAAGCATGGCGTTCTGCACCGTCGACGAGGTAGTCGAATACGTTAAAAATCACAGCAGCGTATGAAAAGATTATGATATAATAACCTCAACACCAAATTTGCATACGCAAATTTCCTGCGCAAAGCGCAGGTGTCCGACTCCGCAACGTCTATGAGCGGCTCTTGACATATTAAGAAAATTTGTGCTGTCGTTAAGTTTAAGACACAGGGCAGGAGTTTTGAATTATATAAATTCAAAACTCCGACGCGAACAGCCTTTCAGGCTGTTCGTAATGGTGCTGTGGGTTTATCGACAGTCTGTGCCCGTTTCCGCAAGGAAACGGGCATTTTTATTGTTCGTCGTGAGGCAGGCTGTCATATTCCTCCAGAAAAGAGTGCTTGGTCTTTCCTATTTTGTAACACGGGAAAGTGTTCAGGCATACCGAGTGTATGCTGTTGAAAATGCTTTTTTCTATGTTGGGATTAGTTTGCTTCAGCGTGCGGATAAGCTCCTTTATCTCCAGCCGCTTGGATTCTCCCGTGCCGTCGCCCTCGGTTTTTTCGGTAAAACGGCAGGCGCAGCGGATAAAGTCCAGTCCGTTATAACGGCTCCAAGCGATTATATCCTCCTCATGGACGCGATACAAAGGACGGATAAGCTCCATGCCCTCAAAATTTTGGCTGTGCAGCTTGGGTATCATTGCCTGCAGCTGCGAGCCATAAAACATACCCATCACCGTGGTTTCTATAACATCGTTGAAATGATGTCCCAAAGCTATCTTATTACAGCCCAGCTCCTTTGCCTTGCTGTACAGATAGCCGCGCCGCATGCGGGCGCACAGATAGCAGGGATTTTTTTCGGTCTTGTTTGCGACCGCGAAAACGTTCGTTTCAAACACCGTTATCGGGATATCCAAAAGCGCCGCGTTCTCCTCCGTCTTGCGGCGGTTAAGCTCGTTATAGCCGGGGTCCATGACAAGATATACCGCGTCGAACGGTACATCGCTGAACCGCTGCAGCATTCTGAACAGTTTTGCCATAAGCATGGAATCTTTTCCGCCGGAAATGCAGACGGCTATCCTGTCGCCGCTTTGTATAAGCTCATATTGCCGTATAGCCGCCACAAACGGATTCCATACGGTCTTTCTGAATTTTTTGGTGATGCTTCTCTCAACATCCGCGTTCATCTGAAAAACTCCTTTTTACTGCGTTTTCAGTATATCATCGTTTGAGTTAGGCATACGGGAGCCGAACCCAAGCCGCTCTATATTTTTATGATAAGTCTGTTTGCGCCGTCCGTATGGTCGTAACTGAACTCGCTTGCCGACGCCTTTACCAGCATAACGGAAAGCTCGTCGCCGTTCTCCATAGGATCATACCGCTCGCCCTGCCAAGCAAAACGCATTTCCAGGCTGTCTTCCTTTTCCGAATACTCCGCCGAGACAGCGATGGGGAATTTTACTTCCTCGGCTAAAACAAGGTTCTGCGCCAGTATCTCCTCATATACGCGGCGAAGACGGTCTATCCGCCTTTTTGCCAGCATATTCTTTTCACCAAACTGACGGATACTTTCCGACATGGCGATAAAATCATAGTCCGCAGACTCAACGGAAAGGGTAAGCGTTTTCAGCCGATTTACAAAGGCGCGCGTCTTATCCCGTTTCGGGCTGTCAAAGATCTCATTCGGAGTGCCATCCTCGTAGATCATGCCCTCGTCCATATAAAAGATACGGGTGGAAACATCGCGGGCAAACTGCATTTCATGCGTAACTATCATCATGGTGAGCCCTTCCGACGCAAGCCGTTTCATAACGCTAAGCACCTCGCCCACCATTGTCGGGTCGAGCGCCGACGTCGGCTCGTCAAAAAGTACTATCTCAGGCTTCATCGCAAGGGTGCGGGCGATAGCAACTCTCTGCTTTTGTCCGCCCGACAGCTCGTCGGGATAGCTTGTAGCTTTCTGTGCCATTCCCACCATGCGCAGCAGCTTCATTCCGTCGATCAGCGCTTCCTGTTTCGGTACGCCCTTTAACACGATAGGCGCAAGCATCACGTTTTCTATCACCGTCAGATGTCCGAACAGGTTAAAGGACTGGAATACCATGCCCATTCGCTGCCTGAGCATATTAAGGTTTACTTTTTTATCCGAAGTATCATTTCCGAAAACTTTTATCTTGCCGTCCGTCGGAGCTTCAAGGCGGTTGATACAGCGCAGCAGCGTGGATTTTCCCGTGCCTGACGGTCCGATGACCGTTATGACGTCGCCCTTAAAGATATCCGCGCTGACGTCCAAAAGCGGCGTAACGTTCGGATAGGATTTTTTAAGATGAGAAATGGAAATTACGGGGCCCGTGCCGTTCGTTTCTTCCGTTCGGTTTTCGGTTTTATTATTCGTATCAAGCGTTTTTTCGGCGTTTTCGATGACCGTCATGAGTCGGCTTGCCCTTTTGCGGCGTGCGTTCGGACCGTCTCTCCTTTCGGCGATACCCAAAAGCGAGGTCAGCGCCCATGCCAGAATGAAATATATAGCCGCCGATACTATAAGCGGGAAAAACGCCTCGAAGGTACGGCTGCGGATAAGGTCGGTAGCTTTGGTAAGATCCTGCACCGCAATATAACCTACCACCGAGGTCATTTTGACCATGGAAATAAACTCGCCCTTATAGACGGGAAGTATATGCCGCACCGCCTGCGGAGCGATTATCTTGGTAAAGGTCTTAACGCGGCCGAATCCTATCGCCGTTGCCGCCTCCCATTGTCCCGCATCGACGGCGTCTATGCCGGTCCGCATCATTTCGGACACATATACCGCAAAATTGACGGAAAACGCCGCGATAGAAACGATTATCCCGCTAAGCTGCGCCTTTGCGAACACCACATAAAACATTATCATCAGCAGCACAAGCACGGGTATGCCCTGAAGCAGGCGTATAAATCCCGCGGTGATACGGGAAATCACGGGGTAACGGCTCCTGCGCAAAAGACACAGCCCGAAGCCCAGTACAGTACCGAACAACGCCGAAAACACGGATATCACAAAGGTAGTCCCAAGGCCGGAAAATATCATTTTCCAGCGGCCCTCCTGAATAAACGTCTTGTTAAAGCTATTGTATAAGCCGCTGAAGAGATCGGTGTTTTCCTGTTTTGACGTTATCCCGATATCCTCCGCCCGAACAAGAAGCACCGTTCCGCCTATATAGTGCGGATCGGCAAGGTCGATGCTCTCCCTGCGTTCGTCCGTTATGCTTATGGAACCTGAAACAATATCGGCCCGCCCGCTCGCAAGCATGGGAATAAGCGCGTTAAATGTCCCCTGCGTTATCTCAAGCTCCATTCCGAGCTCTTTTGCTATCAGAGAAACCAGTTCTACCTCCAGCCCAAGCGACTCGCCGTTTCCGCCGACATAGCTCATAGGCTCCAGCGTGGAATCATGCACATATCTGAGCGTGCCGTTAGGCGCATCGTAATCGCCTATATCTATCGTCTTTTTGCTCTCGTCCGCACCGAGCCATTTTTCACGGAGCGCTTGCAGCGTCCCGTCGGCCTCATATTTTTTAATGATGTCGTTTACCTGCTCCGTCAGCGGGCTGTCCTTTTGCAGACCGAGTCCGTAGCTGTCCGGCGCTATCGTTTCGGGGAATATTGCAAACTCGGGCTGACGCGCCACGGCAAGCTCGGCTATCGGCATATCCGTCGCGATCGCATCCAACGTTCCCGTATTTAGCGCCAACAGCTGCGAAGAAAAATCATCGTAATATTGGGGGATCGTACCGTCTACAATTTCATCAAGCAGTTTATCAAAAACCGTTCCTGTCACCATTCCTACATTTTTGCCGGAAAAATCCTGTAGGCTTTGATAACGCGGCGCGCCGCCTGAGCCTTTCGCGACCACCGCAACTATCCCGCTCGTGTAATTCGGCTCGGAGAAGTACACTTTTTCGGCTCTCTCCTCGGTCACGGTAAAGCCGGAAGCGCCCATATCGTACTTGCCCGACTCCACGCCGGAAAGGAAAGCGGCCGCCTCCACATTATTTATATTCAGTCCGTAGCCGTATTCCTTACAAAAGCGCACGGCTATATCCACGTCATACCCCACCGCCTGATTGTCCTTTATGTAGGCAAACGGAGCGTTTCCGAGATTTAAGGCAAGCTCCACCGTGCCGTTTAACGCGGGCAGCTCTTTAGCCGATCCGACGGTCTTCAAGCTCTCGTCCGAACCGAACCAGACGTTATCCAGCTCTTTGAGCGTGCCGTCGGCTTTCATTCCGTCAAGGAACTTGTTTAGCTCGTCGCGCAGGCGTTTTCCCTTGTCCGTCTTCGGAAACGCAAACGCATAGCTGTCCTCCGTCAGATGTTCCGACAGATAGGTAACGCCGTCGTTTTCCGAACACAGCACGCGCGCCATCGGCTCGTCCATTATGAAACCGGCTATCTTGCCCTGTTTGACAGCCTCTACCATGTCGGCATATCCGTTGTAATATTTTTTATCGGCGTCATTTATAAATTCATCGGTGTATATATCAAAGGCGCTGCCTGTCATAACGCCGACCGACTGTCCGTCCAGTTGGCGGATATCGGTTATCGACCCGTTTTCCACGCCGCTTTCCGCACAGCCCCCAAGAAGCAGACATATCAAAATGATAGGGAAAATTCGATAAAGGCAGAATTTTTTATCCGACCGCACCGCCGTCCTTTTTTGTTTTCCTGACATTTTATTGTTTTCCTTCATGGCGCGCTCCTTTTCGGCTTATTTTCGTCAAGCATCCCGACCGTCCGTCAAGCGCCGCCCGATATACGGTCTTACGGATCGAAAAGCGCACGCAGGCATAGTTATGGGCGCTCGTGTTTAACTTCCCTGTCTTTTAAGGGCGAGATCCATCCAGTCGCAGGACGGCATAAAGCTCTTGTCCGTATAGGAAGAGTCCGCCACATCCGAAAGATTTTTTACGGTAATATTTTCTCCCGACATGACCTGTTCCTGCGTTACCACCACGGACGGTATCTCCATCCACATTCCGGGGTCTTCATAATAGCAGGATGCCGCTTTGATATCGTCATACTGTCCCGCCATCTCCAAAGCCAGCACCCGACAGGCAAACTCTCCGTTCAGCGTCCAGTTGGTAGTGGCGCAAGCCTTCCAGTTTTTGCCCTCCGCCATAAGCTGTATATCCTCGTCACAGATGTCTACCGATACCATGGGAATATCGCTGTCCAATTCCCGCAGGGCTTTATATACTCCCCTGGCATAGGCGTCATAGCTGCACCATATGGCGTCTATTTCACCGTCATTGTATTTTCCGATGATGCTCTTTGCCGTTTCCTGCATGGAAGACACCGGATCCAGGTGATCCTCCGGCGCCATCTGCTCCAGCGTCTTTATCCGGCCCTCGGTCTCATAAGGCTGATAGCCGGCCTGACGGCGGTCAAAAGCGATAATGTAGTTTTCCTCCTGCACCTGTAAGATATTGACGGGTTCGTTCTTCTCGGTCTTGTCGGGATACATGGCAAGTATCTCCTCCACCAGAGCCGACGCAAGCTCGGAATCCTGCTGGAAAAGCTGTACCACACCGTCTATCGTTTTCGTTTCCCCGTTTTCATCTTTGAAAGAGGTATCGAAGGTCGTTATTTTCAGATTCGGGTATTCTTTCATCACGTCCGTCAGAAATTCCCACGCGTAATCTACTCCGCCGTGCGATACCAGAAGTCCGTCATAGCCGTCCTTTGCACATTGTAATATCCTGTTTTTCCATTCCTCGTCGCTGTCGTCACAGAAAAAAGTGTCCGCCTCCATGCCGAGTGATTCCGCCGTCTTTGTAAACGACTCCGACCACAGCTCAAAAATGGGCGAGGAAGACATATACATGATATACGCCGTTTTTTTCTTTTCCACAGGATTGGTTTCCTTTGCGGAGCAGCCTGTCAAACAGACCGCTGTCATGGCAGCCGCCGTAAATAATGCGATTATTTTTCTCATTTTTGATCTCCTTGATAGCTCCGACATTATTGACCGCGGACTTATAAAAGCCCCTTATCCCTTGCCAGGTTTTTAATGCTCCTGTCGTAGGTCGCCTCCGCTTCTTTTGAAAAGAAACAGCCCGGAACGCCCTCGTCGTTGTCGCGGTGGTGCGCTACGCACGCGCAGCATTTTCCGTGACGCGGGCAGTCATAAGTACACGGGCAAGGTCTGTTGTTGTCACAAGCGTTCATAAACAGCTCCTCCTTATCGGCTGAAATCAGCCCGACCCGCGCAAAGCAACGGCGCGTTTAAACGCCGAGGTCGGGTCGATACTGCGTTCATCGAAAAAACATTTTTTTACAGTTGATTTTAGTATAACATTGTTTGAGATTTCTGTCAAGCGTGCTCCGCGAAAATACAAGCATTGACAATCCGACTTTTAAAGAGTATAATTTGTTTAGGCATACGGGAGTCGAACCCAAGCCGCCCCACGGCGATGCCTTTGGGCGCTTTTCGTCCCTTTCGGCTTGACAGGCGCCAGCCTGCCTGCGCCTCAAGAAACAAAAATCACCTCAAATTCATTCACCGTGGGGTGCATAGCAGTTTTTACGGAGCAGATTTTCGTCAAGACAAGGAAACCGAACGATGGCATACTCGCATATATCGAGTGAGGTTGACGCGGGATTGGCGGAAATATGCCCGTAAAAACCGACTAGGGTTCAACTCCCGTATGCCTAGGCGATTTTTCCTAAGGAGGAGCAATAGTGAAACACATAGCGATAAAGGCTGTTTTATTGTCCGCGGTCTGCGCGGCGACGGTCTGTGCCGCCGTACTCGAAGTATCCGCTCAGGACGCGGCGGCGTACACGCCTCCCGCCTTTACGATGGAAGAAAAAGAATATATATCCTCTCACAGCAGCTTAAAGGTCGGCTATGTACAGGATCGCGTACCGATATGCTTTGTCGGCGAGAACGGCGAAGCGGCAGGCATTTCCCGCTACATATTTGACCGCGTTAGCGAAATATCGGGTCTGGATTTTGAATATGTCGCTTTGCCGAACGGAGACGTCACCTACGACTTTTTGCAGCGGGAGCGGTTTGACCTTGTGACCAGCGTCGAATACAACGAGGAAAACAAAAACGCGCGCGGCATACTTATAAGCGACCCGTACCTTTCCAGCCGAAAGGTCATCGTCGCAAAGGAAAATCTGGAATTCAGATACGGCGACGATTTGTCGGTCGCGGTATCCACCGGCTCTCAGACTCTTAAAAAAGTGCTGGCGAGAATGTTCCCGAATTTTGAGCTTAAAGATTACGATTCCATCTCCGCCTGCTTTGACGCGGTGGACATCGGCGACGCCGATCTTATGATACAAAACCAGTATGTGGTGGAATACTGGCTTTCAAAGCCGAAATACGAAAGTCTGAGCGTTATCCCCATGGCGGGACTGGAGGATCAGCTTTGCTTTTCGGCGGTCGTGGACTTTCAAGGAACGGGAGAAGGTCGATCCCAGGAAGAGGGAGAGATGCTGATAAGCATACTGGATAAGTCCATAGCCTGCCTGACCGAAGACGAGACCGGCAGCTACATAATCCAAGGCGTGATGGAAAATCAGTACGAATACGGCTTTTGGGATTTCCTCGACCGCTACCGCTTTTCCGTTATCATTTTCTTTGTATCCGTGCTGGTGATAATAGTTATGATAATCGTCATAATGAAGCAGCGAATAAGGTTTGCCGAAAGCAAGGCGGACGCCAAAGCCAAGGGGCGGTTTTTATCCACCATGAGCCACGAGATACGCACGCCGCTGAACGGGCTTATCGGGCTAAACTATCTGATGTCACAGAAAATCGATAATAAGGAAAAAATGCAGGAGTATCTGCGGCAATCCTCCGTTACCGCAAAATATCTCTTATCATTGGTAAACGATATTCTGGATTCCTCGAAATTGCAGGAGCAAAAGCTGGAGCTTGTTAAAAGTCCCGTCGACCTTTCGTTAGTGCTCGATACGGTAAGCTCGATAGAGCATAACTCAATAGTCAAAAAGAATTTGGATTATTCGGTGGACGCGGAGTTTATCTGTCCTATCGTAAACGCGGACGAGGTGCGCATACAGCAGGTGCTGCTAAACCTGTTGGATAATGCGAGAAAATTCACACAGGACGGCGGCAGGATAAAGCTGACGGCAAGGCAGGAGCAAGCCGATAACGGCAGGATACTCACCACCGTCACCGTATCCGACAACGGACGCGGAATGAGCGAGGAATTTCAAAAGAAAGTCTTTGACGTGTTTTCTCAGGAGCTTGCAACGGTGTCCAAAGGAAATCAAGGCACGGGGCTGGGGCTTTCGATAAGCAGCAGGCTCGCAAAGCTGATGGACGGCGACCTTACCTGCGTAAGCGAAAAAGGCAAAGGCAGCACCTTTACCTTTACATTCCTTGCCGAACCCGCCGACGCCGTTAAGAAAAAGTCGGATTTCAGGCTTTCCTCGGACAGGCTGCCGCATATACTGGTAGCCGAGGACAACGAGCTGAACGGCGAGATAATGCTGGAGCTGCTGCGCAGCGAGGGATTTGAGGCGGATATCGCCGTAAACGGCAAGGAAGCTCTGAATATGTTCACCGCGTCTAAAACGGGCGGCTACGACGTTATCCTTATGGATCTGCTTATGCCGGAAATGGACGGATTTGAGACCGCAAAAGCTATCCGCGCTCTTGACAGACCCGACGCGAAAACCGTAAAAATATTCGCCTGCACCGCAAACTCCTTTACGGAGGAAAAGGACAAAGCCATCGCAAGCGGTATGGACGATTTTCTCACCAAGCCGGTGGACATCGGTGTGCTGCTGAAAAAGCTGGATTCCGCCGTATCTGAAAACGATTGAGTATAAAAGACCGCGTCCCGCCTCTTTCGAGGCGGGACGATATTTTTTATTTTACTTTCGGCGGGATCAATACATTCCGCCCATACCGCCTGCGGGCGGCATTGCCGGTGCGGGGTTTTCTTCTTTCTTATCCGCAACAAGGCTCTCGGTGGTAAGCACCATAGACGCTACCGACGCCGCATTCTGAAGCGCGGAACGCGTTACCTTTGCGGGGTCTACGATACCGGCGGTGATCATATCAACATACTCTTCCTTGTATGCGTCAAAGCCGTAGCCGACCTTGTTCTCACGACGGATATTGTCGATTATAACGGAGCCCTCCAAGCCTGCGTTTGCCGCAATCTGGCGTACCGGCTCTTCCAAAGCGCGAAGCACGATCTTGATACCGGTCTTTTCGTCGCCGTCGGTGCTGTCAAGCAGCTTTTCTACCGCGCTCATCGCATTGATAAGCGCTACGCCGCCGCCTGCGACGATACCCTCTTCCGCGCCTGCCTTGGCAGCCGCGAGAGCGTCCTCAATACGCATTTTCTTTTCTTTCATCTCTATCTCGGTCGCCGCGCCTACCTTGATGACAGCCACGCCGCCCGCCAGCTTTGCAAGTCTTTCCTGGAGCTTTTCTTTGTCAAATTCGCTGGTGGTGGTTTCGATAGCCGCTCTTATCTGAGCGATACGCGCTTGTATATCGTCCTTTGTGCCTGCGCCGTCAACGATGGTGGTGTTCTCCTTGGTAACGGTGATGTTCTTTGCACGGCCGAGCTGGTCGATAGTGGCGTCTTTAAGCTCAAGTCCGAGTTCGGAGGTTATCACCTGTCCGCCGGTCAGGATAGCTATATCCTGGAGCATTTCCTTGCGTCTGTCGCCGAAGCCGGGCGCTTTTACGCCGACGCATACGAATGTGCCTCTGAGCTTGTTGAGGATAAGGGTGGTGAGCGCCTCGCCCTCGATGTCCTCCGCGATTATAAGCAGTTTCTTGCCTGCCTGTACTACCTGCTCAAGCAGCGGAAGAACGTCCTGTATGTTGCTTATCTTCTTGTCGGTGATAAGGATATACGCATCGTCAAGATTTGCGGTCATCTTGTCGGTATCGGTAGCAAAGTAGGGTGAAATGTACCCTCTGTCGAACTGCATACCTTCAACGACCTCGCTGTAGGTCTCGGCGGTCTTGCCCTCTTCAAGAGTAACTACTCCGTCGGTGGTGACCTTCTCCATAGCCTCCGCTATCAGCTTGCCTACGCTCTCGTCGCCGGAAGATACCGTAGCGACTCTGCATATGCCCTCGCTGCCCTCGATAGCCTTGGAGTTTTTCTTTATCTCCTCTACCGCGGTATCGACAGCCTTGGAGATACCGCGCTTTACTATCATCGGATTTGCGCCTGCGGCGATGTTCTTCATTCCCTCTCTTACTATAGCCTGAGCCAGTAAGGTAGCGGTAGTCGTGCCGTCGCCCGCCGCGTCGTTGGTCTTGGTGGAAACTTCCTTTACGAGCTGAGCGCCCATGTTCTCAAACGGGTCGTCAAGCTCTATTTCCTTTGCGATGGTAACGCCGTCGTTGGTGATGAGCGGAGCGCCGAATTTCTTATCCAAAACGACGTTTCTGCCCTTGGGTCCGAGCGTTATCTTAACGGTATCGGCGAGCTGGTCTATGCCGGACTGAAGCGCTTTTCTCGCTTCCTCGCCGTAAATTATCTGCTTTGCCATATCTGTGTTCCTCCGTTTCTTATTCTACGACGGCAAGAATGTCGTCTGCTCTTAATATAGTGTATTCTTCACCGTCTACCTTTACCTCGGTTCCCGAATACTTGCTCATAAGCACCTGATCGCCTACCTTAACTCCTACGGGTATGAGCGTGCCGTCCTCCACCTTTCCGGGGCCGACCGCTATCACCTTTGCTATCTGCGGTTTCTCCTGCGCGGCGCTGGTAAGTATTATGCCGCCCTTGGTAGTTTCCTCCGCCTTGAGCATCTGTACCACTACTCTGTCTGTCAACGGTTTGATCGTCATTGTTGTTCCTCCTTTTATTCAGGGTGCTTTATGCACCTTGCTTTGTTATGTCGTTTTTGTGTTTAGCACTCTTGGACTTTGAGTGCTAACTCACTATTCAATATTATAATCACTTTCGCCAAAAAATCAAGTACCTGAGCGCAAATTTTACTAAGTTTGTCACTTTTTAACAAAATACCGCTGTATAACACCCGTTTATTTGTGAATATGTACCGTTAAATTAAACAAAACCCGCCCACGGTTTTGTTTTATCCTGTCAAACGGTTACAGCGGCGGCGTGAAATTTTTTTATAAAAAACGCAAAATTATGTTGAAAAAAATCACAGGTCGTTATATAATTAAATAAGGAATGTATTCGTCCGACCGACCGTATTTCTAAAGCCGCGTCAAAACGGCAGGCCGAGGGATATATTTCTTCCGCAATAAGACTTCATGCGGATAAAGCGGGAAATATTAAGGAGCGCCAAATGAACAAGGTCGTATTGATAGCGGACAGCGACGCGCAAACGCGCGAATTTATCTCACTTGCCGCAAAGAGCGCGGGCTACACGCCGGTCACGGCGGATAAGGACGTACTACCGGACACGGAAAGTCCGTATGCCGCCGTCCTTTCTTCGGACAACGCCGAGCTTGCAAAGCGGCTGCGAAAAAAATATAAGGACTGCGCGATATACTTTCTCGGTGCGGAAAAGGGCGAAAACACCGTCTGCGTACCGATCGATCCGGCGCAGCTTTCAAAGATATTCGGCGCGGCGGCTATGCCGAACGGCGTTTTACTTGACGAAAAGGCGGGCGTGCTTACGGTTGGGGATAAAAAACTGACGCTCACGCTCAATGAGCAGGAACTGTTCAGGCATTTTGCCGCGAATCCGAACCGCGCTTTCAGCAACGAGGAGCTTGCTCTGGAGGTTTTCGGAGCGGATATACAGGACGTGCGCACGCTTGCGCGGGACACCGCGTCATCGCTCGCGCGCAAGCTGGAGGGAATATCCGAAAACTGGGCGCTGAAACATCTTTGGGGAGTAGGTTATAAATTCGAGATAATGACCTCCTGAGATACGAAACGAATAAACCGAAAGGAGCGTGCCCTAACGGGCACTACCCGAAATATGAACAACAATGAGCTTGCCGAGCTTGTCGGCAAATCGAGAAAAGGCGACAGCAACGCATTTATAAAGCTGTATTCCGCCGTATACCGTCCACTGTACAAAATAGCGAGATTCGCGCTCAAAAGCGAGGAAAGCGCCGTTACCGCGCTTCACCAGACGGTACAGGACGGCTTTGCCGCCATCGCGGGCGCCGAAATATCCGGAATAGGTTCATTCATCGAATGGATAGTAAAGATATTATGTGTAAAGATAAAACTGCAATACAAAGCGGCGCATGACGACGACCGCCCCGCTCAGGGGAATTTTACTGTCCGTTCGGGTCTGGACAGCCTGCCGAATATCGATCGGCTGGTGCTGGCGGTCAGCATGATATGCGGCTGCCCCGCCGAAAAGACCGCCGCGCTTTGCGGATATACTAAAAGCACAGTCGAGGTCTGTCTGACCAACGCGGAAGTGGTGCTTAAAACGGGGCTTTTGGCTCAGGTTTGACGATACAGTATCCGAAAAGAAGCTGAGGAGCGTGACAAATGGAACTTGATAAAATACTGAAGGACTATATCGCCTCGATAGAAATACCCGAACAGGTATATCCCGAAGCGATAAAGGATATGATACTTCAAAACTCCGAAATGACGGCGGGTACTTTTTTAAAGAGCCTTAAACAACTGAAAATTTCCGGCTCGGAATTTCTCGAACTGCTGGGCAATTCCAAGATAGGAAACGCCGAATATCGCCGTATCGAAGAAAACCCGCATCTTAAATTTGACGAGCTGCTTGAAATACTGGATAATTCCGCGCTTACCGGCGACGATTACCGTATGCTGCTTGCCGCCGCGACGCACCGCCGCAACCTGCGGGAGGAACGCCGCCGCCGCGAGGAAGAAGCGGTCGCGCGCTTGGAAAACGACCGCAAAAAAGCCGAATCCGCCACCGAGCCCGTCGAGGAGCAACCCGCCGAGCCTGTTGCGGAACAGCCCGCCGAGCCTGTTGCGGAACAACCCGCAGAGCCCGTCGAGGAGCAGCCCGCAGAGCCCGTCGAGGAGCAGCCCGCCGAGCCTGTCGAGGAACAGCCCGCCGAGCCTGTCGAGGAACAGTCCGCCGAGCCTGTTGCGGAGCAGCCCGCCGAGCCTGTCGAGGAACAACCCGCCGAGCCTGTTGAAGAACAGCCCACCGAGCCTGTTGAAGAGTCACCTGAAAAGGTTACTCAGGAGTCACCCGCAGGGGTTACTCAAGAGTCACCTGAAAAGGTTACTCAAGAGTCACCCGCAGGGGTTACTCAAGAGTCACCTGAAAAGGTTACTCAAGAGTCACCTGAAAAGGTTACTCAAGAGCAACCGAACGAGGACGACGAATACGAGGAATACGACGAAAACGACGAGGACGACTGGGAGTACGAGGAATACGGAGAGGACGACGATTACGAATACGACGATGAGGATTATTCCGCCGAGGCTATAGGAAACGCTTTGGAGGAGCTGGTGGACGAGAACGGCGAGCCGCTCCCCTCCCGCAGATCCCGCCCCGCGCTTATCGCGGCTTTCATACTGGCGGCGATAGTTATAATGTGCGGCGTGGGCTATAAGCTGCTGAAATATTACAACATCATACCCACCTACACATATACGATACCTCAGACGTTTTCACAGCAGATAACCACCTATGCGGAGCTTGCGCAAGAGGTATCCGCAGCCGAAAACACCGTCGGTTACGCCCTGCCCGAACGTTCTAAGGCTCAGCCTGTCCGCACTTTCGGGGAGAGCAATACCGCCATAGGCAAAAAATTTATCATTCATGTGACCGAATCCGACGGTAAAAAAGCCGTAGACGGCTGCGGGATCGGCAGCGACGGCAAGACCTCGGAGACCTTTACCGCCGACGTATTTGACTTTGAACCGGAAAAGCTGAACGTTTACTCTGCCGAAGCCGAGGGAATAGGATATTTTATCCTTACCGCCGAATACGACGGCGAAACTTATGTAAAAATATACGAAGAAGAAGCCTTGAGCAAGTCGGAACAGCCGGTCGCCGACTTCGGTATGTCCGGCTCGCAGGTCGGATTTTATATAGGCGACGACGCGTTTTATCCCATCACCTATGTTGCCATGGACGTCGATAAAGCAAACTCCGAAAAGCCGGAGACCTTTGTTCCCGGCATAACCTCCGACGGCAGGACAAGAGCCATGTCTTTCAACGATATAATGCTGCCGTATGCGGCCGCAAGATTCAACTATTATGTGACCGCGAGAATACCCTTTCACAACGTCGGCGACAGCTTTGTGAAATCGGTGGCGGTCGGCAACAGCTGCGGATTTGCGGTAGGCGGCGGCGCTATGTTCTGCGCGGATTATACCGTTATCGGTCCCGCGCCGCATACGCACATCACCCGTATAGCCTTTGACGGCAGTCTTACTCCGTCGTATGCGGAGATGACCGAGTACGTCAATCCCACCATGCTTGCGGCGGGCAATAAACATATCGCTCTGCCCGGTCCGGACAGTCAGGACGCGTACACGCTTTATGTATACACAAACGAGCTTTCCGGCCCTACGGTTATGGAGGGGCTCGCCAAAGGTCAGACGCTCGCGTCCGACAGCTGCACCGGCGACGTTATCACACTTATAACCGACGGTAACGAGCCCGTAAGGTACGATATAGACCTTACCACAATGAAAAGCGCATCGCCCGCTCCCGTCACAGCGGAAGCGGAGGAGGGCGTATACAGCGCGTCAGCGCAGGAGGACAAGGTACAGCTTACGCTTACCTCTCCCGACGGTAAAACGCTCGCGTCCGCCGATATTACCGCACAGGGCGGCTCAAACTGGCGCATACCCGCCCAAACCGATACGGGCGCGTTTGCCGTGTCGGGCTCGCAGGGAAATACCGTAATAGGGCTGCCGGTAATATATTTTGACGGTGTTACCGACGTTTACAAATACGAAGTGTTTACATATTCCGACGGAAAGCTCACCGAAAACGGTTCGCTGATACTTATGGAGGGCGCGTACCAACAGATACTTGCGAAGATATATGACAAGTATATCCTTACCGTATGGGACGGCAGAGTCATTACCGCAGATACCGCCAAGGTCGAGAAAATTTCCGATACGGCGCTTTGATATGGAGGAGATATGCACGAACAGCTTATCATCGCCGCGATAAAGTACAACGGCGGCGACCCGAAAAGAATACAGCACCTTATCAAGGTGTATCAATTTGCATTGCTTATCGCCGACGGCGAGGGGCTTTCACAGGAGCAAAAGAAAACGATATCCGCCGCGGCGATACTCCACGATATAGGGATACGCGAGGGCGAACGCCTTTACGGACGCTGTGACGGAGAGATACAAGAGCGGCTCGGCCCCGACATAGCGTTAAAAATAATGGCTCAAACAGGAGGATATGAGGACGTTGCCGAACGTGCGGCGCAGCTTATAGGACGCCATCACAGCTATGAAAATATCGACGGGACAGACTGCCGAATACTTATCGAGGCAGATTTTCTGGTAAATCTGTACGAGGACGGCTGTTCCAAAGAGGCGGTAAAAACGGCACGGGACAAAATATTTTCCACCGATACCGGCAAAATGCTGCTGGACAGTATGTTTTTAGGAGAAGTTTAAGCATATGGGAAACGAAAACGGCGTATGGATAATGCGCGGGGTCAGGCGTGACGACCCGCGCTGTATACATTCCGCTTTAAAGCTGGAGGAATATATTAACAAGGTCGGGTTTTTGCCGCTGTTTGCAAACGGTATACCCGGCTTTTCCTCGGAGGAACAGACAGTACCGAACGACTGGTGGTGCGGCGACGCGGAGCGCGACCCGTGGATATGGCGGGAGGAGATAGCGCGGGGCGGCAGGGTCGTTTACGGCAAATTCTTTGCGGGAAAAGCCGGCTACATCTCGACGGAGTGGCTGCCTTATTTCGCCAACTGGCGCAGGGACGGCTATGATTTCGACAGCCTGTATGAGGACGGGAAAGCGCAGCACCGCGCCAAAAAGATAATGGACCTTTTTGTAAACGGAGAGCGGCTGTTTTCCTATGAGATAAAAAAGCTGGCGGGCTTTGGGAAAAGCGGGGAGAAAAATTTCCCCGGAGTGCTTACCAAGCTGCAAGAGCAGCTGTATCTTACCGCCTGCGATTTTCGCCGCCGCGTCAACGCAAAGGGAGAACCTTACGGCATGACGGTAGCGCAGTTCACCATGCCGGAAACGCTGTGGGGCTACGACACTGTGACCTCCGCCTATAAGGAAGAACCTGAGCAGTCCCGTCAAAGAATATACGAACACCTGAAAAAGCTGTACGGCAATATCGAGGATAAAGCGATAAGCGATATTATGGGAATATAAAAAAGAGCAGCAGACCATCTTTTCGGTCTGCTGCTCTTTTTAAATCAATTCCTTACTTTATAACTCTTACCGAGATAACGCAATCGATAGCGCTCATCTTTTCCGCTACGCCGTCGGCGTTTCCCGTAACGTCGAGAGCGGTATAGCTGTACTCCTTTTTGGAGGCGTTAGCCATGTTCTCGATGTTCAAGCCGGATTCGGTCGCGCAGCCTGTTATCTTGGTAAGCGCGCCCTCTACGTTCTTATGTATAACGCAGATCTTCGCATCTCCCGTCTTGGGAAGCGTAACATTCGGCAGATTTACGCTGTTTACGATATTGCCTTTTTCGATATAGTCTATTATCTCATGCACCGCCATTACAGCGCAGTTGTCCTCGCTTTCGGGAGTAGACGCGCCGAGGTGCGGTATTGCGATAACTCCGGGTACTCCGATAACGTCGTCGCTCGGAAAATCGGTAACGTATGCGGCTATCTTTCCTGTGCCGAGCGCGTCGATTATCGCCTTCTCGTTGCAAAGTCCGCCTCTTGCGAAGTTCATTATACGCACGCCGTCCTTCATGGTCGCGATGGTATCGGCGTTTACCAGATCCTTGGTATCCGGCAGCAGCGGAACGTGCAGAGTGATGTAATCGCAGTTCTCGAATATCTCCTTATTGGAGGAAACATACTTGATATTTGTGGAAAGATGCAGCGCGCCCTGGAGCGAAAGGAACGGATCGGCTCCCCAAACCTCCATGCCGAGGTCGTTCGCGGCGTTAGCTACCAGCGCGCCTATCGCGCCCAGACCGATAACGCCGAGCTTCTTACCCTTTATTTCGGGGCCCGCAAACTGGCTCTTGCCTTTTTCCACCAGCTTACCTACCTCGTCGCCCTTGCCCTTGAGGGTTTTTGCCCAGTCTACCGCGTCGGTGACCTTACGGCTGCTCATCAGCATACCCATTATCACCAGCTCTTTAACGGCGTTTGCGTTTGCGCCGGGAGTGTTGAATACCGCTATGCCCTTTTCGGTGCAGGCGTCAACGGGAATGTTGTTTACACCCGCGCCTGCGCGTGCTATCGCAAGCAGCTTATCGCCGAACTGCATTTCGTGCAGCGACGCGGAACGAACCAGTATCGCGTCGGGATCTTCCTCGTTGTCGCCGAATACATACTTGCTCTTATCCAAAAGATCTGTACCGCAAGCGGCGATCTTATTCATTGTCTTAATGCTGTACATATCAAAAACCTTCCCTCTGCTTTTTATGCGTTTTCCTCTTCAAATTTCTTCATGAACTCTACCAGCTTTTCAACGCCCTCGATAGGCATTGCGTTGTAGATGGAAGCTCTCATGCCGCCTACCGTTCTGTGTCCCTTGAGGTTCTCAAAACCGGCTGCCTTTGCCTCCTTGACAAACTTAGCGTCCAGCTCCTCGTTGCCGGTAACAAAAGGCACGTTCATAAGCGAACGATCCTTCTTCTCAACGGTGCCCTTGAACAGCTTGGACTGATCGAGGAAGTCATAGAGTATCTTCGCTTTCTTCTCGTTGCGCTCTTTCATAGCCTCAAGTCCGCCCATCTTCTTGAGCCACTTGAACACCTTGCCGCAGATGTAGATGCCGTATGCCGGCGGGGTGTTGTACAGCGACTTGTTGTCGGCATGGGTCTTGTATTTCAGCATGGTGGGAGTGCCGGGCAGAGTGTCCTCGGTGATAAGGTCCTCACGAATTATAACGATAACAACGCCGGCAGGTCCGATATTCTTCTGTACGCCGCCGTAGATTATGCCGTACTTGGTAACGTCCACCGGCTCCGATAAGAAGCAGGAGGAAACGTCCGCTACCAGCGTCTTGCCCTTGGTGTTGGGGAGCTGCTTGAACTTCGTACCGTAAATGGTGTTGTTCTCGCAGATGTATACATAATCCGCGTCTTCGGGTATATCAAGATCCGAGCAGTCGGGTATGTAAGAAAAAGTCTTGTCGGCGGAGGACGCTACCGCTACCGCGTCGCCGTAATTCTGCGCCTCCTGATACGCTTTCTTCGCCCATTGACCGGTAATGATGTAAGCCGCCTTTTTATTCTTCATAAGGTTCATGGGTATCATTGCGAACTGCTGTGAAGCGCCGCCCTGCAAAAACAGTACCTTGTAATTGTCGGGTATGTTCATAAGATCCCTGAGATCCTGCTCCGCAGTCGTGATGATCTCCTCAAAAGCCTTGGAACGGTGGGACATTTCCATTACGGACATTCCTGTGCCGTTGTAATCAAGCATTTCCGCTGCCGCTTCCTTCAACACCTCTTCGGGAAGGACCGCGGGGCCCGCGCTGAAGTTGTAAACTCTCATTTGTTTAGCCTCCGTATTTCTTTTTGCTCCGCCGCGTAAGACCGACGGTATTATCGCGGTCTTTCTCTTTGACCGCATACTATGATAATTATACTATGAAATTTCGTCTTTGTCAATCATTTTTTGCCGTATCGCCCTTTTTTGCGTCCGTTTTTAACGAAAGACTTGCCGCGTCGTTAAAAACCGCGGCGCTCCGACGGACGATAAGTCCGTGCGAAACGCCGCAGTCAATAAACAAGCTGTAAAGGTCAGCCCGCGGAGCTGAGGTCGCTGCTGCCGGAATCCACCCCGCCGTAATGATTTTCGCCGCTAAAGCTGATAGAGGTGACCGTTTTCCTGTCGCCGGCGCTTTTTACCACCACATAGGTCATTTCCTTGACAGGCTCGTTTCTGTCGTCAAGCCCCGGTATGGAGGGCGAAAGAGGATAATATTCCACTTCCAGCGTGTAGGTATCTCCGACGTTCTCGATATTAGTCACTTTGGGCACATAGTTTGCGGTACGGTTGGTGTTCGCAACGGCGTAAGCCTTTTTTTCCGCGTTGTAGGAGGCGCGCTCGTTCATGCTGCCGACCGTTTCATGCTCTATCTTTATATCCGTACCGAACAAAGCCGCCGCGTTTACCTCGACGTCAAGTTCGGGTATATAGGTTATTCCCGTATCGACCTCATAGTTTGAAATATCGCCGGTCAGCAATATCTTGGATATTGCCGCTCTTATCACGGTGGAATTTGTAAGCGTTGCCGCCTCCTCGAAGGTAGGCGTATCTACCGCCACGAGCGGGTAGAGATACAGCTCAAATTCGTTTTTCAGCGCGGTCTTGTTTACCGCGTTGCCGACGGTATCTTTTATAAATATCACGGAGGACACTATCCCTATGACGGTGAAAAATATTATCAACAGCCCGCATACAAAGAAAAACGCTTTTTTCCCCTGTACACGGTGAGTTTTTTCGGGTATGTCCACCACTATGACGTCGTCTTCCGCAAACTCCTCTTCGTTTTCCGATAACGCCTCTTCAAGAGAGCCCGCAATAGAGTGCAGAACGTGCTTTTCCTCGCGGGGCTTATTCTTTTTCTTCATTTATTGCTCCTTATCGCAACGGCGGTATTATCCCCTTATCTGACCGTTTCCGTTTATAAGATATTTATAGGTCGTCAGAGCCTCCAGCCCCATCGGACCGCGTGCGTGCAGCTTTTGCGTGGATATCCCTATTTCCGCGCCCAAGCCGAATTCAAACCCGTCGGTAAAGCGCGTGCTGGCGTTCACATATACCGCCGCCGCGTCTATCTCCCTTTGGAATTTCTCCGCATTTTCCATGCTGCGGGTGACTATGCACTCGCTGTGGCGCGTACCGAAACGGTTGATATGCTCTATCGCCTCGTCGATGTCCGCCACCACCTTTACCGCCAGAGTGTAATCCAAAAATTCCTTACGGTAATCCGAATCGTCGGCGGTCTTTTGCAGCTTGAGATACCGCCCGCTCTCCTCGTCTCCGATAAACGCCACCCGACCGTTCCACCGCTCGGAAAGGCGTGTCAAAAACTCCTCGGCCGCCGCTTTATGCACCAGTACGTTTTCTATCGCGTTGCAGACCGACGGACGCTGCGTTTTCGCGTTGTCGGTGATGTTCAGCGCCATATCTATATCCGCCGACTCATCGACGTAAACGTGACAGTTGCCCTCGCCCGTCTGTATGACGGGAACGGTGGCGTTTTGCATAACGGTGCGGATAAGCCCTCCGCCCCCTCTGGGTATCAGCACGTCGAGATATTCGTTTGCGCACATAAGCTCCCGTGCGTTTTCGCGGGAGGTGTCCTCCACAAGCTGTATAATGTTCGCGTCATGCCCTGCCGCCTCTATCGCCGCGCGCATTATCCCCACCAAGCATTTGTTGGAATTTATCGCGTCGCTGCCGCCCCGCAGTATGACGGTATTTCCTGCCTTAAAGCACAGGCAGCCCGCGTCGGCGGTAACGTTGGGGCGCGACTCGAAGATTATCCCGATAACTCCGAGCGGCACAGTCTTTTTTATCACGGAAAGTCCGTTATCCAGCGTGCCGCCGCCTATGACCTTTCCCACAGGATCGGGAAGAGCCGCCACCTGGCGCACGCCATCGGACATTCCGTCTATCCGCGCGTCGGTAAGGGTAAGTCGGTCGATAAGCGACGCCGCCATACCGTTGTTTTTGCCGTTTTGTATATCCTTGAGATTTTGGGCTTTTATCTCTTCTCTTTTTTGCTCCAGCATATCCGCTATATTGAGCAGTATGCGGTCTTTCTCGCCGCGAGAAAGCGCCGCAGACTCCTTGGCGGCTTTCCTCGCGTTTTCTCCGAGCTGCTGTATGTAAGTCATCATGCTCTCCTATTTGTTCCCCTGAGGCAAAAATACCGTGCAGGTAGCTTTGTTTTCAAAAAGGTCGTACAAAATATTCGGGTCGGAGCCCTTGATTATCACCGTGGGTATGCCGTTTTCTCCCGCTATTATAGACGCTTCCAGCTTGGTAAGCATTCCGCCGCTCGCAAACTCGCTGCCCTTATCCTTAGCGGAGGCTATCATCTCGTCGGTGACTTTGTTCACCACGGGTATCAGCTTTGCGTCCGGCAGTCGGGGGTTTTTGTCAAACAACCCGTCCACGTCGGTAAGTATCACCAGCAGATCTGCCCTGCACAACGTCGCAACGATGGCGGAAAGCGTGTCGTTCTCGTCAAAGTCCAGTTCTTCTATAGACACCGTGTCGTTGGCGTTTATTATCGGGACTATATTCATGTCCAGCAGCGTTTCCAGCGTATTTATTACGTTTTCCTTGCGCAGCTTGTTGCTGATGACGTCGCGCGTAAGCAGCACCTGTGCGACGGTATGGTCGTACTTTTGAAATTCGCGGTCGTATATGTGCATAAGCTCGCATTGTCCTATCGCCGCGCACGCCTGTTTTTCGGGTATGGCGGTCGGCTTATGCCGCAGACCCGCGCGCGCCGCGCCTACGCCCTGCGCTCCCGACGACACGAACACCAGTTCTCTCCCCGCGTTTTTAAGGTCCGAAAACACCTCTATAAGTTTAGATACCCGCCTAAGATTAAGGCTGCCGGTATTATGCGCGAGGGTGCTGGTGCCCACCTTTACAACTATTCTTTTTTTATCGCTGAAATCCATTGTATTATCTCTTTTCCGTCCGCGCCGCTGCGCGGAATATTCCTTATATATATTATCACACATCGACTTTCCTGTCAAGAAAAAAGTAAATTGACTAAAGCCGCGAACTGTGCTATACTTAAAAAAAGGAGTGACGGCATGAGATCGAAAGTTATACCCAAAATACCCGAACAGCTTCTGTCCTACAACCTCGGCGACAGAGAAACGCCGCTGCAAAAAGCAGCCGAAGAGCTTGATATAAAATACACCGTGATACCGCTCGACAAAGCCGGTGAAAGCGTCGGGCTGCTCGCGGGCTATCCCGGATTTACCGAAAAAGGCACGCGGGAGTATGCCGAGGGCGAATGTCTTATATTTTCCGGAATTACCTCCGCCCGTCTGGGAGAGGTCTTGAAAAAGCTCAAACACATAGACCTGCCGCTTAAAGCGGTAGTGACCGAATACAATCAACGCTACAGCGTCGCGGAGCTTATCACGGAGCTTGAGGCGGAGCGTGCGGCTATCGGAAAGGGCAGAAAATGAACATACAGATATTCGGAAAAAACAAATGCTTTGACACCAAAAAGGCACAGCGTTGGTTCAAAGAACGGGGGATAAAATTCCAATATGTGGATATACTCTCAAAAGGCTTGAGCCGCGGCGAACAAAACAGCGTCATCGCGGCGGTCGGCGGGATAGACGCGCTGATAGACCAAAACGCCAAAGACTACCCGCTGATAAAATACCTGCTGGACGACGCTAAGCCTGACAAGCTGGCGGAATGTCCTAACCTTTACAAAACTCCCATCGTTCGCAACGGCAGGCTCGCAACGGTGGGCTACGCTCCCGAAGTATGGAAAGACTGGGAGTAACTGCCGCGCGGCGTACCGCGCATAAAAAATCGGCGGATCATTGATCCGCCGATTTTGTTTTATTTTCCGCACTTGTTAAGCCGCATCTCTCATGCTTTCGATAAGCGCGTCGGATTCCGCTATTATCTCGTCCATGGTATATTCGCCGTTGGCGGCCGCTACCATAGCGTCTACGAGCGGCTGAGAATACCAGGTAAGATCTCTGCGGTTGAGCAGCGCGAACAGCTCTCCGTCACCGGAGCTTGCATGGTTATCCCATACGACGCAGGGAACGCCTATCTCTCTCATCTTGGTGATGTAGTATTTCGCCCAATTTACTCTGAATTCCTCGTTGTCGCGGTCTACCGCGCCCATCTCGCCTACTATTACCGCTTGACCCTTATCCAGGAACAAGGTCTTGATGTTTTCCGCAAGATGGTCGATGTCCTGCGAATTGCGGGACGCGAGGAAATACTTTCCGCCGTTGGACGCAAGCGCGAAGTTGTACGGGATATAAGCGTGTACCGAAACGATGACCTTATCGTCGTCGGGCACTTTTATCGCTTTAAGAGCGTCGTCGCTGTTCGACGCGGCGTATCCCGGTATCATAAGATGACGCTTGGGGTTGTTTCCGCCGAGCGAACGTATAGTCGCCACAAAATCCGCGTCGAGCTTATTTACCACCTCGCGCGCTTCGGGAGTACCGCCGTTCCATTCGTCGGCAGTCCCGCGCAGACGCGGCTCGTTCATTCCCTCAAAAATAAGATGCTCGTCGTAATTCTGGAAACGGTTGCCTATCTGCGTCCAAACCTTTTTCAGTCGGTCGCTCGCCGCCTCGTAATTGTCCTCGTACGGGTCGTGCCAAGTCTCGTGGTGAAGGTCCAGTATCACGAACATTTCATTGTCTATGCCGTAATCCACTACCTCCTGCACTCTGTCCAGCCATTCCTCGCTTATGGTATAATCCGGCGCCTCGCCTGTGCTCCAGTCCCATGTAACGGGTAATCTGAACACATTAAAGCCCTGCGCCTTTACCGTGTCTATCATTTCCTTGGTGGTAACGGGATTTCCCCACGCGGTCTCTATGGTTTCGGGATCCGCGCCCCTGACGCTTTCCTGTCCGCCGTCCAGCGTATTGCCGAGGTTCCAGCCTATCTTCATCTCGGACACCAGTTCAAGAGAGGATATGTCGCGTATAGGCTTGGGCTGATCTCCCGATTCTGAGCAGCCGGAAAAAGCGGCGGCAGTTCCCGCGCAAAGCGCGGCAGTAAGGATAAATGTGACTGTTTTTTTCATGTTATTGTTCCGCCCGAATAAGAGCGTCCCCCTTTTTTTCTTTATTTTTAGCCCGTCAACTGAGCTTATCTGTCTTGTGAAATGTTTTGAGATTTCCTATCTTCTCGTTACGCTCCTCCAGCACCTTTTCGACTTCCGACCATTCCAGCCCCCTGTCGGCAGCCAGTACCATCACATGGTATAACAGGTCGTTTATCTCGTTTTTCAGTTCGTCGTTATCGCCGTTTTTCGCGGCGATTATGGTTTCGGCGGCTTCCTCTCCCACCTTTTTGCATATCTTGTCAACGCCCTTGTCAAAAAGATAACAGGTGTAGGAATTTTCCTGCGCCTCCCCTTTTTCGTAAGCGGACTTGCGCGCCTTTATGACCTCAAATATCTCCTGATATACCGTCATATATCCTCCCCGTCAGTATATATCTCCTTAAAAAAACAGCTGTACGAGCCGGTATGACAGGCGGCTCCGCTCTGCCTTACGTTTACCAGCAGCGTATCATCGTCGCAGTCCGCGTAAACGGACACGACCTTCTGCAAATGTCCGCTGGTCGCTCCCTTGTTCCACAGCTCTTTGCGGGAACGGCTCCAGTACCATGTATACCCCGTTTCCAGCGTTTTTTTCAGGCTCTCTTTGTTCATATAAGCCAGCATCAGCACCGTTTTGGTATCCACGTCGTATGCTATAGCCGGTATAAGCTCCCCCTTGGCAAAAAATCTGTCAAGGTCGTTTAAGTTAACTTTAATCATAACATCTCCGATAAATTTTGTCAAGTTTTTTATGCTATCTTACGGGTATTCCCTTAGCGCGGCAGTCGTCCTTTACCTCTCCAACCGTAAGCTCGCGGAAATGGAAAAGCGAGGCGGCGAGCGCCGCGGAGCAGTCGGTCTGTAAAAACGCGTCGGCAAAGTCGCCCACCCGACCCGCGCCTCCGCTGGCTATCACGGGTATATTCACCGCCTGCACCACCGCTTTAAGCATGGGTATGTCAAAGCCGCCGCGCACTCCGTCGGTGTCCATGGAGTTAAGGCATATCTCCCCCGCTCCCAGCCGCTCGACGGTCTTTGCCCATTCGATAAGGTCAAGGTGCATATCTATCCTGCCGCCGTTTATAAACACCGTCCATTTGCCCTGCGCGTTGCGCTTTGTGTCTATCCCCACGCAGATACATTGACTGCCGAAAATATCCGCTCCGTCCTTTATCAGCTGCGGATTTTTTACCGCCTGAGAATTTACGGAGATCTTGTCCGCGCCCGCGCGCAGCGTGCTGCGCATATCCTCGACGCTTTTTATCCCGCCGCCCACCGTCAGCGGTACGAAAACCTTTTTCGCGGCGCTTCTCACCACGTCGAGTATCACGCCTCTCCCCTCGTGGGAGGCGGTTATATCGTAAAAAACTATCTCGTCCGCGCCCTGTGCGTTGTACTCGCAGGCACATTCCACAGGATCGCCGACTTCCTTTATCCCCTCAAAATTTACTCCCTTTACCACCTTGCCGTCACGCACGTCAAGGCAGGGTATTATCCTTTTAGCAAGCATTTATCCCTCCGCAGCTTTTATCGCCTGAGCAAGCTCCAGCGTTCCCTCGTACAGCGACTTTCCGCATATAACTCCGTACAGCCCCAGCGCCTTGCAGTCGGTAATGTCTTTCAGCGTATGCACCCCGCCGCTCGCGATGATGTTGCAGGAGCAGCAGTCGTTTATCTTACCGAGCTGTTCGAGATTTACGCCGGACAACATTCCGTCGCGGGATATATCGGTAAAAATTATATGCTCCACTCCGACTTTTTCCATAGCGCGCGCAAGGTCGGTGAACAGCACGTCGGACTGCTCCAGCCAGCCCTCGGTAGCGACGTACCCGTTCTTAGCGTCGATACCGACGGCTATCCGCCCGCCGTATTCGGCGACGGCGCGTTTTACAAGGTCGGGATCTTTTACCGCGGCGGAACCGATTATCACCCGCGATATCCCCGCCGAAAGATACATCTCCACCGTGTCAAGGCTGCGTATGCCTCCGCCAAGCTCCACTTTGAGCCCCGAACGTTTAGCGACCTCCGTGAATATCTCCCTGTTCGGTTGAGCGGCGTCCTTTGCTCCGTCCAGATCAACCATATGTATCCATTTTGCGCCCGCCCGTTTAAATTCGAGCGCGGTATCCATATAGCTTTCAGCCACCGTATGCGCGGTGGAATAATCCCCCCTGCGCAGTCTTACGCATTTTCCGTCTTTTATGTCTATTGCGGGTAAAACCGTCATTTGTTTATTTTCCTTTCGATAAGCTCACAGCGCCGCAAATCTTCTCAGAATATCCAGTCCCGTTTCTCCGCTCTTTTCCGGATGGAACTGGCAGCCGTACACCGAACCGTTTTGCACCAGAGCCGGCACTTTCATTCCGTAATCGCAGTACGCCGCGACGTATTTTTCATCGGTGACAGCCGCGTAGGAATGTACGAAATACACATACTCTCCCTTTTTATCCGTCAACAAGGGCGACGGTATGTTTTTCTCCAGCTCGTTCCAACCTATATGAGGTATCGGCAGCCCGACGGGAGTCATAAGCTCCACGCTTCCGGGGATAAGCCCCAGTCCGTCGGTCTTGCCGAACTCAAGGCTGGTATCGAACAGCATTTGCATACCCAGACAAATGCCCATAAGCGGCTTTTTTGCAGCCTGTTCCTTTATGACCTCGGTCAAGCCCGCCTTTGAAAGCATTTTCATAGCGTCGGGAAACGCGCCCACGCCGGGCAGTATCAGCCTGTCCGCCGTTTCTATCTCCGACGGGTCGCGGGATATTTTACATTCCGCGCCGATATGCTCAAGCGCGTTTTGCACGCTGAACAGGTTTCCCGCGCCGTAATCAATTATTACCGTCATAGCGTCCCCTTTGACGACATTACCGAGCCGTCGGCGTTTTTCGCGCAGGCGCGCTTTAAAGCGTACGCCGCCGCCTTGAACATGGATTCCGTTTTATGATGGTCGTTTTTTCCGTAAAGATTTTTAATGTGCAGCGTTATCCCCGCGTTAAAGGCAAAGGCGCGGAAAAATTCCTCGGTCAGGCAGTTGTCGTACTCTCCCGTCTTTTCGGTATCGAACGCGGCGTCATACACCAGATACGGTCTGCCGCTTATATCCGCCGCGCAGAACGACAAAGCCTCGTCCATGGGTATGAAAGCCTCGGCAAACCGCATTATGCCGCCTTTATCGCCAAGCTCCTGCGCCAGCGCCCTGCCCAAGACTATCCCGACGTCCTCTACCGTGTGATGGCAGTCCACCTCAAGATCTCCCTTGCAGCTCAGCTTCAGATCAAATCCGCCGTGTACCGTCAGCGCGGTAAGCATATGGTCGAAAAATCCGACCCCCGTGTTTATCTCGTGCCTGCCCGTACCGTATAAATTAAATTCCGCTTTTATCTCGGTCTCAAGTGTTTTCCTTTCGATAACGCTCATAACCGCTCCTTTCTCACAACAGCTCTTTAAGCGCCGCAAACAGCGCGTCCATCTGCTCCTTTGTGCCTACCGTTATCCTGAGCCGGTCGGATATTTCCGGCTTATCCCACCAACGGACGTATATCCCGCGGGCTTTCAAAGCGGAAAACAATTCTCCCGCCGTTTTGCCCGACGGCTTGGCAAACAGGAAATTCGCCGCCGAATCGGTAAGCGAAAATCCCAATTCCTCCAGTTTTGCCTTGGAATACTCCCGCACTCGGATTATCTCCGCGCGGGTCTTTTCAAAATATTCCCTGTCCCGCAGCGCCGCAAGTCCTCCCACCTGCGATAACGTGTTCATGGTGTAGGAGTTTACCGAAAACCTCACGTCGCTGAGATATTTTATCAGCTTTTTGTCGCCGTAAGCCATTCCTATGCGCAATCCCGCCAACGAACGGGATTTTGAAAAGGTCTGCACCACCAGCAAATTTTCATAGCGCGCCGTAAGTCCCACCGCGCTTTTCCCGCCGAAATCTATATACGCCTCGTCTATTATCACCACGCTGTCGGGATTTGCCGCGACAATGCTCTCTATCTCCTCAAGCCCCAGCAATATGCCTGTAGGCGCGTTGGGATTTGCTATAACTATCCCGCCGTTTTTTTCAAAATAGTCCTGCGTATGTATCCGAAATTCTTTGTCCAACGCGACGGTTTTGTACTTTATGCCGTATACCTTTGCCCACACGTCGTAAAACGAATAGGTGACGTTCGGGAAAAGCACCGGCTCGTCGGTGTTGAAAAACGTAAGGAACGCCATCGACAGCACGTCGTCCGAGCCTACTCCGATAAACACCTGCTCCGGCTCTACTCCTGCCTGCGCCGCAAGCTCGGCGGTAAGCTCCCTGCATACCGTGTCGGGATACAGCCGCAGCCTGCCGTCCGACACCGCGTCGACAGCCGCCTTTACCTTTGGCGATGGAGGATAGGGGTTTTCGTTGGTGTTCAGCTTTATCACATCGCCGCTCGGCTGCTCTCCGGGGGTATAAGGCACTACCCTGCGCACCCCGCGCTCCCAGTTACCGCTCATCTTTTCCGTCCTTGTCAAACCGCACTCCTATCGCGTTTGCGTGAGCCGTCAGGCTCTCTCTGTTTGCCATCAGCATTATATCGTCCTTTGCGGAATATAACGCGTCGCGGGTATAATAAATATAGCTGTACTTCTTTATAAAGCTGTCCACCGACAAGGGCGAGAAAAACCGTGCCGTACCGCTGGTGGGAAGTACATGGTTCGGGCCCGCGTAATAATCCCCCAGCGGTTCGGGGGAGTATTCTCCCAAAAACAGCGAACCGCAGTTGGTCAGCCTGCCGATATATTCAAGCGGGGCTTTCACCAAGACCTCCAAATGTTCGGGCGAGATCTCGTTTGCTATATGGCAGGCGCTTTCCATATCGCGGCAGACTATTATCGCGCCGTGACGCGCCAAAGCCTCGTCGATTATCTCCTTTCGGGAAAGCGACGCGCTCTGCCGCTCTATCTCCTTTACCACCTCGTCGGCGAGCCGCTCGCTTGTCGTTACCAGCACGCACCCCGCAAGACGGTCATGCTCCGCCTGCGACATAAGGTCCGCCGCCGCGTATACGGGATCGGCGTTCTCGTCGGCAAGCACCAACACCTCGCTCGGCCCCGCTATCATGTCTATATCCACCGTGCCGAAAAGCTGCTTTTTCGCGGTAGCGACATAAATATTCCCGGGGCCTACTATCTTTGACACCTTGGGTATCTCGTCGGTACCGTAAGCCAGCGCGGCTATCGCCTGCGCGCCTCCGCAAAGGAATATCTTATCCACCCCGCAAAGGCTTGCCGCTACCAGTATATCCTTATTTGCGCTGCCGTCCTTCTGCGGAGGAGTTACCATGATTATCTCGCCCACGCCCGCTATCTTAGCGGGTATGGCGTTCATCAAAACGGAGGAGAACAGCGCGGCGGTCCCGCACGGAACATACAGCCCGACGCGGTCAAGCCCTCTTACCCGCTGTCCGAGTATGCAGCCCCGCTCGTCGGTCATCATGTAGCCGTTTTGCTTTTGCCGCTCGTGGAATTTGGTGATGTTTTCGATACTGTTGAGCATGGCGTCCACAAATTCGGGATCGGCTTCGGTCAGCGCGTCGTTTATCATTTCCTCCGTCACTCTGTAGCATACGGGAGAGCTGCAATCGAATTTCGCGGTATATTCCTTTACCGCCTCGTCCTTTCGCTCGGCAACGTCGGCAAGTATGCTCCTTACCGTCTGCTCCGTCTTTTCGTCGCTGCCGCTGCCGCGTTTTTTCAGTCCGTCGAGATATTCCCGTATCTCTTCGCCCGTCTTTATTATCTTTATCATGCTTATTCTCCTCTGTGTTGTTCCATTTGCGCGACGATTTTTTCTATCGCCGCTTTTTTCAGCTTCATGCTTACCGGATTGACTATCACCCGCGCGGAAATGGGCGATACGTCCTCGTATACCTCAAGCCCGTTTTCTTTTAGCGTCGTGCCGGTCTCCACTATATCCACTATCCCGTGGGACAGTCCCAGCAACGGCGCAAGCTCTACCGAGCCCTCTATCTTTACTATATCCACGTCCATTCCCTTAGCCTCGAAAAACCGTCGGGTAACGTTGGGATATTTGGTCGCTATCGTCTTTACGCCGAACCCCTCGTAAAAGTTCTCGCCTTTCCTGCCGGCAAGCGCGAATTTGCACTTTCCGAATCCGAGGTCGCACACCTCGAAAAAGCTGCCCTGATGCTCGTCTATCGTGTCCTTGCCGACTACTCCCATATCGCATACGCCGTGCTCGACGTAGGTGATAACGTCCGCCGCCTTAGCAAGCACTACCTCTATCCCCGTTTCGGGTATCTCGATTATCAGCCGTCTACCTTTATTCCTCAGCATTTCGACGTTATAGCCCGCCTTTTCAAACAAAGCCGCCGTATCCTTTTCCAGCCTGCCCTTGGTGAGCGCTATCCGTATATTTTTACTGTCGTTCATTTTGCTTTCGCCCCGCTTTGCTCCGCGCCGATAACGTCAATGCGCGTTATACCGCGGCTTTTTGCGTATTCTCTCGCCGCCTGCTCGTCTTCGCCGTCGTAATACTCCGCGATAAGTCCGCTCTGTGCGAGCGACCTGCAATGCCGTATCCCGTCGGTAAGACAGCCGTCCCTCGCGTATACTAACACGTCCGGCGCTTTCAGCTTTACGTTCTTATGCACGGCGGCGGCTATCGCGTTTATGTTTGCGGCAAACCCGACCGCGGCTACCTCCTCGATGCCGAAGCTGCCGATAAGCGTATCGTATCTGCCTCCCGAAATGACCGCCTGCCCGTATTCTTCGATATACCCCCTGAAGATGATGCCGGTGTAATAATCCGCCTTGTTGACAAGACCCAGATCCACCGTTATCCTGTCGCCGCGCTCCAACTCACACAGCGCGTCATAGGTCTGTTTAAGCTCCGCGAGCCTTGCCTTGAGTTCGGGATAATCAAGCAGCGCGTCCGCTTTTTCAAACACCTCGCCCGCGCCGAACAGCTTGGGCAGTCCCAGCAGCATTTTCGCCGCTTTCTCCTTGTCCGTGCCGAAATACGCCTCCAGCAGCCTTTCAAGCTCCGGCGTGTTCTTGTTCTTGATAAGCACCCGCACCGACTCGTCGTCCTCTATGCCCAGCTCCCTTATCAAAAACTTGTAAAACCCGTTGTCGCCCAGCTCCAGCCTTACCTCTTTGCTGCCGAACAGATCCAGCGCCTGCGCCGCAAGGCTCAGCGCCTCAAGGTCAGAACGCTTTTTCTCTCCGCCTATTATCTCGATACCGCTTTGAGTTATCTCGTCATCTCTGCCGGACATTTTGGGGTTTGCACGGTAGATGTTCTGACTGTAAAACAGCTTGAGCGGAAGAGTACAGCCGCGCAGCCTTGTCGCCATTATTCGGGCGATAGGCAGAGTGCTGTCCGGCCGCAAAGCCATCAGCCTGCCCTTTTCGTCGGTCAGCTTGTACATGGATTCCTGCCGTATATTCCTCGTTTTGTTGTTGAATACATCGTAAAACTCCAACGCGGGGGTGATGACCTCGCTGTACCCGTGGGAAAGGAATATCCCCCTCAGAGTTTCCTCCGCGCCGCGCCGCGCGGCACATTCCCCGTACAGCAGATCCCTCGTTCCCTCCGGCGTGATAAGATCGTAGCTTTTCATTAACCTCACCTTTTCACTTTAGCACGCTAACGCGTTAATTAGATAACACGATAATACTTTAACAGTTTACCACATTATCGCCGCGTTGTCAAGTGGAAATTTTTCATATTATCACAGCAATATCGGGCGGAAGACATTATCCGTCCGATACCGCAATTTTTAAAAGAAAGACATCTGCGCCGACTGGGGAAGCTCGCCGAACACCTTCATATCGGTCAGTTTCTGTATGACCGTGGAATTAAGTCCGGACTGCACCTGTATATCGTCTATGCAGATATAATTGCCCTCGTCAAGCACGGCTCTTATCTTCAGTGCGGCGTTTTCTCCGCAGCCGTCCACCGCCAAAAACGGGAGCCTAAGGTCGCCGTTTTCTATCGCGTAGGTAGTAGCTCTCGACTTTTTGTAATCCACCGGCAGGAAGCTGATCCCGCGAAGGTTCATCTCATATATCAGCTGCAAAGCGTCCAGCATGGATTTTTCCTTGGCGGACGCGTCGGGACTGGACTGGATAAGCTGTATTTTCCTGCGTACCGCGTCCTTTCCTCCCAGCACCGTTTCAACGTCGATATTTTCGGTGTGCTTGGTCAGCACCGCGGAGTAAAATTCGGACGGATAATATATCTTGAACCATGCCAGCTTTACCGCTCCCGTGACGTAAGCCGCCGCGTGCGCCTTGGGGAACATATACTTTATCTTCTTACAGCTTTCGACATACCAGTCGGGCACGTCGTTGTCCTTGAACGCTTGGTATATCTCGTCGTTAAATTCCTTTTTCGCCTTGCCCTTACGGGTCTTTTCCATTATATTGAACGCCATTTTGGGCGGCAGACCTTTTTGCATAAGGTACACCATTATATCGTCGCGGCAGCCTATGACTTCGGATATGGTGCAGGTGCCGTTTGCGATAAGCTCCTGCGCGTTGCCGAGCCATACGTCCGTGCCGTGCGACAGCCCCGATATTTGCAGCAGGTCGGAAAACTTCTTGGGCTGCGCGTCCTTCAACATTTGCAGCGTAAAGGAAGTGCCGAATTCGGGTATACCGTATGTGCCGCTGGACGCGCCCAGCTCCTCGGCGGTAAGTCCGAGCGGTTCGGGCGAGGTGAACAGCTTCATCACCTTTTCGTCGGAGGTCGGTACATCGGCTATCTTAATACCGGTCATGTCCTCAAGGTGCTTGTACAGCGTCGGGACATCGTGTCCCAGCTCGTCCAGCTTGAGTATGGTATCATGCAGCGCGTGGAAGTCGAAGTGGGTGGTTATCATATCGCTTTCCGACTTGTCGGCGGGGTGCTGCACGGCGGTAAAATCATACACGTCAAATTCGCTCGGCACTACCACCATTCCGCCGGGGTGCTGAGAGGTCGTGCGCTTTACTCCGACGCAGCCCGCCGCAAGACGCGCTATCTCTATCTGAGGCGCCGTCATGCCTCTTTGCTCCAGCCACTTGCGGACAAACGCCTCGGCGGTCTTTTCCTGCACCGCCGAGATAGTGCCCGCCTTGAACACATGGTCCTTACCGAACAGTTCTTCGGTGTATCTGTGTACCTTGCCCTGCACTTCTCCCGAAAAATTAAGGTCTATATCCGGCGATTTGTCGCCGTCAAATCCGAGGAAAGTTTCAAAAGGTATATCATGCCCGTCGCGTATCATATCCGTGCCGCATTCGGGGCAGTTTTTCTGAGGCAGGTCAAACCCGCTCGCGACGCTGCCGTCGGTGATAAATTCATTGTGGCGGCATTTGGGACAGCGATAGTGAGGAGGCAGAGGATTTACCTCCGAAATGCCCGCCATTATCGCTACCACCGACGAGCCTACCGAACCTCTCGAACCGACCAGATAGCCGTTTTGCTCGCTGTATGCCACCAGCTTTTGCGCTATCATGTACAGCACGCCGAATCCGTGCTTGATTATCGAATCCAGCTCCTTTTTGAGCCTGTTCTCCACTATTTCGGGCAGCTCGTCACCGTACCACGCGTGTGCACGGTCCCAGCAGCGCTGTTGCAATTCCTCGTCCGCTCCGTCTATATGCGGGGTGAAAGTGCCTTTCGGTATCGGTCTTACCACCTCGGTCATATCCGCGATAAGCTGAGGATTTTTTACCACTACCTCGTACGCCTTTTCCTTTCCGAGATAGGAAAATTCCTCCAACATCTCGTCGGTGGTGCGGAAATACAGCGGCGCTTGCGCCGAAGCGTCGGTGTAACCCTGTCCCGTCTGCAATATCTCGCGGAAAACGCTGTCCTCGGGATCTTTAAAATGCACGTCGCAGGTCGCGACCACGGGTTTGTTCAGCTTTTCGCCGAGCTGCACTATTTTTCGGTTTATGCCGCGCAGCTCCTCCTCGTCGGCTGCCTCCCCCGCGCGCACCAAAAACATATTGTTGCCGGTAGGCTGTATCTCAAGATAATCGTAAAAGGACGCTATCTCCTCCAGCTTTTCCTCCGACGCTTTGCCGCGAATGGCGCGGTAAAGCTCTCCCGCCTCGCAGGCGCTGCCTAAGATAAGTCCCTCGCGGTATTTAGTAAGCAAAGAGCGCGGTATCCTCGGCTTTTTGTAAAAATAGTCAAGGTTGGACGCCGATATGAGCCGATACATATTTTTAAGTCCCGTTTTGTTCTTTACAAGTATTATCTGATGGAAATACGGGAGCCGTTTGGGATCGGACTTGCCGAATACGTCGTTAAGCTCGCCTATGTAGGAGATATCGTTCTGCTGCCTGATGTCCTTTATCATGTGGCGGTATATCTCGCACAGCATTTCCGCGTCCGCTACCGCCCTGTGATGGTCGAAATCGCCCAGCTTGTAATATTTTGCGACGGTGTCCAGCTTGTAGTTTTTAAGTCCCGTCAGCGCCGCCTTGGAAATAGCCAAAGTATCGGCGACGGGATTGTCAAAGGTCATGCCGCAGCGCTGCGCCGCCGACTTTATAAAAGATACGTCAAACGTCGCGTTATGCGCTATTACGACGCTTTCGCCGCAAAACTCCTTGAACCGCTTTACCGCCTCGTCCTCCCTGGGCGCGCCCTTTACCATTTCGTCGGTAATGCCGGTAAGCTCCGTTATCCGCGACGGTATAGGCATCAAAGGATCGACAAAGGTGGAAAATCTGTCGATTATCTCCATATTGCGCAGCTTGACCGCGCCTATTTCGGTTATCCGCTCGTTAGCGGGGTGCAGTCCCGTGGTCTCTATATCGAATACCACCGTATCCCCGTCTATAAGGCATTTGTCGCAGCCGTCCACCACCGTGGCTCCGTCATTGACAAAATATGCCTCCATACCGTATATGACCTTGAAATTCGGGTCGGTCTTGTTTATCGCCTCCACGGTATTCATCGCCTCGGGATACGCCTGCGCGTTGCCGTGGTCGGTTATGGCTATCGCCTTGTGTCCCCATTTATGCGCCTGCTTTATAAGCGACTCGGCGGAGTTTATCGCGTCCATATCCGACATATTTGTATGCAGATGCAGCTCCACGCGCTTTTCAGGCGCGTTGTCGGTCTTTTCCTTTACCGTTACCAGCATGACGGACAGCGGATTTATCACGTTGTAGTGCAGAAATTCGTCCGCCTTGTAGCTGCCGTTGACCAGTATGCAGTTCCCCTCTTTTAAAAACGAATAGCTGTCCAGCTTGGTGTTATACACGAACAGCTTTAACATCATCGAGGAGGTACGGTCGCTGAACGCGGCGGTTATGATGGTGGATCTGCCGCTTTTGGTCTCCTTTTTCTCCACGCTGAAAATACGACCCCATACCGTGATGTCGTCAAGCTCGCTCATGACCGATTCCATCGGCATAGGCGGGTCGTTTATCGGCTTGCCCATCACAAGCTCCGCCTCGTTTTCAAACTTGTCGCAGTCAAACATCAGCCGCATTTTCTCCGCCGAGGCAAGCACCGCCGACGCGGTGGGAGCGCCGAACCCGCCGGAAGTGCGCCGCGCCGCCTCCGTCTTTACGGTAAGCTCGTTTTTCACCTTTACCGACGCGATATTTTCGGGAACAAAGCAGTTTTCCTTGGTGAACTTGTCCTGCTTATAGCTGCCGCTCATGACAAACGCCGCGTCGTCCTCCAAAAAATCGTACAGCGCGATATTTTCCGTCAGCGCGAACAGCTTTACGGCAACGCTTCCCGTATCGTCGCACAGTCTGCCGTTGATTATCGTATACACTCCCTGTCGGGTGTCCTTTCGCTCCATATCCGCGAGAAATCCCCACAGCGTAACGCTGTCGCGTTCCTCGCTCAAGGAGGATATGCCGACCGGCTCTTCAAAAGCGCTTTCTCCGAGGTAAAGCGCCGCATCCTTTTCCAGCTTGTCATATGTAAACGAAAGCTCCGTCTTTTGAGGCTTTTTGTACGGCAAAGCACGCGCCTTTCGCTTATGTCCAGCGGAGGACTTTTCCTCCTCGTGACGGGATATCGCGTCGAAATCCGGCATCGGCAGCGCGGATATTTCGCCGTAATACCTGCTGTCCAGCTCCTGCGCGGCTACCGTCCCGCCCTCGACAAAACGCACGGTGATGTTTTTGGAGAAAACTCCCTTTACGAATTTTTCTATTTCTCTGTCTATCTTTTCGCCGATCAGCAGCTCGTACCCGCCGTGATTTAAAGTAAACTCGTACACGTCGCCGTCGTCGTTTATCTCCGCGTCGTCCATATATCCGTTTATCATGCCGTACTGCGGCTTCATTATCTCAACTACGTCGTACAGATATTCCTTGCAAAACAGCTCGCTGTCATATTTCGGATATATCCGCACGGAGGGCACTCCCAGATATTCCTTTATCGCGCTGCCCGCCGCGAAAAGCTCGCCGTAAGGTATCAGCCTGTCGCAGGCAAGCTGCAATATCATGCTTTTGTCCTGTTCGTCGCACAATACCGACAAAAGCTCGCCGTCGGCGACCGCCTGCGGCAGCTCCGCCTCTTTAAGCAGTTTTTTTAATTCAGCCATTTTTTCGACCTGTCCTTTTTCTTCATTCCGTCAAAATACGCTCACAGCTTTTCTATCTCGTCGATGAGCGCGTCCACCAACTCGTTTTCAGGCAGCTTTTTTATTATCCTGCCTTTTGAAAACAGTATTCCCTCTCCGTTTCCTCCGGCTATGCCGACGTCGGCGTTGGACGCCTCCCCCGGTCCGTTTACCGCGCAGCCCATGACCGCGACCTTAATATTTTTTTGCAGACCCGCGGTGCGGCGCTCCACCTCATCCGCCAGCGCGATAAGGTCTATCTTCGTGCGTCCGCAGGTCGGGCAGGAGATTATCTCTATCCCGTTTCCAAGTCCCACCGCGCGCAGGATATCCCGCGCCGCTCGTATCTCTTCTTCGGGATCTGCGGTGAGCGACACCCTTATCGTATCGCCTATCCCGTCGCACAGCAGCGCGCCTATTCCTATCGCGGACTTTAAAGTCCCCATTCTGACCGTGCCCGCCTCGGTGACTCCGAGATGCAGCGGATAGGGGAAATGCTCGTGTATGTATCGGTAGGACGCTACGGTCAACCGCACGTCGGAGGATTTTACCGACAGCACTATATCGTCAAAATCGTACCTGTTCAGCAGCTCGATATGTCGGGAAATGCTTTCGCACATCGCCTGCGGAGTAGGCCCCGAATATTTGGCAAGCAGTTCCTTTTCCACCGAGCCGCTGTTCACCCCGACGCGTATCGGGATATTCCTTGAGCGGCAGACCTGCGCTACCGCCTTTACGTTTTCCTCTTTGCCTATATTCCCAGGATTTATGCGTATCTTGTCCGCGCCCGCCTCGGCGGCGGCTATCGCCGCCTTATAGTCAAAATGTATATCCGCTATCACGGGTATGCCGACGCTGTTTTTAAGCGCGTATATCAGCTTTGCGTCCTCAGGAGCGGGAACGGCGGCGCGTATCATCTCGCAGCCCGCGCGTTCCAGCCGCACCGCCTGCGCGACGCTGCCCTCAATATCCGACGCGGGAACGTTCAGCATCGACTGGATATATATTTTCTCCCCGCCGAGCGTCAAGCCGCCGACCTTAACCTTCTTCTTGCTCATGACAAAGCTATCCCCCGTTGAATATCCTGATTATATCGTTTACCGTTACCACGACCATCAGCAGCATAAGCAGCATTATGCCGACAAAATGCACCATTCCCTCGCGCTCCGCCTTTATCGGCTTGCCGCGTATCGCCTCGATGATAAGAAACACCAGACGCGCGCCGTCCATCGCGGGGATAGGCAGCAAGTTGACTATGCCTACGTTTATCGCGATAAGCGCCGCAAGCAGCATGAGCGACGTTATACCGAGCGATGCGGCAGTCCCCACGCTTTGCACCACCCCGATAGGGCCGGACAGCTCGTTAAGCCCGTATGTGCCGGTTATGAGATTGCCGAGCGATATCCAGATAAGCCGCGCGTCGGAAACGAAAGTGGCCGCCGCCGCCGACATCACCGTGCCGAAGTTCTTTTCGGCGGGCATGACATAAAAGTCCAAAAACAGGCTGTTCTTTTCTTTGGGATAGGACTGCTTGTATTTTTCGATTATCTCCTCGACTTTCCCGCAGAAATCCGCGTTCGCGGCGTCATTACCGAGCGCTTTGAAGCTGTCGGAAAATTCGTCGCTGCGGGCGTCGTAATACTCGGTTATAAGCTCGGCGCGTCCCTGTGCGCCGCTTTCCCGTAAAAGCGCGCTGTAATCCGCGATCATCTGCGCATACGCCCTGGAGGCAAAATTCACGTCGTTTATCCGCACCGTTTCGCCGTTTCGTTCCACCACGAAATTATAGCTGTAAAACTGAGCTCCCTGATCTCTCGCCACCGAATTTGTAAGCTGGAACGAAATATCCGTCGTGGTGAAAATGCTCATGCCGTTTATTTCTTTTATGATATCTCCTCTTTGAAGATACGACGCTGTGACCGCTCCGTCATAAAAGCCGCTGACCGTGACGGTGGGTATATTAGAGGAAGTGCAGATATATATCACACAGAAAATAAAACCCAGCACAAAGTTCATAAAAGCGCCGGCGGCGATGACCAGTATCCTCATAAAAACAGGTCGGTTGCGAAAGCTGTAAGGGTCGTCGTTCTCCTCGTCCTCGTCCAAAGAGACCGAGCCGCCGATAGGCAGCGCCTTTAAGCAATACACGGTATCTCCTATCCGCTTTTTAAGTATGCGCGGCCCCATTCCTATCGCAAACTCTCTGACTCTCATTTTACACAGCTTTGCGACGGTAAAATGCCCGAATTCATGTATAAGGATTATAAGGAAGAAAAGCAATATTCCCAGTAAAATGTTGACTATGCTCAAAAAATTACCTCCGTGCGTTTATCCGGCTTTTGCGTTCACATATTCCCTCGCGGTACGGTCCGCCGCCTCTATATCGCTCAGCGACGTTCCTTTCCCGCAGTCCGCATTATCAAGTGTTCCCGCGACCAACTCTCCTATTCGGTCAAACGTTATCTTACCGTCGAGAAACAGCTTTACCGCCGCCTCGTTCGCTCCGTTTACCGCGGCGCAGGCGGTCGTACCCGTCTTTACCGCGCGCTTTGCCGCCGCAAGACAAAGGAAAGTTTTTTCGTCGGGTCTTTCAAAGGTCAGCGCCCCGACGTCGAACAGCGAAAAGCTCTTCGCGGGGGCGGCGTATCTTTCGGGATAGGTAAGCGCGTACTGTATCGGTATGCGCATATCCGCGGGGCCCAGCTGCCCGATAATGCTGCCGTCCTCATATTCCACGGCGGAATGAAGCACGCTTTGCCTATGTACCGTCACCTCTACCCTGTCCGCCGAAACGTCGAACAGCCGCACCGCCTCTATCAGCTCCAGCCCCTTATTCATGAGCGTCGCGCTGTCCACCGTTATCTTTCTGCCCATGCTCCATGTCGGGTGGCGCAAAGCGTCCTCCACGGTGACGCGGCTGAGCTGTTCGGCGGTATAGCCGTAAAACGGACCGCCGGACGCGGTAAGTATTATCTTTTTTATCTTATTTCCCGCGCTTCCCTGTAAGCACTGAAATATCGCGGAATGTTCGCTGTCTATCGGTATTATTCTGCCTTTTTCGCGGGCAAGCCCCGTCACCAGCTCGCCGCCCGCCACCAGGCTTTCCTTGTTTGCGAGCGCCAAGACCCTCCCCGCTTTAAGCGCGGTAACGGTAGGGTACAGTCCGGCAAAGCCCACCACCGCGTTTACCACGCGGTCACATTCCCTCCCGGCAAGCTCGCACACGGCCTCCCGTCCGGCAGTCACCCTGACGTCGGTATCGGCAAGGCTCAGTTTTAGCGCGGAATAAAGCGTTTCGTCCGCCGTGCAGACCGTATCGGGACGGTATTTTCTGGCTTGCAGCTCCAACAGGGATATATTTTTACAGGCGGACAGCGCAAGCGGGCGTATGCCGTGTTTTTCGCATACGTCCAACGTTTGTGTACCTATAGAGCCGGTGCTGCCCAGCAGCACTATATCCTTTATCACTTTACGCGCGCCTCCTGTCGGACTTCAATGTCGAAGTCAGGCATCGGAGAAACGGACAGAGAACTTTCCGCCTCTCCGATGCCTGCAAAGGTCGGGCTTGCCCGTCATTATTTCAAGCTATCGGCGTTATCGGGAAATACATCTGATACATCAGATAAGCGAACGGCGCCGCCACCAGCACGCTGTCGAACCTGTCAAGTATACCTCCGTGACCGGGCAGCAGATTGCCGAAATCCTTTACCGAACATTCCCGCTTTACCAAAGACGCGGTAAGGTCTCCCACAACGCCCAGCACCGAGATCACCACCGCAAGACCGACAAGATAGAGCCAGTTCACGCGGAAGGTGTGTACACCGCCGTTTATCATACCGTCGATAAATTCATAGCCGAAACACAGTATCACGGCGAACACCGCCGAGGTGACTATCCCGCCGACAAAGCCCTCCCACGTTTTTTTCGGGCTTATCTTCGGGCACATCTTGTGCTTCCCGCAAAGCGTTCCGATAAAGTACGCGCCCGCGTCGCTTATCCATACGCTTATCATGGTGTAAACTATCAAAAATATTGCGTGGTCGGGAAATACCGTTCGGATAAACGCAATGGAGCTGAGCGCGAGCGGTATGGCAATAGATACCGCGCCGGTCAGCGCCACCTGTTCAAATCTCGCTTTTTCATGTTTGAAAAGCATGACCGTAAGCAGGATTATCAGGAATACCAGATATATCATTCTGATATTTTGTTTCAGCACGTCTACCCAAAAGCAAAACGGAGTGACCATCGCAAAAATTATGCTCAAAGCGGATATTGTGCGGTTTTTTAAATATTTGGTCGCTACTAACAGTTCGTAGACCGCTGCGGCTGAAAAAAGCGACATGGCAATATAATAAAGCAATTCGTTATTCAGCGCGATAATGAGTATCCCCACGGGGATAGCCACCGCCGCCGATATTATTCTGGTCGCCATAATGCTCCTTTCCGTCCCGGTGCGTCATACCCCGCCGAAACGTCTGTTTCTGTTTGAATACCACTCCAACGCCGCCGCCAGATCCTCTTTTTTGAGATCCGGCCACAGAGTATCGGTAAAGTACAGCTCGGCATACGCCGCCTGCCATATCAGAAAATTGGACAGGCGCTGCTCTCCGCCGGTGCGTATGATAAGGTCGACGTCCGGCATTTGGCTCGTGTACAGTTCGTTTGCAAATTCCCGTTCTCCGACGCTTTCGGGCGAGCTTGCGCATTTTTCCGCAAGCCGCTTGGCGGCGCGCACTATCTCCGCCCTGCCGCCGTAATTCAGCGCGATACAGATATACAGCCCGTCGTTATGCTCCGACACCTGCTCTATATCCACCATGCGCCGCCGCATATCCTCCTCAAACGCGGATTTCTCCCCCGCGAAGATTATGCGCGTGTTCTTTTGCGCCATGCCGCGTATATCGTCAAGATAGCTGTCGAGCAGCTCCATCAAAGCGTTTACTTCTTCCTTGGGACGGCTCCAGTTTTCGGTGGAAAAGGCATAGAACGTGGCGTACTTCACCCCAAGCTCCCTGAGATCCTCCACCGCTCTTTTAAACACCTTTGCTCCGCGTGAATGTCCCGCCGAGCGCGGCAGTCCGCGTTTTTTCGCCCATCTGCCGTTGCCGTCCATGATTATCCCGACGTGCGCCGGTACTGCGGAAAGCTCTTTTTTCTCCAAGCGCTTATACCGTCATTATCTCTTTTTCCTTAGCCGCCGCTACCGCGTCGGTCTTGTCGCAGTATTTGTCGGTAAGGGTCTGCATTTCCTTTTCCGCGTCCTTGAGGTCGTCCTCGGTTATCTCGGAATTTTTCTTCATGACCTTCAGCTTGTCAAGCGCGTCGCGGCGTATGTTCCTCAGCGCGACCTTGGAATCCTCCGCCATCTTCTTGACCTGCTTTACCAGCTCTTTTCTTCTCTCCTCGGTAAGCTGCGGGAAAGCTATGCGGATAGCCTTGCCGTCGTTGGTGGGGGTTATTCCTATATCGCTTGCAAGTATCGCCTTTTCTATATTTTTCAGCATGGACGCGTCCCACGGAGTTATCACCAGTATCCTCGCCTCCGCGACCGCTACCGCCGCCATGGCGTTTATCTGAGTAGGTACGCCGTAATAATCGACGGTTATCTTATTCAGTACCGAGGGATTAGCGCGCCCCGCGCGTATCGTTGACAGTTCGTTTTCAAGAGCGGCAACGCTCTTTTCCATTTTTTCCTTTGCAGTATTGATAACAGCTTTCATAATGATTCTTCCTTTCGTTATATGATCCGATTGTTTACGTTTTATAAAGCGGTATGCCGCGTCCGATACGGTCAGCTTACCACCGTGCCTACCTTTTTGCCCATCACCGCGTCAAAAATATTGTCAGGACGGCTAAGGTCGAATACCAGTATAGGCGTGCCGTTGTCGCTGCACATCGCCGCCGCCGCGCTGTCCATGACCTTTAATCCTCCCGCCAGCACCTCTCTTAGCGTAAGCTCGTCGTACTTTACCGCGTCGGAGTATTTGTGCGGGTCTTTGTTATATACTCCGTCCACCATGGTGGCTTTAAGGAGTATATCGGCGTTTATTTCGGCGGCTCTCAGCGCCGCGGCACTGTCCGTCGAGAAGAACGGACTGCCTGTTCCGCAGCCGAAAATGACTATCCTGCCCTTTTCAAAATGGCGCAGCGCCTTTTGCCTGATATACGGCTCCGCTATCTGCTTCATCTCAATGGCGGTCTGCACCCTGACCTCGCAGCCGAGCCCCTCCAGCACGTCGGCGACCGCCAACGCGTTCATTGCCGTCGCCAACATTCCGATATGGTCGGCTCTTACGCGATCCATCGACTCGCTCGAACGTCCTCTCCAGTAGTTTCCGCCGCCTACGACTATACCTATCTGTGTGCCGACGTCGGCGCATTTCTTGATGGAGCGGCATATATCGGTCACAGTGGGGATATCCAAGCCCACCTTGTTCGCTCCGGCAAGCGCCTCACCGCTCAGTTTCAGCAGAATACGTCTGTACTTAGGCTGTTCCATTTATACGTCCGTCCTTTTCCCTGCGTTTCGCAGATTAGTAATCCAGAACCCTTATGTTTCCAAGCACGCGGCCGCCCTCGGAAAGCTGAGCCGTTTTTTCCGCACATTCCTTTTCGGATACGGGCGGGGTGATAAACGCCCTCTCGTCCTCCGGCGCGTTAGCCCGCGCAAGGTATCTGACCTTGCCGAAAACTTTCTCGACCTGCGCCCTGTCGACTCCCGACACCCTGATGTAATGCGCGCACACTATATTATCGTATTTTTCAATGAACTCCTGGTCGCCGCTGTCCTCCCAGTAAAGGGTATTGCTGAAAGAATCCAGCTTCGCGGCTATCACAACGTCCGCCACGACGGCGCTCGCCGTGGGCAGCTTGCCCGCGCCCTTTCCGTAAAACACAACGTCGCCGGTGGTATCGCCTCTTACCAGTATCGCGTTGAACACGTCGTTCACTCCGGCAAGCTGACTTTCCTCTGATATGAACGCCGGACATACCATTATCGCGACCTTGCCGTTATCCAAACGCTGCGCCCAGCCTATCAGCTTTATCGAGCCGCCGAAGTTTTCGCAGTATTCCACGTCCTCCGGCGTTACCGAGGTTATCCCCTCGGTGTGTACGCTGTCGGGATAAACATGATCTCCGAACGCCAGCGACGCCAAAATACATATCTTGCGGCAGGCGTCCGTGCCCTCTATATCTGCGGAGGGATCGCGCTCCGCATAACCCAGCTTCTGCGCGGTGGAAAGCGCCTCGTCAAACGGCATACCGTCCCTTATCATTTTGGTAAGGATATAGTTCGTGGTGCCGTTTAATATGCCCGCTATACCCATTATCTTATCGGCGGAAAGGCATTGGTACAGCGGTCTGATTATCGGGATACCGCCGCCGACGCTCGCCTCAAAGAAAAAGTTGACGTTTTTTTCGCGGGCGGTCTTCAGCAGCTCCGCGCCCTTTGCCGCCACCAGCTCCTTGTTGGAGGTCACCACGCTTTTGCCGGCGAGCAACGCCGCCTTTACATAATCGTAGGCAGGGTGAAGTCCGCCTATTACCTCCACCACTATCTTTATTTCCGAGTCGTTAAGGATAATGTCGAAATCTTTGACGAATTTTTCCTTATAGGGGCTGTCGGGAAAATCACGCAGGTCAAGGATATACTTGACCTCCAGCTCCTGCCCCGCCTTTTTTTCAAGCGACTGCTTGCTTTTATTCAGTACCTCTACCGTGCCGGAGCCTACGACTCCGTGTCCCAGCACCGCGATCTTTGCCATAAATAATATCCGTTCCTTCCTCCGGCGGTCCGCCGAATGTTTCCTCATTTTTAATTGTATCTACACAAATTTAAGTATACCATATTTCGGGAGAAGTTACAAGTATTTTTGCATTTTATTTGAAAAAATCCTTGCCGAGTATCGCCTCGTATTTCGGAAGTATGCCCTGTTTGCCCTCTGTCTGCAAATGATTTTGGCACAGCGCGTAGCTCGGCATGGTGTTCCCCTCCACCAGCACCGGTCCGTCGGGAGTTATCGCGACGTCCCAGCCGACGTAGCCTATCTTAGGCTCTACCGCCGCCGCTTTTTTGCACATTTCCACCGCCTCGTGAAAATACGGCACTTCAAACCCCGCAAATCTCACGCCGGTGACGGGGTGCGCCTCATAATAGCGGAAATCGTCGTTGCAGTAAGCGTTCTTGCGTATCACGCCGTCGTCGCAGATGAGCACATACATACCGCCGCTGCATATGTTGTCCACGCAGTTCACGCCGTTCCCGACTCTGAGCAGCGCGTACATGAAATGCACCGCCCCCTGATAGTTTATCGTCGCTATCCTTACGGTGTTGACCGAGGCGGGACACATTTCGTTCAGCTTTTCGTGCTGGACTATCTCGTCCTCCACAAGATACTGTCCGTTAGAACACAGCTTTTTGTACAGCTCCCCGTAATCGGTGTCGGCGGACAGGCTCTCCCGCGACATTCCCGCGCCGCCGAAATCCTCGGTGGATTTTGCGAACACCGTCTTTTTCCCCCTGCAAAATTCCTCAAGCTGCGCGGCGTCGGCGCGGTGGAGGTCGATAAACCCTCTGCCGAGGTATTCTGAATACCTGCGGTCAAACTCGGTCTTGTCGTTCAGCGTGAAGAACATACTTTTGTCGTTGAGCTTGTTTGCGACGGTGAGATTGTGGTTCATGGTCAAAAAGGTCTTACGGTCCTTGCCCTTTATCAGCGCAAAGCCCAGCACACGATAATCCAGATGTCCCACCGAATACCGCACCGCGCACCAAAGCATATCGAAAAACATTATGAAACGGTTCTTGCCGGTTTCCTCATGCACGCATTTCATATTTATGAACATACGCTTTACGCTGCCCTCTATCAGCCGCGTAAAAAAACTTTTCAGCCTTACGAAAAACAAAGTACCTTCTCCTTATCCGAGTATTTTTGCCAACAGCTTGCCGATGAATTTCTTTATCGGGGTGATTATCAGTTCTTTTTCCCGCGCGGTAAGCCCGATATTCCATACAAAGAAAATAAATATCAGCACAAAAAGCGCGCCGTACATAAAAAGCTGCAATATATCCTGCGCCGGCAGGAATATCGCAATGGCTATCGCGGCAGCCGTAGGTATCAGCATAGACGGCAGCAGCGCGCCGATACGCCGCCAAAATCTGGGTATGTCCAGTCCGATATACCTGTTATAGTACCAGTTCATAAGCAGACCGTTGCCGACGAATACGGGTATGGCCGTACCTATCGCCACGCCTATCTCGGCGAAAAACGCACAGAGCGGTATGCTTATCACGATATTGAGCAGCGCTACCGCAAGATACGTCACCGAGCGGAAGCGGTGCATATTTTTTGCGCGCTGTATCTCTATTCCGAGGTTTTGTATGCTTGGGAGAATGGTAGGTATGAACAGCAGCAGCGAGATTATATAAGCGTTGCCGTATTCCGGTCCCGCCCAGAAAATGACGAACGGATAGCCCACCGCGACAAATCCCAGCAGTATCATGACCAGTATTATAAACTGAAAACGCCCCACCCTGATAAACAGATCGCTTATCTTTTTGTTGGAAACGTTGTTCGCGACCATCTGATGCACCCTGGGAGTGAGCAGGTTTGAAAAGGTCGTCGCCATCGACATATAAAAGATGTTGAGCTGTGACGCGACGTTGTACACCGCAACGCTCTGCGCGCCGTGCATCCACGCGAGCAGCACCTTGTCGATGCTCCAGTTGAGCTGATCGACGATTATGCCGATAAACACCCAGCCGGTAAATCTGAACATTTCAAACAGCAGTATGAAATCGAACGCTCTGAAATCTATCTTCATGTGCAGGCGGGTAAAGCAGTAATACACCTCCAGCACGCCGCTGCCCACCGCAAACGCAAGGCTCATATACGCTATCGCCTCGGAGCGCATGCCTATCATCAGCATAGGTATTATCAGCAGCGGATTTATAACGGTCTTGACGAACGCCAGCAGCTTTAAGAAAATGTACCGCTCGTTTACCATTATGTTGGATTCAAATACGCTTGCCGGAAAATTAACGGCGGCGGTAAAGGTCATAATATACATCAGCCGTACCGCTATCTCTATTTCCCCTTCGGTAAGCTCCGCGCCGAACGCAAGGCGAGGGTTTGCCGCTATGACGCAGCCCACCACCGCCACCAGAGTTCCCAGCACAGAATATATTATGATGAACATTCCGTTCAGCTTTGCCATGCCGTAACGGTCGCCGGATTCCTTATATCTTGTGTAAAACCTCGTGTACGCGCTGCCCAGCCCGAAGCTGAACAGGTTGAGGTAAGACACGACCGGCAGCACCAGCGAATACACGCCGTATTCGCTCGTGCCCAGACGCTGTATCATTATGGGCGTGTACGCGAGAGATACCACCGTACCCAAAAACAGCGAAAGATATGAAAGCACCGAGCCGACCTTCAACTGATTTAACTTCATTCAATAAGTCCTTTTATGAAAGGCTGCCGCCCTCCGTTCGATTATTCGGCGGCCGCCCTAACGGGATATACCGCCCAAGTTCATATATACGCGGCTCATAACGCCGCTTTATTCAACGCGCCTGTCCGACGCCGGACACACTCTTTATTTAGTTTATCATATTTTAAAGGATTTGTAAAGATAAAATTAGTTAATGTTCGGTTGATAAACCTCCGCTTTTGCAGACGTCAAAAAAGCGCCGTCCCGCCGAAAACCGAACAACGCTTTTTTATGTATCCTGTTTTAAAACCGTCAGACTTTTTTCTTTTTGAAAAAGTCCTCGCCGAGTATACGCTCAAATTCCGGCTTTATGCCGTGCTTTTCGCCGATATGGCGGTAATTCTGGCACATATCGAAGCCGGGATAAGCGTTGCCCTCGACCAGCACCGGTCCGGTAGGAGTTATCGCCACGTCCCAGCCGACATATCCCAAACGCGGCTCTATCTCGGCGGCTTTCATGCACATTTCCCTTGCCTCTTTATAATACGGCACGGTAAAGCCCTCAAACTTCACTCCCGTCATCGGGTGCTTTTGGAAGTACACGCATATCTCGTCGCAAAATGCGTCCGGCGTCACCGAGCCGTCGGGATATATCCCCACATACATTCCGCCCCGACAGATATTGTCCACGCAGCTCTTACCGTCGCCTATGCGCATAAGCGCGTTTATAAAATGTACCTTTCCGTTGTAATTTATCGTAACTATCCTTACGGTATTGACGGAGGTCGGGCAAAGCTCGTTCAGCTTTTCGTGCTGTACTATCTTCTCCTCCACCAGATAAAATCCGCCGTCGGTCAGCTTTTTATACAGCGCCTCAAGATCGGTATCCGCGGACAGCTTTTCCTCCGCTACTCCGTGTCCGCCGTAATCGCTGAGCGACTTTACGAATATGCTGTCCTTTCCCTCGCAAAACTTAGCGAAAGCCGCCGCGTCACATTCTCTCAAATCGAGAAAGCCGCGCTTTACATACTCGTTATACCGCTGCAAAAATATCGGCTTTTGCTGTAATATATCCATGTATTTTTCATCGTTCAGCCTGTCGTTTACCAGAAAATTCTGTCCGAGGGTGAGATATGTCTTACGCACCTTGCCCCGCACCACGGGAAAGCCGAATACACGGTAATGCAAAAATCTTATCCTGTATCTGAACAAGACCCAAAGCGTATCAAAGAAAAGAAACACCCGTCCCGCGCCGAATTCCTTGTGCATGATGTCCATATAAGAGAACCAGCGCCCGAATCCGCCCGTTATATGCTTAAACACCGCTTTTATCTTTTTCAACCCGTTCCCTCCGTTGCTCATCAGAATGAAAACAGTATAACATAACAGCCGCCAAAAGTCAAGTGAAACGCCTTGCCGTGCCGTTTTCAACAAGCGAGCGGAAAAAAGGTGTTCGTCTTTTTTCACAATAAATCCCTAACATAATTAGGCATAATGAATAAAATTAAGCAAATTCATTTACAATTTGGGAGAAATGTGATATACTTTGCTGTATAGGTGGATTTTTGTGCCGTTTTTCAGATAAACATTTGACGACAAGAGGAGGCATGCTCCGCATTCGGAGCGTGATTTAACATATGAAAGTAAGGACATTGCTTATTGTTGCGTTATGTTTTTTCATAATAGTGCCGATGGTCGCGTTTTCCGTGGCGGCGGATATTTTCATGCGCGACCTTGCGCTGGCTAATTACACAAGCACTACCAACATAATCGCTCAGCAGCAATCGGTCAACATATCGGAATATTTCAAGACCCTTTCCGACAGCGCGAGGCTGGCGGCTCAAAGCCCGTATATCGAAAGCTATACCGGCGGCGACGAGGACGCGATAAACGCGTTTATAGACGACTACAACGCAATAATATCCGACGACGGAGGTTCTCCCACTCAGATATGCAAGATAATCGTTACCGACAGCAGCGGGGCGCTGCTTTACACCACGGGCGACAAGCCTACCGAAAACGATACGCTGCAAAGCACTCTTAAAAACATCGGCGAGATGATAACCGACGGCGAGGTATACTGCTACACGGGAGATATTTTCTGTGAATTTTCGGACGCCGACCGAGAGCATTACGACCCGATATTCGGCGGGGACGCTTTGTCCAGCATAAGACTAGTATGCAAATACAAAGTCGGCGACTGCAACATCATCGTATTTTTCAGCGATACAAGGCTGAGGTCGTTTTTCACCATGTCCTCATTTGAAAATAACAGCCGCATAGTGCTGATAGATTCGCTGGGTTCGATAATCGACGGCGCATATATAGGCAACACCGCCGACAGCGACAACACCGCCTACAATAAGCTGGTGGAAAATGCCGGCGACGGCACGGCGGTGCAGGTCAACAGCTTTCGCGGAGAAAGCGCTACCGACATACCGACGATAGGATTTACCGAAAAAATGCCGCCGGTAAACGACGGCGCGGCGGCTTGGACGATAGCCATGATAGCCGAGACCGAGCGCGCGTATAACGCGTCTACGGTAGCCTCCGGCACAATCATCGGCTGTGTGCTGCTGCTTACCGCGGTGCTGTGCGCAACGGGTATCGTGCTTATCTTCATGCTGACCAAGCCGCTTAAGATAATCCGTGAAACGCTGCTCAAAGTAAGCCGAGGCGACCACGAGGCAAGGATAAACTTCTCCGCGAAGAACGAATACGGCGATATGGCGAGCGCGTTCAACGACCTCATCGACGATATAGTGGTGAGCGAGGGCAGATACCGCACCATCGTCGAGATGTCGGACAACATAATTTTCGAGTGGAATTTAAAGAGCAACGAGGTATTTTTCTCCAACAACTTCAATAAGAAATTCAGCTACCGCGCGCCCTCCGACCACTTTGCGGACAGCTTTTTGCTCAAAGTAAAGGTACACCCCGAGGATTCGGAGCGCTACCACGAAGACCTTGAGCGTCTTGCGAGAGGCGAGGAGTTTAAAAACAACGAATACCGCTGGAAGAACATTTACGGCGATTATATCTGGGTGCTTATGCGTACCGCCACCATTCGCAGCAGGAGCGGCGAGATAGCTAAGATAGTCGGTGTTATAGTGGACGTTGACCGTGCCAAGAGAAGTGAAATGCTGCTGACCGAGCGTGCCAGCTTCGACAGCCTTACAGGGCTTTACAACCGCGAGAGCATCGAGCGCGCCATAGACAGCGAGATACATCTGCTCGCGGTAAGAAAGAGCAGATTTGCCATACTGTTCATCGACGTAGATGACTTTAAGAACTACAACGACCAGTACAGCCACGCCACCGGCGACCAGGTGCTGAAATTCGTTGCAAGGACTATCTCTTCGGTAACGCACGGCTTCGGTACCGCCGGAAGATACGGCGGCGACGAGTTTATCGTCTGCGTCAGAAACGTGGATATAAACGAGCCTACCAGAGTAGCTCAGGATATACTTAACGCGCTGAAGGAAGGCTTTACCTCGGACAGCGGTGAAAAGCTCTCGGTCAACACCAGTATCGGTATCTCGGTGGTAGAGGATTCCACCATGACCGTTGACGAAATAATAGGCATGGCGGACGACGCCATGTACAGGATCAAAAAGAGCGGAAAATCAAATTTCGGTATCCTTAATAAGGAAACGCTCAAAAAGCAAACTCCCACGGAACAATGATAAAAAAAGGCGGAAAACCGTTTGCGGTTTTCCGCCTTTTTTTAAAGATACGGACGCATATCCTGCGCCAGCTTTTCCTCAATATTCATCAGCCGCTTTGTAATGTCCTTTGAGCGTTCGTCGGCCGCCTTATATTGATTTAAATATCTTCCGAGCGATTTTACACCCATATTGCAGCCGTCCGTCATCAGGTCGGCTATTTTTTCGTCCGACTCGTCCATTGACAGCATCATATTTGTTTTCAGCCATGACATTCCCTTTGCCATAGGGTCGGGAGCTTTGCCGTCGTCACGGTAACGGTCCAAAAGCTGCTGTATCTCGATATTCAGCTTTTCGTGCTGAGCCTTGCTGTCGGAAAGCAGCTTGCGCAGCCCCTCGGCTTTTATCCTGCCCTGCACCTCGTCTATCGAGGAAACTCCCATCTGCACTCCCGCGTCACATTCCCTGAGCAGTCGCACGGTATCCTGTTCTATCATATGTTTTCTCTCCTTTTTCTTTTTCGAAAAACGCCGCGCAGGCATTTCCCCTCGTTATTATTTCCGCTTTTCACCGCTTTATTACCGATTGACAGCGGCAAAAAATTGTGATATACTTTATTCGCGTAAAACGATATGCCGCCGACCTTAAAAACGCGGTCGGCTTTTGTCGAAAGGAGAAAAAATGAAAAAGCTGTTATCGTTATTTCTTGTGTTTGTTATCGCCGTAACGGCGACCGCCTGCTCCGAGGGCGGCACTATATCCGTTGACGATACTCAAAGCGCGGTGCAGACCGCCGACGGAGGTTTTAAAGTAAGCGGAACAAAGCTGATGGACGCAAACGGAAATCAATTCGTATTTCGCGGTATAAATCACGCCCACTCCTGGTTCAAGGATGAGCTGGATACCGCGCTTCCCGCCATCGCCGCTACCGGCGCAAATTCAGTGCGGGTGGTTTTGTCGGACGGCGGACAATGGACAAAGGACAACGCCGAATCGGTGGCGGAGATCATCGACAAGTGCAAGCAAAACAAGCTCATCGCCATTCTGGAGGTACACGACGCTACCGGCATGGACGAAACCGCTCCGCTGGATAAAGCGGTGGATTACTGGATAGAGCTTGCCGACACGCTTAAAGACACGCAGGCGTATGTTATAGTAAACATCGCAAACGAATGGTACGGCTCTTGGGATAAGCTGGAGGTTTGGCGTGACGCGTATGTCGAGGCGCTGCCCAAGCTGCGCGAGGCGGGGATAAAAAACACTATACTCGTGGACAGTGCGGGTTGGGGACAATGCGCGGACAGCGTGCTGAATTACGCCTCCGACGTGTTCAACGCCGATCCCGACGCTAACGCCATGTTCTCCGTCCATATGTACGGTTCGGCAGGCAAGAACGAGGCTATGATATCCCGCACGATAAACGGTGCGATAAACAAAAACATCTGCCTTATCATAGGCGAATTCGGCTATAATCACAGCGACGGCGATGTTGACGAGGCGTCGATAATGCGTATCTGCAACGAAACCGGCACAGGCTATCTCGGCTGGTCGTGGAAAGGCAACGGCGGCGGAGTGGAGTATCTCGACCTTGCCAAGGAATGGGACGGCAGCGTGCTTTCCTCCGACTGGGGCGAAGTGCTGATAAACGGAGAAAACGGCATAAAACAGACCTCTAAGCTGTGCTCGGTATTTGACGGGCAGTAACCGTATCGTCAATAAAGATACCGGCGTCGGTCAATCCCGACGCCGGTATTGTATTATCAAACCTAATTCGTTACTTCCCGTTCATTTCCTCCACAAGGGCGGCGCTTTTGACCGTCAGTTCGACCCATGCGGGGCGAAAGCCGCTTTTTATCGCGTTTCGTACAGACTTGATGTTCGACCATGCGGCGCAGTAAAACGGCACCTTTCCGCGCTCCAGTATTTCCAGCGCTAAACGGCTCGTCAGCGCACAGGCGATACCCCGCCTGCGGTAAGCGGGCAGCACATCGATGCCTATCTGCCACATACTGTCGCAGTCGGCGGAGCATGCCGCAAGACCGACCAAGGTTTCGCCGTCGTAAGCGCCGACTCCCAAAACGTCCAGCTCCTTGCGTTTTTCGCACAGCGCATTGCTCCACATCGGCGTATAAAGCGCCGAAAAATCATCGGCGTGCAGCAGCTTTGTTCGCAGGGAGCAGTCCAAAGGTCGGAGCGCGTCAAGGTCGGGCAAAAAATATTCCGCCATAAAGCAAACGCGCAAGCCGTCCTTTTGCAGTCGGTCGTTCAAAACGTGCATATTCGGAGTTTCAAAACAATGCTCGACGGGAAATCGGTCGATATAATCGGTCACGACCGCGCGGTACTTCTCGTTGACGGAAGCGACGATATTGTTTCCGTAGGAAATAAGGTCGCAGTCAAACGGAAGGGATAGATACTTCCTCGCTTGCACATTTGCGGAGGATTCAACGACGACGTTTTCCGTGCGCAGAAAATCCTCCGCCCGACAGTTAGCGTCTGTCGCCGATTGCCGCAAAGCTATCTTCAATATTTCTTCATTGGTAAAATTCATAAGTTTCACCGCTTTTCTAAATTACAACATGAAAATATGGTTTTTCAACACCGCTTGCGTGATCATTATTCCGCGGCGCTTTCCCGCCTGCTCAGCGAAAGATACAGCAGCAGCGCCACTATCAGCGAAACGGTGTCCACTATCGGCTGCACCCACATACACCCGTAAAGCGGGAACAGCGCGTCCAACAGGAACAGCAGCGGAATATCCAGCAATCCCTTTCTCAGCAGCGAACAAACGAGCGATTCCTTGACCTTGCCCATCGCCTGAAACTGTATTATCATCGGATAGCAAAACGCCATCATCGGCATGGCGACCACCATACAGCGGACAAAATCCGCGCCGAACGCAACGGTCGTCGGGTCGTCCATGAACAGCGACACCAACTGCGGAGCGAAAATCTCATACAGTATCAGGCTAAGCACCGCGAAAGCTACCGACACGGTACAGCCGAAACGAAACGCGCTTTTCCTGCGCCGAACATTGCCGGAGGCGTAATTGTACGCCAACATCGGCATAAGCCCGTTTGATACTCCTATCGAGAAAAACAGCGGGAGCTGATCTAACTTCTTGGTTATTCCCAAAGCCGCCACCGCCTCGGTACGGTAGCCCGATACAAACTTGGACTGCGCCGCTATCGACACGACGGTAAGTATCATCTGCACCGCGGAGGGAAATCCTATCTTGAATATCTGACCTATATACTCGCCCGTTTTGCGAAGTCTGACGGGATTAGCGCTGAGAGCGGTGGTCTTGCGCTTTACCGCGAGATAGCACAACAAAAACGCAGACGCGGCATAGTTTGAAACAGCGGTGGCTATGCCCGCGCCCTGCGCTCCCATATTCAAAAAGTCGGGCAGGATAAACAGCGGGTCGAGCAGTATGTTGAGCACTCCGCCCAGCGACACGCCGAACGACGCCGCGCCCGCGCTGCCCTCCGAGCGGACAAGATGAGCCAACAGCATATTCAGCACCGTACCTGTTCCGCCGAATAATATCACCCATTTGCTGTAGCCGAACACGGTATCGAATGTCGCGTCGGTAGCTCCGCACAGATACAGTATAGGCTGTGCAAACGCCGCGAATAGCAGCGAATAAGCTGCCGCAGAAAAAACGCCCAGCCATATAGATATGGCGGACGCGTACTTGGTCTTTCGGTACTCCTTTGCCCCGAGGGAGCGGGAGATAAGGCTCGCCCCTCCCACACCGAAAAGATTCGCCAACGCGGAAAGCAGCAGAAAAGGCGGCGCGGCTACGGTTATCGCGGCAGTCTGGGCGGGATCGTTCAACAGCCCGACAAAATAAGTATCGGCAAGGTTGTATATCAGCGTTATGAGCTGACTTGCCACCGCCGGTATCACCTGCAATATCACCGCACGGCGTACCGGCATCTTTTCAAATATCTCTGTCCTTCTGTCCATTTGTTTTCTTCCGTCTGTAAGCGTATCTTCAATTACCGCGCTTTACAGCTTGCTGTCGCAGTATTCGCACTCCAAAGCTGCACCCGACTGGCGAAAGCTGTGCGGAAGATACGGCTCGGTATGCGTGATACATTTCGGGTTGGCGCAGCGCTTGCCCTGCGGGATACCGCCTTTAAGCAGCGGCGCGGAATGTATCCGCCCCTCCAAAACGCAGATGATAAGCGCCATACGGACATACACCCCGTAATCCGCCTGCTTGAAGTACAGCGCGCGGGGGTCGGCGTCCACCTCCGAGGCTATTTCGTCCACCCTCGGCAGCGGGTGCATAACTATCATATCCTCACGCGCTTTTGACATCTTATGCGGGTCAAGCACGAAAACATTCTTCTGGCGTTCATACTCCTCCATGCTGGAAAAGCGTTCGCGCTGTATGCGAGTCATATACAGCATATCAAGGTCGGATATGGCCTCCTCTATCGAGAACACCTCGCGGAATTTGCAGCCCCGCTCGGTTATTATATTCTTGATATAATCCGGCAGTTTTAGCTCCTTTGTGGAGATAAGCGTGAACTCGTTGTTTTTATAGCAGGACAGCGCCTTCAGCAGAGAATGTACCGTGCGCCCGTTGATAAGGTCGCCGCACACGCCGACCTTGAGGTCGTCCAGCCTGCCCTTTTCCATTTTCAGCGTCAGCATATCGGTAAGCGTCTGCGTAGGGTGAAGATGTCCGCCGTCGCCCGCGTTTATCACGGGACAGCCAGCCGTAAGCGCGGCAGCCTTTGTGCTTCCCTCCATGGGATTGCGTATCACAAGTATATCGGCGTAATTGCTCACCACCTTGGTGGTGTCCTTTAAATTTTCCCCCTTGGCAACGGAGGATACCGACGGGTTGTCAAAACCGATAAGCCCTCCGCCCAGCCTCAGCATGGCGGTCTGAAAGCTCATCTGCGTGCGGGTGGACGGCTCGTAAAACAGCGTCGCCATGATCTTTCCGCTGCATCTTTTACTATATGCCGACGGGTCGCTTACGATATCCTGCGCCAGCCTTACTATCTCGTCCCAGTCCTCTTTTTTGTAATCGTCAAGATCTATCAGATGCTCGGGTGTGTTCATTCGCGTCGTCCTCCTCTTTGTTTTTCGTGGTTATCTCCGCAGTAGCCTGTCCCTCTTTTATGCCCTCGGTGCTTTCCTCCGGCATAAATATTATTTTTACCGTTTTGAGTATCAGCAGTATGTCAAGCGCCAGCGAATATTTTTCGATATACATAAGATCCAGTTTCAGCTTGTCATAAGGGGTAGTGTTGTACTTTCCGACCACCTGCGCGTTGCCGGTAAGCCCCGCCTTGACCTTGAGCCTGAAAGAAAACTCCGGCATCTCTTTTTCGTACTGCGCGTGTATCTCCGGCCGCTCAGGTCTCGGCCCGACAACGGACATATCGCCTTTAAAGATGTTGAAAAGCTGCGGCAGCTCGTCAAAGCGTATCTTGCGTATTATTTTCCCGACGGGAGTGATACGCTTGTCCTTTTCGCTGGCAAGGCGCGCAACTCCGTCCTTTTCGGCGTCCACCACCATGCTGCGGAATTTAAGCAGCTTAAATTCCCTTTTCCCTATCGTATAGCGCGTTTGCTTATACAGCACCGGCCCTCGGTCATACAGCTTTATGGCTATAGCGGTCAGCAGCATGAACGGTGACGCTATTATTATGCCGATACCCGATATGATTATGTCAAACAGTCTTTTTACCGCCCGCTTTTCTATTCCCAGGCCGTCGTTTCTGGAGGTGAGCAGCGGAGTATCGAAAAGCTCGTTGTTGTCCGAGCCGCGTACTATTATATCGGATATTTTAGGCACGAGATAGGTGCGTATGGAATTGCTGAAGCAGTATTTCAGCAGGTCGTTGCGTATATCGTTCGGAGTGTCGCATATCACCACCGCGTCAAATTCCTCCATGCGGGAGGTCATATATTCCATGCCCTGCGACACGTTTATCATTTCCGATACCTGATATTTATCGGCACGGCGGGACATTTTTTCCGAAAGCATCATGGCGGAATGTTCGTTGCCGTACAGCATAAGCACGTTTTTGGCGGGATAAAGGTTGCGGATTATCACACCGCTGACCACCGCCCATATCACTATCACCGCGCATTGATACAGCATACCGATAAGCAGCGGCCCTACCTCCGGCAGCTTTCTGGCGATAAGCGCTATCTGAAAGTATGCCACGACGTTCGTACAAAACGTCGCAAGTATCTGAGATACGATTATATCGGCGGTTTTGAGCGTTCCTACCTTGAGTCCGCGATATATCTTTGAAAACACCCAGAGTATCGCCATATAAAGGCCGAACAGCACCCAGTTTCCGCGCGAGAAAAAGCTGTTCTTCATCTGATCGTTGTAGAAATTTATCCAAATAATGCCGAACGTGGAGGTGAGCCACGTTAGCAGCACCAGCGAATCGATGAAAAGCGCGACGCGCTTGTATTTTTCCTTATCCCTGTTCAAGCGTAAAACCTCCCGATCGCGGCGATAATACCAACGCCTCGGCGCTCCGAAAAGCATTGATCACAATAAGTATACCATATTTTACGACAATAATCAAGCATTTATCGACAGGCTTTTCACTTTCAAAAAAAGTCGGTGATAACGCCGTCCTTTCCCGCATATCCTTTAAAAAAAGGACAAGTATGAAAGGAAAGGAAGTACCGTGATGGAAGCCGTTACAGAAAAAATGACGCCCGAAGAATTTATAAAGCAGCGGGGAGGGATATATCTGCCGGAGGCAAAAGCGGATGACTCGGAGGAGCAGCCCGCTCCCGACGACCCGCCGATAAGCCTGCCGCCCATGCCGTTAAACGTTAAAAAAACGGGTATCCTCTCCGTTAAGATACCGCTGCTGCCGCTTTTTATCCTTGCCGCGGCGCTGTTCGCCGCTGCGGGGGCTTTGCTGTACGGCGGACTGCTTGGCACTATCCCCGCGGAGACGGTGTCGGACTATCTGCGCCTGAGAGTGGACGGCGGATTTTTTGAAAACGCCACCGCGTCATTTTTCGGCGCGCTCATCTGGACGGCGATACCGTTTTTCGCGGGATTTTGCGCGGTGGGACACCCCGTCGCGCTGCTTGTTCTTCCGTTAAAGGGGCTCGGCACGGGCATGGCGGCGGCGTATTTTATAACCGCGTTCGGCGCTGACGGAGCGGCTGCCGCGGCTATCCTGCTTGCTCCCTCCGCGATATTCGGGACTTTGGCGGCCGCTTATCAATGCAGGCTGTCGCTCTCGGCGTCCTCCCGACTGTTTTCCTACATAAGAGGAAGAGCCAAGGAGATCCGACCGTCCGCGTATTTCGGCAGATACTTTGTCCGTTCGCTGTTCTGCGGGTTTTGCTGCTTTGGTGTCGGACTTTTCGACGCGGTAATATCGCTGCTGTGCGCAGATATGTTCATTATCCGCTGACGGCGTGATTTTTTTGTTGTATTTTGTAAAACCACTTGAATTTTATGATGATATAGTGTATAATTTTATGTGAGATAATAGGACGAACGTCCCAAGAAAGGAAGCATAATCATGATGGAAGTATTGCTTGAAACTTCTGCGCGTCATGTACACGTTACGCAGGAAACGCTTGAAGTCCTGTTCGGAAAAGGACATCAGCTTACAAAGAAAAAGAATCTTTCCCAGCCCGGTCAGTTTTCCTGTGAGGAAAGAGTCGTTGTTACCGGCCCTAAAAAATCGCTGCCGAATGTATCCATACTCGGCCCGGTAAGACCCGCCGACCAGGTGGAGCTGTCCGCTACCGACGCGCGCAGCATAGGCTGCCCGATAGTAGTAAGAGAATCCGGCGACCTTGACGGCACTCCCGGCTGCAAGATAAGCGGCCCGTGCGGCGAAGTCGAGATATCGCAGGGCGTTATCGTGGCAAAGCGCCATATACATCTCGTACCCGAAACCGCCGAAAAATGGGGTCTTGAAAACAAACAGACGGTATCCGTAAAGATAGACAGCGACGGCAGAAGCGCCATACTCGGCGACGTTGTGGTAAGAGTCAGCGAAAAATTCGCGGATGCTATGCACATCGACACCGACGAATCCAACGCCGTTTCCGCAGTCCCCGGCATGATGGTGGAAATAATAAAGTAAAACTGCGCTGTAAAGCGCAATTCTGACAGTTTAAGCCGTCGGTGCAAAAGCACCGACGGCTTATTTTATTCGGTCGTGCCGTTTACGCCGTAAGAGCGCCGCGCGGCTGTTTTGAGGCTATGCCACCGCGCCGACCGACCGTTTTTTCAGCCCGTTTAAGGTGGGCTGATATTATAATATGCGCGACCGCGATTTCACGGCACACACAAAAACCAGCGGACTTAACGTCCGCTGTTTTTGTGCATTTTATCACCTTTTTGCGAGCAGCTTTGAGGAAAGACGTTCAAAGCGTTCCAGCTCGCCGCTGCCGACCGTTCCGTTTTCAGCGTCGTGCAGCAGTTTTTCGTAAAGCCCCATCCAACGCTCAAAATCGCTTTGTGTAGTACCTTTGCCGACGGTCTTATGTATCTTCATATATATCCTGCCGAGTTTTTTCATAACGGGGTCGTATTCCGCGCTGCCCGCGCGGATACGACAATGCTTGCAGCGCTCCTCCGGCTCGCCGGAATACAGGTAAAATCCGCCGCAGCCGCCGCAGCTTCGCAGCAGCAGCCCGCTTTCCCCCAGCAGCTCAAGCTCAAGGTCTATCGCCGAAAAAAGGCTTTCGGGACGGTATATCGGTTCGGCGGCGCTTTCGGTACCAAAAACAGCCGCTTTCGCCTTAAATCCTCCGCTTTCCTTTATCCTGCGGAACGTTTCCGCCGCAGCGCCGTCGAATTTTGCGGGCACTCTGCCGCGCACGTCGCCGTCGCTTATCGCGGGTCTGCCTATCCCATACAGCGTGACCGAGCCGAATTCTCCGGCGAAATGCTCCGCATTCTCCGCAGCGGCGGAAAATATTCTGTCAAAATACTTTCTGCGAGCATTGGCGCGGTCTGCGCCGTCAAAGCCGGAATATATGAATTTCAGTTTTTCCCTTGCGTAATCGCGGGCGGAATTTATAAGCTCCCAACTGTTTACCGCCTGCTTGAACCGATATGCGGTCAGTCTTGTGAATATCTGCCGCTGAAAATCGTTGTCGAAATCCGTAAGCTCGTTTCTGAAAGCCTCATAGCTGAGTTTTTTGCCCCGACATAGGCAGAAGATTATAAAATCCAGAGCGATATCCCCGAATATCCCGCGTTCGTTTTTATAAAAACAATGGCAGCCGTTCAGCATATCGCATATCCGCGCGGCCTCGTCCGTATCGTATTCCCCGATGCTTTCGCAGCGCTCGCATAATTTCAGACAGCGTTCCTGAAATTTGGAAAAATCATAGCTGCAAAATCCGAGCAGATTTTCCGGAAAATGCAAAGTATATACGGTATCTTTTTCCGCCGAATATAATAAAGCCGTTCTTGCTGAACTCATAATGCCGACCTGCTCCCGTCGGAGCGTATCTCCTTTTCAGTATTTTGCGGTACAGCCCGAAAGGAACAGGCAATGCCCGACACGGTGCAGTCACCGTCATGACCTTAAAAACGCCGTGTCCTACGGCTCCCGAATGCCTTGGCATGCGGGAGTCGAATCCGAGCCGCCCCACGGCGATTCTTTTGGGCCGGTTTTGCCCCTTGTTCCTTGGCAGGCGCAAGCCTGCCTGCGTCGCAAGAGCCAAAACTATCTCCAAAATCTCTCGCCGTGGGGTTTAGTTTTTACGGAGCAGATTTTTGTCAAGACAAGGAAACCGAACGAAGGCATACTTGCGTATGTCGAGAGAGGTTGACGAAGTATTGGAGAAAATATGCCCGTAAAAACCGACTTGAGTTCGGCTCCCGAATGCCTATTTAATCATCGTTTCGGAAGATAACGTCCCACAGCGCCGTATCGCTGAACTCGAACTCTCTTTGTCTGCCGTCTATCAGCAGGGTATGCTGACCTTTCCACTCAAGCTCCGCAGGTTTATTGTATGCCGAGGTTATCAGCCGTATGCTTCCCAGCACACGTCTGCAATCTGCAAACGGTATGCTTATATCCTCGCTTGCGCGTTCCAGATAAAACGTGACCGTGCTGCGGTCGCTGTCGTTATGCTGTGCGTAAGTTACTATCCTGTACTGCTTATCGGGCGAATACTGGTATGTGGTGCTGCGCAGCGACAGATCCACCGAGGTAAGCGAAAATTCTCCTATAAGCTGGCTCAGCGTAAGATACACCAGCGTTCCTACCACAAAAAGGATAAGATAAAGCGTACCGATGATCATCTTTGCGGTCTCTCCCGCTCCGCACATGAAAAATATAAACACACACACCGCTATCGGCGGGATTATTATTATCCAGTTGCCAAATGTGAGAATAAGCAGAAAAAAGCTGAATATCGGCGTTATCATAGCGCAAATTATCGTTACCGTGCGTTTTCTCGTAAACAGCATTATACCGGCAAAGATAACGTTAATAAATATGTACAGCACATATAAAGCCGCCTCGTTCGACGGTTCGATATAGTATGCCGTATATATCCAGGAAACGAAGATTATCATTATGGGATAAAATACAGAAAGCACGGATACTCCGATATTGAGCCATTTGTTTGTAAGAATGTTTACCAGTTTTTCCATAAACAGCTTTCCTTTCCGAAATTTTTGATAACGCTGAGGCGAGATTTAAAAGCGTCGCCGTCCCGACAGGGACGGCGTATGTATCTTATCTGTCGCGATGATCCAGCAGCGCTCTCAGCTCGCCGAACGGATCGTCCTCCTCATCGCCGTCGGTCGACGGGAACACCAGAGATTCTCCCACCGAGCTTTCGGCGGGCTTGTCCTTGACCTCGGCGTTTCCTGCCGCCTGATTATCGTTTGCCGCCTGAGCGGTCTTTGCGGCAGGCGCAGCCTGTCCGTTTTCATTGACAAAAGAAGTGGCTATAACGGTTATCTCCATCTCGTCCTTAAGCTCGGAGGATATATCCACGCCATGTATTACCTCTACGTTTTCCACCGCGGCCGCAGTAAGCAGATCCATTACCTTGTTTACGTCGTCCAGCGGCGTATCGTCGGAAATTACAAGGCTTACCAGAAGTTTGCCCGCGTTCTTTATCGAAGTTTCCAGCAGCGGGCTTTCCACTATCTGCTGTACCGCTTCCTCGGCGCGGTTGTCGCCGCTTCCGTGACCTATCGCGATATGCGCGTCGCCCGAACCCTCAAGCGTCGCCTTTACGTCCTCAAAGTCTATGTTTACCATTCCGATATGGTTGACTATGTCGGAGATGCTCTTTACCGCCTTGTACATTACATCGTCCACCATCTCGTATGCTTTTCTCATGCTGAGATTTTTCTCGTTGAGCGTGAGCAGCTTCTGGTTGGGGATTATGATGAGCGAATCCACATACTTCCTCAACTCCGCGATACCCTGCATCGCAAGGTTCATCTTGTACTGACGTTCAAAGTCAAACGGCTTGGTAACTACGCCGACGGTAAGTATCCCGTTCTCCTTGGCTATCTCGGCTACCTTGGGAGCAGCGCCCGTGCCGGTGCCGCCGCCCATGCCCGCGCAGATGAACACCATTGAGCTGCCCTCTATCGCTTCGGCAATGGCGTTTTTGTTTTCGTCGGCAGATATAGCCGCGATCTCCGGCTTTCCGCCCGCGCCGCGTCCGTGCGTGGTCTTTACGCCTATCTGTATGCAGTCCATAAGCTGCTGGTTCTTGCTGCGCAAAGCAGCCGCGTCGGTATTTATTACGGCGAAATCAACGTTGTCCACGCCGCTTTTCACCATATTGTCAACGGCGTTTCCTCCGCCTCCGCCGACGCCTATAACTTTTATCTTAACGTCACACTCAAATTCTTCTTCGTCCACTTCAAAGTTCATTTAAAGCACCTCCGTGTTTTCCCGCGCACACGCGTATATTAGTATTTTAACAGATTTCTCCGTCAAATGCAAGTGTTTTATCAAAAAAATATAAACATTTTACGGCAGGGGTAGATTTTTTTAAAAAAATCATCACAATATATTGTATTTTTCGCCTTGCCTAAACGGATCCTACGCTGTCGCCGACCACCGGCTCGCCGCCGTCATCGCCGTTGTTACCGTCATCGTCGCCGCTGTTGTCGCCGCCCGATGAAGTATCGCCGCTTTGCTGGCTTCCGGGGCGGAATGTAAACTTTATCTCGTCGGAAGAGCTTATAAGCTGCGAAAGCAGCAGCGTGCCCTTTTCGCCGTCAAATTCGCCTCGGTCTATCATGTTTTTCGCTATGGTCAGCTTGAACTGCGGTTCGGTATATTCTCCCAGCTCAAGTGTAAGTCTGTCGTCATAATTCAGCTTTATTTTGTATATATTTGAAATATCTATCTCTTTGATGTGCTCCGTTATCCCGACTTCGTCGCAGTCTTTCAGCAGTGAGAACATGATGTCGTATTTTTTTACCGCCGTGTTTTCCTCCGAGTCGTTCGTTCCCGAATACTGCTTTACGCATTTAAGCAGCTTTGCGAGCAGGTTTCGGCTGCCCTCGTCGGTCACGCTCAGATAATCCCCCGCCGAAGCGTATTCGGGGTCGAAGCCCACCACCGTGACGTATTTTTTGTTAGGAGAGGCAAGGTCGGTCTCCATTATCCGCCCGTTCGCCGATACGAGGTAGTATACGTCGTTCTTCTTTACGTTTGCGACGGGCACGGCGGGCGTAAGCTCTATTTCAAGCGACGACGGCAAATGCTTTTTGACCTTTACGCCGTCCACATACGGCAGCTCCTTTATCAGCTTTTGCTCTATCGCGCCGGTGTCCAGCGTTATAAGGTTTCGCCCGTTTTCCACCCCGCTGAGCTGTATAACGTCCTGCGCAGAATACTCTGTTTCGCCGCTGACGTTTATCTCGGTTATATTAAACAGCACCGTGGTCGAAAGCACGCAGATGACAGTCACCGCCACCACCGCGAAGATTATGTAGTAAAACAGGTAGCTTGACAGCTTTTTGCGCCTTGCGGGCTTTTTCCCGTCGGTATCCGTCTTGTCCCTTTTCTTGTTTTTAAGCGCCTTTTTCTGTATGTCCATCGGCTTTGCGATGTTAAAATCAAAATCGCTGCCGGGCTTTGCCGCTTTATCCTTTTTAGCGGCGCGTTCGGTCTTGGCGGCGCGCTTATCCTTTTTCTCTTTTTTTTCTGCCGCGGCACTTTTTTTGCCGGAGCTTTTCGCCGAGGCTTTTCCCGACTTTTCGCTCGTTTGCGTCTTAGGTACTTCTTTAGAGGCGGGCGGTTCGGCGGGCTTTACGGTGCGCGATTTGCCGGAGGGAGGCATTTCCACCCAAAGATCGTTTCTGTCTTTGCCCTCTTTCGGCATTGCTCTCACCTCCGTTTTAACGTCCGTTTTGTTTTACTTGCGCTTTATATCGGCGCCCACGCTTCTCAAAAGCAGTTCTATGTTTTCATATCCTCGGTCGATATGGTGTATCTCGCTTATCACGGATACTCCCTCCGCTCCCAGAGCCGCCGCGGTCAGCGCCGCTCCGCCGCGAAGATCGGTAGCGACCAGCTCCGCTCCGGACAGGCGTTTTACTCCCTGCACCACGGCTACCTTGCCCTCCACCTTTATGCAGCAGCCCATTCTTAAAAGCTCGCTCACATGGCGGTAGCGGTTTTCAAATATATTCTCCACAAAGACCGTCGTTCCCTCGGCTCCGGCACATACCGCCATCAGCAGCGCCTGCGCATCGGTGGGAAAGCCGGGGTACGGCATCGTCCTTACCGTGAGCGGGGCTTTCAGTCTTCCTCTGACGCTGATATAAACGCTGTCCCGTCCGAATGTGTATATACGGCAGCCCATCGTCTGCATAAGCGGGATCATCGCGCCGAGATGCGCCGCGTTCACTCCGCTGAGCACCAGCTCTCCGCCCGCGCAGGCGGCGCAGCAAAGATATGTAGCCGCCGCTATCCTGTCGGGTATCACGGTATGCTCGCAGCCGTGCAGCTTATCGACTCCCTGCACTGTTATAACGTCGCCGCCCTCGCCGCTTATCTTCGCGCCGCATTTCCTCAAAAAATCCGCAAGGTCCGCTATCTCAGGCTCACGCGCCGCATTATGCACCGTGGTGACGCCTTTTGCAAGCACCGCCGCCAGAATGATATTCTCGGTCGCTCCGACCGACGGAAAAGCAAGCGATATATCCGCGCCTTTCAGTCCCTCCGGTGCGGTGCAGTCAAGATAACCGTGTTCTTCCTTTATCTGCGCGCCCATCTCTCTGAGCGCCGCTATATGCAGGTCGATAGGCCGAGGACCTAACTCGCACCCTCCGGGAAAGGACAGCCTGCATTTTCCCGTCCTGCCCAGTACCGCCCCCAAAAAAACTATCGAGGAACGCATTTCCCTCATCAGGCTTACCGGAACTTCACAGCAGGTAAGGCTGTCCGCGCCGGTCACTACCGACGAGCCGTCCCGTCTGCATTTGACTCCGATGTGGTTGAGTATCCGGCAAGCCGCGTCCACGTCGGTGAGCCGAGGACAGTTATGTATCACACATTCGCCCTCCGCCGTCAACGCTGCCGCCGACAGCAGCGGGAGCGCGCTGTTCTTCGCGCCGTGTACCTTTATTTCTCCCTCAATGCGTTTTCCGCCGGTGATGATAAGTTTTTGTGTATCCAAACAAAGTCACCCTCTCAAAGCATTTTTCTTCATTTTATGCTTTTAAGGGCAAATTTGTCATTCAGCGTATCATACGGACAGTCCGCAAAGCTCTATAAGCTCCTTTAATATTTTGTCCGCCGCGTTTTTCTGAGCCAGCCGCGCCGCGTTCTCCCCCATAAGCTCAAGCAGCGAGGGGTTGTGGCAAAACTCGTTCACCTCGTCTATCAGCCTTTGTCCCGACAGCTCGTCGTCCTTTATTATCCTGCCGGCGTTCGCTTTTTGCAGCGTCAAAGCGTTGTAATACTGGTGGTTTTCCGCCGCATAGGGGTACGGGACAAGCAGCGACGCTCTGCCCACCGCGGTAAGCTCGGTAAGCGTCATCGCCCCCGCGCGCGTGATTATAAGATCCGCCGCGCACATACACACATACATATTGTCGATATATTCTCTTATCCTGAAATGCGGGTCGTCGGCGTTCACGCCGCTTTCCTCCATCGCTTTGACAAAGCTGTCATGTCCGTGCTTGCCATAGCCGTGGATATGGTTTATCCCGCCTTTTTTCTGCTCCCATTGTAAAAGCTGTATCACCGCGTCGTTTATATGCACCGCTCCCTGACTTCCGCCGACCGACAAAACGGTCATGCAGTCGGGAAGTCCCAGCTCCGCGCGCGCCTCCTGCCTTGACATCAGCTTTATCTCGCTGCGCAGCGGATTGCCCGTTACAACGCATTTTTTGCAGTTTTTCAAATGCTTTACCGCGTCCTCGCTCCCCACCATGACGATATCCGCCTTATCGCAAAGCACCTTGACGGATACTCCGGGCAGCGAGTTGCTCTCGTGTATGGCGGTCTTTATCCCCGCCTTGACCGCGCATTTCAATACCGTGCCGGTAACGTATCCGCCCGTTCCTATCACAAGGTCGGGTCGAAATTCGTCGAATATCTTCCTTATCTGCCGTCCGGCGTTGACGTAATAATACGCCGCCTTGATATTTCTTTTTATGCTCTTTAAATTCAGCCGACGCTGTATGCCCGCCATTTTGACCGGCGAAAAATCATACCCCGCACGCTTTACCAGCCTTGCCTCCAACCCGTCGGGCGAGCCTATGAACAGTATGTTCACGCCGTCTATGGCGCTTTTCAGCCTGTCGGCTATGGCGAGCGCGGGGTTTATATGTCCGCCCGTGCCTCCTGCCGCAACGATAACATTCATGCTTTCTTTTTCCTTTTCGTTAAGTGTCCGACTGCTTGGATACGCTCAGCAGCAGTCCCATTTCTATCATCTGTATTATCAGCGCCGTTCGTCCGTAACTGAAAAACGGCAGCGATATTCCCGTGTTAGGTATCGCGTTGCAGGCGACGCCTATATTCATCAGCGCCTGCAAGCCTATTTGTATCGTTATTCCCAGCGCAAGGAAGGAACCGAATTTATCCCGCGCCTTAGCCGCTATGTAAAGCCCTCTCGCAATAAACAGCACGAACAGCAGTATGACCGTTACCGCTCCGACAAATCCCAGCTCCTCGCATATTATCGAGAAAACGAAGTCGTTCTGGCTTTCCGGCAGGTAAAAATATTTCTGCCTTGAATTTCCCAGACCCAAGCCGAACCAGCCGCCCGAACCGACGGTCAGCAGCGACTGATATGTCTGGTAGGTGTCGCCGCGTATATCGGAAAACGGGTTTATAAAGCCGTTTATTCTGTCCCAGAGGTATTCGTATCTGAAAACGAACAGCAGCGCCAGTATACCCAGCACGCCCAGCACCAGCAAAAAGATAAGACAGCCCCTGTTGCAGCCGCCGACGAACATCATCACATATACGATGATGAATATTATCAGCAGCGCGGATATATGCCTTTGCAGCACGCACATCAGCAGCGCCGGTATCAGCACATACCAATAGCGCAAAAATCCGTAATAGCTGTCCCTGCGCACCTCGTAGTACCGCTGGAGCATATACGCCACCATAACTATGACCGCTATTTTAAGTATCTCGGACGGTTGGAACTGCGTGCCGAAAATGGTTATCCACCGCTTTGCGTCGTTGACCGATTCACCGAACAGCAGCACCATCACCATCAGCGCAAGAGATACCAAAAGCAGTATCTTGGCGGCGGTTATGCCGTTGCCGTTTTCTTTCTTTTTCCCGAATTTGAGCGGTGTTATAAGCGCGTGATAATCCAGCCGCGAGAAAAAGAACATTCCCACCAAGCCTATCACCGCGCCTTGTATCTGCCTTACGGTGTAGGCAAAGCTGTCGCCCTCCTCGGCATAAGAATACGCATAGCTTGCGGAGGTCATCATCACCAGTCCCATCACTATGAGTATCATTACCACCGTGAACATCGGCATATCGAACCTGCCGCGCCGCTTGAACCATGTGCAGGTGACGGCGGGAGCGTCGGGCTTGGGAGGGTGTACGAACAGCTTTTGTACCAGCGAACCGGCTACGGCGGACGCTATACCCGTCTTTTTCGCCGCCGCAGGCGCGCCTTTCGGCTCCGCCGCGGTATGAGGCTTTGCGGTTTTGACGGGCGTATCCGTCACCGTGCGCGCCGGTATGTTTTTATATTTATTAGCAGGAGGGATAAGAACGTCGTTCAGTCCGACGGCTTTTTTGCCGGAGGACGCGCCGTTCTTTCGGCTGTCGCCGTTTTTCCCCAGACTGCGGTACAGCTCGTTTTGCTGTTCGCGGCTGAGTCGCCCGTTATCAGAATTTCCTGCCACGCTCTCTCCTCCTTAAATCTGTTTGGCACTTCACATCATGCCGTAACGCATCATCGCCACTCCCGCCGCGCAAAAGCAAAGCGCGATAAGCGAAAATACGCCCACTATCTTTTCCTCTTTCCAACCCCTTATCTCAAAGCTGTGGTGTATCGGAGTCATTTTAAACAGTCTTTTGCCCTTGGTAATCTTAAAATAAGTCATCTGGATAAGCACCGAGAGCGCTTCCCAAATATATACCGCGGCGCATACCACCATGATAAACTCGGTCTTTGTGCCTATTCCCAGCGCGGCTACCGCTCCGCCGAGGAACATCGAGCCGGTGTCCCCCATCATCACCTTTGCCGGATGGAAATTCCACACCAAAAATCCCAGACACCCCGCGGCTACCGACGCGGCTACTATGCTCATTTCCGCAAAGCCCGCCATCGCGCACACCGCGAGATATGCCGCGCAGTATACCACCGTTACCGAGGAGCAAAGTCCGTCTACTCCGTCGGTAAGGTTCACCGCGTTGACAAGGTAAAGTATGCCCAGTCCCATTATCAGATAGTAAAAATACCACAAGTCGAGCTGTCCCAAAAACGGGAAGGTTATAACGGTGGAGGTATCCCCCGCCGTAACGCGGGAGGCGAAGTACGCCGCTATGACCAGCACCTGCATTATTATCTTCTGTATCGGGGTAAGCCCCTCGTTCCTTTTCTTTTTTACCTTTATAAGGTCGTCGACAAAGCCGATAAATCCGAAGCAAAGCGCCATTATCACGGCGGATATGGCGTTTAGCAGCCTGAGTCCGCCCGCTCCGTCCAAGGTTATCACGCCCTGCACCCAAAGCAGCGCTATCCCCGCCGCAAACGCGATGACGCTGCCCGAAATGAACATCACTCCGCCCATGGTCGGAGTACCCTCCTTGGATTTATGCCATGCCGGTCCTATATCCAAAATGGTCTGACCGAATTTCAGCCGTTTCAATGCCGGTATCGCGGCAAACCCCAGCAGCGCAGTTATCCCGAAGCTCAGCACCGCCGCAATTATATCTGCGGGTAAATTCATAAGGCTTGATTTCCTCTCATCTGTTTATTTGGTAAGTCTTTCGACTATTTCTTTTTCCGAAAAAGGTATATGCTCTTCCCCGATTATCTGATAATCCTCGCTGCCCTTGCCCGCCAGCACCACCACATCGCCCTTTTGAGCGAGCTTCAGCGCGCGGGCTATCGCCTTTTCGCGGTCGGGCTCGATCTCGTAAACGTCGGGGTCGGTAACTCCCGCCGCCACCTGAGCGATGATAGCCTCCGGCTCTTCGTGAGCGGGATTATCCGAGGTGATTATCATACGGTCGGAATATTTTTGCACCGCCGCTCCCATCAACGGGCGTTTTGTCGCGTCCCTGTCGCCGGCGGAGCCGAACACCGTTATAAGTCTGCCCTTTGTTACCGCGCGCACTGCCGACAGCATTTTGTCCAGTGCGTCGTCGGTATGCGCATAATCGGAGATAACGGTAAAATCCCCGCTGTACAGCACGGTAAGCCGTCCGTCCGCTCCCTCAAAGCTCTCCAGAGCGGCGACACATTCCCGCTCGTCAAGACCCGCCGCGATACATAAGCCCGCCGCGCACAGCGCGTTTTGTATGTTGTAACTTCCTATCTGCCGCAGCTTTACCGAAAACGCGCGCCGCGACAGCGACGAGCATAGCATGAACCGCGAGCCGTCCGACCCGCAGTCGATAAACTGCGCCGAAAGATCGTTTTTTCTGTCAAAGCCTACCGTTATGACCCTACCGCCCGCCGTTTTTGCAAGGCGTTTGCCGTATTCGTCGTCGGTGCATATCACCGAGGTCTTTGTCTGACCGAACAGTATGCTTTTCGCGGCGAAGTAGCTTTCCATATCCCCGTGATAATCAAGGTGGTCGTGGGTAAGATTTGTGAACGCCGCCGCCTCGAACACGGTATCGCCTATACGCCGCTGCGCCAACGCCTGTGAGCTTGCCTCCATGACGCAAAACTCCGCGCCGTTGTCCGCCGTTTCCCTAAGCCTTTCGTAAAGCACCGTAGCGGGAGGAGTAGTGGGTATTCCGTCCTCGGAGCGGTACACTTTTTTGTATACGTCTATCCCCGCCGTCCCTATACTGCCGACGGCATGGCCGACAGCCGAAAGGATATGCTTTACCATAGCGACGGTAGTGGTCTTGCCGTTCGTTCCCGTCACCGCAAGCATTCTCAGCCGCTTTTCCGGCTCTCCGTAAAAGCGGGAGGACAGCCGCGCCAGCGCAAGCCTTGTATCCCCGACCGTGACCTGGTCGGAAACTCCCGTGTCACGCTCGGCCACTATCGCCGTCGCTCCGTTTGACAGCATTTGTGCTGCGGCGTCATGTCCGTCAAAATGCGCGCCCTTTATGCAGACAAAAACATTCCCCGCTTTCAGCTTGGCGGTGTTATCGGTAACGCCCGTAACGGTACGGTTTTTTGCTCCCTGTTCCCTCGCCTCGGGACATATATCGTATAATGTAATAGCAATCACTCCCGTCAGCCGGTTTCGTTGTTCACCACGAACGTGACTTCTACGACCGAGCCTTTGTAGACCGACGAACCGCTTCCGAGCGACTGGCTTATCGCCTGTGCCGAAGCGTTTCCGCCCGCACCCGCGACGCTGAGGTTAAGTCCCGCCTCCGCCGCGGCTATATTTGCCTGTTCAACCGTCATTCCCGTAAAATCGGGTACGGTAGAAAACTGATAGTTTATATCCGTGCTGCCGTCGCTCATGTACAGCAGTACCTTGCCTCCGTAAGGCATAAGCGTTCCCGGTCCCGGTATCTGCGCCGCGACCGACGTACCCTCGGTGCTGCCTATTATCTCCGCCTGTAAGCCCGCGCCTATTATCAAAGCCTCGGCGCGTATGCTGTTATAATCGTATCCCGCCACCGGCGGAACGGTAACGTCCTGCTGCGCAAGCTCCTCCGCCGTATACTGCGGGTAGATGTTCAGGTACTCAAGACCCTCCTTGAATACCGCCGATACGACCGGCGCCGCCACCGCCGAGCCGTAGATATATCCGCTGGTCGGCTCGTCTACCACTACCAGCATGACATATTCGGGGTCGGTAGCCGGCACGAACGCGCAGAAGGTGGACACATATCTCATATTGTCATAGCCGTATTCGTCCAACTTTTCCGAAGTGCCGCTCTTGCCGCCTATGCTGTAGCCCTCCATGTAGGCGTTGCTGCCGCCGTTGGTATTTACCACCGTTTCAAGTATCTCGCGCATGGTAGCGGAGGTCTCCTCGCTTATCACTTGCCGTCTTACTACCGGCTCGGTGGATTTTATAACGTTGCCCTCGCTGTCGATTATCTTATCCACAAGATACGGAGTCAGCAGCTTGCCGCCGTTGACCGCCGCCGCGACCGCGGTCACCATCTGTATGGGAGTTACCTTGTTTGTCTGACCGAACGCGGAGCTGGAAAGCTCCACTATACCCATATTGTCCGGCTGCACATATAATGCCGACGCCTCGCTCGGCAGGTCTATGCCGGTCTTTTCGGTAAAGCCGAACGCTTTGAAATACTTACAGAATTTTTCCACACCGAGCGCCTGACCTATTTTTACGAACGCAGGGTTGCAGGAACGTATCACCGCCTCGGTAAGAGTGGACGTGCCGTGTCCGCCCGCGCTCCAGCAATGTATCAGCGTTCCCTCCACGTCCGCCACGCCGGAGCAGTAAAAGGTATCGTTCAGCGATACCGCTTCCTCCTCAAGCGCGGACGAGCAGGTCACTACCTTGAATACCGAACCGGGTATATATATTTCGCTTACCGCTTTGTTCAGCCATTGATGACCGCGCAGCTCCTCCTCTTTTTTTTCTATTTCCTCTTCCTTAGCGCCGTCCGCCGACATCTGCGCCAGCAGCTTTCTGTCCTTTTCAAAGAACAGGTAGGACGGGTCGTTGGGGTCATAGCCGGGGTAAGTCGCCATCGCGACTATAGCGCCGGTCTTGGCGTTCATTATTATGCCGGTGCTGCGGTTTTCCACCTTATGCTGCGACACCGTGAGTTCAAGATTTTTTTCAAGATAATACTGTAAAGTTTCGTCAAGAGTAAGTATCAGCGAATCGCCGTCCTGCGCGGGGTATCTGGTCTCGTATTCGTAAGGCATAGCGTCGCCGTTCGCGTCCTTTACCGACACTATCCTGCCGTCAACGCCCTTGAGGTAGTCGTTGTAGTACATCTCCAGACCATAGCCCTCGTCGTTGTCGTTTACAAATCCCAGTACGCTCGCCGCGAGATCCTTGTTGGGATAACTGCGGGTACTGCTTTCCACCGTGTATATCGACACGGATTTCAAATCGTTCTTGCTTATAAAGTCGTTTATTTTTTCAACGGTAGTTCTGTCCACTCCGCGTTTTGCCACATAATATCTCAAATCGGTATCGGAGCAGGCGTCCACCAGCGTCTGATACTTCACCCCGATTATCTCGGACAGCCCTTTGCAGATAAAATCTCTGTTCTGCGGCTCATACTCGTTTATATCGCCCGGAGAGATGATAACGTCCCATACGGTGTTGCTCTGTACCAGCACCTTGTTGTTTCGGTCGTATATCGTTCCGCGCGACGCTTTTATCGTAAAGCTGTCCTGCTGCTGCTTGCTCGCGGCGGCGCTGAACATCTCGTTGTTCACCACCGACACGTCGAACAGCTTGAGCGCGATATATACCGCCGCTATAAGCACTCCGATAAGTACAACATAAAAAATGCGGTTCTTCATGCTCCTGGTAGGACTAAGATTCATCTGTTTTCTCCTTTAAACACACGCTTTGCAGCGGCAGAGCCCGAAAGTCGCGGCGGGAGGTAAAAACGCCGTCATATCAGGCTCCGTCAAAGCGGCGACGGCGCAAACCGCAGAAAAAGCGGAGTTTGCGTCCGATTGTCCGTCGCTAATAAAAAGTGCTGTCCTTTCCCGAAAAAGCAAGCCTTAGCCTTGCCGTATCCGAAAAAGGAGCCTTTGCCGCGCTCTTGCCGCGGCTTGTATAATTTATATTGTCCTAAAATCCCAAATATTCCAACACGCCGCCGAACCAGTTGAATATCGAAACGAAAATGTTCTCGTCCTCGCTCTCGGCGGTCTCGGTCATAACACCTATGTTCATCTCGGCGTAACGCTCCTGAGAAGCGTTCACCTTCTGCATACCCAATTCTTTCAGCGCGTATTCCTCCACGTTGTCTATGGATACCGAGCCGTTAAGCTCGCTTTTAAGCTGTCCGTTAAGCATCTGCGCGCTCTCGTAAGCGGCGGTCTCCTCGCTTACTTTGAGGTTCACCTCGCTGAGCTGCGCCTTGCTGTATAAAAACATTATGAACACCGCCAGAAACAGTCCCGCAGTCAATATTACCGCGATAGGTCTGCCTACCTTGGCGGCGGACGTCTGCACCATCTTAAGCTCCGGCTTGTACTCCTCCGGCTTTGGCTCCGGCTTGCGCTCCTTGCGCTGCGCGGTGTCGAAAAGAGAAAGGTCATACGCTGTACTTGTTTTGTTGTAAGGCGTCGGCATTATAATCGTCCTTTCCTTTATTGCATATCCTATAGCTTTTCTATTATCCTCAGCTTTGCGCTGCGTGACCTGTGATTACGCAGCAATTCTTCCTCCGACGCGACGGTCGGCTTTTTGGTGACGGCGACCGCCCTCGGCGTTTTGTGGCAAACGCAGACGGGGAACGACGGCGGGCAGGTGCAGCCGGTGCAAAGCTCCTTGAACATATTCTTTACCGCCCTGTCCTCGATGGAATGAAAGGTTATCACCGCGAGCCTGCCGCCCTTATTCAGCAGCTCGAACGCGGCGTTCAGCCCCTTTTCCAGCTCCTCCATCTCCGAATTTACCTCTATTCGTATCGCCTGAAAGGTCTTTTTGCAGGGATTTTTCTCCCGTCTGACCTTCAGCGGAACGTTGCGTTTTATTATCTCGGCAAGCTCCAGCGTTGTGCGTATCGGCTTTTCCGCTCTCGCCTGCTCTATCCCTCTTACGATACCCTGTGCGAATTTTTCTTCGCCGTAATCGTAAAGTATCTGTCTTAGCCTGTCCGCGGGATATTCGTTTACCACGTCGTACGCGCTGAGCCCGTCGCGGCTCATTCTCATATCCAGCGGCGCGTCCTCATGGTAAGAAAATCCGCGCTCGGCGGTATCCAGCTGGTAGGAGGATACCCCCAGATCCATAAGTATGCCGTCCGCACCGCTGACGCCCAGCCTGTCCGCCTCCTCCTTGATAAAGGAAAAGCGTCGGTTCACGACGGTGCAGTTGTACCCCGCCAGCTTTTCGGCTGCCGCCGCGCACGCGTCGGGGTCGCGGTCAAAGCCTATCAGCCGCCCGTTATCCAGTCTTTCGGCTATCTCAAGGGAATGTCCCGCAAAGCCCAGAGTACAGTCTATATATGTGCCGTCCGGCTTGATGTTCAGCCCCTCTATGACCTCGTTTAACAGTACGGGTATATGGATAGGCTTTTCCGACAGCTTTTTGTCCATTTTTTATATTCCCAGTTCCAGAGCCTGCGTAAGCAGCTCGTCCGTGTTGGTGACTTCGTTGAAGCGCGCCCATTCGGCTTTATCCCATATTTCCGCGCCGCCCTCAAGACCTACCACCACTACATCCGAAGTCAGCTTTGCGTATTCTCTCAAAGCGGCGGGAACGGAAATCCTGCCCTGCTTGTCCGCGGTAACGTCGTAAGCGCTGCCGAACAGAAAACGCTGTATGCCCTGCGTCTGTACAGACGGCATGGAGCGTATTTTTTCCACCAGCCGCTGCCATTCCTCGGCGGAATATACCTTTATGCAAGCGTTGCCTATGGTCTTGGATATGACAAAGCTGTCGCCGATCTCTTCTCTCAGCTTTATCGGTATGTTCATACGTCCCTTTGCGTCCAAAGTAGACTTGTATTCTCCCTTCACAGCTCTGTCACCCCTTTCCTTGTCCTGTTTTAACACTCTAGTGATAAAATCACCAAAAAACACCTAAAAAGTGTCTTAAAATTATTATACACCGCATCTTGCAAAAAAGCAATAGTATTTTTCCAAAAATTAAAAAAACGTTTACAAAATTTCCGTCACATTTTGGTGAAAATTGCACAAAAATACCCTGCCGTATTTCTACGACAGGGTGATAAAATATTTTAAACAAGTGGCTTTGCTTTTTCTTACTCGCTTTCGGAAAGGTCAAGCACTCTGACCGTCTCTTCCTCCGACTGAGGCTCGAACGTATCTTCCTCCGCCGCTTTGAACGCCGTGGGGGATAGATCCGCCTCGGTGTTGTCCGCTATCCACTTTGCCGCCATGAGCGGCGACAGCACGGTGTTTATCGACATAAGCTCGCTTTCGGTGGAGCTTAACATTTCACTGTGTATGTTTTCCGAACCCGCTATATCGTAAGTCAGCTGGCAGCGGTACTTAATACTGCACAGCAAAAACTCCGGCGGTATCACCTCCACCTGACTTATCTCCTCCAGCCACAAAAACGGGCTCATGCCGCCTATGCTGACGTCCTCGATTATCCAGCCGCTGGACGCCGCCGCGTCGTCGGAACACATATAGAGCGAAAATCTGAAGCGGCGTTCGGATTCGTCCTTGAAAATGCCGACCTCAAAGCTCTTTACCACGCGGCTGTTTATTATCTGGGATTCGCGCGGGCAGCATTGACAGGTGCCGCCGTAACCGAACAGTCTGCCGTTTATGTCCTTGGCGAAATAGTTGCGGTATATCCCCGCGTTGTCTATGCCGCGTATCTTTTCGTACTGCTCTTTCAGCCGCGTGAGTTCGCTTTGGGTGATATACGGCAGGGGCTTATAATAATAAGGTATCTGGTCCAAAAGCACGCGGTTGGGCTCTTCGGTGCAGGAATAGTATCTTCCCAGCTTTCCGTCGTCCACGCCGGTGAGCAGATATTCGACATAGTGGGAAAACTCCGGCTTTTGGCAGCCGTCCTTTAGAACGACGTACTTTTCCGTCCGCGCCTCGTCCTCCTCGACGGGCACTACGGAGGTGTCCAAAACGCGCACGACGCGGTTTTCCTTATCCACGAGCGCTATACGGGGTATTTTAAGGTCGGTGACGTAAAGTCTGGGCAGTATGCTGTCATAGCGTTTTGCGACCGCCTCCTCCGCGCTGAGCAGCTCGGTTATCTTCGCGCGGTCGAAAGAGTACCCCGCTTTGGAAACGGGAAAATCAAACAGCCTGCCGTTGAACATACCGCAGCTTATAAGCAGGTAAACGTCCCCCACTATCTCCAACAGATCGTTGCAGGTGACCTTTGACGGTATAAGGAATTGCATACCGTACGCGCTGAAACGGTACTTGTTGTTTATATCCAGCTGAAGTCCTATCTCCGTTCCCTCGCTCTTCATCTGGCGCAGGAAAGTCATAACGTCCTTGCCCTGCGTGTAGCTGTTCACCAAAAGCGTCAGAAATTCGTTCAGGACATGGTTGTTTTCAAATCGGTCGGCGTGCGCCGCGATAAAATCATAGGTGCGTTTCAGATTGTTCACCGTCATTTTCGCAACGTCAAAGGTGAAACGGCTGGTGCGGCAGCGTACGTTTAGCTGATAGTACCGCATGGATATACCGTAGCTGTTGCCGAAAATATCGTCGAACAGCGTGACCGCGCCTATCAGAGAATCATCGTCGGCGACCGAGCCGTCCTTAACGTAATCTCCCAGCTTGATGCTGACCACGCTGCGAAATCCTACGCTCAGCCCATAATCCTTTATCGCGGGATTTTTATCGCTGTCTATCCTATAGCTTTTATCGCCGAAACGGAATATATAGGAAAATTCGCGGCCGCGCTCTCCCGTTTCGGGGTTTTCCCACTCGTAAGCGGCGGACAGCACGACGTTTTCAAAATTTGCGGTCTCCTTGCGCAGCATCATTATCCTGCTTTGTATGCACTCGTCGAACGCCGCCCCCGATTCGTGCATAGCATAGGGGATATCCGGCTCGTCGTTGTAAAATCCTATCTGACACAGCTCGGAATACGGTATCGGCGTACCTCCGGGCGGGCAAAGCGAGATATTGCTCTGGAATTTGTCATCCAGCCTGTTCGCCATGGGGCTGGTCTGTATGAAATTGGCAAAAAACTCAAAAACATAGTGTTTCGGACGCAGATACAGCTTGTCGGAGCTGCTGCGCTTTGCTATCTCCAGCACGAAATACCGAGAATATTTATCGCACATATCGCGAAGATCGCCGGATATAGCCTGCGCGACCTCCTCCTCACATTCGTGCTTTATCCCCGTTCTGTGGGAGGTTATCAGCGAATTGGGGACGCTTATGAAAAACGCGGACAGCTTTTGATTGACGAACTGCTCGCCGGTGGAGTTTATCAGTCCCGTAAGCTCGTATGTCGAAAAATAATTGTACCTGTCAAGTATCACCCTCGCCATATCCGCTCTGCGGGCGGAGGATACCGCAAAGGGTATAAGATACACATATCCCGCCGCTTCATGCCAGATAAAGTCGATGACGCTTTTTCCGTTGTGGGAAAAACGTATCAGCGGGTCACCCTCGGAATCGCCGCTGCCGCGGCGGCTGATCCTGTATACCGCAAACGGCTTGCCGCCCTGCGCCGCGGTAACGGTTATCGTTCTGGAAACGGCTTCGCATTCGTCGTATCTGCCCGGCAGCTTTTTGCGGATAAACGCAAAGCACAGCTCCACAAGGTTGATGTATTTTCCTTTTTTCGCGGTAAGCGTCAAAAGGTTTTCCTTTATCGCCTCGGCTTCCTCACGGGAAACGCAAAAACGTATCTCCGTACCTTGATACAGCGGAGCGGAAAGGTCCAGCTCGCGCAGCAAAAGCACCCCGTCGTCGTTTATCATGCGGAACGTGAAGTTGCCGGAACGCAGGGTGAACCATTCTACATTCATGAAAACGCTCTTCGCGCCCACGCCGAAACGCCCCTCGCGGGTGGTATCGCCGTCGCTCCTGCCTATACTGAGATAATACAAAAGCTGTTCGAGCGTAAAGCCGTCCTCGTTGTAGTTCAGCTTTATAACTCCGTTATCCTCAAAATCTATCGTGAGCTTCATGTCATTTTCGGAATAATAGCAGCCGAACGCGTTTTGCAAAAGCTCGCGCAGTATGGATTCCTTGGGGTAATCGCTCACCGAAAGAGAGGTGTTGTACGGATTTCTGTCCGAATAAACGTTGTTGAAATAATCCTTGAACGGTGTGACGTCCGCCTTTTCGTGATACAGCAGCCGCTGCATCTCGCTCAGGGACTCGTCCAACAGCTCACGGTTGTTTTTCGCGTGCGCATGGAAAAAATCGCCGATAAGCGCGGATATTTCACTGCTCTGTCCCGACGGCATCTCACATCACCCCTTCGTTGTATTTTTTCATAAATTCCTTAAACCCTTCCTGTATGATATACTCATCGGAAAGGTATCTCCAAGTATTCAGCAGCACCGGCATTTTAAGTCCGTCCGGCAGCGTATTTACACATTCTCTCAGCCGCGCGTCGCGGTTTTCTCCGTAAAAATCCGCGAGGGATCTTTTTGCGGCTTTCAGCCCCCTGTCAAGCTCGCTGTCGGCAAGGCTCTCGATGTATTCCTCGCCCTTTTCGCGGTCATAGCATTGCGCGAGCGTCTGACGGTCCACCGCCGCTATACGCCCCTCGTCGTCGAGATACAGCAGCGTGTTGCGGAATTTTTCAAATATCGGTCTTAACACCGATACCAAGCGACCGAGGTCGCGCGTGCCCTCGGTCACTACCGACTCGATTCCCAGCGCGCGGGCAAGGCGGCTCAGCTTTGCCTTTACATACGCTATCACGCTTGACGCCTCCGTGAAACGCACCGATGCGGGAACGGCAAAGTCGCTCCTGAATTTCAGTATCATGTCGCTGCCGGTAAAACGGTCGGCGTAAGCTATTATGCTCATCAGCTCAAAAATGCAGCGCGCCGTATATTCCGCCGCCTGCGGCAGATCGAACAATACGTTGCGCCCCGGCACCTGCGGCATAAGTCCGTCGTATATGCTGCCGTACAGCACCTTTGAAAGCATACGCCCGTCGAAAATGCCGTTGTCGTCCGAAAACAGGATAAACTCCCGCTCGCCGCTGCGCCCGTGCCTTGCCGCACGAAGCTCCAGCGCCGTCGGGTCGCTCGGCAGCTCGTAATTGAAAATATGGGTGTAGCCCTTTACGGAATCGCCCGACAGCCCCGCCGAATCCACGGTTATAAATATCCTGTCGTTCGAGATTTGATCCATGCGCTCAAAGTCCGTGCCTATATTGTCGGTATTGTACACGCCGCCGCGCTCCACTCTGATAAGCCCCGTGTTCTTGGAATAAAGAGCGTATACCACCTTTGAAAGGTAATTCGCGGTGAGCGGCGATACGCAGTATACGGCGACACGCCCGTCGGTGGTGCGTATTATCTCGTCCAGCCTGTCAAGAAAGCAGTCCAGCTTTTTATCGGCGCGGCGCAGCTCGTTTACGTCCCTTACCGTGTAAGAGGGCTTGACATACAGTCGGGTTATCTCGGTTGCGTATTCCTCAAACAGGTTTCCGCCCGAAGTGTACGCGGGCATTCCGGTCTTGAGGTCGGTGAGCTTTCTCAACCCGTTAAGATAGGACGGCTCGAACGCGTATCTCAGCACGGTGACGTTTCTCGCGGTCTCGCCCCGATATACCTCCGCCTCGTAATTCCTCGTCAAAGGTGCGTCATGGTTAAAGCGTATGCAGTCCGTGTCTATTTTAGCCGTCATCGCCGCTTGGGCAACGACCTCGTCCGCAAGCATTGCCGCCGCTGTGCGGTTGAGCGCCTGCAAATCGCCGTTTTTCCCCACGGGAAACGGCGCATAGATAAGCAGCTTGTCCGTCTTTATCTTCAGTTTGCCGGTGTAAAGCTCCTCGTTTATGCCGTCGACGGAAAGTCCCGCGTCTATCATCACGAGATCCCACACTATCTTGTCGCAGGCGTGTTTAAGCACGCCGCTGCCGCCCGACAGCGCTCTTTCCGAAACTATGTAGAAGTTGGAGCCGTCGGGTGAAAAATATTCTATCGTTCCCTCTGAGGAGGTTATCATCTTGAAATCCGTTCCGCAGCCCTTTATCAGCTCGCTGTAGCGGCTGTACATCAGGTTGGCAGGGCAAATAAGCATCATGTTCGGAGCGTCTTTTTCCAGCAACCTGTCCAAAACGGCAAGCTGAGCGGTTTTTGAGAAATCGGAGCCGTACTCGTCCAGAACAAAGCAAAACCCGAAACGGCGCAGCCTGTCATTACAGGAACGGCTCACCGGATCGGTGTTTCTTCCGTGGTACAATATCCATTTTATCTCGTCGGTATTCATATGCTTGTTTCCTCCGAACCGTGTTGTTAGGCTGATATACTAATTATAATACTTTTTTCACTTTTTTACAACGGGTAAAAGAGATTTTATATATTTTTTACAAAAATATCCGTGAATTTCATAAAATTTCCACAAAAAGCGGGCGTTTATTCGCCTGTTTAGTCTGAAAAAATGTAAAAAAACGAATATTTTTTGAATATCCCGCAATCATTACTTGACAAAAAGCGATAAATATAGTATCATTAAATTAAATATCGGAACGGGGGCGGTGTTTTTTGTATTTTGGCAGTGTCAGATTTTTCAGACATCTGATTTTGTTGGTCATCGCTCTGCTTATCTTGATACCGATAATCATTTGCGTGGTGCTGTTCAACGACAACCTTGCCAAGCAGGCGGAGATAGACGAGCTGCGTGCCGCCGCGCAGCAGGGCGGATATACCGTCGACTCCGGCTCGTCCGACGTCGAAAGCGTCTTATCCGTGCCGGAAAGCTCGGCAGACTCGCAGACGGACTCGTCCGACGATAGGACGGTTTCGCAGAGCGAGCCGGAGGAAAGCGGCGCTTCCGAGGCAACGACAGAACCGACCGTTACCGAGAGCGTCCCCCAAAGCAGCTCGGACGTATCGTCGGAGGCGATACCGCCGCAGGAGGATCCTTACCCTGATATGTATGTCGAAAGATATACGGGAGATTACATAAACGACGTCAATACCGCGTATCTGACCTTTGACGACGGACCGTCGTCGCTTACCGGCGAGATACTGCATTACCTCGATAAGACCGGCGTAAAGGCGACTTTCTTCGTAGTTCCCGACGAAAGCGAGGAATGTGCGCGGCTGCTGCGACAGATAAGCGACGCGGGGCATATGATAGGCATACACTCCTACAGCCACGATTACGAAAAGATATACGCCGATCCCGACGCTTTTCTGGAGGATTTCAACAAAGCGTATGAGATAGTTTACGAGGCGACAGGCAGCAAGCCGTTCCTGTACCGCTTTGCGGGAGGCAGCATAAACGATTATAACGGCGCGGTGCGCGACGATATAATCAAAGAGATGGATCGTCGGGGATTTGTGTACTTTGACTGGAACGTTGACAGCAACGACTGGCAGGGATACGGCTGGCAGTATCTTTACGACAATGTTACCGCCGACGCCTGCGCGCTGGATACGCCGGTGATACTTTTCCACGATACCGGCGACCGAATGAATACAGTGCTTGTGATCGAGGACATAATATCCTCGCTGAAAAATAAAGGATATACTTTTGCCGCTCTGTCGGAACAGACCGAGCCGGTGCAGTTTTAAACCTTCCGAAGAAGAAAGGAATCATCAATATGGGAATCAAGGATAATTTTTCACAGGCGATGAAGGATTTTATAAATCCGCAGTCCACCCCCTCCGTTCCTGCCGCTGACCCTCAGGAAAAAGACGTTACGGATTATATGCAGCAGACCGGCGAGTTCGACGCTGTAGCTCCGACGGCTCAGCAAAATAACTCCGACGCTCCGACTCAGGATATGCAGGCGGCAAACGCCGCCGCAGCGCAGGAGGCTGCAAGACAGGCGGCGGCTCAGGAGGCCGCAAGACAAGCCGCGCAGGAGGCCGCTAGGCAGGAAGCTGCAAGGCAAGAAGCCGCTAGGCAGGAAGCCGCTAGGCAAGAAGCCGCTAGGCAAGAAGCCGCTAGACAGGAGGCGGCAAGGCAGGCCGCAGCGCAGGAGGCTGCAAGACAGGCGGCAGCTCAAGAGGCGGCAAGACAGGCTGCGGCTCAAGAGGCTGCAAGAAAAGCGGCGGCACAGGAGGCGGCAAGAAAAGCGGCTCTGCAAGCACAACAGCGCCCCGAAACCACCATTATCTCCAAAAATACTCTCATAGACGGAAATATCCGCTCGTTCGCAAATATGCAGATAGATGGGAATATCAAGGGCAACGTTGAAACCACCAAGAACATCAGCGTGAACGGCAAGATCGTCGGAAACATCACCTGCGACAACGCCAAACTCAACGCCTCGTCGATACAGGGCAACATCACGCTTAAAGGTCAGGTGCTTATGGCGAGCGACTCTATGCTGATAGGCGACCTTTCCTCTCAGCTTGCCAGCCTTAACGGCAAGATAAAGGGAAATATCAGCATTTCCGGAAAGGTGCAGCTCGATAAAGATTCCGTGATATTCGGCGATATAAAGGCAAGCTCCATATCCATCTCGGACGGAGCGGTGGTACAGGGTTATGTAAGCACCACCTATCTTTCCAACGACGAGCGCAGCAACATTTTCCCCGAAAGCATCGCGATAGGCGAATGACATGAGCCTTACCGAACGGGAAATAGCGGACAACAAGCGGCGTTTTACCGACCTGCTCCGTGAAAACGTCAAGCGCGACGGGATAGAAAAGCTGACGGATTATCTGGAAAACAGGAGCGATTTTTTCATCGCGCCCGCCAGCACAAGATTTCACGGTTCGTATGACGGAGGGCTTGCGCAGCACTCGCTGAACGTTTACGACTGCCTGAAGGATTATCTTTCGCGGCAGCGCGCCAAAGAGCGGTACGGCATGGATTACAGCGAGGAAACGGTAGCGATAACCGCCCTGCTGCACGATATATGCAAAGCGGACGTTTACCAACGCGGCACGCGAAACGTCAAGAACGAACAGGGCGTATGGGAGCAGGTGCCGACCTACTTTTTCGAGGACAACCTCCCCTACGGACACGGTGAAAAATCCGTTTATATGATAACGGGGTTTATGAAGCTCACCCGCGAGGAGGCGTTTGCGATACGCTATCACATGGGTTTTTCGGGCGTTGAGGAAAAGAACAACGTTTCCAAGGCGTTCGAGATGTTTCCGCTCGCATTTGCGCTCAGCACGGCGGACATGGAAGCGAGCTATTTCATAGACTGAAAAAATTTGAAGAAATATGATAAATTTCTTCTTGACATCGGGGAGAAATTATTATATAATATTAAAATGCGGCGTAAAGCCGCGCCAAACGACAAAACGGGAAAACCAAGCCCGAAAAGAGTCGGGCTAAAACAGGAGCGGTTCGGAGTTTGTCCGAAATAGACCGCCGACAGGAAAGGAACGATAAGGTTATGAAAAGAACATATCAGCCCAAGAAGCTCCAGAGGCAGAAGGAGCACGGCTTTATGAAGAGAATGGCGACCAGAAACGGACGCAAGGTGCTTGCAAGACGCCGCGCAAAGGGCAGAAAACGCCTGAGCTACTGAGCGCCGGTATTTATGCCCGATGAGGCAGTTTGCAAAAAAATATCTGTGTATCAAAAAGGACCGTGAGTTCCGCTATCTTTTCAAGAAAGGCGGCTGCACGGCCACAAAGGCGTTTATCTGCTACGCCGCCGAGAGCAAAAGGCGCAAAAATCGCATAGGTATCGTCACCGGCAAGAAGCTCGGAAACGCCGTGACCAGAAACCGCGCCCGCCGCGTTATCCGCGAGGCGTTCCGACTGACCGAGCCGTTTCTCTTGCAGAAAACGGACAAAAGGTTCGATTTTATCTTTGTTGCGCGCAGCGCCGCGTCCCGCATGAAGTCAACGCAGGTCACGGCGATAATGAAAAAGACCGTTCTCGGCAAATATGCGGAAAATGAGAAAAAATGAAATATATAATGCTTTTTTTTGTAAAAATATACAGGCTCACATTTTCCAAATGGCTGCCGCGCTGTTGCCGATTCACACCAAGCTGTTCCGAATACGCAATGACTGCTATACGGAGGTTCGGTGCGGTAAAGGGCGGCTATTTGGCGTTAAAAAGGATAGTGCGGTGTAATCCGTTCAACGGCGGATTTGACTATGTGCCGGAGGAATTTTATTTTTTCAAAAAAAAGGAAAAGCGGAACTGACCGCGTGATTACGGAAGGTGATTTGTCATTTTAGATTTTATATACTCGCTTATCGGTACGCCCATGGGCTACATAATGTGGCCTATTTATCTGCTTTTGCAAAACTTCGGCTGGGCGATAGTAATATTCACAATAATCGTTAAATTTGCCATACTGCCGCTTACTTTAAAGCAGCAGAAAAACATGGCGGTATCGCAGCTTTTCGCCCCCAAGGTAAGGGAGATACAGCAAAAATACCGCAACAACCGCGAAAAACAGACGGAAGAGCTGCAAAAGCTCCAGCAGCAGGGATATAATCCCACCGGCGGCTGCGGAACAATGCTGCTCACCATGCTCATACTTTTCGGTATGATAGACGTTGTGTACAAGCCCATGACGCACATGGAGCATATTTCGGCAAACGACATAACCAGCGTAGTCACCATCGCGCAGGAGACCGAGATAACCTCCATTCTGCTCAATGAGTACAACGCAGAGGATCTCGCGTTGGTAAAGGATTATGCCGACGGGAACAAGGATTCCGTCGTGATAAACGAGCAGCAGGCTCAGCTTACCCACGCGTTCGCTCAGGACGACGGCTTTTTGAACCACTTTGACGACAAAGCGCCCGCCGACATGAGCATAGACGACATAAGCAAATACGGCGAGCTGTTCGTTGCGCAGGAGACCGTGGCGAACGACCTTTTGGGCAACAATTCAAGGCTCACCAACGAAACCAAGCAGAAAATAAATCTTGTGAAGACTCGCTACACGGGACTTCAAAAAGAGCTTATGGCTTTGCAGGTATATGACAAGTACCCCGAAGTGTTCCGTCAGAGCAACCGCCTGACCGACACGCTCAAGGATCAGCTCGACAACCTGTCCGAAAACATGATATTCTTCGGACTGGACTTCGGTAAAACTCCGAGATTTTTGGTATTCGAGCCTTTGCTGCTGATACCCGTGCTGTCTTTCCTGTTCTCGGCTGCTTCGATATTGCTTTCACAGTATCTCAATAAGAAAAACAATCCCGAAACGGCGAATATGCCCGGCATGGGCGGCATGAAGATAATGCTTTACATCATGCCCTTGTTCTCGCTGTGGATAGCGTTCAGCGTACCGGCGGGCGTCGGCTTCTACTGGACGGTGAACTATGTATTCAGTATCGCTCAGACGCTGCTGCTGCAAAAATTCTACAGCCCCCAGAAGATACGCGAAAAAGCCGAGGCGGAATTTAAGGCAAAGCACCCCAAGAACTCCAAGGTAACTACCACCGCAGTAGTCACCGACGCAAAGACGGGGGAAGAAAAGACCGTTACTAAAGAGGAAACTCTCACGCAAAAGGAAATAAATCGCAGAAAGCTCGCCGCGGCAAGAAAAGCCGACGCGGAAAAATACGGCGAGGAATACGACGACAGCGACGACGAATAAACAACTGAAAGGATAAAGGAAATGGAAAAAATTTACATCGGAAAATCTTTGGAAGAGCTTGAAGAACAGGCTTATTCCGAGCTTACCGCGTTAGGCGCGGACAAAAGCGATATTTCCATAGAAGTGGTGGAACAGCCGGTAAAAAAGCTGTTCGGCAAAAAGGGAGATTATAAGATAAAGGCGGTATATCCCGACACTATCGCTGCCGCGGCTGAGGAAAAGGTCGAGGAAAGCGCCGCGGATGTTCCCGAAAAGACCGTTGAGCAGCCGACAGCCGAGAGCGCGGAAGAGACCGCCGCTCCCGCGATAACCGACGAGAGCCGCAAAAAAGCCGCCGTCGCAGCCGCTTATCTTGAAAAGGTGCTTGCCGCGCTCGGTATAGAGAACTTTAAGGTAAACATTATAGAAAAAGAAGATATAATCGTGCTTGACATCACCGGTGAAAACCTCGGCGCGGTCATAGGCAGACGCGGAGAGACGCTTGATGCGCTGCAATATCTCGCGATACTCGCAAGCAACCGCCACGACGAGCCTTACTGCCGCATGACGGTGGACTGCAACGGATACCGCGACAAGCGTGAGGAAACGCTCAAGGCGCTTGCACAGCGCACCGCAAATAAGGTGCTTCGTCAGGGCAGACGCATCACGCTTGAGCCGATGAACCCTTACGAGCGCAGGATAATCCACAGCACGGTCGCAGATATTGAGGGCATATACTCAAATTCCATCGGTGAAGAGCCTTACAGAAAGGTAGTTATATCCTGCTCGCAGCGCCATGCCGACAGCAAACGCGCGGAACGCAGAAATAACGGCAGACACGGCGCTCCCAACCGTTCCTACAAGCAGAGCAGCGGTTTTTCGACCTCCTTTGAAAGAGAGTACAAGCGCAGCGCGCACACCGACGAACAGCCCGTCGAATATTCCAAGGAAACCGTCGAGACCGAAAAGAACGCTACGCTTTACGGAAAGATAGAGTTTTAAACAAGCAAGTCAAGTAATTAAAAATTTCATAAATTATGCCGATATTTTAAAAATATGGGCATAATTTGCAATATGGGATTTTAAATCTTGCAAAATTTGTGCAAATTACCATATTGACAAACGAAAGCGGATAGTGTAAAATATAAAGTGCAGGAACAAGGACGTTCTGATACGATATCAGAGCGTCCTTTTATTTTTGGTAAATCTAACTTTCGGGAGGAAAAGGAAAAATGGCAGAAAAGAATTACGATGTTACCGAAGTATTCGGTTCAGACGTTTTCAACGAGGCGGTAATGAAAGCCAAGCTGCCCAAGGCGACATTTAAGGAGCTTATGAAAGCTATCAACGGCGAGGCTGAGCTTACCCTGCCCGTTGCGGAGGTAGTAGCGAGCGCCATGAAGGACTGGGCGGTAGAAAAGGGCGCGACTCATTACACCCACTGGTTTCAGCCCATGACAGGTATCACCGCGGAAAAGCACGACAGCTTTATCTCGCCGGTAGGGGACGGAACAGTCATAATGGAATTTTCCGGCAAGGAGCTTATCAAGGGCGAGCCGGACGCGTCGTCGTTCCCGTCGGGAGGCATACGCGCAACGTTTGAGGCTAGAGGCTATACCGCATGGGATCCTACGTCCTACGCGTTTATCAAAGACAATACGCTGTACATACCTACCGCGTTTTTCTCCTATTCCGGCGAGGCGCTGGATAAAAAGACCCCGTTGCTGCGCTCTATGGACGCGGTATCAAAGCAGGCACTGAGGATACTCCGTCTGTTCGGCAACCAGACCGCGAAGAAAGTGGTCGCTACCGTCGGCGCGGAGCAGGAATACTTCCTTATAGACAAGAAATATTACGACAAGAGAAAGGACCTTATCTTTACCGGCAGGACGCTGTTCGGCGCGGCTCCGGCAAAGGGACAGGAGCTTGAGGATCATTACTTCGGCGCTATCAAGCAAAGAGTAAGCGATTATATGAAGGACCTTGACAAGCGGCTTTGGGCGCTGGGAGTTCCCTCCAAGACCAAGCATAACGAGGTCGCGCCCGCGCAGCATGAATGTGCGCCGATATTTGAATCGGCAAACCTTGCCGCCGACCACAACCAGCTCACCATGGAGATGATGAAAAAGGTAGCTTTGGAACACGGTCTGGTATGCCTGCTGCACGAAAAGCCGTTCGCAGGGATAAACGGTTCGGGCAAGCACGACAACTGGGCTATCTCCACCGACGACGGACAGAACCTGCTCAATCCCGGCAAGTCCCCGATGGAAAACGCGCAGTTCCTTACCTTCCTTGTGGCTATAATCAAGGCGGTGGACGAACACGCCGACCTGCTCAGGCTGTCGGTAGCCACCGCGGGAAACGACCACAGACTCGGCGCAAACGAAGCGCCTCCGGCGGTCATCTCCATCTTCCTCGGCGAAGAGCTTACCGAAGTCATCGAGGCGCTGGTAGCGGGCACTACGGTAGAGAGCAAGCGCACCAAGTTCGATATAGGCATTTCGGTACTGCCCAAATTCACCAAGGATACCACCGACAGAAACAGAACATCTCCCTTTGCGTTCACCGGCAACAAGTTTGAGTTCAGAAGTCTCGGCTCCTCGCTCAACATCTCCGGCCCGAACATCATACTCAACACCATAGTTGCGGACGTTCTCGAAGAATTTGCCGACAAGCTGGAGGGAGCGGAGGACTTCCAGTCCGCGCTGCATGATCTGCTTGTACAGACTATCAAGGAGCATAAGAGGGTAATATTCAACGGCAACGGCTACGACTCCTCGTGGGTAAAGGAAGCCACCGAGGTACGCGGTCTGCCCGAGCTTAAATCCTCCGCCGACGCGCTTCCCCACTTCTGCGACGAGAAGAACGTCAAGCTGTTCACCAAGCATAAGATATTCTCGGAGGTCGAGGTACACTCCAGAACCGAGATACTTTTGGACAACTACAACAAGAACATCAACATAGAGGCTCTCACCACCGCCGAGATGGCTAAAAAAGAGATACTTCCGGCAGTCATCGCATATGAAAAGGATATTTGTGAGGCGCTCGTCGCAAAGAAAAACGCGGGACTCGGCTACAGCGTTGAACAGAGCATCGCCGATAAGGTAGATTCTCTCGCGTCCAGTCTGAGCGCAAAGATAGGCGAGCTGGAAAACGTGACCGTCAAGGCGCACGGCATCAGCGACGTATTCGAGGCTTCAAGATGCTATCATGACGAGGTATTTGCCTCTATGCAGAGCCTGCGTGCGGTAGCCGACGAGCTGGAGACCATAGTCGGCGCAAAATACTGGCCGTTCCCGACTTACGAAGATCTGCTGTTCGATATATGATCCGGTACGGTCAAAACAATCTGACCTTGGAGGGCTGCGGCCCTTTAAGATAATCTGCACCCTTTTCCTTTGGCTGCGGCCTAAAAACCGCAGCCGTCTTTTTTTTGCAAAAATAAAACCACGAAAGGGAAAAACCTTTCGTGGTTTTTATGATGCTTAAACACAGTACAGCTCCATATCCCATGCGGGGAGGTAGGGAGGTTCTCGCATATACATACGGCAGTCGGGGCAAAGCGCCCTCAGCTTCAGCGGAAGATAAAACATATCCTCCGTCCGATGATAAAGAGAAACTATCAGCTTGGGCCGACATCTTTGTATCGTGCGACGGCAGCCGTCCAGCGCCTTATCCTCGCAGCCCTCGGTGTCCAGCTTTATGACCGTTACATCGTCGTTTCCCACGACCGAATCAAGGCTTTTCATTTGGGTGAGCCTTACGCTTGCCGCTTTGGGCGGAAGTCCTCCCGTAAACGGCATAAAGCCGGAATTTCGTCCGCCTTTTGCAACGAACGGAAGCTCCTCTTCCCTGTCCCACGCGCCGGCGTTCACCGTTATCAGCTTTTCCCCCAGCGCGGAATGGCGTTTTTTCAGCCTTTCAAGGCTTTTTCCGTCCGGCTCAAAAGCATATACCCTGCGCACGTCCCCCGCCGCGTTCAAAAACTCCTCCAACGTATCGCCGTTGAACGCGCCGAGGTCGGCGTACACCTCGTCCTTTCCGAGCGACAGCAGCTTATAAGCCTCGCTCTTTTCGGTCTGAAACGAAAGCAGCCGGCTTATTTCTCCCGTGATACGGGCGATGAGCCAACCGTTGAACAGCTCGCGGGAATGTTCGTCCGCCAACATATCATACACCTGTTCAAGCTCTTTTGCGTGCGCCAACGCATATTCCCTGTCAAACAATCCTCCGCCCGTCACGGGAACGTCCGGCACATAAAGCTCCCGTTCGCGGGATATACGCAGGATATTGTCCAGTACCTCCCGCCGCTGAGTGCCGAAGCAAAGCAGTACGGTAAAATCTCCCAGCGCGGCTTTGGTATCCGAGTAGCTTTTTACCTCAAAGCCCGCAAAGCTGTGACCGCGTACAAAGCCGTCGCTTGCCATTATTCCGGCGGGGGTAATTCCCTTTTTGCGCATTACGTCCAGCACCTTTTGTGCGCCGTCGCCCATTCCGTACAGAACGACGGGCTTATCGGAGCTTTTCAGCCGCTCCCACAAACAGGGCAAAGCCGCTATATCGACTATAGGCATATCACTCCACCGTCACCGATTTTGCAAGGTTGCGCGGGTGATCAACGTCGCAGTTTTTAAGCACGGCGGTATAATATGCGATAAGCTGCAAAGGCACTACCGCGACCAACGGCATGAGCATATCTCTTGCAACGGGCAGCAATACGGGACAGTCAACGTCCTTGCCCAGCGTATCCATATCCTCGCTGCAAATAAATACCACCATCGCGCCGCGCGTCTTGACCTCCTTGACGTTGCTGACGGTCTTGGGGTAAAGGTTATGCTGGGTCGCCACCGCGATGACCGGCATACCCTCTTCTATCAGCGAGATAGTACCGTGCTTTAATTCTCCCGCCGCGTAGCTTTCGGAATGTATGTAGGATATTTCTTTCAGCTTTAAACTGCCCTCCATGCTCAGCGCATAATCCAGCCCTCTGCCGATATACAAAAGGCTGTCCGCGCTCATCAGCCGTGCCGCGACCTTTTGATACTGCTCCTGAGAATCTATGCACTTTTGCACCTTGTCGGGTATTTCCAACAGTTCGGTGACGAGTTGTTTTACTTCCGCCTCGCTTATCGCTCCTCTCGCATAAGCCACGCGGAACGCCAAAAGATACATGAACGCCGTCTGCACCATATACGCTTTAGTGGAGCAGACCGATATTTCCGGCCCCGCAAGAGTATACATGACCATCTTTGCCTCTCTCGCTATCGAAGAGCCTACCACGTTCACTATCGCGAGCGTATCCGCCCCGACGGAATTTGACAGCTTCAGCGCCTCCAACGTATCGGCGGTCTCTCCCGACTGGGAGATGACCACTACCAGATCGTCTTTGGAAAGCAGCGGGTTGCGGTAACGAAATTCCGATGCCATATCCACTATGACCGGCGTGCGCGCCAAACTTTCTATTATATACTTGCCGACCGTCCCCGCGTGCATCGCCGAGCCGCAGCCTATTATGTATATATGATGATATCCTTTCAGCTTTTCATCGGTAAGCCCACATTCCGAAAAATCAGGCATACCGTCCTTTATTCTCGGTTTTATCGTCTTTTTCAAGGCGTCCGGCTGTTCGTGTATCTCTTTTAGCATAAAATGCTCGTAGCCGCCTTTTTCCGCCGCCGACAAATCCCAATCCGCCGTTTTCAGCTCTTTTTCTATCACGTTTCGGTGCATATCGTAAAATACGACGTTATCCTTGGTAATATCGGCGATCTCGCCCTGTTCCATCAGATAATATTTGTCGGTATGTTCGATTATCGCGGTAACGTCCGAGCCTATGAACATTTCGCCGTCGCCCCGACCCACTATCAGCGGGCTTTCCTTTCTTACGGCAAAAATACGGTTTTTATGCTCTCTGAAGATTATACCCAGCGCATAAGCCCCCTCAAGGTCGGCAACGGTCTTTATTATCGCGTCGAGCGGATCGCCGTTATAGTTATAATCCAACAGCTTTGCCACCGCCTCGGTGTCCGTTTCGCTTTCAAAGCCGTATCCACGCTCGGTCAGAAATTCCTTTATCTTGCGGTAGTTTTCTATGATACCGTTATGTACTATGGATACGCGTCCGTTTCCTATGGGGTGAGAGTTTATATCGCTCGGCTCGCCGTGAGTTGCCCAACGCGTATGCCCTATCCCCGCGACCGCGGAGAAATGCGGCTGCTGCGCAAGCCTGGGTTCAAGCCCTTCCTTTATCTTTCCTTTCGCCTTTACCGTGCTGATACGGTCGCCCTCAAACAGTGCGATGCCCGCCGAGTCGTAACCTCTGTATTCCAGCTTTTTAAGTCCGTTCACCAGTATACCGGCACATTCTTTATCTCCTGTATAGCCCACTATTCCGCACATATCTCAAAACTCCCTTCACATAGAATATTTATTTCAATTTCACCTAAAAAATTCCGTGTACAAACGCCTTTACAGCGCCGATTAAAGTATACCACAATTATACCGTTCTGTCAAATGTATAAAGTAAAAGGACACAACACAAGGTCATGTCCCTTTTTGTCTATTCGCTCCTAAAAAACGTTATCAGAACGTGACCAGGAGCTGCATTGAAGAACACAGCGCGTCATAGAGCGGCTCAAAGCCGTCCTCGCTGTCCGGCTTTGCGGCGCCGTATTTGCCGTCCTGACGGAAAATATAATAACCGTCGCCGAACAGTCCGCTTATCTCCTCATACTCCGCCGTCTGCGGCTCTAACGATGTGTTTATCAGCATCGAGCCCCCGTCCTGCGTCTTTACCGCGGCGTATCCTCCCGAAAACGCGGACAGCTTTGCGTAGCCCTCTCCTACTATCTCGCCGTTTTCGTCAACGTATGAAAACGTCTTGCCGTCCGGCAGACCGACTATGCCGAATCCCTCGGAATAGTCCTCCGCCGATTTATACATCGGATTTACGGCGTATTTTCCCTCGGTATCTATATAGCCCCATTTGCTGCCGAGCATGACCGCGCAAAAGCCCTCGGAAAACGCTTTGCAATCATCGAACTGCCCCTCTATCACCGTTTCTCCGCTCTCGTCGATAAAGCCGTAACCGTTGTCGGTCATTACCGCCGCCAAGCCCTCGGAAAAAGGCATTGCGTCGGTGTACTTCTGCTCTATGACCAGCTTTCCGTCGGAGTCGGCATATCCCATTTTCGAGCCGGTGCGCACTACGAAATATCCGTTGTCGCCGGGTCCGTTCACCTCGTCATACTGAGCGGGTATCACAAAGCTTCCGCTTTTGTTTATCACCCCGTACTTACCGTCGATCATTACGACGGCAGTCCCGCTTTCGTCAAACGGTCCCGCGTCGTCGAACTGCGGGTTTATCAGATACTTGCCGCTGCTGTCCACATATCCGTATTTTGTGCCTATCTTTACCAAAGCGGGGAGCGAACCGTCATAGCTTTGGGCAAAGTCGAACTGAGGCAAGGTCAAAAAATCGCCGGAGGTGTTTATATAACCGTACTTGCCGTCTAATTCCACCGCGGCGTTGCCGTTTGCAAAGCCGCAGGCGGCGTCAAACTGCGCGGCTATCGCGACCTCGCCCTTTTCGTTGATATACCCGTATTTCCCGCCGCTTTCATATACGCAAAGACCGTCTGTGAAAAGCGCGGCGCCGTCCCCCGCGGGGCTTTCGCCTGAGCAGCCGCCCAGCAGCAGCGCTGCCGCCGCCGCGACCGCAGCTATCCTTAACTTCATTCCGTCGCCTCCCCCGCCGAAAAATTACATACTTCGACAATTCAAGTATACTATCAAATCTTAAAAATGTCAAGCAACTATCACAATTTTTAAGCATACGGGAGTCGAACTCAAGCCGGTTTTTACGGGCATATTTTCGCCAATACTGCGTCAACCTCTCTCGACATACGCAAGTATGCCTTCGTTCGGTTTCCTTGTCTTGACAAAAATCTGCTCCGTCAAAACGAACCCCTACGGCGAGAGATTTTGGAGATAGTTTTGGCTCTTGCGACGCAGGCAGGCTTGCGCCTGCCAAGGAACAAGGGGCAAAAATAGCCCAAAAGAATCGCCGTGGGGCGACTTGAATTCGACTCCCGCATGCTGAGCATAAACAAGCCCGTCCTCTTATTGAGAACGGGCAGTTTTACGCTCAGTCGAGCAGCGCCAGTATATACTCCTTGTCCGCAAGTCCCTCGGACATTCCTTTAAGCTCGCCGTTTACGAACGCCAGCACGCGCGGTATCGTGGTTATCTCGAATTTTTGCGCAAGCTCCGGCTCGCTGTCGACGTTTACCTTGCAGACCTTCAGCTCGTCATGCTCGCGCTCTATCTCCTCCATTATCGGCGCAAGCATCATGCACGGTCCGCACCACGACGCCCAAAAATCCACCAGCACCGGCTTATCCGAGCGTAATACCTCTTGTTCAAAGTTTTCCGATGTTATTTCCATAGTCTTTCTCCTTCCCGAAAATAGCTTCCTCATTTTTTAAAGTTTTATTCCCGATCCTCCGGCAGAACGGGTATTTTCCTTTCCATGTCGGGATATTTCTCGTGAAATTGCTTTTTCTCCCTATACATACGCGCCTCCGCTTTATTGAACAGATCGGTTATCCGCTCGCCGCCCGCCGACCAGTCCGCGCCCACCGACGCTATCGGCATATCGTTTTGCCTCAGCCGCTCTTTAAAGCTGTCCACTTTCGAGAAAAATTCGTCCCTGTCGGAATTTTCGTCCAGCACCACAAATTCGTCGCCGCTGATACGGTAGCAGCTTTCCTCCCCGAAAGAATCCACCAGCTGCCTGCTGAAAAGGCAGATATACTTGTCGCCCGTTTCATGTCCGCGTGTGTCGTTTACATACTTCAAGCCGTTTATATCGGCAAAAACCAACCCAAGGCACGGCTTGCCGTGTTCGACAGACTGACATTTTTTGTTGTAATAATAACGGTTGTACACTCCTGTAAGCATATCGTGCGTGCAGTCCAGCTCAAGCTGCCTTTGGTAGTTTGCCTCCGCCACATAGCTGTCGTGTATATCCCTGATATACAGCATGATTATCTGATTTTCGTCGGTATATTCCAAGCTGGGCAGCAGCTCCATCATGACCCAGCGAAACTCCTCCCCCGTCTTTCTGCGGTAACGCAGCCTTATACATTCCTTACTGCCGTGAAAAGCGGCGCGCAGGTTGTTTATATCGGTAAAACCGAGGTAAGCGGCTTTGTCGTCCTCATGGACGTAGCCGTATTCGGCAAATCGCCGCAGCCATTCGGAGATCTTCGGAGAAAATCCCCGACGTTCGTTCATTTCCTCGGAGTACACTTTTATTTCGTAATGTGTGTCCGTCGTAAGGTTTATTTTAAGTATCTTGTGGAATATCTGGGACATCATGTTGAGCGCGTCCTCAAGCGCTTTGGCTTCGGAATCCGCCGCTTTCCAGCTTATGATGACCCACGGGTTGTCCTCGGAAAAATCCTTAGGAGCAAGCACCTCCAAAGTCACCCAGATATATACCCCGTTTACGATACGGCGGTAGCTGTGTACCATGCGCCGCCTCTTTGCCGAAAGGTTCTCCCGAAGATATTTTATATCGGTATGGTAAATGTAATTGTCCACATCGTCGGGGTGTACTACCCCGCTCTCCCCGATACGGCGGATATACTCGCCTATCGTCTTCGCTTGCAGCAGATAATCCTCATCGGGAAAGTCGCTTATCTTGACAAAGTTATACTCTCCGGTAAGGATATTTACCTTTCCTATCTTGTAAAAGTCGTCGTAAAGAACATTTAGGACATAATCCTTGTCGTCCATCGTGAATCGCCTCTTTTCCGAACAGTTGGTCTTACTGTTCAAGAAAACATAATTTTCCCTTATCCTTTAAATTTACGGTCCGGCCGAAACGTTACCTCAGCAGTTCCGCAAAATATTGCGCCAGCTCAGGATTTCTTACCAGCAGCGGTCCTATTATGTGGGTGCCGTAAAATCCGCCGGATATTATTCCTTCCCGCTTATCGTCTGGAGTATTCCCTATCCCGTCTATTATCTCAAAAAACGGAGAGTCAACGCCGTGTATGGCGCTGCATCGGTTTATAAATCCCGTGATCGGCGCTTTCGTGCCGGAAAAGACCGCGTGTATATCGGTCACGGTCCTTTCGTCGGAGCGTGTGACCGTAAAATCGAACAGTCCCAGTCCCTTGACGGTCTCTCCCGACGCCTCGGTCAGCTCTTTGCCGAACATCTCAAAGGAATTTCCCGTCGCAAGTATCACCGTTCCGTTGTCAAGCGCGGCTTTCAGCGCGTCACGGTACACCCTTAAAAATTCCAGCGCGGTGCGCTGATTTTTTTCGGTGGCAGAGCCGATATATATAAATCCGTACTGCGTAAAGTCAAGCTCCCCCGACAGCTCGGTAAGCGGCATACGTCGGATATTTGCGCTTTCGCCCAGCGCTCTTGCCAAAGTCAAAATATTGCCGTAATCTCCGTAAAGGTTGCAAAAATCATACAGCAAATGCAGCAGCTTCATCGGTCAACACCTCCGCAGACATTCTCCAAAGGTTCGGTTTTGCTAAGGAATTTATCCTTGTCGGAAAAGCAGGTGACGGTATACAGCATACCGTATTTTTCCGCCCCCGCCGCCTCGGTCATCTTTTCTATGTCGGGAATGACCGTTATCCTGTCGGCGGGTATATCCGTGAAGGAAAGCCTTACCGCAAGCTCCTCGGCGTGTTTGCCGGAAAGATAGATGCGCTTTACGCTGTCGCAGTTCAAAAGTTCAAAATCAATATCCCAAAGCCAGCTTGTTTCGCCCGTTTCATACCGTCTGCTGACCGAATCGACTATCACGATGACCGCGCAGTCCGCTCCGCTTTGCGCAATGTATTTCAGCGAGCTGTCGTAGGAAACGGAGTTTTCATGCTTTGAGATAAGGAACATTCCCTCGTTAACCCCGAGCCTATAGCGCTGTATGCGCCCGTTCGTCAGCACATAGCTGCCGATATTTTGAGCGACGTCCCCTCCGCTTACGCCTATAAGCGAGCATACGGCAAAGCACGCGAGAATGTTGTATATATTGTATATGCCGGAAAAGGCAAGTTTGATATTATATTCCCCGTTTATCACTATTTCCGCCTTTTCGAGGTCTGCGGCGGTAACGGTGAAGTCCGTTGCCGCTTTTTTATGTCCGCAGCCGGTGCAGCGGTAAGAGCCGATATGGTTGAAATGGTAATATTCATACTCCATCGGCGCTTTGCACTTAGGACAGTACTTGCCGTCGTCGTATACTCCGATATGCTCCTCGGTGCTGAACGGCTGCCTGTCCATACCGAACCATACCGTTTTATCCGCCGCGTCGGCAAAGCAGGACACCAACGGGTCGTCGGCGTTCAGCACGAGCGTCGTGCCGCGAGGTATGCTCGGCAGTATCGAATCGTACACCCATTCGGGGTGTCCGTTTCTGGTGAGCTGGTCGCGCAGCAGATTTGTTATCACATAATGAGTCGGCGAGAAATATTTAAAAATGTGCTTGGCGTATCTTTCGTCCGTTTCAAGCAACACCACGTCGCCCTTGACCTTTCCCGTCAGGGTGCAGGAGGAAAGTATCAGCGAAGCCGCCCCCGCTATCTGATTCGAGCCTTCCCGATTATATATGACCTTTTTCCCCACGCTTTTAAGCACATGAGCCGTCATCTCGACGGTAGAGGTCTTGCCGTTGCTGCCGGTGACCGCCACCACGGCGGGTGGGAATTTCACATGAGCCAGTACCGACGGATATATTTTAAGAGCCACCAGTCCCGGCAGGCTGCTGCCCCGTCCGAACAGTCCACCCATAAAGTGAATGAACCTGCACACCAGTACAGCCAAAAACATTCTCATCGTTTTGCTTTCCTTTCGTGCGCCGAAACGGCACGCCGTCCGCGCAGCTTTTACTTTGATAATTTTACCACAATCTTCCTCGCAAGTCAAGCAAAAAAGCCGCGTGAACGCTCGTTTTTCCGCAAAAACGGATATTTTTACGCCCCTGTCCCGTTTGATTTTCCGTTTAGCACAATATACAAAATATCACAGGTAAATTTGTATATTTTGCCGCCCTTGAAATAATCATGTAATATTGCTATAATTTACTTAAAGCGATGTTGCGAAAGGACGTCTAATGGAAAATACATATTATTTCGGTGAAAGGCCCGAACCGAAAAAATTTGAACGCGATATATTCGTAAATCAGGTGGGCTTTATGCCCAACGGGCGCAAGCGCGCGTTTATAAAAGTACCGTGTGAAAAATTCACCATAGAAAACGAATACGGCACGGTCGTTTATTCCGCCGACGCGGTCCATTTCGGATATGACGAATGTTCGGGAGACGACCTGTATATAGCGGATTTCTCGGATTTTCACAGCGAAGGACGATACACGGTGGTCACGGACGGCAAAGAGCGTTCGCTTGAGTTCAACGTCGGCAGAACGGTATATGTCCCCGTGATGGATAAGCTGCTCAAAGCCTTTTATTATCTGCGCTGCGGCTGTGAGCTGGACGAAGCTCACGCCGGAAAATTCGCGCGTCCCGCCTGCCATCAAACGAAAGCGGAGGAGTACGACGGTGACGGGACGCTTTACGACGTTTCGGGCGGCTGGCATGACGCGGGAGATTACGGCAGATACACCACTTCCGCCGCTTGCGCCTGCGCGCATATCCTGTACGCATTTTTACTTTTCCCCGACGCGTTCGAGGGGCAGACGCTGAATATACCCAAAGACGGCGCTTTACCGGACGTGCTTGCAGAGGTGAAATACGAGCTGGAATGGCTGCTTAAAATGCAAAAGCCGGACGGCGCGGTATGGCACAAGCTGACCACCAAAAGGCACGCTCCGTTTGTAATGCCGCATGAGGATAAGGAAAAGCTGTTCTTGTTCCCGCCCTCCTCCATGGCGGCGGCGGATCTTGCCGCGATATGCGCGCTCGGCGCAAAGGTATACCGCGGCAGGGACGACGCGTTCGCCGACAGGCTTTATAACGCCGCTTTGCTGTCATGGGAATGGCTGGAGCGGCACAAGGAGTTTTGCGGATTTCAAAATCCCAAGGGCTGCAACACGGGAGTATACGACGAGCGTACCGACGTGGACAACCGTTTCTGGGCGGCGGCTCAGCTTTTCGCACTTACCGGCGAGGACAAATACCGTAGCGCGGCGGAATCGGCGATGCTCGGTTTTTCGCTGTCGGATCTCGGTTTTGCGACCGTCGGAGGGCTCGGCTCGCTCGCCATAATCACGGGAGGGCGCGAGGTGTCCGAACGGCTTTATTCCAGAATAAAGCGGGATTTTAATTCCAAGGCGGAGGAGCTTAAAAATCTTTATCTTACCAGCGGATACGGCACGGCCATGGGAAGCTGGCACTACATATGGGGCAGCAGCATGAATCTGCTCAAGCACACCATGATATTCATTATAGCGGATATAATAAACGGCAAGAACGCTTACCGCGACTGCATATCCGCGCAGCTTGACTACCTGCTCGGAGCGAATGCGACCGGCTACAGCTTTATAACAGGCTGCGGCAGCTTTTCGGTGAATAATCCTCATCTTCGCCCCGCGTTCGCGGACGGGATAGACGAATGTATACCCGGCTATGTGAGCGGCGGGCCTAACGCCTCCCCCTTCGACCCGGAGGCGGAAGAGAAAATACCGCAGGGTACTCCGCCGATGAAGTGCTTTATCGACGACGTTTCCTGCTATTCGCTCAACGAGATAGCCATATACTGGAACTCTCCGACGGTGTTCCTGCTGGCGTACTTTCTGAAGGACGTAAAGCGGACGGACGAACAGTCGGAAAACGGGGATCGCCCGTAACAAATCCAAAACGAAAAAATAAACATATATTCGGGAGGTCATTTAAATGGAAAGACGCGACAAAACAAATTACTATCTGGATATCGCCCAGACCGTCAGCGGACGCGGCACTTGTCTAAGGCGCAATTTCGGCGCTATAATCGTAAAGAACGACCAGATAATCTCTACCGGCTATAACGGAGCGCCCAGAGGTCTTAAAAACTGCTGCGACCTCGGCGTTTGCACGAGAGAAAAACTGAACATACCGAAAGGTCAGCGGTACGAGCTGTGCCGTTCGGTACACGCCGAGGCAAACTGTATCATATCCGCGCCCAGAACGGACATGATAGGCTCGGAAATATATCTTGCCTGCCGTGACGCCGTGACGGGAAAGCTGTGCGGCGATGTAGAGCCCTGCTCCATGTGCAAGCGGTTGATAATAAACGCCGGCATAGATAGGGTAATTATCCGCACCGATGAGGAGAATTTTCGGATAATAGAAACGTCGAGCTGGATAGAAAACGACGACAGTCTTACCGGCACGGACGGCTACAAATGATATTTTCCGCTTTTTTAAGGTGATGTTATGAACAAAGGAAAAATCATAGCGGCGAGCGCCGCGGCATTTGCCGCGGGCGCGGTCTCCGCCGCGGCGCTCGATATGCGGCTGATCACAAAAAAATACAGCGTAAACTCGGATAAGCTGAGCGGGAAAATAAACATCGTATTCATCTCCGACCTGCACGATTCGTTGTTCGGCAGCGACCAGTCGGAGCTGACGGAGGAAATTGAAAAGCTCTCGCCGGACATCGTGGTCTTCGGCGGAGATCTCGCGGATAAGACCAAACGGCAGGAGCCGTACAATTCTTTTCTTTTGGTTAAACGCCTTGCCGAAAAATATCCCTGCTGCTACACGATAGGAAATCACGAGATGAAGCGCGGCGACAGCAAGCGGATAAAACGCCGTATGAGCGAAATGGGCGTTACCGTGCTGGAGGGCAGCAGCGCGAAATTTACCGTAAACTCGGATACGATAGAGATATGCGGTATCTACGACGCGTATACCTCCGATTATGACGAGCAAAGAGGATATGTAAACCAGCTTGACGCCGTGACCGACACCTCCGACGCGGGCTACCGCATACTGGTGGCGCATTTCCCCGAACAAATAGAGGAATACCTGCGCGGAGGCTTCGACCTGATACTGTCGGGACACGCTCACGGCGGTCAATGGCGCATACCGGGTCTTATAAACGGCGTGTTCGCGCCCGGACAGGGGCTTTTCCCGAAATACGCGGGAGGACTTTATATGCACGGCGATACCGCGCACATAGTCAGCCGCGGTCTGTGGAAACCGTCCGCCCTTATCGCCGTGCCGAGACTGTTTATCCGACCTGAGCTTGTGGCGGTAACGCTGACTCCTAAATGAGGTCATAATAAATAATCACCGCGGTCCGTTTTCGGACGCGGTGTTTTTTACATATTTTCTTTATGCCTAATGTTGACAAGCGGACATAAGTATGTTATCATGAAAGCAATAACCATGTAGATAGGCATAGTTACTTAATAGAAAATTTAAAAAAATTTTTTAAAATACTGTCCCGTTTTTGACGAAAAAAAGATCATATATTATATGGAAAAATCACTCCCGCACATAATTTATGCCGCATATAACGCTCCTGCTTTAGGATACAGCGAAGACTGCGGCGCAGACTGTACACTTTATTTAACATACTTACCGATAACCGATATATTTTACTTTTCAGCTAAGCGAAAGGAGCATACATGAACAGCTTGACGCTATTTTTCCGAAGTATAAAAGCCTCGGTGCGGCAAAATCCCGTGGTGTATATCGTGTTTGTGCTGTTTTACATTTTCTCGACCGTAGTGTGTATCTACATAATCGGAAAATACGGCAGCACACGCATACAAAACAGCGCCTACGAGGACGGACTGACCACGTTCAAGGTGAGTGTCGGTTCGGACGGCGTCAGGCTGTCTGAGTTTAGCGGCGACATAAACGGTGTTTCACAGGACGATAACGTTGAGTATGTGCTGGCTCGCTGCGTCTGGAAAGACCCCGATGAAGCCGCATGCTTCTATCCTACAGGCGAAAAGGAAAGAACAGAGGATCTCTTCCAAAAGACGGGAATACCCTCCACAGATATCGACGCGTTTTTGGATTCCGACAACGCCGTAATTGTAAAAACCGACTCCGACGCAGCCCCGCAAAGCGTTACCCTCCAGGGAAAGGAATATGAGGTTTTCGCCTCGTATCCCGCCGGCAAAGCGGATTTTTACCGTAATTTTATATCGTATAAAACGGCACAGAAAATCGACCCGCTTATTTCCGATATCGAGATAAAGTACCGCAATATCAGCGGCTATCCCGAGCTTGACAAGATAAAGTCCGAGCTTAACGGGCTGTTCCCAGGCGCAAATATATCGGAACCTGTAGAGCGCGACTATAATCTTGAAAGCATATTCTCGCTGGGCAATATACTCGTGTATCTTGTCGCTTTGCTGTCGGCGGTCAATTTTATCTACATATTCTATTATATCCTTTCACAGCGCAGAACAATGCTTACGGTGTACAGATTATGCGGCTGCTCGGAGAAAAAGCTGCTCCTATTCTCTATGGGTGAAATTTTGCTTATCTCCGCAGCGGCGTCGGGGGTAGGGGTATTGTGTTTTGAGCTTTTGGCAAAGCCGCTGCTTACCGCCGCCGAGCCGCTGCTGAAATATGCCTTTGCGGGTGAATTATACCTTGCGGTGTTTACAGGCTCGGTAATTATCAGCCTTATCGCGCTGACAGCCGAATATATCTATCAAGCGGCAAAGGAGGCGATGAGATGACGCTTGCACTCAGAAGTCTTAAAAAACAATGGGCGTCCTTTCTTATAATTGCGGTCCAGATCGCCGTATGCTTTGCGGTGACGGCTTACACGTTAAGCTCGGTATTTCAGCAGTACGATATAGTTTTATCCGCAAACGGCGCGCATAAGGGATATTTATATCTGAACAGCGACCCGAACAAGCTCGATGAGATCTTAGCCTCCGATGAAAACAGCGGCCGTCCCGATCTTGAAAGCGTAAAGGAAGAATATTTTGCAAAAAACAACATTACAGACCCATCGACCCTGACCGAACAGCAATGGGACGAGTTTTACGCTTTCTTCTACGAAAAAGACGCCGAGTATATGGAAAAAGCCCATTATAAAGGCAAGTATCTTTACGAGGACCTTTTCGCCGCGTTAAATGACAGCGGCTGTATCAGCGAGATACATTACAACGCGGCGTTAGGGACATCGACCGTCCTTATCGATGAATATCTGCTGAAAAACGTCAGACTTTCTAACGCCGATATATCGCCGCTGTTTGAACCGACCGAGGACGAAAATCACTATTACGCGCTGATGTATCCGTGGATGACCGACGAAAACGCTCCCTCGGCCGACTCTCCGCCGTATAAGGTCGGTGATATAATAACCGAACGGACTTATAACCTTAAAGAACACCGCTATGACACCTTCACAATAGAGATAGTAGGCGAGCTCAGCGATCCCGCATACGCTTTTCCGATGAACGAATTTTCAGCCACTGAGGCGGAGCTTGAAGGCTTTTTCTTATCACCGCAGAGTATTTCCGTCAGCGGCATGCTGATAGCTCTTAAAAAAGACAGCTTTAACTATATGGACTATATGAACGGCCGCCCGTCATATATCATGGCAAAGCTCGCGGACGGCATTACCGATGAGCAGTATGATAAGCTGCTGTCCGTTATAGATGAATGTGGATTTGCCGCTGTGAACCTTGACGAGGCGGAGGAGAACACCATAGCAAAGATAACCGCTTTTGTATCAGAAAACAGCGTGATACTTATCTCCTCGCTTCTTTTGACGGTTTTCTCGGTAATAGCGGTATCTATCCTTTCAGGCAGCAAGACCCGCCGAGAGTACGCGGTCTATAAGCTGTGCGGTATGAGCCGCGCGGGACTTACAAGGCTCACCGCCGTAAAGTGGCTTATCATCTTTACGGCGGCGGTAACAGCGGGAAGTCTGCTTGCGGCGGTGTATCTTAACATAATCGGAGAAAAGCCGGGCTATCTGCTTTATGGAGCGATAGCTGCGGCGGTAATGTTCGCGGTGCTGTACGCGCTTTCTCTGCTGATGTCGTACTATTCGTCAGTCAAGAGCTTAAAAGCATATGAATCGGGAGAATGGGAGGGTGACCTATGATAAAGCTCAACAACATCTGCAAAACCTATCACGCGGGAGGACAGCCGATAAAAGCCGCCGACGGAATATCCCTTGAGATAGCCGACGGCGAAATGGTGGCGGTGATAGGCGCGTCCGGCGCGGGAAAATCCACAGTGCTTAAAATAATCGGTCTTACCGAAAAGCCCGAAAGCGGAGAATATATCCTTGACGGCAAAAACGTTACGGAATGTTCCGATAAAAAGTCCGCTCTGCTGCGAAATGAAAAGATATCCTTCATCATGCAGGACTTTGCGCTGATAAATCAGTTCACGGTAATGGAAAATGCCGAGCTGCCTTTGCTGCTTGCAAAAAAGAAAATGCCCGCCCGCCTGCGCCGCAAAAAGGCGGAGGAGGCGTTATCGGCGGTAGGTATATCCGAGCTTAAGGACAGAAAGATATCCGAGCTTTCGGGAGGACAAAAGCAGCGCGTCGCTATCGCGCGTGCGTTGGTGTCCGACGCAGATATAATTTTAGCCGACGAGCCGACCGGCGCGCTTGACAGCAAGACCGGAGCCGGAATAATAGAGCTGCTGCGAAGCCTTAATGAAAAAGGCACGACCGTCATAATCGTCACCCACGATATGAATATCGCGGCACAGTGCAAAAGGGTGATCGAGATAAAGGACGGAAAGATAGCGAATAATGCTTGATCGCCATCTTCTATAACATACATCATAATCGGTAATAACAGGATGACCCCCGATGTAAAATCGGGGGTCGATATGCTTATTTTCTCTTTTTAAAAATAATTATTCCCGCTGCCGCTCCTGCGATAACTACCACTCCGGCTGCCACTCCCGCAATTATCCAAACCGTGGAGCTGCCGCCTTGGTCGGAAACGTCGGAAGATACCGAAGAGGAAAGCTCGGAGGACGCCGCCGAGGTTTCGGGCTCGCTCATGGTTTCGGGCTCGGCGGAAGTTTCAGGTTCTGCCAAGGTCTCGGAAACGGACGAAGTTTCGGGAGCCGCCGAGGTTTCGGGCTCGGCGGAGGTCTCCGGCTTAGGTGACGGAGGATTAGCCGCCGTGTAGCTTTCGGTAAGGAATATTACCGAACTGAACATATCACCGTTGCTTATCCCGACCATTATAACGTCATATTCGTCAAAGCTCGGAAGATTTTTTAACTCTTCTATCTCTTCGTCGCTATAGAAATCGGGTCCCATATCAATAGCTCCGCTGACGTTTTCTTCATACAGCACCTTCATAAGACCGCAGCTTATTTTGTTGCCGAGTACGGTAGTATGCCCTACGATACATCTGCTGTTATTATAATCTATTCCGTCCTGCTGCCCGTCGGCGGTATACGGCTCGCCTTTTTTCCCGTCAAGATCCCAGGCAAAATCTCTGGTCGCCGGATGGGAATGTATGCCGAACGCATACTTTTCTTCAAGCGTCGAACCGTCCTCGGAAAATTTATAAAAATAAAACACCGGCAGCAGCTCTTCGTCTATAGAATTATTGCCGAAATCCACCGTGATAAAGCTGTCGTCGGAAAGTATCCCGTCTATCGCGTTTACTCCCTGCGACTCATCTATGCCGAAGAAATTTAAAACAGCGCTTTTCTCTTTGTCGTAGCCGTCCGCGCTCTTGACGTTTTCAAGCTCCCACTCAAACGGTGCGGTCTGCGCATAAGCGCACACGCTCGCGCTTGCCGTCGCCGCCGCCGCCAAAACAGCCGCAGCTATCCTTTTAAATCTCATGTCTTTCCCTCCGTTTTCATTTTGCCGTAGATACACATCTACCTGTTTTTATAATATTAAGTACATCGCATTATGATTATAGCATAATAATTATTTATTTGTCAACTTTTTGTCAAAAAGAAACCCCCGAACAAAAATCGGGGGTCAATATGCTTATTTTCTCTTATTTTCTCCGACGGCTGATAGCAACGGCTGACGCTGCGAGGACTGCAAGACCCGCGGTCAACGCAATGCTTTCCGCGCCTGTATCGGGATTGTTGTTATCTTTATCGGCGCTTCCCGAATCGGAAGAGCCGTTATCGCCGTTCGATGTGTCTGACGTTGTGTCGCCGGACGGGTTATTGCCTGACGGATCATCGCCGGACGGGTCATCGTCGGACGGATCATCGTCGGACGGATTATCGCCTGACGGGTCGTCGCCTGACGGGTCATCGTCGGACGGATCATCGTCGGACGGATTATCGCCTGACGGGTCGTCGCCTGACGGGTCGTCGCCTGACGGATCATCGTCGGACGGGTTATCTCCGGACGGGTTATCTCCGGACGGATTATCGCCTGACGGGTCATCACCTGACGGGTCATCATCGAACGGTATACCGTTGAATGTGTAGCCGTTCTCTTTTGCAAATGTTTCCGCATAAGAGCCTGCAACGCCGTTGATGTTTTTAAGCGAAGACTCTTTGAAAGCCGTTTTAGATATAGAGTTTACGCTTTGGGGAATAGTAACGGAATCAAGCGATGTACACCCTGCAAAAGCCTCGTTGCCTATCTCTTCCAAACCGTTGGGCAGTTCAATATCCGTGATCGAGCATTGATTTTGGAATGCGTAATCACCTATGGTTTTCAGCTTTGAGCCCTCGGCAAACTTTACGGTAGTCAAGGAATATGTATCAGCCATATCTTCATAAGCGCCAAGCCCACTTCCATCTATTTCAAAATTAGCAAACGCATATTTTTCTATAGTTTCAACACCTGCGGGGATAGTGATAGACTTTAAAGAACGGCAGTCACTAAAAGCACCCTGGCCTATGAGTTTAAGCTGTGAATTTTCACCGAAGTTTACCTCTTCAAGAGTAAAAATCGCATAAAAAACCATTTTGTTTATAGCTGTGACCGTGTCGGGAATAGTTACCGAAGAAAAGCCTCCTATACAACGCGCGATAGCAGTATCGATGTGTCCGATTTGAGTAACGGTATATCCGCAGATCGTTTTGGGAATGGTTATCTTTTTACCACTATGTACCAATACATTGTTCCAACAACTCGTCTGGATACTGATGGTTCCATCGCTTAACACCTGGCAATCATAAGCTGCGGCATCTTCTTCACCGTAAATCTCGGCAATTTTGTCGATATCATCGTAAGGATCGCTGATAACATCGCCCGTATTCGGATCAAAAGCCACATAGAAATAATCTCCCGCTTTTAGATCCTCAACGGAAAATTGTGTGTCCGTGCTGTCGGCAGGCACGGCTCCGATAGACGGCATGGCTAAAGCCAGCGCTGCCGCGGCAGCTAAAAATGCCGCAGCAATTTTTTTGAGTTTCATTTCTTTTTCCTCCGTTTTCATATACTTTTCGGCTTTGTGCCGTATTTTTTTGCCGCGCGCCGTTGCCGTAAAAGCAAAAAGTGCGCAGCCGAAGCTGCGCACCGAAAAATGCAAAGCTCCGATTGCTGCAACACAATTCCGTAACCATATAAAGCATACGAAAAAAGAGCATGCACTTTTACCATAACAGGAAAAAGCGTACACCTTATACGGCTATATAGAATTGTGTTGCAATATAATTATAACACAACTCCCATTTATTTGTCAACATTCATTTTTACAAAAATCCGTCTGTGCGTGAGCGCGGTCGGAAAGCGCCGCAAAGCATTAAGCGGCAGTGGCGTTTGATTTTCAAAATTTCAATTTTTTCAAAAAATCGCTTGACAACCTCCGTCCGATATGATATAATTTAATACGCTGGTGTGAAATGCTGGTGTAGCTCAGTTGGTAGAGCAGCTGATTTGTAATCAGCAGGTCGGGGGTTCGAGTCCGTCCACCAGCTCCAACAAACAATATATGGGAGCGTTCCCGAGTGGCCAAAGGGGGCAGACTGTAAATCTGTTGCGTTTCGCTTCGGTGGTCCGAATCCACCCGCTCCCACCAAATAAGGCACGGTTTTTACCGTGCCTTGTTTTTATTATTTGACAAAAATTATACGATATGATAAAATTTAGGCATACGGGGAGCGAACCTATAGGTAAGAAAGGAAAAATATATGAAAAAGTATTTGGACAAAACCCTTTCCGCACTTGAACGCGCCGAGGCGTTGACGGACGAAATGACCGTTGAGGAGCAAGCGTCGCAGCTGCGCTATGACGCGCCCGCGATAGAACGGCTGGGAATACCCGCCTATAACTGGTGGAACGAGGCGCTGCACGGGTTGGCGCGCTCCGGCACGGCGACGGTTTTTCCGCAGGCGATAGGACTTGCCGCAACGTTCGACGACGAGCTTATACGCTGCGCCGGAGAGATAACCGCCTTGGAGGCGAGGGCAAAATACAACGCCTATATCAAGCACGGCGACCGAGATATTTATAAAGGACTTACAGTCTGGGCGCCGAACATCAATATTTTCCGTGATCCGCGTTGGGGACGCGGGCATGAAACATACGGAGAGGATCCGTATTTGACCGCACGGCTCGGCAAAGCGTATGTGCGCGGCTTACAGGGCGAAAAGCAAACGCTGACGGTAGCCGCCTGCGCAAAACACCTCGCGGTACACAGCGGACCGGAACAGCTCCGCCACGAATTTAACGCCGAGGTATCCGCGCGCGACCTTGAAGAGACCTATCTTCCCGCATTCAAAGCTCTCGTGGAAGAAGCCAAGGTAGAGGGCGTGATGGGCGCGTACAACCGCGTGAACGGCGAACCCGCCTGCGCAAGCGGTCTGCTTATGGGAAAGCTGCGGGAATGGGGCTTTGACGGATATTTTGTGTCCGACTGTTGGGCGATACGGGATTTTCACGAAAATCACCACGTCACCTCAAATCCCGTGGAATCCGCCGCCATGGCGCTCAAAGCGGGCTGCGACGTAAACTGCGGCTGCACCTATGTAAACCTGTTGGCGGCTCTGGAGGACGGACTTATCACCAAGGAGGACATTCGCACCGCCTGCGTTCATCTTATGAGAACACGCATAAGGCTGGGTATGTTCGACGATGGTTGTGAATACGACGGTATCCCCTATACCGTGGTTTCCTGCAAGGAGCATAAGGAGGTTTCGCTTAAATGTGCGGAACGCTCAATCGTACTGCTTGAAAACAACGGTATACTTCCGCTTGACGAAAACAAAATAAAAACGCTCGCGGTAATAGGACCTAACAGCAACAGCGTCGCCGCTCTGGAGGGAAATTACTGCGGGACCGCCGACGGATATATAACATTCCTGTGCGGCATAAGCGAAAGATTTTCCGGCAGGGTGCTGTACGCCGAGGGCTGCCACCTTTATAAGGACAGGGTGTCGGGGCTCGCGCTTTCGGGCGACCGTTACGCCGAGGCTGCGGCGGCAGCCGAAAATTCCGACGCGGTGATTCTTTGTCTTGGTCTGGACGCGACCATAGAGGGCGAGGAGGGCGATACCGGCAACGAGTTTTCCTCCGGCGACAAAAAAGACCTGCTGCTGCCGGAAAGTCAGCGCAGGCTGATAGAAACAGTCAGCGCCGTGGGAAAGCCCATGATAATCGTCTGTGCGGCGGGAAGCGCGATAAACATCGGCGCAAAGCCCGACGCGCTTATCCATGCCTGGTATTCCGGCAGCGAGGGCGGTACGGCGCTGGCGAAGATACTTTTCGGAGATATCTCCCCCTCCGGCAAGCTGCCGGTAACTTTCTACAAAGACTCCGACGCTTTGCCGGAATTTACCGATTACAATATGCGCGGCCGGACCTACCGTTTCACCGAGGACAATATACTTTATCCTTTCGGTTACGGACTGACCTATTCCGAAACGATATGCTCCGCATTGGAATTTGACGGAGCAACCGCTAAGGTAACGGTGGAAAACATCGGCTCTTTCGATACCGAGGACGTGATACAGCTTTACATTTCCGCCCCGACGGAGGGCGCGCCGATCCGCAGTCTGTGCGGTTTCGCAAGGGTAGCTTTGGCGGCGGGAGAGAAAAAGACGGTCATGGTAACGCTTGACAAAAACGCCTTTACGGTAGTTACCGACAGCGGCGAACGTATCTCTCCTAAAGGAAAATTCAAGCTGTATGCGGGCTGCTCCCAGCCCGACGCGCTGTCCGAACGGCTGACCGGCGTAAAATGCGCCGAGATCGAGATAATAAGGTGACGGCCGCGATAGGCGTACAAGGGTATAGTCGTTGCGGAGAAGTCGGACACAAGCCGCCTCACGGCGAATGAATTTGAGGTGATTTTTGTTTCTTGAGGCGCAGGCAGGCTGGCGCCTGTCAAGCCGAAAGGGACGAAAAGAGCCCAAAGGCATCGCCGTGGGGCGGCTTGGGTCCGACTCCCGCATGCCTATCTATTCCGCATTGGTCGAACCTGTTCTTACTTTCAAACTCCGTCTTAACGGTAAAGGAAAAAAACTTTTCCTCGGTTTCCGTCTGCAAGGCCGGCGCGTTGTCGTTGATAAAATGATAGTACGTCTTTTGCCACAAGTCGGTATGCGGACTTGTGGTTATCTCTATCTTTTCACCGTCCGTGACATAATTAGCGGGTTCGCGCGTCCATTTCAGGTTTTTGATATCAAACATGATCCGTCACTCTCCGTTGCTGATTATTTTATTTATAGCGGTAGATGGAAATTTTTTCAAAGCCGTCCAACAGCTCGTCGGTATAGTCGAACGCTTTTTGAACGCCGCGCGCCACACATTCTATGGGATTTTCCGCCATGCGGCAGGGAGCGCCCACCGCGTCGCTTATGAGCTTGTCAAAGCCGCCCAACATCGCGCCGCCGCCGGTCATGATGATACCGTTTGTAAGGATATCGCCCACCAGCTCCGGCGGAGTAGCCTCCAGCACCTCTTTGACCTTGTCCACTATCTCCGTCACGTTGTCAATAAGAAAGTCACGCACATCTATATCGTTTATTTCGACGCTTTCCGGCAGACCTTTAAGCAAATGGCGACCTTTGACCACTACCTTTTTGCTGCCGTCGGGATCGTAAACGTTCGCTATCTCCTTTTTCGCCTGCTCCGCGGTCTTTTCGCCTATAAGTATCTTGTATTTCTGCTGTACGCCCTTGATTATCGCCGCGTCGAATTTATTTCCCGCCATCTTGATGGAACAGCTCCTGACGATGCCGTTAAAGGACGCTACCGCTATATCCGCCGTGCCGCCGCCTATATCCACCACCATAGTGCCGTTGGGTTTAGAAATATCCACTCCCGCACCGAGCAGCGCCGCGATAGGCTCTTCTATTATATAGACCTTTCTTGCGCCCGCGGACAAAGCCGCCTCCACCACCGCGCGGTTTTCAACATCCGTGACCGACGAGGGTACGCAGAGGATTATACGAGGCTTCATTATCTTACCTATGACCTTGCGGATAAACTCCACTATCATCGCCTCGGTCATCTCGTTGTCCGAGATAACTCCGTCCTTCAAAGGCTTTACCGCCACTATATATTCGGGCGTTCTGCCTATCATTTTGTACGCCTCTTTACCTACCGCCAGCACCTGATGCTTTTTCTTGTCGTAAGCTACCACCGACGGCTCGTTCACCACTATTCCCTTGTTTCCTATCGTTATAATAACGTTAGCCGTTCCAAGGTCTATTCCTATATCGGTAAGCGCCATAACACTATCTCCTTTCAGTTCTCACGGTCTTTGCCGAAATTCTCTTTAAGATATTTGAGCAGAGCGGGCTTGCTGTTCTCGCAGTTCCCATCCGCCGCCGAACGCAGCAGAAAGTCCAGCGCCCTGCCTATCTCGCTGCCCTTATAGCCGAGCGTTATCATGTCCCCGCCGCTGACGGCAAGGCTTTTCAGCGACAGCGCAGGCTCTGCGGCAAAAAACTCCCTCGCGTGTTTTTCCATTGTCCGAAACTGCTCCGCTTCCCAAACATACTCCTTTGCCTTGCCCATATTATCATATATATGGACCTTAATAAGCTCGAAGAAGCCCTCCTCACCGTACTTTGCGGCAGCGCGCCGGAAATATTTGGGGCTGTCCTGCATGACCGTGCCGTGGTGCCGTATCAAAAACAGCACCTTATCCTTTACCTTGTTGGGAAAGCGCAGTCGGTTCAGTATCTCCCGCGCCTTTTCAACGCTGACGTCCGCATGACCGTAAAAATGCCCTACCCCGTCCTTCATGAAAAACGTGTCCGGCTTTCCTATATCATGCAGCAGCATGGTAAGCCGCATTATCACGTTGTTTTCGGCGGCGCATACAGCCGCGGCGGTATGTCCGTAAACGGTCTTGTCGTGATATTTCGTGTGCTGCTCAAAGCCCACGCAGGGCGCAAGCTCGGGTATTATCCCGCATATAACGTCGGAATATTCCGTCAATATCCGCATACATTCGCCGGTTATTATACCGCAAAGCTCGTCGCGTATCCGCTCGGCGGAAATGTCGCTCAGCAGCCCTTTAAGCTCATGCACCGCGTCGGAGGTGTCCTTGTCCAAGCTCCAGCCGTACCTTGATGCAAAGCGCAGCGCACGCAATATCCTCAGCGCGTCCTCGCCGAACCTTGTCGCAGGGTCGCCTACCGCGCGAATGATACCGCGCTTTAAGTCCTCCCGACCGCCGAACGGGTCGATGATCCCGCCGTCGGGGCGGTATGCCATAGCGTTTACGGTAAAATCGCGGCGGGACAGATCCTCCTCTATCCTGTCGGTAAATCTCACGCTGTCGGGACGCCGGCGGTCGCTGTAATCGCCGTCCACCCGAAAGGTGGTGATCTCTACCGGCGCGCCGTTTATCACCACGCTGACCGTGCCGTGCTTTATGCCGGAGGTGTAGATATGATACCCCTCAAACGCGGAGATGATCTCGTCCGGCTTTGCGTCGGTCGCAACATCATAGTCCGCCGGCTGTCTGCCCAGCAGGCTGTCACGCACGCAGCCGCCCACGACGTAAGCGCTGTGACCGCGGCTCTCCAGCCGCTCCAGCACCATGGATATGTCCTTGGGAAGTACCATAAACGCCTCCTTTCTCGGAAAAAACAATATCCGCCTGTTAGGGCGGATACCGTTTATTTTACTGTCTATTATTCGTTGATCTTGGTAACGACGCCGGAACCTACGGTCCTGCCGCCCTCACGGATAGCGAAACGCAGACCTTCTTCGATCGCTATGGGAGTGATAAGCTCTACATCCATAGAAACGTTATCGCCGGGCAGGCACATTTCCTTGTCTGCGGGAAGAGTGATAACGCCGGTAACGTCGGTGGTTCTGAAGAAGAACTGAGGTCTGTAGTTGGAGAAGAAAGGAGTATGACGTCCGCCCTCTTCCTTTTTAAGAACATAGACCTGACCGCTGAACTTCTTGTGGGGGTGGATAGAGCCGGGCTTGCAAAGTACCTGTCCACGCTCTACCTCGCTTCTCTGTACGCCACGGAGCAGCGCGCCGATGTTGTCGCCCGCCTGAGCGAAGTCAAGCAGCTTACGGAACATCTCTATACCGGTAACGACGGTCTGTCTGGGCTCGTCTACCAGACCGGTTATCTCAACGGTATCGTTGAGGTTAAGGATACCACGCTCAACTCTGCCGGTAACGACGGTACCACGGCCGGAAATGGTCATAGTGTCCTCGATAGGCATAAGGAACGGAAGATCAGCCTTACGGTCGGGAGTGGGGATATACTCGTCAACAGCCTTCATAAGCTCGAGAATGCAAGCATATTCGGGAGCGTTGATGTCCTTGCTGTCGGAATCCAGAGCTACCTTTGCGGAGCCGCGGATAACGGGGATCTCATCGCCGGGGAAGTCATGAGAAGAAAGGGTATCACGAATATCCATCTCAACGAGATCCAGCAGCTCGGGATCGTCAACGTCGTCGCATTTGTTGATAAATACTACCATTGCGGGAACGCCTACCTGGTGAGCCAGCAGGATATGCTCCTTAGTCTGAGCCATAGGACCGTCAGTACCTGCAACGACGAGGATAGCGCCGTCCATCTGAGCCGCGCCGGTGATCATGTTCTTGATGTAGTCGGCATGGCCGGGGCAGTCAACGTGCGCATAGTGACGCGCGTCGGTCTCGTACTCAACGTGAGCGGTGTTGATAGTGATACCACGCTCTCTTTCCTCGGGAGCCTTGTCTATCATATCATATGCTTCAAACTGTGCATAACCTTTAAGTGCCAGCACCTTGGTGATAGCTGCGGTCAATGTAGTCTTGCCGTGGTCAACGTGACCGATTGTACCAATGTTTACATGGGGTTTGGTACGTTCAAATTTTTCTTTTGCCATTGGAATTTTCCTCCTTTAATATGTGTATTCCGTACACCTCACTTGATATTGTAACAGAAAACAGTTAAAAATACAAGTGTTTTTTATACTTTTTTTAAAGTTTTTTAATAAACTCTTCCGTTTTGCCGCACCGTGGCTTTACACAGTATCGGCGGAACGTGTCCGTCAGTCCTTGGAACGCTTGTTGATTATGCCGTCCGCGATGGACTTGGGCACTTGGATATAATGGCTGGGCTCCATTACATACTGTCCGCGTCCCTGAGTCTTGGAACGCAGGTCGTTGGAGTAGCCGAACATCTCCGAAAGCGGAACGAACGCATTTATCTGCTTGATTCCGTTTCTGTCGTCCATGCCCTGTATCTCGCCGCGGCGAGAGCTGAGATCGCCGATAACGTCGCCCATGTATTCTTCGGGGACGGTGACCACGACCTTCATGATAGGCTCAAGGATAACGGGGTTAGCCTTGCGGCAAGCCTCCTTTATAGCCATTGAACCGGCTATCTTGAACGCCATTTCCGACGAGTCTACCTCGTGGTAAGAGCCGTCGTAAAGGTCTACCTTTACGTCAACGGTCTGGTATCCCGCAAGCACGCCGGATTCCAGCGCGCCGCGTATGCCCGCGTCTACCGCAGGGATATATTCCTTGGGGATAGCGCCGCCGACAACGCTGTTGGTAAACTCATAGCCCTTTCCGGACTCGTTGGGTGAAACGTGCAGCTTAACGTGACCGTACTGACCTTTACCGCCCGACTGACGCGCATACTTGGTATCAACGTCCGTTGAGGTGGTGATGGTCTCCTTATATGCGACCTGAGGCGCTCCGACGTTTGCCTCTACCTTGAATTCACGAAGCAGTCTGTCAACGATTATCTCAAGGTGAAGCTCGCCCATGCCCGCGATGATGGTCTGTCCCGTTTCATCGTTGGTGTAGGTCTTAAAGGTCGGGTCTTCCTCCGCCAGCTTGGACAGCGCGATAGCCATCTTTTCCTGACCCGCTTTGGTCTTAGGCTCTATAGCCAAGTCTATAACGGGATCGGGGAACTCCATGGATTCCAGTATAACGGGGTGTTCCTCGTCGCAAAGCGTGTCGCCGGTGGTGGTGTTCTTTACGCCTACCGCGGCGGCTATGTCGCCGCAGTAGCATATCTCAAGATCCTGCCTGTGGTTGGCGTGCATCTGAAGTATACGCCCGATACGCTCTTTTTTGTCCTTGGTCGCGTTCAGCACGGTAGTACCTGTGGAGATCGTGCCGGAGTAAACTCTGAAAAAGCAGAGCTTTCCTACAAACGGGTCGGTAGCTATCTTGAACGCAAGTGCCGAGAACGGCTCGTCGTCGCCGGCGTGCCTTTCCACCTCCTCGCCCGTTTCGGGATCCGTACCCTTTATAGCGGGCACGTCGAGCGGTGACGGCATATAGTCTATTATCGCGTCCAGCAGCTTCTGCACGCCCTTGTTTCTGTAGGAAGTACCGCATACGACGGGTACTATCTCATTGTCGATGGTAGCCTTGCGCAGAACTCTCTTTATTTCCTCGGTGGAGATCTCTTCTCCCTCAAGGAACTTGTCCATAAGCTCCTCGTCCTGCTCTGCAACGGCCTCCATCAGCTCGTCATGATATTTCTGGGCGATCTCTTTCATGTCTTCGGGTATATCCTCGACACGCATATCCTTGCCCAGATCGTCATAGTAAATATCGGCGTCCATCTCGATAAGGTCGATAATGCCTCTGAAGCTGTCTTCAGCGCCGATAGGAAGCTGGATCGGGACAGCATTACATTTAAGTCTGTCCTTCATCATGCTTACAACATTGTAAAAGTCGGCTCCCATTATGTCCATCTTGTTTACATAGGCCATTCTGGGCACCTTGTACTTGTCTGCCTGACGCCACACGGTTTCCGACTGAGGTTCAACACCGCCCTTTGCGCAGAACACGGTGACCGAGCCGTCAAGAACTCTGAGTGAACGCTCAACCTCAACGGTAAAGTCAACGTGGCCGGGAGTATCGATAATATTGATCCTGTGCTTTTTCCAGTATGCAGTAGTTGCGGCAGAGGTAATGGTTATTCCTCTTTCCTGCTCCTGCTCCATCCAGTCCATCGTAGCGGCGCCGTCATGTACCTCTCCGAGCTTGTGGTTTATACCCGTATAGAACAGTATACGCTCGGTAGTGGTAGTCTTGCCCGCGTCGATGTGAGCCATAATACCGATATTACGCGTCATTTCAAGAGATACGTCTCTTGCCATATTTCCCTCCGTCTTATCCGATTACCACTTGTAATGAGCGAAGGCTTTGTTTGCCTCGGCCATTCTGTGGGTGTCATCTCTTTTCTTGCAAGCGCCGCCCTGACCGTTGAGCGCGTCAAGTATCTCGTTTGCAAGTCTTTCTTTCATTGTCTTTTCGTTTCTCTGTCTGCTGTACTGAGTTATCCATCTCAGGCCGAGCGTTCTTCTCCTTTCGGGACGAACCTCCATAGGTACCTGATATGTCGCACCGCCTACACGGCGCGCCTTTACCTCAAGCTGAGGCATGATATTCTCCATTGCCTCTTCAAATGCTTCAAGAGCGCCCTTGCCGGACTTCTCGGCGACGATTTCAAACGCGCCGTAAACTATCTTCTGGGCTACTCCCTTTTTGCCGTCAAGCATGATATTGTTTATCAGTCTGGTAACAAGCTGCGAACCGTACAAAGGATCGGGCAGCACATCACGCTTGGGAACGTTACCTCTTCTTGGCACTTTACTTCCCTCCTTCATAAATAATGAAAATCATAGGTACTCGAAAGCGATTAACTCCCGCCGTCCAATTCCAGAGCATACGTCCCGACGACCCGCCTTATACAGACGCGGCCGTAAGTATATATCTCCACGAATTGTGGCTTGTAATCTTAACTTTACGATTTTTTACCCGCCTTCGGGCGCTTTGCACCGTACTTGCTTCTGCCCTGCATTCTTCCGTCAACGCCCTGAGCGTCGAGCGTTCCTCTCACGATATGGTAACGCACACCGGGGAGATCCTTAACACGTCCGCCGCGGATAAGCACAACGCTGTGTTCCTGCAGCTTATGACCTATGCCGGGGATATAAGCGGTCACTTCAAAGCCGTTGGACAGTCTTACTCTGGCTATCTTTCTCATAGCGGAGTTAGGCTTTTTCGGCGTAGCGGTACGAACTGCGGTACATACTCCTCTCTTCTGGGGAGAAGGAAGATCTACCGTCTGCTTTTTAAGCGTGTTCATAGCTTTTTGCAGCGCGGGAGCCTTTGACTTTTTCTCGTGTACGGCTCTGCCCTTACGAACCAGTTGGTTAAAGGTTGGCAATATTTACACCTCCTTAAAGTATTGATGTAGGGTAAAACCCCTTTTTTATGCGCTTTTGCAGGTTTTTTCCGTATATGTGAAAATATTCTGCGCGCATTTAATTATTATATACAAAAAAACGGTAATTGTCAAGTTTTTGGGGTTTCGCCGCAAAAATTTGTAACAATTACCGCTTTTTCATTTTTTTAAAGTTTAATTTTGTGCAGTTTCACCAAGCTGCTGCTCAGGCTCTTCCGCGCGTGCGGCGTCAGCCGACTCCTTGGCTTCCGAGGACGCCTTGGGGTTCATTCCCGTACCCGCGGGTATCAGTTTACCTATAATGACGTTCTCCTTGAGTCCCAGCAGCGGGTCTACCTTGCCGTGGATAGCCGCGTCGGTAAGCACTCTGGTGGTCTCCTGGAACGATGCCGCCGACAGGAAGCTGTCGGTCGCGAGCGACGCCTTTGTGATACCGAGCAGTATCGGGTTGTAGGTGGGATATTCTATCTCCTCGCCCGCTTCCTTACGCTCGTCAAGGCCTGCGATGATGTTTTGCAGCTCGTTCTTGTCGATGGTAGAACCGGGCAGCAGATAGCTGCTTCCGGGGTTGTCTACTCTTACCTTGCGCATCATCTGGCGCACGATGACCTCTATATGCTTATCGTTGATGTCAACGCCCTGCAAACGGTAAACCTTCTGTACCTCGGCTATGATATAGTTCTGTACCGCTTCCTCGCCCTTTACGGCAAGCACGTCATGAGGATTGATGCTGCCCTCGGTAAGCGGATCGCCTGCGGAAACGAAAGCTCCGTCCTCTATCTCCGTTCTCAGCTTGTAGCCGAACGGTACGGGATAGGATTCCTCCGTTCCGTCCTCTGAGGTGATTATAACATGGCGGGTCTTTTTTATCTCCTCTATCCTTACGGTACCGCTGTTCTTCGCCATTATCGCGGAGGACTTGGGACGGCGTGCCTCGAAAAGCTCTTCAACACGCGGAAGACCCTGCGTTATATCCTCCGCCGACGCGATACCGCCGGTGTGGAAGGTTCTCATGGTAAGCTGCGTACCCGGCTCGCCTATCGACTGAGCCGCGATAATGCCCACCGCTTCGCCTATATGGATAGGCTTTCCGTTTGCAAGCGACGAGCCGTAGCACTTGGTACATACGCCGTGCTTTGCCTTACAGGTGAGCACCGAACGTATCTTGACCGTCTTTGCTCCGCTCTTTACTATAAGCTGCGCGTCTGCGTCGTTTATCAGCTTATCTCTGGAAACGAGAACGTTGCCTTTTTCGTCGCAGAAATCCTCCGCAAGGTATCTGCCTACCAAACGCTCAGCCAGCGACTCGATAAGCTCCTTGCCCTCGCGTATCTCGTATATGTCTATACCGTCCTCAGTGCCGCAGTCGTCGGAACGTATTATGACTTCCTGCGATACATCGACAAGACGTCTGGTCAGGTAGCCGGAGTCCGCCGTTCTCAGCGCGGTATCGGCAAGTCCCTTTCTCGCGCCTCTGGAGGAAATGAAGTATTCCAGTATATTAAGACCTTCACGGTAATTTGCGCGTATCGGTATCTCTATCGTTTCGCCGGAGGTGTTGGCGATAAGTCCGCGCATTCCCGCGAGCTGACGTATCTGGTTCGTGCTTCCGCGCGCTCCCGAATCCGCCATCATGAATATCGGGTTGTAGTCGTCAAGACCGTTGGTCAGCGCGTTGGTAACGTCGGAAGTTGCCTTGTTCCATACGTCCAGCACCGCTTCCTTTCTCTCCTGATTGGAGATAAAGCCCTGATCGTAGTAATCGGTTATCTCAAGCACCTTTTCGTCTGCCGCCGCAAGTATATCCTTTTTCTCCTCGGGTATCACCGCGTCGCACACAGCAACGGTTATCGCCGCCTTGGTGGAATATTTAAAGCCCAGCGCTTTTATCTTATCCAGCACCTGTGCGGTCATGGGAGTACCGTGTATTTTAAGGCAGCGTTCGATTATCTGACCAAGCTCCTTTTTGCGCACCTTGAACCCTATCTCAAGGTCAAATTTGGTGTTGGGGTCGTTTCTGTCCACAAAGCCGAGATCCTGCGGGATATGCTCGTTGAAGATTATCCTGCCGACTGTGGTGTCTATCAGCGCGGTTTCCGGGCTGTCCGTGCCGACGTCCTTGCTGACTCTCACCTTTATGGCGGAATGTATGCTTATATATCCCTCGTTATACGCCATCAGCGCCTCGTTGAAGTCGCGGAATATCTTACCCTCTCCCGGCTCTCCGGGCTTATCTATAGTCAGATAGTAAGAACCCAGTACCATATCCTGAGTAGGTACGGTGACAGGACGTCCGTCGGAGGGCTTCAACAGGTTCTTTGCCGCAAGCATGAGGTTTTTCGCCTCGTTCTGCGCCTCCTCGGAAAGCGGCAGATGCACCGCCATCTGGTCGCCGTCAAAGTCCGCGTTGAACGCGGTACATACCAGCGGGTGCAGCTTGAGCGCGCGACCCTCTACCAGCACGGGCGAGAACGCCTGTATACCCAGTCTGTGCAGCGTAGGCGCGCGGTTGAGCAGTACGGGGTGATCCTTGATAACGTCCTCAAGTACGTCCCATACCTCGTCCTTTGCGCGCTCCACCATCTTTCTCGCGCTCTTTATATTGTTGGAAAGTCCTCTTGCGACAAGCTCTTTCATCACAAAAGGCTTAAACAGCTCTATAGCCATTTCCTTAGGCAGACCGCATTGATCCATCTTCAGATCGGGGCCTACCACTATAACTGAACGTCCCGAATAATCGACACGCTTTCCGAGCAGATTCTGACGGAAACGTCCCTGCTTGCCCTTGAGCATATCCGAAAGAGATTTCAGCGGACGGTTAGAGGGGCCGGTAACGGCTCTGCCGTGTCTGCCGTTGTCTATCAGCGCGTCTACCGCCTCCTGGAGCATTCTCTTTTCGTTGCGGATTATTATTTCCGGCGCGGAAAGCTCTTTCATCTTGATAAGACGGTTATTTCTGTTTATTACCCTGCGGTAAAGGTCGTTAAGGTCGGAAGTCGCAAAACGTCCGCCGTCCAGCATTACCATCGGGCGAATATCCGCCGGTATTACCGGCACGACGTCCAGTATCATCCATTCGGGACGGTTGCCGCTCTGCCTGAACGCCTCTATAACGTCCAGCCTTTTGAGCAGCTTTATGCGCTTTTGTCCCTGCTGGGTGTCCTCAAGCTCCTTTTTGAGCTCTTCTGACAGCTTATCAAGGTCTATCTCGCACAGCAGCTCCTTTATCGCCTCCGCGCCCATCTCGGCTCTGAAATCGTCCTCATAGCGCTCTCTCATGTCGGCGTATTCTTTTTCGGTGAGCAGCTGTCCCTTGGTCAGTACGGTATCGCCGGGGTCGACAACTATATACTTGGTGAAGTAAAGCACTTCCTCCAATCTCTTGGGAGAAATATCCAACACCTGACCTATACGGCTGGGCGTGCCTTTAAAATACCATATATGAGATACCGGCGCGGCAAGCTCGATATGTCCCATACGCTCGCGCCTTACCTTGGCTCTGGTGACCTCGACGCCGCAGCGTTCGCATATCTTGCCTTTGTATCTTATCCTCTTGTACTTACCGCACGCGCACTCCCAGTCCTTTTGCGGCCCGAATATCCTCTCGCAGTAAAGGCCGCCCTTTTCGGGCTTTTGAGTCCTGTAGTTTATGGTCTCGGGGCGCTCTACCGCGCCGTAGCTCCATTCGCGTATCCTTTCGGGAGAAGCCAGACCTATCTTTATTGAGTCAAAAGTATTAAATCCCACTTTGATAATCGCGCTTCGGAAAGAAGCGTGCCTCCTCTTTCATCGTATTTTACGGTTTTCTGCCTTTGCGGCAGCCGGATCAATCGTTGAAATCATCGTCGTCCATGTCGTCCAGTTCGTCGTCAAGCTCGTCGTCGTTAAAGTCGATATCGTCGTCCATATCTTCATCTTCGTCGGCGTAAAACTCATCGTCCTCGTCAATATCGCGAGTGATGAACGAGCTGTCCAGCGAGCCTTCTTCAACAACATAGTCGCCGAAATTATCATCGATGGGCTGAAGTCCCACGTCATCGTCGTCGTCCTCAAAGGTGTGCTTGAGGTCTATCTCGTTGTGATCCTCGTCAAGAACGCTTATGTCAAGTCCCAGCGCCTGAAGTTCTTTTATAAGCACCTTAAAGCTCTCGGGAACGCCCGCTTCGGGAACGGGTTCGCCCTTGACTATCGCCTCGTAGGTCTTTACACGTCCGTCTATATCGTCGGATTTAACGGTCAGTATCTCTTGCAGAGTGTACGCGGCGCCGTAAGCCTCCAGCGCCCATACTTCCATCTCGCCGAAACGCTGTCCGCCGAACTGCGCCTTACCTCCCAGCGGCTGCTGAGTTACCAGAGCGTACGGGCCGGTGGAACGCGCGTGTATCTTATCGTCTACCAGATGATGCAGCTTGAGATAATACATATATCCGACCGTTACCGGACTGTCAAACTTTTCGCCGGTACGTCCGTCGATAAGCTGCGTCTTGTAATCGGGATTCATCGGTATCTTGGAGAAGTCTATGCGAGCGCCGTCCTTGTCGGGATAATCGGCTCTCTGCTCTTCCGCCATCTTGAAGCATTCCCTGATGTCCTGCTCGTGCGCGCCGTCGAATACCGGCGTCATTATCTGCCAGCCCAGCGCCTTGCAGGCATATCCGAGGTGTACCTCCAAGACCTGTCCTATATTCATACGGGAAGGAACGCCCAACGGGTTAAGCACGATGTCGAGCGGTGTGCCGTCCGGCAGGAACGGCATATCCTCCTGCTTCAGTATGCGGGATACGACGCCCTTGTTTCCGTGGCGGCCCGCCATCTTATCGCCTACCGAGATCTTTCTCTTTTGCGCGATGTAGCAGCGTACCACTTCGTTTACTCCGGGGCTGAGCTCCTCGCAGTTCTGTCTGGTGAATACCTTTACGTCTACTATTATTCCGCTCTCGCCGTGAGGAACGCGCAGGGAGTTATCCCTTACCTCTCTTGCCTTTTCGCCGAATATCGCGCGCAGCAGTCTTTCCTCGGCGGTAAGCTCGGTCTCACCCTTGGGCGTTACCTTACCTACCAGAATATCGCCGGACTGCACCTCCGCGCCTATGCGGATTATTCCGCGCTCATCGAGGTCTTTCAAAGCGTCCTCGCCGAGATTGGGTATATCTCTGGTTATCTCCTCGGGACCGAGCTTGGTGTCGCGGCACTCCAGCTCATATTCCTCGATGTGGATAGAGGTGAAGGTGTCGTTGTATACCAGCTTTTCGTTTATCAGCACCGCGTCCTCGTAGTTATAGCCCTCCCAGGTCATGAAGCCTATCAAAGCGTTCTTGCCGAGCGATATCTCGCCTTGGCTGGTAGCGGGTCCGTCCGCCAGAACGTCGCCCTTCTTTATCTCCATGCCCTTTACCACGGCGGGCTTCTGATTTATGCAGGTGCCTTGGTTGGAGCGTTTGAACTTTATCAAGCGGTAGCTGTGATCCTGTCCGTTTTTGTCGGTGACTACTATTTCGTCGGCGCTTACCGAGGACACCACTCCGTCCTCCTTGGCAAGGACAACGACTCCCGAATCTATCGCCGCTTTATATTCCATACCCGTGCCGACTATCGGATTTTCCGTTACCATCAGCGGTACAGCCTGACGCTGCATGTTCGCGCCCATCAGCGCGCGGTTAGCGTCGTCGTTTTCCAAAAACGGTATCATCGCCGTTGCTACGGATACGACCATCTTAGGCGATACGTCCATATAGTCGACCTTTTCACGCTCGACTTCGAGTATCTCCTCGCGGCAGCGCGCGTTTACACGCTTTCTGGCAAATCTGCCCTGCTCGTCCAGAGGCTCGTTCGCCTGCGCCACGATGAAGTTATCCTCGACGTCGGCGGTCATGTAATGCACTTCGTCCAGCACCACGCCGGTCTGCTTATCCACCTTGCGGTAGGGCGCTTCGATAAAGCCGTACTGGTTTATCTTTGCAAACGACGCAAGATAGGAGATAAGTCCGATGTTAGGACCTTCGGGGGTCTCTATCGGGCACATTCTTCCGTAATGGGAGTAGTGAACGTCACGCACCTCAAATCCCGCGCGGTCACGCGAAAGACCGCCGGGGCCCAACGCCGAAAGTCTTCTCTTATGAGTAAGCTCCGCGAGCGGGTTGTTCTGATCCATGAACTGTGACAGCGGCGAAGAACCGAAGAACTCCTTTATCGCCGCAACTACGGGACGTATATTTATCAAGGAATTAGGCGATATGCTGTCGGATTCCTGAGACTGAAGTCCCATGCGTTCGCGGATAACGCGCTCCATGCGGGCAAAGCCGATGCGGAACTGATTTTGCAGCAGCTCTCCCACCGAGCGTATACGTCTGTTGCCGAGATGGTCGATGTCGTCCACCGTGCCCACTCCGTCGCACAGATTTATAAAATAGCTTACCGACGCGTAAATGTCGTCAAGCGTGATATGCTTGGGTATAAGACGGTCGAGGTTGTTCTTTATACCCTCGGCTATCTCCTCGTCGCCGTTCGCGCCGTTCAGTATCTCCTGAAGTACGTCGAAGCTGACCTTCTCGTTGACTCCGAGAGCCGCCGCGTCGATACTGTCGGGGATATAACCCTTTATATCCACCATGCAGTTGCCGATGACCTTTACTTCCTTATCCTCGGCAAATATAACGCACTCCTTAACACCCGCCTGCTCTATCTCGGCGGCCTTTTCCGCGTTTATAAACTCGTCCTTGTCGCAAAGCAGCTCGCCGGTAGCCTGACTGATTATAGGCATAGCGGCCTTATGTCCGGCGATACGCGCGGATATGCCGAGCTTTTTGTTGTATTTGTATCTTCCGAATCTTGCAAGGTCGTATCTTCTCGCGTCGAAGAACAGCGCGTTCAGATGGTTCTGCGATGATTCCACCGTCGGAGGCTCGCCGGGACGCAGCTTTCTGTAAACCTCCAACAGCGCTTCCTCGGTGTTTTTCGTGGAATCCTTGTCGGTGACGGTCTGAACGATAAGCGGCTCTTCGCCGAACTTATCCGTAAGGTCGCTGTCGGAGCTGTAATCGCCCAGCGCGCGCAGCAGCGTGGTCGCGGGTATCTTTCTGTTTTTATCTATACGAACATAGAAAATATCGTTTGAATCCATTTCGTATTCCAGCCAAGCGCCGCGGTTCGGTATTACCGTAGAGCGGAACAGCTTCTTGCCGGATTTATCGTAATCGAAACCGAAATACACGCCGGGAGAACGGACCAGCTGCGAAACTATAACGCGCTCCGCGCCGTTGATGACAAAGGTGCCGGAATCGGTCATGAGCGGGAAATCGCCCATGAATATCTCGTTTTCCATTACCTCGCCCGTTTCGGTGTTCCTGAGCTGTGCTTTCACTCTCAGCGGAGCGGCATAGGTAACGTCGCGTTCCTTACACTCTTCTATAGTATATTTAGGCTCTTCGTCCAGCCTGTAATCCACAAAGCTAAGCACCAGCTTACCGTTTGAGTCGGTAATGGAGGAAATATCGTTAAATACTTCTTTAATGCCTTCCTTTAAAAACCAGTTATAGGAATCCTTTTGGATCTCTATAAGGTTAGGCATGGGCTGAACTTCGTTGATCTTGGAAAAACTGAGGCGTTCGTTTCTTCCCAGCTTGACCTGCTTGACATTCACCATGTACTTTACCACTCCTTAATAATTTGGACAGCAGCGTGCCAAAATCCGTGCAGAACCGCTTGTAAAAAGGGATAACAGCGTTTGCGGCTTGTCTTTGAACACAATTCGGACGCATATCAATCCATTATGATACAGTATATCATTTTATCATAGTCGTCAACGTTTGTCAATACCCATTTTGCAAAATTTCTCAATTTTTTCACACAAAATTTCTAAAACAACAGCCGCAAAAAATAAGGTCGTCCGTAAAAACGTTCGGCAGGCATTAGCCTGCCGAACGAAAAATTTTTTACAGCTTGTCGAATATCCGCTGCGACGGTCGAACGCGCACGATGTAATCTATATACGCCGCCGCGCCGCGATAGTATATCTCCTCGTAATGAGCCGCGTGCGCTCCTCCCAGCGGGAAAGAATCGTCGGATATGCAATGCTTGGTTATATCTATCACATAGCAGCCGGTCAGCTCGGCAAATCGTTCCTCGCACAGCGTTATCACCTGCTGAGAGGCTTTCACCGTCCTGTTGTCCAACGGGCAGATATTTCCGTCAAGGTCGCGGTAGCGCGTATTAAGCCGCACTTTATTTAGGATTATGCGGTCGCCGTAACGCTCCGTCAGCAGCCTTGCCAGACGTTCCGCCGCCGCGTATATTGCGCCTTTGTCCCGCTGTGCGTCGAGGTAAAACAGCTCCGTTTCCTCCGCTATTTCCGCGAAAAATCCGCTCCTTTTTATGAAATTATCCACCGCAAAGCAGCTTCCGTTATATCTTGCCATCTGAGAGGACAGGTCGTAAAAATCCACTATTATCCATTTGCCGATGCCGCGTTCTATCATTTCGGCAGCCCGACGGTTGAACACCTCGTCGGTGACGGAACGCCGCCAGATACTGCCGAATCGGTCTATCCCGTCGAAAAATCCCTCGCGCACCCTCACCGGCGGGTCGAACGCCCACATTACGGAATTTTTAAATATATACTTATCCACGCAGGCTACGGCGCTGCGGTTCATCGGCTCGCGCGATACGCAGCTTCCCCAAATATCCACCGGTATCTGCGCGCATATCCTGAGATACTCGTCCACCCGCTCGTTTATCGTGCGCACGGAAATGCCGTCCCAAAGGTCGTAAGCCGCTTTCAGCATAAACATCATGTTGCGCTCGGTTATCACGATAACGCGGCCCAGCCCCTTTTCCAGCTCCGTGCCTATCATCGAGGAGAGCGGACGCCGCAGTCTTTCGTATTTTCCGGCAACGTCCAGCACCTCGGCGAAGCTGACCGCGTTCAGCTTTCCGCGTTCCATGGCGGACAGCACCTTGAACACCCGCTTTACCGAACGGTCGCCGCCGAAATCATAGTAACGGTAAACGTCGTATACCGTCTTAAAGCCGTGCTGCATTATGTCTTTGAGCAGCTCGCGGTTCTCGCAGACAAAATCGCGGGAGGTGCGGAGCATTATCTGTCCCGCGGCGGTGGAGCGGTCAAACAGCGTCGCGTAAAATCCGCGCGCGGTAACGCTGTCGTAATAGTAGGCGATACGGTCCAGCTTTATGTTTATATCCTCGCCGTCGTTATAATAGCCCTCTATCCCGTCGCGGGCAACGTCCTCCACTATCTTGGCAAGTCTGGCAAGGTAAAACCTGTCCATTACAGTTTCCTTTTCGCCGGACTTTTCGTAATCTCCGAAATATTCATGCGAAATATCCGCGGTTATGGGGTGTACGGCTTCGATAAACATATCCTCAAGCATCCGTATGTAGGCGTTTATCTCGCCGTGTCCGCCCCCTATCCTGACGTGCCTGTCCACGGCGTAATATTTAGGCAGCGCAAAGCGCACCAGTATTATCCTGCTGTTTTGAAATCTTTTGAGCAGCCGTGCCGCGAAAATATCCATAAGCGGCTTTACCACCGACTCCGGCAAAAAGCGCGGCAGCTTTTCGTACAGCTCGCCGTGCGATTTGAAATATTCGCTGTTCAGCAGCTCGTCGTTCTCGGTGACAAAGGTATCTCCCCACTTGGCGATGGGGTTTATCGCGGCGCCGTAAAAATCAAGTATGAAATATTCCGCGTCGGAGCGGTCGATATATTCGCCCGCCGTTTTGGTAAGATCAAGGTCGGTGCTGTCGTCGCACGCCTCGGCTTTGTTGGGAAAGAACACGCTCAGCGGCGACAGCTTTCTCAGCCGATCGTCGACCGACAGCTTGGCGGAATCGGCGAAAGCCAGCTCCAGATTTACCGAGCCCATGGTAAGCAGCTTTACCCGCTTTATCATAAAGGAGTTGTCCGCCTCGCCTACCGTTACCGGCTCTCCGAGGGAGTTCACCCCGCACACCTTGAAACGGCACAGCGCGGTATCGTCCACTCCCGAAATGACCACGGAAAGATTAGAGGTGGTATTGATTTTTTTGAAAGCGTTGTTTTCTCTGCGGAAAAACACATGATAGCTCTTGCAGCCCTCAAGCGCCCTCCAAGTCAGCCTTACCGAACCGGCGGCGCCGGCAGGCTCGACCGATATGGGTGCGGTATATGACATTTTCATTCTCCTTCCCGCCAAACGACTATATATAATTATTTTACCACCATTTATTATAAAAAACAAGAGCAAATCAAAAATAATATCCTGCCCTTGACAAATCGTCCGAGATGGTGTAAAATTGAAAACGAAAACGGTTTTCATTTTCAAATTTGGCCTATCGGAGAAAGCAAAATGAGTTATAAAACCAAACAAAGCGCTCTTATACTTGAATATATACGGCAAAATTCCGACCGACACCTTACCGCCGAGGAGATCTCCGACGGATTGAAAAACGAGGTCGGCAAGACCACCGTGTACCGAAATCTCGACCGGCTGTGCAGTCAGGGCGTGGTGAGGAAATACCTGCTAACCGACGGTAAAAGCTCCTGCTATCAGTATATAGACTGCGACGGCTCGGACAGCCATTTCCACCTCAAATGTCTGAAATGCGGGCGGCTGTTCCATCTGGAATGTGAACACCTCTCCGATATAGACGAGCATATCAAGGCGTTCCATGATTTCAGGGTGGATACCTCGCGCACGGTCTTTTACGGGATATGCGGACAATGCGAAAAGGAGCGGGACTGATGAAAGCGGTAACGGCTTTATGCCTGCTCGTCGCTTTGCTGCTGGTCGGCTGCTCGGCAAGGCAGAATTCTCCTCCCACGCAAAACGGCGGGCTGCGGATAGTGACTTCGGTATTTCCCGCATATGACTTGGCAAAACAGGTCTGCGGGGACGGGGCGGATATAAGTATGCTGGTATCTCCGGGGGAGGACAGCCACAGCTTTGAGCCGTCCCCCCGCGATATGGCGAAGATAGAAAACTGCGATATTTTTATCTATATAGGCGGCAGCGACGAATACTGGGCGGAAAAAGCGGTAAGCTCCGCGAACGCGGTCAAAGCGGTAAGGCTGTCGGACAGCGCGCGGCTGCTATTTGAGGATGAGGAGGACGGGCATGAGCATGAACACTCAGGCGGCGAGCTTTTCGACCCGCATATCTGGACTTCTCCGAAAAATATGCTGCTGATGTTGGACGCGGTGTGCGAAGCCTGCTGTCAAGCCGACCAAGCGCACGCGGACAGCTATACCGCGGCGGCGGAAAAATACGCCGAGGAACTAAAACAGCTGGACACGGATATACGCGGCGCGGCAAGCTCCGCAAGATACGATACGCTGATATTCGCGGATAAGTTTGCTTTCAGATATTTTACCGACGAATACGGGTTTAAATATGCGGCGGCGTTTCCCTCCTGCGACGAACATTCCGAGCCGGGAGCCAAGACCGTAGCGTCGCTGATAGACACGGTAAAGGAGAACTCGCTGCCCGCCGTGTACTATTTCAAATTCAACAGTCCCAAGGTCGCCGATACCGTTGCGAGCGAAACCGGCGCAAAGGCGCTGATGCTGTATTCCTGCCATACGGTATCGCAGGAGGAACTGGACAACAACGAAAGCTACGTTTCACTTATGCGAAAAAATCTTGAAAGTATCAAAAAAGGGCTCGGCGTGACCGCCGAGTCGGGGGAGTAACACGATGGAAATGCTGATAGATTGTCAAAATATGTCGGTGGGATATGAGGGACAGACGGTGATAAACGACCTGTCCTTCACCGTAAACACAGGTGATTTCCTCAGCATAGTGGGGGAAAACGGCAGCGGAAAAACTACGCTCATGAAAACACTGCTCGGACTTAAAACGCCGCAGTCGGGCAAGATAGTGTACGGCGACGGGCTGAAAGCCGCCGAGATAGGCTATCTGCCGCAGCAGACCGCTTTACAAAAGGATTTCCCCGCTACGGTGAAAGAAGTGGTCATGTCCGGCAGGCTGTCTAAGCGCGGACTGCGCCCGTTTTACGGCAAAGCCGACAAGGCGCGCGCCGAGGAGGATATGAAGCTGATGGATATTCTTCCGCTCGCGGCGCGCAGTTACAGGGAGCTGTCGGGAGGACAGCAGCAGCGGGTGCTGCTCGCCCGCGCGCTGTGCGCCACCGAAAAGCTGCTGCTGCTGGACGAGCCGGTGTCGGGTCTTGACCCCTCGGCAATGCAGGATATGTACGAAACGATATACCGACTCAACCGCGAGCGCGGAGTTACCGTTATAATGATAACCCACGACTTAAACGGCGCGCTCAGATATTCAAAACAGATACTCCATATGGAGGGCGGTATGTACTTTTTCGGCAGCGTGGAGGATTACCGCAGCTCGGATATTTTCCACACCATGAGCACCTGCGACTGTCGGTGCTGCTGTGACCATCATCTCAACAAGGGAGGGCGCGCCGATGCTTGAACTTCTTTCCTATGACTTTTTTCTGCGCGCTTTAGCGGTGGGAGCGTTAGTATCTCTTTGCGCGTCGCTGCTGGGGGTATCTCTGGTGCTGAAACGCTTTTCGATGATAGGCGACGGACTGTCACACGTCGGATTCGGCGCGCTGGCGATAGCCGCCGCGATGAACCTTGCCCCGCTGCACGTCGCGATACCCGTGGTGGCAGCCGCCGCGTTTTTGCTGATAAGGATAAGCTCGCGGGGGAAGATGAGCGGCGACGCCGCGATAGCCATATGCTCCTCAGGTGCGCTTGCCGTGGGCGCGGTGATACTTTCCCAAACAGGCGGCAGCGCCGATATAAGCAGCTATATGTTCGGCAGTATCATGGCGATAACCGAGGAGGATCTTTTGCTGAGCGTGATATGCTCCCTTATAGTGATAGCTTTGTTCATACTGTTTTACAGCAAGATATTCGCGATAACCTTTGACGGCGCGTTTTCAAAGGCTACGGGAGTAAAGACCGAGCTGTACGATACCGTTATCGCGCTGCTTACCGCGCTGACGGTAGTTATAGGCATGAGGATAATGGGAGCGCTGCTTATTTCAAGTCTGATAATCTTCCCCGCACTGTCCTCCATGAGGATATTCAAGAGCTTTAAAGGCGTAACGGTATGCAGCGCGGTGCTGTGCGAAGTGTGCTTTTTGCTGGGCATGGAGATAACCTGCGAAGCCGACTGGCCCGCCGGCGCGTCGGTGGTAATAGCCGACCTTGCGGCGTTCCTGCTGTTTGCGGTCGCGGGCGCGGTAATAAAAAAAGTAAGGAAACGTTCCGTCTGAACCACGGATAATATAAGGAGGAAATATGAAAACATTATTCAACGACGGGTGGAGCTTTTGCCGCTCCTGCTCGCCCGAACCGAACGGGGACAGCGTTTACCGCCCCGTACAGCTCCCGCACGACTGGCTGATAAGCGACTCGAACAAGCTGTACGAAACTTCCTACGGCAGATATCTGAAAAAATTCGAGATCGGCGACGTTGCGGATAAAAGTATCCGCCTTTATTTCGAGGGCGTGTACATGAACTGCACCGTCTATGTGAACGGCTCCGCCGCCGCGGACTGGAAGTACGGCTACACCTCTTTCGAGGCGGACATAACGCCGTATCTGCACAGCGGAGAAAACGAGATAGAGGTACTGGTAAGGCATGAAGCGCCCAACTCCCGCTGGTATTCCGGCGCGGGAATATTCAGAAACGTGTACCTTATCGTATCCCCCATAAGCCATATAACCACAAACGGGGTGTATTTCCATGCGCAAAAGCAGTCGGCGGGCTGGGACGTTACCGTCATGACAGAAACGGAAAACGCCGACGGGCTTACTCTAAAGACCGAGCTTTCAGCAAACGGCGAAGTCCTGTTCTCCGGCAGCTCTCCCGTCGGTGAAAAAACGGAATTTACCCTCGGCGACCTGCCCAAGGAATACATCTGGGATATTTCCTCCCCTAACCTGCTGACGCTGAGCGTACAGCTTATAAAGGACGGCTCCGCCATAGACGAAAGCGTATGCAGAGTGGGTCTGAGAGATGCGGAATACCGCCCCGACAGCGGCTTTTATCTTAACGGGCGGCACATCAAGATAAAGGGCGTATGCCTGCACCACGATCTTGGCTGTCTCGGCGCGGCGTTCAACAAAGCGGCGGAAAAGCGGCGGCTCAAAAAAATGCTGGAAATGGGAGCTAACGCGGTGCGCACTTCTCACAATCCTCCGGCGGCGGACTTTATGGAGCTTTGCGACGAGATGGGTATACTGGTGGACAGCGAGCTGCTGGATATGTGGGAACGCCCCAAGACCGAATACGATTACGCGAGATTTTTTGACGAATGGTATCAAAAGGACGTCGCGTCCTGGATACGCCGCGACCGCAATCACCCCTCGGTCATCATGTGGAGCGTGGGCAACGAGATATACGACACCCATGTTTCCCCGCGCGGGCGCGAGGTTGCAAAAATGCTGCACGATGCGGTTAGAGCGCATGACCCGCTCAAAAACGCTCCCACCACCATAGGTTCTAACTATATGCCGTGGGAGGGTGCGCAGGGCTGCGCCGAGGAGGTGGACCTTGTCGGCTACAACTACGGCGAGGGGCTGTATCTTAAACATCATGACGAGCATAAAGACTGGAAGATATACGGCAGCGAGACCACTTCGGGGGTAAAAAGTCGGGGAGTGTATCATTTTCCGGCATCGGCGTGCTTTATGACACATTCCGACCTTCAATGCTCCTCTCTGGGAAACTGCAAAGCGGGCGCGAGCGCGCAGACGGCGCAGCAGATAATCGCCCTTAACCGCGACATCGACGTTTGCGCGGGTATGTTTATCTGGACCGGCTCGGATTACATAGGAGAGCCGTCCCCCTATTCCACCAAAAATTCCTATTACGGCAGCATAGATACCGCGGGACTGGAAAAGGACAGCTTTTACCTTTACAAGGCGGCGTGGACCGATAAGCCGGTACTGCACCTTATGCCGTACTGGGATTTTAACGAGGGACAGCTTATCGACGTTATCGCATATACCAACCTCAAAGAGGTCGAGCTATTTGTAAACGGGCGTTCGGTCGGGAAACAAGAGGTGCGGGAATATACCGCTTACTGGCAGCTCCCGTACGAAAAAGGAGAGATAAAGGCGATAGGCAAAACGGCAGACGGCGGCGAGCTGAGCTGTACCCGCCGTTCCTTCTCGGAAAGCGCCGAAATAGTACTTTTTGCCGACAGGAGCGAAATAGCCGCGGACGGCGAGGATATTTCGGTGATAACGATAAGCACGCTGGACAAAAACGGCGTTCCCGTCGAAAACGCGCGCGACCGCGTGACCGTTTCGGTGAGCGGCGGCAGGCTGCTCGGCTTTGACAACGGCGACAGCACCGATTACGACAGCTACAAATCCCGCTCCCGCAGACTGTTTTCCGGCAAAGCGGCGATATACGTTTCCTCCTGCGGCAAAGCGGGGGATATAACGGTCACCGCCACCGCTCCCAAAATAAAAAGCGCGCAGATAACAGTAAAAGCGCTGCCCGCTGAGCCGAGAAAGGGCGCTTGCTTTACCGAAAACGTTACCGACTGCCTTAACTCCGACGAGATACCTTTAAGGAAGATAGAGATTTCCCGCGACGGCGACGGCTTGCTTAACGCCGAGCGGCCCTGCTGTGAAGTCACCGCGCGGCTGCTGCCGGAATATGCCGACTGTCACGATATTTCCTGGAGCATCGTCACCAACAGCGGCATAGTCACCAACCTTGCCGAGGTAACGGCGGACGGCACAAAAGCGACGGTACACGCTCTGGGCGACGGTAATTTCAGACTGCGCTGTCTGTCCTGCAACGGAAAACCTCAGCCGGAAATAATATCCGAGCTTGAGTTTACCGCTCAGGGCTTCGGTCAGCCCTGTATCGACCCATATTCGTTCGTTTCCGGCTGTCTGTACACCGACAGTCTTAAACAGATGGACGAGGTACAGCGCGGCGGCGTAAATATAAAGAAAGACAGCAACATAGTCGGCTTTACAAAAACGGATTTCGGAAAATACGGCAGTCGGGAGTTTTCCGTAAGTATCATAAACTGGCATTCCGACGCTCCGTTCGGTTTCAGGCTGTGGAGCAAAAAGCCGCATGAAAGCGGCTCGGTATGTCTTGGGGATTTTACCTATCAGGCAAATTTCATATGGCAGACCTATATAGAAAACAGCTACACTCTTCCCGAACGGCTCACCGGACTGCACGACATCTACTTTGAGTTTGACAAAACAGACCTCAGGGTAGACCTCGGAGGGTTTAAATTCCTCCCGATACCCAAAGCGTATGAGCGTATCCCCGCCTGCGATCACGATATGCTGCACGGCGATACCTACAAGGAAGAGGGCGAGGCGATAAACGGCATAGGCAACAACGTGTTCATAGATTTTGACAACATGGACTTCTCACGCGGTACTTGCGAAATGGTACTCACCGGCAGGACTCGCCACGACAACGACTCCGTACACGTCCATTTTGAAACCGACGGCGTGCTATCCGCACAGGAGATAATAGAATTTCCCTACAGCGAACAGTCTATATCCGTTACCCACCCCCTGCCGGATATACGCGGACGCGGAAAGGTAGAATTCAGATTTCTCCCCGGCTGTGATTTTGACTTTATCTCTTTCGAGATAAAGCCCAAAGATTAAAACGTATTATCAAAAACTCCGACAACATATATTGCTGTCGGAGTTTTGTCTATAGAAAAAGGTCAATATAAAGCGGAAGGAAAGAGGAGTTTGAGGGGAAAACCATCAGGGTTTTCACCCTCAAGTTTGATAAAAGCCGCGCAAAGCGCGGCAAAAATCGAGCAATGCCGCTTATGCGGTATTGCCGATTTTTCAGCTTGTCGGGAAATCCGACCGTAGGGAGGGTTTTTCGACAAGCTGAACTCCGACAGCGTTTTACGCTGTCGGAGTTTTTGATATCATTCTATATTTTGTATCTGCTCTCTTATCTTTTCTATCTCGCTTTTCATATCCACCACCAGCTCGGTTATCCGTATATCGGCGGATTTGGAGCCTATCGTGTTAGTCTCGCGGTTCATCTCCTGCACCAGAAAATCCAGCTTTCTGCCTATCTCGCCGTCGCCCTCCAGCATTTTCCTCAGCTGTGCTATATGGGAATGAAGCCGCACCGTTTCCTCGTCCACGGCTATTTTTTCGGCAAATATCGCCGCCTCGGTCAATATCCTCTGTTCGTCGATATTTTTATCCTCCAGCACCTCTTTCAGCTTATCGTAAAGCCTTGCTCGGTAAGCCGCGACGCTTTCGGGAGAATATTGCTCGACCGACAGGGTCATGCGCTCGACGTTTGCCGCTTTTTCCAGCACGTCCGCTTTCAGGCTCTCTCCCTCGACGGTGCGCATTTCCACAAAGCTGTCCACCGCCTCGTTCACCACGGAAAGTATATCCTCCCTCACCTGCTCCTCGCTCGTTTCGGACTTTATCACGGTAAACGCGTCGGGTATCCTGAACAGGTCGGTAACGGCAAGGTCGTCAGTGAGCCCAAGCTCCGCCGCCGCCTCTCTCGCGGCGTTTATGTAATTCCTCGCGGCGGATTTGTTGACGGTGACCTCCGTGTCGGGAGTATCGAGATTATACACCGTTACGGACAATTCCAGCTTTCCTCGGCTTATTTTTTTCTTCAGCAGATTTTTAAGCTCCGGCTCAAGAAAAGTATATGCTCGCCCCAGCTTTACGCTCAGCTCAAAAAATTTGTGATTTACGCTTCTCAGCTCCGCGGTTATCTCCCTGCCGTTCACCACGGCTCTCGCTTTGCCGTAGCCTGTCATGCTCCTTATCATGGTACGTTTCCTTTCATATGTTTATCAGCCCGCCGTCCAGCATGGACTGCGCGGCAAGCATTATTCCGGCTTTTCCGCTCGGATAGGTAAGTCCGCCTTGCAGCCATACGGCGTAAGGCTCTCTGAGCGGGGCGTCCGCCGAAAGCTCTATACTCGCCCCCATGGTGAACGCTCCCGCCGCCATTATGACCTTGCTGTCATAGCCGGGCATATCCCACGGTTCGGGAGCCGCCATGCTGTCCACCGGCGAGCCGCTTTGTATCCCTCGGCAGAAAGCGCACAGTGCCTGCTCGCTGCCCAGCTTCAGCGCCGCTATTATGTCCGTTCTCGGCTCGTTGCAGCGTGGGAACACCTCGTAACCCAAAAGCTCGAAAAACGCACAGGCGAACACCGAGGTCTTCAGCGCGCTTTCCACCGTCTGTGGACTTAAAAACAAGCCAAGCAGCATTTCCCTGTTCTCGTCAAGAGAACAGCCGACCTCCGCGCCTGTTCCGACGGTGGTAAATCGGTACGCGCACAGCTCCACCGCCTCGCGCCTGCCCGCTATATAGCCGCCCGTTCTTGCGATACCTCCGCCCGGATTTTTTATCAGGCTGCCCGCTATAATATCCGCGCCGACCTCGGTCGGCTCTTTCTTTTCCGCAAACTCTCCGTAGCAGTTATCCACCATTATGATACCGTCGCGGTTGACCTCGCGCACGGCGCTCACTATACGCCCTATCGTATCCACCGAGAGCGACGGGCGCAGCGAATACCCGCGGGAACGCTGTATATATATGACCTTTGCCCCCGACGCCGCCGCCTTTATCCTGTCAAAGTCGGGAGAGCCGTTTGCGAGCAGCTCCACCTGCGAATATCTCACCCCGAATTCCTTGAGCGAACCGCCGTGTTCTCCGAATATCACCTCGCTGAGCGTGTCGTAAGGACTGCCCGTAACGCACAGCAGCGTATCGTTCGGTCTTAGCAGTCCGAACAGCGCGGTAGACAGCGCGTGAGTGCCGTTTACAAATCCGTGCCGCACCAAAGCCGCCTCGCAGCCCACCGCTTTGGCAAACACCTCGTCCAGCTTGTCCCTGCCCGCGTCGTTATAACCGTAGCCGGTAGTGCCTTTAAGGTGCATTTCGGCAACGCCACAGCTTATAAATGAGGAAAGCACCTTTTCCCCGTTGTAAGCGGCGGTGTCGCTTATCCGCGCGAAAGCCGGCGCGCACATCTCCTCCGCTCTTTTTGCCGTATCCAGCAGTCTGTCGTCTATCTTAAAAAAGCTCATCTTTCTTCTCCGTCTTTTAAATAACCGTATGCCTCGGCTATGCAGGTAAGCCCGCAGCGTTCGTAAAATCCGCGCGTTTTTTGGGCGCACAGCAGCGAGATATCACCGTACATACTGCCCGCGGCGGATATTATTTTCCTGCCTAGCCCCTTGCCCTGCGCTGCCTTTTTCACTCCCACATGGGATAAAAACGCTCCGTGTCTTCCGCTGTACAGCACGGTGCATACCGCCGAGGGAACGTCCCCGTCGCGCAGCATGAGCAGTCTGCTCACGCCATGGCGCACACGATGGCAGGTATCGGTGTACCATCTTTCAAAATCTCCGCCGCCGCTCAATCCGAAAGCGTCCGCAAGCACCCCGTACACCGCGGCATAATCCTCGGTAACGAGCCGCTCGCCCTCTTCGCTTTTATCAAACTTTCCCGCCATATGATAAAGTATTTGTTCGTTCCCTTCGGTTTTCAAAGGCGCGTCCGATATTACCGAAAAATGCGGTATGGTTTTTATGAAAAGCTCCGCCTCGGTCATATCCGTCCGACTGCCGAACGACAGGAACAACTCGCCGCAGTACAGCATGGCGACCATTCCCGCACCCTCATAAAACCTGCAAAAATCATATCCCGTTCCGTATGCGCGGTAATATGCGTCGATCCGACCTCTCACGGGAGAGCCGGACGGGAACCGTGCCGCGTTGTCCGCGCTTAGCCGCCTTATCACGGCTTATTTCGCGCACAGCTCGCAGAACATCGCCGCCGCCAGCGACGCCGTAGCGAGCGCGTCCTCTTTTTTTATCACGCAGGAGGGAGAATGCAGGTATCTGCACGGTACGGACAGCGCCAACGTCGGTATTCCTCCCGCGCTCACCGATATTGCGGAGCTGTCGTTGCCTCCCGCTATGAGAGTCTTGGTCTGAGCTTTAAGCTCCAGCTCCTTTGCCTTGGCGAAAGCGATGTTGTAAAGCTCCTTGGGATATATCGTTCCCTTATCCATATAGCTTACGACCGCTCCCTTTCCAAGCCCGCACACCCGTTTTTCCGCGCTTACTCCCGAAATGTCGCAGGCGGTGGTGGTCTCCACTACCAACGCGTAATCCGGCTTTACCGAAAAAGCCGCCGGCCCCGCGCCTCTTGTTCCTATTTCCTCCTGCACGGTAAACACACAGGTTATATCATAGGGAAGTCTTTTTTTCAGCAGCAAAAGCAGGATAGCGCAGCCTATGCGGTCGTCGATAGCCTTGGCTTTTATCATGCCGTCGCCAAACTCGGTATAACCGCATTCAAAGTACGCGCAGTCGCCTGCCGCGACTTTCTTTTCCGCCTCCTCGCGCGAGGAAGCGCCTATATCTATCAGCAGAGAGTCGAAGCTCGGCTCTTTCTCCCTTTCGGCTTTGGGTATCTGGTGCATGGCTTTAGTGCCTATAACGCCGACCGTACCGTTTTTAAAATGCAGCTGCCTGCCTATGACCGCCGACGCATTTATCCCTCCCACAGGAGCGAACCTCAGATATCCGTCGTCGGTGATGTAGGTCACGATAAATCCTACCTCGTCCATATGTGCCGCAAGTATGACTTTATTTTTGGGAACGGCTATCCCCTTTTTGGTCACTATAAGATTTCCCAAGCCGTCGATATAATGTTCGCAGTCCTGCGGGAGCTGCGAGATGATATACTTTGCAACGCCGCGTTCGTCGCCGCTGCACCCGTCGCAGGCGCAAAGCTCCTTTAACATATCAAACATTCAAAGTTCCTCCCTGCTCGGCAGCAAACTCGGCGATAAGCCGCGAGGTGGCGACAATGTCGTCAACGCAGACCGTTTCGACGGGCGTGTGCATATATTTTATCGGTATCGAGAGTGTGCAGGCGGGTATCCCGCCGCCGGTCACGGAAATGCTGTCCGCGTTGGTGCCGGTCTTGCCGTTCATGACCTCCGTTTGGTAGGGTATTTCCTTTTCGCGTGCGAGGCGGATAAGAGAATTTGACATTCTGCGGTCCAGCGACGGCGCAATACCTATCATTACCCCTCGCCCCATCTCGCCGCATTCATGCCTTTCGGCGTCGGGGGTGAAAGCGAAGCTGACGTCCGTTTCCAACGCCAGATCCGCGCCGGAATCATACGCCGCTATCTTTGCTCCGTCCTCTCCCGTTTCCTCGCGTGCGGTAAAGGTAACGACAAGGTCGTATTTCAGCTTTTTCCCTTTCAGCAGCTCTAAAGCGTACAGTATCGACGCCACCCCCGCCCTGTCGTCCAGCGCGGGTGCGGTGAAGATATTGTCCGAAAGCGTTCTCGGCGCGCTGTCAACGGTTATCCTGTCGCCGGCGGCGACCGTTCCCTCAAGCTGCTTTTTGTTGTAGCCCGTATCTATCACTATCCTGCCGCTCGATTCTTTTTTCACATGAGGAGGCAGGGTGCATACCACGCCCTTTATCTTCTTTGCGCCGTGTACCGTTACCGTCTGCGCCGCAAGCATACGCTCGTCCGCGCCGCAGGAGGACGCGATGATAAATCCGTCGTCGTCGATATATGTCACGATAAGCCCTACGCGGTCGATATGCGCGTCGAGCAGCAGGGTCGGTCTTTTATCACCGCCGTTTTCTATCTTCGCAAAAACGTTGTAAAAGCTGTCTATCCCGCAGTCGTCGGTATATCTGCTTACCAGGGACAGCGCCGCCGACGCCGCCGACGCCTCGTCCCCCGATACTCCGTCCGCCGTGCAAAGCTGCGTAAGGACATTTTTTATATCCAAATCCATTCCTCCGATCGGTCTTGCCCCTTTCGGGACACTTTTCGCCGCAAAAGCGGCTCAGCATATCTCAATTATATAAAAAAAACGCCGTCTTGTCAACGGTAAAACCCTGCGAAACTCCCCGCATGAAAAAGAAAACCGCCGCAAACCGATAATGCGGAGGTTTTCAAAACGTTTTCGCTAACGTATATTTACGCCTTTTCGGCGGCGTCCTTTTCGTTCTTTTTCTTTTTAACGCTGTCGCTGTGTATCCACATTTTTATAAGCACCATGGCATACAGCACGCCCGAAAGCGCCAGCGCTCCCGCGCATACCAGTATCAGCACGGCGGTCTGTATCTCGCCCGTACCGAAAAATCCGGGGAAGAAGAGTATAAGTATCACCGCCACATATATTATCGCGGTGCATACCTTGCCGTACCAGTTAGCGCCTTGCAGCTTGGTGTTTTTCTTTTTTAGCAGCACCAGCCCCATTATTCCCATAAAGCCGTCTTTCATCGCCCACAGCGCGACCAGCAGCCACATCAGCGGGTGACGTATCGCCAAGCATAAAAACAGCGTGCCTTGCGTCAGCTTATCCGCGAGCGGGTCGAGAAATTTGCCGAGCTCGGTTATCATGTTGAACTTTCTCGCTATCGCTCCGTCCAGAAAATCGGTAATGCCGGAGATGACCACTATGATCGCGGCAAAGTAATATTCACCGTTACTGCCCGCGGTAAGATATACCCATGCAAATATCGGTATCAGCACCAGTCGTATAATACTGAGTATGTTGGGAATGGAAAAAATCTCTTTCTTATTCACACCCGCACCTCCATTCGGCCATAATTCTGCTCTACAGCCCTCAGACAGATATATTATACTATAATACGGTCAAAAAATCTATGCCAAAAAAAGATTTTTGTCTAATTTCACCAAATAAATGTTTTTACAGTAAATAAAGTTATATTTTTGCTGAAAATCAAAGTATTTCGCCGTCGTTTCAGCGCCTGTTTTCGGCAATTTTATCAAAATCCGTCTGAGTGTCGGTTATTTTGTAATAAACGGTGTACAACTCCTGCACCGAATTTTCCAGATAATAGTAATGTCCGATATACGGTATAAGCAGTACCAACAGCAGCGCAGACAGCGCGAGGAACGAAACGTTTATCCCGATAAGCAGCAGCGACATCAAAAACATTATCGCAAAGCCTATCGTAACTATGAGATGTATAAGCCTTTCATGCTGGTAAAAACCTATTCGCAACAAAAGCTGCCGTGCAAGCTCGTCTCTGTCCGCGTCAGGCTCGGCGGATTTTTGAAGTATATACGACTTGTATTCCTTTATCTCTTTTTTCATCTTACCGCCTCCCCCGCATTTTCCGTTATTGAAATATTTTAGCACAACGCCGCCCGATAGTCAAGAGAATAATTAAAAAATTACCGGAGCAGTAGCTCCGGTAAAAAGGTATTTATATACGGGGGTCAGTCCGCAAACATGGGAGTGGAAAGATACCGCTCGCCGGTATCCGGCAGCAGCGCAACTATCAGCTTTCCCTTATTTTCGGGACGCGCCGCAAGCTGAGCCGCCGCCCAGACGGCCGCAGCCGAGGTTATCCCGACCAGCAGACCCTCGCCGCGTGCAAGCTCTCTGCCGGTGGCAAAAGCGTCCTCGTGCTCCACGGTGATTATCTCATCGTATATCTTAGTATTAAGCGTATCCGGCACGAATCCCGCGCCTATGCCCTGCAGCTTGTGCGGACCTGCCACGCCCTTTGACAGCACGGGAGAACCGGCAGGCTCTACCGCCACTACCTTTACGTCGGGATTTTTGCTTTTAAGATACTCGCCCACGCCGGAAACAGTACCGCCCGTACCTACTCCCGCTACAAATATATCTACCTTGCCATCGGTGTCGTTCCATATTTCGGGGCCGGTAGACGCAAAATGTGCGGCGGGATTTGCGGGGTTGGTGAACTGACCGGGTATAAAACTGTCGGGTATCTCATCGGCAAGCTGCTGCGCTTTTTCGATAGCGCCTTTCATGCCCTTAGAGCCGTCGGTAAGCACCAGCTCCGCTCCGTAAGCCTTGAGCAGATTACGGCGCTCAACACTCATGGTGTCCGGCATGGTAAGTATTATCCTGTAACCTCTCGAAGCTGCCACGGCGGAAAGCCCTATTCCGGTATTTCCGCTGGTAGGCTCGATTATCACGCTGCCCTTTTTCAAAGCTCCTTTTGCCTCGGCGTCGTCTATCATCGCCTTGGCTATCCTGTCCTTTACGCTGCCCGCGGGATTGAAATATTCCAGCTTGCCGTAAATTTCGGCGCCCAGCCCGTTTTCCCGTGTGTAGTTTGTCAGCTTCATAAGCGGTGTGCCGCCTATAAGATCGGTTATTTTTTCATATACCTTCATAACGTTTTCTCCTTTCCGCTTGTTCGGCGGGAATTTTCTAAGTTTAATTAAACTTATCGGTTATGTAGGTATTATACCACCGCTTTTTTGATTTGTCAATATTAAATTTGAATTTTTTAGTAAAATTTACGCTCCGCATGAGCTTTTATCGTTCGGCGGCGGGCGGAAAGCAAAAATACGCATAATATATTCAAAAAACGTCCCGCACAACAACTGTGAACACCTAAACCGATGCGGCGAGTGCGTTAATATCCGAACCACGGCCTGATCTCTCAAGCTCGGCGAAAGGGATCGTTTTTTACCGTCTTTGTAATTAAACGTGAACGCAATCCTATCGTCATAGATGAAAATCGTATTACCTATTACTTGACAATCGGCAGAAAATATGATATGCTGTTAATGTAATCAGAGTTCAAATTCAGCCAAAGGAGGCGATCATTATGATGAACATTTATATTTATCGGATGTCATATGTATCGCCTGCGGTAAGCTGAACGCAAGGCTTATATAGTTTTGATGCACATCCGATCACGGGTGTGTTTTTTTGTTGGCCTAATTATTTTTACTTTAGCAGATGTGTTTTCTCGTGCACCCGTAGGGGTGCTTTTTGTTTTTTGGAAGGCGCTCAAATAGGAGTCGAACGGAAAATACAGGAAATCGAAAGGAGAATTTTTTATGATGACCGTAATCACGACACTTTTGAAAAATGAAAGAGGGGATTTCCATGAAGAGATTAAAAAGTAAACTATTATCAATGAAGTCTGACACAACCACATATAGCGCGATGTATGAAGGCAGTATGACCGTTATACCCGCATCATCAATGCCGCCGTATATCGACTACAGCTCGACTTATTACAATCAAAACATTGGATTTGATATATCCGTGACACACAAGCTCGCACAGGATAAGCCGACCGTGGTGATCAGTATCCCCTGCGCCACGCTTGGAATCGATATTCCCGACAAATCCACCGAAAGCGCAGAAGCGGACTTTTGCCTCCGCGCAATCAAAAAATATATTGATGAACTGAACGCAGAACTATATAATCGCAGTCGCCCTGATAACGAAAACGGAAGGTATTATCTGTGTGTTCCGGGTGGAGAAATCATAAAAAGAAATACAGCGTATTTTACGTTGTGTCCGCAAAAGGATTACACAAACGGTTCAGGTGATACCGTATATCTTTTGGACGATGAAGAATCTCGTCCGCCGCTGATGTGTCTTTGTATTCGCATTCAAGTACAGCTGCCAAAAAAGAAACTTCGCAAAGCCGTTCAAATGTTGTGCCGCGATCTTCCCGATGCGATTGATCGTTTTGTTTTAGATTTTGATATTGAGGGTCTGAAAAAAGCGGCCGAACTTGCCAAAAAGCAGTCAGCTATCAGAGAATGGCTGAAAAACAGTAACTATTGCGCCTTTTTAGCCAATGGCAGTATCCTTCCTCGCGCCAAGGGAACAGACCTGCCAATGCTTAACGCTATTCCTTTCAGATCCACTCCGGATGACGAGATCGAGATTTGCGGTGTGCGTGGCATGGGGATCAAAAAGGGCGTCACCGTCATTACAGGTGGTGGCTATTCCGGAAAATCCACGCTGCTCAATGCTATTTCTTCAGGTATCTATGACCATGCCATCGGTGACGGACGTGAGCTTTGTATCACAGATGAAAGTGCTGTCACTATCTCCGCAGAGGACGGCCGAAGCGTAAAGCACGTCAACGTTTCTCCATTTATCAAATGGCTGCCGGGAGGCGACACAAGTGATTTCTCAACCGATCACGCATCAGGATCGACCTCGCAAGCGGCGAACATTATGGAGGCTGTTGACTGTAACGCTAAACTATTGCTCATTGATGAGGACAAAAGCGCCACTAACTTTATGATCTGTGATCGTATGATGAAAGCGCTAATCGAAAAGGAGCCTATTACGCCCTTTACTGACCGTGTGAATGAACTATACAAGATACACGGTGTTTCTACCATTCTCGTAATCGGCGGCAGCGGAGAGTATCTGTCTGTTGCCGACAAAATCTACATGATGGAGGATTATCTGATCCGCGATGTGACGGATATGGCAAAAGCCATCTGTGATTCTCAAGGCATGATCACCGAATTGCCCCCACCTGCCAGTTGGATACAAAAGAGAACGCTTTATTCCGATCGTTTTTCAGCATATCCCGAAGGAAGCGGAACGGAAAAGCTGGAGGTGTCAGACATGGGATTTGTGATCATCGGCGATGAAAAGATCGACGTGCGTGGACTTCATGACGTCGTTTCTACACGTCAGCTTGATGCCCTTGGCTTTATGCTGCGTTATTTGGAGGCGTCAAACAACGAAAGAAAGCTCGAAATCAAAAAGAAGATAGACGATTTGTATAGGCAGATAGACGAGGAAGGAATTGATTTTCTATATTCTTCCTTCTTTACAACCTGCGGGAGATTTCTTGATTTACCTCGTAAGCAAGAGCTGATGGCGCTCATCGATCGTATGCGAAAAATCAATATAGTAAAGAGTGGCGACTAGGCAATGCTGTATCCTCGCAAATACGGGTTATGTCCTGACCCGACACCGTTCCGCCCATGCTGTAGCCCGCCTTTACCCGATAGGTTTTCCTGCCCGTTTTTTCTACCATGACGGTAAGCAGATCAATAAGCTCGGAATCGGGATACTTTGCGCTGAGTATGCGCTTTTCTTCCTTTAAAAGCTCCTCGCCGCATTCTTTCATCACCTCCGGCAATACCTCCTCGTATAATAAAGATGTATTCTAATTGCCTATTAAAGACAAATAGGATATAATACAAGTATCGGATAGAGGTCGGTGTTCACCTCCCTGGACGAAAGTGTCCGTAAGCAAGGGTACCGCCTCTACCTTTGCGTAAGTCTACGAATAAGCTGGATGTTGTACTTCACCGTATATCAAACGAGGCTGTAGTTCGCAAAGCTCCGGAGGGTCTATCCGAAATTTTTCACGAGGTGATAAAATCATGATAATTTGCGGAATCGACATCGGTAAAAACTTTCACGAAGCCTGTTTGATCGATGAATCAGGCAGACAGCTTTCCAAGACTCTGCGCTTTGCCAACACCACCGTTGGCGGCGCTCAGCTGCTTGAATACTTTAATCTCAACAACCCGTCCAAAGACGTAATTGTTGTTGGTATGGAAGCCACCGGCCATTACTGGCTTAGTGTTTACTGCTTCCTCTTTGACCACGGCTTTCAAGTCAATGTTATCAATCCTTTGCAGTCTGACGCCGTAAGAAACATCTTTCTGCGAAAAACCAAGAACGACGCTAAAGACAGCTTCCTGATAGCCGAAACTATCCGCATAGGCCGCTTTACTCATACTGAATTGGCCGATGAAACTATCCTCGCCATGCGTCAGCTTTGCCGTCACAGAATGGATTTAGTGGACTACATAGCGGACCAGAAGCGCAAAATCATCGGCGTTATGGATAGGGTGTTTCCGGAATATCAGCATTTTTTCTCCGATATGTTTGGAAAAACCTCTACCGAGCTGCTCTCTCAGGCTGTAACGCCCGAAGAAGTTCTTGCTATTCCAACTGATGAACTTTCCGACCTGCTGCGAAAAGCAAGCAAAGGACGTTTCGGAGACGCAAAGGTTGAGGAAATCAGAAAAGCCGCTAAAAATTCTTTCGGCATAACTATTGCCACTTCAGCTTTTGCAATGCAGCTGCGGCAGCTTCTTGAAATGATAACCCTACTTGAAAAACAGCTTGAAGAGCTTGACTTTGAGATTGAGCAGTATCTCAATCAGCTTGACACTCCGATAACCACCTGTCCCGGCGTGGGTAAGGTTCTTGGTGCGGTAATATTGAGCGAGATCGGCGATATTGCGCGGTTTACCGAGCCAAAGAAGCTGGTGGCCTTTGTGGGCGTAGATCCGTCCGTGAAGCAGTCGGGGCAATTTGTCGGCACTCAGAACAGAATATCTAAGCGAGGTTCACCTAACCTCCGCAGAGCCATATGGATGGCGGCGACTGTAGCAGCATTTCACGACCCGGTTTTGTCCGCTTTTTATCAAAAGAAGCGATCCGAGGGGAAACACCATAGTTCCGCAATCGGAGCTGTAGCGAGAAAACTCACGCTTATCATCTATGCGGTTTTAAGAGATAACAAACCTTACGTTCCAAACTGCTGATTTTCATAAATTTTCATTAACCCCATAGTCGCTCTTGAACACATTTTTTATGAGCTGTCAAGGGCGTGCGTCAGCACGTTCATTTTACCCTTGACTGGTCATTAAAAAATGTGTTATTTATTTTTTCGGGGTTATGAAATTTTTTTGTTTTTCCTATTGACTTTTTATAGCTGGTCTTGCTTACCGCATTGTCAATACGGTTCAGCTTAGTGATAAGCCCGTTTATATCCATATCGGTCAAATCAAGTTCAAAAAAATCTCCCGTCATGTCTGCTCCTTTCGGGCATAAGAAAAGCGCCTTACCGTAAAAGGTAAAACGCTTGGTTTATGAAATTGTTCGCAAAACGAAACCGCCTTGATTGCTCAAAGCGGTTTCTGCGATATTATGGTCATTTGGCAGGCGTGGCGTTCCCCTGCATCTCTCGGATCACTCCTGTCGGTACCATCGGCGTGTGGATGCCACGAAATTGTCCACCTCAAATGGCCTTAATTATCTTACTCATATTATATCACATCTATTCCGATTTGTAAATAAGTTAATTGAAAAAGGTTATGTTTACTTCTTCGCTGAGTTCTCCCAAAGGTATACCGTCTACTAAATAATTATCCAAAAGCTCCTCGGAAGTAGTGAAAGCTCGGTCTTTTGGCTCTTCGGGATATTGTTCTCCTATGTTAATACCTCCGTTTGTCCAAGTACAAATCGTAAAATGCTTATTTTTGACATCAAACATTATATCTCCGCTGGTATCTATCAATTCAGCAAATTCCAATTTAGTCAAAATAATTCACTCCTCTCTTAATAATATCACTATTTTCTTTTAAGTCGTTGTTCGTAAGCGGGAGCCATTTCCCGTGAGGATTTCTTTTTGAGTAGTCAAAAATGTGTTTGTGAGCTCCCGTCGGGTGCAAATCCCGCCTGCCGTGGTCAGTAACGTCAAAATCGATTGCTGCGTAACCGTCCGCACCGTATTTTCTGCGTTGTAATGTTTTGCCGCTGTCAGTAGTCATATCGACGGTTGAGTTAGGTGTTCCTTTTATCGGCAATCCGTTTTTAAGCTGACTGCTTTTGATTTTTATTATACCGCTTTCCGCCGGAGCGCCAACCGGCGCCGTTCCTGACGGAGCGCTTGTAAACTTTCCCGTTTTCGGGTCGTGATTGTGATTATACCGCTTTTCATCTTCAATTATATCACTCATCGGCAAAAAGTCAATAGGCTTTGCCAGCTCATGCGCGACTTTTGATATCAAACCAAAAGCCTTGTAGTAATTTCCGTCCCTGCGGTATATATCTGCTATATACAGCAGCCTTTCCAGGTTTTCATATATTATCATATATCCTCCGAATATTGTACGGTAAAGCTGCGTTCCGATTCAAGCACATCTTGCAAAAGCAGATGTACGGCGTTGATGAGCGCTACCACCATATCCACCTTACCGGCGGAACGCTTTTTATTTACATATTTATTCAAGTTCGTATCCTCGGTGCAGCGCGCGTTTGAAAAGTTTATTTCAAGCAGCTTGTTAGCGTCATAGCGGAATTTGCCGCTTAGAATATGTTCTTTCAGCCATTTTGTAGCGGGGTGCAAAACGGAGGAATGCTGCTTTATCTCGACACATTCTATAGAGTTTTCTGCCGCTTCCAGCTTTTGAATGGTGGATATGGCGTTATAGCGGTCAAAGCCGAGCTGTACCACCTTTACCCCGTATTTTGATTCTATGTCGAGTATGAAGCGTTCTACAAACGAATAATCTATAATATCGTCGCCGCAGTCGAACGCCTCACCGTTGCTTATATGCAGCTTATAATTAACGTTCTCGGTCTTGCTTTTGCGCTCCACCTGATATTTCGGCAAAAAGCCCCATACCTTAGCGTGTATCGTATCGCCGTCCAAGCACGCCATCGCAACGGCGGTGTTGTCCTCGGTCTGCGACAGATCCAGCCCTAAAAATACCGACCTGCCGCGCCAGAACGACAAATCTTCCTCCACCGAGCAGGCTTGAACCGTGACTAAATCAACATAGCCCTCTGAGCCTACGCCTTTATACTGAATGTTGCAATGCTTGCAAAGGAAGTTTTCGCGTTTATTTTCGTACAGAATGGCGTTTTGCCGCATATCGCAAAGCGCGGAAAAAAGGTTTTCGTTTTTTACCGCAACGGGATTTGCCTGATACAAAACATCGTCGTTTTTCTCCCATTCAGGTATAATTTCAATGTCCGGCTCGTACAGCAGCGCAAAATACTTGTTCGTGCTGAAATATACCCCGTCGAGCTGCTTTTTGGAAATGTCTATTTCGTCGGCAAGCCCGTTATCATCGTTAGGATATTGCGTTGAAATGATTATACCCAGTTTTTCGATAAGGTTGACTTGAGAAGAGCGCATCGCCTCTACGGGATAGCTGTCCATTGCGCCGACCTCATCGGCAAGGAACACGGTAGCAAGTTTGCCTTCCAGCTTATCGCGGGAATATGCGAGGGGAGTATATTCGGTATCGTTAATGCCGCACCTTATCTCCGAGCGCATTACCTTAAAATGCTTATCCAAAGCCGGAGACGATTTGATTATCTTCCGTATTGCGAGTTTAAGCTCGCTGGACAGCTTGAGGTCGGGCGCGACCGAAAAAAAGCGCGAAAAGCGCGGAGATATGAGCATTGCGATAATAAATATCACCGCCGAGGTAAATGTTTTATAGTTCTTTCGTCCTATCTCAAGCAGTCCCGATGTGTAATACCGCCTGCCGTTTGCCGCTCTGGTGCAAAAAAGCGCGAAAACAAAAAGCAACGCATAATCCTCCAGACCGTCCAGCATACATATACCGAGGTCGGGGTGAATGATGATTTTCAACAGTCGGGACACCTTTCCCCACATATCAAGGTCTATATATGCTGTGCTGTCCTCTCCGTCGGCTATCTCAAGCCATTTTTGCGCCTGTTTTCGCACATACCTCCCCGCATAATGATATTTCGGGTCGGTGACCTGCCGTGCGTATATATAAGCGCGGCTGTCTTTAATCGTCATCGTACTGTCGGAAGGTTTCGGGTGCTTTCTTGTATCCGTGGAATATCGCGTATTTATCCCATCTGTCCAGCACCTCCCTAAGCGTAGATTTGAAAAATTCCTCGTCGGTGCGTCCCATTACATCGACGTAGCGACTGTGCAGCACCCGCATATCCGCAGGCTTGCCGCCGCCGGAATCAGAAACGCCCTTTATCGGTTCGGGCAGCGCTCCGGCTATCGCCACGGCTACCATATTCGGAACAGTCGGTATATCCGCAAGCTCTGCCGCTATATTGCTGCATGACGGCTCCGATATGCCCAGCGAGCTAAAGCAATCCGCAAGACCGAATTTAAGCAGCTGTACCGCCTTTTTCGGCTCGTCAAAAACGCCGCCTATATCGAAAATGTTTATACCCGCAAGCTCGGCGGAGATAAACGAATTTATGTCATATCGCAGATACAAGGTATCCGTGATAGGTGTTTTCTGTTTTAACAGTTCTATGAACATTTAAAATCCTTTCGCTGATTTTGGTATAAGAAAAGCGCTTTACCGTGAATGGTAAAACGCTTGTTTTGTGAAATTGATTGCAAAACGACTGTCAGTCGTTTTTATTCAGCCATACATAGCCCGTACTTCTTCTTCTACTTGCTTAAAGGTCTTTCCCTTTTTATAGCCCTCTCTCATCTGGTTAAGGCTCATAGTGTTGGCTCCGCCCATGTAGTCGGGATTTTCTTCTTGATAAGCGTCATTTTCCCAACCGCAGACCTCGCAAATATCAAAGTCGTCGTATTCCTCAAATTCATACTTTCCGCAAACCGGGCATTTAATTTTTTCCGCCATGTTCTAAATCTCCTTTCCTTTTGTCCTCATAATACAATTTCCCGTCTTTTGGCTTAAACATCGTTATAATACCCTTTTTGACGTTTGCCTTTACAAAGTCGTTTGTTTTTTCGTCATATCTTACGATATGTCCCTCTTTGGTCAAGTGTCCCTTTATGCTGCCGCCGACAGGGGACTGTGCAAGGGTAAGCGCACGCTCTAAAAAATCCTCTTTTGTGTATATGCCGTCTTTTCTGTAAAGGCTGCCGTGCTTGCTCCAATGATTATTCAGCTTTGCCTTGCTGTAAAAGCCTTGAACCTCTAAAACGTTTGCGCCGGTCGGAGAAGGACCGCCGGTAAATCTGCCGGTATTCGGATCATGATTGTGATTATACCGCTTTTCCTCTTCAATTATAGCACTCATCGACGGAAAGTCAATAGGCTTTGCGAGCTCTTTTGCAACTTTTATCAATAATTCGCACGTTTTATAATAATTGCCGTCCCTGCGGTATATATCCGCTATGTACAGCATTCTTTGCAGATTTTCATATATTATCATACGATATTCCTTTTCGGCTTAAATATGTTATTCGGGGCGGCTGACCGCCCCGATAAACGTTACTTGGATTTGCTTTCGGTCTGCGGCGCAGAGAACGCGCAAACGTTCCGGCGCGTATCTGCTCGACAAAATTGCCGGTAGCAGACGGCGCCATTTTCGCGGGCAAGACTCTGCTGTCACGCTCCACGGCGTTGACATATCCGCTGATATGCACCGTGCCGTTGCTTCTAAGCTCTACTTTCACTTTGTTTCCTCCTTTCGTGAAAAAAATATATAAACAAAAAGCGCTTTACGGTTTCCCGTAAAACGCTTAGTTTATTAAATTTTATCTGATTTACAAGCTCGACAATATTCCGTCAAGCGCATTTTTAGCGAGCCCCTCAGCGGCTTGAGCTATAAGCGGCAGAGTCATAGTACCGAGCTTTGACAGAGCTTTTTGCGTGTTTGTCCACGCTCGGCTGTCGCGTATCGTTTCAATAAATTCATGCCCGCGATATGTTATATCGCTGACTGTTCCCTCAACGTACATGCCGCTTGCATACCGTACGGAGGCGTTTATATATCCTGCCTCCGACAGCTTCTCCACCGTGTATAGTATATCATTGCTTTCGTACCTCGGCAGAGCGGTAAAAAGCTCATCTACCGAAATATATACCCGCTGTAAATCGTCGTTTATGCTTATCCGATTTTCAAGCTCCAAAAGAACGCTGCGAATACACTCGTAGTTGAGTTTCATTTTTCCACTACCTCGAAAAGCTCCGGCGGATATAAATAGCCTTGTATCTCTTCGTCTTCGTCGTAGCCTTCTTCGTCGATTATACGGTACATACCGTGTTCGATATCTATCACATCGTAAATTTTACCGTAAATAAGGCTTACTGTATCAAATGTTCCTATAAATTTTACTTTCATTTTAACTCCCTCTTTACTTTCAAGTCGAACACCCCGGATTGCGGGCTTTCAAACCAATGTAGCTCAACATGACGAACGGATTTATCGGGATATTCCACATATCCGTCACCCCTGCTCTTTGACCAATCGTCGGGACGGTTATTAAATTTTTTACTTAAAAATTTAGCAACTTTTACAGGTTTGTTTGCGCCTTTACCTGCAAAGCGGACGATCTTTGTCACTTCGCCGTTTTTTGCCAGTTTTCCATACTTTCCATCAGGCAGTTTTACGCTTTGTCCTGATGTGAATTGACCGTTAACAGGACTATGGTTTGGATTATATCTTTCTTCGGGCGAAGATTTCATTATATCATAATTTTCGGATTTGTCAATACCTTTTTCAAAATTTTCTTCGCCTATTTTCGCAAGTTCTTTGGTGTTCGGCGTGTAAATTTCCTTTGTCTTGGGATCGTACAGTACATCCTGCAAGCCGAGCTTGATATAATTCATGCCGAGCGGCGGCAGATCCTCCTTGTAGCGTATCTCGTCGATTTGCAGGAAATTTGCTTCCAGTCCGACGCGGTACGCCTCATACCGCGACCGCATATCCCCGCGCATAAGCTCGGTCATATCCACCGTGAAATATTTGGTCTGCTTTTCCTCCTCGCTGAGTACGGAACGGTTTATCGCCGCTTGGAACGTCTGCACCACCGGCATTACCGCCGTGCGCACCGCCGACGTATACTCCGCCTCGCTTGCCGAGCCGGATATGACTTTCGGTGAAAGGCCCATTGACATTGCGATTTGGGCGGCGTTGGTGGATTTATTCTGATTAAGCTGGAGATCCTGCGCAGAGTCGGAGCCGGGCTGATACTTCACCCCGTCGTTAAGCACTATCGCATGTGTGCCGGTGTTGGAGTACAGTCTGTGCCATGCCTTTTCAAGATCGTCGATAACTTCCTTTGTCAGTCGCTTTTCAGACTGCAAAAAGCCTTTTTTAGAGCCTCCGGCTTGTGCCATGCCCTTTTCAAGTCTCAGCATATTATACGCGGCTATCAACAAAGTCCGGCAGCCGTCTATGACGCTTGCGCCTTTGCCGTTTCTGCCGCCGCTGCGGTTAAGAATTATAAAATCCCACGGATAATATCTTTTTCCGGCAACTATAATGTCCTCGATTTGATATATCGGGTCGGAGTTCGTCGCTACCGTAACGTTTCGGCTGTCTACATAGCGCAGGCTGTATATCATACCGTGACGGCGCTCTATGTAGATATATCCGCTGCCGTAAAGCAGCATATCCCGCACGGCGGCTCTTTTCATCTCGTACCCGTTGAGTATGCCGCCCGGTTCATCGTTAAGCAATGCCAACCGCCAATCACCCGGCACTTCGTCGGTGATGAATTTCTTAATATCCTCATGATACAGCTTTATCGGCAGACCTGCGACGGTATCCGCAATAAAATTTACCGACGCGGAAAACGCCGGTATCTCCATCGCCTGGTCAACCGTTATTTCGTCATCGGTAAGCCGAATGCCGAATATATCCTCTAACGTAATCTCCCGCGTTGACGCGCGCCTGCGTATACGTTCAATAAATCCCACTATAAGTCATCTCCTCTCAATGCTTCAATAAGCGGATCTTTCTCCTCTTTCTTGGCCGCCTCTTTCGGTATCGTTCGCAGAGCAGCTGCCACCGTCATGCAGTTTTCCTTTTCTATTTCGTTTTGCATTTTCCTTTTTGCCATTATCTGAGTGTCCAGCGCGTTAAGCTGCCTTAGCAGGTTTGCGGACTGTTTTGTAAACTCGATAATCGCTTTTTCGGATTTCTGTTTTCGCGCCGCGTAGGCAGCTTCTAAATCTTTAAGCAGGGTGCGCAGATGTATCGCGTCCTCTTTCAGCTGTACCTCTTCCGCGTACAGCTCGCAGTACCGATTGAGCATAGGAGCATACAGCGCGTCGTCCTTGTGTATGCTCTTCATCACGGCGTGCAGACGGTTATATTCTTTTCGTGCAATTTCGTTGTTTTTTACAGCGGCACGGGCGAATATCTTTTTTCCGCTCAACAGCGCGGCTTCCTGCTGTTGCCGCTGTTCTATCTCCCGCTTGGTTCGGTGCGACTTTTTTTCTTCGCGCAAAACCGCTGCCGGCTTGGGTGGACGTGCCATTTTTCTTGCTCCTTTCCCTGATTTTTTCCAAATCCCATTTTGGGAATATTTTATTTATTGAGTGGGGCGTCCGATGTCACGAGGGGGTCGGTGCTAAGACCGACCCCCAGGGGGGATAATAAAAAGGGAGCCGAATTTCTTCGACTCTCTCAAGTATGCATCCGAAAACGCATACCGCAATTACTAAAATAGTTAATCCCTCATTTATTGTTCCTTTTTTAGTTATACCATGATTTACAACACCTTATCTGTGTCAAAATCAACGTTAAATTCATTCAAATCATAATCATTTTCGGTTAAAGAATTTTGGATAACATCGATTATTTCTTTATAAGCCAAAGCTCTGCCTTGTGAAAAGCTGCTGCCTTTATCTTTTTCGTTATTTATAAAGTCGGTGACATATTCAGCAATACGCTTTACCGTATACTTAAACGTTTCGTATGTTGCCGCTTCGTTTTTATTTGTCATTTTTGCCTCTCCTTTTTAGTTCATCTTCGCGGAATTTTATTTGCTTGTAAAAGTTTTCAATTTCCTTTTGCCAATGCTTTATACACCCTTCTTGATATGCCGTGTTTTTTTGTTCCCAATCAGCAATATATTTTTTCGGATTTTTTAATTTATCTGAATGTATATCAATTTGCCGCAAATCTTTCCTTATTCCATTTCTTAACGCTTTCTCCGATTGAAAAGTATAATCTTTTGGTATGTGCTCTAAATCGCTTTTATAGGTAAATTTACCTTTCTTATCCCTCGGATGGTCTGCCTCGTTAAACCTTGTTTCATCTTCAATTATATCACTCACCTGTGAAAAGTCAATAGGCTTTGCGAGTTCGTGCGCTACCGTTAATATTAAGCCAAAAGCCTTGTCGTAATTTCCGTCTTTGCGGTGTATATCGGCTATGTACAGCAGCCTTTCCAGATTTTCATATATTATCATGCCTACTCCTTAAAACCGACTTTAATATTTCATCGCCATCGACCTGAGCGGCGGCGAGCTTCTTTAGCTTGGCGGCTTTTATCATGCCGCGCTCCGCCTGTTCATGATGATACCGGCACAGTGTTATTAGATTGTCGTCGTCAAGCCGTTTATCAAAGTCGGAAAGCAGGCCGATAATGTGATGTACCGAAAGCTCCCGACTGTTCACCACTCCCGCAGAAAGACATACGCGGCAGCAATTCATATCGCGCTGTAATATCTGCTCGGCTTTTCTTCGCCACACCTGACGATTTCGAAATTTATCCGCAGCGCTGTTTTAGCGGTGTTGTTTTCGTTTTCCATACTTTCTCCTTTGCCCACGACGTTCAATGCCCGCCGTGTTCGTGTTTTATTTATAAAAATACCGCCTTGATCATTCAAAGCGGTAGATTTATTGAATTGTGGCATAAGAAAAGCGCCTTGCGATTGTGCAAAATGCAACAACAGCAAAACGCTTAAAAATATTTAATTCATTCCGACCCTTGAATTTCTTGATAGACCTTATCTATACCGCGCTTTAGGATGCTCGTTATGCTCATTCCGGTAGCTTTGCAACATTGCTCTAACTTTTCGTATTCGCTGTCGGAAAGCCGCAAACGCGCTACACGTGTTTTGGGGTCGCTTGTCGGTCTAGGCATACGGGAGTCGAACCCTAGTCGGTTTTTACGGGCATATTTCCGCCAATCCTGCGTCAACCTCGCTCGACATACGCGAGTATGCCTTCGTTCGGTTTCCTTGCCTTGACGAAAATCTGCTCCGTAAAAACGAACCTCACGGCGAATGAATTTGAGGTGATTTTTGTTTCTTGAGGCGCAGGCAGGCTGGCGCCTGTCAAGCCGAAAGGGACGAAAAGCACCCAAAGGCATCGCCGCGGGGCGGCTTGGGTTTGGCTCCCGCATGCCTAACCATTTTCTTGCCGTTTATCATTTAATCACGCCCTTTGCTTGACATTTGGGGCAAGTCGTGATAAAATAAATATGAAAGATAGGGCGGCGGCAAGTCCGCCCCATCTTTGGGATCTTTAAGCCTTTCGTTTATTCGGAAGGCTTATCTTTTTTAGCCATTTCTTTTAATTCGCTAATAGCTTTTTGGACTTCTTCCATTGTTTTGCAATTTGCGAATTTATCGGCTATCAGATTGATTATTACTTCCATTTGCTTGTCAGTCATAACTTCTTCCATTCGTTTCTCCTTTTCCGTCTTGCCCCGTTATTGTGATTGGTTTCCCTCTCACTATATATATTATAACATCTGTAGCTACAAAAGCCAATGCTTTTTTGAAATTTTTTGAAAAAATTTTCAATTTTTTTGAGCGATTAAAGCTCCGTGCATTCGATTGCAAAACGAAACCGCCTTGATTTTTCAAAGCGGTTTCTGCGATATTATGGTCATTTGGCGGGCGTCGCCTCTCCCGCATCTCTCGGATTTCTCCTGTCATACCATCGGCGTGTGGTTGCAACGAAATTTACCACCTCAAATGACCTTAATTATCTTACTCATATTATATCACATCTATTCCGATTTGTAAAGGATTTTTCTGTTTTTTATATAATTATTCCAACGTGTTTCGCTGATTCTCCACGCAGAAATAATAGAATTTCTGAACTCGTTATCATCGGTAGATGTGTGTAATCGTAAAACTAACTGAAAACGTATATCGTTAGCTTTAACAGACTTCAAAACAAGACCTGTACCATAATAATCTTTATCTTGAAGAATATAATCAGGTGCTTTGATAGCTTCTTCAAAAAAAGGTTCAATCGTTTCATAATCACCCGGATGGCGTTCTTTGATATGTCTAATTTGCGTATCGGTAATAACGACTTCATCAGTCGTTATATCCGGTGTTACACAAGAATAAAGATTTATGTCGAGTTTCCCTATTATTTTCACTTCTGATGTCGCTTTCGTGTCTTTTTCCTTTATTATACCACTTCCCGCCGAATTGTCAACCCTATACACCGGCTTTCCGTCCTCGGTCTCGACAAGGCGGTTTTGCGGGTATACGGGTGCATTTCAAAGCGGCGGGGGATATTCCCCTTTTGAAAGATGATTGCGCCCATCCCCACTTAAACTTTTGAAAAAATTTAATAATTCGTAAGAAAATTTATATAAAACTATTGACAAGTTAATAAAAACGTGCTACAATAAACTCACAGAAAGTAAAAGGAGCGGTAAAAATGAGCAAAAGTGTATACAGTCTTGTACTTAGCGATGATATAGTAAGGGCGGTGGACGCGCTGGCTTACAAAATGAACACCAGCCGTTCGGGGCTGATTGACAGGATATTGGCGGAGCGGCTATCGGTCCAGACTCCCGAAGTACGCATGAGGAACATAATGGAGAGCATAAGCCGCTTTTTTGACGAGGATATTTTCCGACTGCAATCGGCGAGCGACGGAGGTATGCTGATAAAAAGCCCGTTAAGCTACAAATACAAGCCGACCATACGCTATGCGGTGGACGTTTTTGCGCGGGGCGACGAGTTTGGCAGACTTAGGGTCAGCTTCCGCACACAAAATTCCATGCTCACAATGCTGATGGAACGCTTTTGGAGAATATTCGTAAAAACCGAAACAAAGTACCTTGCGGGGATATTCGACACGGAATATGAGCTTAGCGCGGAACGCTTTTCCCGCTCGCTCCATTCTCCTGTCAAGGCTGACGGAAAGGAAGCCGGCGCGGAGGAGACCGCGCAGGCGATAGCCGACTATGTCAGCTTTCTGGACAGACAGATAAAGACTTATTTTGAAAACACCGACAACGAGGAACGCGCCGCCGTACTTCTCGACGGCGCATACAACGACCGCATACGAACGGCGGATATATTGCTGTAAAGCCAAAGCACACAAACGAAAGAAAGGAATGATGTCTTATGTTAAGCACAAACAAACTCACTCAAAAATCCATCGAAGCGGTGGAAAGGGCACAGAACCTTGCGGTAGAGTATCAAAACATGAACATCGACCAGCAGCATTTGCTATACGCGCTGTTGGACGATGACGACGGGCTGATACCGCAGCTTATGAAAAAGCTGGAGATAGCGCCTGAACGCATGAAAGCCTCCGCTCAGCAGGGCGTTGCCGCTCTGTCAAAGGTCACAGGATCGGGACGCGAGCCGGACAAGGTGTACATCTCGCCGGAGCTTGACAAGTCGCTGACCGCCGCCGAGCAAAAAGCAGCACAGATGGGCGACGAGTACATCTCGGTAGAACATCTGTTCATAGGTCTGCTGCAAAAACCTAACTCCGCCGTAAGCGTATTATTCAAGGAATACGGCGTAAACGAAAACGAATTTTTAAAAGTCCTTGAACAGGTGCGCGGAAATGTCAGAGTCACGGGGCAAAATCCCGAAGAGACCTACGACGTACTCAAAAAATACGGTCAGGAGCTGACCGAGCTTGCGCGGCAAAACAAGCTGGATCCCGTCATAGGCAGGGACAGCGAAATAAGGAACGTTATCCGCATACTTTCCCGCAAGACCAAAAACAACCCCGTACTTATCGGCGAGCCGGGCGTGGGCAAAACCGCGATAGCCGAGGGGTTAGCGCAAAGGATAGTGCGCGGCGACGTGCCGGAAAATCTGAAAAACCGCCGTGTATTCTCATTGGATATGGGCGCGCTGGTAGCCGGAGCAAAGTACCGCGGCGAGTTTGAGGAAAGGTTGAAAGCGGTATTGCAGGCGATAAAAAGATCCGACGGCGAGATAATACTGTTTATCGACGAGCTGCACACGATAGTCGGCGCGGGCAAGACCGACGGCGCGATGGACGCGGGAAATCTGCTGAAGCCGCTGCTTGCAAGGGGCGAACTTCATTGTATAGGCGCGACCACGCTGAACGAATACCGTCTGTATATCGAAAAGGACGCCGCGCTGGAGCGTCGTTTCCAGCCGGTCACGGTGGACGAACCCACGGTGGAGGACACCATTTCCATACTGAGAGGGCTGAAAGAGCGGTACGAAGTATTCCACGGAGTTAAGATACACGACGCGGCGCTTATAGCGGCGGCGGTGCTGTCCGACCGTTACATCTCCGACCGTTTCCTCCCCGACAAGGCGATAGACCTTGTGGACGAGGCGTGCGCGCTTATCAAGACCGAGATGGAGTCAATGCCGTCGGAGCTGGACGATATACGCCGCAAGATAATGCAGCATGAGATAGAGGAAGCCGCGCTCAAAAAGGAGAACGACCGTGTTTCCACGGAACATCTTGCGCAGGTGCAAAAGGAACTCAGCGAGATGCGGACGCATTTCGACGAGATGAAAGCAAAGTGGGAAAACGAAAAGTCCGCTATCTCCAAGGTGCAAAAGCTGCGCGAGGAGATAGAGCAGACCAACGCGCTGATAACCAAAGCCGAGGACAGCTACGACCTCAACAAGGCGGCGGAGCTGAAATACGGCAAGCTGCCGCAGCTTCAAAAGCAACTTGAGGAGGAGGAACGCGCCGCTGAAAATTCACGGTCGTCCTCGCTGCTGCGCGATAAGGTGACGGAGGAAGAAATAGCGCGTATCATCTGCCGTTGGACCGGCATACCTGTCGCAAAGCTGATGGAGGGAGAACGCGAAAAGCTGCTCGGCATGGAAGAGCTGCTGCACAAGCGCGTTATCGGGCAGGACGAAGCGGTCGAAAAGGTCAGCGAAGCGATACTTCGCTCCCGCGCGGGTATAGCCAACCCCGACCGTCCGATAGGTTCTTTCCTCTTTCTCGGTCCGACCGGCGTCGGAAAGACGGAGCTTGCCAAGGCGCTCGCTCAGGCGTTGTTCGACGACGAAAGAAACATGGTGCGCATAGATATGTCCGAATATATGGAGAAATTCAGCGTCAGCCGCCTTATAGGAGCGCCTCCCGGATATGTAGGATACGACCAGGGCGGACAGCTTACCGAGGCGGTAAGGAGAAAGCCCTATTCGGTCATACTGCTGGACGAAGTTGAAAAGGCACACCCCGACGTGTTCAATATCCTGCTCCAAGTGTTGGACGACGGAAGAATAACCGACTCGCAGGGCCGCACGGTGGACTTCAAGAACACCATAATAATCATGACCTCCAACCTCGGCTCGCCCTATATCCTTGACGGTATAAACGAGGACGGCGAAATATCCGACGCGGCGCGCAAGCAGGTAGACGAGCTGCTGAAAACGCAGTTCCGCCCGGAATTTCTCAACCGTCTTGACGAGATAGTATTCTATAAACCTCTACAAAAGAAAGAGATATTCCGTATCGTGGACCTTATGCTTGAGGAGCTGAAAGCACGACTGGCGGATAAGGAGATAACCCTTACCGTGACGGACGCGGCGAAAGAGTACGCGGTAGAGGGCGGATTTGACCCGAATTACGGCGCACGGCCGCTCAAAAGGTTCTTACAGCGTAAGATGGAAACGCTCATCGCCCGCAAGCTGATAGCGGACGACATACCCGAGGGCAGCACGCTCACCGTCGATTACGACGGCAAGGAGCTTACGGTAAGGTAAAATAACGGCGCGGCACGAATGTGCCGCGCTGTTATTTTTACAGTCTGACGTTCCGACTTTAAAAAGAGATATGATAAGCAGGTATAATTAAACTTCCTTGGGAAATACTAGTATCACACCGATCGCGAGCGATCGTTATAATTGCAAAAAGGAGGTTGCCATGACAGGTAAAGAATTGCTCTATATCGAGGACGCGCTGGGACATGAACAGTATTTCCAGACAAAGTGTCAGCAGACCGTTTCGCAGCTAGGCGACGCGGAGCTGAAAATGTGCGTACAGCAGCTTCAGCAAAAGCACAAAGAGATATTCCAAAAATTTTACGGACTGCTGTGATTCGGGTAACAAGGAGGTAAACTATGGACGACAAAAATCTTATGGAGGAGCTTTTGCTTTTGGAAAAAGGGGTATGTGACCTTTTCATGCACGGCACGATAGAATCCTCCACCAACAACGTACACCAAGCGTTCGGCAGCGCGCTGAACGATGCGCTGTGTATGCAGGACAGCATATACGGTAAGATGTCACAAAAAGGCTGGTACAAAACAGAACCCGCCGAGCAGACCAAGGTGGATACGCTGAAAGCAAAATTCGCCGCACAGTAAAAAAGCATAGGCATTCGGGTTAGACTCCCGTATGCCTAACATACAAAAACAGGACCTGATACACTTCAGGTCCTGTTTTTATATATCCTTATTTATTCATATTGCCTGTTTTATATCCTCCGAGATCCAGCGCTGTATAAATAAACCCCAGCTTTTGCAGTCGGTCGTTTATCTCAGAGGCGTGCGCCGCCGCAAAGGGTATATCCTCGCTCGGCACTTCTATTCGGGCTATGCCGCCGTGTACCCTTACCCTAAGCTGACGAAAGCCCAAATCAAACAGCACCTGCTCCGCCTGCTCCACCATGCCGAGCCTTTCGACGGTGATACGCTCGCCGTAGGCAAAGCGCGACGCAAGACAGGCAAAGGACGGCTTGTCCCAAAAGGGCAGCCCCGCTTTTTCAGACAACGCCCGTATTTCCGATTTGGACAACCCCGCGTCCCTGAGCGGGCTTTTTATATCAAGCTGTGCTACCGCCGCCATGCCGGGACGGTAGTCGTTCATATCGTCGGTGTTCGTCCCCTCCGCGACATATTCAAAACCGTTTTCCTTTGCCGCGGCTTTTATTTTGGTAAACAGCGCGCGCTTGCAGATATAGCAGCGGTTTTTCGGATTTTCGCAAAACCCCTCCGTTTCGAGCGCGTTATGATGAACGGCTATCAGCCTTATGTTTTCCGACCGACAAAACTCCTCAGCCTGCTCAGCCTCACGCCGCGGGAACAGCTCGGAAAACGCCGTGACCGCCACCGCGTTATCGCCCAGCAGATCGTGTGCGGTTTTAAGCAAAAAGGAGGAATCCACCCCCGCCGAAAAAGCTACCGCGACTTTTCCCCACTCCCGCAGGATATTTTCAAGGCGCTTTTGCTTTTCGTAAAGTCGCTCACTCATCGTTTTCCCTTTCCCAATCGGAAACGGCTCTCCTCGCCTCGGAAAGGCTCATGCCGTTTTCCTCGGCTATGCGGACTATATCGTCATATTCGTATTTTTCCCGTTTAACTCCGTACCCGACGGAAGTTTTTCGCCTTACCTCGCCGTATTTTGTGTGCAGCGTATCCGTGTTTCTCTCAAGGATATACCTGCGGAAAATATGCTCCCTCACCCCAAGCGTGGAGGTGTGTTTGAAGATAAGGCAAAGCATTTTTTCCCTGTCCGCTTTGTCGCATATTACATTCAGTAATATCCCCGGACGGGATTTTTTCATTCCTATGGGAACGGTATACACGTCCTTTGCGCCGTTTTGCAGCAGTAAAGCCGACGCGCAGCCTATCTCCTCGGCGGTCATGTCGTCGATGTTGCAGGAAAGCTCTACCGCCTCGTCCTCGCGGTCCTCGGTCTCGCCCAGCATAGCGCGCACGCAGTTTGCGGCGGGGAGATCCTTGCTGCCCATACCGTACCCCGTCGCGCTTACCCGCATAAGCGGCATTGTGCCGAACCTGTCTGCAAAATGCTTTATCAGCGCCGCCCCCGTCGGGGTGCAAAGCTCGCACTTTATCTCACCCGCATATATCGGCATACCTTGCAGAATATGCGCGGTCGCAGGCGCGGGAACAGGCAAAACTCCGTGTGCGCATTTCACCTGACCGCTGCCGGTGCATATCGGAGAAACGACCACCTCGTCCGGCGCAAGCCGATACATAAGCAAGCATACCGCGACGACGTCCGCTATCGCGTCTTTGTTTCCCACCTCATGAAAATGTATCTGCTCGACGGGCACTCCATGTACCGCGCTCTCCGCGTCGGCGATGATTCGGTAGACCCGCGCCGCGTCGCTCTTTACCTTTTCGGGCAGAGAAAGTCCGCTCAATATCCGCTTTATCTCACTCATTCCCGTATGGCGATGTCCGTGTTCATGCTCATGTTCGTGGTGATGTTCGTGCTCGTGTTCGTGTTCGTGGTAATGTTCATGCTCGTGTTCATGGTGATGTTCATGCTCGTGCGCACATTCTTCCACACCGTTTACCGTGACGGAGATACGGCTGCCGGTTATCCCGCATTTTACCGAGGGGGTCTTATGATATTCCACTTCGGGGATACCCAGAGCGTTAAGCTCCTTTATAAATCCGTTCGGGTCGGGCAGCAGCGCGGTGAGCGCCGCCGTCAGCATATCCCCCGCCGCTCCCATCGAGCAGTCAAGATAAAGCAGTTTCATCTTACCGTTTCTCCTTTATATCGGTGTGATTTATCATATTTGCCAGATACCCCGCGCCGAAGCCGTTGTCGATGTTCACCACCGATACCCCGCTCGCGCAGGAATTTAGCATGGACAGCAAAGCCGACACCCCGCCGAACGACGCGCCGTAGCCTATGCTTGTAGGCACGGCTATAACAGGGCAGTCCGCCAGACCGCCTATAACGCTTGCGAGCGCGCCCTCCATGCCCGCTACCGCGACGACAGCCACCGCCGACATTATCTCTTCCTTATGGGAAAGCAGCCTATGCAGACCCGAAACGCCCACGTCGTAAAGCCGCACCGTTTCGCTGCCCAAAGCCTCGGCGGTGAGCGCTGCCTCCTCGGCGACGGGAATATCTCCCGTTCCTCCCGTAGCGACTACCACCCTGCCTATCCCGTCAGGTTCGGGCATTCCGCCTATGATACCCATTCTTGCCTGAGGAAAATATTTCGTTTCCAGTTCGGGCGGGAGCTGCCGCGCCTGCGTTTCGCTCAGACGGGTGATAAGTATTCGTTCCTGCCCGTTTTTAAGCATCGACTCGGCTATATCGGTTATCTGCTCGGCGGCCTTACATTCGCCGTAAATGACCTCGGCTGCGCCCTGCCTTATCCCGCGGTGAAGATCCACCTTTGCGCAGCCTATATCCTCAAACGGCGCCGCTTTCAGCTTTAAAACGGCCTGCTCCACCGAGGTACTGCCGTCCCTTACCGATTCAAGCAGCTTTTTTATATCGCTGTTCATCTGTCCTCCGAATAATTCAGTCTTTCTTTTTAAGCAGCAATTCTTTGACCGTGCCTTTAGGATCGCGCAGCAGCAAAATCACTATCCATATCACCAGACCCAGCGCTATGACCGACAGTCCGAGATAAAGGTCGTTCAGCATATCGGCGGGTTCGGGCGTAAAATATGCCGCTCCTATCTTCATATACTCAAATACGGCGTCTACCAGCCACATGAGCGACGCGCCCCAGAACATAAGGCACGGCACTCCCGCCATCATTTTGCTTTTTCCCGCGTCCTTATACCATACGGCGGTGCTTATCACCGCCGCAAATACTGTGACCAAAAGCGTCATGTGTTTTCACCGCGCTTGGCTTTTTTCTCCGTGAAATGCGCCGCCGTTGCCATTACGCCCCATACGGCGGTGACAAGCAGCGCCATGCCTACTCCCACGGTCGCCATCTCTCCCAGCATAGCCGCGGTGGATTCGGCGTCCGCCGCTCCCGTAAGGAAAGGCGCCCACGGTACTATCTCGCCGTGCCATAAATGCTCGAACGCAAGCAGAGCGGAGCCGCCCCACAGCATATTTGAAAGCCATTTCAGCTTGCCGGAAAAGCGCAGCGTATTCACCTCTGAGCTTTCGCAGCCCGATTTTTCCTCTTTGTGCTTTACGACCTTAGTCGCAATAGTGGTTATGACCGCCTCGGCGGCCGGTACGATAAAACAAGCCATTTTTCTTCCTCCTGAGTTTGATGTTTCCCGTAAAAAGCAATAAAAGGCACACGTTCTCTTCTGAGAAAACGCATACCTTCAAAATACGCATATCACGGGGCAATAGCTTAGACTCCGACTTCCTGCCGGAAATGTATTTTAATTATATACCTTTTTTAAGAATTTGTCAAGAGCCTGTTATTTCATCGACAGCGATTTGCACCAGCCTGTTTATATTGCGGTCGGATATTCCGACTATAACATTGTCGCAATGGTTGAAAGGTATAAGTATCCTTTTGGCTTTGCTCTGCGCAACGGCAAGCGCCATTTTCGGCGTGACCTCGCCCAGCATGGAATCCGCTATAACTATGCCTATCGGTCCGATAATTATATCCGCGGTGCGGCAACCGACCGCCACGGCGTTTTCGCCGGTAGCGGCTCCGTTTGCTCCCGCTTTCAGCATAGCGGAGGTCGCGGCGCTGTTCGTGCCGACCGCTATCACCTCGGCGTCGGATATGTTTTGTTTTATTGCGGACACAAGCTGCTTGCCCAAGCCGCCGCCCTGTGCGTCTATTACCAATATCCTCATTGTAAAATTCCTTTCGACGGAAACGCTTAATTTTCTTTAAGATAATTTTACCATAATTTTACGGTAAAATCAAGATGTCCGACTCCGCAACGTCTGTGAGCGGCTCTTGACGCAGGAAGAAAAATGCGTTCTCCGCGCGATTTTCAATCGTGCAAGAACGCAATTTTTTCTCATATCAAAAAATTTTGTGCTGTCATTAAGTTTAAGCCCATGGCGGGAGTTTTGGATCATATAAATCCAAAACTCCGACACGAACAGCCGAAAGGCTGTTCGTAATGGTTCTGTGCTTTAAATCAGCGCTTTTTGTTCTTACGTTTTACCGTCAGCGTCGCGCACAACGCGAACGCGGATATTGACAGTGCCGCCGCTGTAAGATCGACCCTTACGCCTGTGTCCGGACTCTTATCCGTATCGTCGGGAGAAGTTGTCCCGCCGTTGCTCTCAGGCTTGGACGTATCATCGGGCTTGGAAGTCTCTTCGGGCTTGGAAGTTTCTTCGGGCTTGGAAGTTTCTTCGGGCTTGGACGGCACGTCAGGCTCCGTATAGGTGTTGGTAAACGCCATGTTTTCATTTCCCGAAACGGCTATGTCCATCGTTCCGTCAAAATTATCCGTGACATCAACGGTGACGGTATATACCGTGTCGTCGTAAGTTATGCCCGCTGTCGTTCCGACATTCTCCGTTACCTCAAACGCATACGTTCCCGCTGTGTTGAACGTTATATCGTCAAAGTTTGCGGTGATAGCGCCCTCCGCGCCGTCGGTACCGTTTATCTCGGCGGTCAGGTCGTCTATCTTCTCAGGTCCCGACTTCATCGACATAGTGAACGTAAATTTATCGTCGGACTTCCACTTCCTGCCGGAAAGCGTCTTTGTTACCTCCAGCTCGCTGCCGCTTAGTGTGGCGGGCTTTGCGGCATAACCGTTGGTAAACGCCATGTTTTCATTTCCCGAAACGGCTATGTCCATCGTTCCGTCAAAATTATCCGTGACATCAACGGTGACGGTATATACCGTGTCGTCGTAAGTTATGCCCGCTGTCGTTCCGACATTCTCCGTTACCTCAAACGCATACGTTCCCGCTGTGTTGAACGTTATATCGTCAAAGTTTGCGGTGATAGCGCCCTCCGCGCCGTCGGTACCGTTTATCTCGGCGGTCAGGTCGTCTATCTTCTCAGGTCCCGACTTCATCGACATAGTGAACGTAAATTTATCGTCGGACTTCCACTTCCTGCCGGAAAGCGTCTTTGTTACCTCCAGCTCGCTGCCGCTTAGTGTGGCGGGCTTTGCGGCATAACCGTTGGTAAACGCCATGTTTTCATTTCCCGAAACGGCTATGTCCATCGTTCCGTCAAAATTATCCGTGACATCAACGGTGACGGTATATACCGTGTCGTCGTAAGTTATGCCCGCTGTCGTTCCGACATTCTCCGTTACCTCAAACGCATACGTTCCCGCTGTGTTGAACGTTATATCGTCAAAGTTTGCGGTGATAGCGCCCTCCGCGCCGTCGGTACCGTTTATCTCGGCGGTCAGGTCGTCTATCTTCTCAGGTCCCGACTTCATCGACATAGTGAACGTAAATTTATCGTCGGACTTCCACTTCCTGCCGGAAAGCGTCTTTGTTACCTCCAGCTCGCTGCCGCTGAGTGTGGCGGTCGCGGAATATTTGTTTTCAAACAGCAGCTTGGCTTCGTTATAATCGCTCCCGTCCTTTGTCTGGATCCTTGTAACGTCGGTATCCAGCACGCCGACCTTGTCAACGTCGGTCACGCTTACGGTAACGGTATATACCTCCTCGGAGTACGACAGTCCCATATCGGGCACACCCGCTATCTCCCTTACGGTGAAATAATATTCGCCGGGCTTGGTGAACGTCACCTCATCAAAGGTCTTATCGTATATGTCGGAGCCGCTGCCGTCCGCCGTGATGGAAATGTTGTCGGGAAGCGTCACGTCCTCGGCGGTCACCCCGTCGGGCAGTCTGTCGGTATCCAACGTTATCTCAAACTCAAAGCTGTCATCCAGCCATTCACGCCCTGTCAGCTTTTTGCTTACCGTAGGAGGCCATGCGACGCCCTTTGCGCTGTAGGTGTTGGTGAATGTCAGCAGTCCGTTCCTGCCGCCCTCGACGGTCACCGTCATATTGCCGCTCATGTCGTCGGTCACGGTAACGGTAAAGGTTTCGGGCTTTGCGTATTCCACCTTGAACAGACCCGTGTCTTTTTCCGAAACGGTAAAGCTGTACTTACGCTCCGCCGTTCCGTCGGAGCAGAACACGATGTCGCTTACTCGGTATTCATGGTTGTCGCTGTCGGCGGTCACCGTCATTTTGGCATAGTCGTCGGGAAGAATTATCTTTCCGTCCGTAACCGCCTGCTCGGTAAATTTATCGGCGGGGACGAGCTCAAACTCAAATATATCGCTGTTCGTCCACTCTCTGCCGATAAAGGACTTCCTTATTTTTACCGAGCCGCTGTCCAAAACGGTCTGCACCGAATATTCGTTTAGGAATGTAAGAACGCTGTCGGTCGCTATGACCTCGCCGTTCTTTAATACCTCGGTGACTCCGGGAGTAAGTCTGCCGTCGTTCTCGTCCGAAACGTATACCTTTAAGGTGTACACGTCCCCGCTGTAGGAAAGTCCGCCGCGTCCGCCGTTATTCTCGGACACCTTGAACACATACTCGCCGGGCTTTGTGAACACCACGTCGTCAAAGCTGCCGCTAAAGCTGCTGTCCGTGCCGTTTCCTTTTATCACAAGGTCGTTCGGGAGCGGGAACTGTTCCTTATCCACTTCCGACGGCGCGCTTTCCAATTCAAGGCTGAACGAGAAGCTGTCCTTATCGTCCCAATCCCTGCCGCTAAGCTCGGCGGTCACTTCGGGCGGCCATTTTCCGATAGCACTGTAGCCGTTTACGAATTCCAACGCCGCGGTATTGTCCGCCTTGACGGTGAGCTTACCGTCGCTGTTTTCATCGGTAACGGTCAGCGTTACGCTGTACTCATGCTCCTTGTCGTAATCTATACCGTTGCCGCTTTGTACCGCCAGCTCTTTTACCGTAAAGGTGTAAACTCCCGGCTCGGTGAATTTTACCGCTCCGTCAAACACCTCGGTGACTGTGCCGACGCTGCCGCCCTTGTTTTCTATATACAGCACGTCGGGGTAAGTTACCGCGTCCGTATTATCGGCAGACTTCAAGGTAAGCTCAAAGCCGAATCGGTCGAACTCCTGCCACTTCCTGCCGTTGAGCGTTTTGCTTATCACGGGCGACCAGCTGCCGTCCGCCTTGTATTCGTTGGTAAAGTCAAAGGTAGCGGTATTGCCGTACGGGCTTTCGCTGCCGTCGTCGTTCAGCACGGTCACGCTGACAAGCTCATGGCTCAACCTTCCGTTAAGGCTGTCGTCGGTAACTTTAAGCGTCAGCTTGTATACCGTACCGTCATATTCCAAGCCCATGCGCTTTTGCTCCTGCGGAGTATTCTCGCGCAGCGTGAACACATACTCGCCGGGCTTTGTGAATACAACGTTTTCAAACGCCTTGGTGTACGAATTTCCGACGGCTTGCAGTTCCTCGTCGGCGGGACTTATCGTGACGTCCTCCGGCATGGAAATATCGCCGTCCGTTACATACGAGGGCTTTTCGAGCAGCTCAAGACTGAATGTGAAAGAATCGTACTTCTCCCAATCTCTGCCGGTAAGCGTCTTTTTGACCACGGGAGGCCATACTCCCGACGCGGTATAGGTGTTTTCAAACGTCAGCGTGGGGAATGTTCCCTTGCCGGAGTATATTTCATCGGAATCGTCGCCGTTCTTTTTGGCAATGCCCGTCACCTCGGCGGTAAGCGTTCCCTTAAAATCATCGGTGACCAAAACGGTCATAACGTACTCGGTATCGTCGTAATCCACGCTGTATACCGCGTCGCCGCTGCTTTTGCCGCGTTCCTTTATGCTGAATTTATAGGTCTTTTCGCTTGCGCCGTTAGGTGCAAACAGTATCTCTCCAAGCAGTGCCTGAGCCGTGCGGCTGTTAAGCGGCTGAGCCGCTCCGCTCAGCTCTGTCGCCGCGGGGAGCGTTACCGTTCCGTCCGATCCGCCGACTTCGCTTATGTCGAAACGGAATATATCGGTTTTGAGCCATCTCCTGCCTTTAAGCGTCTTTTGAACGGTCAAGGCGTCCTTTATCGAAGCGCTCGGCTCATAGGTGTTTATAAAGTTCAGTTTAACTATCGGCTGCTCCTCGTCGGTGCGGAAACGGTACAGCTCGCTGCCGTTCTCCGTTACCAGAACGCTTGCCACGGTCTGACCCAAGGTATCGTCCTCGGCGGTTATCTGCACGGTGTATACGCTTTCGGAAAAGCTCAGCCCCATAGTATCGTCAGGCTTGCGCTCCTTTACCGTAAAGCTGATGCTGTCCCCCGCCTCGGCGGATACGGTAAATCTTTCGTACGCGGAATTTTCACCCGCGCGGTCGCTCTCATCGGTAACGGTAACGTCCGACAAAAGCTCCGCCTCGGTTTCTCCGTTCGCCGAAATATCAAATACAAAGCTGTCAAACTCCTGCCACGGGCGGCCCTCCAACGTCTTTACAACGTCAAATTTCAGCTCTGTCGGCGCGGCGGTATATCTGTTTACAAACTCCACCTTATCAGCGGGAGAATATGCCGCGCCGCCTTCCGACAGCTTTTCGCAGCTTAGCTCGCCCACCGACAGCGTTCCGTCCGCGTTGTCGCTTACCACGGCAGATACGCGGTAAAGGCTGCCGTCATAGTCCACGCCTTTTGCCTTACCGTTTATCTCGCGTATTATAAATTCATATTCTATACTGCTTTCACCCGCGGCAAATACTATGTTTTCAAGCTCTGCCGAAAGCTCGCCGCTTGCGCTGCTGCCGCCTTTTTCGGTCGGACTGCGCAGCACAAGGTCGTTAAAGAACATATTGCCGTCGTTTACCGCGTCTATCGCCTCTTTATCGGACGCGCTCATATAGAACGTGAACGCGTCGCTTTCCAGCCAGCCGCCGCTCCTGCCGAGCAGAGTTTTTTCTATAGGCACGGTTATCTTTCCCGAAGCGGTGTAGCTGTTGACAAAGGTGATATTTTCAATATCGGGTACCGCTTTCAAAGTGCCGTCCTCGTTATCGGTAACGGTCACTTCGACGTAGTATTCGGTATCGGAATATTCGATACCCTTATATACTCCGTCCTTGGCTTCGCTCGGTATATTTTCGGTCACTATAAAGGTATAAACGCCGGGCTTTGTAAAGGTCACGCTGTCAAACGGAACGGCATATACCGAACCGTTATCCCCGCTCTGTCCGGTAAGTACGGCGGTCTTGGGATATGTGACGCTCGCTTTGCCCGCGCCGTCGCCCGTTACGCTTTCGAGCCTCAGCGAAAATTCAAAGCTGTCACTTTCCCGCCAATCTCTGCCGACCAGCTTTTTGGAAACGTCGGGAGTCCAGCTGCCCTTTGCCTCATAGCTGTTCTTAAAGGCGGCCGATGGTACTCGCTCACCGTCTTTATCTGTTATCGCGGCATACAACAATTTCAAATATCCGAGCTGATTATCTATTACCGCTACGGTAAGATAATACTCGGAGCCGTCATATACGACGCCCTTTTCCTTGCCGTCGCTCTCGCTTATCTTAAATGTATAAGTTCCCTTTTTATTAAAGGTTATCCCGCCGAACGCCGCCGTGCCGTCCTCGCCGCTTATCTCGACGGTATCGTTTGCCATAACGACGTCGCCGCTGTCGGCTGCGGTTTCGGTAAATTCGCCGTAAGGCTGTAACTTAAACTCAAAGCTGTCTATGATGCCGCTTTCGCTGTCGCCGTTCAGCCATTCATCGTTCGGTCTGCCGGTAAAGGTCTTGCTTACGGTAAGCAAATGTCTCGGATCGTCCGACGACAAAGTCACCGCCGACGAGGTATATATGTTCTCGAAATTGAAGCTTGCGCCTCCGGTCACGGTAAGCGTTCCGTCGCCGTTATCCGTAAGCTCCGCGCTGAATACCTGATAATTCTTGTCGTAAGTTACGCCGTTTTTGTCCTCGCCGTTTTCGGTAACGACGAACGTATATTTGATCTTGCCGTTTTCTTCGCTGCCGAACGTAACGTTGTCAAAGACTATCCCGTCGAAAGCTCCGCTGCGGTCGTCGCTCTCGGCACTTTTGTAGCTGTATTCGGTTATCTCAAGGTCGGCGGGCAATGTTATCGTACTTCCGACCGCCGCTTGTGTCGCGTCGTCATATCCCTTTACGCTGAAAGAGAATATATCGCCGCTGTTCCAGCTCCTGCCGTTTAACTTCTTATTTACAATTATACTGCCTGCGTCAAGCACGCCCGACGCGGAATATTCATTGACAAACCTGTCCGTCGTGGTAAGCTCCTGCTTGCTCTCCCCGCCGACATTCACCGACAAAGTGCCGTCGTCGTTGTCCGTAACGGTTACAGTCACCTTATGCTCGGTATCGGCATATTTTATCCCCTTATAAACGTTATCCTCCGCTTCGTCGGGTACCGTTTCGGATATGATAAAATCATATTCTCCGGGCTTGGTAAATTTCACCTTGCCGAAAGCCGCGGTGTGCTTTTCGGTGTCCTTGTAAATATGCAGCTCGGTACCGTCCTCAGGCATGGTCACTCCGTCGGGGATCGTACCGTCATACGAAAGGTTAAAGCAAAAATCATCCTTTACCGTATCGTTGTCCAGCCAACCTCTGCCGTTAAGTATCTTTTCAACGGAGGGCGTCCAGCTTCCCTCGGCGCTGTAAATGTTTATAAAATGAGCGTCGCTGTCCAGCGAGAACGCGGACTCCTCGGCATTTTTCTCTATGGACTCCGCCTCCGCTGTCAAAGTGCCGTCGCCGTTATCGGTGAGCTTTACAGTAACGGTATACGTCGCATCGTCCAGCCATAAGCCTTTGTCAGTGCTGCCGCCGTTTTGCTGAGATACCGTCAGCTCTTTATAGACGGACAGGGTGTTCCCGTCGCCGTCTACTTTAAACGTGATGTTGTTAAATTCCGTTTCGCTGAAAGCGCCGCTTCTGCTGCCGTCGTTCAACACCACCGCCGACGGCAATGTTACGTCGCCGTCATCGGTTTTCAGCTCGAACGTGAATATATCGGTGGACAGCCATTTGCCGTTTTCACGGCCGATTACCTCGGCGCTTACGGGTATGCTTTTCTCAGCCAAAGAGCCGGACGCGCTGTAGCTGTTGACATACTCCAGCACAACGGACGGCACGGTCGTTTTGTCTACCTTGACTTCGGAAATTTCAAGGTTTCCGTCATCTTTATCCGTTACCGTAACGGTCACTTTATGTCCGTCGGGAGTATCGCAGACAAGCCCGTTTTCGACCTTGTCTTCCTTTATTACAAATTCGTATGTTCCCGCTTTATTAAAGCTGATATTATTATCGGAAACAATGCGCAGCGACGTATCGGAATAGTCTGTTTCGCTGTCATATCCTACAGTTTTCAAATCAAACGTTACCGCCGCTTTAAGCTCGTCGCCGGTAAGCTCCGTGCCGTTTCTCTTAACGTCGGATACCGAAAAGGTGAATTCGTCATCTTCCCGCCAGCCTCTGCCTTTAAGCTGCTTACTTATGGTAAACTCCATCGAGCCGTTTGCCGAGTAGGTGTTGACAAACGGAAGAACGATATATCCATTGTATTTATCGGGCGTTATCGTCGAGGTTTCACCGTTTACGGTCTTTGTCACTTCAGATACCTTAACTTCGGCAACTCCGTCAAGGTCTTTATCGGTCACCTCTACCGTAACAAGATACTCCGTACCGTCATATGCAACGCCGCCTAACTTGCCGACTTCTTCCTTTACCTTAAAGGTATAGGCGGTTTTTCCGTCCGAACCGAGCGGAACGTCAAACATCTGTATGCGCAGCGAATCGCGGTTCATATTCGCAGCCTCTCCGCTGTCCTTATTTCCGCTGTCATCAGAGCCGACGGTCACATTTCCACGATCCGTATAGCCTCCTGTTTTGGAGTCATACGACTTAAACTGTATAATTTCGTTGTCTACGGCGTTTTGCGTCGGCTTATCTCCCGCCGAAACGCTAAATTTATACTTATCCGTTTCAAGCCATTTATTATCGTCGCCTCTGCCGTTAAGCGTCTTTTGCGCCCATATCCAAAAGGCGTGCTTGCTGTTACGCCCATCGTAAAGGCTCGCGCCGTATTTGTTGGTAAAGGATATTTCGTCGACGCTTTCGCCGTCTTTTTCTATCGCCGGCGATATTTCCAGCGTTCCGTCCGTTTTATCCACGGCGGTCAGAGTTACGGTATATGTCGCAGTATCGTAAGCTATGCCGTTGTACCTTGTGATACCGTCCATTCTGTCATTGTCGGTGACAGCGCCCGTCGGCAGCTTTTCGGTAACGGTAAATACATACGTTCCCGCCTTGTTAAGCGCTATCGAAAGCTCGCCTTTGCGTACGGTCGGGTCGCTGCTGTCCTTTGTCGAATCGGCGGTTATTTCGGGTACATCTATCTTTTCCGCTGTTTCGTCGGAGGAGGTTTGAACGACTTCAAAAGCAAAGCTGTCGCTCTCCGCCCAGTCTCTTCCGAGCAGAGTTTTGCTTATATCGACCGAATAAGTCCCCTTTGCCGTATATGTGTTGGTAAAGGAAATATCCGTGCTAAGGTCTACGGATACACCGTTTCTTTTCAAATCCTTAAGCGTTGTATTATAACTGCCGTCGTCGCTTTCCGTCACGCGGACTGTTACGGTATAAACGTCTTCGCTGTACGAAACGCCCGGTATTTCGCCTTTATTCTCGCTTACGGTAAAGACAAAGTCATACCCGTCGGCACCGTTATACCCGTAATCAGAATCCGTTTCGTCAAACGTAAGGTCTGAAAAGCAAATATTAAGGTGATCGTTCTTGATACCGCCGGTTTCAGCGTCGTAATTATCTATGGTTATAACGTCGCGATCAAGGACTATTTTTCCGTCATTTATGGCTTGTTTCGTTTCGTCACTTTCCGCGCTTACGGTAAATTCAAACGAATCGGTATCGAGCCATTTATTGCCCTCTCTGCCGGTAAATATTTTCTGAACATACAGCGGATATATTTTTTCATAGGTGTTTGTAAACTGCACGTCAGCCTTGTCTTCGGCACTTTCATCACCGTCGTCTAATGTATAGGTCGCGGTAAGCTCGCCGCTCGTTTCGTCGGTAGTGACCTTAACTATAAGTTTATGCTCGGTATCATCATAGGTCACGCCGTTATTTACCTTGACAGGTTCGCCGTCATCCAAAGGCAGGTCTTCCTTTATAGTAAAGGTAAATTCTCCCTCGCCGAGAAAACGCAGCGTTTTCAAATCCGTCAACGTTGTTTCGGTGGTTTCGGATCTCCCGCTTACGGTAAAGGTCTGCGTATCGCCGAAAGGTAACGCGCTGCCGCCCTGAACGACGGTCACATTATCTTTTACGCCGTCGGTCAGCTCCGCGGTAAAGGTAAATTTGTCCTTTTCGTTCCACTTCCTGCCGCTGAACGTTTTGGATATCTGTACATCAAGGTCGGCATACGCCTGATTTTTAAAGGTCAAAATCGGAGCGCTCTCGTCCTCCACCGTTACATAAGACGCGACCGCGTTTAGCTTTCCTGTGGGAAGTCCGTTATCTTCGTTCAGAACACGTCTGACGATAACGCTTATCTGATATTGGGTGCCGTCATAGATAATATTGCCGCTTTCGGCAGCTTCGGACAGTACGAATTTATAGGAATCTACTTCTTCTGTTTTACTTGCTTTTGTTCCTTCGGTCAGCTTGTTAAAATCTATCTTTATGTTTTTGGTTATCGCGCCCGTATGAGAGCCGGCACCCTCCCATGAAGTATTATCATTTTCGGAAATATCAAAGCTGTATTTACCGCCGGAAAAGTCAAGTTTCTCCGTGCCCGCCGTTACCGTTATGTTGTCGTTGCTTCCTCCGTGGGTAGCATCGGGGATAAGCGCCGACGAGCTGTCAAGCGCAAGCTCAAAGTTAAACTTTTCGTCCGATTTCCATGCTCTGCCGAGCAGGTCTTTTTGCACGTCAAAGGTGATAGATCCTTGCTCGCTGTAAACATTTGTAAATGTATAGGTCGCATTCGTCAAAGATACATAAGGCCCGCCGTAGGTGTCACTGTAGCTAAGCGCGAGGGTGCCGTCATTATTATCGGTCGCCCTTATATAAAACGTCATATACGTTGCAGGCGTAAAGCCATAGTTGTTTCTAAGATCCACCGTGTTTTCTTCCCATATGTAGCAGCGGTAAATTTTACTGTTCGATGTAAATGTTACGTCGTTGGTAAATTTTATCTCAGCTTTATTATAAGTATGGGTATAATAATCTACCGACGCGTCTGTTATTGTATTGTTTTCTACCTCTGTGGGAACGGTGGTGACGGAGCCGGTTGAGGTTGTGTTCAACACTCTTATATTAAAGTTGAATTTATCATTTTCGTACCACGGTCTGCCCTCTATTACCTTTTCTATCGTCGGACGCCAAACGACAGACGCGGAATAGGTATTGTCAAATATAAATCTGTGCAATCCATTATGAGTTGCTCCCGTGCCTCCTTTGGGTATGGTGCATTGTCCGGGGCTAGTCCCGCTGTCGGGAGCGCCTTGAAATACCTCGAATATTACCGTGTCTACCTCACCGTCGGCAGCTCCGCTTTTAAGGGTAGCCTGCAAGGTGTAATAGTCTTTATCCAGCGTGATGCCGTTTCCGTTTTCGCCGATCTGTTCTATTTTAAACTGATATACAAGGTCGGCGGTATTGCCGTATTCATCTGTCGGGAAAGATACGCCGTCAAAGTCGATATCTCCCAGCGTGAGCGTTATATAGGGCTTACCGTCTATTCTTTCTACATTGTAAAAGCTCTTATCGTCGGATTTGGTATTGTTACCCCTATATATACTCCTGCTGAAATTCAGCGTATAAGTATTACCGTCTTTCGTTACGCTGCCGTTTTTCGCATCTGCAAGCGCGTTTAGCTTTTTGAACAGTATTTTCCCTGCCGCCATATCGGTAGTCGCCGCTTCGTTGTCGGGGGACAGCTTAAGGGTGAATTTATCACTTTCCAGCCAGCCGTTGGACGTTACCGAGGTATTCTGAGGTCTGCCGGTAAGTCCCACGGCAAACTCATAGCTTGTGTCAACGTCGTCCGGCTTTACCGTATAGGTATTGACAAACCGCAGACTGCCGGAAGATTGCGTACCTGCGGAGCTTTCATAGGTAATATCCGAAACGGTAGCTTTAAGATGTTCCTGTAGCTCTGTTATCTCACTGGGCTCATATTTATCCGTATGGTCGGGATTGCTTACGCTTACATGAATTTTAAGGGTATATACTCTGGACGATATGGTAAGAGCGGGGCTTGAAGTTGAAGGTTTGTTTTCCTTTACCGTAAAGGTATAATCTCCGGGCAGTGGAAATCTTACGCCGTCCAGCTTTCCGCCGAAGCCGTCAAAAATATTCGCCGATTTGGTAACCGTTCCGTCAGCGCCTACAATATCGCTCATAAGCGTTTGTACAGACTTAGCCGCATGGTTATCCTCATCGGAATCCATGCTGTAAGATACGGTTATTTCGTCCGTAGCTTTAAATTGATTCTCAAAATCATCAAGATCTTTATTGTAATCGGTATAATCAGTCGGGAAATTGATATAATCCCCATCTAAAGTAAACCCGCCGTTGTCCCAGTCAAAGGCTATATCAAAGGTAAATTCATCGCCTTTTTCCCAGCCTCTGCCGGACATGACCTTAGTAAGGGTAAGATAAGGGTCTGCCTCGGTGTTGCCTATTATCTTCCTTATCTCGTTGCCGCCGCTGAATTTCAGGATATAAAGCTCGTTATTTTCTTTATATCCCTCCGGCGGTGACATTTCTTTAAGGACATAGGTCTGTGTCGTGTCAAGACCCGCAAACGCCGCTTGACCGTTGTCACGAGTAGTGACGGTGGAGATGACCGATATGGAATATTTTGCGCCCGCCGATTCGTTATAGGTGAGCGGAGATTCGATAAACTTATTTATCTCCGCTTTTATATCCTTGTCAGTTTCAGAGGACAAAGCTCCGCCGTTCGTTTGGCTTACCATATACAGTCTGAACGCCGCGCCCGAAAGCATCTTCGGTGCGTCGTCGATATAGCCGTCGCCGCTTTCGTTTATAGAATTATCGTCCGCTTTTTCCACTATAACGGTTCCGGGGGAATCGCTGTTGGTGACGGTTATCTTTATCTCCGCGTCAGTGGACTGGTAATCTACCGAGCTTGTGTACGGCGCGACTTCATAGCCTTCTGTGGTAGTTCGCTCGCTGCCGTTGGGCTTTGCCTCCGTCCATTCACTCGTCGGTATCAAGCCCCATTGTACGCCGGAAAGCTGCCCATCGTTGCTGTATTTTCCGATAAAGTCAGCATCTTCTTTTATCTTTCGGTAATAAATTTTATCCTCCAGCGTTGAATTATACATCGCAGAATACGGATTATAACTATATGTATGCTTATATGCTACCTTTTGCCCGTCGGTAAACGTCTTGATATAATATTCGGCGGAAACATAATAATCCGTGACTTCATGTACAATACCTCTTTCGTCCGTTACCTTATCGGGCAGATAAGGATAGGTATACATATTCGCGTCTATGACCGCAATGTTGCGCTGATTGTACACGCCGACCGCATGGTCTTCTTGCGTTACATAGGAAAGCTCCAGAGTAGCATAATCCTGCGTCGACGATCCACTCTTTATATCCCAGTTTTTAGACATGGTAAGGTTTTTAAAGGAGCGGAAATAATATCCTACCTCGGTAGCCGCCACGCCGCCGTTTTTCGGCGTTATACCGCCTGTGCCGCCGACGGTCAAAAGCTGCGTTTCACTGCCCGCAAGATTCTCATCATAACCGTAATACTCATAAATGCCGTGATAGCCCGATATTATCTGTTCTTTCGCCGCTACACTATTTGTAGAAACGTAATAGTTGCTGTCCGGCCGTACCGTTTCAAGCAAATAGACGGTACCGGCAGCTTTGTCATAGCTTAATCCCGTAAATGTATAGTCGCCCTTTGTGGAGGTCAAGACGGTGGACACCAGCTCGTATACGGTTTGGTCTGTGGCTTCGCCGGCGGTCGTTACCTTTTTTACTTTTCTGACCATGTAAAAATTGTCGCCGCCGCTGCTCGGTTTTTTTGCACTTATGTCCTCTTTTTCCTCTTCACCGAGAACGACATAGGTCTTATCGGACGACCAATCGGGGCTTTTCACCTCTTTGTAAAGGTTAAGAGTTATGCCGGAAAGGGTATGGTCGCCCTGCACCAGCGGCTGATATTTTCCGTCGACGGTATTACTTACGCTCTCATCGTAGAACACAAAAGCGCGAAGATTGAAATAATCTTCACCCGTGTCTGCCCCAACGGTTATTTTATTTTCAGCCGTTACCTTTTTTGCCGGAGTAAAGGTCCAGTAGTTGGCTATTGCAAAGTCGGTGGTAGAGTTATTGTATCTGAAAACCAAATTTGACGTATTATTGTTATAAGAACTTGACTGCGTCATACCCAATGGGTATTTCGCGCTGTCCAGAAAATCTATTACGTTCTGCTGAGAACCAATATCACTATTGATATTACCGTACTCATCATAATACTCTATAACATTTGAGGTATGGCTGTGGTCGCCTATTCTGAGCTTATTGTTTTTTGCATAATCCGATGTATAAGTTGCGTATTCGCTGTTTATCTGACCGCTGCTGTTTTGTTCGTTTCTTACATTTCTGAAAAAGTAATATTTTTTACCGTTATAGTCCAAACCTGTACCGTTGACAGGCACTTTGCCTTTTATAGCATTTTCGCCTTTGTCATTATTTATTACGCTGTCTTCGGTGTCATCTCCTAAAGACTCCTCCGTTGAGCTATTAGCGTTCTTATAGTATCGTATTGCATTTTCGGAATATGCACTTTCGGTATTCACCAGTTTTTCGCCGTAATATATCGGAGTCTCGTCATAGTATACGACATTTTTTGTCGCGTCATATATCGTGCCCGGTTTGGATATCACCTCGCTGCCGTCGCTGGAATATATATTGCTTACTCTGGTAACGGTTATTCCGCCTTTGGCAAATTCCATATCCAAAATAGGAAAGTGCGCCTCGCCCGATTTTGTGGTGACGCTGTAGGTTATTGTGCCGTCTTTGATAGTATCACCGTTGCCGTCGCGGCCGTCCCAATAAATTGAATTGTTGGTAAACGGCGTCACAACGTCGGATATTTCCACCGAGGGCTGATCGTTGGAAAAATCCAGCCGCAGCGTGGCGGTAGACGCCTCTTTTACGTCAAAGGTAAAATATCCGCCCACGCCGGAATTTACCGTATCTCCGCCGCTGAACTTTATATTTTCCGCAGGGTCGGCTACGACGGCTTTATCGTAAAGCGTTCCCTCCAAAGACTCATCCGGCTTTTCAAAAAATATCTTAAAGGTCTTGGAAAAGTCTGTGGCGGGAGAGCTGGGATTTTGATATTCCACGCCTAACTCTTTCATTCCGTTCAAATCGTTACTGAGAGATTTTGCCGATTTATATACTATGTCGCCGGTCGCGGAATTGAATATGCCGCGGTTGTTGGCAAAAAACATATAGGTGTAGGGGGTACAGTCGTTGAAACGGACGTTATAGATGTAGCTGTCATTCGTCACTACGTAGTAATCCTCTTTAACGCCGGTATCTTTCACATCTGTCGTTTGCAAGGGCAGAAAATCCGCATAGGTACGCCCTTTTACCTCGTTACCGTACTCGTCGAACACCTTGATATTCCAAGCGGAAACCTCGGCCTGTAAATCCTGATTCCAGTCTGCTGTTTTTTTGATAGCACGGCTTGTTCCACCGCTTCCCGTTCTGAATTCAAAGGTATAAACGCCGTCCTCCTGAACGGTATAGGTAAAAGGCTTGTATGTATTTCCGTCTTCCGTATACTCGGTTTGAAGCGTTGTGGCATTTTGCGCCAAATTTTCAACTGCAACGGTATTTATAAGTCCGGCCGAGCCCGCATCTTTTTTAACATTATATCCCGTGTAATTGCCTTTAAGGTCGATAAGCACTATGTCAGGGTAAGTGTATGCGGAGGAATATTCAGTGTAGCTGTCGGGTGTATCATTATCTTTACTATCGTTATATGTTGATGCGGCGGCTTTTGTCGAGCCATCCATATTCCAAAGAGCGCGGTAAACGTTTGAGCCGAAGGTTATGGTCTCTCCGTACTTTGCATACACATGGATCTGGTTTTTCTGTGTCACATTACCGACTATATCTTTGTCATATCGCCAGAAAAGACGGACGCCGTCATCTTTCCAGCTGTCGTCAGAGTCAGGCTCTGCCGCGGCAGAGGTGGAAAAGTTCATATCAGCAGGTATAAAGTCAAGCCCGCTGAAGCCGGACGCGAGAATACTGAGCGCGAGCGCTCCGGCGGTTATCCTTTTGGCTGTTTTCTTAAAGTACATAACAATGCCCTCCGCAAACATCGGCGTATCCACGCCGAGAGATAGATACATCGCGGTATACCATACTATAATAAGTAAATGATATACGAGAATTTTTTTGTGAATAGTTTAAAACGGATATCCCAAATTTGCAATATCCGCAATATATACACGTATAATTTTAGCAAAATCTTAGCGATTTTGCAAGTGGTTTGAACGAAATTGCACTTTTACGACATAAATTTGTATATTTTCTTTAAAAATTATTTTCAATTCGTTGTTAAAATATGTAAATTGTCATATTTCGACTGCCGTATTTTTTTATTTTTGCTCTTGCTTTTTCAAAAAAAATGGTGTATAATATCTACGTTACGTCTACGTAGCTCAGCAGGATAGAGCGACCGCCTCCTAAGCGGTAGGTCGGAGGTTCGAATCCCCTCGTGGACGCCACGTCGGAGCAAAGCCCGCTTTGCTCCGACGATTTTTTATGTTGCAAAAATTGAAATTTCCCGTAAAAAATGCCGGAGTCAAACAGCTCCGGCAACAGCTTGTCGAAAAAGTTATTTTTCGACAAGCTGGCAGACTTCGAGAAACACGCGCAGACAAGGAAAGAGCCGCGATAGGCGTACAAGGGTACGTCGAGCGGCTCTTGACGCAGGAAGAAAAATGCGTTCTCCGCGCGATTTTCAATCGTGCGGAGAAAATTAAAGCAAAGAAACAATACTTCTAAATTTTAAATCATAATTCAAATTAAAATTTTTTGCATTTTTCGGTGCGTGGGTTTATCGACAGTCTGATGCCGGAGCAAACAGCTCCGGCAAATATTTATTTAAAAAGCTCCGAATGACTTCCGACACGGTTTAAGACCAATACAAGCACATCATCAAATAGTTTATAAATCAAGCGCCGCTTTCAAGTCGTCCATATTTGTATATCCCTTTTCGTTTTTGTCCCGCGCTATCCTGCGGCCCTCTTTAACGGCGGCAGACGTTGTGTCGTTCGGGATATGCAGTTTTAACTCAAAAGGTATCCCGTTTTCGCGGATAGTCTGGCGCAGAAAAATATTTACCGCTGTGGTCATATTCAATCCGAGCTGCTCAAAAATTTTTTCGGCAGCCGCCTTTACTTCTTTATCGGTTCGTATATTTAAATTAGTGTTTCCCATAATAACTCCTTTTTTATACCGCGGCTTATGACACAAAGCGCGTTCATCGTACTGTAATTATATCATATTATATGTCTATTGTCAATACATTGTGCGCATTTTAGCAAAAAATATCCGCGGTAATATCAAAAAGTCCCGATGGTGAATATACTGTTAGTGCGGCGGTGATACCGCCGACTATAGGCGCGTGGCGGCGAGCCGCCGTGTGCGCCAAAGAAAGGACAAAACCATCATGGCTATATTTACCAACCGCGCTACCGTCACCTACGGCGGCAACCAGATATCCTCCAACACCGCGCAGGGCGAGATAATAGATCCTCTTTCCGTAAGAAAGTACGCGATAAACGACAGCTACAGCGCCGACGGACTTATCACATATGTTGCAGTCATCGCCAACAGCTCCGATACCGCGATGTCCGCCGTCAGCTTCACGGATGATCTGGGCGCTTACGCCTTTGGCGGCGGCACGGTATATCCGCTCAACTACTCCGAAAACTCGATAAGATATTTTTCGGACGGCACTTTGCAGACTCCTCCCGCAGTTACCTCCGCCAACGGGCTTAGCGTAACGGGATTGACCGTTCCCGCAAACGGTGAGGTAATGCTCATCTATCAGGCGCAGGCAAACTCCTACGCTCCCCTCGGCACTCAAGGCGAGATAACAAATACCGCGTATGCGACCTCGGCAAGCGGCACGCAGACCGAGAGCGCCTCGGCAACGGTATCGGCGGACGCTTCCCCTCAGCTTTCGGTAAACAAGAGCATTTCCCCCGTTCCCGTGACCGACGGCGGAACGGTGACTTACACCTTTGTAATACAGAACACGGGCGCTACCGCAGCGGACGACGTTGTGCTTTCCGACCTGTTCGACCCCCTGCTTTCCGATATAACCGTGACCTACAACGGCACGCCTTGGACCGGCACGGATAACTACACCTACAACGAGACGAGCGGTCAGTTCGATACCCGGAGCGGTTCGATAACCGTACCCGCCGCCGAGGTGACCCAAAACACCGCTACCGGCGAATGGAGCGTTACCCCCTCCACCGTTACCCTTACGGTAAGCGGAACAGTCTGACCATCCGACGCTTGTTTCCTCCGTAATGCTTTATTGTTTCCTCCTTTAATAAAATTTCAGCGGCTGCGCTTAAAGGCGCAGCCGCTTGTTTTACTGTCTGTCACATCTGCATTGATTCTATTACAGAACCAACGGCTTTTATAGCCTTACCCGCGGCTTTTTTTACAACATGAGCCTTAGTGCTGCTCATCGCCTTTGCCGCCGCAAAGGTAAGCCCTCCCGCCATAACTGCCATTACGGCGCATTTTACATTCGTTCCTGTGTTTTTGCTCATCGCTCTAATCGCTCCTTTCGCGATACTTTCGCTTTATTAGATTTTGCAGCCTTTGCCGTTATATGCAAGGAAATAAATACAATAAAAATGACGGATAAAATTTTTTAAATTTCAAATATGGGATAATTTTCCTTTTAAAACCGTCCTATGCCCGCAAAAGTTCTCGCGCGTTGATTTTCCTAACAAACCGAGGTGTTTAATCTGCATAAAACAAATCGGAGAAAAACCCGAAACTGTTATATATTTTTACCAAAATGCAGGATTTAAACAAAAAACTTGCAAAAAAGTGTTGACAAAGTGCCGCCGAGCAATTATAATATAAACGTAAAGCAACGGAGCTTAGCCGAAAGGCAACGCTCCGTTTTTTTACTGTCAAAGAAAGATGTACAAAGAGGTACACGGCTTTGCGGTAAATAATAAACCGACCTTTTGAAAGGGGACTTGTTTTATGGATATGTCAGTTTTGACAACAATGTCGGAAGCGGCACAGCCTACGGTGCAGGACGTTGTAAACAACACGATGTTCGGCACGACAGGCGTGTGGTTCCTGATAGGAGCGGCGCTGGTATTCTTTATGCAGTGCGGCTTTGCGATGGTGGAATCCGGCTTTACAAGAGCAAAGAATGCCGGCAACATCATAATGAAAAACCTGATGGATTTTTGTATCGGTACGGTGGTATTTACCGTGCTGGGATTCGGACTTATGTGCGGCCAGGACGCGCTGGGCGGATTTATCGGCTTGCCTACCATGGGCATATTCACCGATTTTGCAAATTTCCCGTGGCATAACTTCGTATTTAACCTCGTGTTCTGCGCAACGGCCGCAACGATAGTTTCCGGCGCGATGGCGGAAAGAACGAAATTCATTTCCTACTGCATCTATTCAGGAGTTATCAGCCTTGTAATCTACCCGATAGAAGCGCACTGGATCTGGGGCGGCGGCTGGCTCGCACAGCTCGGATTTATAGATTTCGCCGGTTCTACCGCAATACATATGGTAGGCGGCGTGGTAGCGCTTATCGGCGCGGCTATGGTAGGACCCCGTCTGGGCAAATTCACCAAGGACGGCAAGCCCAAGGCTATACTCGGTCACTCCATGACGCTCGGCGCTCTGGGTGTGTTCATACTCTGGTTCGGTTGGTACGGATTCAACGGTGCGGCAGCCGCTAACCAGGATTTCCTCGGTCAGATATTCCTTACCACAACTATCGCGCCCGCGGTAGCAACGGTAACTACCATGATATTCACATGGCTGAAAAACGGCAAGCCAGATGTTTCGATGTGCCTTAACGCGTCGCTCGCGGGTCTGGTAGCGATAACCGCTCCCTGTGCCGACGTTGACGCGCTCGGCTCGGCGATAATCGGTATAGTTGCCGGTCTGCTGGTAGTATTCGGCGTATGGCTGCTGGATTACAAGCTGAAGATAGATGATCCGGTCGGCGCGGTAGCGGTGCATTTCTTCAACGGTATGTGGGGTACTATCGCGGTAGGTCTGTTCGCTACCGGAAAAGGTCAGGACGGCGTGATAGGCCTGTTCTACGGCGGCGGTTTCAAGCAGCTCGGCATACAGCTCCTCGGCATGATAACCGTTCTTGCATGGGCAGGAATAACGATGTTCCTTGTATTCCTTGCAATTAAAAAGACCATCGGCCTTAGAGTTTCCCGCCATGAGGAGATCAAGGGTCTTGACTCTACCGAACACGGTCTGCCGACGGCTTACGCGGACTTCGTTCCCGCAGGCGATACCATCTACAGCGGCGGAGACGCTATAGTAGCGGCAGTTCCCGCGGCGCCGGTCGAGAAGTCGGTCGTAGTGGAGCATGTCGGCAAGAAAGAAAGCGAATTCTCCGCTTCCGACGTAAAGATAACCAAGGTGGACATCATCGCAAATCAGGAGAAATTCGAGATACTCAAGCACAAGCTGTCCGAGATAGGCATTACCGGCATGACGGTAACGCACGTTATGGGCTGCGGAATGCAGAAAGGCTCTACCGAATTTTACCGTGGCGTTCCCGTGGACGCAAGGCTGCTGCCTAAGATGAAGGTGGAAGTCGTGGTCTGCAAGGTGCCTGTTGAAAAGGTGGTAGAGGCCGCTAAGGAAGCGCTGTATACCGGCAATATCGGCGACGGAAAGATATTCATCCATGACGTGGAGAATGTTGTCAAGATCCGCACCGGCGAAGAGGCTTACGACGCTTTACAGGACAACGAATAAAACAAAATACAGCGACAGCCGCGCTTAATGTAAGCGCGGCTGTCAGTTTGTAGAAAAACCCCTGATTTGCAGCAAATCAGGGGTAAAATTTTTAAAAGTAAGCGATTTTTCTGATAGGA
>CANQIB010000004.1 GCA_947623915.1 uncultured Ruminiclostridium sp.
CCCGACAAGCTGAAAAAATCGGCAATACCGCATAAGCGGTATTGCTCGATTTTTGCCGCGCTTTGCGCGGCTCTTATCAAACTTGAGGGTGAAAACCCTGATGGTTTTCCCCTCAAACTCCTCTTTCCTTCCGCTTTCAATAAGGGGCTTGCCCCGTCATTCAACGTGGCAAGGTGCGGCAGCCGCCGCACCTTGGTAATCAGCAGGAGGATTATGTCCACCTGCTGATTACGAAATTTTCACCGCCGCTATACGCGGCGGGGAAAATCTTGCCTAAGTTATATTGACCTTTTTCTACAGACAAGCACCGCCTCCCCCGATAACGGGGGAGGCGGTGCTTTATAGGCTTTAGTCGCTTTCGTTATAGTTGTATATCATTTTATCCAGCTTCCATTTTCCGTCGATGTACTCTGCGGTGTAGGTCTTGTTATAATAAAAGAATTCAAATCCGCTTTCGGGTGGATTTAATTTTTCATAATCGGCGTAATGCCAGATAAGCGTACATTTGCTGTCTGTTTTTTCGGTGATCTCTATATAACTTCTGCAAATGAACGGATCAAATCCCCAGATCGGCAAAGTCATCAAATTTACATACATCTGTCCGTCCATTTCAACAAAAAGCGGCTCGCCCCCGTTTTCTTCAATTTCTAACGGACGGTGCAAGATATTAAAGGCAGCGGATTCTACAAATGTATCATTAACCAATTCATTTAAACTTTGCGTGTCAAAAGAGTATTCGGTAAAGCTGATAGGATATAACGGACCGAAAAATTCGGGTGATTCGTAGGGAGAATCCCAGTCTATCGTATAAAAATCGGAGCCGCTGGCCCAAATCATTTCAAATATCAAACGGTTCTTTTCCACCAAAGCCGGAATAGCCTTTTCGGGGTCGGCGGATGACGTATCGGCTTGGACAGTTTCTTTTATTTTGGTCAAGCCGTCCTTCCTTGCGTCGATCTTTATCCAACTGTCGGGGACAAGCTCATCGTCGGGATATTCTCTTCCCGCGTAAAATATTATGTCTTCTTTCGAGGTATCGTCGCTTATGTCAGACTCGGTATCTTCTGAGGAAAAGTCGCTGTTTTCAAATGATATTGAAGAAGATTCGTCGGATGTTTCATTTTCATGTATTTTACTGTTTTCGGAGGAAATTTCGTTGCTTTCAAAGTACGAAGACGCGTCGTGTGTTTCGCTTTGACAGCCGCTCAGCAGTACGGCGCTCAATGCGAGAAATGCTATAATGCTCTTTTTAAAATTCACCATATACATAATAAATACCTCCAGTGTTTTGTAATATAATTTTGTCTGCCGTTTAAACAAGGCGAGCTGCGGCAAAAGCCGATTTTCTATCCCTCCTTATAAAATTATTTTACGACTCTATCAAGTCAATATAATTATACTACATCATATGTTAAATGTCAATACGGCTTTAAATATTTTTTTGAATATTTTTATCTCTCTTTTTAAATTTTTACCTATTACAAATTCAAAATAAAAAATTGAATATTTTTCACTTTCAGAAAAACAAAAGCTGTCGTAAAAATGCGCGTGGTACGCGAAATTCTACAAAACATACAGCGGGCGGTTTGAAAATTTTGTGAAAAGCGTTGCATTTTTTCTCCAAAGGTGGTACAATATAGACATCACACAGCCGTATATATCGGCTGAAATAACGACCGAAAGGAAATAAACAAATGGTAAACCGTTTTATTTTGAATGAAACATCATATTTCGGCGCGGGCGCAAGAGAAAACCTCGTGCCGGAGCTTAATGGCAGAGGGCTCAAAAAGGTGTTGTTCGTCACCGACAAGACTCTTATCGACTGCGGCGTAGCGGGAAAGGTCAGCGCGGAGCTGGACAAGGCGGGGATAGCTTACGATACCTATTGCGACATCAAGGCAAATCCCACCGTAGCTAACGTTCAGGCGGGCGTGGCAAAATTCAAGGAGAGCGGCGCGGATTCTCTGGTAGCGGTAGGCGGCGGCTCGGTAATGGATACCGCTAAGGCGATAGGAATAATCATTGAAAATCCCGAATTTGCCGACGTGGTATCGTTGGAGGGAGTTGCCGACACCAAAAACAAGAGCGTTCCGCTCATAGCATTGCCCACCACCTCCGGCACGGCTGCCGAGGTCACTATAAATTACGTCATCACCGACGAGAAAAACACCAAGAAAATGGTATGCGTAGACCCGCATGATATTCCCGTTGTCGCTATCGTGGACAGCGACCTTATGATGGGAATGCCGAAAGGTCTGTGCGCGTCGACCGGCATGGACGCATTGACTCACGCTATCGAGGGATATATCACCAAGAGCGCATGGGAGCTTTCCGACATGGTGGAGCTGCGCGCGATAGAGCTTATCCATGCGTCGCTTTATGACAGCGTGCAGGGCGACCCCAAGGCAAGGGAAACAATGGCGCTGGCTCAGTATATCGCAGGTATGGGCTTTTCCAACGTCGGACTGGGAATCGTCCATTCTATGGCGCACCCGCTCGGAGCGTTCTATGACACCCCGCACGGTGTTGCAAACGCATTGCTGCTCCCGTTTGTAATGGAGTATAACGCCGAAAGCCCCGCAAAGCCCAAGTACAAGGCTATCGCAAAAGCCATGGGAGTCGAGGGAACGGAGAGCATGACCGACGACGAGGGCGTAAAGGCGGCTATCGACGCGGTACGCAAGCTGTCGGTATCTATAGACATTCCGCAAAAGCTCGCCGATATAGGCGTAAAGCAGGAAGATCTGGAAGCGCTCTCGGTAGCGGCGTACAACGACGTTTGCACCGGCGGCAACCCCAGAGAAACAAACCCCGCCGAGATCTTGGAGATCTACAAGAAAGCGTATTGATAACAGCGGGAAAACCCCTTAATAACAACACAAGCGTGCGCTTTTGCGCACGCTTCAGCTTGTCGAAAAAGTTATTTTTCGACAAGCTGGCAGACTTCGAGAAACACGCGCAGACAAGGAAAGAGCCGCGATAGGCGTACAAGGGTACGTCGAGCGGCTCTTGACGCAGGAAGAAAAATGCGTTCTCCGCGCGATTTTCAATCGTGCGGAGAAAATTAAAACAAAGAAACAATACTTCTAAATTTCAATTCATAATTCAAATTAAAATTTTTTGCATTTTTCGGTGCGTGGGTTTATCGACAGTCTGAAGCGTGCGCTTTTGCGCACGCTTGTTGATTTTACTTTTACTTTTTCTTTATTACCGTACCTTGGCGCGTTTCCTCGACGGTGTAACCCAGAGCGGTTATCTTATCTCGCAGCTCGTCGGCAAGCGCGAAATTCTTTTCCTTTCTCGCTTGCTGCCTTTGCTCCGCAAGCTCCTGCACCTCGGCGGGGAGCTGCTGTTCGCTTTCATTGCCGAATTTTTCGGCATGACCGATAAGGTCGAGCGAAAGCACGCGGTCAACGTCGGCTATCGCCGCCAGCTTATCGGAGGCGGAAGCGTCCGCTTTGAGAATATCGTACACCGCCGTTATCGCCTGAGCGGTGTTAAGGTCGGCGTCCATCGCTTTTATAAAGCTCTCGGTAAGCTCCGGCTTTACCGCTGCCGCGGGGGATGCCTGCTTTAAAAGCGTCGCTGTCCGCGAGATGAGCTTTTCGTATGCCGCCGCCGCGTTGTCGAGGTTCTCATAGCTGAACACCAGAGATTTTCTGTAATGGGATTGCAGGCAGAAGAAACGGTACACCAGCGGGTCGTAGCCCTTTTCTTCAAGCAGCGACACGGTAAGGAACTCGCCCTTTGATTTGCTCATCTTGCCGTCGTTTGTGTTCAGATGGTGAACGTGGAACCAGTAATTGCACCACTTGTGGCCGAGATACGCCTCGCTTTGCGCTATTTCGTTGGTGTGGTGGGGGAAAGCGTTGTCTATGCCGCCGCAATGTATATCCAGGTATTCGCCGTTATGTTTCATGCTTATGCAGGAACATTCGATATGCCAGCCGGGGTAGCCCACTCCCCACGGACTGTCCCATTTAAGCTCCTGATCCTCAAATTTCGACTTGGTGAACCACAGCGCAAAATCCGCGCTGTTTCTTTTGTTGCTGTCGGAGTCGACGCCCTCTCTCACGCCGACCTCCAGATCCTCCGCGCGGAAATCGTTGAATACATAGTATTTTTCCGGCTTGGAGGTATCAAAGTAGACGTTTCCGCCGGAAATATAGGCGTAGCCCTTATCCAGCAGGACCTGTATCACACGGATAAATTCGTCGATAAGCGATGTGGCGGGAATTACCGTTTCCGGCTTTTTTATGTTCAGCTTTGCGCAGTCCGCAAAAAAAGCGTCGGTGTAAAATTCCGCTATCTGCTTTACGGTTTTGTGTTCGCGCTTTGCTCCCGTCAGCATTTTGTCGTCGCCGTCGTCGCTGTCGCCGGTAAGATGTCCCACGTCGGTGATGTTCATGACGCGATCCACGTCGTTGCCGAGATAGGACAGATATTTTTCCAGCACGTCCTCCATGATGTAGCTGCGCAGATTTCCGATATGCGCGTAATGGTATACGGTAGGACCGCAGGTGTACATTTCCACCTTGCCCTCGGTGTTCGGAACGAACAGCTCCTTTTTCCTCGTAAGAGTGTTATAGATATACATTTTTTCTCCGTTTCCTTTGTGTTTTAATTCTTATGCTCGTATTCGTCAAGCTGCTTTTCCAGCCGATCGATATGCGCGGACATACTGCACAGCTCCTGAGATACCGGATCGGGAAAATGTATCTGATCCAGATCGAAGCGGGGCACTCGCACACCGTTCCGCTTTACCACCCTTGCAGGTACTCCGACCGCCGTACAGTTAGGCGGCACTTCGGTAAGCACCACCGCGTTGGCGGCTATCTTGGAGTTGTCGCCTATTTTTATGGGACCCAGCACCCGCGCGCCCGCGCCTACCATGACGTTGTTCCCCAAAGTGGGGTGGCGCTTTCCCGTGTCCTTGCCGGTGCCTCCCAGCGTGACTCCCTGATAGATAGTACAGTTATCGCCTATCTCGGTTGTCTCTCCTATAACCACGCCGCTGCCGTGGTCGATAAACAGTCCTTTGCCTATCACCGCGCCGGGGTGTATCTCTATGCCGGTCTTGCGCAGCGAACGCTGCGAGATCCATCTGGCTATGAAATAATGCTTTTTCATATACCACTTATGGGCGCGGCGGTACGCTCTTACCGCCTTAAAGCTGGGATAGAGGAAAAACACCTCCATGCTGCTTTTTACGGCGGGATCGCGCTCCTTGACCGACTTTATGTCGGCTTTTATTTTGTCAAACATACGCACTCCTTATCAAAGATGAAAAACGCCTTCGCCCGTTCGGGCGAAGGCGAATATATCGCGGTTCCACTTCGTTTTCCGACAGAATGTCGGCTCATGGCAGCGTCTGCCGTGTCCTTAACGCGGACAAACGCGCGGCCATTTCCTGCCGCGGGCATCGACTTAAAGTCGGCACAGCCGCACTTCTCCGAGATATCGCCTGCCGCTTTCCACCATTTGCGGCTCTCTGTAAGGTCATTTCTCGGTTACTCTTGCCGTGCATTGCCTTAAACTATCAACTATCATAATTACAGTTTAACACAGACTTTCCGATATGTCAAGCGAAAAACCGATTTTTTTATTTTATGCCGCGTATGCCTTGACTGTGAACGGCTCATTTTCTGCAAAGCTCGTCGCCGGTTATCATTTTAACGCCGTTTTCGGTAAGTACCTTTACCGCCTCGTCGGTATCCTCGACGCGTATGACTATATCCGCTCTGCCGGCGGTCTTGCCCATTACCGAATAGAGATAATCTATATTTATCCCGTTGTCGTTTATTATATTCATTACCTCATACAATGAGCCGGAAACGTCGGGTATGGTAAACGCTATGACCTTCGTGACCGCCGCCGTAAAGCCGTCCTTTTTAAGCTGCGAGATAGCCTTTTCGGTATCGTCGACGATTATCCTCATTATGCCGAAATCGGCGGTATCGGCGATGGTCATTGCGCGAATGTCCACGTTCGCGCCGTTGAGCACCTGCATGACCTCCGCAAGTCTGCCCTGCTTGTTTTCTATAAATACCGAGATCTGGTCTATAAGCATACTGTTCACCTTTTCCTTTCAGTTACTTCTTTTCAAACTTATTCTTTATCTCGCGGTTGTCCTTTACTCTGACCGCTTTTCCCATCGAACGCGCCAATGTTTTCGGCTCCAGCAGCTTTATGCTGACTCCCACGCCGATGGCGGAATCTATCGCCGCTTTCACCTTTTTCTTGTAGTTTTCCAAGGTCTTTACGTCGTCGCCGAACATATCGGGTCTTGTTTCAAGCTGCACCTCCAGCGTGTCGAGATTGTTCACCCTGTTGACCTCCAGCATATAGTTGGTAGCCTTTTCGTCCACCGAGAGCAGCGCGGATTCTATTTGCGACGGGAACACGTTTACTCCGCGTATGATGAGCATATCGTCGGTGCGTCCCTGCGGCTTTAGCATTCTCACAAGCGTTCTCCCGCATTCGCACTTATCATATACCAAAGTGGCTATATCCCTTGTGCGGTAGCGTATCAGCGGCATAGCCTCCTTGGTTATGCAGGTGAATACCAGCTCGCCCTGCTGTCCCGCGGGAAGTACCTCCAACGTGTCGGGGTCGATTATTTCGGGTATGAAGTGATCCTCGCAGATGTGCATTCCCGCCTGCGCCACACATTCGGCGGAAACCGACGGACCCATTATCTCGGAAAGTCCGTACAGGTCGTAAGCCTTCAGTCCGAGCCCTTCCTCTATCTGCCTGCGCATCTCCTCCGTCCACGGCTCCGCGCCAAACAACCCCGCTTTCAGCCGAAAATCGGATTTTTTAAAGCCCTTTTCCGCCATCAGCTCTATAAGGCTTATGGCATAGGAGGGGGTCATGCAGATTATGCTTGAGCCGAAATCGCGGAACATCTCAAGCTGTCTTACGCTGTTGCCCGCGGACGCGGGTATGGCGGTAGCGCCCAGCTTTTCCGCGCCGTAGTGCATGCCCAGTCCGCCGGTAAACAGCCCGTAGCCGTATGAAACGTGTACATAGTCGTCCTTTGTGCCTCCGACGTTTACCAACGCGCGCGCGGCACATTCCGCCCAGATGTCTATGTCCTTTGCGCTGTAGCCTACTACCGTCTGCTTTCCCGTCGTGCCGGAGGAAGCGTGTATCCTGACCACCTCTGTGCTTGGCACGGCAAACATTCCGTAGGGATAGTTGTCGCGCAGATCTTGCTTTACCGTAAACGGCAGCTTGGGAAGATCGGCGACTGATCTGATGTCTTCGGGTCTTACTCCCGCGGCGTCCATTTTCGCGCGGTAGGGAGCGACGTTCTCGTACACCCTGCGCACGGTATTTGCCAGTCGGTAGGACTGCAAAGCCTCCAGCTCGCTGCGCGGCGCACATTCGACGTCCTTGTTCCAGTAATTCATGGGTTCTTCCTCCTTAACTTTTACGTCGGAGCAAAGCCCGAACAGCCACGCAGCGCCTAAGACTGCGGCGCGAGCGGTCGCTCCGCGGATATTTCCGCCGTTAATATCGGCGCTGACCGACAGGGGACGCCCCCTGCCGGACGCTCCCGCCGTCGGGAGCAAAAGGGTATTCGCGAAACAAATGTGACTTTTTTCCAGTTTATCATATTTTTTGTAAAAAGTCAACAGCGAAACGGCTTTAAATACGAAAATGCAGACCGCCCGACTAAAATTTAAGTATGCGAGAGCCTGACCCAAGCCGCCCTGCGGTGAGTTTTGTCATCAAACGTTGGCTATATAACCACTTGACAGAAATAATAATCCGTGATATAATAAAATGACTACGGAAATATGCCGATACCGCTCGGAGGGTCACATATTACTCTGAACGCGCTTTGTTCCGCCTTTCGACCCTTTTTACAATATCCGACGCGCCATGATTTTTTCCTTGTCACCGAAAAAATTGTGGCTTTTTTTGCGAAATATTCACGGCGGTATCGCAAAAAATTTTTAAATGCAAATGTCTAAAAATGTGTAAGTAATTTCCCTGCCGAGCAGAGGAACGAAGAGGAAAGACGAATGGATTTTTTGCTTAAAAACGGTTATGCCGTGGACTACGCCGAGGATCTTGAGGGCAGAACGGACATACTTATCAGCAACGGCGTTATCGCCCGCGTTGGGCAAAACCTCGACGCGAACGACGCGCGGGTGATAGACTGCGAGGGGCTTACGGTTTTCCCCGGACTGTGCGATATACATGTGCATTTGCGCGACCCCGGGCAGACCTACAAGGAGGACGTGCTTACCGGCTGCGAAGCGGCGGCGGCGGGCGGAGTAACGGCGGTGGCTTGTATGCCGAACACCGTTCCTACTGCCGACTGTCCCGACGTTATAAAGTATATCCTGCAAAAGGCAAAAGGCGCTGCCGCAAAGGTATATCCGATAGGCGCGATAACCAAAGGGCTGAAAGGCGAGGAGCTGTGCGACTATGCCGCTCTTAAAGCGGCGGGGTGCGTTGCGGTATCGGACGACGGCAGACCCGTGGAGTCGGCCTCGGTAATGGAACATGGAATGTTAAAAGCGCAGCTTGCGGGACTTGCGGTCATCTCGCATTGCGAGGATCTTAAAGTGATAAACGGCGGCATAATGAACGACGGAGAGGTCGCGCGGCGGCTCGGAGCAAAGGGCATGAGCCGATTGAGCGAGGACGTTGTTACCGCCCGCGAGCTTGCCATCTCGCGTTCCTGCGGTGCGCCGATACATATAGCGCACGTTTCCACCGAGGGCAGCGCAGACCTGATACGGGCGGCAAAGCACATAGGGATAAAATGTACCTGCGAGACCGCGCCGCATTACTTCATGCTTACGGAAGAAAAGCTGTCGGGACGCGACGCGGATTACAGAATGAACCCGCCGCTCAGGACGGAGGCGGACAGGCAGGCGATAATAAGGGCGCTTGCCGACGGAACGATAGACTGTATCATCACTGACCACGCGCCGCATTCGGCGGAGGATAAGTCGGATTTTGAAAAAGCGCCGAACGGTGTCGTCGGGCTGGAAACCTCCCTTGCGGCAGCGCTCACCGAGCTGTATCACGGCGGCGTGCTGACTTTGAAAGATATAGTAAGGCTCATGTGCGTAAATCCCCGCAGGATACTGGGGATACCCGGCGGAAGTCTGAAAGAGGGCGAGCCCGCCGATATAGCGGTGGCGGATATAAACGAGCTTTGGACGGTGGAGCCGGACAAGCTGCATTCCAAATCGCACAACACTTGCTTTAAAGGAATGACGTTAAAGGGAAAAGTGAAATATACCTTCCTTGACGGAAAGACGGTATACAGAGATTAAAAAGGGGAGAGTGCAAAAATGTCGTTTGACAGACTGGCAGAGGAGATCTGCAAAAAACAAAATCCTACGGTGGCGGGGCTTGACCCCAAGCTGGACTATGTGCCGCAGTACATCAAGGAAAAGGCGTTCAACAAATACGGCGAAACGCTCAAAGGCGCGGCAAAGGCGATACTGGAATTTAACAAGGGACTTATCGACGCGCTGTACGAGATAGTCCCCGCGATAAAGCCGCAGGCGGCTTATTATGAGCTGTACGGCTATCACGGAGTAAAGACCCTGCTCAAAACGCAGGAATACGCAAAAAGCCGCGGAATGTATGTGATAACCGACGGCAAAAGAAACGACATAGGCGCTACCATGGAGGCGTACGCCGCCGCACATCTCGGAGAGGTAAAGGTGGGCGAGGAAACGCTGTCGCCGTTTTGCGCCGACGCGCTGACGGTCAACGGTTATCTCGGCAGCGACGGTATAGTGCCGCTGCTGGATATTTGCAAAGAAAAAGATAAAGGCATCTTCGTTTTGGTCAAGACCTCCAACCCGTCGAGCGGGGAATTGCAGGACAAAACGACGGACGGTATGCCGATATACGAATACATGGGAAAAATGTGCGAGAAGTGGGGAGAGGCTCTTCCCGGAAAATACGGCTACAGCGGCGTCGGAGCGGTGGTAGGCGCGACCTATCCCGAACAGATAGCCGAGCTTAGGGAAAAGCTGCCGCACACGTTCTTTCTGATACCGGGATACGGCGCGCAGGGAGCGACGGCAAAGGATATAGCCGCGGCGTTCGACAACAACGGACTCGGCGGCATAGTCAACAGCTCACGCGGCATAATGTGCGCGTACAAAAAGGAGGGCTGCGACGAGCGGGATTACGCGGGCGCGGCGTTCAGAGAAGCGGTAAGAATGAAAAAGGAGATAATGAGCTTTGTCGGAGAGATAAAGCTGAGCTGATAAAACGGAACTCGGAGAAAGAAAAAGAAAGGGAATAAAAATGAACTTAATTTCGGTTTCGGCAAAAGCGGCCTATCTTGTGCTTGCGGACGGTACGGTATTCAAGGGCAAGAGCTTCGGCTGCGAGGGGGAGATAACGGGCGAGATAGTGTTCACCACCGCCATGACGGGTTATCAGGAAACATTGACCGATCCCAGCTACTGCGGGCAGATAGTGACGCAGACCTTTCCGCTGATAGGAAATTACGGCGTGAACGGTGAGGACGGCGAATCCGACGGCAGCGTGGTGAGCGGTTATATAGTAAGGGAATACTGTCAGTTTCCCTCAAACTTCCGCTGCGAGGGCGACATCGACGGATTTTTGAAAAAGCACGGGATAATAGGACTGTACGATATAGATACCAGACGGCTCACCCGAATAATAAGGGAGACCGGCGTCATGAACGGCATGATAACGCCGACGCTCCCCGCGGAGGGGGAGATGGCAAAGGTGCTGGAAAAGATACGCGCTTACCGCGTGGAATCGCCCGTGCCGAAGGTCAGCGTAAAGCAGCCGGAAAACTATCCGGCGCAAAACGGAAAATACCGCGTGGCGCTTATAGATTACGGGTACAAGCACAATATCCGCCGAGAGCTGGTAAAGCGCGGCTGTTCGGTCACGGTGTTCCCGCATGATACGACGGCTCAGCAGATAAAGGATTTCAAGCCGGACGGTATCATGCTGTCCAACGGTCCCGGCGACCCGCAGGACAATGTGCAGTCGATAAATACGCTCAGAGAGCTTATACCGGCGCAGATACCCACCTTCGGCATATGTCTGGGACATCAGCTCCTCGCCATCGCCAACGGAGCGACCACCGTTAAGCTGAAATACGGACATCGCGGAGGAAATCAGCCGGTCACGGATATCGAGGCGGACAGAACGTTTATAACCTCGCAAAATCACGGTTACGCGGTGGTAAGCGAGAGCGTGCCGAAAACCGCCGGAGTGGTAAGCCACATAAACGGCAACGACAAGACCTGCGAGGGGGTACGGTACACCAACGCGCCCGCGTTCACGGTGCAGTTTCACCCCGAAGCGTGCGGAGGCCCGCAGGACACCGCGTACCTGTTCGATAAATTTATCAGTCTGATGGAAAACCGCTCCTGACGCGGTAATATCTGTAATCGCATTAAGCTATGAAAGGAGACGCTCCCAGCGGAGCGGGATAGATGATATGCCGTTAAGAAGTGACATAAAAAAAGTGCTTGTGATAGGTTCGGGCCCGATAGTGATAGGGCAGGCGGCGGAGTTTGACTATGCGGGCACGCAGGCGTGCCGCGCGCTCAAACAGGAGGGCTTGGAGGTAGTTTTGATAAACTCCAACCCCGCTACCATAATGACCGACAAGCATATGGCGGACAAAATATACATAGAGCCGCTGACCTTGGACGTGGTAAAGAAGATAATCAAGATAGAAAAGCCGGACAGCATACTTTCCACCTTGGGCGGTCAGACGGGACTGACGCTTTCCATGCAGCTTGCGGAGGAGGGCTTTCTCGCCGAGAACGGAGTAAAGCTGCTCGGCGCAAATCCCGAAACCATACACAAGGCGGAGGACAGGCAGGCGTTCAAGGACACGATGGAATCTATAGGCGAGCCCTGCGTACCCTCGCAGGTGGTGGAGAGCGTTGAGGACGCGATGAAGTTCGCCGAAGTGATAGGTTATCCTGTGATAGTGCGTCCCGCATTTACTCTGGGAGGAACGGGCGGAGGTATCGCCGACACTCCCGACGACCTGCATGAAATAGCTACCAACGGACTGCGGCTTTCGCCGATAAATCAGGTGCTTATCGAAAAGTGCATTTCCGGCTGGAAAGAGATAGAGTTTGAGGTGATACGCGACGCTAAGGGCAACGTTATAACCGTCTGCTCGATGGAAAACTTCGACCCCGTCGGAGTACATACCGGCGACAGCATAGTGGTAGCGCCCGCGGTGACTCTCGCGGATAAGGAATATCAGATGCTGCGTACCGCCGCGCTCAACATAATACAGGCGCTTAAAGTGGAGGGCGGCTGCAACTGCCAGTTTGCGCTGAAGCCGGACAGCTTTGAGTATTCCGTAATAGAGGTCAACCCCAGAGTTTCCCGCTCGTCGGCGCTGGCGTCCAAGGCTACCGGCTATCCGATAGCAAAGGTGGCTACAAGGATAGCGATAGGCTATTCGCTGGACGAGATAGTAAATCAAGTCACGGGAAAGACCTATGCCTGCTTTGAACCGGCTTTGGACTATATCGTGGTGAAATTCCCCAAATGGCCGTTTGATAAATTCGTGTACGCGAAAAAGACGCTGGGTACTCAGATGAAAGCGACCGGCGAGATAATGGCGATAGGCACCAGCTTTGAGGAAGCCATGATGAAAGCGGTGCGCTCCATCGAGCTGGGAATGGACACCATGCGCAAAAAGACCTTTGCGGAGTTTACCGACGAGCAGGTAAGGGAAAAGCTCAAGGACGTGGACGTTGACCGCTCGTTCTGCATATTCGAGGCGTTAAGACGCGGGTTCTCCACCGACGAGATAGCGAGGATAACCACGGTGGACAAGTGGTTCATCGAAAAGCTGAGAAATCTTGCCGAACTGGAGCTTTGGCTGGAGGACGGCGAGCTTACGCAGGAAAAATACGATACCGCAAAGAAGTACAGCTATCTTGACAAAACGATAGAGCGGCTGAGCGGGCAGAAGTTGGCGGATAAGGGGATAAAGACACGCCTTGCGGTATATAAGATGGTCGATACCTGCGCCGCGGAGTTTTCGGCGGACACCCCTTATTTCTACAGTACATACGACGAGGAGAACGAGGCGGAGGAATTTATCGAGCAGCACCCCACCGATAAAAAGAAGATAATCGTTTTCGGCTCAGGGCCTATCAGAATAGGACAGGGAATAGAATTTGACTACTGCTCGGTGCATTGCGTCTGGGCGCTTAAAGAAATGGGCTGCGAGGCGGTGCTTTGCAACAACAACCCCGAAACGGTATCCACCGATTTCGACACCGGCGACCGATTGTATTTCGACCCGCTCACCAACGAGGACGTGGATTCACTGATAGCCACCGAAAAGCCTTACGGCGCGGTAGTGCAGTTCGGCGGACAGACTGCCATAAAGCTGACCAAGCATTTGCAGGAAACGGGCGTCAGGATACTCGGCACGAGCGCGGAGAGCATCGACGCCGCGGAGGACAGGGAAAAATTCGACGAGCTGCTGGAAAAATGCGGCATACCGCGTCCCGCGGGACATACGGTATTCACCGCTGATGAGGCGATAAAGGCGGCAAATTCCCTCGGTTATCCCGTTTTGCTGCGTCCGTCATATGTGCTGGGCGGTCAGAATATGATAATAGCGCATTGTGACAGCGACGTATATGAATATATGGATATAATCACCGCTACCGAGCTTGAAAACCCCGTGCTGATAGATAAATACCTTATGGGCACGGAGGTCGAGGTAGACGCGATATGCGACGGTACCGATTATCTTATTCCGGGCATTATGGAGCATATCGAGCGCGCGGGAGTACATTCCGGCGACAGTATCTCGGTATATCCCGCCCAGACGCTGTCCGACAGGATAAAGGATACGATAATCCTTTATACCGAGCGGCTTGCCAAGGCGCTTAACGTTATCGGACTGGTGAATATCCAGTATGTGGTCTACAACAACGAGGTATATGTCATAGAGGTGAACCCGCGTTCCTCCCGTACCGTGCCTTACATAAGCAAGGTAACGGGCGTACAGATGGTGGATATTGCCACCCGTATAATGCTGGGGCAGTCGCTTAAAGAGCAGGGGTATTCTTCGGGACTTTATCCCGTGGGAGATTACGTCGCGGTAAAAGTGCCGGTGTTCAGCTTTGAAAAGCTGCATGACGTGGATACTCAGCTTGGGCCGGAGATGAAGTCCACCGGCGAGGCGCTCGGCATAGCGAAAACTTTTGAGGAAGCGCTATATAAAGGACTTATGGCGGCGGGCTTTAAGATGTACAAAAAGGGCGGGGTCATTTTCTCGGTGCGTAATTCCGACAAGCCTGAGATAGTGGAGCTTGCCGCGAAATTCGAGCAGCTCGGATTTGAGCTTTACGCCACCAGCGGAACGGCGTCGCTGCTCAACCGCAATATGATAGCCACCAACTTTACCTACCGCGTGCATGAGGGAAAAGAGCCGAACGTTATCAGCCTTTTGGAAAGCGGCAAGATAAATTATGTGGTGTCGACCTCCGAAACGGGAAGAAAACCCGCGCTGGACAGCGTGAAGATACGCCGTAAGTCGGTGGAACGTTCGATAGCCTGCCTTACCTCGGTGGATACCGCAAACGCGCTGGTAAAATGTATCGCCATGGACAAATCCGTCGATGACCTTGAAATGGTGGATATAACAAAGATATAACGACGGGGCAAGTCCCGCCGAAACAACGAAAGGAATTTTACTTGAAAGTAGGCAATTACAAGGTAGAGCTGAATTACGGGATATTAAAGGGATTTTTGGACGTTCTGGGATTGCTGATGGTGATAGTGCTGACCGACCTTACCCGCTCGTATATCGGGCTGAACGTTTTTCCCGACCGCGCTCTGCTCGCCGTATATCCCAACGGAGTTCCGCTTGAGCGGTGGCTGCCGGGGCTTATACTTCCGGCGATAGCGTATATCTATACCGTTTTGTCGGTGGTGTATGTTTTCAAAAGCAAAAAGCAGCCCAAACGGTTTTTGGTGGACGAAAGCAACGCCCAGCAGTATTACGACCATCTTATGTATCTTAACAGCATACTGCGTATCTTGGTGCTGCTCGCTTTATGGGATTATTCCTATATCGTGCAGATGCACCTTATGTATGCGAATATTTCATGGTTCAGCATACAGGCGGTATGCGACGTGATAGTGGGAGTTATTGCAACATTATATATCCGAAGCAGGATAAAAGCCTTTGCGGGCGGGGAAACGTCCGCCGATAATGAGTAGGAAAGGATACGGACGATGAGTTATTTTTGCGGCAGTTACCCGATAATCGAAAAAAAGGCGCTTGCCGGACAGATATACTCTTACACTCTGCTTTGTCCGCAGATAGCGGAAAACGCGCATATCGGGCAGTTTGTCCAGATAAAAGCGGAGGGATATATGCTGCGCCGACCCATCTCGATTTGTCAAACGGACAAGGAGAAGGGGACGCTGCGCCTTGTTTTTGAGGTGCGCGGCGGCGGCACGGATAAGATATCGCAGCTTGGCGCGGGAGATATGATGGATATTATCGCCCCGCTGGGGCACGGCTTTACCCTGTCGGACGCTCCCAACGGGAAGGTCATAGTGGTAGGCGGCGGGATAGGCGTTCCGCCGATGCTGGATATAGCGAAGAAATACGGTGAAAACTGCACGGCGATACTGGGTTTTCGCTCCTTTGACAGGATAATACTGGACAAGGATTACTTTGCGACGGGAGCAAGGACGGTGCTGTGTACCGACGACGGCTCGGTAGGGATAAAAGGTACACTTGCCGCTCCGTTGAAAGAGGAGCTTAAAAGCGGCGCGGCTGCGGTGTATGCCTGCGGTCCCGTTCCGATGCTGAAAGCGGCGGCGGAAGAGGCAAGGCTTGCGGGAGTTCCCTGCGAGGTGTCGCTGGAGCAGCGCATGGGCTGCGGAGTGGGCGCTTGCGTGGTGTGCGCGTGTACCGTTATCAGGGACGGGAAAAAGCAGGTGCTTAGAGTTTGCAAGGACGGCCCGGTATTTAAAGGCGACGAGGTGGTATTTTGAGCGAAAGGAACACAAATATGTCAAGACCCGATATTTCCGTCGATATTTGCGGCGTTCGGCTTAAAAATCCGGTGATAGCCGCGTCGGGAACTTACGGCTTCGGAGAGGAATATACCGACCTTTACCCGCTTGAGCGGCTGGGCGGCATTTCCTGCAAGGGGACGACTTTACAGCCAAAGGACGGTAATATTCCGCCGAGGATAGCGGAAACTCCGTCCGGCATACTCAATTCCGTCGGGCTGCAAAATCCCGGGGTGGAGCATTTTATCAAGACGGATCTGCCAAGACTCAAAAAGCAGGACGTTGCAGTTATCGCCAACATCGCAGGAGCGGGCATAGAGGATTATGCCGAAACGGCGGCGCGGCTGGACGAAACGGACGTTGATATTATCGAGGTGAATATTTCCTGCCCTAACGTAAAGCAGGGAGGAGCGACATGGGGAGTTACCTGCGCGGGCGCGGAGTCCGTCACCAAAGCGGTAAGGAACGCCACCAAAAAGCCGATAATGATAAAGCTGACTCCCAACGTCACCGATATAACCGAGATAGCCAGAGCGGTGGAGGCTCAGGGCGCGGACGCGGTATCGCTGATAAACACGCTGCTCGGAATGAGGATAGATATAAATACCCGCCGCCCGATACTTCACAACAACGTCGGCGGTCTGTCGGGGCCGGCGGTCTTTCCCGTCGCGGTAAGAATGGTATGGCAGGTGCACAATGCGATAAAGCTGCCGATAGTCGGAATGGGCGGCATTTCCTCCGCGGCGGACGCGGTGGAAATGATGCTGGCGGGCGCGTCCGCGGTGCAGATAGGCACCGCGATATTCAACGATCCGTATGTTCCGATAAAGGTATCGCAGGGGATAGAACGGTATCTTTCCGATAACGGTATTGCCAAGGTAAGCGATATAGTCGGACAGGTCCGTCCGTGGGAATAAACACAGGCTCTTTAGTGAAACTAAAGAGCCTGTGTAAGTATAACGAAATCCGATATTATAAAGGAGAATGTTTATGAAACTGACAAAAGCGCCTATGGGCTGGAACAGTTGGGATTGCTGGGGTGCGGGAGTGACCGAGGAAACAGTCCGCAAGAACGCGGAGTTTATGGCGCGGCACCTGAAACAGTACGGCTGGGAATATGTGGTGGTGGATATACAATGGGCCGCTCCCGAAGCAAAGGACCATGTATATAAGCCGTTCGGCAAGCTGAATATCGACGAATATTCCCGCGTTATTCCGGCAGAGAACCGTTTTCCCTCCTCGGCGGGAGGAAAAGGCTTTGCCCCGCTTGCGCAATACGTCCATTCGCTGGGGCTTAAATTCGGCATACACATCATGCGCGGGATACCCCGCGCCGCGGTGCATGAACGGCGCGGCATTTTAGGCAGCGACCGACGTGCGGACGAGATAGCGCGGCCGAACAGTATCTGCGAATGGAATCCCGATATGTACGGCGTTGACCCCGCTAAACCCGGCGCGCGCGAGTATTACGACAGCGTTTTTGCGCTGTATGCGTCGTGGGGAGTGGATTTTGTCAAGTGCGACGATATAGCGCGTGAGCTTCCTCACGAGCAGGAGGAGCTTATCCTGCTCAGCGAGGCTCTGCACGGCTGCGGACGCGACATGGTGCTGAGTCTTTCGCCCGGTCCGGCGCTTATCGAAAAGGCGGAGCTTTACAAGCAGGTCGCGGATATGTGGCGGATAACCGATGATTTCTGGGATAAATGGGAGCTGCTGTATGATATGTTTTCCCGTGCGGAGAAATGGTGCGTACATACGGGAGCGGGGAGCTGGCCTGACGCGGATATGCTGCCGGTAGGCGCGATATTGCAGGATTACGGCAGGGAGAACCGCACCAAGTTCACCGAGGACGAGCAATTCACCATGCTGACTCTGTGGAGCATTTTCCGTTCGCCGCTGATGATAGGCGGAGATCTTCCCGACTGCGACGAATTTACCCTTAAACTGCTTACCAACGAGCGGGTGCTGGAAATGCACGAAAACGCGCGCGATTCCCACCCCGTATGGCGCAGGGAGCAGGACGGCAACGAGATGATCCTCTGGACGGCGGGAGCGGCGCAGGGCGGACGGTATCTCGCGGTGTTCAACGCGGGGGAAAGTCCGGCAAAGGTAACGGTGAAGTTTTCCGATATAGAGCTTTACCGACAGGCACGCAGCGTGGAGCTTTGGAGCGGGGAAAGCTCCGAGGGGAGCGAAATATCCGCCGTGATACCGCCTCACGGCGCTAAAGCATATCATATCGACTGAAAGGGAAAACTATGGAAAAAACAGGTATATACATAAATGCGAAGGATATCAAAGGCAGGATAGCTCCCCAGATATACGGAAACTTTTCCGAACATCTCGGACGCTGCATTTACGAAGGGATATATGTCGGCGAAAATTCCGCGATACCCAACACGCGCGGGATAAGGAACGATATAGTCAAGGCTTTTCAAAATATAAAGCTGCCGGTGCTGCGTTGGCCGGGCGGCTGCTTTGCCGACGAATATCATTGGAAGGACGGAATAGGCGAAAAGTCCTCCCGCAAGAAGATGATAAACACCAACTGGGGAGGAGTAGTAGAGGATAACAGCTTCGGCACGCACGAGTTTTTCGATTTGTGCGAGCAGATAGGCTGTGAGCCGTACCTTGCGGGAAATCTCGGCAGCGGCACGGTGAACGAGCTTGCCGAGTGGATAGAATATATCACCTTTGACGGCGTATCGCCGATGGCGCAGCTGCGCCGCGAAAACGGCAGGGAAAAACCGTGGCGGCTGAAATACTTAGGGATAGGCAACGAGAACTGGGGCTGCGGCGGAAATATGCGGGCGGAGTATTATGCGGACGAATACCGCCGCTACCAGAGCTTTTGCAAGGATTTCAGCGGCAACAGGCTGTTTAAGATAGCATGCGGACCTAACGCGGACGATTGGGGCTGGACGGAGGTCATGATGAAAAACCTCGGCAGCTGGCACGCGCAGGGGCTTTCGCTGCACTACTACACCGTTCCGTCGGGAAACTGGGATAAAAAGGGCAGCGCGCGGGATTTCACCGATGAGGAATATTACGAAACGATGCGCAAGACGCTTTATATGGAAACGCTGCTTACCCGTCACGGACAGATAATGGACAGATACGATCCCGACCGCCGGATAGGGCTTGTCGTGGACGAATGGGGCTGTTGGTATGATGTGGAGGAGGGCACTCACCCCGGATTCCTCTATCAGCAGAACACTATGCGCGACGCCTTGGTGGCAGCCTGCAACCTTAATATATTCAACTCCCATTGCGACAGGGTGGTAATGGCGAATATAGCGCAGGCGGTAAACGTGCTCCAGGCGGTGATACTTACCGAGGGAGCGGGAATGGTGCTTACACCGACCTACCATGTCTTTGACCTTTACAAGGAGCATCAGGGCGCTCAAAGCGTGTACTGCTATACGGATACCGCGCAGGCGGGCGGAAAAATACCGGCGGTATCCGCCTCGGCGTCGGTAAAGGACGGCGTTATGACGCTTACCGTCGCCAACTGCTCGCTTGAGGAGGACACCGAGATAACGGCAGATATAGCCGGCTTTGACGCGCTGAGCGCCGATGGCAGGCTGCTTTGCGCGCCGATAAAAGCGCTGAATGACTTTGATTCTCCGCAGAACGTAGTTATAAAGCCGTTCACGGATATATCGACGGTCGACGGAAAAGTAAAATTCACCGTCCCCTCCTGCGCGGTCGCAGCGGTCACGGTGAAAGGGAAATAAAAATGGTATAAAACCATTTGGCAGGTATTTCACCTGCCAAATGGTTTTGTTGATTTTCTACCGCTGAAACTACCGTTAAAGCGGTATTTTTTATGGCAGCCGCCGCTTTTGGAATAAGCACGTTTGAGAAGTTTTTATACCCGATAGGGTACAATAAAAATTTTAAAGCATATTTTATACCTTATAGGGTATAATAATAGTAAAATCTCTTGACTTTATACCCGTAAGGGTGTAAAATATAGATAATAATTCTATGATAGGCGGTGTTTCAATGAATAAAATTGCCGTGTTTATAAAAGAAAACAGAAAAGCGGCGGGTCTGACGCAAGAAGAGTTTGCTATGCGATCGGGGCTGGGGCTCCGCTTTATTCGGGAGCTTGAGCAAGGAAAAGAAACGGTGAGAATGGATAAAGTCAACGTCGCTCTTTCTATGTTCGATATGGAAGCTGTTCCCGGCAGAAAGGATGAAAAATAATGGACGCTTTCAGAACAGCCTATGTTTATGTAAGAAATGTTTTTGCGGGAGAGCTTTGCGAAACGGACGAGGGGTATTCCTTCACTTATGACGAGCGGTATTTAAGCAGCGAAAATGCGAGCGCCGTATCGCTTACCCTGCCGCTTTGTGAAAAAGCATATACTTCCAAAACGCTGTTTTCATTCTTTGACGGACTGATTCCGGAGGGTTGGCTGCTCGGCGTTGTGAGCCGAAACTGGAAAATAGATACTAAAGACAGGTTCGGCTTGCTGCTTGTTGCCTGCAAGGACGGTATCGGCAATGTCAGCATAAGGGAGGAGCGCATATGAATTGTTTATGCTGCGGAAAACCGCTTAAATCCGAGAATACACAGTCCGATTGGCATAAAAGCTGTATCAGAAAATTTTTCGGAACAGCTGAGCTTCCCGAAATCGCGATAGATGAAAAGACTTTAGAGCTGCTCGCAGCCGAAAGCACAAACAAGGGTTATACCGTTCCGGGCGTTCAGAAAAAGCTGTCTTTGCACCTGTTTTCCAAGAAAGGAAATCCGAGACTTACGCTGATGAATTATCCTACGGGGTACATTTTGAAACCGCAGGTCGCTGAATTTGAAGCATTGCCCGAAGCTGAGCAGCTTGTTATGACTATGGCGGACGCTATGGGGATATCAACGGTTCCGCACGCGCTCATTATGGGAAACGGCAGTCCCGCTTATATTACAAAAAGAGTAGATCGGGTATTTCGGAAGAATACCGTACAGATGTTGGCGATGGAGGATTGCTGCCAGCTTGATCTGCGCCTGACGCAGGATAAGTACAGGGGCTCTTATGAGCGTTGTGCGAAGATCATCGAACGGTATTCCTCCAGGAGCGGATTGGATATGACGGAGCTTTATTTGCGGCTGATCTTTTCGTTTGTTGTGGGCAACTCGGATATGCACCTGAAAAACTTTTCCCTCATAGAAACGGAAGAGGGGAGCGGAAAATATGTGCTTTCTCCCGCATACGATCTTCTTCCTGTCAACGTCATCATGCCCGAAGACAAAGAGCAATTCGCTCTTGCAATGAACGGCAAAAAGACGAATATCCGCAGAAAGGATTTTCTTGTGTTTGCGGAGGAATGCGGGATCACGCGCAGCTCCGCCGAGAAAATGATCGAAAGGACGGTTTCTCAAAAAGACAAGCTCATCGGTATGTGCAGCGATTCGCTCCTGCCCGCTCATTTGAAAGAAAGATTTGCCGCCCTTATGGAAGAACGAATGAGTGTGTTTGAGAATTAAAATTAACTCAGTTATGATTTGTCAAATCGTAAATGACTAAATTGAAGTAAAATTTTTGAAATGCCGTTTTAAAAACCGCACATTAAAATAGCCTGCTTATGCACAATGGTCGTGCATAAGCAGGCTTTGTTTTAGTCGTTAACACTGTTTACGAACAGCGGATTTGCGTCCATTATCTGACGTTTTATTTCGGGGTCTATCTGGGCAAGCGGGCGGAACGACGGTCTGCCGGTGTAAAAGCCTTGGATATAATCCACTCCGAAATCTATGACCGTTATCATCTCGTCGTAGGTCTCCACTCCCTCGGCAAGCACCTTTATGTTGTTCAGCCGCGCAAAATCTATCGTACTGCGCACGAACATCTGCTTGTTCACGTCCTTGTTTATATTTTCGATAAGGAAGCGGTCTATCTTGATTATCTGCGGAGAATACCGCAAAAGGTTTACGATATTTGAATGTCCCGCGCCGTAATCGTCGATGGCTATCTGTGTGCCGCCCTCAACGCCGCCGAAATTCTTCATGGCGCTGAGTTCCTCGTCGGAAATGCTGTTCTGCTCGGTTATCTCAAACACGAAATATTTCGTGTACTGCGCGTATTTTTCGGAAAACGTCTTAACGTCGTACGGCGTAAGGAAATATCCCGGTATCGAGTTTATAAACACCTTGCGTCCGCCGAATTCCTCAAAGCCCTCGGAGAAACGGTCCATAACATTCAGCATGGTCGCCTTTTCTATCTCGTACAGCCGTTTGTAGGATTTTGCGGTGTCCAGTACCTGCAAGGGGGTCATCCCTATGCTCGAATCGGTCCTCATCAGCGCTTCGTAAGCGTATATCTCGCCGTTCTTGGCGTTTACTATCGGCTGAAAATGGTACAGGAACAAATTGTTGTTTACCAGTATATTGAAAACCTGATAAAAGTCGTTTTGCGGACTTTCGTCTTTTATTGCCGCGCCCATTCCGTTCTTGATACGGTTCGCGTAAAGCTCTATGCTGGCGAGCTTGGTATAGTTCGCAAGCGTGCCGTCCCAACCCGGGTCTACCACGGTGCAGCCGCAGTTGACCTCCACATAATATTCCTTGCTGGTGTTGTTGTTGTAGTTTTCGATAGTGGTAAAGAATATCGAGGTAGCGTTGTTTATTACGCGGGCTATCTCGTTGCCGTCGGGGAAGAAGTTTATTACTATAAATTCGCTTTCGGCGATATGGGCGATATAGCAGCCGTCGGTGTTGTTCGCCAGCTTGAGCGATTCGGCGGTGAGCCTCAGCACCTCCTCGATGTCCTTTATGCCGTAGTTTTCATAGATATATTTATATTTTGGCAGGGTGTATACCGAAACAGCGAGCACCAGATCGTGATTTTCGGGATCGGAGGAAAATTCGTCGAACCATTGATTCGCGCCTTTCAAATTCGGAAGCTCCGTCACGGGATTTTTAAGCTGTGCGCTTTCTATGCTGAGGCTCATGAATTTTTGACGCATATGGTCCAGCACGGAGCTTAACGTGATGTTGATTACCTTTGAAACTCTGTCTATATTATGCGCGCTGTTCAGCAGGTCGGCGGATTTTGACGCATAGTATCCGTACGCCTTGTCGCCGACGAACACCGCCGTCAGTACATATACGGTGTTGTCTTTCGCCCATTGTTCCGTATCGGGGATTATTTTATCCACACTTATCTCGGACAGCATTTTTGCGGTCTTGTCGCCGTATCTCGGTATCACCAACAGCTTATCGGGCGGTTTTTTGCCGTCGTCCTTGTTCTCCTGCGAGATAGCGGAGGTGATAAAATCCGATCTCAGGCAGATATACGAGCCGGGTGTTATGGTCTTTGACAGGCGGTAGCCCATTTTGCTTATATCGGAACATTCTATCAGCTTGTCAAGCTGCGAATACATATAATTTTCGTGGTTTTCCATCTGCTGCAGCGAATGGAAAAGATACGCCGCGTCGCGCTGCGGGGTCTCGTTCGGGTCGGCGCAGCCGCAGGAATTATGCAGGGAGGGAAGATAAGTCTGCGTTTTTACGCCGACTATCTCCTTGCCGTCAAAAGCGTCCTTTATCGTGCTTATGCACATTTCCGCCAGTCCGTCGGTGTCCACGCGGCAGGTGGTGAGCTTGGGATAGAAATAGTCCGCGTCGGGTATGCCGTCAAAGCCGGTCACCGCGACGTCCGTCGGAACGTTATAGCCCATTTCGGCGAGCTTTTCACATACCGCCATCGCCATAAGGTCGTTTGCGCAGATAATTGCGCGCGGCGGCGCTTTGCGCTTGCGTATAAGCTCCTCAAGCACATTCTTTGCCGGCAGGCTCCAGTAATCTCCGTAGCCTACCATGTCGTCGGAAAACGCAAGACCGTTTTCCTCCAGCACTTCCTTATAGCATTGTATGCGTATTACGGAATCCTCGTCGTTCTCTTTCTTTCCCGCCATGAAAAACGTATCGGTGTAGCCGTGCTCCTTTATCAAATGGCGGATAACGCTCTTGTATGCCTCTCGGTATTCCTTAACGATGGAGCAGCAGCCCTCCTCGACGGTCTCGGTGACTACTACCGGCACGCCTTTTTCCTTTGCCTTGCCTATTATTTCCTTATATTTGCGTCGGTCATGAAAATTGTCCGACAGTACGATCAAAGCGTCGATTACGTCGTAATTTATCAGCTTATATATGGAATACGCGCCCTCGTCGTAAAGGTCGTTGTTGTAAAAATCCACGACGCTGTTAAAAACGATCAGCTTAAAACCGCTGTGTCCGCACGCCGTACACAGCCGATTTACAAAATCCGCTCTGGTTTTGTCCTGTATTTGGGTAAGACAAACCCCTATCACTTTTTTCCCGCCGATCATAGCTTCCTCTCTTTCGCACACCCTAAAACGTTCAAACCAAGCTATTTAAATAATTTTAACATATTATGAATGAAATGTCAAGGATTTTTTGTGGAAAATGCTGTTATATCTGTTATTGCTCATAAATAATTCGTCAATGCATAATAAGCCTCCCGCGACGCGGGAGGCTCCAGCTTGTCGAAAAACCCTCCCTATGGTCGGATTTTCCGACAAGCTGCCAAAAAATCGGCGATACCGCATAAGCGGTATCGCTCGATTTTTGCCGCGCTTTGCGCGGCTCTTATCAAACTTGAGGGTGAAAACCCTGATGGTTTTCCCCTCAAACTCCTCTTTCCTTCCGCTTTATATTGACCTTTTTCTACAGACTGAAGCCTCCCGCAACGCGGGAGGCTCAACATTATGGAGCGATAATAGCGGTTTTTACTTTTTAAGGCACAGCACGGAGAATACGGCTTTCCGCTGAATGTCGGTGAGAGGCTGCAACAGGCCTTTTTCCAGCAGCTTTTCCACCGTTCTCGGTATGAGAGTGGGATTTGAGAGCGAGGCGGAGCATTGCTGTCTGAGCAATGTGTGGATATGTTCGGGATAGTAAGGATTCAGCATTTTAAAGCGCTCCGCATCGAGCTGTTTTGCGTATTCCTTTATCTTGTCGGGTACGGTGATATGTTTGTCGGCGGTGCGCTGCAATGACTGATTTACCGAATCAAGGTCGGTTTTCAGTATCGCGGGTATGACGTTTTCACCGTGCAGGTAGCCCTTGTCGCAAAGCCGCTTGTACTCCTCTGCGGAAAGGGCGTCACGTCCGCCGTATATATATCTTACAAGCGCCGCCCAATCGGAGGACATATTATCCATCCAGCCGCCGCGGCGGTCGGAATATTTGCAGTCTACCGACACGCTTGCAAACGGTATCTCCGTTGTCGGAACAACGCCGCACATATCCTCGCCCGACCGCGTCATGATCCCGCAGACCCAGTATGGGAAAGGCTTTTCTTCGGGAGCGGAGTCGTCGGTAACGCCCGCAAACGCGATGAACTTTCCTCCGTCGGGGCGCTCTACACTAAGATCCTGCCATTCAACTTCGGAAAATCTCAACGTATCTATCGCCGCCATAACTACATTGTATTTAAGAAAATTAAGGTCGTTGTCGTGGCAGGAAAGTCCCCAATGCTCGGAGTCGGCTTCAAATTCCCCGAAAACGTCGGGGAAAAACTCCTCGCACAGGATATCCGCCGCTTTCTCAAATAACGGTTCAAGATCAACAGCGGCTCTGTGGTCGGTTATCATCATATTCGTACGGAATTTGGGATTCTTGGAATTGTCCGTGCGGTCGATGTAGCCGTATTCCACCAGCTTGGCAAGGTCGTCCGCGACATATACCTGCGGCACGCCTACCGCCCGCGCTATTTCTTCAAGAGTTTTGGGCTGCCAATAGCAAGACCATGCTATATTTTGTTTCAGCCTTGTGTCAAACATATCGTTTGTGTCGCCGGTCGAGCCGGGAGTGCCGCTGTGACCCATACCTATGAATCTTATCGGGTCAAGCTCTAAATTCTGTTCGTTGATGTTCATATTGATACCTGCCTTTAATTTACTTCGTGCGTCGGACAAGTGCCATTTTACCGTACCTTGGGAAATACCCAGTGATACCGCTATATCCGCCACCGCCATGTTTTTATAGTAGTGCAGCCAGATGACGCGGCGCTGTCGGTCTGAAAGGTAGCCTATCTCGCGGCGGAGCAGCTGAGCCATTCCGTCGTCCTCCGACTCGGTCTCGGCGGCGATGTTCATGCCGTCGATGCTTGTAAACCGTCTGCCGTCGGCAAGCCGTGCGGCGTACCTTGCCCAGACATTTCGACTGATTCGGTAAACATAGCCGTCAAGGTTCGCTATATCGTCCTTTTTCAAAAATGCGCGGTAGACCTCATAAACAATATCCGATGCAAGCTCCTGCGCACGGTCGATGTTTCGCGTTTTTTCAAGGGCAAAACCGAATATCTTGTCGCGGTAACGGAATATGTACTTGTCTGCTGTCTGTTTTTCCATTCTGAAAGCCTCCGGAAGCGTTCTGCATATATAGTGGCGGTTTTTCCCGAAAGGTTGGGTAGGTATGCGGTAGCCGAAACCGAGCCGCCCCACGGCGATTCTTTTGGGCTATTTTTGCCCCTTGTTCCTTGGCAGGCGCAAGCCTGCCTGCGTCGCAAGAGACAAAACTATCTCCAAAATCTCTCGCCGTGGGGGTTCGTTTTTACGGAGCAGATTTTTGTCAAGACAAGGAAACCGAACGCAGACATACTTGCGTATGTCAAGAGAGGTTGACGCAGTATTGGCGGAAATATGCCCGTAAAAACGAACCCCGCATACCTATGAAACGAGCCTGAAAAAACCGACCGCCGTGCGCGGTCGGTTTTGAGTTATTTTGTTATCATACGTCGGTTTCGGAGCGGAACGCCTGTTCCTTAAAGCCGATACAGTTGCCGCCGTGTTTTTTGGCGGCGGATAAAGAACGTTCCGTTCGTGCATACAGCGAATCAAAGCTGTCGCCGGATATGCTGCGCGCGGCTCCCACCGAAACGGTGACCACGCCGAACGAGCCGTTTTCCTTAAAGGATATGTTCATGGTGCGGATGCTGGAGCGTATTTCCTCCGCAAACAGCACGGCGTCCCTGTCGGCGGCAGCGGGCAGGCAAACCATCGCCATATCGCCCTCTATACGGCAGGTGAGGTCGGTCTTGGGCTTGGCGACTATTTTTATACATTTGCATATATCGCGCAGTACCTCGTCGCTTTTTTCCGAGCCGTTGACGCGGTTGTATTCTTTAAAGGAGTCGATGCCGATAAGCAGCATTGCGACGCTTTCACCCGACTTTAGGGAGGAGCTGACGTGTTCGATACCGTATGTGCGGTTGTAAAGTCCCGTGCGGGCGTCTATCATGGAGTTTAATTTCATGCGCAGACTGTCGTCTTTCAGCTTGCGGGAATTTATCGTGCGCGAGCAGAACATTGTGTAGTTCGACGCGGAGATGAACATACCGAGCAGCGCAAGGAGAAAGGCGGAAACTATATAATAGGCGAGTATGCCGTTTATAAGACAAAGTACGGTATAATAAACGAATATCGCGCCGAGGAACAGCGCCGCGACGGCGGGGGAGAATACGGGAACGGCGGCGATAACGAATATCGCGGCGACGGTCAGTACAAAGCCCGCCGCTTCTCCCGCGCAGCCGGTGACTTTTATACCGTAGGATACCGTTAGCAGCAGCCAGAATATGTAGTTGTAATAAGCGGGATATTTACCCTTGAAGTAAAAGCCGAATACCACCGAGCCTATGCCGGTCAGTATCATAAGGATATCTCCGGCAAGCTCTGCCGAAAAGCCGTTTGGTACGGAAAGCTCAAAAATCATGAACACTACCGAAAGCACTACCGCGAAAACGGAAACTATCGGTATCAGGCGCTGGTCGTGGCGGGAGATGACCCCGTTCAGCAGCGAAGCGCCGCTTTGACCATTTACGCCGGAGGCTTTGAATTTTGAAACCGCCGAAAAGGGTATTCGTGCTTTAAGCTCGGAAATTCCCGCGGTGAAAAGCTCCAAAGGTTTCATATTTGCCGCTCCTTTAAATCAGATGTTATATTGTTCCGATGCCGTATGCGCTCAGGAAATATCCGCGCACTCCGGCAGCTTTACCAGACATTTTACCGGACAGCTTTCGACGCACGCCGCGCAAGAGGTGCAAAGCGAGTAGTCTATCATCGCGTGGTTGTCCGATACCTTTATCGCGCCGTTGGGACATTTTTTCTCGCATATCCTGCAAGCTATGCAGCCGTTTTTGCAGACGGTGCGGGTGACTTTTCCTACGTCGTGGGAGGAACAGCGCAGGGCTACCAGGCTGCTTTCGCGGCGCAGGAAGATAAGGTGGTTCGGGCAGGCTTTGACGCATTTGCCGCAGCCGCCGCAAAGCACGGGGTTTATTACCGCAACGCCGTTTTCTATCCTTATCGCGTTGTTGTCGCAGACTTTTATGCAGTCGCCGAGTCCGGCGCAGCCGAACCTGCAATTACCCTTGCCGTTGTAAAAGCGTTCCGCCGCCGAGCAGGAAGCCGTGCCGGTATAGGTGAATTTTTCGTCGGTAGCTCCGCCGCAGCCGTTGCAGGCGACGAAAGCGACCTCGCGTACAAATTCGCCGGCGCTTACTCCCATTATCTCGCTTATTTTGCTCATCACCTCGGCGCCGCCGGGCTTGCACATATTGAGCGGGGCTTTTCCCGCCGCTACCGCCGAGGCGTAGCCCTCGCAGCCTGAAAAGCCGCAGCCGCCGCAGTTTGCGCCGGGAAGAGCGTCTTTCAGCTTTTCTACCGTTTCATCGGTCTTTACCGCCAGCAGCTTTGACGCGACCAGCAGCAGTATACCCGATAAAGCGCCGAGAGCGAGAAACACGATTATCGGAAAAATATATTCGTTCATATCCATGGTCGGCTCCGCCGTGATACGGCGGGAGCAACGCTCCTTTCCGTTGGTATGTTATGCGCCGAAGATGTTTTCCACCACTCCGCCGAAGCCGATAAACGCGAGCGACACTATCGACGCCGCCATCAGCGTTATCGGCGCGCCGCGCAGCGCTTTCGGTATGTCACATTCGGCAAGTCTGCCGCGAACGCCCGCGAATATCAGCATTGCCATCATAAATCCGAGCCCCGCGCCGAAGGAGTTTACCACGCTTTCCAGCAGGTCGTATTCTTCGGTAAGGTTGAGCAGGGTAACGCCCAGTACCGCGCAGTTGGTGGTTATCAGCGGCAGATAAACGCCGAGCGATTTATAAAGCGGGGGTATATATTTTTTCAGCACCATTTCCACGAGCTGCACGAACACCGCTATCACCAGAATGAAAGCGATGGTGTTCATATATTCGATACCGAGCGGCACGAGCAGACCGTAGTATATCGGATAAGTCACAAGGCTGGCGCACATCATTACGAAAGTTACCGCCGCGCCCATTCCGAGCGAGCTGGAAAACTTGTTGGAAACGCCGAGAAAGGGGCAGATACCGAGGAATTTCGACAGCACGAAGTTTTCGGTAAGTATTCCCGTCAGGAGAATGATACAGAGGTTTCTTGCAAGCTCCATTATTCGTTACCTCCGTTCTCCTGATTTTGCATACAGCCGCCGGAATAGCAGTTACCCGCGTTGGGGCAGTTTTGGCAGCTTATCTCACGGGGCTTTTTCTTCATGATGCGGTTGACTATCGCTATAACCGCGCCCAACACGAAAAATCCGCCCGCGGGGAGGATAAACAGCGTCATAGGCTCAAGCACCTCCGGCATTACCGTGATACCGAACCATTGACCCGCGCCGAATATCTCTCTTATCGAGCCGACCAGCACGAGAGTGAGCGTAAAGCCGAGTCCCATGCCAAGCCCGTCCAGCGCGGAGGGGAGCACCTTGTTTTTGGACGCGAACATCTCGGCGCGTCCGAGTATTATGCAGTTTACGGTTATAAGGCTCAAAAACATTCCCAGACTTGAATACAGCGCGGGAATGAACGCCTGGAGCATCAGACTTACGAAAGTCACAAAGCCCGCTATCACCACTATGTAGCAGGGCAGGCGCACGGCGGAGGGTATCAGCTTTTTGATAAGCGAGATAACGACGTTAGAGCAGACCAGCACAAATGTGGTGGACAGCCCCATACCCAGACCGTTTACCGCCATGGTGGTGACAGCAAGCGTGGGGCACATACCGAGCAGCATGACCATGTTCGGGTTTTCTTTTATGATACCTTTGGTAAATTCCTTCATGTAGCTCATGACTGTTCTGCCTCCGTTTCGCTTGTGCCGCTTTCCGTCAGCAGCGCGTCGGTGTCTTTATTCAAAGCGGCGTATGCTTTTATCGCGGCGTTTACCGCTTCGGCAAATCCCCGCGAGGAATAAGTAGCGCCGGTCATTGCCTGTATCTCGTTGTCCGCCGCGGGCGGATTTTTGGAGATAGCTATTTCGGACGAAAAGCCTTTGAATTTATCCAAAAACGCCTTATCGTTTATTTTTGTGCCGAGTCCGGGAGTTTCCCCCAGAGCGACTATCGCCGCCGCGCTTACCTTGCCGTCCTGTGAAAAGGCTATCACCGCGTCGATTCCGTCCGCCGCATAGCCGTCGGTGACCACTTCCAGCAGGAACGTCCCGCTTGCCGGATCGAGGATTATTTTTTTCACGCTGTCAAATTCCTCGCCGTCCAGTCCGGCTGCCGCGCGGTCGGTTATAAGTAGGTAATCGGCTTCACCGCAGGCGGTAATGCAGGCGGCTCTCAGCTCGTCGGTTATTATCCCCGACGTATCCTTGTAGGTCAGGTTGTAGGTGACTATCAGCAGGGCGCAGATAAGCGTGCAGATAGCGGAAAGCACCAAAACGGGCTTTATCTTACTTATCATCTTGCACCCTCCTTTTTTTATCCGCTGCACCGAATGCTTTGGGAACGGTAAAGCGGTCTATTATCGGGGTGAGTATGTTCATAAGCAGTATGGAGTAGGAGACGCCCTCCGGCATAGTGCCGAACGACCGTATCAGCATGGTGATAAGTCCGCAGCCTATGCCGAAAATGAGCTTGCCCGGCAAGGTCAGCGGAGTGGTGGCGTAATCGGTCGCCATGAATATCGCGCCGAGCATAAGTCCGCCTGAGAGTATCGCGGCGGTCGCCTGAGTTATATCGCCGGTACTCACCAGCGAGAGCAGGAACACTGTGCCGATAAAGCACAGGGGAGTTGCGGGGGAGATGACCTTGGTAATTACCAGGAATATGCCGCCTATGATAAGCGCGAGCGCGCAGGTCTCGCCGAGGCAGCCGCCGGTATTTCCCAAGAACATATCCAAAAGTCCCGCCTCTCCTCCCGCAAGAGGAGTGGAGGAGGTGAGAGCCTCCGCGCCTTTATTGTAGTAGAACGGTTCCGCCCAGCTCGTCATATAAGAGGTAAAGGACAGCATCAGCACGATGCGGGCGGTTATCGCGGGGTTGGCAAAGTTTTTGCCCAGTCCGCCGAAGAACTGTTTTACTATCACTATAGCTACAAAGCAGCCTATCACCGCCATATAAAGCGGCAGAGTTACGGGGAGATTAAAGCTGAGCAGCATGCCGGTAACTATCGCCGAAAGGTCGCCGACAGTGTTTTCGCGTTTCATTATCTTGCGGGTCAGCCACTCAAAAAGCACGCAGCACGCGCAGCAGACCACGGTCATTATCAAAGCGCGCAGCCCGAATATCACCACCGAGGCGACCAGAGCGGGGAGCAGAGCGATTATCACCGTGAGCATTATTTTTTGAGTAGTTACCGCGGATCTTATATGCGGGGAGGGTTCTATTATCAGCTTGGACACGGACTACACCCCCTTGTTGGTCTGCTCGCGGAGAAAGGCTTTTGCAAGCTGATTTTTTTCCGCGAGGTTGCGTTTTGCGGGGCAAACGTAGGAGCAAGCGCCGCAGTTTACGCAAAGGTTTACATTAAGGTCGGCGAGTTTTTTCGCGTCCCGCATATCGAACGCCGTTTCCAGCGCGGTGGGCATAAGTCCCATCGAGCAGGCTCTCACGCATTTGCCGCATCTTATGCACGCCGTAGGGTGGTATATCGGGCTGTGCCCGAAAAGCAGCACGGCGTTGTTGGTCTTGGAAAGAGGGTAATCCGGATCGAACGCGCAAGCGCCCATCATCGGACCGCCGAGTATTATCCTGTCGGGTTCTTCGGTAAGCTCGGCGTATTTTACTATCTCGCCTATGGACATACCCACGGCGGCGATGAAGTTGGAGGGCTTTTTTACTATGTTGCCGTCAACGGTTATCCTGCGAGTCACCAGCGGCATGCCCGTTTTTATGTAATCGCTTATAAAAGCGCAGGTGGAGGAGTTTATCACTATGCAGCCGCAGGATAAGGGGAGAGTCCCCTCCTTTACCACGCGTCCCGTGGTGCTGTATATCAAAGTTTTTTCCGCGCCCTGCGGGTAGCTTGATTTTAGCGGGAATACGGTAATGTTCGGGCGGTCGGCGCACAGCGCTTTCATCTTTGCGATGGCTTTTGGCTTGTTGTCCTCTATGCCGATGATGCAGTCCGCAATGTCGAGATATTTCATGATAAGCTCGGCACCGTCCAGCACCTTTTCGCCTTCTTCGATAAAGCAGCGGTAGTCGGAGGTGATATACGGCTCACACTCCGCGCCGTTTATTATCAGCTTGTCGGGGTGCTTTTCCTTGGGGTCGAAGCCCAGCTTCATCGAGGTGGGGAAGCCCGCGCCTCCCAGACCTATCGAACCGCTCCGACGAACCGCCGCGAGAAAATCCTCCCGCCCGTTTATAACGGGAGGCTGAACGCTTTCGCTGACTTCGTTCTTTCCGTCGTTTTCAATTACTATCGACGGCATATTTCTGCCGGAAATATGCAGCACGTCGGTAAAGGCAACGACGGTGCCGGAGATGCCGGAGTGTACCGGCGCCGACATGACCGCGGTGCTGTCCGCGATAACGTCGCCTATTTTTACCTTGTCGCCGACTTTTACCGTGGGGGTGCATACCGCGCCGAGATGCTGCGCGGTGCTTATTACGGCACGCGAGGGGAGCGGAAGCGTCACCGTTTCGCTCTCCGCGGAGTTTTTGCTGTGCGGCAGGTGTATTTTATGTACTATCATTCAGAGATCTGCCCCTTTAATAAATGGTGGGATTTGTCCGCTTTGCACGCCGAACGGTTTTATTTGTCCGACGCGTTACGCTAAACAAACAGCTATAATAATTTTACACTATATTATAAAAATAGTCAACGGTTTTTTGAAAAATCGCAAAGGAAAATGGCGGAATCGGCGTTTTGCCGAAAAATAAAACGCCCCGTCGCGCCGCCGAAAAGGAAACGGCGTAACGGGGCGTATCGGGCGGCTCAGTCGCCGTTCCACAGACCGTAATATTTTAATACCTTTACCATAAATTCCTCAGTCACGCCGAAATGCTCGGCGAGCTGCCACACCTCGGTCATTCCTTCCCTTAGGGCTTTGCGCAGCGCGCGGGAGGAAACGGTGTTGCGCACCGCCCATTTTTCCGCGCGCAGCTCACATCTGCCGCGAGGTATGACGGGACATTCCGCGTCGTAAAAGGAGCCTGTGATACAGTGTCCCAGCTCGTGCGCGGTCTTGACCTTGTAGTCGCCGCTGCTTTTGACTTTTCTGCCGTCAATGGCGATTATGCAGCGCCCGTCGCAGCTTTCGCTGAGCGCTTCTTCTCCGCCGTTGAGCCGCATATCCACTATCGGGATATCGTTTTTTACCGCTATCTTTATCAGCCGATCCACTGTATCACCCCTTTCATAATCATTTTGTTGTCCAAGTGTTTTTGGCTAAAAACGTTTACTTTGATAAAATGACAACTATTTGTTTTCGTCCTTACTGCGGCGAAGCTCTAAATGCAGCTTTGCCAAGCGTTTTACGTCGTCCAGCACGTCGTCGTCTATCTCGGAATCGCCGAACAGCGCGAACTTCAGCCTGCTGTCGGAAACCTTGGAGTTTTCCGCCCCTTTCAGCAGACAGTCGGTATCGGTGCCGAAATACTCCGCCAGCTTGACCAGAGTATCAAAGTCCGGCTCGCGCCGGTCGGTCTCGTAAAGGCTGTACGCCTGCTTGGTGATTTTAAGATAGTCGGCGACCGCCGCTTGCGACACGCCTTTTTCTTTTCTCAACCGTCTGATATTTTCCGAAAAAACACTCATAAAAAACACCCTCCCTTGTTTTTTCGTGTTTCGTCTGTATCTTTATTATATTCACATTTCGTTGACTTGTCAATAAATAACAACAAATTGTTGCTTAAATTTAGTAAAAAGTAACGAATTTTGAAAATTTATAAACAAACTGTTGACAAATCGAGCGAAATGTGGTATTATTAAGACAACGAAAGGTTGACAAAACTGTCCGAAATTCCGACCATGCCGTGACCTTTAAGGGTGCTGCATGGGATATTATATCGGACGGCTTGTACGATAGAACGTACAGAGCCTTTCGCTGACGGTTTTGCGCGCGGCGGAGCGCTTAAAGGAAAGGAGAGGGAGAATGTACAGGTGCGTAGTGTGCAAAAGAAGAATGGCGGCGTCACAGGTCGCCGAGGGGTTTGAGTATCGAGGGGAATGGTGCGGCAGACCCGCATACGAGCCGACTGCGGTATGTCCGTACTGCGGCGAAGCGGTGGAGAGAGATGACCTGACGGTCGGTGACGGATTTGGTGAAGGTTAAGTATACCGAGTGGCTGACCGAGGAGGCGCTGGAAAAGCTGAAAACGGCGTCCCTGTCGGGAATGAGCAGAACACAGATAGCGAAGATGATGGGCGTACAGCCCAGAACGCTCAAGCGGTGGGAGAGCAAATTCCCGCAGATAAGGGAAGCGGCGGGGGCTGCCAAGACGGTGCGCGACCCCGTGGAGCGCGCGCTTTTAAAGCGGGCGGTGGGCTACACGGCTACCGAGGTCACGCGGCAGCGCAACGACAAGACCGGCGAATTTGAAACGGTGAAGATAGTTGAAAAGCAGGTCATGCCCAGTACGACGGCGCAGATATTCTGGCTGAAGAACAAATGCGGCTGCGAGTGGGAGGAAAAGCCCACCGAAACGGGCGGCGGCGTGGTGGTGCTGCCGGAGCTGCTGGACGACGAGGAGGGGTAGAATGACCGTCGGGAAAGGAGAAAAGGTATTTTGGCGGCCGCAGGAGCGGCAAAGGCTGTTCATGCAGCGTCCCGAATACGAGGCGCTGTACGGCGGCGCGGCGGGAGGCGGGAAGTCCGACGCGCTGTTGGCGGAGGCTTTGCGGCAGGTCAAAATACCGCACTATCGCGGGCTTATCCTGCGAAAGACCTACCCGCAGCTTTCGGAGCTTATCGACCGTTCAAGGGAAATGTACGGCGCGGCGTTCCCCTCGGCGAAGTACAACGACACCAAGCATTGCTGGCAGTTTGAGTCGGGGGCGAAGATATTTTTCGGAGCGATGCAGTACACCAAGGACCGCACAGCTTATCAGGGAAAGCGGTATGATTTTATCGGCTTTGACGAGCTGACGCACTTTTCGTGGGAGGAATACAGCTATATGTTTTCCCGCAACCGTCCCGGAGGGGAGGGAACGCGGGTATACATACGCGCTACCGCCAATCCCGGCGGGATAGGTCACGGATGGGTAAAGCAGCGTTTCATCACGGCGGCTGAGCCCATGACTCCCGTCAAGACGGAATACCGTGTGTATAAGCCGAACGGGGAAGCGGTAAAGCTGACGCGCTCCCGCATATTCATACCGGCGAGCGTTTTCGACAACGGGATATTGCTCAAAAACGACCCTGAGTATCTTGCGGCGCTCGCCATGCTGCCGGAGGCGGAGAAAAAGGCGCTGCTGTACGGCGACTGGGACAGCTTTTCGGGGCAGGTGTTTACCGAGTGGACGGACGATCCGCAGCATTATCTCGACAGAAGATACACGCACGTTATCGCCCCGTTTGAGATACCGAGGGACTGGACAGTGGTAAGAGGCTTTGACTTCGGCTACGCCAAGCCGTTTTCGGTAGGGTGGTACGCGGCGGATCCGAGAGGCTGTCTGTACCGCATACGGGAATATTACGGCTGCACCGACGCGCCCAACACGGGAATAAAGATAAACCCCGCGGAGATAGCCGCGAACATAAGGCGGATAGAGGCGGAGGACGAAAATCTGCGGGGGCGGGAGATATGCGGGGTGGCGGACCCGTCGATATTTGACCGTTCCCGCGGGGAGAGCGTTGCGGATATAATGGCGGCGGCTCCGAACTTTATCCTGTGGAGCAAGGGAGATAACACCCGTATAGCGGGGAAAATGCAGTATCACTACCGACTGAGATTTGACGGGGAGGGGCTGCCTATGTTTTACTGTTTCAACACTTGCAGGGAGTTTATCAGGACCGTGCCGGCGCTGGTGTACGACGACGCGCGGCCCGAAGACATCGACACCGCGCAGGAGGACCATATTTACGACGAATGCAGGTATGTGCTGATGGAGCGACCGATAACGCCGCATAAAAAGCCGACGGTGCGTATCGACTATGACGACCCGCTCAGCGAAATGAGGGACGGGCGGGATATTTACCGATTTTGAAAGGAGATAAGGCTTACCTGAATATGCCCTAACGGCTTGGGTAAGCGAACTGTGAAATGAACGACAAAAACAAGAGAAAAGGCGAGCCGGACATAGACCGCGCCGCCGAGATACTAAAGCGCTACAAGGCGGGAAAGGCAAATCTGGAAAAGCGGATAATCTCCAACGAACAATGGTGGAAGATGCGGCATTGGAACGAGATCCCGCGTGACGAGTACGACACGGGGCGGCCGCGTCCCGTATCGGCGTGGCTGTTCAATTCCATAGCGAACAAGCACGCGGACGCCATGGATAATTTTCCCGAACCGTCGGTATTGCCGAGGGAGGAGGACGACCGCGAATGTGCGGAGAAACTGTCCAAGATACTGCCCGCCGTTTTGGAAAGGTGCGATTACGAGCGGCTGTACAGCGATATGTGGTGGTACAAGCTGAAGAACGGGAGCTGCTGTCAGGCGGTGCTGTGGGATCCCGAGCTTGAAAACGGAAAGGGCGACATCAGCATACGGAACATCGACATACTCAATCTTTTCTGGGAGCCGGGGGTAAAGGACATACAGCAAAGTCCGAACCTGTTTTACGTCAGCCTGTGCGACAACGACATACTGACGGGGAAGTATCCCGAACTGGAAGGAAAGCTGGGGGACAGCGGACTGCTGGCGGGATACAAATACGACGACAGCGTTGACAACAGCGGAAAAAGCGCGGTGGTGGACTGGTACTACAAGAAATACCGCGGCGGGGAAAAGCAGCTGCACTACTGCCGATTCGTAGGGGATACGCTGCTGTATTCCAGCGAGGAGGACGAAAGCTGCGAACACGGATTTTACGCGCACGGGCAGTACCCGTTCGTCATCGACCCGCTGTTTTGCGTGGAGGGCTCGCCCTGCGGATTCGGCTACATAGACATCATGAGAGATGCGCAAATGTACATCGACAGGCTCGGTCAGATACTTTTGGAGCATACCGTCAGCATGGGGCGCAAGCGCTTTTTCATCAAGAACAACAGCGCGGTAAAGGAAGAGGAGTTTGCCGATTGGCGCAGACCGTTCGTCCATGTGGCGGGGAACATCGGCGACGACGATATACGAGAGATAAGGATAGACCCGTTGGATTCCGCCGTGATACCCGCGCTGAACATGAAGATAGAGGAGCTTAAAGAAACGAGCGGGAACCGTGATTTTTCGCAGGGAGGAACCTCCAACGGAGTTACCGCCGCGAGCGCGATAGCGGCGTTACAGGAGGCGGGCAGCAAGCTGTCGAGGGATATGCTCAAAAGCTCCTACAACGCGTTCAGAAAGGTATGCTATCTTGTGATAGAGCTTATCAGGGAGTTTTACGATACGCCGCGCAGCTTCAGGATAAGCGGCGGGTTTGCCGATATAGACAGAAGTCTGATAGAGGGAAAGCCGGTGACGGCGTTCGGCATGAGCTTTGGCGAAAAAAAGCCTATCTTCGATATAGTTTGTGCGGCGTCGAAGAAATCGCCGTTTTCAAAGGCGGCGCAAAACGAGCTTGCCAAGGAGCTGTTCTCGCTGGGATTTTTCAACCCGTCGCTGAGCGCGCAGGCGCTCGCGTGTCTGGATATGATGGATTTTGAGGGCAAGGAGAGCATGGAGAAAATGATAGCGGAAAATGCCGCTCGCGCGGCTGCCGCGGAAAGAGGAGGAGAGATGATATGACCGTCGTCAGCTTAAAGAAAACGACGCTCGGAAGAAGTCTGTGCATAGACGGTCACGCCGACCGCACCGACGACGCGGTAAAGGGAAACCTTGTCTGCGCGGCTTTGAGCATAATAGCGCAGACCATGGCGGAAAATCTGATGAACGCCGAGGACGAGGGGAAAGCGGATATAATAACGCTGGATCTAAGGAGCGGGAGAGCGGAGATAGAGTATATCACCGACGACGAAGAGGTCAACGCGGCGTTTGACGCGTTGGTAACGGGGATTGAGCTGCTGGCGGACAGATTTCCGGAAACGGTGGAGTTTGACTCCGAGGACGGCGGATATATCCAAAGCGGGCTGGATCTGTGCAGATTTGACGGAGAGGAAGCCGAACCCGCGCCGGAGGTTTCCGCCGAGCAGCCCGCTCAAACGGACGCGCAGCGTTTTAACGCAAGGGTGCGCGAGATAAGGCAGCGCGGTCAGCTCCGCCAAAGCCGTATACTTGACGCCGCCGCGAGAAGATACGGCGTAAAAAGCGGCGACCTTGACGCGCTGGAGCAGGCGATGAGCCGAGAGGAGGAAAGCAGAGAGCCGAAAAGGCTGATGGAGGAATGGAAAAAGCAGGAGCAGACGGCGAAGGAGTTTTATCCGCAGCTTGACCTCGGCGAGGAGCTGAAAAACAGGAGCTTTTTCGAGATGCTCTACAGGGGGATAGATCTGCGCACCGCATACGAGATAGTTCACCGTGACGAGCTGCTCGAAGCCGCCATGCGGTACGCGGCAAAGACCGTCCGAGAAATGACGGCGGAGGAATTGCTGTCGAGGAAAGAAAGGGTACGCGAAAGCGCGCTGAGCGAAAGCGACAGGGTAAGGGAAAAGCCCGCCGCCCTTACCAAAAAGCAGCGCAGCGAGCTTATCAAGCGTGCCGAGCGCGGAGAGCGGATAAAGCTGTGAGCCGTTTCGCCGACGCAAAACCGTTAAAACGAAAGTTATTTGAAGAAAGGAAAAAACCATGAAAATTAAAGTATGTCTTGATCAGTTTGACGAACCGTTTACCGCGGTACAGACCACGGGTCTGCTTACCGACGAAATGAAGACCTTTTACGAAAGCACGCTTATCGACGTTGCCGAGCCTAAGCTGGTGCATGACCGATTTGCCGACAAATATCCCATACCCAAGAACAACGGCAAGTCGATAGAGTTCAGAAAATACAGCCCGCTGGCTAAAGCGACTCAGGCGCTTACCGAGGGTGTAACTCCCAAAGGGAACAGCCTTTCGGTATCCACCGTCACCGCGACGGTAGACCAGTACGGCGACTACATCAGGCTTTCCGATATGCTGGAGCTGTCGGCGATAGACAACAACGTCGTACAGTCCACCAAGCTGCTCGGCGGGCAGGCGGGAAGAACGCTGGACACCGTGACAAGAGAGGTGATAAACGCCGGCACTAACGTGCTTTATGCTCCCAAGGAGGACGGCACGGAGGTAAAGAGCAGAAAGACGCTTACCTCCGACTGCAAGCTGACGGTAGATACCGTATTCAAGGCCGCCGCCGCTTTGGAGGCGATGAATGCCGAGGGTGTAGACGGCGAAAGCTATGTGGCGATAATACACCCGTATGTGGCGTACGACCTTATGAGGAGCGCCGAGTGGGTGGACGTACATAAGTATGCCGAGCCGGACAACATTTTTAAGGGAGAGATCGGCTGTATCGGAAACGTAAGGTTTGTGAAATCCACCGAGGCTAAGATATTCAAGGACGACACCTGTCCCGAAGGACTGGCGGTATTTTCCACGCTGGTCATAGGAGCGCACGCCTATGCCGTGACCGACATAAACGGCGGAGGCCTGCAGCATATAATCAAGCAGCTCGGATACGGCGACGATCCGCTCAATCAGCGTTCCAGCGTGGGCTGGAAAGCGGTAAAGACGGCGAAGATACTTTCCGACGAATATCTGGTGAGAATAGAAAGCTGCTCACCCGAATATTCCGATAAAGTAAACGCCAACTGATAAATGTCTTGCGGGGGCGTGCCGTTAAGCGGCACGCCTTGGCAAAACGGAAACGGAGGAAAAGATGATGGAACGCAATACCGACGCGCTTGACCGGCTCGTGCCGGTAAAGCTGTTTAAGGACAACGAAAGATATACCGACGACGTGTTCGTTTCGGTGAACGGCAGCACATTCCAGATACAGCGAGGGGTAGAGGTCATGGTGCCGATGTATGTAAAGCTGGAGCTTGACCGTTCCGAAAAACAGAGAAAGGCGGCTGAATACTATTGCAGCGAGGGCTGGAAAGAATCGCTGATAGTGCAGCAGGGGAAATGACATGACGGTAAAGCAGGCAATAGACATTGCGGACGCGGTAAAGCCGAACCAGTACAAAAGAGAGATAAAAGTCGAGTGGGTAAAGAACGCGGAGCGCAGGATATATAACGAGATATACTCAAATCACGAGTCGGGGGAGGTCCGTTTTGTTCCGCCGGACGAAAACAGCGGAGAGGACACCGAGCTTTTTGCGCCGCCGCCTTACGACGAGCTTTATCCTTTATATATCGAGGCGCAGATAGACGCCGCGAACGCGGAATACGGCAGATACAACAACAGCGTTAGGCGGTTCGAGGCGGTGTACGGCGACTTTGAAAAATTCTGGCAGTCGGGTCATATGCCCAGTCCGCTGAATTTAATGAAATACTAGGGGGTGGGCGATATATTCCCTTATTTAAGCGATGTAAGAACAAAGGAAAGGTATTCCGTCAAATTCGGCGGGATAAACCGTTCGGACGGCACGCCGCTCGGCGAGTGGGAGGAGCTGTGCAACATGGACTTTTCGCACTATCCCGCATTGTCCAGCTCCCGCCCAAAGGGGTATAACGTTGTCGAGTCGGAGATGACCGGCTGCGTTTACAAAAACGGGGTCTTACAGTACACCGTGCCGGACGGCATATACATAGACGGGACGAAGTACCCGCTTACCCTGTCGGAGGGGGAAAAAAGACTTGTCTGCATGGGCGCGTATATAGTGATACTTCCCGATTTTATCGTCTGCAACACCGCGGGAGATACCCCCGAATTCAACGACGCGGCTTCTCCCGCGGCGGCGCTTACGGGAACGCTCACCGAGGTGAACCGCGACTGGACGGTGATAGACACCAAGGAAAGCACCAAGGACAAGCTGCTTTATCTTACGGTATCGGCGGAGGATCCCGCTTTGGAAAAGTACGCGATAGGAGATAAGGTGCTGGCGGAATGGGTGCATGACGGAAAGCAAAAAAGCGCGTACATGACGATACAGAGCATACTGAAAGAGGGCGACGCCACCTGGGTTAGCAAGGGAAACGTCGCGGTACATTTTGAGACCGACCTGTCCTTTCCCGATATAGATTATTTTTATCTTGAGGACGCGCCGCAGTCCGGCATACGGTTTTCTGTGGGAAAGCCTAACTCAACGGTAAGAAAGTACATACCTAAGGATATGGATTTCGTCATCGAACACAACAACCGGCTGTGGGGCTGTTCCTCAAAAAATCACGAGATATACTGTTCTAAGCTGGGGGATCCCACCTGCTGGGGAGATTTTCAGGGCATATCCACCGACTCCTGGGCGGTGACGGTGGGCAGCGACGGAGATTTTACCGGCGCGGCGGTCTATAACGGAAAGGTTTTGTTTTTCAAGGAGGACTGTCTGCACACCGTATACGGTACTAAAGCGTCTAACTTTACGCTTTCCACGGTAAAGCTGAGGGGTGTAAAGAAAGGCTGTCACGATTCTCTGTGCATATCCAACGGACTGCTGTATTATAAAGCGCCGGAGGGGATATTCGTGTACAACGGCACGACCTCTCAAAAGGCGGACGCGCGGCTGGGGGAGGATATAACGCTCACCGCCGCCGCCTGCGCCGACGACAGAAAGATATATATGCTGACTTCTGACGGAGCGGCAAAGGTATACGACTGCGTGCATGGCTGTTGGAGCACGGAAACGGCGGTCGGCGCAAAGCGGGGCTTTAACGTGAACGGCTGCCTTTACGCGTTGTGCAAAGACGAAAACGGTATGCGTACGGTGCTTTTGTCGGGGAACGAGAGCATGGCGTTTTGTGAGAACGAGGTAAAGTTTTATGCGCAAACCGGCTGGCTCAACAGCGAAAGCTCGGTAATGAGCTGTTTTTCAAAAATAAAGCTGGCGGTCGGGCTTATCGGCGACCCCGAAAAAACAAAGTTTCGGGTGCTGGTCAAATACAGCGACGGCGAGGAGTGGACGACCGCATACAGCTTTAACGGGAAGCTCATCACGCGGGAGGGCGGGATATTCACCGTCCCGATAATCCCGATGAGGGCGCACCGAATAAAGCTGCGGATAGAGGGCAGCACCTCGCACGACAGCAAGGAAAGCGTACACGCGGGATTTTTGCTGTACGGGTTGTATCTGAGCATAGAGGAGGGAACGGAAATTGGCGGTGAACATTGATATGTCGTTTGTCCCCGACAAGAACGCTCCGACCTTAAAAAGACTGTCCGACGCGGAGGACGCGCTTTCGCTGCTTGCGGAGCGCACCGAGTTTTGCTTTGATAATACGGAGATAAAGGACAGCGCGGAGGAGATAAAAAAGCTGGACAAAAAGCTGAACGCGGTCTCAAACGGCGGCGTCGGCAAATTTGCGAACGAGGAGAAGAACAGCGAGATATTCAACGACTATACCTCCAACACCGCAACGGGTCCCATGCACCATGTCGAGGGCGCGGCGAACCGCATTACGGGCGGCACGGTAAACCATGCCGAGGGCAGCGGCAACGAAATTTCCGGCACGTTCAGCCACGCCGAAAACTCCGGCAATAAAATAATAAACGGCGCGTCCAACGCTCACGCCGAGGGCACGGGAAACACCGTCACCAACAGCGCAAGCAACGCCCATGTCGAGGGCACGGGAAACACCGTCACCGACGGCGCAGGCAACGCCCACGTCGAGGGGATAGGCAATAAAACTACCGGCGGCGCGATAAACCATTCCGAGGGGTACAACAATACCGTTACCGGCGTGCAGTACACTCACGCGGAGGGCAGCGGCAATACCGCCGAGGGCGGAAGCTGCCAGCATATCGAGGGGCAAAACAACGCCGTGAAAAACGGTTCGACTGTCGCTCACGCCGAGGGGTCGGGCAACGTCATAACCGACGGCTGCTCGAACTGTCACGCCGAGGGAGTGGGCAATAACATATCCTCGTCCGCCGCCTGCTGCCATGCCGAGGGCAACACCAACGTCATAACCTACGGCAGCTCCGGCGCCGCGAGCAACGTTCATATCGAGGGGTACGGCAATACCGTTCGCGGCGGCACGGCAAACCACGCGGAGGGCGTCGGCAACGAGGTGACCGGCAAGTACAGCCACGCCGAGGGGCAGAGAAACACCGTCACGGGTAGCGATACCGTGCATATCGAGGGCATATCGAACAGCTCCGACGGCGGCTGCTCCTACTGTCATATCGAGGGCTCGGGCAATTCGGTAAAACAGGGGAGCTGCTGGCATGTGTCGGGACACGGCAACGAGGTCGAGTGCAAGTCGGGCGACAGCATGGGCGGAACGGTGTCGGGTCAGGACAACACGGTCAGCGGCTCGTTTGAAAGCGTTTCCGGCATGAGCAACAGCGTTTCCGGCACGGCAAACGCGGTAAGCGGCTCGTTTAACAACGTGAGCGGACAGCAGCATATCGTAGGCGGCTCTCAAAACGTCTGCGACGGGAGTTATTCGCTTGTGGCGGGGCTGGACAACAATGTTTCGGCTGACGGCTCGGTCGTCGGCGGAATACACGGGACGCTTAGCGGAGAGCATAACGTTTTAAACGGCATATACAACACCGCCGAGAATGTGAAAGAAAGCATAGTCACGGGCAGCTACAACGACCTGTCGGAGGCGGAAAACGCCGCAGTGCACGGCGGGTTTAACACGGTATCGGGAGCGGCGGACGGCTCGGCGGTCATAGGCTGGCAAAATAAGCTGACGGACGCCTCCTGCACGTTCGTTGCGGGGCAGTACAACGAGGTAAGCGGGAATCGGTCTTTTGTCGCGGGAGATCACAACATCTCAAGCCATGAGAACACCGCAGTTTTCGGGCAGTTCAACGAGGACACCGACGCGGCGTTTGCGGTAGGCACGGGAAGCTACGACAGCCGTAAAAACGGAATGGAGCTTGACAGGCAGGGAAACCTTACTCTTGAGGGAAAGCTGTACGCCTCGGCGGATATCGCGTCGGGGACGGTTTCGGTCGGGGGAGAACCTTTGCCGGCGGTCGATCGGCGCACGAAAGCCGAGGTCATGATATGGCGCAACAGCGCTGCGGACGGCGGCAGCTTTTTTGAGTGCGCGGACGCGGATATCACCGAGCCGAAAGATACGGTGCTGTATTCCTGCGAGAGCGGCTCGGTAACGCTCATCGTGACCGACGGCGGAGAGCTTTCGATAAGCTCGGATATGGACGGGGTAAAGTACAGGATAACATATTACAATTAAAAGGAGGAAGAGATGGCGCAAAAGAAAAAGGACATCGCACAAAGCCTTACGGAGCAACAAAAGAGCAAGCCTGCCGATTATACCGGCGGATACGCCGATAAGATACGGCAGACCATGGACAGCATAATCGACCGCCAGCCGTTCAGCTATGATGTGAACGCGGACAAGCTGTACCGTCAGTACAGGGACAATTACACCGCGCTCGGCGAAAGGGCGATGAAGGATACCGTCGGAAACGCCGCGCTGCTCACGGGAGGATACGGCAACAGCTACGGAGTGACCGCGGGTCAGCAGGCGTACAACAGTTATATGCAGCAGCTCAACGAGGTCGTCCCGCAGCTTGAGCAGCAGGCGTACGAACGCTGGCTCAACGAGGGCGAGGAGTTATATGACCGTCTGAAAGCGCTGCAGGGGGCGGACAACACCGAATACGACAGGTATCGCGACAAAGTGAGCGATTACTACAACGACAGAGATTATGAGCGCAGCGTATACGAAAGTGACAGGGACTACAACTACAAAAAGCAGCAGGACGCGCTGGAGCAGGCGTATCGGGAAAAGCAGTTCGAGCGGGAAGTGTACGAAAACGACCGAGATTATCAGCGTAAGGTGTACGAAAGCGACCGCAAATATATGAACGACAGCCTTGCGCAGGCGGTGAACAGTGAGAAAACGGAGCAGAACACGGAGTTTTCTCCCGCCGAGGCTTACGAGTTTTTGGACAAGTATTCCGACGTGATATATTCCGACAGCGAGCTTGTCGAGTCGATGTACCGAATGTTCGGCGATAAAAACGGATTTTTCGAGTGGCTCAGCGCGGTGCAGGTATCGGGAGGAGATACGGGACTTGACGTTTTGTATCGGCTGCACCCCGAACTTGCGGACGATGATTTCAAAAGAGAGGACGCGTTCAATACGGCGAAGAAAGCGATGAACGCAAGTATGCAGCTGCTTAAAGACAACAAGTACAATATAATCACCGCGGGTCTTCGTCAAAAGGCGATCGAATCGGCGAAAGGACGGCAAAAATAATGACAAAAGCACAGGCGCTTATAGACGGCGCGGCTGCCGCTGTGGGAGCGGTCGTCGGATTTCTTTTCGGGGAAGCCGGCGGTATGCTGTATGTACTTACGGCGTTTATGGCGATGGATTACGTCACGGGAGTTGCGGCGGCGGCGGTGAACCGCGAGCTTTCCAGCAAGACGGGCTTTAAGGGACTGGCAAGAAAGCTGCTGATACTGGTGTTTACCGCGATGGGACACATCATCGACAGCGCGCTGCCGGGCGGAGCGCAGACGGTCATGTCGGCGGTCATGCTGTTTTACATAGTAAACGAGGGGATAAGCATAACCGAAAACGCCGCCGTGCTGGGTCTGCCGATACCCGCAAAGCTCAAAGAGGTGCTGAGTCAGCTCAAGGAAAAGCAGGACGAAAGGAGATAAACGGTGGCATTTTTAAAAGGGGTAGATCTTAGTTACTGCCAAAAGGGTTTTGACTATAAGGCGGCAAAGGAAAAGGGAGTCAGCTTTGCCATAATACGGGCGGGCTTTTCCGAGGTCACGGACAGCCGGCTTGAGGAGCATATCGAGGGCTGCGAAAAAAACGGCATAGATTACGGATTTTACTGGTATTCCTACGCAATGAGCGTGGAGGAGGCGAAACGGGAGGCTGCCGCCTGCCTCAGAGCGATAGCGGGCCGCAGACCGAGTTATCCTGTATTTTACGATATGGAGGAGGGCGACCAGTCGGGAAAGCTGAGCCGCGAGACCGTCACCGATATGGCGCTGGCGTTTTGCAAAGCCGTAAACGACGGCGGCTATCCCTGCGGTATCTATGCAAATCCGAGCTGGCTGCAAAACGTTTACGACAGCTCCCGTATCGTCGGAAAGTACGATATATGGCTTGCGCATTGGACGAACAGCCCGAACAGTCCCTCAAAATACGATTACGGGCAGACCGTATGGCAATGGGGGATAGACTGTATAAACGGCATGGACGTAGACGGAAATATATGCTTTACCGATTATCCTACGGCGGTTTCGATGTGGTACGAGGAACACGGCGTACAGCAGGAGAGCAAAGCCGATGAGCCTGTCCCCGCATACAAAAGAGGGGATAACGTCATGCTGGCGAAAGGCGCGAAATTCGTCGGCGGAGTTACTCCGTACAGCTGGGTGTACGATACGGTGTTTACCGTATACGCAACGGCGGCGCAGGGCAGCGAGCTTATGATAGGTCTGGGCGGAGAGGTCACGGGCTGGATATATTCGGCTGACGCGGTAAGTCCGCCCTGCCGCACGGCGGAGAAAAAGAAGTTTTCGACGGGCGACAGAGTTACGGTAAAACGCGGAGCGCTCACCTGTAAGGGAGAAAAGCTGGCGAGCTTCGTTTACGATAACGTTTATACCGTTTTGCAGGCGGGAACGAACAAAGACCCCGATTACACGGTGATCGGGGTGGACGGTAAAGTTACCGCGGCGGTATCCGCAAGCGACCTTGAACCCGCCTGACGGGGATATTCCGAGGGGAAATAAAAAAGTAAAACAGCACAAGCGGTGTAATGCTGCTTGTGCTGTTTTATGATATTTTTAAATAGTTGACCGAATTTATAATGCTTGAAAGCCCACTACTCCGATAACGCAGGCGACGCCGCCTATCATGCTCAGCTTGGAGCGGTTTTCTTTTTTTATCAGCGCGATAGCGAACAAAGCGACAAGTATCATGGGCTGGATAAAGGAGTAATCCACCAGACTTACCGAGATGACGATGTTTTCCAGTATCATGCCCACGGCGTTCGGTATGCGAAACAGCGACATTTTTACCGCGCCGTCGAGGTTGGTCTTGAATATCTTTATCGGCTTTGCCTTAGGTATCATCAGCAAGGTCACCAGCACGAGAGCGGGTAAGAGCTGCATGGAGGAGGATATGTAAGGCGTAAAGCTCTTTATTATAAGCCCGTATCCGTATTTGGAGGCAAGGTACAGTACCAGCGGCAGCATCAGCTTGCGGTAATTTATTTTCTCTTCTCTTTCGGACTTTGCGATAAATACGAGCCCGACGGCGGTCACGGCGATGAACAGTATCTTTACTATGCGAAGCTGTTCGCCGAAAAGCACGTCGGTCATGTATGACACGAAGAGCGTTATGCCGAGCCATGCTTTAAGCTCGAACGCCGACAGATATTTCAGCACCGCCGCGCAGGTGGTGAATTCCAGTATCTTTGAAAGCGCGGTCAGTGCTATCGCGGCAAAGGACTGCCAGCACAGGGAAAAATATATTTCCTGAAACGGCAGCAGTATCGCCAGAAATACCGACAGCGAACCGCACATTAAAAACGTGAACTCGCTGCCGTTGAATTTGGCTTTTGAAACGGCGTATTTATCTCCAAGGGAGGACAGGGTGTAGCATACCGTTACGGCAAGCATCAATACGACGGTATCCATTTATTTACCATCTGACTTTCCAACGCTCGGCAAGGCTTTCGCCCGCCTCATCGGCAAATGCCGAAAGCTCGTAATACATTTTGACTTCCATTTTGTCGTTGTACGGTGAGTTTTTACCCTATAACTTTTTTCGCGATATCCACCGTCTGCTTTGCGTCCTTTGAGTAAAAGTCCGCGCCTATCTTCATTGCGTAGTCCTCGGTCAGCACCGCGCCGCCTACCACTATTTTGCAGTCGGGCTTGCGGATACGCAGCAGCTTTATCGTTTCTTCCATGGACTTTAATGTGGTGGTCATCAGCGCGCTGAGCCCGACCAGCTTTACATCATGCTTTACGGCGGCGTCGGCTACCGCTTCGTGATCGACGTCTTTGCCGAGGTCTATGACCGTGTAGCCGTAATTTTCCAGCAGTACCTTTACGATGTTTTTACCTATATCGTGAATGTCGCCCTTTACCGTGGCAAGCACTATCTTACCTTTACTGACCTTGCTGCCCGATTTGGAAAGCTCGCGCTTTATTACCTCAAAACAGCCTGAGGCTGCGGCTGCCGACAGGATAAGCTGCGGCAGAAATATTTTTCCGCTTTCAAATCCCGCCCCCGTTTTGTCCAATGCGGGGATAAGCCTGCCGTTGATAATGTCCATGGGCAGTTCGGTTTCCAGCAGTTGTTCGGTCAGCTTCGACGCTTGTTCTTTAAGTCCCTTTTCTATCGCCTGCTCCAACGTCATGTCTTCGTTTTGAGCGGGCTTGGCGGGCTGATTTTCGGCGTCGCTTGAATACGCCGCTATATATTCCGAGCAGTTCACATCGATGTTTTTGAGCAGTCGAAACGCGCGAACCGCGCCGGTCATCAGCTCGGCGTTGGGATTTATTATCGCGAGATCCAGCCCGTTTTCCAGCGCCATGGTAAGAAAGATGTGATTTACAAGTTCTCGTTTCGGCAGGCCGAAAGAGATGTTGGAAACTCCCAGTACGGTGCGAACGCCGAGCCGCTCCTTGACCGCGCGCACGGCTTTGAGCGTTTCGTTCGCCGCGGCCTGCTCCGCCGAGGCGGTGAGCGTAAGGCAGTCTATGAAAATATCCTCCTTGGGAATCCCCAAAGCGCAGGCGCGGTCAGTTATCCGCTTTGCTATCTCCAACCGTTTTTCGGCGGTTTTCGGTATGCCGTTTTCGTCGAGGGTAAGTCCCACCACCGCGGCGCCGTATTTTTTAACCAGCGGAAGAACGGCGGAAAGGCTTTTTTCCTCTCCGTTCACGGAATTTACTATCGGTTTGCCGTTGTATATCCTGAGCGCCGCCTCCAAGACCTTTGGGTCGGGCGAATCTATTTGCAGCGGCAGCACGCACACTCCCTGAAGCGCTTTTATCACGCTTACCATCACGGAGCGTTCGTCTATATCCGGAAGTCCGACGTTTACGTCGAGTATGTCCGCTCCCGCATCGGTCTGCTCTATCGCCTGATTTAATATATACCCCACGTCGCCGTCTTTAAGCGCCTGCTTGAGCAGCTTTTTGCCGGTAGGATTTATCCTTTCGCCTATAATGCGGGGTCGGTCTATCATACATACCGCCGTGCCGCTGCAAACCGCGCTGTAAGGAGTTATCTCCCTTACCGTCCGCTTTTGAGAGGAAAGTGCAAAAACGGTTTGCCGTATATATTCGGGGGTAGTGCCGCAGCACCCGCCGAGTATCGCCGCGCCGATTTGAGCCGCCTTTACCATGGCGGCGGCGAAATCCTGCGCGTTCACGTTGTATTTTCCCGTCATGGGGTCGGGAAGTCCCGCGTTCGGCTGAAATATCACCGGCAGACGGGTGCGGGAGCAGATGCGCTCCAGCGTAGGTATAAGCTCGTTCGGTCCGAGCGAGCAGTTTACTCCCACTGCGTCGACGCCCAGTCCCTCGCATAAAAGCACCGTCGCCTCAGGCGGGCAGCCCTCGAACGTCCTGCCGTTTTCCTCAAAGCTCATCGAGCAGATAAGCGGCAGGTCGCTGTTTTCCTTAGCCGCGAGGATAAGGCATTTAAGCTCGTACAGGTCGGAAAAGGTCTCGGCAATTATAAGCTGCGCGCCCGCCTCCTTTGCCGCCGTTATCTGCTCGGCGAAAATATCGTACGCCTCCTCAAAGCTCAGCGTACCGGCAGGTTCGAGCAGCTGTCCTATCGGACCTATGTCAATGGCGCAGTACGCCTCTTTTCCGCTTTCCGCGATCGCCTGCTTTGCTATCGCAACGGCGGCTTTTATCACTTCCGTCGGTGTTTTCCCGCAGCGCGCCAGCTTGAGGCGGTTTGCTCCGAAGGTGTTGGTGGTTATCACGTCCGCGCCCGCCGCAAGATATTCCGCGTGTATCTGCTTTATCATGTCGGGAGCGGTGATGTTCAGCAGCTCCGGCGTTTCGCCCGCCTTTAACCCCTTGGACTGGAGCTGCGTGCCCATCGCGCCGTCGAATATTATAAATCCCTTTTGTTTTAAAAGCTCGTTTGACATGGGTGTTTCAGCAATGTCCTCCGTTTTTCCTTATAGTGCAGCTTTGCGCCGCGGGGCAGCTTTCGCAGCTTTGGGCGCGGTCTTTTTTCGGTATCGGGCTGTCGGATAATCCTATTATGGCGGTGACGGATTTTCTCGGAGTGAGCAGCAGACTGTCGGTAGCGTGCAGCCCTATCTTTCGCTGAGCGTCGCAAAGCTCCAGTATCGCCGGCTGTAATTCCAACGGGAGATCCCCGTAGCCCGGACTGTATCTGTCCGTCCCGTATATATTCGGGAACGCGGAGAATATCTCCTGCTGTGCAAGGTCACATATCCGCTCGGCGGCAACGCTTGCCAGACTGTCGGTGACCGCCGCTTCGGCTATGTTTTCCGCCTCCAGCGCGCGTATCAGACGGTCGGTCTGCTGACCCGCCGTCACGCAAAGCAGAAGCGCTTTGTTACAGCCTGCAAGGTGCGCGGCGATGTCCTTTCCGAGAAGAGTTACGCTGCTGCCCGTCAGCTTTACCCCCTGCGAAGATGTTTCCGTCGGGTACACCGCGTAAACATAGCGCGGAGTCAGCGTTTTAAGCAACCGCTTTTCGCACCTGCAAAGCATATCGTACATTTCGCCGTTAGGCGAACCGCCGCCGAGATACCGCAGCGCCTCGTTTTTGTCAAGTTCCTCTATCTTCATTTCATCAAAGCAGTTTATGTATCGCGTCGTGTATTTTGAAAGCGACGTAAGGGTTGTTCATCGTGTACAGATGTATGCCGTCCACGTCGTTTGAGATAAGGTCTACTATCTGGTCCGTGGCATAGGCGATACCCGCGTCGCGCAGCGCCTCCGGCTTGCTCTCGTACCGCTGCATCATCTTGGCGAATTTCGGCGGCAGGCTCGCGCCGCACACCGTTACCATGCGCTCGATCTGGCGTTTGTTGGTGACCGGCATTATTCCTGCCGAGATAGGGACGTTTATGCCCGCTATCGCCGCCTTTTCGCGAAATTCATAAAAGCAGGAATTATCGAAGAAAAGCTGAGAAATAAGGTGGCTCGCGCCGCTGTCCTGCTTTTTCTTCAAATTCAGTATATCCGCCACAGAGCTTTCCGCCTCGGCGTGAGTTTCGGGATAGCAAGCGCCCGCAACGTCGAAATCTCCCTTTGATATTATGTAGGAGGTGAGGTCGCTCGCGTAGATGAAATCCGTTTTCGGCTGAACGTCGGGTATCCTGTCGCCGCGCAAAGCGAGAATGTTTTCTATGCCGTGAGCCTTGAAAAGCTCCAACGCAGCGTCGATATCCGAGGCGGTGTTGTTTATGCAGGTGAGATGCGCCATCGCCTCCGTCCCGCAGTTTTTCATTATATAGGAGGCTATGTCGCAGGTGGAGCTGCCGGGCTTTGAGCCGCCCGCGCCGTAAGTCACGCTGAAGTAGTCCGGCTTTAATTCCGCCAGCTTATCGCAGGCGGCGTATACCGTATCCACCGAAAAGCTCTTGTTGGGAGGGAATACCTCCAGCGAAAATACCACCCTGTTTTTTCCGTAAAGTTCAGAGAGTTTCATTTTTTTCCTTTCCTGTTCAAATCCCGCATCGTTTTCACGGTGCGGGATCTTAGGCGGGGCATACTTATCCCGTACGCCGAGCCTTTATCTTTATCTTACTGTGCTGCCGTTCGGCGTGTCGCCGTCTACGAACACCACTTGTACCTTTTCGCCCGCGTCGCAGGCGAGCAGCATACCCTGACTGGTTTCGCCGCACAGCTTTGCCTCGGCAAGGTTCGCAACAAATATTATCTTCTTTCCGATAAGCTCGTCGGGCGTGTAGTATTCGGCTATGCCGGAAACTATCTGCCTGCCGCCGCGTCCGTCGTCAAGCTGTATCTTCAGCAGCTTTTTCGCTTTCTTTATCTTCTCGCAGCCGACTATCTCCGCCGTGCGCAGCTTTACCTTTGCAAAATCGTCGATGGTTATAATCCCCGCCTTGTCAAGGTCCTCGTCCTCTTTTTTAGCGGGTCCGTCCGACTTTAACATCGCGTTAAGCTCGTCTATCTCTTTTTCAAGGTCTATTCTGGGGAAGAGGGTATCGCCTTTATGCACGGTGACCGTTTGGCTGAGCACGCCGAATATGCCGCAGCTCTCGTAATCGGTCTGCGCGCCCGACGCGCCTATCTGCTCCCATATCTTCGGAGCGGTGGAGGGCATGAAAGCGCTCAGCGGTATCGAAATTATCCTTATGCTTTCCAGCAGATTATAAAGCACGGCGGCAAGTCTGGGACGGTTAGCCTCATCCTTTGCCAATACCCACGGAGCAGTTTCGTCGATATACTTGTTGGCGCGCGACACCACCTTGAATATCTCGGTGAGCGCGTTGGACAACTGCGGTATGTCGATAAGCCCGTCGACCTTGTCCTTTAATTCGGACGCCATCGCGATAAGCTCTTTGTCCGCCGCCTCGTCCGCCTGCTTTTCGGCGGGAAGCGTGCCGTCGAAGTATTTTACCGCCATCGCGACGGTGCGGGACACCAGATTGCCAAGGTCGTTCGCAAGGTCGGAGTTTATCCTGTTTATCATTATCTCGTTGGAGAAATTGCTGTCGGTGCCGTACGGCATATCCCTCAGCATTTGGTAGCGCACCGCGTCTACTCCGTATCTTTCACCGAGAACGAGCGGGTCGATAACGTTACCCAGAGATTTTGACATCTTAGCGCCGTTGAAGTTTATCCAGCCGTGACCGTACAGTCTTTTCGGAACGGGCACGTCCAGCATCATAAGCATAGCGGGCCAAACTATCGAATGGAAACGCACTATCTCCTTTGCGGTCATATGCAGGTCGGCGGGCCACATCCTGTCAAAATCGTCGTATGTGTCGTTTTCGTAGCCCAGAGCGCTGATATAGTTGATGAGCGCGTCCAGCCAGACATACACCGTATGCTTTTCGTCGAACGGGAGCGGTATGCCCCATTTTACCGAGGTACGGGAAATGCACAGATCCTCCAGACCGTCCTTTACGAAATTGTTTATCATCTCGTTTACGCGGCTTTCAGGTCGGAGATAATCGCTGTTTTGCAGCAGGTCGGTTATGCGGTCGGTGAAATCGGACAGCTTGAGGAAGTACGCCTCCTCCTTGGAATCCGTGACTTCTCTGCCGCAGTCGGGGCATTTGCCGTCCACCAACTGTGTTTCCGTCCAGAAGCTCTCGCAGGGTACGCAGTATTTTCCCTCGTAGCTGCCCTTGTAGACGTAGCCCTTTTCGTACAGCTTGGTCAGTATGTTCTGTACCGTTTGGATATGGTAGTCGTCGGTGGTGCGGATATAACGGTCATAGCTTATATTCATAAAGCTCCACAGCTTTTTGAATTTTTCCACTATGCCGTCGACGTATTCCTTGGGAGTCATGCCCGCCTTTTCCGCCGCCGCCTGTATTTTTGCGCCGTGCTCGTCCGTGCCTGTCAGGAACATCACGTCATGACCCTGCATACGTTTGTATCTTGCGATAACGTCGCAGGCTACCGTTGTGTAACAGGTGCCTATATGCGGATTTCCCGACGGATAATAGATGGGAGTGGTTATATAAAACTTTTTACTCATTTTAAATACCTCTTTTGCTTTTAAAATGCGCAGCGGCGCAGAATATATCTTAGTATACCACATTATGCACGAATTGTCAAACGCGGGCGGGTCATTTAGTGTGACGGTTGATATATTTGCTGTGCATTTTTGAATACATTATTTTTTGACCCGTGTACAGCCCGTAATAACCCGAAAGGATATAGCTTACAGAGCAGGCGGCGGCGAAGAACACCAGTCCCTGCGCTCCGAACAGCTCGACGCTTAGCAGCAGCGAGGAAACGGGGCAGTTCACCACTCCGCAGAACAGCGCTACCAGACCCAGCGCTGCGGCAAACTGCGGGGGAAGTCCGATAAGCCCGCCTACCGTGCAGCCCAGCGCCGCGCCGATAAAGAACGAGGGGACTATCTCTCCGCCTTTAAAGCCGACGGATATGGTTATCACGGTGAAGAGCAGCTTTAGGGCGAACGCCTCCGGCTTTGCCTCGCCGGACAGGGCGGAGTTTATTATATTTATCCCCGCGCCGTTATAATCCGTGCCGAATATCACGGTCAGCAGGACTATTGCGGCTCCGCCCGCGGCGATGCGGATATAGTCGTTTTTTATCTTTTCCTGCAATATTTTGGAGGCTTTATGCAGCAGCCAGCAAAACAGCACGCTCACCGCCGCCGCGCATATGCCCAGCAGCATGGCGAGCAGCAGGTTCACCACCGTGAGCTCCGGCGCTTCTACCGTGATAAGCATGGGCTTTACACCCAACAATACCGAGATCCCGAACGCGGTCACCGCCGAGAAAAAGCAGGGGACTATCGCGGTGTAATAGAACACTCCCACGCTTATGACTTCCATGGCGAAAAAGGTCGCGGTGACGGGAGTCAAAAACAGCGCGGAGAACAGCCCGCTCATGCCGCACATTATCATGAGGTTGGAGTCGCGCTCGTTCATCTTGAACAGGCGGGCAAGCTCGGAGGAAAGTCCGCCGCCTATCTGCAGGGCTGCTCCCTCTCTTCCCGCAGAACCTCCGAAAATATGGGTTATAAAGGTAGCGGCAAAGATAAGCGGCGCCATTCTTACGGGTATCTTTCCGTCGTTGCGTATGGAGGTTATTATTATATTAGTGCCGGGGTCGTTTTTAAGTCCGCAAACGCGATACAGAAAAACTATCGCGAGTCCGGCGACGGGGAGCGCGAATATCAGCCAGCCGTATTGAGTGCGGCAGTCGGTGGCAAGCTCCATGCAAAAATGAAACGCAAAGCCCGCCAGACCGCAAAGCAGTCCGGTCACTCCCGACAGCAGCAGCCATTTAAAAAACGTCCTCAGCGTGATAAAAAGCCGCTCGCTCCGTATTTTTATGTGTGAAAACAGTCCGTTCATATATGTCCCCTTTCGGGATAACGCCATGACGTTACGGTAAAAAAGTCGCTTTTAATATTGTATCATAATCGGGCGGTAAAGTAAAGAAAAAATATAGGTCGGAAACCGCTTGACCCGCTTTTTCCCAAAGACTTTGTGAAAATTTGAAAAAGTTATTGCATTTAGTGGAATAATATGCTATAATTTGTTCGTGATAACGATTACAAACGATATTTTGATATTGCCGCGAAAAGGGGAGAACATATGCCAAATCCTATTTTACCGCTTTGGGAATACATTCCCGACGGCGAGCCGAGGGTGTTCGGCGACAGGGTATATCTTTACGGTTCGCACGACCGTGTTGCGTCGCCGGAATTTTGCGACGGCAAGCTGAAAGTGTGGTCGGCGCCGCTGGACGACCTTAACAACTGGCAATGCCACGGGCACAGCTTTCACACGCGTGCAGACCGCGACCACGCTTCCGACACAAAGGAATGGACGGAGCATGACCTGTATGCGCCGGACGTGGTGGAAAAGGACGGGAAGTATTATCTTTTCGCGTACATAGTCGGTTCGGAGGGCTGCGTCGGCGTAAGCGAGCGTCCCGAAGGACCTTTTCGGTTGCTGTCCAAATACAGATACGCGCCTGAGGACGCGGGCGACAACGGCACATACAACGACGCGGGAGTTTTAGTAGACGACGACGGCAGGGTGTATATTTATTACGGATTTACCGAATCCTACATGAACGAGCTGGATCGGGATATGTTTACGGTAAAGCCCGGCAGCCTGAGGCGTCCCGTCATGCCGGACGACGACGGCGTGCCGGACGACAGGCGCTTTTTCGAGGCAAGCTCCATAAGGAAGATAAACGGCAGATATTACTTTGTCTATTCGCCGCGAAAGGGCAGCAGACTTGCTTACGCGGTGTCGGACAGCCCGACGGGACCGTTTGAATACAAGGGCTATATAGTGGACAATTCGGTGGATTATCCCGGCGGGAACGACCACGGCTCGCTGTGCTGCATAAACGGTCAATGGTACATCTTTTACCACCGCATGACCAACAATACGATAATGTCGCGCCGCGCCTGCGTCGAGCGCGTGGAGATACTGCCGGACGGTACTATACCGCCTGTGGAGATGACCTCGCTCGGCTTTGAAAGCTCGCTCGACCCGTATAAGCCTACTCCGGCGGAGATATGCTGCGTGCTTAAAGGCGGCGCGTTCATCACGGAAAAGGATGTGTTTACCCGTGTGATAACCGATATAAAGGACGGCTGTATCATCGGGTACAAGTATTTCGATTTCGGCGGCGACGACTCCTCGGCTACTCTCAAAGCGGCGCTTTCGGTCGTCGGCTGCGGCGTGCGCTGTCGGGTGCGGGTGCTTTTGGACGACTATAACGGCGGCGAGGATATAGGCACGGTGGAGATAGATACCCATGACGGGGTATATACCGGCGTTTTGCGCTCGGTGACGGGCAGACACGCGGTATATTTTAAAGCCGAGCTGGGCGTTACCGGCTGGGGCAGGGATTATTTTAAGGGCAGAACTCTTTTTGAGTTTGAAAAATTTGTGTTTCTGAAATGAGAAAGGAGATGCACATGAGGAAAAGAAGTATCGCGGCTTTAGCCGCGGCGGCTTTCATGCTGATAAGCGTATCCGGCTGCGCGCAGGAGGCGGCACAGTCGGGCGGAGCGTCGGAAACGGAGTCGGCGGCGAGCAACGTCCAAAGCGCCGCACAGGACAGCAGTCAAAGCGACACACAGGACAGCGCCCCGAACGGCGATACGCAGCAAAACGAGGAAAACATGAGCGAAATGACCGCGAACGATTACGCCGAGAAAATGGGGATAGGATTGAACCTCGGAAATACCATGGAGGCGTATGTTGCCGATAACTGCGAGAAGGCCTCCTATACCTGGATACCCGAACGCGGGGACAACACTCCGCAGGACTATGAGACCTGCTGGGGAGCCGTTGTGACCACCCAGGAGGTCATCGACGGAATGAAAGCCGAGGGCTTCAACACCGTGAGGATACCCGTGTTCTGGGGTAACATGATGAAAGACGACGGCAGCTATACGATAAACGAGGAGTATATCGGGCGTGTCCGTGAGATAGTTGATTACTGCATGAACGCGGGAGTTTACGCGGTCATAAATATCCACCATTTCGACGAGTTCATCATACGCCGCAACGATCTTGAGTCCTGCAAAAAGATATTCAATAATCTGTGGACGCAGATAGCGGAATATTTTAAGGATTACTCCGGACGCTTGATATTCGAGGGATTTAACGAGTATCTCGGCGGACAGCAGTTCAACGACAGCGGAGTTTTGACCGACATGCCGGAGGACGAGGCGTTTGAAATGACCAACACGCTGAACCAGACCTTTGTCGACGCGGTAAGAGCGACCGGCGGCAACAACGCCGAGCGTCTGCTGATAGTTTCGGGATACTGGACCAACATAGACCTTACCACCACGGATAAATTCATCATGCCGAACGATACGGCAAAGGATAAGCTGATGGTATCGGTACACTATATTGATAACGCGATGTTCTGGTCAAATCAGATAGGAGGGCAGGCTTGGCTGGATTATATAGACGATCAATGCGGCAAGCTGAAAAAGAAATTCACCGACAACGGAATACCCGTGTTTGTGGGTGAGACCACCGCTATCTACCCGTCGGAACGCTTTGCGGGCAACGCGCTCGACGAGTACGACGACAGCTCGAAATGCCTTGAATATCTGCTGGATACCGCAACGGACTACGGCTTTATACCCGTGATATGGGATACAAACGACAATATGTATTCAAGAACGGCTTACAGGATAAAATCCGACAGCGACCGCGAGGTCATAAAAGAAATCTCCGATAAGCTGAAATAAGAAACAGAATGTAAACATGACGGACAGCCAAGGCTGTCCGTTTTTATTTATCCCCAAAAACCAGTTACATAATTTTGCACATTTGTGCTTTATTGCCTGTCGATCAGGCAATCTTTACAATTTAAAAATTTTATTCAACATATTGACATTTTATTTTTATAATGCTATACTGTTAACGTGAAACTTTTCGTTAATAAAAAAATTTACGAAAAATCGACGAACCCCCCCGGATTTCCGTGATTTTCATTCAGACCGCTTTATGCGGCGGGGGAGTTCGTTATCTGAAATCGGCTGCGTGCTTTTGTTCGGCCGGTGAGCTGGAGCGGAAAATGAAGATAATGCTCATTTCTCATGAAATGACCTACACCGGAGCGCCCAACAGTCTTTTGAACGTGGCGCGTGTGCTGAGAAAGCACGGACATAAAGTCAAAGTATACACCCTTGAGCGGGGCGATTTCGAGCGCAGATACCGAAGATACGGTTTTCGCGTGCGTCAGCTCGCCTTTACACCGTCGGCGGCGGAATGTGACCGAATAGCAAAAAAATTCGACCTTGTGATATGCAACACGGTATTTTGCAGCCGCATTTGCTGTATGCTGCAGGAGCGCGTCAAAACGATACTTTATCTTCGCGAGGCGGCGGATCTTCCAAAGATAATATCCGACTGCGGCATAGACCGTTCCTTTTTGCAAAACGCCGAAAATACGGTATGTATCAGCGAATACGCGCAAAAGTTCATCGAAAGGACGTATTCCCCGAAAAGGTTGTGGGTGCTGCGGAATTTTCTCATGACGGGAAAATTTGCGCGCCCCGCCGCGAACAGGATAAGGGACGGCAAAGTCCATTTTCTTATAGCCGCCACCGTCGAGCCGAGAAAGGGCATCGACATTGCGATAAACGCGTACCGCTCCCTGCCGCGTCATTTGACCGAGCGTGCGGTCTTGGACATATACGGCAGAAAGCCGGAATGGGCGAGGGATTACTGGGAAGGACTGTTCGGCGGCGACGGCGGTATCATTTATCACGGAGAGTATACCGGCGGTAAAAGAAAGCTGTATAAAAAGGCGAACGTCGTTTTGGTGCCGTCATCGGACGAGGCGTGCTCGCTCGCCGCGCTGGAGGGCGCGAGATACGGCAGACCGCTCATTGTCAGCGAAAACGTCGGGGCAAGGTATCTTACCGGCGGCGGGTGCGGTTTTACGGTAAAGACCGGCTCTGCGGAGAGCCTGGCGCGGGCGATGAGATTTTTTATAGAAAATCCCGACAGCTTGCAGTCGGCGGGAACGGCCGCGTTTTGCAATTTTAAAAGAACGTCAGTTCAGGACGGTTATTACGAGGGACTGCGAAAAATTTTGGCGGAGGTATTATGAGTAAAGAGAATATTGCGGTATCTGTGATAGTGCCGATCTACAATGTCGAACAATACCTCGCAAAGTGCCTTGACAGCATAATTTCGCAGACATTAAAAAATATAGAGATAATATGCGTGAACGATGGGTCGAATGACGGCAGCGCCGCCATTCTTGAAAAATATGCCGCAAAGGACGGCAGGATAAAGGTGATAACTCAGCCCAACGGCGGCTACGGTAAGGCTGTGAACAACGGAGCCGCGGCGGCTTGCGGGGAGTATATCGGCATCGTCGAGCCGGACGATTTTATTCTTCCTAAAATGTATAAGACCTTGTACAACGCGGCAAAAACAAATAACTGTGAGATAGTGAAATCAGACTTTTATCGGTTTTACGGCGACGGCAGGGAAAAGACCCTGTGGAGAACGGCACAGGAAGATAAAAATTACGGCCGTGTGATATGTCCCGCCGAGGAGAAGGAATGTTTCCGCTATGTGATGAATACATGGTGCGGGATATACAGACGGGATTTTTTGCTGTCCGGCGGGATACGGCATAACGAAACGCCGGGCGCGTCGTTCCAGGATAACGGCTTTTGGTTCAAGGGATTTTGTCTTGCAAAGCGGATAATGTTCGTAAACAAGGCGTTCTACATGAACCGCCGCGACAATCCCGGTTCTTCGGTCGCAAACAAGGAAAAGGTCTACTGCGGCAATACCGAATACGCGCTTATATATGACTGGCTGTGTGAAAACGCCGAGCTGAAAGAAAAGTTCACCGACGTTTTTTTAATGAAAAAGCTGCACACATATATGTTTAATCTGCGCAGGATAGCCTCGGAATTTCGCCGAGAGTATATATTGAGGTTCTCGCGGGAATTTGCGGAAAGTCTTGAACGCGGCGAACTGAGACAGCCGATGTTCACCCGGAAAGAGTGGACGGAGCTTATGCAGCTTATCCGCGATCCTGAGGAATATTTTTACACGGTGGAAAGCGAGCGGATAAAGGTATCCGTGATATTGCCGGTGTACAACTGTGAAAAGTATTTGCGGCAATGTCTTGATACGCTTACCGCACAGACTCTGCGTGACATCGAGATAATCTGCGTGAACGACGGTTCGACCGACGGGTCGTCGGAGATACTGAAAGAGTACGCCGCAAAGGATATGCGGATACTGGTAATAAACAGCGAAAATCAAGGCGCGGGCGCGGCGAGAAATCTAGGAATAAACGCGGCTTGCGGGAAATACCTGGCTTTTCCCGACGCGGACGACTGGTTCGAGCCCGAAATGCTGTCCGCCGCTTACAAGACCGCGGAGGCGAGCAAGGCGGAAATAACGGTGTTCCGCTCGATGCAGTATGACAGCAATACGGGAAAGACCGCTCCCTGCGGGTATTCCGTCAGGACGGACAAGCTGCCGCTCTTTCGGCCGTTTTCGGCGCGGGATATGGAGGACAGCGTTTTCCGCAGCTTTATGGGCTGGGCATGGGACAAGCTGTACCGCCGCAGCTTTGTGTTGAACAACGGGCTGAAATTCCAGCAGCAGCGGACCTCCAACGATATGTATTTTACTTTTATTTCGCTGTATAAAGCGTCGAGGATAACCGTATGCGATCGGTATCTTTACACTCAGCGCAGGAATGTGAGCGGCTCGCTCTCGGCAACGCGCGAAAAGTCGTGGGAGTGCTTTTACAGCGCGCTGTCCGCGCTAAAAGCGGAGCTTACGGAAATGGGGATATGGGACAGATACCGTCCCGATTTTGAGGATTACGCTCTGCATAGCTGCCTTTGGAATCTTAATACGCTGGACGATAACGAGGGCATGAAGCTGTACGACCGTCTGAAGACCGAGTGGTTCAAGACTTTGGGGATAGCCGACGCGCCGGTCGGGTGGTTCAGGGAAAAGGAAGAATACCGGCAATATCTGCAAATAATGCGTGCGGATGACGATTACGTCACATTCCGCCTCGCAAGAGCGGATTTTAATAATATACTGCTTAAAAGCAGACTTGAAGCGCAGCTTTCTTCGCCCGAAAAGACAGCCGACGCGGATACGCAGGAGGCGGAATTTTGGCGCCATGCGCTGGACGAGACCCGCAATTCGCTGTCCTACAAGATAGGCAGAGCCGTTACCTGGCTGCCGAGAAAAATACGGGGCTGGTAGAGAAAAAGAAGAAAACTGTCATGAGCGAATCGGCAGCCGAAAAACGCTTGGACGGTAAAAACGTATCGGACAATAAAAAACAGAAAAGAAAGAGGAAACCATGAAGGAAAATTCGGTGAACACTACAATAGCAAAAAACGAGAACGACAACGTTGTTTTGCAGGATAACGGAAAAGGTGGAGATCAGATAAAAGTATCGGTGATCATGCCCTCGTTGAACGTGGCGGATTATATCGACGAATGCCTTTCCAGCGTTATAAATCAGACGCTCAAGGATATCGAGATAATCTGCGTTGACGCGGGATCGACCGACGGTACTGTCGGTATACTCAGAAAATATAAGAAAAAAGATCCGCGTATCACTATCATTTCGTCAAAAATAAAAAGCTACGGGTATCAGGTCAATCTGGGATTTGCCGCAGCCAAGGGCGAGTATGTTGCCATAGTCGAGACCGACGATTATATAAAAAGCGATATGTACGAGACCCTTTATTCTATAGCAAAGGAAAAAGACCTGGATTACATAAAGGCTAATTTTGCCCGATTTAAAGGTCCCTCAAGGGCGAGAACGTTTAATCACGCTAAAATAGTCGACGCTTCTTTCTATGACCGTGTGATATATGCAGGCGACGAACAGGCGGTATTCAATACCTCGGTATATCCGTGGGCGGGAATATACAGAAGAAGCATGATAGTTGACAATAATATCCGTCTTAACGAAACTCCCGGCGCGTCGTATCAGGACAACGGGCTTGTTTTTCAGATATACGCCTACGGTAAGCGCGGATATTTTGTGGATAAGGAGTTTTATTATCTCAGACGCGAGGATCAGGATGCGTCTTTTTATGCTCCCCATAAGGTAGATGAAATATTCAAAGAGTTCGATTTTATCGAAGAGTTTCTTGTTAAAAGCGGGTACTATTCTGTTTTTGCACCGAGATTCTGGAAGCTTAAATACGGTACTTTTTGCTGGCGTGCCAATATGCTGGCTGATGAGCATAAGCTGGAATTTATGCAGAGATTTGCAGATGATTTCAGAAAAGGCGAGCAGGAAGGAAGATTAGTAACCAAGTTTTTTGATAAAAACGAGAAAGCGTATCTATACAGTATAATGGCTTGCCCGGACATGGTATGCTGGAAGAAATATTACACACCCGAATCCGTATGGCCGAAACTGGCTGTAAGCAAGGAGAAAATCGAGCTTGGTGAGGAAAGGACTTCAATAGCCGGAAAAAAAGTTCTGATTTTAACTCATGAATTTACATTTTCAGGCGCTCCGCTTTCTGCATTGGCACAATGCAAGGTACTTAGTGATGCAGGCGCTTATGTAGAGGTGTGGTCTCTTAGAGACGGAGAACTTCGCAAAAACTATGAAGATGAGGGTATTAAGACAAGGATTGTTTACGCCTCTGATTATGAGCGCACATATCATCAGGATCTTATTATGCAGTTTGATGTGGCGATCATGAATACGGTACTTGCCTCTGCTGCGGCAAAAGTATGCGTGAATATGATACCCACTATACTTTATATAAGATCAGACGGAGAACTTATCGCGCATTTCTTTAAATACGCGAGAGCTTTTAAAGATGATTATGAGAAATATTATGCGCTTAAAAACGCAGAATATGTTGTTGCCGTAAGTGAATTTTGCGGCGATTGGGTGCGTGAAAACCTTAATCCTAATGTTACTGTTATCAATAATTTCCTTGAGGATAAGTTCGAGGAGTTCGGCAGTCGTGTAAAACCGATAAGCAATACCGATACCGTTAAATTCCTGGCATTGGGGACTATCGAAAAGAGAAAGGGCTATGACATTTATTTGGACGCCTATTGCTCTTTGCCGGAAAATTACAGAAAAAAATGTGAGGTACATTTTGCAGGCAGACAGCTTTTTGGGAGTGAAGAATTATATAAAAATATAACCGAAAGAGCAAGCAAGACACCGGGTTGTGTATTTCACGGCGAAATTCTTGACAGAGATAAACTGTATGAGCTTATATTGGATTGCGATGTTATAGTGGTACCGTCTAGAAGCGAATCGTTCTCCAGAGTAGCTATTGAGGGAATGATGCTTGGGAAGCCGGTCATTCTTACTGAAGATGTAGGCGCAAAATTTTTGATAGAGAACGGCAAAAACGGCTGGATAGTAAAAACAGCCGATGTACAGTCTCTTGCCGAGGCGTTTAAGTCGGCAGCGGATAATGCCGAAAATCTCAATCAAATGGGAACAGCGGCAAGAAAGGCTTATTTGGAAAACTGTACGGTAGAAGTATATACCAAAAATTTCATTGAATATATGGAAAGGGTGCTTTATAACAGCGAGAAAACTAATTATAAGGCAAGAAAAGTCGCAAAATTATATTCGTTTGATGTGTTTGATACGCTTGTGACCAGAACGGTAGCTACGCCGACCGGACTGTTTTTGATAGTGCAGCAAAAGTTGAGTTTGGATAATAGCTGGAACGATCTGCCCGAACATTTCAGGCAAAATTTTTACGAGCTTCGTATTAACGCCGAACGCTTGGCACGTCACGTCGGCAGGGGTGGATATTTTGAAAAATTCAATCCGAATTATTCTGTAAGTGAAGATATAACTTTTGATGAAATATATAATGTATTTACTTTTTCGGGATTGCTTACGGAGGAACAGGCTGAACGCGTTAAGGAGCTTGAGATCCAAACGGAGATCGAAAATATGGTTGCCATACCAAGAAATATCGAGATGGCAAAGGATCTGATGAAAAACGGTGTTCGTGTAATTGCGCTTTCGGATATGTATCACAGCAGTAAGGTTATAAAACAGATGCTGAAAGCGGTAGATCCCGAACTGGAAAATATGCCCGTTTATGTTTCGTCGGAGATGTGTAAAACCAAAAGAAGCGGAAACGCCTTTAGAGCTGTTGCTGAAGCGGAAGGAGTGGATTTCAGAGAATGGCATCATATCGGCGACGCCAAAGTAAACGACTTTGAGGTCCCCAAACAGCTCGGAATAGAAAGCTCGCTTTACCGTATATCCTGGGCAAGCGGAATTGAATCAAATTTACTCGGTTCAGGCTCAAACGATATTCAGCTGCAAAAGCTCATTACATTATCTAAAAAAGCCAGATTACTTGGAAATCTGTATGATAAAGCGGCAATAGGCGCAAGTTTGGGTATGTATTTACTAATACCTTATATTGAATTTTTAGTAAAAACATGCGAGCTGCGCAAAATAAAACGCTTATATTTCATAGCCCGTGACGGATACGTCCTGAAGCTCATGGCGGATCGCTTTATTGAAAAAAGACATTTGGACATAACCACAAAATATGTATACGGTTCAAGAAACGCATGGCGTGTATTTTATGAAAATGCGTCCGACATTGATATTATATCATACTTGGGGGCGTCTAATTATAATTTTATAAACAATCTTAAAGAGCTTGCCGATGCTTTCTTGATCACCGTTCCTGAGCTTTGTGCATATCTTCCCGATGATTATAAGAATATCGAGGTTATAGATTCCGCTTTATTATATAAAATCGGGATCGAGTTGAATAACAACATAGAGTTCAAGAAGCTGATATCAAAGGCTCACAGTAATAAGCGCGAAATGCTGATCGGTTATTTAAAGCAGGAGGTCGATTTATCCGACGACGATTATGCCTTTGTAGACCTTGATTGCACAGGCTACACAAACGATTGTATGTCAAAGGTGTTGTATGATTCACTTGATAAAAAGTCACCCGTAAAAACGATATTCTACTGGGTTACCAATACCGAGTTGACAGATCCAACACATGAGTTTATATCGTTTTTCCCGTCCAAGCTCCCCAAAGGAAGCATAATCGAATGCCTGTGCCGTGCGCCTCATTCTCAGGTTTCCGGATATGAAAAAGCAGACGGCAGGATAGAGCCTGTATTTGACGATAACAACGAAGGCGAAGTGCTGATGAGCGAAGGCTACGGAGAATATATTCAGGGTGTAATGCAGGCGGTAGACCAATACCTTGCCGACCCGATAGATATCTCTTTGGTTTTGGTCGAAAAGGCTTTCGATTATATTACCAACAAGCCGGATAAAGACACGCTGGAATTCTTAGGTGATGTTATATTTGAAGCGAGCGGAAGATCAAACGAGATAAAGCGTTTTGCTCCCGCGCTCACATATGACGATATATTTAACGTTTATTTCAAACGGCATATTGCAAAAGAGCCTGTAGAGAAATATTTTGCCGTATCTTATTTTGATTATTCGCTTTTACGCTGCACTCAGGCGGATAAGAATCTGATAGAGTATTACAACAGACTGGTTACCGAATACACCAAGAGCAGAAAGCTGTACAGCCTTACCGAGGACGATCTTATCGATATCCAGATAAAGGCGGAAAATACCGTCCTTAACCTTAACCGTCCCGAACTTGTCGGCCGTGTTAGGAAAAAACCGGCACCGCCTGCGCCTAAGCCTGCACCTAAACCTGCGCCCAAGCCCGCACCTAATCCTGCGCCCAAGCCCGCATCTAATCCTCCCGCAAAGCCGAATTCGGGAGTTACGGACCAGACTCTTAAAATAATTAACGAGTTAAAGCTCAACAGGATAGACAAACTCGAAAATGATTTAAATAAGCTCAAAGCGGAAGTACATCAAAACGAGGATCTCAGGATGCAGATCGTTCTTATCCGAGCGTCTTTCTCTTATAAAGTAGGGCGTTTCATAACTTGGCTGCCTCGGAAGATTAGAGGGCTGTTCAGAAAAAATAAGTAAAAATCAAGGAGATAGTTGCAATGGAAAGCATGAAAAAGGTATTTCCGTATCTTCCCGATAAGATTGTACCTATTATTCTGGATACGGATATGGACGCTGATGTGGATGACACAGGCGCATTGGCTGTTCTGTGTTCTTATGCACAGGAGGGACGCGCTAAAATATTGGCGACCGTAGGCTCCTGCAACAGCGGCTGCGCCGTAAAATGTATCGGCGGAATAAATGCGTATTACGGTTTTCCAAACGTCCCCGTGGGGATATCTCCCCATTGTCCGAGCAGCGGACAATCCCTTTATCAAAGCATTATCGCTGAGAAATACGGAAAAGACTATCCCGACGATAAATCGGCAAGGTCGGCGTTGGAGGTATACCGTGAGGTGTTGTCATCCGCGGAGGATAACAGCGTTGTCATCACCGTAATAGGAGCGTTGAATAATCTTCATGACCTACTTAAATCGGAAAGCGATAAATACAGTCCGCTGAACGGTATAGAGCTGGTAAAGCAAAAGGTAAAGCTCTGTATCATAATGGGTGGGAGATTCCCCGAATCTTCTCCGAACGGAGAGTATAATATATGTTTGGACGTTGACGCCGCATATTACGTTGTACATAACTGTCCGGTATCAATTTTATGGAGCGGTCACGAGATCGGAGCGGAAATATTCACAGGGAATATGCGCAATGATATGGAACCCGACGATCCGGTAAGATTGGCATACGACCTTTACGGAAAGGATACTACCGGCACGTATGCACGCCAAAGTTGGGATCTGACGACAATACTGTTTGCAGTAGAGGGAGCAGGCGATTATTGGGATATACAAACGGGCTCTGTAGAGATCAATACCTCCCGACACATTTTGAGCGCCGATTGCGAGCCTGCTTATAATAAATGGATACAGGGAGAAGGCAAAGATGCAAGACTGGTTCCCAAAATGGCTCCGCAGGAAATTGCCGATATTCTTAATAAGAGAATGATAATGGCAAAAAGGAAAACAAATATGTTTTTATAATCAGACATTTTGTTTTAAAACATCATATCCGCACGGATCGGTTCAGAGCAAACTGCCTGAAATGCGTTCTCTGGCGGCAAACTGCTGAAAATACAGCAGAATATAGATATATATTAGTTATCTACAGGAGGGAAACAATGTCTGTAATTACAGTGACCGGCACGGGATATGTCGGGCTTTCAAACGCCGTGATACTGGCACAGCATAATAAAGTTTTTGCCGTGGATATAATTCCCGAAAAGGTGGAGCTGCTTAACGCAAGGAGATCTCCGATAGCCGACGCGGAGCTTGAAGATTATCTTGCTCATAAACCGCTTGACCTTACGGCAACGCTCGAATACGAAACGGCATATAAGCAGTCCGATTTTGTGGTGATATCTACTCCCACAAACTATGACGAGGAGCAAAATTATTTTGATACGTCATCGGTGGAATCGGTGATAGAGCAGGTGCTTGCAATAAATCCCAAAGCTGTCATGATAGTGAAATCCACTGTGCCTGTGGGGTTTACCGCCGAAATGCAAAATAAATACAACACCGACCGCATTATATTCAGTCCCGAATTTTTGAGGGAGGGACGGGCGTTATACGATAATCTGTACCCCTCAAGAATAATAATAGGCTGTGCTTCCCAAAGCGGGGAAGTGGCAAGCGCCGCGCATGAATTTGCGGAGCTTTTGCAGCAGGGCGCGATAAAAGAGGATATACCGACTCTTTTCTTAAATCCTACCGAGGCGGAAGCGGTCAAGCTGTTTGCAAATACATATCTTGCGCTTCGTGTAAGCTATTTTAACGAGCTTGACACATATGCCGAGCTTAACGGGCTGAACGCAAGACAGATAATAGAGGGTGTATGCCTTGACCCTCGCATAGGTGGGCATTATAACAACCCTTCGTTCGGTTACGGCGGATATTGCCTGCCGAAAGATACCAAACAGCTTTTGGCTAATTACAAGGACGTGCCGCAAAACATAATTGAGGCAATAGTTAAAGCAAACCACACCCGCAAGAGTATCGTAGCCAAGAGGATACTTGAAAAGGGCGGTTATCCCGAAAAACAGGTGACGGTGGGAATATACCGGCTGATAATGAAAGCAAACTCCGATAATTTCCGCCAGAGCGCCATTCAAGGAGTTATGCAGCGCCTTAAAGACAAAGGCGCGACTGTGATAATATACGAGCCCACGCTGAAAGCAGATACCTTTAACGGCTACAAGGTCGTAGATGACTTTGATGAGTTTGTAAAATTGTCTGATGTAATAGCGGCGAACAGAATGACCGAACAACTGAGGACCGTAAAAGATAAAGTTTATACCAGAGATATTTTTGAATGTAATTAACATAATATTATTGCGGGTTCAGAGAGGAGAAAACAAATGCAGTATATCAAAAGCAGGATTCAAGTTATAGGAAGTTATCTTGAGCATGTAATAAAAGTATTGGATAGTATGGGCATATTTACCGAAAATATGATAAATAACTGTAATCCATTGGCAATGACCGGTACATTTGATAAGGCATACCAGAAATATTCCGATATGCCGGAATTAAAGCCTCATGAACTGCTTAATATAAGAAAAAATTTAGATAAAGTGTTGTCGCATGACCCGAAAAATTTCACCGATAATTACAATGTTCAACCATACGGCAAGGAAACTCGATCATGCAATACATCTGATTACTTGGTATATATGAATTCCTGCATAACATACCCCGTTCTTGAAAAAACTGATATGGTATATTCCGAATACACAACGGCTGAAATCATAAATGCAATAAAAAACAGCGAGGGCGGTTTCACAAGAAGAAAATTCCCTTTTTCGGGTTCATTTAATTGGAAATACTATTACGATAGGTTTATTGACGTCGTCTTGAATGAGTACGACCCGAATCATATTATTTTTATCCGCTCAAACTGCTCGCGGTTTTATATGGATGAACATAATATCAAAGCATTTGACAATTTACCCGAACGATTTGTCGGAATGCTTGAAGAAATGGATAATTATTTTATTGAAAAGACACACTGCCTTGTTGTTGATGAACACTTCAATAATATTCCTCCGAGATGTGTCGCTTGTCTTTTTCCATATATTCAAATGGAGAGTAGATCGGCAACAGCGATAGCCGACGCAATCTATGAAATTATTGTTAATAAAAGCGTTGACAAATATAAATCGCATTTTTACGGATATACAAGTGATTTTTCCAAGGCTTTGCATTCAAGACTGTCAAAAGATGTAGTCTCCCAAAATGAGGAGCATTTGAAATATATTGACGATAATATGCTCACCATTGATAAGCTGAGCAAAATTCAGTCCGGCACTTGTGAATTTTTTGATAATATCATAAAGCTCAAACAGTTCCTTGATATTGAAAACAGATACCGTCTTGCAGAATATGCAGTTGATGTGCAAAATAAAAAAATTGCTGCCGATATTGAATTGATCGAACTGTACACTCGTTACTTTAAATTGGATCTGAACGATATTGTGGCGGTATATTTGCTGTGCAATGAATGTGAAAACGCAGTTGAATATCAAAAAATAATTTCAAATATTTTAAACAACAGCGATTGCATTTCCGTGAATTCCGCAAGGAAATTTAAAGAGAAAAATATAGCCTTTCTTAAAGAGTATCCGTATATATCTATTAAAGAATTTACTGAAGATGACGGAGATGTGTATGTGCCTTTAGAAAATAACTGCTATATTGTACTGAATTCGAATTCCGAAACACCGATAAGAAAATTTGAATTTAATGTGTGTGAAGAGTTTGATTACAATAAAGTGATCTCCGACGGTTATATCTGTTCGATAGAGAGTGCCGACGCTTTGACGTACAGCTTTGATTATTATATTGAAAAAGCAAGAAAAGGCGACGCTGACAAGCCTACTTTTCTCGTATTCAAATCTGAGCATGAATTTTTTGACAGCCTAAATTATGTTGATTATTCTTCGCTACTTGAAAACGAAAGATTTGTGTTTAAAATTGATGATGTTGTACCCTCGTTTGATGATTATGTTCCGATTGCAAATTTTACGGATTTCATAGATCCTAATACAGTATATGTACGAGTGGGGGAAGGACTTGGCGACCAGATTGGTAGATATGTTTTGGGAAAAATTTATCAAGAAATATCTGGCAAAAAGGTATTATATGATGTCTGCGGCTGCACTTTTAACGGTATGGAGGTTTCCAAATTTGCAAAACTAAAAATGGATTTAGTAAATGAAAGACTTTCTCCGCATTTAAGCGGCGGAAGATTTATAGATAATATCGGATTAAAAGTATCTCCGGATTTTGTTTTTGTAACACACAATGTTAGGATACACGACAAAGCTGTTACGATAATTATGCGGCAACATGTGGATCAGCTCTTTAATTTAAATATACCTTATTTATATATTGACTGTATGTACCATTGTGAAACATTAGTAAAAAGATTTAATTTTAATATTAGAGATTATATTGTTTTTCCGCCGCTTGAAAGAGAGGAGCATATTCGTTTAAAAGATGAAATGCTTGCTTGTGATGCAGTTGTAATTCATGTCAGACGAGGCGATTATGTTGATTTCTATCAGAAAAGAGATAAATTATATTTTAATTACGACCGATATATTGAAGCAATAAAAAAATTGTTGGCAATACCCGATTATCCGAATAAAAAGTATTTTGTGTTTTCGGACGATATAAAGTGGTGTCGAGAGAATATTTCTATGGTGGGACTTGATTTGGTCGGAGATGCAGAAATAAGATTTATTGAGGGAAATAAATATGACGAAAGCTTTCGTGATATACAATTAATGTCATATGGCAAAATTATGATCGGCGGCAATTCCGGGTTTTTTAATTTTGCCGCATTATATAGTGATAGATGTGAAATATATCTTGGGGCAAAAGATTTTATGCGTTCTTTCATGGGAAATAAATATGATGTCGGTAGCTTTAAAGAAAAGCTTCTTATTGACGTCAATGAGAAAAACGCTAAAGAAAAATTAAAGGCTGATGCAAAAAATACGCCTTTCATTCCCTGACGTATGAATTTCTCATAGAGATTTGTTCATTTTAGTACTATTGAAGGACAGGAATAAATGGCAAGATTTGTTGCTCAGGTAATGAATTGAGTATAGGAGGATATGAATGAATTACAATAAGAGTAGGATGCAGGTTATAGGCAGCTATCTCGGTTTGGTAGTCAAGATACTAGATGAGATGGGGATATTTACTGAGAATATGATTAGTGGCTGTAGCCCTTTAGCAATGACCGGTACATTTGATAAGGCATACCGAAAATATTCCGATATGCCGGAATTAAAGCCTCATGAACTGCTTAATATAAGAAAAAATTTAGATAAAGTGTTGTCGCATGACCCGAAAAATTTCACCGATAATTACAATGTTCAACCATACGGCAAGGAAACTCGATCATGCAATACATCTGATTACTTGGTATATATGAATTCCTGCATAACATACCCCGTTCTTGAAAAAACTGATATGGTATATTCCGAATACACAACGGCTGAAATCATAAATGCAATAAAAAACAGCGAGGGCGGTTTCACAAGAAGAAAATTCCCTTTTTCGGGTTCATTTAATTGGAAATACTATTACGATAGGTTTATTGACGTCGTCTTGAATGAGTACGACCCGAATCATATTATTTTTATCCGCTCAAACTGCTCGCGGTTTTATATGGATGAACATAATATCAAAGCATTTGACAATTTACCCGAACGATTTGTCGGAATGCTTGAAGAAATGGATAATTATTTTATTGAAAAGACACACTGCCTTGTTGTTGATGAACACTTCAATAATATTCCTCCGAGATGTGTCGCTTGTCTTTTTCCATATATTCAAATGGAGAGTAGATCGGCAACAGCGATAGCCGACGCAATCTATGAAATTATTGTTAATAAAAGCGTTGACAAATATAAATCGCATTTTTACGGATATACAAGTGATTTTTCCAAGGCTTTGCATTCAAGACTGTCAAAAGATGTAGTCTCCCAAAATGAGGAGCATTTGAAATATATTGACGATAATATGCTCACCATTGATAAGCTGAGCAAAATTCAGTCCGGCACTTGTGAATTTTTTGATAATATCATAAAGCTCAAACAGTTCCTTGATATTGAAAACAGATACCGTCTTGCAGAATATGCAGTTGATGTGCAAAATAAAAAAATTGCTGCCGATATTGAATTGATCGAACTGTACACTCGTTACTTTAAATTGGATCTGAACGATATTGTGGCGGTATATTTGCTGTGCAATGAATGTGAAAACGCAGTTGAATATCAAAAAATAATTTCAAATATTTTAAACAACAGCGATTGCATTTCCGTGAATTCCGCAAGGAAATTTAAAGAGAAAAATATAGCCTTTCTTAAAGAGTATCCGTATATATCTATTAAAGAATTTACTGAAGATGACGGAGATGTGTATGTGCCTTTAGAAAATAACTGCTATATTGTACTGAATTCGAATTCCGAAACACCGATAAGAAAATTTGAATTTAATGTGTGTGAAGAGTTTGATTACAATAAAGTGATCTCCGACGGTTATATCTGTTCGATAGAGAGTGCCGACGCTTTGACGTACAGCTTTGATTATTATATTGAAAAAGCAAGAAAAGGCGACGCTGACAAGCCTACTTTTCTCGTATTCAAATCTGAGCATGAATTTTTTGACAGCCTAAATTATGTTGATTATCCTTCGCTACTTGAAAACGAAAGATTTGTGTTTATAGTTGGAGAATCAAAGTCTATAACCAATAATGACTTCAAACCAATCGTTGATCTTACCGAATTTTTCGACCCTTATTTGGTTACTGTAAAAATTACATCGGGATTGGGAGACCAAATAGGTTATTATGTGCTTGGGCAGTTGATTGAAGAATATAGTGGTAGAAAAGTAATATACGATGATACTTACTGCCAAACTTTTAATGGATTAGAAGTAAACAGATTCTCAAAAAAAACTATGCCAATAATTTCGCAAAAATTTTCAAAACGATTATTTTCAATAGTTAAACTCAACACTAAATTTTTTGCACAATTTTATCGCAAGATAAATCCAGAATATATTTACTTTGTCGGAGATTACAAATATAGATATAAAACATATGCAGATAGTGCAAACTGCTTTCTCACTTCAAATATGAAAACAGCTATAACAACAAAATTGCCGTTTTCGGCATATCATTATTGGATTTCAATAGATAAGGCCAAGTCGTACTTTAATTTTAATTTAAGCGACTATATTGAATTTCCGCCCTTTGAACGTCCGGAACATATTTCTTTAAGTGAAAAAATTCTTTCGTGTGATTCGGTAATAATTCATGTTCGTCGGGGTGATTATTTAACCGTAGGTTGGGGAATCGATAATAATTACTATGTTGAAAAAATAAGTAAGATAATGGAGATGAAAGAATATCCAAACAAAAAATTCTTTGTTTTTTCTGATGACATAAGGTGGTGCAGAGAAAACCCAGATAAACTTGGTCTTGACAGAGTTGGTGACTGCGAAGTGTTTTATATTGAGGGAAATAAATTTGATGAGAGCTTTCGCGATATCCAACTTATGGCACTCGGCAAAATAATGATCATAGGAAATAGTTATTTTTCAAGAATAGCTGCTTTGTACAACGACAAATGGGAGATGTTCTTTGCAGATACAAAAGAAAGATGTGATTTGTTTGCAAAATATGTGAGAAAAAATAAGTATGAACTGGACACGACCACCGTTGATTCAAGTTTACCTCTTTTGCCTAAAAATGATATACAAGACAAAACAATGCGGGGGGGGGTAATAATTGGTAGAGAATATGTTGAATGGCTCAATTTCTGGTTTGACAACGCTAATGAAAAACGCACGGACAGAATACTGTTGATAGGCGATTCGGTTGCTCGTGATTACAGAAGACCGCTTGCACAATTAACGAAAAAGCCGGTTGACTTTTTTGCGACAAATACAAGTATTTCCAATGACAAGTTTTACGAAACTCTCGACTTGTTCTTTTCATATAAGGAATACCGTCAGACTAAAGCACATATCCAAATCGGCGTACATGGAATTGATGGCGTTGAAAAAGCTATTCAAAGCAATTCTATTGAGGAATATGAAAAAGCGTATGAAAAGCTGGTAGTTTATATTTTAAAATACATTCCCGATTTGACGGTTGCGCTGACCACTTCTGTTGTTAACCAGGAGCATTTATCTGAACCGAATGAAAAAATCAATAATGAAATAATAAAACGTAATCAAGTCGCGAAAAAAATAGCTGAAAAATATAAACTGAAAGTCAACGATTTGTATTCATTTATGCTAAATGAACCCCACCGCGACTGGGTTCATTTTCCGGCGGAAGGTAGCGAGAAAATTGCTCGCAAGGTCGCGGAAGTAATGAAACTTATATAATTTTAGGAGGACAAAATGAAAAAATAACTACTCATCGGTATTACCGAGCCGGACTGGTAGCACTTGTCGGAATTTTGCTTAAAAAACCATGAGATATATGACATAGTGCACCTTTCTTCGGCAGATCGTAGAATTAGAAATTGGTAGAAACTGAACATAAACGAAAGGAAGTTGTTTTATGAAATACCTGATATTAGGCGCCGGTCCTGCCGGACTGACGTTTGCTAACATGCTCCAAAGAGCAGGGGAAACATCTTTTTTGGTTTTGGAAAAGGAAAATGAAGCGGGAGGTCTGTGTCGTTCGGTAGACGTTGACGGAGCGCCGTTGGATATAGGCGGCGGTCATTTCCTGGATGCGGACGCTGATGAAAAAGTCTTGAAATTTCTGTTCGGATTTATGCCGGAGGATGAATGGGACAAGTACACAAAAGACGCAAGAATAAAGTTGGACAAAAATACCGTCAGCTATCCGATAGAAGCAAATATATGGCAAATGGATATTGACAGCCAGGTGGAATATCTGAAATCCATTGCACAGGCAGGTTGTAATATTGGCGAGAAAATGCCTGAAAAGTTTACAGATTGGATATACTGGAAATTAGGCGATAAAATCGCAGAAAGTTATTTGCTGCCTTATAACAGAAAAATATTCAGCAGTCAGCTTGATACTTTGGGTACATATTGGATGGTAAAACTACCAAATGTTAATTTTGAGGAAACCTTACGTTCTTGCTTGTGCAAGCAGGCGTTTGGACAGCATGCGTGTCACCATCATTTTTATTTTCCAAAGGAAGCAGGTTACGGAGAACTGTGGCTGCGAATGGCTGAGGCTTTAGGCGGCAACATTCAGTATGACAAAGCTGTAAGTGAAATTGATTTTGAGACGCAAACTGTCAAAACAACAGACGGTGAGACCTTTACGGCAGATAATATAATAACAACGGTTCCGTGGCACGAATGGAAAGCATTGAACGGTATGCCGGAAGAACTGAAAAATAAAGTAGGACTGCTCAAACATAGTGCTGTTGAAATAGCATATTATCCCGAAAATCTTGATACAGAGGCTCATTGGATTTATTATCCCGATCTAGATTTATCATATCACAGAATTTTAGTTCGGCATAATTTTGTGCCTGACAGTCGCGGATATTGGACAGAGACCAATATGGAACGGGTACATCTGAACACTCGAAAACCCGATTATGCCTATATAAACGATTACGCATATCCGTTAAATACAATAGGTAAACCTGAGATTATGGATAAATTGTTGAAGTGGTCAGCAGAACATAATGTTTACGGTTTGGGCAGATGGGGCGAACACAGACATTACAATTCCGATACCACAGTTGGTTTAGCAATGGCTATGGCTGAGAAATTTATCAGCAGAAAGGATATATAAAATGAAAAAATCGTTAATTACCGGCATCACCGGGCAAGACGGCTCGTATCTCGCGGAATTTCTGCTTGAAAAGGGCTATGAGGTACACGGCATAGTGCGCCGCTCTTCAATAGACCGCAGAGAGCGAATCGAACATCTGATGGGCAATGAAAATTTCCATATCCATTACGCCGATATGACAGACTCCATAAGCCTGCTGAAGGTGATCTCTGAAGTCCGTCCGGACGAGTTGTACAACCTTGCCGCACAAAGCCATGTCAAGGTATCGTTCGAGGTGCCCGAATACACCGCGGACGCCGACGCGGTGGGAACGCTGCGCTGCCTTGAGGCGATAAGAATGGCGGGACTGGAAAAGACCTGCAAATTTTATCAGGCTTCTACCTCGGAGCTGTTCGGTAAGGTACAGGAGATACCGCAGTCGGAAACTACCCCGTTTTATCCTTATTCGCCATATGCCGCCGCAAAGCAGTATGCTTTCTGGATAGTGCGTAACTACCGCGAAGCATACGGAATATTTGCCTCAAACGGAATTTTGTTTAACCACGAATCCGAGCGCAGGGGCGAGACCTTTGTAACAAGAAAGATAACCCTTGCCGCCGCCAATATCGCCGCGGGAAAGCAGGACAAGCTGTACCTCGGTAACCTTGATTCTATGCGCGACTGGGGTTATGCCAAGGATTACGTCGAATGTATGTGGCTTATCTTGCAGCATGACAAGCCGGACGATTTCGTAATAGCGACCGGCGAGCAGCACTCCGTTCGTGAGTTCTGCACATTATCGTTCAAGATAGCGGGTATAGAGCTTGAATGGCAGGGCGAGGGAGTAGATGAAAAGGGCATTGACAAAAAGACCGGCAAGGTGCTGGTGGAGGTTTCGCCCGAATATTTCCGCCCCACTGACGTTGTGACCTTGCTCGGAGATCCCTCCAAGGCAAAATCGACTCTCGGTTGGAATCCTACCAAGACCTCTTTTGAGGAGCTTGTAAGGCTTATGACGGAGAATGATATGAGGGCGGTATCCGATGATTGATAAGCTGAACGTTGATTTCCTTCATACTGATGACAGAGGAGTAATTTGTCAGGTGCTGAGTATCCCGATAAAACAAGTGAATTATTTATTTACAAAGCAGGGTGCCAAGCGCGGATGTCACTACCACAAAATCAATCGTGAAATATTTTATATTATTGAGGGAAGTCTTAATTTGACAGCGGTCAAATTTGAAGATGACTCTTCTAAAACGACATACGCCTTTAAAACAGGAGACTTGTTTTTGGTAAATCCTTTTGTAATACATGACTTTGAGTTTCTTGAGGATACAAAAATGCTTGTAATGTATGACAAAGGCGTAGAGATGCCGAATAACACAAAAGACATTTATAGTGCAGAGGTAAAATGATATGAATAAAGAATCCAAGATCTACGTTGCAGGACACACAGGAATGGTGGGTTCTGCCATAGTCAGGGAACTGAAAAGGCAGGGGTATGAGAATATAGTCGGCAAAACAATAGACGAGCTTGATCTAACAAATCAAGCAGAGGTAAAAAAGTTTTTTGAGTCAGAGCGACCCGAATATGTTTTTTTGGTTGCTGCTAACGTAGGAGGAATAGAAGAAAATCGCAAATATCCTGCTGAGCATTTGACTGATAATGTTTTGATCGAACTTAATATAATGCAAAGCGCTCTTGCATGCGGCTGTAAAAATCTTCTTTTTATTTCTTCTAACTGCATGTATCCTGCTGATGCAGAACTGCCAATAAAAGAGGAGAGCATTTTGTCAGGAAAATTAGACGAAAATTGGGAAGCATACGGAATAGCTAAAATACTGGGAGTTAAACTGTGTGAATACTATTCAAAACAATATTCCGTAAATTATTTCTCTGTTATTCCATGTAATTTATATGGAATAAACGATTGCTATGACCCAAGTAGATCTCATGTAATTGCTGCAATGATAAGACGATTCCACGAAGCAAAGCAAAACGGCTATTCAACTGTAGAAATATGGGGAGACGGTACGGCGCTGCGTGAGCTTTTATATGCCGACGACCTCGCAGACGCTTGTATATATCTTATAGATAAAAATAAAGAATATAACTTGATAAATATAACATCGGGCTATGAGATGTCAATAAAAAACATAGCTAAAACAATAAAAGAAGTGATAGGCTTTGAAGGCAAAATAGTTTTCAATACCGACAAGCCCGGCGGAATACATAGAAAAAACATGTGCTGCGATAAATTAAACTCTCTGGGTTGGAAAGCAAACACAGAATTTAAAGACGGAATAAAAAAAGCATATGATTTTTATAAAAAGGTTTATCAAGGAAGTTAAAGTATGAAAATTGTTTTACTCTCCGGCGGCTCCGGCAAACGCCTTTGGCCTCTTTCTAACGAGGTGCGGTCAAAACAGTTCTTGAAACTCGTAAGAAATGAGGACGGCACGGTCGATTCAATGGTACGCCGCGTTTATGAGCAGATATCCTCCAACGTTTCGGGTGCGGATATTTCCGTTACCACCAGCGCTACGCAGGTGGAGGCGATAAAAAACCAGCTCGGCTCAAAGGTGTCGATAATCGTTGAGCCGCAGCGCAGAAATACCTTTCCCGCTATCGCTCTTGCGGCGGCATACCTTTATTACGAAAAAAGCTGCGAACCGAATGAAACCGTTACCGTACTTCCCGTTGACCCGTATGTTGACAGCGAATATTTTTGCACTCTGAATAAATTGGACGAAGCGGTGCAGTCCGGCGCGGCGGATATCGTACTTATGGGCGTAAAACCCACATATCCGTCCGAAAAATACGGCTACATAATCCCAAAAATCTCCGGCAGCGAATTGTCGCCAGTGTCACAGTTCAAGGAAAAACCCGATGCTGAAAGCGCGCAGGCTTTTATCGAGCGCGGCGGGCTGTGGAATTGCGGCGTGTTTGCTTTCAAGCTGTCGTATATGATGGATATAGTGAGAAAAACCGTCGCTTGTGAAAGCTATGACGACGTTTTGAATAATTACGCTTTGTTTGAAAAGACCAGCTTTGACTATGCTGTACTTGAAAAAGCGGACAGAGTGGCAGTCGTTCCTTACGACGGGGAGTGGAAAGATCTCGGCACATGGAACACTATCACCGAGGTCATGGATCCGCTTTACGGTTTTGCCATAGTGAGCGATGACTGCAAAAACACCCATGTGGTAAATGAACTTGAGATACCGATAGTAGTAATGGGCGCGCACGATATGATAGTAGCGGCGGGTCCTGACGGTATACTTGTGGCAGACAAGGAGCAAAGCTCCTACATAAAAAAATACGTTGAGAATATGGATATTCGCCCCATGTATGAGGAGCGCGAGTGGGGAGATTACACGGTACTTAACGTTTCCCTCGATGAAAACGGCAACAAGGCGGTGACCAAAAAGAAGACCGTCAAAAAGGACAGCGAGATAAAGGAAAAGACACACATCTCCAACCGCACCGTATGGACCGTTCTCAGCGGCAAGGCGGTCATAAAAATAAACGGCAGAAATCACGACGCTTTCCCCGGCGATACCTACACGATAGATAAGGGCGTTGCCCATTCGCTGAGAGCGGAGGAAAACACCGTGATACTTGAAATACAGGTAAACGCATAAACTCCTGCCCTCGTCTTGCGGCGAGGGCAGGAGTTTATGCCCAAAATCTTCTCACTTATTCCTCAATATCATTTTATAAACAAATCCCGTGAAAAATCCCGGCATCATGAACAGCACTATCTGTCCCATGCAGGGCAGGACGTAGTCCCAAAAGCCGGAATAGCCCAAACGGTGTATCTTTTTGCGCACCGCGATAAAGCTCTTGGTGTTTTTCAGATTGCGGCGGCGGGTGAGATTGGCGTGGTCTACGCGGTAGCGGACAAGTATCTGCGGAAGATTTGCGCCTTTTGCGCCGTATATCAACATTCTTACCATAAAATCATAGTCCTCGCAGCGCCGCAGAGAGTTGCTGTAGCCGCCTATCCTGAGGGCGATAGTCTTTTTGTATACCAGCGTCTGGTTGTTGAACGGAGTGCGCCGTTTTGCAAAACGGCGTATCTGTATATCGTCGGAGGGAGTTTTGCGCACGGCTATCTGTTCTTTCGTGCTGTTTTTAAATTCCTCGATATATCCGCCCAGCATATCTATGCCGGGGTGATCCTGCAAAAACATAAGCTGCAGCCTTGCGCGATCCGGCAGACAAATATCGTCCGGATCCATTTTCATTATAAGCTCGTTTTCGCACCGCTCCAAGCCGTAATTCGCGGCGTAAGCCGTTCCCATGTTTTGCTCCAGCCGAAATACCCTCAGCTTACATTCCGGCAGCTTTTCATACTCGGATATGACCCCGTCCAGCTCCTCGGTCAGCGGGCCGTCGCAGACCAACACTATCTCGTCGGCGGGTACCGTCTGTCCGATAAGGCTGTCCAGACATTCTTTCAGATATTCGCTTTTATCGCCCTGATATACCGACATCAGCACGCTGTACGGCTGAAAAACCGATGAGTCCATTGTTTATCTCCTTTCACCGCCGTTTTAGCTCTTGTACAGCGCGCCGCTGTAGTCGAGCGTTCCCGTGAACGGGTCGTAGATTATGTTTTCGCATCCTTTTTCGTAAAAGAAATATTCGGAGCAGTACGCGATAGGGATAAAAGTACCGCTTTGCAAAAGCAATTTCTCCGCTTTCGCATACAGGTCGAAGCCGTCCTCTACTTTATCGGACGAGCATCCGTCCTTTATAAGCTGTGAGAATTCGTTTCCCATTTCGGAATATCGGTATTCACCGTCGGACGCAAATTTTCCCAACACCGAATCGGGTCGGTTGTGCTCTCCTTTCAGCTTGGTAACGGCTATGGAATAATCGCCCTTTGCCAACGCCTCGTCATATTCGCTTTGGGAGAGGAACACGATATTGCAGTAAAAGCCGAGCTGCCCCTGCCATTGCTGCATTACCGTCTGCACCGCCGAAATAATATCCTCGTCGCGGTTTTCCACCGCAATTATTTTTATTTCGGAAAACAGTGAACGGTCTACCTCCTCCATTGCGCTTTGATAGGAGGTCTCCGCCTTTACCTTATCCGGCTTTACCGCGAGCGCTCCTCCGACGTATTCACGATAATTCACGCCGTCCAGCCCCGCGGAGCGCGGTACCGCCGCCTGTGCCGCGGAATATCCGAACGGAAGCTGCGCCTCTGAGGGGTTTGCGGCGTAAAGCAGCGCATATCTTAAAAAGTCGCTTTTAAGCGCCGATTTTTTTGTATTCATCATAAGCCCGTAAACGCTCGTCATGTATTCGTCGTAGGGAAATCCCTCTTTGATGAGCGTTTGGGCGAGCGAGCCGGAAGCCGCCAGGCTTTTTACCGTTCCTGTGCGGAGATCCTCGGTGACGTTCTCCTCCGGCACGATGAAAAAGTTCACGCCGTATGCGGTGACCTCCGTCTTTTCGCTGTATTTTTTGTTTACTCTAAGCACAAGATGGTTGTCCGTGCTGCTCCACGGGTCGAAATACCAGTCCTCAAGGTAAAACGCGCCGTTCGAGGGGGTAGCCTCGGCGGAAAGCCCGTATTTTCCCTGCGCTTTTAGGAAAAACTTTTCGTTGCAGGGCATTGCCGCAACGGAGGTCAGCAGCAGCGGGAACATAGGTTCGGCATATTTCAGCCTGAATGTCAGAGTGTATTCGTCCTCGGCGATAACGCCGAGCGTTTTAACGTCCGCTTTGCCGGCGTGTATCTCCTCGGCGTTTTCTATACAGAAAAAATCCTCGGCTGCGGCCGCGCGGGTCTCAGGCAGGAAAAGTCTGGTAAATCCGTACACATAATCGTAAGCGGTGCATTTTTCGGAAAAGCTCTCGCAGTCGCTCCAATATCGGTCTTTACGCAGCTTGAACGTGTATGTAAGACCGTCGTCGGATACGCTGTAGCTTTCTGCTCCGGCAGGCTCGGGACTGCCGTATTCGTCGCATTTGAGCAGACCCTCGAAAATGCAGTTTATAAGTATCACGGATTCGCGGCTCACGGCGCATTGAGGGTCGAGCGAGTCGGGATTTGAGGTTATATCATAGGAAAAAACGTGTCCTTTTCCGTCGTCATCGGTGCAGGCGGTGGTGAACAGAGATATTGTCAAGGCGAATATAAGAAGAAATGCCGATGCTTTTTTCATGTTTGTTATAACTCCTTCAATACTACCTTTCCCGCCTCCAGCGACTTCGGGACGTCAATTATCCGTTGGTTGCGGCTGCCCTTGAACTTCAGCTCAAGGCTCCTTTCGGCGAGTATGAATTTTCCGTCTACTATTATGTCGGCTATATGCAGCAGGTTTTTGACGTCCTCGTTCTTTTCCGACATCTCCAAAAGCTGCTCGAAGGTATAGCCGGTGTATATCATTATATCCAGCTTGGTGTTTTCTTTCAGCTTTTTGCTTAGGTCATACAGCGGAGCGGGCTGGCAGAACGGGTCGCCGCCCGAATATGTTACCCCTTTCAGTAGCGGGTCTTTTATAATATGTTCGTATATCCTGTCGGTTTCGGCAAGCCGCCCTCCGGCAAAATCGTGTGTTTCGGGGTTGTGGCAGCCCTCGCAATGATGCGGGCAGCCCTGCGTAAATATCGTGTACCTTATCCCCGGTCCGTCTACTATGGATTCCGCCACGGTACCGGCTATTCTTATGTGCAAAACGCTCACGCTCGCTTTCATATAAATACAATCATAATTATTATAGCGTTTTTGCTCGGCAAAATCAATAGTAAATATACTCAATTTTGCAAAAACTTATTTCAATAAATTGACGTAAAATGCTTGCAAAGTCGGTTGAAATAGTGTATAATCAATAATGTATAGATTTTTCGGCCGAATGTTCGGCGGCGGCAAAAGCCGCCGCGAGAGCGCAAGCGCCGTTGGATTTCCGCTAAAAGAAGGGAACTGTTATGCTTTACGATATAATAACTCAGGCGCGGTACGGAGAAGTCTCGCTGCAATTTATCATAATAACGGTGTTCGCCTATGCGGTGATATTGTTTATCGCATTTCCGATACATGAGTGCGCGCACGCGTTCACGGCAAAGCTGCTGGGTGACGATACTGCTTTCCGCTCCGGCAGGGTAACGCTTAACCCCATCGCACATCTTGACCCGGTAGGCACTATCGCTATCGCGATAGTGGGGATAGGCTGGGCAAAGCCCGTGCCGGTAAATCCCACCAGAGCCAGAAAGGTGTCGGCGCGTACCGCGATGGCGCTTACCGCCGCGGCAGGTCCTGTCTCGAACGTTCTTGTTTCGTTCGTGTTCATAGTGATAACCAGGCTGGTATCGGGTCTGGCGAACGGCGACAATTTACAGACGGTATACTATATCTGTTGGGGATTTTATATGGCGGCGTCTATCAATATCTCCCTTGCGATATTCAATCTGCTGCCAATACCGCCGTTCGACGGCTCAAGAGTGCTGTTCGTATTTTTAAAGGAAAAGGCTTATTTTTCGATAATGCGGTATGAGCGTTATATCATGATAGGCGTGCTTTTGCTGACGTTTACCGGCATACTTTCCGTTCCGCTGGGATTTCTTGACAGAACGGTATTGGGATTTTTGAATTTCATAACGGGATTTATCCCCGGTAACGAGGTCGTGCTTGCGGCTTTGGGGTTGGCATGACGGAGAGCCTGAGTTTTAAACTCGAAGTTTTCGAGGGACCGCTGGACCTTATGCTCAGCCTTATCGCCAAGCATAAGCTGAACATTTACGATATAGAAATATCCAAGCTGTGCGAGCAGTTTTTGCTGTATCTTGAGCAGATGAAGCAAGCCGACATGGACATCGCGGGAGAATTTCTCGAAATGGCGGCGCGGTTGGTGCTGATAAAGTCCTCCGCTTTGCTCCCGAAATACGAGGCGGACGAGCTGAAAAAAGAGCTGGAAGGCGCTTTGATAGAATACGCCCTGTGCAAAAAGATAGCTTTAAGCCTGCGGGAAATGTACCGAGGCGACGATATTTTCGTTCGCCCCGCGCTTGAAATAGAACAGGATATGACCTACACGAATATCCACGACCCGGACGAGCTGTTTTTGGCGATGTCGAACATCAGCTTTAAGACCGCGGTCCGAAAGCTGCCGCAAAAGGTAAGACCTGTAACGGCAAAGGTGTATGTAAGCGTGTTTACAAAGGTGCTGTATGTGCTGAGGAGAATAATGTACAGCAACGAGTCGGTAGCGATAGACGAGCTGTTCAAGGGGCAGACGCGCTCGGAACAGGTCGCGGTGTTCCTCGCGCTGCTGGAGCTTTCAAAAAGCAGCAGGATAAAGTTTACCGACGACAACAAATATTTGCATTTTGTCCCAAAAGAGGATATAGAAAAAGAATTTTCTCCCGATATTACGGAGGAGTCAGATGAAGTTTAACGAATATCTGTGCATTATCGAGGCGATACTGTTTGCGGTAGGCGACCCGATAACGCTTGATAAGCTGGCGGAGGCGTCCGGCATAGAAAGAGAGACCGTGGTCAAGCTGATAGACCAGCTTGAAAGGCGGTACAACGTGCAGGAGAGCGCGCTGAAGATAGTGCGGCTGGACGACGCGTTCCAGATAGCCACCCGCGAGGAGTACGCGCCGTACGTCAGAAAGGCGTTGGAAAACAAGCGTCAGGCGAAGCTGTCGCCCGCGGCGCTGGAGGTGTTGGCGGTGGTGGCGTACAATCAGCCTGTGACCAAGGCTTTCGTGGAGCAGGTAAGAGGCGCGGACAGCTCAGGCGTAATAAACACGCTGACCGAGCGCGGACTGCTTTGCGAGGCGGGACGGCTGGATCTGCCGGGCAGACCGCTGACCTACAAGACTACCGATAATTTTCTCCGCTGTTTTAAGCTGGAGAGCTTAAAGCAGCTCCCGCCGCTTCCGAGAGACGACGGACAGCTCGACCTTTCGCAGCTCGAACAGGCGGAGGAGGAGCTTGACGGAGAGTACGGGGAAGGGGACGCTTACAGCGAATAAAAACCGGCTTGCGGCAGATAATTTTACGGAGGGGATATGAACTGGGTCTGGATAGTCCTTTTGGACATTTTGCTTATCATCGTCATAGCTCTGTTTATGTCCGTTACCGTTCAGGCAAGGTTCGGCGAAAAGACCGAGCTTAAAATAAAATACGCAGGTATCACGGTGTTTTCGCTTCAGCCGCAGACCGAAAAGGACAGAAAAAAAGCGTCCGAAAAGGCGGAAAAGAAAAAAGCAGAAAAAGCTCAAAAAGCCGCAAAAAAAGCCGAGGAGAAAAAAGAGAGAAAAAAAGCGGAGAGTGAAAAAAGTAAAAAGCCCAAGAGAACGCTTGAAGAAAATCTCGAGCTGATAAGGGATCTGGTAGGGAGCGCCTCCCGACCGATAAAAAGACTGTTCAGGCACATAAGGGTGACGGACGTGAACGCCGATATAACGGTATCAGGCGACGACGCGGCGGCTGCCGCGCTGAATTACGGAAAGATGTGCGTGCTTATAACCTCGGTACTTACGGTGCTGGACGGCGCGGTAAGGCTGAGCGTGGATAATATAGAGCTAGGCGTGGATTTTCAAAGCGGCAGGAGCGTTTACGACATAGGTTTAAAAGTCAGTCTGCGGATAAGCACCGCTTTGGGCTGCGCGGTATGGTTTTTATTCAGAATGATAAAAAGGCATTTTTTTAAGAAAAAGGCATAAACAGACGAGCGAACGGCATATCAGCCGTCGGAAAGGAAATTGATATGGCAGAACAACACCCCATAAACGGACTTATGGAAACCGCTATGCAGAAGATAAGGGAGCTGGTAGACGTAAATACCATTATCGGCGAGCCGATAACCTCCTCTGACGGAACGGTGATAATACCCGTGTCCAAGGTCAGCTTCGGCTTTGTAGCCGGAGGCTCGGAGCTTCCCGTAAGCGCGCCCAAGGACGTGTTTGCCGGAGGCAGCGGCGCGGGAATAACCATAAAGCCGGAGGCGTTTATCGTGGTACAGCGCGACGGAGAGGTAAAGATGCTGGAAATGGGCGCGGCACAGGGCGGCGCGCTCGACGGCATAATCGCCGGAGTGCCGGATCTTATCACCAAGGTAAAAGCCATATTCGCCAAGGATAAGGACAGCGCTCAGGAGGAGTGATACGACGATAATTTAACGGCGGCGTTTTGTCCCGTGCCAAAGATATATTGCCGTCCTTTTTTGCATAAACATTATTGAACGTATGAGCTGTCCCGCGACTGCTCGGTATGTAATTCGGATAATGTGCAGAAAGGGAACGATATGAGATTTTTAAGATGTATGGCGGCGGCAGCGGCGGCAGCGATGCTTTCCTGCGCCGCGTCGGGAGAAACGGTATATCTGAGCGACAGTAAAAGCGCCGGTCCGCAGGTGTCGGCGTCCTCCGCGATACTTATGGAGGCGGATACCGGCACGGTCCTTTATGCCAAAAACGAGAAGGAACACCGCTCCATAGCCAGCACGACCAAGATAATGACCGCGCTGCTGACTATCGAGGCGGGAGAGCTTGACAAGCGTTTTACGGTCGACCCGATAGCGATAAACGTCGAGGGTACGTCGATGGGACTGAAAAAGGGCGATACCGTCACAAGACGCGCTTTATGCGCGGGTATGCTGCTCCCGTCGGGAAACGACGCGGCAAACGCCGCAGCCGTGAATATCGCGGGCAGCGTTTCTTCTTTTGCCGAACTTATGAATAAAAGAGCGGCGTCGCTCAAAATGGGCGACAGCCGCTTTGTCACGCCGTCCGGACTGGACGCCGAGGGACAGTATTCCTGTGCTTACGATCTGGCGCTGCTCACACGCTGCGCGCTGAAAAACCCCGTTTTTCGCGAGATATGCGGCAGCGTCAAGCTGACGGCGGAATATGGTTCTCCCCCTTATCCGCGCACGCTGGTAAACTCCAACAAGCTGCTGTATTCTTATGACGGCTGTATCGGCGTAAAGACAGGCTTTACCGACGACGCGGGCAGGACGTTGGTGTCCGCCGCCGAAAGGGACGGAGTCACGCTGATAGCGGTGACGCTGAACGCTCCGAACGACTGGAAGGATCACACCGAGCTGTTGGATTACGGCTTTTCAAAGGTAAAGCCCTTTGACACGTCGTATGACTGTTCCTCGCTGAGAGTGCCGGTGATAGGCGGCGAAAGCTCGGAGATACGGGTAAAGCCGCAGAGTACCGCTATGCTCCCGCTTGCCGACGAGCAAAGGGATAAGGTAAGAGTGACGGTGTGCCTGCCGAAATTCGTATACGCGGGAGTTATCGCGGGGGAGGAAATAGGAGAGCTGAGATACGAGCTGAACGGCACGACGCTGTGCAGCGTACCGCTCACCGCGGGAGAAAGCTGCTTTGCAAAGCCGCAGGAGCTTCCGTTTTTTGCGGCGTGCGTAAAGTTTGTGAGAAATTTGCTCGGTCTGTAGGAGGCGGCTCGGCTTTACTGAAAGGAATAACAAATGGCAAAGCTAAGACTTCAGAAAATAATAGCGGACAGCGGCTACTGCTCCCGCCGTAAGGCGGAGCAGCTCATCGCCGACGGACTGGTCAAGGTCAACGGACGACCTGTCTCGCTCGGCGACAGCGCCGACCCGCAAACCGATATAATAACCGTAGGCGGCGAAAAATTAAACGCCGCTGAAGAACTGCGCTACATAAAGCTGTACAAGCCGCGCGGATACGTCACCACGCTTTCGGACGTTCACGCGGATAAGCCCGTAACGGAGCTGCTGGAGGGAATAGAGGAGCGCGTTTATCCCATAGGACGGCTGGACAAGACCTCGGAGGGACTGCTGCTGCTCACCAACGACGGACAGCTTGCAAACGCGATAATGCACCCCTCCCATCATATCAAAAAGCGCTATCGCGTTACCGTGCGCGGTAAGGTCGGAGAGGACAAGCTGCTGACGCTTGCGTCGGGAGTAAAGATAGACAGCGGCGTTACCATGCCCTGCACCGTGTCGGTGCTGACCGAGGACGATAATCGCACGGTGTTGGAATTTATCATCAGCGAGGGGAAAAACCGCCAGATAAGAAAAATGTGCGAGGCGGTAAAGCTGGAGGTAGTGCGTCTTAAACGCAGCAGCGTAGCCAACATCAAGCTCGGAATGTTAAAGCCGGGAGAATGGCGCGACCTTACCTCCGAGGAGCTGAAAGGGTTGATGTCGCAGCTCGGTCTTAATACGCACAAACGCTGAATTCCCCGTCGGAGGAGCATATTATGATAACGATAAAAAACGTCTGCGCCGAGTCGGACGACCTCGTTTTTAAGGCAAACGACGGCGAAGAGGTCTTGGGCACGCTGAACGGGCGCTTTGAGGACGGCGTACTGGTGATAAATTCCGTTCGCTCGGAGCGTTTTCTTATCGACGGACTCTGCCGAGCCGCGATGAATTACGCATTTAACCGTTCGGTAAACCGCTGCCGATTCGAGATAGACGACCCCGAAGTCACAAAGGAGCTTATCGGTTTGGGCTTTGTGAAAATCGACGATAATTTTATCCCCGATATAGATAATTTTTTCAATTCTCATAAAACTTGCGGGAAATGACTGATTATACCTTGTTATTGTTTAAATTTTGAGTTATAATTAAAAGGATAAGGCGGGAGCTTTGCGGCGGGAAACGTCCCGTTTTCGCAAACGCGCGGCAAAAACCGCCGCGTACGGCTTTTGATAAAACTGCGGGGGCGGCTTTTAAGGCGATACAGCCCCTTAATAAACAGCTTTACATAAAGGAAGGAATGAAAGGTAAATGAAAAAAACCGCAGCCGAAGCGGAACAGCTTCTTCCCCAAAGCAAGGCAAGGGAAAAGCTGCTCTCCCTATTCGACGAAAACAGCTTTGCCGAGTTGGGCAAATATGCTTCCAAGGACGGTAAAAGCACCGCAGTTATCTGCGGATACGGTACGGTAAACGGACAAAAAGCGTATGCTTACGCTCAGGACTCCGAGATAAACGGCGGAGCGATGACGCTCAGCGCGGCAAAAAAGCTGACGCGTCTGTACGAGCTTGCCGGAAAGAACGGCGTTCCCGTAGTAGGAATATTCGATTCAAAAGGAGCGGATATAAGCGAGGGCATGAAGGTGCTGGACGCATATTCCCAAATCGCGTCGGCAAGCGCCGCGCTCTCAGGCGTAGTGCCGCAGATAGCCGTTATAGACGGCGTATGCGCGGGCAGCGCCGCAATGACCGCATGCATGGCGGACATCGTGATAATGACCAAGCGCTCGGAAATGTTCATGACCGCGCCTTTTCTTGCGGATGACGCAGCCGACGCGGGGAAAGCCGAAAGCGCCATGCGCGCAGGTATGGCGTCGGTGATAGCGGAGGATACCGAGGACGCTTTGGAAAAGGTCGGTATCTTGCTCGGACTGCTCCCCGCAAACAACCTGTCCTGCGCTTATTTTGACTGCGACGACGCCGATAACGGCGCGCAGGTCACCGCTCAGATGAAAGGCATGGAGCTTGTGGAAGCGGTAGCGGACTCAAACAGCACGGCGGAGCTTTGCAAGGGGTTCGGCGATTCGGCCGTGACGGCGCTCGGCAGCGTCGCGGGGCATACCGTGGGCTTTATCGCGGCGGACGGCGGCGAACGCCTTTCCCGAAACGACAGCGCCAAGATAGCGCGGTTCGTGGGATTTTGCGACGCTTTCTCCGTTCCGATGATAACCTTTATAAATACCGAAGGCTTTGCTTTGTCCGGCTGTGACGAGCTTGCCGGAGCGGTCAGAGATAACGCGAAGCTGACGCAGATATACTCCTCGGCAACCGCCGCAAAGATAAACGTCATAACCGGCAAGGCTTACGGCAGCGCTTATGTGGCGTTTTCCGACAGCGACGTGACCGTTGCGTGGGACAGCGCGACTATCGCTCCCGCCGCTCCCGAAGCCGCGGTGACGTTTTTGCAGGGCGCGGCGGCTCCCGAAGAAACGGCACAGCGCGTCGCACTTTACGAGGAAAACGACGCAAGCCCGTTTACCGCGGCGGCCGACGGATATGTGGACAGCGTTATCGCGCCGGAAGATACAAGGCGCACGCTGGCAGAGATAGTGGAGATGCTTTCCGACAAGAGAGCGCCCTCACCCGCAAGGAAACATATCAATTTTGTATATTAAATGAGAGGAAGGCTTTAAAATATGAAAAAGTACAACATTACCGTGAACGGAACGGCATACGATGTTACCGTTGAGGAAGCGGGAGAGACCGCTTCTGCGTCCGCAGCCGCACCCGCTCCCGCGGCGGCTCCCAAGCCCGCCGCTAAGCCCGCGCCGTCCGGCGCGCAGGGCGGAGTTAAAGTCACCGCGCCCATGCCCGGCACTATCGTCGACGTAAAGCTCGCTCCCGGCGCAAAGGTATCCAACGGTACGGTCATCGCGATACTTGAGGCTATGAAGATGGAAAACGATATAGTTGCAAGCTGCGACGGAACGCTTGCTACCGTCAACGTCACCAAAGGTCAGTCGGTGGAAACCGGCGCGCTTATCGCTACGATAAACGCATAAGGCGAAAGGACGGTATCTATGGCAAAAGTAAAGATCACCGAAACGGTGCTGCGCGACGCGCACCAGTCGCTGTTCGCTACCCGTATGTCCATGGAGGATATGCTCCCCGCTCTGCCGCTTATGGATAAAATAGGCTTTTATTCGGTGGAATGTTGGGGCGGCGCGACCTTTGACGCGTGCCTGCGTTTTCTTAACGAAGACCCGTGGGAAAGGCTCAGGATATTAAGGCGCGAGATGCCGCACGCCAAGCTGCAAATGCTGTTCAGAGGGCAGAATATGCTCGGCTACCGTCATTATGCCGACGACGTACTGGAATATTTCGTACAGAAATCGGTCGCGAACGGGATAGACATAATAAGGATATTTGACGCGCTGAACGATATAAGAAACCTTGAGACCGCCGTAAAAGCGGCAAAGAAGGAGGGCGCGCACGCCCAGATAGCTATTTCCTACACGCTCGGAGAGGTGTTCACCGAGGATTATTTCGTCGATTACGCCAAGCGCATCGAGGAGGCGGGCGCAGATTCCATCTGCATAAAGGACATGGCGGCGCTGCTCACTCCCTATGCGGCAGAAAGCCTTGTAAAGGCGCTTAAATCCGCGGTAAGCATACCGATACAGCTCCACACCCACAGCACCTCCGGCTTGTCGTCGATGTGCCTGTTAAAGGCCATCGAGGCGGGTGTCGATATGATAGACACCGCTTTGTCGCCGCTGGCGCTCGGCACTTCGCATACGCCTACCGAGTCCATGGTAGCGGCGCTCCAAGGCACGGAATATGATACGGGACTGGATCTTGTACAGCTCCAGGAGCTGAGAGCGTATTTCATGACGGTCCGTCAAAAATACATCGCGAACGGACTGCTCGATCCCAAAATGCTTGCGGCGGACGCAAACGCGCTGATATATCAGGTTCCGGGCGGAATGTTGTCAAATCTTCTGTCACAGCTCAAGCAGGCGGGCAAATCCGACAAGTTTGAGGAAGTGCTGAAAGAGGTTCCGAGAGTAAGAGCGGACGCGGGCTATCCTCCGCTGGTAACGCCTACCTCCCAGATAGTCGGTACGCAGGCGGTGTTCAACGTTATCACCGGCGAACGCTACAAAATGGTGACCAAGGAATTTAAGGACATCGTAAAGGGCAATTACGGCAGGACTCCCGTCCCGATAGATCCTGAGTTCAGAAAAAAGATACTCGGCGACGAGCAGCCTATAGACTGCCGTCCGGCAGACCTTATCGAGCCGGAGCTTGAAAAGCTGAAAGCGGAGGCTGCCAAGTGGACGCAGCAGGAAGAGGACGTGCTGAGCTACGCCATGTTTGGTCAGGTCGCGGAGAAATTCTTTGAAAAGCGCAGGTTCAAGCAGCTTGCGATAGACGCGGACCATGCCGATAAGGAAAACAAGGTAATGCCTGTTTGATTTTGGCAAAATATTTACAAGGAGGGCTTTTTGTCCTCCTTTTTTATGTTCTGAAACGCTTTATCTGTATCTGTTCGGCGGAGGCGTATTTTCCTCTTGATTTTCCTTGCGTTTTGGTGTATTATAGTATTGTAGACTTCAGGCGTTTAGAAACGAACGCCGCGTCAGAAAATTCGGAGCCTGCGGCGGCAAAACGCCGCGGGAACGGAAAGGCGGAGCAGTATGGCGAAGATAGAGCCGGGCATGGAATCCATGCTGGATATGTATATATTTGAAACAAGCTCGCTGCTGGAGCAGCTCGACGAAATACTTATACGCACCGAAAGCGCTAACGCGTTCATCGAAGAGGATATAAACGAAGTTTTTCGCATAATGCACACGATAAAAGGCTCGTCCGCCATGATGGGCTTTGACAACCTGCAAAAGATAGCGCATAAGGGCGAGGATCTGTTCTTTATAATCCGTGAAAAGCCGGAGCTGGTAAAGGACGCGCATTTCGTATATGAGCTTATCTTCACCGTTTCCGACCTTTATAAGGCGGAGATAGAGATAATACAGGCAAGCCCTGAGGACTTCGAGCCTACCGATTTTTCGGATATCATCGCGCGGCTGGAGGACGCCGCAAAGCAGCTAAAAAGCATGGAGGATACGGGCGGACAAACTTCCGTTCAGCCTAACAAAGGCGCGGAGCAGCTTCCGCGGGAAAGCTCCGCCGAGGGCGCAATGACCGTAAGAGTGCGGTTTGAGGCGGGCTGCGGTATGGAAAATCTGCGCGCGTTTTTACTGCTCAATAAAATCAAGGACGACGCAGAGATACTTGCGTGCGTTCCGCCGGATGTTGAAACAAATTCCGACACCTCGGCTTACATAATAGAAAACGGCTTTATTATCGTTTTCAAAGCCGTAGAGGTCACAAACGAAGATATACTCGCGGTGATAGGGGACGCGGTAAACGTCGAGTCCTATGAGGCGATAAACCTGCCCAAGCCGGAGGAGAAGGCGGAAAAAGAGGCTGAAAAGCCCACGCCGCTCCCGACCGAGCCTACAGCCGAAAAAAGCGCCGCGCGCAAAAAAGACGAGGAGATAAAAAAGGCGGCGGGCAGCGGGCAAAAGCAAAGCCTTATCAGCGTGAACCTCGCCAAGCTGGATCTGCTGCATGATATAGTCGGCGAGATAATAACTACCGAATCCATGGTAATATCCAACCCCGATCTGGACGGGCTTAAACTGGAGAGCTTTTCAAAAGCGGCAAGGCAGCTCAGAAAGCTGACCGATGAACTTCAGGACACCGTTATGTCTATAAGAATGGTGCCGCTTGCGGGAGCGTTCCAAAAAATGGGACGTATCGTGCGGGATATGAAAGTAAAGCTGAATAAGAACGCCGAGCTGGTACTTGAGGGCGAGAACACCGAAGTGGACAAGAGTATAGTGGATATGCTCAACGACCCGCTTATGCACTTGGTAAGAAACTGCATGGACCACGGGATAGAAAACACTGCCGAGGAGCGCGAGGCGCTGGGGAAACCCGCCGTGGCTCAAGTCAAGCTGTCCGCGCGCAACTCCTCCGGCGAGGTCATCATCACCGTAAGCGACGACGGCGCGGGGATAAACAAGGAAAAGGTGCTTGCCAAGGCGCAAAAGAACGGGATATTGACCCGCCCCGCCGAGGATTACAGCGCAAAAGAGATACTTAATATAATACTGCTGCCCGGCTTTTCCACCAACGAGAGCGTGACCGAATATTCCGGCAGAGGCGTGGGAATGGACGTGGTAAAGAGCAACATCGAGCAGATAGGCGGTTCTCTCACCGTGGAAAGCGAGGAGGGAAAGGGAACTTCGTTCATAATCAAGATACCGCTCACTCTCGCCATAGTGGACGGCATGAAGCTGAAAGTCGGCGTGACCGTGTTCACTATCCCGATTTCTTCGGTAAGAGAGAGCTTTATCGTGGGCGAAAATCGGCTCATCACCGACACCGAGGGCGCGGAGATGATAATGCTGCGCGGAGTGTGCTATCCTGTTCTCAGACTGCACAAAAAATTCAATATAAAAACAGACGTGACCGAGCTTAAAGACGGGATAATGCTGATAGTAAGAGCGGGCGAAAACGACATATGCCTGTTCGCGGATAAGCTGATAGGCGAACAGCCCGTGGTGGTAAAGCCGTTCCCGAAATTCCTGAGCCATTGGAACATCAAGCAGGAGGGTCTGTCGGGCTGTACCATTATGGGCGACGGCACCATTTCGCTGATAATCGACGCAAACAATCTTATCAATACCGACTGAGGCGTTTGGGAGGAAATATGATGACCGACAACAATGAAAAGGATACCTTTGAAGAACTGTTGGATCTGAGAATGAAAGCGCAGCTTGCGAGCCAAAACGACGACGACAGGGAAATAGCAAAGGTGCTTACCTTTAACGTGGCGGAGCAGGTATACGCCATAGAGATACAGTATGTGACCGAGATAATCGAGATACCGCATATCACCGCGGTACCCGCCGTTCCCGACTACATAACGGGGATAATCAACGTAAGGAGCAAGGTCATACCCGTGATGAATATAAGGCTGCGTTTCGGAAAAGACGAGATAGCCGCCGACGACCGCACCTGCGTAATTATAGTGAACGACGGCGACGTTTCGGTAGGGCTTATAGCGGACAGCGTATCGGACGTGCTTTCGGTCAGAGAGAGCAACCGCTCCGAAACGCCGGACGCGATGAATGTAAATTCCGACAAATTCATCAAATACATAGTGGAGAACGCCGACGGCGTAAAGCTGGTGCTGGATATAAAAAAGCTGCTTGGCAGCGAAGATGAAAAAGAAATCTGAATACGGGAACGGTGGATAAGTGTTAAGAATAGACGACGGCGATTTTTTAAAGCTGATCAGTTATATAAAGGAGCAGTACGGAATAAACCTTTACGGCAAGCGTACCTTGGTGGAGAGCAGGCTGAGCGGTATGATGACCCGCCGCGGGTTTAAAAATTACAGCGATTATCTTAAATATTGTTTTTCCGATGTGAGCGGCGGCGAGATGAGACTGCTGGTAAACGCTCTCACTACCAACCACACGTTTTTTATGCGCGAGCCGGAGCATTTCATTTTTATGAGAGATACCGTACTTCCTTATCTTAAAGAGAAAAACGGCGCGGGGCGCAGCATGAGGATATGGAGCGCGGCTTGCTCCAGCGGCGAGGAGCCGTATACCGCCGCAATATTTATCAGCGAATTTTTAAACCGCGAAAAACCCCTTTGGGATACCCGCATACTTGCAACGGACATTTCCGTAGGAATGCTGTCGGCGGCTCAAAAGGGGATATATCCCAAGAAAAGCGCCGAGCTGCTGCCGGCGGGACTGCTGGCGAAATATTTTACCTCGGTGGACGGGGAGCATATAAAAATTTCCGCCGATATCCGCAAAGAGGTAATTTTCAAAGAGTTCAACCTCATGGACGCAATACCGTTTAAAAAAGCGCCGTTCGACATTATTTTCTGCCGCAACGTGATGATATATTTTGAAAACGACGTTAAGGCAGGACTGCTTGAACGGCTGTACAACGTTCTTGCTCCGGGAGGATATCTTTTCATAGGACATTCGGAAAGTATGCCGCGCAGCGTTCGGCTGTTTGAAAACGCGGCTCCGGCGGTCTATCGGAGACCGCTGAACGGTTGAAATGTTTTTGCATTTAAATAAAACACTTTCTTTGAAAGGGGAATCATTATGTCAGTTATCAAAAAGCTGTCCGTGGCGGGAGCGTCGCTCGCGGTGATGTTCGTCGCTCTGTTCCTGCTTGCGGGACTGCCCTCGCAGACCGCTTCGGCGGCGTCGGCAAAGACCGCAAAGCAAATAACCGCCGAAATGGGAGCAGGCTGGAATTTGGGCAATACGCTGGACGCTACCGGCGGCAGCGGACTTTCCAGCGAGACCTCCTGGGGCAATCCCAAGACCACCAAGGCTATGATAGACGCGGTGAAAAAAGAGGGCTTCAACACCGTAAGAATACCCGTATCTTGGGGCAAACATACCTCCGGCTCGGATTTTAAGATAAATTCCGACTGGATGGCAAGGGTAAAGCAGGTAGTGGATTACTGTATCGACAACGATATGTATGTTATTTTGAACATACACCACGACACCGATAAAAAATACTACTATCCCAGCAGTGCGTACAAAACTCAGTCGCTGAACTTTATCAGATCCATATGGAAACAGATAAGCACGGAGTTTAAAAACTACGACCAGCATTTGATATTTGAGACCATGAACGAGCCGAGGCTGGTAGGCACGGGCGACGAATGGTGGTTTCCTGTGAATAACCCCAACAGCAACGTCAAGGATTCGATAAACATAATAAATCAGCTCAATCAGGCGGCGGTAGACGTGATAAGAGCAAGCGGCGGCAACAACGCGCAGCGCTGCATAATGGTGCCCGGCTACGGAGCGTCGATAGACGGCTGTGCAACCTCCGGCTTTAAGCTGCCGAACGATACCGTGAGCGACCGCCTTATCGTGTCGGTACACGCGTACACGCCGTATAATTTCTGCCTTAACGGCAGCGGCACGTCGGTATTTTCCTCCTCCCTCAAGAGCGAGGTTGACCAGCTTTTCAACACGCTGAACACAAAATATCTTTCCAAGAATATCCCCGTAGTCATCGGCGAGACCAGCGCGTCTAACAAGGGCAACAAAGCCGAAAGACTAAAGTGGGCGGAGTATTTCTGCGGAAAAGCGTCCAAACTGGGAGTGCCCTGCGTGCTGTGGGACAACAACGCCTACAACAACAGCGACAAGGGCGAGGCGCACGGACATTTGAACCGTAGCACCCTGAGTTGGTACGACAAGAGCTTTGTTGACAAAATAGTTTCATACTATCCCGTGATAAGCTATGACGACGTGTCCTATGCGACCGTAGCGTCGATATCGGATAAGACCTACACCGGCTCGGCGATAAAGCCTGCCGTTACCGTAAAGCTGGGCGGCAAAACGCTTAAAAGCGGCACGGATTACACCGTTAAATACAGCGCCAACGTCAACGTCGGCACAGCCAAGATAGTTATAACCGGCAAGGGCGCGTATAAGGGCAGCAAGACAGTTACCTTTAAAATCGTTCCGAAAGCCGTCACGGGACTGAAGACGACGGGACGCAGCGCGTCGTCGCTTAAAATCAGCTGGACAAAAGCGGCGTCGGTAAACGGCTATACGGTACAGATATACAAGGGCGGAAAATGGACCACGGCGGCTACCTTGAAGAGCGCTTCCACCGTGACTTGTACGGTCAACGGGCTGTCCGCGGGTACGGGTTATCAGCTCAGAGTACAGGCGTACAAGACCGTGAGCGGCAAGAATTACTACAGCGCCGCAAAGACTATCACCGCGTACACCTCACCCGCGGCGATCTCCTCCTTTACTTTGGCGTCACGCGGCGATAAATCATTAAAGCTGAGCTGGAAAAAGGTCGCGTCGGCGGGCGGCTATCTGCTGGAGCAATACAAAAGCGGAAAATGGGCGACCGTTGCGAATATCAAGAAGAACTCCACCGTGTCGTATACGGTGAGCGGACTGAAACAGGCTACACAGTACAAATTCAGGATAAGAGCGTATAAGTCCACCTCGGACGGAACGCTGTACAGCGCGGTAAAGAGCCTGACAGGCTATACCGCTCCGAGTAAGGTGAGCGGATTTAAGCTGGCGGCGCGCGGAGCAGGCTCGCTGAAATTCAGCTGGAGCAAAAATTCCTCCGCGAACGGCTATCTTATCGAACGCGCAAAGGGCGGAAAATGGACGACCGTTGCAAATATCAGTAAAAACTCCACCGTTTCCTATACCGTTAAGGGACTCAGCCCCGTGACTTCCGAAAAATTCCGCATAAGAGCGTATAAGACCGTCGGAAATACGAAAATATACAGCGCCGTGGTAAGCGGTACATATGTCACCGCGCCGACCAACGTCAGCGGATTTAAAGCGGCGTCCGTCGGCAAGAACACCATATCGCTCAAATGGCAGAAGAACAAGTACGCCGGCGGCTATCGGATAGAGTATTACAGCGCCGGAAAGTGGGTAAAGCTGTGTGATCGCTCCGCGTCCGCTACCTCCGTATCGCTTAAGAACATGACCTCCAAGCATCTGTATAAGTTCCGCATAAGAACTTACAAAAAGGTCGGCGGCACATACTATTTCAGCAGCGGCACTACCTTGAATGTTACGACAAAATAAAACAACTAACCCCGTCAGTTCAAACTGACGGGGTTTAAGTTTATTATCAACAAATTATTTAAACAGTATCTCCTTTACCGATTCTATACTGTCGCCGCTGATGACATAATCGTTACCGCTGAGGTCGCCGTAAGGAATATAGAAATCGCAGGGGGTGGGGGAATCGCCGAAAGTGTACAGCAGCCCAGCTTTCTTTGAAAGATAATCCTGCTCGGTGATGTTCGTGTCGGTAAAATCCGTTATAAAGCCGACGCACTCGTCAAGCGCGGATTCGCTTATATCGGGGAAATTCTGGTTCAAAAAGCTGCTTATCGCCGTGCCTTGCACCTTGCAGGAATACTGCACGTCATCCTCGCCGTAATCGGGGAAGGTGAGATAATCGTAAAGCTGCGAGCCGGAAAAAGCGCTCGTGCCCTCCTTGATTATGGTCAGCGTGTTGTCGGAATTTTCGTGTTTAAGCTCCTTCGGCACGGAAAGCGTGGTATTGCCTACGGTGTCAAAAAGCTGCACGGCTGTCGAGGAGGTGAAACGCACATACTTTGTTATCTGAGTGCCGAGCGCGGTATTGAGCGAATTTATCACCGCCTGAGCCTGCCCGCTCTCATATGCGTTTTTAAGCGTGCTGCCGCCGATATAGGAATTTGCAAGATACGGCATTACGGTAAACTGCGATTTGTCCGCACGGTAGGTGAGCGTCATGTACTGCTCCGGCACGGAATCTATCTTCTCGCTCAGCATAAGCAGTATCGTAAAATTGTAATTTTCGTCCGGAACGAATACCGTGCCCGTCTGTTGCTGCTGCGTGACGTTTTGCGTCTGCTGCGAGCTGTAGTAGGAGTTCAGCAGCGCGTTGGACACGATGAACAGTATCACTCCCGTTATTACAAAGGTTATAAGATAGATATACCAGTTGCTTCTTCTTTTTGTATTCAAAAAATCTGCCTCCTGACTGTTTTGACGGTAAAAACGGTCAACCTGCGTTCGGCAGTCATCGACGGCGACCGCCTTGACACGGCATAAAATTTGTGCTAAACTATTTTTTGGTTGACTACTTATAATAATATCACAAAACCGATAAAAAAACAATAGCATTTATTAAAATTTAAAGACGGGAGAGCGTTATGAGTAAATTGCTTAGGCGCACATGGGCGGAGATCGACCTTGACGCGCTGGAATTTAATTACCTTAATATAAAAAAAGCGGCGGCGGGAAAGGAAGTTATCGCCGTTGTAAAAGCGGACGCTTACGGTCACGACGATAAGTCCGTATCAAAAAAGCTGTACGGTCTGGGTGTGCGGAGGTTCGCCGTTTCCAATATATGGGAGGGTATAAAGCTGCGTCAATGCGGTCTGGACGGCGAAATAATAATTTTCGGCTATACGGACGGGGAGTTTTTCGACGAGCTTAAAAAATACGACCTTACCCAGACCGCGGGCAGCGTCGAATATGCCGAGCGGCTGAGCGAATATGCCGAACAGACCGAAAGCCGTCTGCCGGTACATATAAAGGTAAATACCGGCATGAACCGCGTCGGTATCGACAGCAGGGAGGAGCTTGAGCGTATACTTGCGCTGGACGGACTTGACTGCAAGGCGGCATATACGCATTTTTCCTGCGCTGACAGCACCGACGCCGAGGACGTCGCCTATACGAACGCGCAGCAGGAAAAACTGCTGGCGGCGGCAAGCGGCAAGGGTCTTATGCTCCACTCGCAAAACAGCGCGGGGATAGCGTATCATTCCGACTTTTGCGCGGACGCGGTAAGAGCGGGGATAGTGCTTTACGGGCTTGCGCCTAATTATCCGCTGGAGCTGCCGTTTCCGCTTAAAAATGTCATGACGTTAAGATCCTGCGTACAGCAGATAAAACGCATACCTAAAGATACATATATCAGCTACGGCAGGACCTACCGTTCCGACGGGGAAATGACCGTCGCGGTCGTGCCGATAGGGTACGCGGACGGATATTTCAGGGATTTTTCCTCAAAAGGGCAAATGCTGATAAACGGAACGCTTTGTCCCGTTTTGGGCAGGGTGTGCATGGATCAGACGGTAGTGGACGTGAGCCGCGCGCAGGCGGCGGTCGGCGACGAGGTCACGGTATACGGCGGACAATGCGAGCAGGTAAGCGTGGACTATAACGCAGCTTTGATAGGAACGATAGGGTATGAGCTTACCTGCGCGGTTTCCTGCCGCGTTCCGAGAGTTATAAAGGAAAACGGGGAAGTTGTCGAAATAGTAAGATACGGCGATATTCGGCTCAGCAACGCTGATTGACTTTAAAAAATCAAAACAGTGCCTAATAACCATACATTAGGCACCGCAGCTTGTCGAAAAACCCTCCCTACGGTCGGATTTCCTGACAAGCTGAAAAAATCGGCTAGACTGCGTAAGCAATCTAGCTCGATTTTTGCCGCGCTTTGCGCGGCTCTTATCAAACTTGAGGGTGAAAACCCTGATGGTTTTCCCCGTGAACTTTCCGCCGAACGGCGGAAAGTTTTAAACTCAACTCTTTCCTTCCGCTTTATATTGACCTTTTTCTACAGACTGAGGTGCCTAATAATTTAGGCACCGTTTTTTATACTTCCTGTAAGGAGTCTTCCTCCTCCTCGGAAAATTCTTTTTCCAATTCGGATATGGTTTCTTTCGGGATCCACGCTTTGGAGAAATCGGCGTCTTTGAAAAGGGTGGCAAGTCCCGTTATCTGCTTTAATCGCAATATCTCGTCGATGTCCATTCCCAGGTGCTTTGAGATCCACTTGTCGCTTCGCCCCAGCTCGTGCAGGTCTTTGATGATATTGCTCATAAGCTCTACGTCGTGAGAGCCGCGTGCGCGGTTATGCCTGATGGTGCTTGCCATTCGCTCCGCAAGCGGTTTATCTATCACCGTGACAGGCAGCATACCGTGTTCCCGCTCGTAGATGTCCTTGTTTTCCAGCATTATGCGGTAGCGGTGAAATCCGTCCACGATTATGTATCGGTCGTTGGTCTTGGAATAATAGCACACCACGGGCATGGTGTAGCCGTCCTCCTTTATGCTGTCGTACAGCAGCTTTAATTCCGGCGGCGCAACGGCATTCGGATTATAATTGTTGGGTACTATTTTTTCTATCGGCACAGCGATAACGTTGTATGCCGGACTCTTTTGTTCCAATTACAGTTCCTCCAGACTCCTATATTTTTTCTTTATCTTTTCTATATGTTCTCTTTGCTTTTTGGTTTCGCCAAAGCCCATGGTCTTGCAGGCGTGGTCGTTTTTCAAAATACATATGCACATTCTTTTCCAGCTCGGTATTTCCTTTGTGGTAAGTATGTCGTCGGTATCGTCGGGTATCTTTCCGATGAAGATTATACGCGATTTTTTGTCCAAGGTGTAATTCGACACCCCGTTGCGCCGTATATTGTACCCCTTTTGGATAAGCTCGTCGATGGAGTCCTCCGACAGCCCGCCGCCCGTTTCATGCCAGAATTTTATCGAAGTGCGGAATTTTTCGGCATAGGATACCCGCATACGCTTTGGCAGGGTACTGAGCAGGAAAAGCGTATAGCTTTTCCAACTGTGCCCCTCCGGCAATTTTATGCTGCGGTAAGCCATGGCGCTGCTCCTGCCGTAGATGGCGGCAAAATTTGCCCCCTTTACGCGTCCGAGCAGCTTTACCCATGTTTTCGGCTCAAGCACGCGGTAGAGATGTAAGCTCTCCTTTGCGTATTCGTTGAACGGCGAGGCTACCCTCATCTGGTCGGGAGTAAGCCCCGCTTTGTAGTACATATCGTACAGCTCGTTATATTTGTAACCGAATTGATAATATGCTTTCCAAACGTCGCTGACCTCCCAGTCGTACATCGGCGAGCCTACCCACACGTCCTTAAAGGAACGGGTTATCCAGCAAGTGCCGTTGTAGCCGTACTGCTTGTTTATTATCGCGTTGTACCTTTTGAGCGATTCGTCTGCGCGCAGCCCCAGCAGACAGATGGTGCGCCCGCCGTTGTGTGTTTCTTTGTACCATCTTCCGAACTGCTTCGCCAAATTTTCCTGGTGCATACGGTAGGTGTAGTAGTAGATGGGATTGTTGTCGAGATTTATCACATACGGCTTTTTGGGCATATCGCGCACCCAAAGCTCCTTTTTGCTGTCGTCCCACGGGTACCAGTACATTTCATAGCTGCTCAGCGCCGTTCTGGTAGCCATCGGCAGACATACCCAGTACGGCTCGGTCATATCGCGGTATTTTTCAAACATCTCCTCCACATATTTGGTGGTAAAAGAATACTGCGCCTCGAAATCCTGATGGAAAAGTCCTATCTTCTTGGTTATGCCGTGACTTTTTACATAATCCATTACCATGTTCAGCAGCAATCCGCTGTCTTTTCCGCCGCTGAACGAAACGTAGATATTCTCAAATTCGGAAAAAATATAGTCCAGTCGATTTTGAAAAGCCTCATACACGTTTATATCTATATATTTTTTTATCAAGCGCACCACCTCTTTTGTCATAAGCGGCGTTTTAATATCCGGCGTTTATTTCCTCGGAAAACCGCGCCGCTTTTTGCCGCAAGTAATATCCGCCGGCAGGCAGCGATGCCGACCGGCGGAGTTTTTAAAGTGACATACCAAGTTCTATAGCCTTCATATTAAGCTCTATAAGATTTGCGCGTTTCGGGGGTATGACCTTCTCCATCGCTTTTCTTACTGTTTCGGGAGAGGTTATATCGGATTCCTTCAGCAGCTTTCCGAGCAGTATTATGTTTGCCATGCCCTTCATGTTGTTTTCGTTCGCAAGGGTAGTGGCGGGTACATAGTAGCAGCTTATATCATCTCTGTCGCACTTGGATTCGATAAGCGAGCTGTCGATTATCACCGTGCCGCCCTTCACCACCGAGCCTATGAATTTATCGTAGCTCGGAGTGTTCATAACTATGAGTATGTCCGGCTCGTCTACCAGCGGAGAACCTATCGGGTCGTCGCTTATGCACACCGAGCAGTTGCAGGTGCCGCCGCGCATTTCCGGCCCGTAAGAGGGGAGCCATGACACTTCCTTATCGTCGAACAGTCCGAAGTAGGCGAGCAGCTTACCCATAAACAGTATGCCCTGTCCGCCGAAGCCGGCAAGTAATATCTGATTTGTCATCTTACCGCACCCTCCTTAAATACTCCGAGAGGATAGTAGGGTATCATTTCATCTCTTACCCGCTGGAGCGCCTCTATCGGCGTTTTGCCCCAGTTGGTCGGGCAGGTGGAGAGTACCTCTATTATCGAAAAGCCCTGCTTGTTCTTCTGAAATTCAAAGCCCTTTCTGATAGCTTTTTTTGCTATGTTGATGTTCTTGGGGTCGATGACCGTAACGCGCTCGGCAAGCGCAACGCCGCTGAGCTGTGACAGCATCTCGCAGACTCTTACCGGAAAGCCCTCTACCGAGGTGTTTCTGCCGTAAGGCGTGGTCTGAGTCACCTGACCGGGCAGGGTGGTGGGAGCCATCTGTCCGCCGGTCATTCCGTAGGTGGTGTTGTTGATAAAGATAACGGTGATGTTCTCGCCTCTGGTAGCGGCGTGAACTATCTCGGCAGTACCGATAGCGGCAAGATCGCCGTCGCCCTGATAGGTAAACACGAACTTGTCGGGGTTCGCGCGCTTTACGCCGGTAGCCACGGCGGGTGCGCGTCCGTGCGCCGCTTCTATCATATCACATTCAAAGTAATCATACGCCATTACCGAGCAGCCGACGGGGCAAATGCCTACCGTGTCCCCCTCGATACCCATTTCGTCTATGACCTCGGATACTATCCTATGTACTATACCGTGTGTGCAGCCGGGGCAGTAGTGGGTGGTCACGTCCGCTAAAGCGTGCGGTCTTTTAAATTCGGGCATTAGTTTTTACCTCCCATTTCTTTTATTTTAGCCAGTATCTCGGCGGGCTTGGGAATAACTCCGCCGGTCCTGCCGTAAAATTCGACGGGCTTGGAGCAGTTTATCGCCAGCTTTACGTCGTCTATCATCTGTCCCATGGACATTTCAACGACCAGAACGTTCTTAGCGTTCTCGCAGGCCTTTTGTATCTGCTTTACGGGGAACGGCCAAAGGGTGACGGGACGGATTATGCCGACCTTCATGCCCTCTTTGCGAGCCGCCTCTACCGCGGACTTTGCAAGTCTTGCGGTAGAACCGTAAGCCACTACAACGGTATCCGCGTCGTCACAGTAATCCGCAACTGCCTCGCTGTGCTCCGCCTTGACCTTTTCATATCTCTTGAAACGCTCCGCTACCTTGTCCTCAAGCTGATCCGGCTGGAGGTAGAGGGAGTTAATTATATTGTGCTTTCTCTTGTTTTGGTGTCCGTTTGCCGCCCACGGCTTTTTGGACGCGTCGGAAAGAACTATCTCCGCGTCGTCGAACTGTACCGGCTCCATCATCTGACCCAGCAGTCCGTCCGCAAGTATGACCGCGGGCATTCTGAATTCGTCCGCAAGGTCAAACGCCTTGGTAACGGTGTCCACCATTTCCTGTACCGATGCGGGAGCAAATACCAGCGCGTGGAAATCTCCGTGTCCCAATGCGTGGGTGACCTGCCAGTAATCCGCCTGCGACGGCTGTATGCCGCCCAGTCCGGGGCCGCCTCTTTGTACGTTTATCACAACGCAGGGAAGATCCGCGCCCGCTATGTAGGAGATGCCCTCGGTTTTAAGGGAAATTCCCGGCGAGGACGAGGAGGTCATACATCTTATGCCGGAGCTTGCGCAGCCGTATACCATGTTTATAGCCGCTACCTCCGACTCCGCCTGCAAAAACGTACCGCCGACCTTGGGCATACGCTTTGACAGATAAGCGGATATTTCCGTCTGGGGCGTTATGGGATAACCGAAAAAGCATTTGCAGCCGGCTCTCAAAGCCGCCTCCGCAAGCGCCTCGTTACCTTTCATCAAGCTCTTTTCAGCCATTGTTATCTCCTCCTACCGTTATCGCGCAGTCAGGACACATCATCGCGCACAGCGCACAGCCTATGCAGGCGTCGTCGTCGATGCAGACTGCGGTATAATAGCCCTTTTTGTTCAGCTTTTCCGTTTGCAGCTCGACTATCTTTTTCGGGCAGGCGGTGGTGCAAAGCCCACAGCCCTTGCAGCGGTCAAAGTCAACATTCATCTTTGCCATTGTCGCTTTTATGCTTTCTTACGAAAGCACGCTCCTTTCATTATATATTAGGCGCGCCGTTCGGCGCTGTATCTCTGCCTCGGCGGCTTTTGCCGTTATTCTTCCCAAGGCTTTTTCACATAAACCTTTACGGGATACGCGGCTGGTAGTCCGTTTGCGTATTCCGCTTTGCAGCAGGTGGCGGCAACGGGTATCCCCGCTGTCCGCGACAGCTCCTCGGCGTATTTGAGCGAGTTTCTCACCGTTTCGGCGTTTGTTTCCTCTCCGAGGTTTGAATTGTTTATTATTCCTGAGCATTTCAGCCCCGACGCATACTCTATCTCACGCATAAGCTCCAACGCTTCCTCCGGCGTAGAGGTGAGATAGCGGTATTTGTTCACCACATACAGCATAACGGAGTCGCCTTGCAGCACCGGCAGAAAACGCCCCAGCGCCTTTGAGCCCTCGTCGTCTCCGCCCACGTCTATGATTATCCTGCCCTCTCTTTTCTTTAACCCGATAAGGTCAAAATCCAGCGCGGGTATATCCAGATTTGAATTTGCATACATCGGAACGGTAAGCTCCGCGCCGACGGAATTTAAAAGCTCCTTAAAATCCGCGGTACGAAAGTAAGGGTTCACTATGTCCAGATCCACGACGGTGACTTTTTCGCCCGTCTTGGCTATATCCAGCGCGGCATTGACGGCAAAGTTGGTTTTTCCGCAGCCGTAATGTCCTGTGATAACTATAAATTTTGCAGTTTCCATATCCGCCTTTCGCAAAAATGCGCTATACATATTAAGTATAGCACATTTTTTGTGATTTGTAAACAATTTGTTATTCGGCGCCGTTATTTTCGCCGTCAGACTGCACGTCTGTTTTGGGAGCGTCCTCGTTCGGTGCGTCTGTTTCGGGAGCGTCCTCGCTCGGTACATCGGTTTCGGGAGCGCTCTCGCTCGGTACGTCGGTTTCGGAAGTGCTCTCGTTCGGTATTTCGGCGTTTTCCTGAGGTTCGCTCGACTCCGTCAATTCTCCGCGCATCAGCTTTGCGAAGTCCTCACCGTCTATCTTTTCATGAACTATCAGATACTCCGCCACCCGATGGAGCTGCTCCATATGGCTTTCAAGTATCTGCTTTGCGGTCTCGTAGCCGTCCTCGATAAGCTCGCGTATCTCGCCGTCTATCTCGGCGGCAACGTTCTCGGAATAGTTGCGGCCCTGTGAGTAATCTCTGCCGAGGAATACCTCCGCAGAATCATGACCGTATACTATCGGACCGAGCTTGTCGGAGAAGCCGTAACGCATGACCATGCTCCTTGCTATATCCGTAGCGCGCTCAATATCGTTGCTTGCTCCCGTGGATATATCGTCCAGCACCAGCTTTTCCGCAACGCGCCCGCCGAGCAGTACCACGATCTCTTCCTCCATCTGAGTCTTGCTCCTGAAGCTGCGGTCATGTTCGGGAAGTGCAAGGGTATATCCGCCCGCCATACCTCTGGGTATTATAGACACCTGATGCACGGGATCCTGAGTCTTGCAATGATAGGTGCAGACCGCGTGACCCGCCTCGTGGAAAGCGGTGAGCCGCTTTTCGTTGTCGGATACCACCTTGGACTTCTTTTCGGGACCGGCGATGACCTTTATGGTCGCCTCCTCTATATCCTCTTGTATGATAGCCTTGCGGTTCTTCCTTGCGGCAAGTATCGCGGCTTCATTCACAAGGTTGGCAAGATCCGCGCCGGTAAAGCCCGCCGTGCTTTTTGCTATGGTGGACAGGCTTATATCCGGACCGAGCTTTTTGTTTTTGGTGTGGACCTTGAGTATCTCCTCGCGTCCCTTTACGTCGGGGTAATTGACCACTATCTGACGGTCGAAACGTCCGGGTCTGAGCAACGCGGGGTCAAGTATATCTCTGCGGTTGGTGGCGGCTATAACTATAACGTTCTCGTTATCCGAAAAGCCGTCCATTTCCACCAGCAGCTGGTTCAATGTCTGCTCGCGTTCGTCGTGACCTCCGCCGAGTCCCGTACCTCTCTGGCGGCCTACCGCGTCTATCTCGTCTATGAAAATGACCGACGGGGTGTGCTTTTTCGCCTGGTCGAACAGATCTCTTACTCTAGATGCGCCGACGCCGACGAACATTTCCACAAAGTCCGAGCCGCTTATCGAAAAGAACGGCACGTTAGCCTCACCGGCTACCGCTTTTGCAAGCAGGGTCTTACCCGTACCGGGAGGGCCGAGCAGCAGCACGCCGCGCGGTATTTTAGCGCCAAGCTCCTGATATTTGCGGGGATCGCGCATAAAGTCCACTATCTCCGCCATTTCAGCCTTTTCCTCCTCCGCTCCCGCGACGTCCGCAAACGTCACCTTAGGACCGTTGGAGGGCTGGCTCTTTGTGTTCGCTTTGGAAAACTGCGTCATCTTTCCGCCGCCCGCTTGACGCATTATGACAAAGGTAAATCCTATCATCAGCGCTACCATGAGCAGATACGGCAAGAAGCTGAGCAGGAACGAGTTGTCTGAAACGGGATAAAAATCCTCTATCAGCGGATCCTCGTTTTTCTCGTTGTAGTTCTTGCGGTATTCCAGCGTGTCCTGTAAAAACAGGCTGACGTTGGGAACGGTGTACCTGCGCGCTATCTGAGGTTCGTTTTTCAAAACATATGTCAGTTCTCCCGAACCCAGATCCAACGTATAGGACATGACGTTGAAATTATCAAACTCGGAGATCACCTCGGAATACCTCACGCGTTCGGTACGGCTGCCCGTCATTTGCAGCATGGTTACCATGCCTATGACCAGCAGCAGTATTATCGCAACATAGATAAAAGCGCCTTTGAATTTACTGTTTCGCATTATGACCCCTTTCCGGCTGCCGACGGCAGCTTGCGTTAGTGTGTATAAAAGTCAGTCTTTCGTTTTCCATATTTCTTCTTTGAGAGCGCCGATGTACGGGAGATTTCTGTATCTTTGCGCATGATCCAGCCCGTAACCCACCACAAAAACGTCGTCGGTCTCAAAACCCGTGTAGTCCGCTTTTATCTCGCGGCGTTTGGCGACCTTTTTGTCAAGCAGTACGCATATCTTCAGAGTTTTGGGCGCTCTGCGCTCCAACAGGTCGTAAACCGCGCCGAGCGTTACGCCCGTGTCCAAAATGTCCTCGACGATAATGACGTTCTTTCCCGCGATATCGGCGGAAATGTCCTTTATTATTTCCAACTCGCCGGGAACGGCGGAGTTTTTATAGGAGCTTACCGCCATGAAATCTATCTCGCAGGGCAGCTCTATCCGACGCAGTATATCGCTGAAAAATACCACGGAGCCTTTCAGTATAGAGATCAAAACTATCTCCTCACCGGCAAAGTCCCTGTTTATCTGCGCGGCTATCTGCGCCGTCCGTTCGGCTATAAGCTCGCTGTCAAAAATAATTCGGTCTATATCCCGTTCCATTTCGTTCTCCGTCTGCCGTTTTAAAACTGCGGCGTTTTTTTCGGCGGTACAATAATAATAATTCGCATTTATCAATTAAATATGAATAAACTTTTGCCGAATAACAGTATATCATAAAAAGCCGTAAAAAGCAATTAAAAAAATTCAAAAAATCGTATTTTTATCATTTCGATTTGTGTTTATCACAATACCGTCATATACGGCGGAATTTTTGGCGGTCGGTTTCCACAAAAAGTTTTTTTCGCCGTATTCGCACAAATTTGTACTGCTGGGGGTTGGTGCCGCCCTGTCCGGCGCGTATTATCGCAGTTACGTCGGTTATCGCGCGGGCGTTTACCTTTATCCCGTTTTCCCGCAATATCATCGCCGTTACCCGCCGCAGCACGCTTTCCTCCAGCGCCGCCAGCTTTTTAACGTCGTATCCTCCGCTTACCGCGCAGCTTTTTTTTGCGGCGGCAGCCGCGTTTTCTATATATTTGTCGTCGTATGAAACGCTTTCGCAAAGCCGCGCCACCGCCGTTTCAAACGAGGGGTTTATGCTTTTAAGCTCAGGTATCACCCGATGGCGTATGCGGTTTCTGACATAATCGTCCGAGTCGTTGGTGCTGTCATGCACATATCCGTTCCCGAAACTGCGGCACAGCTCTTCCGTATCCTCCCGCGTGCAGCTTAGCAGCGGACGTATCAAGCCCTCCCGTACCGCGGGTATGCCGCATATGCCGGTAAGGGCGGTACCGCGCAGAATGTTTATCAGCACGGTCTCCGCATTGTCCGAGGCGGTATGAGCGGTAGCCGTCACCGCGCCGTACAGGAGGTTTAGCTCTAAGAAAAACCCGTATCTTATCCTCCTCGCACATTCCTCCGTGCTTTCGTGACGCCGCGTCAGCTTGGGTATTTCGGCGCGGCGGACATACAGCGGTATATCCAGTCTTCTGCAAAGCATACGCACGAACCGTTCGTCCCCGTCGCTTTCCTCCGCCCGCAGGCAATGATTGACATGACACGCTCTGAGTGAAAAGCCGTATTTTTCCTTTATCGCGTTCAGCGTAAGCAAAAGCGCAACGCTGTCCGCGCCGCCGCTTACCGCGGCGATAACGCAATCAACTTTGCTCAGCGCGGCGCGTATCTCGGCGTTAAGCTCTGGGATCCGCATGAATATACTCCACGTCGGTGAACCTTGTGTATTCTCCGTCCCAAAGCAGCTTTATCGTGCCGGGAGAGCCGTGACGGTTCTTGGCTATTATGCACTCGCAGGCGCGCTTGTTTTCCTTGCTGTCGTCGTAATAATTGTCGCGGTACAAAAACAGCACCACGTCCGCGTCCTGCTCGATGGTACCCGAATCTCTCAGGTCGGAAAGCATAGGCTTTTTGCTTTCCTTATTTTTCTCGGCGGAACGCGAGAACTGTGACAGGGTTATCACCGGCACGTTCAGCTCTTTTGCCATTATTTTGAGGTTTCGGGTCATTTCCGCAACCTCGTTCACACGGTTGAGATCCCGCCTGCCGGAGGATAAAAGCTGCAAATGGTCTATCACCACCATGCCGAGATTATCTATCCGCCTCAGCTTTGCCTTTATTTCGTTTACCGTAATGGCGGCGGTGTCGTCTATATATATGTTCATGCCGGACAGTACCTGAGCGGCGTCGGCAAGATTTCGCCATTGTTCACGCGAAAAACGCCCTTTTTGTATCGCATCGTTCGGTATCATGCCCTCGCTTGAGATCATTCTGGTGACAAGCTGTTCCTTGGGCATTTCCAGATTGAATACGCATATCGCCTTGTCAGGACGGGTCTTCGCGGCGTTCGCCACCATGTTCATGGCAAACGCGGTCTTGCCCATTCCGGGACGTCCCGCTATAACTATCCAGTTGGAATTTCCCAGTCCGTAAATGTATTTATCCAGTGACGGGAAGCCGCTTTTCATGCCGCGATCCGCCTGCTTGTCGGGATTTGACGCCATCTCCGAGATCTCGTTGAGTACGTCCACGACGATACCCTTTATCTTGGTGAGTCCGCCGGAACGCCCTTCCGAGCGTATGTCGTATATCTCCTTTTCGGCAAGCTCCAACAGCCTTTCGGAGCTGCCCTGTCCGTCGCCGGTAAGATTCAGTATATCCCTCGCCGCGCCGATAAGACGGCGGCGCACGTTTTTCTCTTTAAGTATCTCGATATAGCTGTCTATGCTGGAAAGGCTGGGTACGGACTCCATCAGCTTCACCAGATAGCCCTTGCCCTCCTCCGAGGAATCGAATATCTTCTCGCTAAGACAGCTTTCCAGCACGGTTATAATGTCGATAATGTCGCCTGCGGCAAACATCTCGGACATTACCGAAAAAATATCCGAATGAAGTTTGACATAAAAATGCTCCGCATGAAGCTCGGACGACACCTTGGGCATATTGTTCGGCGCGTCGACCAGCACGGCTCCGAGTACGGACTGCTCCGCCTCAAGGCTGTACGGCATATTCATGTCGGTATAGTTTATATCAGCCACAGCAACGACCCTCTTTCCAACGCTTTTCCGCCGTATGAAAACCTCGGCGGCTTTTGGTTATCCTTCCCGTACAGAAACGGTGAATTTTGCCGTAACGCCGCTGAACAGCCGCGCCTCGACTTCGTAATCCCCGTAGTTTTTGATATCGGTCTTGGCGGTTATCTTTCTCTTGTCTACCTCAAAGCCGAAATCCTTTTTAAGCTGCGCGCTTATATCCTTGCCCGTGACCGAGCCGAACAGCTTTCCGCCCTGACCCGCTTTGGCGGTTATCACGACGATCTTGCCGTCGATGGCGGCTTTTATCTTTTTCGCGTTCGCTTCCTCCACGTCCAGCTTGTGCTGTGCGGAGGCTTTCTGCCCCTCAAGATGGTTGAGCGCCTCGTTGGTGGCCTCTACCGCCAGCTTTTTCCTGATAAGGAAGTTTCTGGCATAGCTGTCCTTTACTTCCTTTATCTCTCCCTTTTTGCCTGTTCCGGCAATATCCTGCAAAAGGATAATCTTCATTATCATCATTCCTTTCGGCTTTATTGATTTTCGTTCTTTGAATTATTTGCACGGTAGCTGTCTATCGCCTGATACAGCGCCTGTTTTGCCTGATCGACGGAGCAGTTTTTGAGCTGAACGCCCGCCATCGTCTGATGTCCGCCGCCTCCCAGCGCCTCCATGACAAGCTGAACGTTCATTCCGCCCATGCTCCGCGCGCTTATGGAGACCTCGTCGTTCATCGTTCGGTACAGAACGAAAGACGCTTCCACGCTGCTTATCGTCAGCAGCTCGTCCGCCGCCTGCGGCGCGACTATCCTTAAGTCGTCCGCGTAAAAATCGCAGGGCGCTATCGCGCATTGGCGGTATATCTCCGCATTCGCCACTATCTGAGTTTTCCGCTTGTAGCTGTCTATCGAGCCGGAGAACAGCTTTTTGACCGCAACGGTATCCGCGCCCATCTTTCTGAGCACCGCAGCCGCCTCAAAGGTCCTTACGCCGGTCCTCATGACAAAACTCTTGGTGTCCAGCATTATGCCCGCCATAAGACATTCCGCCTGATAGGCTTTAAGCCTGCCCGCCTCACCGAAGTATTGCAGCAGCTCCGTGACCATTTCCGACGCGGAAGAGGCATACGGATCGTGGTGGAATATTGCGGCGTTCTCGATACAGTTCACCATTCTTCTGTGGTGGTCTATCACCACCGTTTTTTTCGCCTTTTCGTACAGCTCCGCGCTTTCTATTATCTTGGGATTGTGCGTGTCGGTTATTATCAGCAGGGTATCGTCGGTGATGTTCTCGACGGCGGTCTGCGGCGGTATTACCACAGGATCGCCGGTCTGCTCCGCGGAGGGGAAAAGGTCGATAAGCTCCTTTGCGAGCGAGGTCTCGCGGTCGCATACGGTATGCGCGTCCTTGCCGAGATTTCGCAGCGCGCAGGTAAGCCCTATGCAAGAGCCCACGCTGTCAAGGTCGCTGAACTTATGTCCCATTATGTATATCTTGTCCGAGCCGTCCGCAAGCTCTAGCAGCGAATGTGCGATTATCCTCGTTCTGACCTTAGCCTGGCGCTCTATGCCCTTGGATACTCCGCCGTAAAATTCAAATCCCGATTCGGTCTTTATCGCCGCCTGATCTCCGCCGCGCCCCAGCGCCATCTCCAGCGCCTGCTGCGCTATCTTTTCGCTTTCCGACAGCGTTTTTCCCGTGCGTCCGATACCGATGGAGAGCGTGACGTTGAAACGGTCGCTGACGAATATCTCACGCGCCTTGTCGAGTATCTCCATCTTGCCCTCTATCATCTTGGCAAGGTGGCGTTCCTCTATCACCGCGATAAATCTGTCGGAGGCGTTTTTGCGCAGTATTCCCGTAGTGCCCGCTATAAAATCCTCCAGCAGCTTGTCTATCTGTACCGAAACGTGCGCCTTTTCGCTTTCGGGACAGCCGCTGATAAGCTCCTCGTAGCCGTCTACCATGATGAGCATGACCACCGGCTGCGACAGCTTTTTCTCGTTTCTTATCGCGGTAAATTCGGTTATGTTGCGGAAAAACAGCAGCGTAAGCTCGGATTCGTCGTCCTTGTCGGGAACGCGGGCATACACTCTGAAAACCTTGTCGTTGTATTTTATCACCTTGCCGTCGCGCTCGAAAAACGCTTTCGGCTTTATCTCGGTGACTTCCGAGAGGGAAGTGCCGTATTCGCAGACTTCGGGAAATTCCTCCTCGAACAGGCTGTTGCACCATACTATACGGTCAAGACTGTCCGTTACCACAGCGGCGATAGGAAAGCTGTAAATGCTCATGCGCTGCTTATGCTCCAGCTCGTCGTTTATTCTCGCGTGGTACTGGACCGTCCTGCGCGTGACCTGTATCAGCTTGCCTATGACGAACCCCGTTATAAGCACCACAAACGGCAAGGATATCCAAAATATCCTTGTGTCGTGGGTGTATACATACAGCTCCAAAAGAGCCGTCACCGCCACCATTGCGGCAACGGATATCACAAGTCCGCCGTCACGGTAAAAATTTTTCATTCGGACACCCCCTCACGATAAGCCGTCCGCGTTATACTTCCATTATCACGGGAAGTATCATGGGGCTTCTCTTGGTCTTTTGATAAATATAATTCCCCAGCTCGTCTTTAATGCTGGATTTTATATTGCCCCATTCCCTTATATTGCGCTCCGAACATTCGGTAAGCGTCTTTTTGACCAACTGTTTAGCTTCTTCTATAAGCTCCTCGGATTCACGCACATATACAAAGCCGCGCGATACTATATCCGGACCGGCTATCACTTCGCCGGTGGCGCGGTTGATGGTGGTAACTACCGCGATAAGCCCGTCCTCCGCGAGGTGCTTTCTGTCGCGCAGCACCACCGAGCCGACGTCGCCTACTCCCAGACCGTCCACCAGTACTCGTCCCGCCTGCACCTGAGTGGTGATGTTCATGTCCACTCCGTCGGTCTCCACGACCTGCCCTAGATTGAGCAGGAAGATATTTTCTTCGGGTATGCCCATTTTTATCGCAAGACCCTGATGTTTTTTCATATGCTTGTATTCGCCGTGTATCGGAATGAAAAATTTCGGCTTGGTAAGCGCAAGCATCATTTTAAGCTCGTCTTGGCAGGCGTGACCCGAAACGTGTACCTCGTACATCGCCTCGTATACTACCTCCGCGCCTGCTTTCATCAGCTCGTTCACCAGCTTGCCGACAAACTTTTCGTTGCCGGGTATCGGCGTGGCTGAAATGATGATAAGGTCCTTTGGCGTTATGGATACCTGCTTATGGTCGCCGGACGACATTCTGGACAGAGCGGATAACGGCTCACCCTGACTTCCCGTGGTGATTATCACCATTTTTTCGGGAGGATATTTGTTTACATCCTCTATATCCACCAGCATACCGTCCGGCACTTTGATATAATTAAGCTCTATCGCGGTCGCAAGCACGTTAAGCATACTCCTGCCGGATACCGCGACCTTTCTGTCCCATACCGCCGCGCAGTTGATTATCTGCTGTACGCGGTGTATATTGCTGGAAAAGGTAGCGACTATTATACGCTTTCCCTCCGCGCCCGCAAAAAGACTGCGGAAGCTCTCGCCCACCTTTCTTTCGGTGGCGGTGTAGCCGGGACGCTCCGCGTTGGTGCTTTCGGAAAGCAGCGCCAGCACGCCCTTGTTGCCAAGCTCTCCAAAGCGCGCAAGGTCAATGATACCGCCCTCTATCGGGGTGTAATCTACCTTGAAATCTCCCGTATGCACGATTATGCCCGCCGGCGTATGGACAGCCAGCGCACAGGCGTCGGGTATTGAGTGGTTCACCCTTATAAATTCCACCGACATACAGCCCATTTTCACGAATTGACGCGGAGTCACCACGTTAAGGCTGCATTGCTCCAGTATGCCGTGTTCCTTGAGCTTGCCCTCCACAAGTCCCAAGGTAAGACGCGTACCGTATACCGGCACGTTTATCTTTTTCAGAAGATAGGGGAGCGCTCCTATATGATCCTCGTGACCGTGGGTGAGGATTATGCCTCTGAAACGGTCGCGGTTCTTTTCAAGATAAGTGAAATCGGGTATCACCAGATCTACGCCCAGCATATCCTCGTCCGGAAACGCAAGTCCGCAGTCGATGATGAACATATCGTTTGAACATTCGTAAACGTACAGGTTCTTGCCTATCTCTCCTAGACCGCCCAGCGCGAACACCCTGACGGGAGTTTTTTTCGGCTGCGGTCTTGACAAAGCTCCCGCGCGTACCGCGTCGGGGCTTTCCGCAAGATTTTCATGCGCTCTTTCCAAAGCGCGCTCCAAAGATATTTCCCTCGCGGGCTTTTCGTTCTTTTTCTGAGAGTCGCGCAATACCGGCTTTTTTTCCGGCTGTACGGTGTTGTTTGCGTATCTGTCGCGCAGCACCGGCTTTTTTGCTTCGGGTTCGGGGACGGAAAGGCGAAAGCTCTTTATCTCAGGACTTTTTCCGCCCTTGCTGTCGCTCAGCTTAAACTCCTTGGCAAAGGGATTTTTCTTTTTCCGATTTCTCAGGGGCTTGCTGCGGACAGGCTCTTTGTTTAACTTCTCCGCCTCCGAAAGAAGATTTTTTGAATCGATCATACTCATCTGATCACCTTTCATTCATAGCGGAAAACGCGGCGGGGATACAAAGCTGAGGATCCCGCCGCGTTGCGGCAGGAGTGTGATGTATAGCAGCCGAGCTGCGACCGTTCGCTTAAAGCGGGTCGCCTGTCGGCAGCCGCCGTAAAAAATGGGAAGATACCCGCTCGGCACGGTTTTGCCGAGCGGACCGCACAAATATCACCGTGCGGGTGTATGCCGTTATGTTGTCAAATATGTCCCGAAAAAAATACTGCCGCGTTTTCCTGCATTATTTTGTTTTATTTAATTTAATAAATCCGTAAGTAAATATGACAAAGCGGCCGTTTGCCGCCGAGTGTACAGCGTAAGAGCGGGTCGGGCGGCGCCGTAAAGCTGCCCGCCGCTTTGGCGTTTTTGTTCGCCCGTTGTTGTTTTACCGACCGTGCCCCCGCCGTCATGCGGCGGGGGTATGCCATAAATATTATTGTATATCAAAACGCCAAAAAAGTCAAGATAAATTATTTAATATTCCTCGGTGGTGAGGAAAAATGTCGGCTGTGTCGGTTCAGCTTTGCTCCGCGCGGCTGTCTATAAGCTGCTGTGCCATGTCGCAAAGCTCGGCGGCGGTTTCCGCGTTGACCGACTGCGCAAACAGGAACAGTCCTTTTCCGCGTCTGTCCGAGCGTATCAGCACCTTGCCGTTCTCGCGCTCAATCATAACGCCCTCGGCGGCTCTGCCGCTCTCGTCGCTCAGCCTTCTGAGCATATCGGGAGCGGTCACGCCCTCCAGCGGGACGTACCGCTTTTCCCGCTCGAACGGGGGAAGAGCCTTTACCGCCGCGTCAAAGCTCATGTTTTGCTTGAAAGCATATTTCAAGGCGTTTATCGCAAGCACACACCCGTCGGTTATAAACGGCTCGGTGCGCGCTATGCGCCTTGCGGTGCTGTCGGAGCTGTCGTTAGTGCAGGCGTTGTAACGATAGGCAGAGGTGCCGTAATTTTCACAGATGCTTTCCATGTCGAAAAGTACGTTGTGCGGCAGCGCTATATCGCAGCCTTGTCCGATAAGGTCAAGAAAATTCATCATCAGCAGCCGCTCCGCTCCCACGGAGTCGGAGCTGCGCGTGTATATCTCCGCTGATGTGCCGCTGTGGTCAACGGTTATTATCATGTGCGGACCTTTCGGGTCGCTTATCTTTTCAAATATCGGCAGGGCTGCTTTTTTAAGGATCGAGTTTCCGCAGTCGAGCTGCACGGAATACCCGCAGTTGAAATCCGCCAGCCGCGAGAGCATGGCGGCGTAAAACGCTCCGCCGTCGCGGGTTAGCATATGCCTGCCGAATTCGTCGAATCTCGCTCGCGGCGCGCCTCCGCGATTCATTATCCCCTCCAGCTTGCGCTCCTGCGCGCGGGTTATCGGTATACCGCCCTTGGCAAATATTTCCACCGAGGTATCCGCCCCTACCGAAACGTACATTATCAGCCCCGCGTCGGAAAGCCTGCTCTTGTGGATAAGCATGGACAAAGCCGTTTCTCCGCAGTCGATACAGTCCGTTCCTGCGGCGTTTATGCCGGAAACAAGGCTTTGCAAAAACACCTGCGAACGCCCGTCGGCGCGACATCCGACGCATACCGGTCCGTCGCTTACTGCGGCCGCCGCTGCGCCCAGCCTGCACATCACGGAGGGAGTAGCGGATATGCCCGTCTGACCCGAATAGCCGTTTTCGTCCAGCTCAAATCCGCCGTGCGCGCATTTTTCCATATCCGAGCGCAAGGTCACGTTGTCGGGTACCTGCTTGTCCGACCATATCTTCACGTCCGGCATGACTATGCTGCCCTTGCCCAGCGACGCGCGTTCTCCCAGCACCGCGTTTTCATATACCGCGCTGCCGCTTTTGAGCGACGCGTCGGGACATATCACGCAGTCGCATACTCTTACGTTGTCCGAAATGAAGCAGCCGTCGGATATGACCGCGCCGTCTACCGTACAGCCGTTTCCTACCGTAACGTTGTCGCCTATCACCGCGCCGCCGCGTATCACGGTATCGCTGCCCAGACTGACGTTTTTTCCGATACAGTAGGGAGCGCGCAGGTTCCCGTAGCTGCCCGTGCCGCTGTCGGAATAGCCGCCGTCGGTTATTCTTCTGACGTCTATGCGGCAGTTCACCTTTCCCTCAAGAATATCCCGCTGGCAGCGCTTGTATGCTTTAAGGTCGCCTATGTCGCACCAGTAGCCTTTTTCCTCGTAAGCGTACATGGGAAGCCCCTTTTCCAGCATTTTCGGGAAAATATCGCAGGCAAAATCCGAAAATTCCTCGTTCGGTATAAGCTCGGTGACGGAGGGGGAAAGCACATAAACTCCCGTGTTGGCGCAGTTGCCGGTGCAGCCGATAAAGGACGGCTTTTCGGTAAATCCCGTTATCCTGCCGTCCACGCTGTTCACCAAGCCGAATTCGCGCGGGTCCTCCGTGCGTTTGGTTATTACGGTAACGTCGGCGGAATGTTTTGTGTGGTATCTCATTGCGGCGGTAAGGTCAAAATCGCATAACGCGTCGCCGCTTATCACCAAAAACGGTTCGTCAAAGCCCTCGGCGGCTTTTTTTACGCAGCCCGCCGTGCCAAGCGGCGACTGCTCGTAGGAAAACCGCAGCTTTATCCCCTCAAATTCCCGCGAGGAAAAGTATTCCTCTATCATTTCGCCCTTGTATCTCAGCGTAAAGACGGCTTCGGTGCAGCCGTGCTTTTTCAGCAGCTCAAGTATATAGCGGCAGACCGGCTTGCCGCACAGCTTTGCCAGCGGCTTGGGTATGCTTTCGGTAAGAGGCAGCAGTCTTGTGCCGCAGCCTCCCGCCATGATTATTGCTTTCATAGTTATATATTCTCCTTTTTTGTATTCGGTTCGAATTCGGCTGTTCTTATCTGGATTTATTATCTTTATTTTTCGTGCAAATATAACAATATCCCGTAAATTATCCGTCGTTTTTCACAAAATCGCGCGTCGGACATATAATTTAATAACGTATTTTTTTTTGAAAGGAATGACACGCTTTGAACAGCTTTATCATATTAAGATCCTCTACCGCCGCCATGCACGCGGTCAAGATACTGAGAAAAGAAAATATCCCCGCGTCCTACACGAAAAAGGTGACTTCGCGAGGCTGCCGCTTCGGTGTTACGGTAAACGGCGACCCCGAAGAGATATGCCGCGTACTGCGCAAAAAGGGCGTTTACTGCGTTGAGATAAAAGGAGGAGGTATGCTCAAATGATATACCTCGACAACGCCGCGACCACCTATCCCAAGCCGTCCGGCGTTATAAAAGCCGCGGAACGCGCGCTTTACGACTGCGGGGCAAATCCGGGTCGGTCGGGACATCGGCTTGCGGAAGAAACCTCCCGTCAGGTGTATGCGGCAAGAGAGATATGCGCGGAATTTTTCGGCGCGCAGACGGAAAATACGGTGTTCACCCTTAACTGCACACACGCGCTGAATTTCGCTATAAAGGGAGTATGCGCGGCGTGCGGCAGACCTCCGCATATAATTACCACCGACCTTGAGCATAACGCCGTGATACGACCGATACATGAGCTTGCAAGGCGCGGGCTTGCGTCCTACAGCATAGCCAAAAGCGGCAAAACGGACAGCGAGCTTATCCGTAACGTTGCGGGACTTATCAGGCGGGACACGCGTATCGTCGTTATGACCGCGGGCTGCAACGTTGACGGCAGGATAACGCCGCTAGAGCATATCGCCGAGATATGCGCAAAGAGAAATATCTGCCTTATTGCGGATTGCGCGCAGGCGGCGGGAGTTATCCCTGTCAGCCTGTCCGACGGGATAAACATTATATGCGCGCCGGGGCATAAGGGACTGTACGGACCGATGGGGACCGGGCTGCTGCTGACCGACGGGAAGTACCCGCTCAAAAGCATAATACAGGGAGGCACAGGCAGCGGCAGCGAAAGCGCGGAGCAGCCGGATTTTCTGCCGGACATGATGGAAAGCGGCACGATAAACACGCCTGGCGTGATAGCGCTTGGCAGCGGAGTGGCATTCGTAAAAGCGAAAGGCATAAAGCGTATATACAAGCATGAAACGGAAATATGCCGAGCGGTGACGGAGGGACTTAAAAATAACCGCGCGGTGAAAATATACCGCGACCCCCTGACAGAACGCTATCTCCCCGTCGTTTCCTTTAACATTGTAGGAGTGCCGTCCGACGAAGCGGCAAAGACCTTGTCCGACAACGGCTTTTACCTGCGCGCGGGACTGCATTGCAATTTCCTCGCGCATAAAAAACTGGGTACACTCGGCTCCGGCGTATACGGCACGGTAAGGCTTGCCCCCTCCGTATTCAACACCGCGGCCGACGCTTTTAAATTTGTGCGGTTCATAAACAAGACGTATCGGTAATTCTGTATTTTGCAGTAAAATTCGCAGCTTGTCTAAAATCCTCCCCATTGTCGGATTTTTCGACAAGCTGCAAAAAAATCGAGCAATACCACTTTGCGGTATTGCTCGATTTTGCCTCGCTTTGCTCGGCTCTTATCAAACTTGAGGGTGAAAACCCTGATAATTTTCCCCGTGAACTTTCCGCCGAACGGCGGACAGTTTTCTCATTCAAACTTTCCGCCGAATGGCGGACAGTTTTCTCATTCAAACTTTCCGCCGAACGGCGGACAGTTTTAAACTCATCTCTTTCCTTCCGTTTTGTATTGACCTTTTTGCTTCAGTTTAAAAATTTTTATAAAAATCTCAATATAAAAATTTTATAAAAATTTCCTAAATTATATTGAAATTAGTTTAAAATAATGCTACAATAGTATAAAACAAGCGTAAGGGCGAGAAAGGCATCGCCCTGTCGGAATGAGGGAAAAGCAGTTGGATTATCTGACCGATATATGGGAGAACCTGCTGAGCGTTTTCAGGCTGATGGAGCCGATAGATTATATCGACATACTGCTGTTGGCTTGGCTCATCTACAAGGGCATAAAAATATTCAGGGAGACCCGTGCCATGCAGTTGGTAAAGGGTATCCTTCTTATTGCCGTGCTGTTTTTCCTGGTGAACCAGTTTGAATTAAAGGCGATGAGAGTTATCATCGACACATTCTTAAACGTCGGTATAGTCGCGATACTGATAGTGTTCCAGCCGGAGCTTAGAAGAGTGCTGGAAAAGGTCGGACATACCAAGGTAAAGGGGATAGCCCGCAACTTTGATACGTCGGACACGTTTTACACCGAAACGCAAAACTGTATCGACGCCGTGTGCGCCGCCTGCGAGCAGCTCTCGCTCACCGCTACCGGCGCGCTTATCGTTTTTGAGCGGGAAACCAAGCTGGGCGAGCAGATAGACACAGGCACTCTGCTAAACGCCACTCCCAGCCCCGAAATGTTCGGCAATATATTTTTCCCGAACACTCCGCTGCATGACGGAGCGGTGATAATAAGGGACAACCGTATTTACGCCGCCGGCTGCTTTTTGCCGAAGCCGCAAAAGGAGGAGCTTATCTCGAAAGCTCTCGGCTCTCGCCACAGGGCGGCGATAGGGATAAGCGAGGTATCCGATGCGGTAACGGTGGTGGTGTCCGAGGAGACCGGCACTATCTCCGTGTCCGAAAACGGCAATCTTACGCGTTTTTATAACAAGGAGTCGCTGCATAAGCTGCTGGAGGAGCGGCTGCTCCCCGAAAAGGCGGAGCCTAAAAAGAGCAGGCATAAAAAAGAGAAAAAAGCCTCCTTGCCCGACGTTGAAGAGGGAGGTGCCGACAGATGAAAAACTTCCTGAAAAATCTGCTGCGTACCTTTGTAAAGGAACTTAAAAACATCATTATCGCTCTTGTGGCGGCGGTGGTGATATGGTTCGCCATATCCATACAGATATTTCCCGATATAGTGACTCATGTAAGCGATATACCCGTGACAGCCGTCCCCACAGATTTTATGAACTCACGCAGCCTTAGTATTGCCGACGGGTACGAGGATACCGTATCGGTCAAGGTGAGCGGAAAGCGTTATGACATAGGAAACCTCGGCGCGGACGATTTCAAAGCGGCTTTGGACCTTTCGGGCGTTACGGGTCCGGGCGAATACAACGTAGGGGTGAACGTCGAGGCGGTAAACAATATCGAATGTGATATTGACTCTTCCGGCGTTACCGTACACATAAAGGTCGAGGAGATAATCAGCAAGACGTTCAGCCTTGCGGACGGCACCATGACCGCGTCCGCCGACGGGCTTATACCTGAGGGCGACCTCAAAACGAACAGCATAACCGCGGAGCCCGCCTCCATAACGCTTACCGGCAGCTCCGACGACATAAACGCGGTAAAGCGCGTCGAGATACGTTCGGATTATTCGGGAACGGCGAGCGAGTCGGTGACTTCCGGCGGTACAGCGGTGTATATAGACGAAAACGGCGCCGTCATCGAGAACCCCGATATAACGGCAGACAACACCGCGTTCAGAGTAAATGTTTCGCTGTATACTCAAAAGACACTGCCGCTGACGGTACAGTTTACCAACGTGTCGAGCTATTTCGACCTTAGCAGCCTTAAATACAGCATTTACCCCGAAGAGCTCACCATTTCCTCGCCGGATAAGTCGCTCAGCTCTCAGGAGACCTTTGAGGTCGGCACTATTGATCTGAGCCAGCTCACGACGCGTTATCTGCAGCGGCTCACTTTGCCGATAAGCCTTTCGGACGGTTATGTCAACGTGAGCGGCAACACCTCCGCCATGGTGACCTTTGAAAATGCGGACAACTACACTTTCCTCAGCTTTACCGTGCCTAAGGAGAATATCATAGTAGCCAACGCGCCGGATAATTTCGACGTCGATGTGCTGACAAACGAGCTGGTGGTGAACGTGACAGGACCGAGCGCCGATATAGCCGCCCTTACCGCAAAGAATATCTACGCGACGGTGGACCTCATGGGCACTACGCTTAAATCGGGCGCATACGACCTCAGCGCGCAGGCGGAGGTGCGCCGAGCCAATACCAAATGCTGGGTGACGGGAGAATACACCGTATCGCTCAGAGTGAGCGAAAAAACCGAGGACGAGATAAACTCCGACGTCGGTTGAAAAGGATAGACGGATATGAATTTATTTGACGACGCTGTATATGTAAACGCCGAAGAACAGCTCCACGAGGCGCAAAAATTTGCACAAACGCTTTGGGAGGGATTTTTGGCGTATCTGCCGACGCTTATCGCGGCTGTTATCATACTTATAGTCGGATATCTTCTTTCAAAGCTGATTCTGAAGATGATGAAAAAAGGCATGAAGAGGTCGGTAGTGGATCTTACCGTGTCGAAATTCGTTTATTCGCTGGTAAAAATAATTATCTATGTGCTGCTGCTGACGATAGTACTTGCGGTGCTGGGAGTCCCTATGACGTCGATAATAGCCGTTATAGGTACTGCGGGCGTGGCGATAGGTCTTGCGCTGCAAGACAGCCTGTCCAACATCGCGGGAGGCTTCAACATACTTATCGCCAAGCCGTTCAAGGTAGGGGATTACATAGATACCTGCGGAGCGGAGGGCACGGTCGAGGCGATAAGCATATGGTACACTCAGCTTTTGACGTTCGACAATAAATCGGTGTTTATACCCAACGGCGAGGTCATCAAAAACAAGGTGATGAATTACACCTACAACAAGACGCGTCGGGTGGATCTGGTGTTTTCGGTATCTTATAAGGCGGACATTGAAAAAGCGATACAGGTGCTTGAAAACGTTGTGAAAGCTCACCCCAAGGTGCTTGCTCAGCCGGAGCCGCTTATCAAGGCGCTTTCTCTGGGAGAAAGCGCGGTGGAGATAGCCTGCCGCCCGTGGACGAATACCGAGGACTACTGGGACGTGTATTTCGATTTGACCTTGCAGGCAAAAAACGCTTTGGAGGAAAACGGTATCGAGATACCTTACAACCAGCTTGACGTACATATTACGAAATAAAACCGTTCGGCTTTGCCGAACGGTCAGCTTGTCGAAAAACCCTCCCTATGGTCGGATTTTCCGACAAGCTGACAAAAAATCGGCTAGACTGCCTAAGCAGTCTAGCTCGATTAACCCATTTTTAATGCTTTAAAAATTGGTTGCTGCCGCCAGATTTGCGCGGCTCTTATCAAACTTGAGGGTGAAAACCCTGATGGTTTTCCCCGTGAACTTTCCGCCGAATGGCGGACAGTTTTAAACTCAACTCTTTCCTTCCGCTTTATATTGACTTTTTTCTACAGTCTGAACCGTTCGGCAAAGCCGAACGGTTTTATTGTTATGTAGCGGACTGATTTTGATATTTCATTTTCGTTGCCATTCCTCCGCGGATATGTCTTTCGTCCTTGTTTTTCTGCAAGACCTCTTTTACCTTTCCGTAAAGCTCAGGGTTTATTTTGGACAGTCTTACCGTGACGTCCTGGTGTACTGTACTTTTGCTTATTCCGAATTCCTTGGCGGTACTTCTTACGGTAGCCTGATTATCTATTATATATTCTCCCAGTATGACACATCTTTCTTGTTTGGTTTCCGGTACTGAATATGATTTGCCTTTCACAAAATCGCCCCTTTCTTCTTAGATCGAACGCGAATAAGCGCTCGATCGGGACGGTATCGCACAGATGCCGAATATCCGCTTTCGGTATCTGTTCGGCGCCGTCCTGTTCCGTTGGTTGATTATATGCCGAAAGGCGGCGGTTTATGATAGACTTATCTTTAAGCGAAACAACTTTCCCCGCCTCATGCGGGGCGGGGAAAGGAAAATATTCGATATAAAAGCGTTTTTGTCAAAGGCTTTATTTGCCGTACAACTCGTTTATCAGCCTGTTCATTTCGTTTTCTTCGGTGGATCTGCTGTCGTCGTATCTTATATCGGAGTAGCAGTCCGATATTTTGTGGATGTCACACTCGCCGAAATACAGCCCGTCCGCCTCCTTTTCCTGCTGCTCCACGGTAAAGGACGGCGACATTTTTCGACTTCGTTTTCCCAGCCACATCAGGTAAAGACGGTAGCCCGTCCTGTATTTTTTAACGGGGTCATGTTCCTTTTTGTACCGTTTGAGAAGTTCGGACGGGGAAACGTTTTCCGCTTTTTCTCTGCGCCGATAAATGACCTCGTAGCGGTCGGTGTAGTCTTCCGTATCGTTTTCCGCCTCGTTCGGCTTGGAAAGCCGCCCGAACACTTTGTTTGCAACAAATTTGAACAGCACGACTATTTTTTTGCGGAACACGATGACCAGCACGACTACGGCTATCAACGCAAGATAAAGGGCGATATCATGCTCGCCGCTGCTGTTTCCGGGCATCATACCGGGGCGTATTTCTCCGCTGCCCTCCATCATCGGAGCGGTTTGCCGCCTTATATTCATAAGCAGCATATCCGCTATTTTAGCGGTGGTGGTCGCTATCCATGCCAAAAATCCCGCGATAGCGTCCTTAAAAAGCATAAGAATGAGTATCACCGCGCAGACCGTTATTATAAGCCGCGCGTTGTGAGCTTTCAGCCCGCGCGGAACGATAAGGTTCACGTTTTTCCTGCGGTCTATCTGCGCGTCGATGTTGGACTGATTTATAAGCAGCACGGTGAGCATGGACATAACTATAATCTGTACGGCTATAAGAGTACAGCAGGACGACAAAGCGGCGGAAAATCCGTCGTAAAAATCGTTTATCATGCTTTGCTGGAAAGCGGCGAAAATATAGCAGAAAAAGCTCTCGGTAAGATACGCCGCCAGCCACGGAAAGGTGAAAACGTCGCTGAAGCTCCTTTCGTTCAGCTTCATGCCGACGATATACCACATAAGTACCGCGGCGACAAGCGACGCACAGCTTCCGAAATTAAACAGCTTTTCCTCCGTGAAACCGTCCGCAATGTTAAGCACGACGAGCGTCAGCACGGCAAACGCCGCCGCGCAAAGCACCGAAAGCAGCCTTGCCCGAAACAGCTTTTTCGGCTCGGTACGGGAACGTTTGAGCTTTTCCGTCAAAAATCCCGCCGCCGTCGGCAGCCAGCAGGCGGCGTAACAGGTCAGATACCTGAGCGGGCGGAAAAGCTCCGAGCTTATCGTATCGCAAAGGGAGAGCAGCGGCAGCGGTATCAGCAGCATAGCTGCCGCGGCGCATATTTTCAGCACATTGTTTCTCATACCGCCATATCCTCCGTGTTTACGCGAAAGGCAAATCTCGATACCTGCGCAAGATTATAGTCCTGCGCGTCCTCCGTGCTGCCGTCGGTGTAAATGACGACGTTTTTGCCCTCGGCTGTCAGTCGGTCGGCAAATTCTTTCATTTTGCCGTCTATATACGAGGTGACTATCATTATATCGGTGAATACGCCGCAGTCTACCGCTCCTAGAAGCTCCGAAAAGTCGGTGCGGCAGACGCTTTGCAGCTCCGCAAGGCGCTTTAACAGCGGCAAAAGCTGCTCCTCGCCGTTTATCATGTCCGAACAGCAGCCGCCGTCCCCGTTCGTGGCAAAAGCGGCGCAGCCGCCGTTTTTGACGGAATTTTCCGCCAGTCTGACCGACAGCTTTATGAACGCCTCAAGGTCGTAAAAATCTACGCAGGTGACGGGGTAGACGTTTTTCCTCTGCATATTCATCAGTACCAGCGTTTTTTCGGAGGTGGAATATTCGTTGCTGCACACATACAGCGAGCCTTTAGCGGCGGTGTGCTTCCAATGTATCCGCTGGAGCGGCTCGCGTCCCGTGTATTCTTTCGCTCCCGCGATGAGGAACGGGTCTTCGTTTATAAAGCGGCGTACCGCTGTTTCGCCGATAGGCTCGGTAAAGGACAGCAGCGTATCTTCTCCGTCAAGCGCGGTGGGAAGTACGGTCACGGTTATGTTTACCTCGACGTTTTGCGAGCGGGTGACCAGCCCTAAAATGTCCGTTGCGGTGATGACCGTGTTGTCAAAGGAAAACACCCCGCGTTTCAGACATTTTATGCGCCGCGTTCTGATACAGCGGCTTTTAGGCGATAACGAAAAAACGCCCGGAATAAACACGTTCTCGTCGCCGGCAGTCTGCGCGGCGGAATCCTTTTTGAAAAACGCCAGCCACTTCGACGCGGACAACTCCGTTTTTATCCAAGGCAGAGCGACAAGCCGTCTGTTTTCTATCACCTCAGACAGCTCGATGGTATCTCCCTCATACACGGTCGTTTTATCAACGCCGGCGGAATAATATATCCCGCGCGAGGCGTATTTTGCGAAGATGAGAGCCTCCGCGCCGATGACCGCCCCGATTATAAGAATAATAGCCGCAAGTTCCATTGATACGCTTTCTCAGTTCGTTTCGGTAGGCACCGGCACCTGTTCGGCAAGGCGGCGTACCGTTTCTTCCTTGGACGCCGCGCTGTCCCTCATTATCGCCGAGCGGCAGATGATACGGTGACAGGCGGCATAGGGAAGCACATACTTTACGTCGTCGGGCGAAACATACCCGCGCCCGCGCAGCGCCGCGCGCGCCTGCGCCGTTTTCTTTATCGCGATAAGTCCGCGTGTGCTGAGTCCCAGCTTTATATCGGGGGAGGTGCGGGACGCCTCGCCTATTTCCACGATGTACTCCCTTACCGCCCGATTTACCGTGATATTATCCACCTGCGCGGACATTTCGGTAAGCTCCTCGGCGTCGGTGACGGGCCGGAGAAGCTCGACGGGATGCGCCGCCTTTATATCGCCGAGTACCTCGGTCTCCGTTTCCTTATCTGTGTAGCCCATTCCTATCTTTATCAAAAATCTGTCCAGCTGCGCCTCCGGCAGCGGATAGGTGCCTTGTATTTCTATGGGGTTTTGAGTCGCTATGACGGTAAAAGGCGACGGCAGGGAAAACCGCTCCCCGTCGACGGTAGCCTGCTTTTCTTCCATGCACTCCAAAAGAGCGGACTGCGTTCTCGGTGTGGCGCGGTTTATCTCGTCGGCAAGCAGGATATTTGTGAATATCGGACCTTCGCGGAAGATAAATTCCTGCTTTTTCATATCGAAAAAGTGTATGCCGGTTATATCGGACGGCAGCAGGTCGGGGGTGAATTGTATGCGGTTAAAGCTGCCGCTTATGCTTTTGGCAAAGGCTTTCGCCAACACGGTCTTGCCAGTCCCCGGAACGTCCTCGATAAGCACGTTTCCGCCCGCAAGCACCGCCATGATAACAAGGTCTATGATCTCGTCCTTACCTTTTATGACCTTTCCGATGTTTCCGCGCAGCTTTGCCGCGTAATCCTGTACAGTCATTTCTTTCTCCTTTTACAGCTTTTATTTATCAGAGCGTTATTTTAAGCGAGAACCGCTTTAGCTTTCCCGCATGAGCCATTACGTCTTTATAAAGCGCGCGGGCATAGCCGTATACGCTTTGCCGTTCCTCCTCGGTAACGGAATTGTCCGAAAATTCGGTCTTTTCTATTATTTCCATTATATGGCAAAGCTCCGGCTCGCGGCCGCTTTCCTCTGCGAGCCCGTCTATCCTGCGCGCATAATCCATTGGCAGCTCGCTGCCGTTCGGCGCAAGGTCGGTGACCTTGTACAGCTTTATTATAAAGTCGTACATTTCCTTTACCGCGTTGGACGGTTCAGCCGATAAAAAGCGCTTGAAACGGCGCTTTTCCTTGTCGTCCGCATGGCACAGCACCATGACGACTCCTGCCGCCGCTGCCGCGAGTCCCGCGCCGATAAGGATAACGGTGAGCAGCACGGGAGATATTCCGCCGCCGCCTCCCGAACCCGACGGCTTTTGCACGTCGGAGTTATCGCCGCCGCTGTCTGCCGAGGGGGTGGTTTCCTGCTCCGAGGCGGAGCTTGCGGCGGTGGTTTCGGGCGCGGTGGTGGTCTGCTCGGTCGCGGGCGGGGTAGTGACGTTCGTAGTAGAGGAGGCAGCGTCGGTGCTTGTGGTAAAGGGAGGCAGTATATCTCCATTGCCGCCGGGGTCTGCCGATAAGCCGCTGCCGGTCGGGTCAAACGCTATCCAGCCCAGATTAGGAAAATACGCCTCCGTCCAGGCGTGAAGATTGCTTTCCAGCACCACGCTGCAATATACTCCTGAGTTTTCGTCATATTTTCCCGAAGGGACGGAAAATCCCGTTACATATCTTGCGGGTATGCCGTGCTGCCTTAGCGCGAGCGTCATCGCGCTGGCATACAGCGCACAATGTCCCTCTTTCGTATCGAACAGGAATTTGCCGAGTATCGTATGCTCGCTGTCCGGCGTGTTGTCCGCCGTCAGCGAATAGGAATAGTGACTTTTAAGATATTCGCATAAAAGGTCCGCGTAGGCATAATTCGACAGCCTTTGCCCGATCGCTTCCTGAAATTCGCTGTTGAGCCTTGCGGCGTTCGCTAACTCGCTGTCGGGAACGTCGGTATATAATTGCGCAACGTATTTGTCGTAGGCTTTTTTGTCCTTGATATACTGTTGGATGTCCTGCTCGGAATACATCATACTTCTCATGGCTTGAGCGATCTGCTCGTCGTCGGGCCAGTAGGTAGCCGCCAGCGCCATTTCGCTGCCCTCTTTCGGCACGATATAATCCGTTTCAAAACGCTGCATCCAGTCGTTTCGGTCGGTTATGCGCAGCACGCTGTCCCCGTAGAACGAAAAGCTGTCGTTTTGCTTGAGATAGCCGCCGTTCGACGGCATATAGGGCTTGAAAACAATGTCGGTATTTTTAAGGTATTCTATCCTTGCATAGCGGTAATCCAGCAGCTTTTGAGCGAAAAAATATATGTCGTGGGAGTATGTTTCCATTTCGTCCGTTGTGTAAGCCACATCGTCGTTATCTATAAAATTGAGATCCAGCTGTTCGTCCTTGCGCATGGCGATCGCGAACAGCGGGAGTATAAGGTCGTTTGAAAAGCTGTCGCTTATCTCGCTTTCTCCCGCGATATATTTGTTTTTGCCGGTCAGCCGTTGTATGCTTTCCCAACTGTTGCCGGTGAAATTCACCCCTATATCTCCGATAAGGTAAAGAGGGTAGGGAGTGTTCGAGTATACCTTCAATATCTGCTCGTTGCCGTTCGCCGAGGGCGCGTTTACCTCTATACGGTTGTTTATGAAAAAGTTATCAGTGGCGAAATAGCCGTTGAAGATATTGCTGCCGCCGTTTATCCATTGTGAAAAACATTCTCCGATATCGGAAAATATCTTCGCCGAGGTATACGCGATATCGTCCACGTTGAGAAAGGAATAACCGGGGAACGCGTTTTGCACTCCGAAAGCCACGGCGAGCGCGGTAAGCGCCGCCACCGCTCCGACCGCGCTGCTGCGGCCGTATTTGGTGATATTGTCGTACGCTTTGTCTATCACGCTTTTGCGCCGCTGTTCCTCGCGTTTTTTGCCGGAGAGCTTTTCCTGACGCACCGTCATCGCGTTTGCGGAATATATCGCGTACAGCCCGACGAACGCGGTGATGATTATCAGCAGATACGGCGTATAATCCGCCTTTTCCGCGATAAACGCCGGCAGATACAAAGCCACTATGAAGGTCGCCGTTACCGAAACGATGAACCGCTTATAGCAGCAAACGCTCATTACGAACGCGATAACGGCGGTGACTATCACCATGGAAAGCCTTATTCCCGACGTATAGTCCTGCGTCTGAGTGGCAAAAGCAACGCTGTCCGACGGCACATATTGCAGCGTCGAAAGCAGGCGGCTGTTAAGCTGTATAAGCAGATGGTCTTTCAGTACCGAAAGCGCCGAAAAGATACTTTCCGAAAAGCACAGCAAAAGCCCTCCGCAAATCACCGCGGTCGCGGGCAGGACGAGCTTTTTGCCGATAAGAGTGAATACGGAAAAAAACACCGTTACCAGCAGAAGCGTCTGCTCGACGGCGGTCCTTGCCGAATATTCGATGTTATATACGGCGACAAAATTCATCACCGTACCGAAGGTGATGAGATATGTAAGTATCAGCTTTATCACCAAGGTCAGCAGCGGACTGCTCGGACTTTTGCCGGTGTTGGCGATAAGGACGGTCGGCTTTATTTCCTGCGGCTCGACCTTTTTTCGTTCTTTCCTTTTTTTCAATTTACGACCATGCTTTCTTTGAGGATAAGGCGGCTCAGCTGCGGTAGCGGCTGACGGCGCTGTTTATCGAACCCTCTATATCGTTTGCGTTTATCCTCCAAAGCTCCGTTCCTCTCATAGAATACATCGCTTTGGTAAGCTCCTCCTGCTGTCCCGACTGCATGGGAGGGTCTATAAGCAGTATTTTTATCTTTTTATTGTTGAAAAGCTCCAGCTTATCAAGTTTTTTTATAAAATCGCTGCGCATCTGAGAGGTTATGAAATAGACCTCGCCCGCGTCCGCGGGTATATCCGTGCAGCTTTGTGCGGCGTCCTCCGGCAGATATATCTCCGTCTGTCTTGGCAGCTCGCACATCAGGTCGTACAGCAGCGTGTAATCCGCTTGGTCGGTCACGGTCATGCTTTCACAGCGCTTTTCCTCGGAGGAGTACCAGATATTAAAGCAGCTGTGCTTATCTCCGATAATGGCGTAGTTAAGCGCGAGCATGACCTCCATAACGCAGTCGGCAGCCTCGGCGTTGTCGTCTTCAAACGGGAAATACCCGTTCATATCGGCAAGTATTATCGAAGTGCCGCCCGTGCTGCGCTCGTAATTCTTTACCATTAGCTTGTCCAGCTTTGCGGACATTTTCCAATGTATGTGCTTTACCGAATCCGATTGCTGATATTCTCTTACGTTCACAAACGCGTTTTTGCTCAGCGAAAAGCTGTTGGAGGCGGCGTTCTCGCTTTCCGCCTCGCTGTCGGTCAATATCGGGTCGGTGAGCAGCTTGCGCGGCAGGACGGTGAATTTTTCGGTACGTCCGACCTTTTTCTTCAAAGCAAATATCCTGAGAAAATCATATATGACTATTTTTTCCACGCCCGCCTCATATACCCCTCTGAGCTTTATCGGGGAATTGAAATTCACCATGACCGAGGAGCAGGGCGGGACAGATACAAGTATCTTGAGATATTCAAACATATTTTTCGGCTTGAACGGAAAACGGCAGAACATTTCTCCGGGAGCTACCGGCATTATAAATCGGTTGGTCAGCTTTACGGTTATCTGGGTGGGCTCGAATTTTTTTACCGTTACCGACTTGTAGAATATGTTTATCTTCAAAAGCAGTTTAGTGATAAACGCCAAAATAAACGACACTATCGGCAGGATAAGCACGAAAAGGAACAGGACCGTCGTCAGCTTGCTTTTATACGCAAAAAGCAGTACGGTGCATAACACTATGATGAAAGCGTATATCACGCGGTTTATCTTCATTTATTCCTTTACACCGCCCTTAAAGGGAGGCCGTACCATTTTCATTATATCGTCGATAACGTTTTTTACGTCGGCGCGCTTTACCTTAGCCTCCTGCGTAAGGTGTATCCTGTGCGGGAGGACGTAATATGCCATATTGCCGACGTCCTCCGGCGTGACGTAATTTCTTCCGTTCATAAACGCGCAGCTCTGGCTCGCTCTCATGAGCGAAAGAGAGGCGCGCGGGCTTGCGCCGAGCGCACAAAGCGGGTGCTTTCTGGTAGCGGCGACCATATCCACCATGTACTTATACAGCGCGGGGTCGATATGTACCGATTTGACGGTATCTATGCAGGCTTTTATGTCCGCCGTGCCGCATACCGCCCTTACGTTGTCGAGAGGATTTGTTTCCTTGCGGTTGTAAAGTATCAGCATCTCGTCCTTTACCGAGGGGTAGCCGACGGATATCTTTATAAGAAAACGGTCGAGCTGCGCTTCCGGCAAAGGGTATGTACCGACGTATCCGAATTCGTTTTCCGTCGCGATGACCATGAACGGGTCGGGAAGCGCGTGTTCCGTGCCGTCGACGGTAACGCGCTGCTCCTCCATCGCCTGGAGCAGCGCCGATTGAGTTTTCGGAGAGGTGCGGTTTATTTCGTCGGCTATGAAGATGTTTGTCATTATCAGCCCCGAACGGTATTCAAAACGCTCGCTCTGCTTGCTGTACATGGTAAATCCCGTAATATCCGACGCCATTACGTCGGGGGTGAACTGCACGCGCTTGCATTTCAGAGAGGTCGCTTTGGACAAAGCGGTGGCAAGCGTGGTCTTGCCTGTGCCCGGCACGTCCTCTATCAGAACATGACCGCCCGAAATGAGCGCCATTATCAAAAGCTGTATAACGTTTCTTTTACCGATGATGACTTTTTCCACCTCGGAGGTGAGATCTGCTATCAAGTTGTACTGTTTTTCAATGTTGTCGTTTCCCATTTTTATTGTTCCCTGCCGTAGTTATTGCCGCGGCAAGATCCGACGCTTTCGGCTTGTCCGCGTTTGTCTTTTTTATTATACCAAATTATACAATAAAAATCAACCCGCTTTTAAAAAAACGACGACAAATATATTTGAACGTTCATATGGGCTTGCGTTTTGCTTGGGAGCGTGGTACAATTAGATCGGCGGAAAACTTTTTCGCCGAAACATTATCCGTAAGGAGGATATACAAATGCTGAAAAGTATACTTTCTCCCTCCGACTGTGCAAAATGCCGTATCTGCTGTGAATTTGACAGAAACGACATTTGGGAGATGCCTACCGTGTCCGACGAGCTGAAAGAGTGCATACTTGAAAAAAACACCGGCACGGAATTTGACGGACATACTTTCCGTGCGGATTTTAAAGAGGGAGAGGAGCTGGTACGCTGCCCCATGCTTACCGAAAACGGTTGCGGTCTGGGAGAGGACAAGCCGTTCGATTGTAAGATATGGCCGTTCAGGATAATGCAGATAAATGAACATTTGCTCGGCATAACCGTTTCTCCTGTTTGCCCGAAGGTGTTCTCGCTGCCGCTCGACCGACTGTACGCGCTGCTCGACGGGGAGGGGCTTGCCGATAAGATATTCGAGTACGCCGACAGCCATCGCTACATCATCAAGCCGTATATCGCCGATTATCCCATACTCATGCTGAAAAACACATACGCTAGGTAATATAAAACTACCGCCCTGCTAAAAACAGGGCGGCAGTTGTTTTTATTTCTTGTGCGCGGTTTCGGCGTATTCTTTCATGTCTTTTTTGAATACCGCAAGGTAAACGCACAGCGCCGCCGTCAGCGTGAAAACGACGTTTGCCGCAAGGAAAATAACAGACGCGGGGTCGCTGTAGCTTTCGGGGTAGGTGAGCGTTATCGCTGAAAAGACAAGGTTTACAATGAAAAACACCGAGCCTGCCGACGCCGTGGCGGCGCAGATACCCGTCTTGGCAGCCGCAAATACCCCGCAGGACGCCGCAAATATTATCTTCACGGCGGCTATGGCGAACAGCACCGCCCCGATGGCGAAAAGCTCGTTCGGGTCGGCGGCGTCCGGCGTCATCGGGGTAAAGGTCGGCGAGGCGGACGACGTGTCGGGCTTAGACAAAAACGTGTACACCAGCGGCTTTAGCGCCGATATTGCGTATAATACCGCGGTCACCGCCGCGTCCGCACACAGCAGTATCACGCACAGCAAGGTCTGTATCGCGCCGGAACGGGCGCGGCTCGCCTTTCTGACGTTGTACTCGTCTATAAGCTGCTGCTTTTGCGCGTCCGAATATTCGGCGTCGCCGATACGGACGTTATCACCGTTTTTCATGCTTTGTCATCTCTTTCGCCGCCGCAAAGGCTTATTCCTTATCCTTGAGCAGATCTCTGATCTCGGTAAGCAAAACTACCTGAGGATCGGGCTCCGGCTCGGGAGCGGGCTCTTCCTCTTTCTTGCGTCTGAATTTTCCTATCACCTTTATAAGTATGAACACGGACAGCGCGACCAAGAGAAAGTTTATTATCGTGGAAATAAATACGCCGTATCCTATGGCGACTTCGGTAGTCGGGTCTATCAATCCGTCAGCGCCCGCAACGGCTTCTTTAAGCACTATCTTGAGGTTGGAAAAGTCGATGCCTCCTGTCAGCATACCTACGGCAGGCATGATGATATTATTGACCAAAGAAGTAACTATCGCGGTGAACGCGGAGCCTATGATAAGACCTACCGCAAGATCCACAACGTTGCCTCTGGAGATGAACTCCTTAAACTCGGTGATGAATTTTATCTTTCCTACCTTTTTGATACCGTCGCCGATAATGTTTTTCTTTTCGCTCATTGTATGAACTTCCTTTCATATTTTTTTCCGTATCCGCGGATACGATCTATCTTATTGACTTGAGATAAGCTCAAAGTCAATTTTGCCTGTGTTTACGCAGGAGGCGGCGCAGCGTACCCTTAATCGGTCGCCTATCGTGTATTTTACCGAGCCGTCCGTGCGCACCAGCGAGATGCCGTTTACCGCCTCGTAGCTGCCCGTCGGAAGACTTTCCGTACTTATCCTGCCCTCAACGGTGTTTTCCAGCCTTACGAACAGACCGCCGGAGATAACGCCGGATATTATCCCGTCGTATTCCTCGCCGATGTGCTTTTTCATATATTCGGCGGCGTAATATTCCTCGCATTGACGTTCCGCCGCGACTGCCGAAAGCTCGGTACAGGTCGCCTGAGCCGCCGCCTTTGCCGCAAATACGGCGTATTTCTTCTCGATTTTTTCCTTGGAGATCTTTTTAACGCAGTCGGACAGTATGCGGTGTACCGCGAGATCCGAATATCTGCGTATCGGGGAGGTAAAGTGCGCGTATTCCGCCATGACCAGTCCGAAATGTCCGATGGACTTTTCGCTGTACTTTGCCTTTGACATGGTGCGCAGCACAAGGTCGTTTATTATCGGGGCGCGCGGGTCGTTCGCGGTGCGGTCGAGCAGGTCGGCAAATACCGACGCCTCCGACTGTTTTTTTATACCAAGCGGGTTTATCCCCAGCGCGGCAAGCTCTTCTCTCAGCCGCAGCAGCTTATCGTCGGAGGGCTTTTCGTGTACGCGGTATACAAACGGCAGTCCGCGCTTGATGGCGGTGTGCGCGGCGGCATTGTTTGCGGCGAGCATAAATTCTTCTATTATCCCCTCGCTTATGCCCTGAATGCGGCTTTTTACGTCCGTGCAGACGCCGTTTTCGTCGCAGATCAGCTTGCTCTCGCAGGATTTTATTTCGGGTGCGCCGCGCAGACGGCGGTTACGCGCCAGGATATCCGCCAGCTCTTTCATTATCGGAAAGCTGTCGGATACCTCGCGGTATTTTTCTTTCAGCGCTTCGTTCGCGGTATTGTCAAAAAACCTGTTTACCTCGTCATATACGCCCTTTACTCTCGAACGGATGATGCTTTTGACAAAACGGTATTTTTTTATCGCGCCCTTTCGGGAAAGCTCCATTATGCAGGAAAACGCGAGCCTGTCCTCTTCGGGATTTAAAGAACATACGCCGTTGCTTATCTCGGCGGGGAGCATGGGTATCACCCTGTCGGCGATATATATGCTCGTCCCGCGTGCGAAAGCGTCCGCGTCCAGCGCCGAACCGCCCTTTACATAATGGCTGACGTCGGCGATGTGTACGCCGAGCAGGTAGCCCTTTTCTATCCTTTCAATGCTTATTGCGTCGTCGATGTCCTTGGTGTCCGCGCCGTCGATGGTGAATATCGGCTTATCTCTGAGATCCAGCCGCTTTTCACGGGACTTGGCGCTGCCCGCTTTATCTTCCGTTTCTCTTGCCTGCTTTGCGGCTTCCTCGGAAAATTTCGTCGCTATCCCGTTTTGGGCAAGATAAGCGTCGGTGCAGACGCTCGCTTTTTCGCAGCTTCCGAAAACCGCCTCTATATCCGTTAAATGCTCGCTGTGGTGCTTTCCGCGCTTTCTTACGGAAAACAAAACCTTGTCGCCCTCGTGTATCTGTTCGCGCACCTTGCATATCTCAAGCGGCTGACGGCACATCGTATCCGGCAGAACGCAAAATTTCTCTCCGTCGCGGACTATCGACCCCGCGAAAAGCTCCTCCGTTTTTTCCAGTATTGCTATCACCGCGGCCACCGCGCTGCGCGCTCCGCTTTTTTCCTCAAGCTCCCGCGCGAGTACGATGTCGCCGGGTATCGCGCCTTTAAGCGCGGAACCTTTTACAAAACAGTCCTCTCCCGTAAGCGTGTTGGTGATAAAACCGTATGTTCCCGCCAGCGACGCTACCCGACCGGTGAATACCTTTCGCATCTCGCTTATATAAAGTCGGTCGTATTTATTTTTGAATATCACCTTTTCGGCTATCAGCTTTTTGGCTGCCGCTTTCAGCTTTTCCTCGTGCTTTTTCGCCAGCTTTGTTTGAGATAATATGCGTTTTATCGACATTCCGCCGCCGCAGTTATACAATACCGCGATAACGATAGATTCGTAATCCAACATTTTCCCTTTCTGCCTTCGACCGCCGGTCGAGCCTTTAAATACAGTAAAAGTATAGCATATTTTTTTGTGTATGTCAATCGAGTAAAGCGCGGTTTTCACACCGTTTCGGCGGGGAGAAAACTCGGTTTTAACGGGCGGGCTCGGTTTTTCAAAAAAATGTAAATTTTTAATTTTAAAGGTTGACTTAAACTTTTGTATATGTTAAAATAAATATGTTCGGGCACGGCAAAGCGGCGGACGGCTCCGTCGGATATTGCCGCAGACAAAAGCAAAGGGGGCGACCGTTATGCCGGATATATATAAGCACGGATATGAAAATTTCAAAATTATGTCGCTGCTCTTTGTCGCACAGATACTGCTTGGAGTAATGCCGGCGGCGCTGCTCGCGGTGTTCATCTGCTGCGAGCTGTACCTTACCCCGTGGATAGGCTATGTGTTTATCGCGATCATGATATGCGGAGGTATCGCAAATATTGTCATAACCAAGCGGTACAACGTGCTGCTTTCCGGCTTTCGCGGGGAAAAATCGCTCATGCGCGCGATAAAAAAGCTCGGACCCGACTATACGGCTTTTTGCAATCTCCCGATAAAATACAAAAAGAACCGCTCGGAGATAGATTTTCTTATCGTCTGCCCTTATTACATTCTGATAATAGAGGTAAAAAACCATTCCGGCAGGATATACGGCAAGCACAAGGACGAAGTGTGGCTGCAAAAAAAGATATACCGTGACGGAAAGACCACCGAAACGACTATGCAGAACCCCTTGAAACAGTTAAGACGGCAGCGGGATATACTGAAAAGCATACTTTTGTCCAACGGGCTGGACTGCTGGGTGGACACCATGCTGTATTTCTCCTCGCCGCAGGTCAAGCTGTACCTCGATCTGTTCGATAACGACAACGTATGCTCCAATGAAAAGGAGCTTATGGATTTTCTGAACGGTCACAGGTCGAAAAATCCGCTGAGCAGGGAAGAACTGGAGAAAATAAAAAACGTTTTAAAGGAGCAGCTTTCCTGAGTCCCCCCGATTTGTGATAGAAATATATTTACCGCGTTTTGAGGGTCGCGGTCATTTTGCGCGCCCGACGAACGCGGATTTTGTGTATCTTGCTGATATTTCGTGTGTAAATATTATCATATTTTCACAAAATTTTCGCCTTTGTAGAAAAAATTTATGAAAATTATTGACAAAATGTAATTTTTGTTTTATAATATAGACACAACAAGAGAGAATCTTGTTTACATCATTTCTTTGTTTTGCTTTTTTTGTTTTTTAGTTGTCTCCTTTCTTTTGTTCTACACATTATAATTTCATTTGATTTTAACTTCGGCAGCCGCCGAAGTTATTTTTTTGGAAAAAAGGTAAAAAATTTTGTGAAAAGTATGGAAATGGAGCAAAGTTTATGGTATACTTAATAAAGATATGTCCGTGCAAAGGACGTCGGTCTTTTCGGACCGTAAAAAATCGAAAGGAGAGTGTATCCTGCGCATTATTCGGCAGGATCCTATACTATGAGTGATATGATAAACCGTCGGCAGATAGCTCCGGGAGTATATTTCAGCGCGGTCACGGACAGCCGCTACAAATTCAACAGCATATCCGTGAATTTCTTTACCAAACTGGACGAGCAAAACGCTTCCGCGAATGCGGCCGCATTTTACGTTCTGACAAACTCCAACCGCGACTATCCGACATATAAGCTGCTCAAAAACAAGCTGTTAAGACTTTACGGCGCGTCGCTGCAGCCGGTCGTCGGCAGGAAGTACGACCTTCAGCAGATAGGGATAGGCGCACAGTTTTTGGACGACGCATACGCGCTGGACGGCGAAAAGCTCACCGCGGAGATGACCGACATACTCATCGGCTGTCTGTTTTCGCCGGTGACGGAAAACGGAGTTTTCCCGCAAAAGACCGTCGAGCTTGAAAAGCAGGCTGTCATAGACGAGATAGAGGAAATGATAAACGACAAGCGCTCCTATGCCGTGAACAAAGCGATATCGCTGCTTTGCAAGGGAGAGCCCGCGCAGTTTTTCCCTTACGGCACGACGGAAAGGACCGAGGCGCTCACGTCCGCCGATATATACGACGCTTACCGCAGGATAATGACCTCGACGGTTTGCGAGATAATGTGCGTTGGCAGCAACGATTTCAAGCAGGCGGAGGAAAAGCTGACCGCCGCGTTTGCAAACGTCGAGCGCACCGCGCACGGCTATGAGATAAAAAGAAGTCTGCCCAAAGAAAACACGCTTTACGAGACCGAGACCATGAGCGTGAGCCAGAGCAAGATGGTGATAGGCTTTAAGCCCGCCACCGACGATAACGACGCCGTTTCCATGCTGCAAAAGATATACGGCGGAACTCCGTCCTCCAAGCTGTTCATGAACGTGCGCGAAAAGCTGTCGCTGTGCTATTACTGCTCCGCCGCTTACAACGCCGGAAAGGGAATGGTACTGGTAGACTGCGGCGTGGAAAAGGAAAATATAGAAAAAGCGCAAAAGGAGATACTGCATCAGCTCGACGAGATAAAAGCCGGTAATTTTACCGAGGAGGATATAAATATCGCGCGGCTCGCGGTACAAAACGCCGCAAACGGTATATACGACAGCGTCAGCGGCGTGGAGAACTGGTATCTTGACCGCATACTGCGCGGAGTAGACGAGGACCCTGAGCAGTTTGCAAAAAGGCTCGGTGCCGTTTCCCGCGAGCGTATCATCAAGGCGGCGGAAAGCATGACGCCGGATACCGTGTATGTGCTGACAGACGGCAAGGAGGAGAATAAATGAAAGAGATAATTTCAAATCCGAGATTAAAAGAGGAATATATACGGGTAAAGCACCCCAGCGGCGCAACGCTGATACTTTATCCGATGAAGGGCTATTCCTCGGCGTATGCGCTGTTCGGAACACGTTACGGCTCTGTGGACACCACTTTCAAGACCAAGAACGACGAGGATTTTATCACCGTTCCCGAAGGAATAGCGCATTATCTTGAGCATAAGCTGTTTGAAAACGACGAGTGCGACGCGTTCGAGCTGTACGCCAAGACGGGAGCTAACGCCAACGCGTTCACCAGCTTTGATAAGACCGCGTATCTGTTTTCCTGTTCGCAGAAATTCGAGGAGAACCTCGAAATACTGCTCGGCTTTGTGCAGGAGCCGTATTTTACGGACGAGACCGTCGCAAAGGAGCAGGGCATAATCGGACAGGAAATAAGGATGTACGAGGACGATCCGGGCTGGCGGGTGATGTTCAACTGCCTACAGGCGATGTACTACAACAATCCCGTAAGGATAGATATTGCCGGCACGGTGGAAAGCATCGCAAAGATAGATAAGGATCTGCTGTACCGCTGCTACAACACCTTTTACAATCTGAACAACATGGTGCTTGCCATCGCGGGAAATTTTGACGTTGACAAAACTTTGGAGATATGCGACAGAATGTTAAAGCCCTCCGAAGACCCCGAACTTCAGACCAAAGTGCCGGACGAGCCGACAAACGTCATGAAAACGCGCAGCGTGCAAAAGCTGTCCTGCGCCATGCCGCTTTTCAATATAGGCTTCAAGCTGCCGCCATACAGCGGCGCACAGCGCTATAAAAACAAAATGCGGTACGGTATCCTTATGGATATGTGCCTGAACAAAGGCTCGGACTTCTTTGAAAGAATGTACGAAAGCAAGCTGATAAATCACAATTTCAACACTTATGTATTTGACGGGCGGGGATTTTTCTCCATAATCGTGGACGGAGAATCCAGAGATCCCGACAGGGTGCTGGAAGAGGTGAAAGCGGAGCTTTGCCGCCTTAAAAAAGAGGGGCTGGACGAAGAGTTTTTCATCACGGTGCGCAACATGGTGTACGGCGACGAGACCGCTATGTTCGGCAGCGTAGAGGGCGTGGCTCACGCGGCGCTGGACTGCGAGCTTAACGGGACGGGACTTTACACAGGTCTTGAGCTTGCGGCGGGAGTTACCTTTGAGGACGTAAAAAGCGCGCTGGACGAGCTGGATACGGATAATTGCTCGATCTCGATAATCGAGCCTGCGGAATGATAAAGAAAGGACAGATATATGGATACACTTTTAAGGCTTGCCGATGAGAGCGGAAAGATAGAATTTCCGAATTTGTGGAACGGCTCGCTTGCGATAGACCGAGTGGCGTTCAGCGTTTTCGGCATCGATATTTACTGGTACGGCATAATCATCGCGGTGGGCGTTATCCTTGCGTTTATCTACGCCATGAAACGCAGCCGCCAGTTCGGCATAATAAGCGACCATCTTTTCGACGTGGTGTTCGTTGCGATAATCGCGGGATTTATAGGAGCAAGGGCTTACTACTGCATTTTCATAGACGCGAAGATAAACTTCTTCGATCTGCGGCACGGAGGCTTGGCGATATACGGAGGAGTTATTCTGGCAGCGGTCGCCGCCGCGATAATGTGCAAGGTGCGCAAGGTAAATCTTCCCGCCATGTTCGATCTCGGCGGTCTGGGACTTCTTATAGGACAATGTATAGGCCGCTGGGGCAATTTCGTAAATCAGGAGGCTTACGGCGCTCCGACGGCGGGGGATCTGCCGTGGGGCATGACCGGCACAGCGATAATACAAGACCCGCTGGTAGTGCAAAAGCAGCACGAGCTGTTTGAGCAGGGCAGCGACCTTTACGCTTTGGTACACCCCTGCTTTCTGTATGAGAGCCTTTGGTGCTTGGTAGGATTTTTGTTCCTGCATTTTTACTCCAAAAAGCTCAGAACGTTCGACGGCGAGGTATTTTTGCTGTACGTCCTTTGGTACGGCGCGGGCCGCGCATGGATAGAGGGACTGAGAACGGACAGCCTTTACATCGGTGATTTCCGTGTATCTCAGCTGGTGGCGATAGGCTCTGCGGCGATAGCCTTGGTATTGTTCGTCATATTCAAGCTGACCAAAACGAAAAATAAAGGCTATGTGCTTTATAAAGACAGTCAGCTTTGCGCGGACAGGATAGCGGCTTATGAAAATAAGATGATGGTGCTTGATGAAAAGGAAAAGGCTAAAAAAGCCATGAAAGAGTCCGAAAAAGCCGCTCCCAGCATTCTTGCGGAGGGTACGGACGACGTGGAGCTTGACGACGCGGAGCTGAAAGCCGCCGCCGAGGAGGCGACCGAAACCGCTGAAGAAACGACCGAAGCTGCCGATGAGGCGACCGAAGTCGCTCAAGACGCGGAGGACGCGGCAGCGGACGGGGAAGGCGCCGAGGAGGATAACAATGACGCTGATTGACGGAAAAGCCGTTTCCGCTGCGGTAAAGGAGCGGATAAGAGCCGAGATAGAGCGCGACGGACTGGAGGTCGGACTTGCGGTAATAATCGTGGGAAACGACCCCGCCAGTCGGGTATATGTCAACAATAAGAAAAAGGCTTGCGAGGTGTGCGGCATAAAGTCATACGAGTATGCGCTGCCGGAGCAGACCACGCAGGAACAGCTTTTGGAGCTTATAGATACGCTCAACGGTTCGCCGGAGGTGAACGGCATACTTTGCCAGCTCCCGCTGCCAAAGCATATCGACGAGAAGGTCATAACCGAGGCGATAATCCCGCTTAAAGACGTCGACGCGTTCAACGCGGTAAACGTCGGCAGGATAATGATAGGGGATCATGTGTTTTTACCCTGCACTCCCGCCGGAGTTATGGAGCTTATCCACAGCACCGGCGTTGAGGTCAGCGGCAAGGAATGTGTGGTGATAGGGCGTTCAAATATCGTCGGAAAGCCGATGGCGATGCTGCTGCTGCACGAAAACGGCACGGTCACGATATGCCATTCCCGCACAAAGGAGCTTGCCGAGGTGTGCAAACGCGCGGACATTCTTGTAAGCGCGGTAGGCAAAGAGGGCTTTGTTACGGCGGATATGGTAAAGGACGGCGCGATAGTTATAGACGTAGGCATGAACAGGAACGCCGAGGGCAAGCTGTGCGGCGATGTGAAATTCGACGAGGTAGCCCCGAAATGCTCCTATATAACTCCCGTGCCGGGCGGAGTAGGTCCGATGACCATTGCCATGCTTATGCAGAACACTCTTAAAGCAAAGCGGCTGCAGGACGAAAAATGAGCAAAGCACCGATAAGACGCTCTTTGGGGCAAAAACGTTTCCTTTTGAACGCCGCGATACTGTTCGGCTTATGCGTACTGCTGATATTCAGGATACCCGTATGGGGAGCGGCTCAGATAATAGTGACGGCGTTGGTCGCCGTTTTGGGAATTTTTCAGCTTGTGCTGTATATTAAATTAAGGTAGGTATTACATAATGAGTGAAGAGATCAAAAACGGCAGCGTTAACGAAAACGAAGTCAAGGAAGGATTTTTCAAGCGGTATACCGGTCCGGATCACCCTTTGCTGAGCATAATCGTGTTCAACGCCGCCGCCGTGCTGCTTATACTGCTTACGCTGTTCATTGACTCGGGGATAATCCTGCCGCTGCTTTACGCGGCTTGCCTGCTTATCCCGATGGCGTATGTCCGCCCGATGGGGATAATCGGGATAGTAAAGTCGGTGCTGTGCGCTTTGGTGATAGGCGGACTGGTCGCGGCTGCCAACGCGGGCGCTCTTGCGATGTATGCCGCGAACATACCCGTGGTAAGCGTGGCGGTAGTCATACTTATCTGGGCGGCCGTGCATATCATTTATTTCGCGGCGGGCGCGTTCGCGTACAAAATTTCCTTTAAAACTCTTAATCTGCCCGCGATAATACTGTTTTTAGGCTCGATACTCACCGAGATAATTTTCGAGATAGGCGCGGTGATAATACTGTCCGGCTCCGGTCTTACCGTGTCGGGCGGAAGTCTGGCGGATTATCTGGGCTTGCTGAACGCGGCGTCAGGCAGCAGAGCCTTCGATATCGCGTTCCTTGCGATAAGGATGCTGCTGGTGAGCCTCAGCGTCTGCGTCGCGGCAAACCATGCGCGCAAGCTGAAGTCTAAAGACTGACCGCGATTTTAAAATTTCATGAAAAAATTTAAGTTTCCCTATTGACAAAGCTGTAATAATGTGTTATTATTATAGTACCTCAATAGGGGCTTATTTTTTTGCGCCTGTTTTTAAGGAGCAAAACGAAGTCCCGCCGCCGTAAGCAAAGGGCTTTCGGAGAGCTGAGGGAGGCAAAGTAATAGGAGGTGCCGAAAAGTGAGAGTTAAGATTACGCTTGCGTGTACTGAGTGCAAACAGCGCAACTACAACACCAAGAAGAACAAGAAGAACGATCCTGACAGAATTGAAGTGAACAAGTACTGCAAATTCTGCAGAAAGCATACTCCGCACAAAGAAACCAAGTAAGGAGGATTTTGTATGGCTAAAGATACCGCCTTGAGCAAAGAAGAGCTGAAAGCAAAGAAGGCTAACGAGAAAAAGAGCCTCAAGGCTGCGGCTGCAAAAAAGCCGAAAAAGTCTATCGTAAAGTACTTCAAGGACACAAAATCCGAATTTAAAAAGGTTGTGTGGCCGAGCAAAAAGACCGTTTTCAACAACACGGTGGTCGTTTTGATCACGCTGATAGTATCGGGTATTTTTGTTTGGGGTCTTGACACTTTATTTGTCACGCTGCTTCGTTTGGCGCTTGGCATGAGTGTTACGACTTGAGTATTTTTAATCAGGAGGGTCATATGTCCGAGGCAAAATGGTATATTCTTCACACTTATTCGGGTTATGAAAACAAGGTTGCCAACAACATAATGAAGTTGGTGGAAAACGGCAATCTCCAGCACCTTATCGAAGAGGTAATGGTACCCACCGAAAAAGTGGTCGAGGAAAAAGACGGCAAAACTCACGAATACGAGAGCAAGCTCTTTCCGAGCTATGTATATGTAAAAATGGTGATGACCGACGAGTCGTGGTATATATGCCGCAACACCAGAGGCGTTACCGGTTTTGTAGGGCCCGGATCAAAGCCCATTCCCCTGACTGACGCCGAGGTAGCAAGCCTGGGCATGGCAAAGAAAACCGCGGAGATCTCCTTTGCGGTCGGCGATACCGTCAAGATAGTTTCCGGCGCGCTGGACGGTTTTGAAGGCGTGGTCGAATCTATCGACGAGCCTAACGGAACGGTAAGCGTTACGGTTTCGATGTTCGGTCGTCCGACTCCCGCAACGGTCGAGATAACGTCGGTGCAGAAAGTCGAAAATTAAGTTCAGATTGTTTTGATTTGGAGGTAGAGTTAAATGGCTCAGAAGGTTACAGGATTTATAAAACTGCAGATCCCTGCCGGTAAAGCAACGCCGGCTCCGCCGGTAGGTCCCGCGCTCGGTCAGCACGGTATCAACATTCCGGCTTTTACCAAGGAATTCAACGAGCGTACAAAGAATGACGCGGGACTTATCATACCCGTAGTTATTACGGTTTACGCCGACAGAAGTTTTTCATTCGTTACTAAGACCCCGCCGGCTGCGGTGCTTATCAAAAAGGCCTGCGGTATAGAGACCGCGTCGGGTACTCCGAATAAGACCAAGGTCGCAAAGATAACCAAGGCTCAGGTTGAGCAGATAGCACAGCAGAAGATGCCCGATCTCAACGCAGGCTCTATCGAAGCCGCTATGTCGATGATCGCGGGAACCGCGCGTTCCATGGGCATAGAGGTAGTTGACTGATATTGAGTGGGAGGATTATTCCGTTTGACCACAAGGAGGATAATGATCAATGAAGCATGGTAAAAAATATACTGACAGCGTAAAGCTGATAGACAGCACAAAAGCATATGAGTCCGTAGAGGCGCTCGATCTCGTATGCCAGACCGCTAAGGCGAAGTTTGACGAAACCGTCGAGCTTCATGTAAGACTGGGCGTTGACTCCCGTCACGCGGATCAGCAGGTAAGAGGCGCGGTAGTGCTTCCCAACGGTACGGGTAAAAAAGTACGCACCCTCGTATTCGCAAAGGGCGATAAGATACAGGCTGCCGTTGACGCAGGTTCGGATTATGTTGCCGACGACGATACCGTCAAGAAGATAACGGACGGTTGGATGGATTTCGACGTTGTTATCGCAACTCCCGACATGATGGGCGTTGTGGGACGTTTGGGTAAGGTGCTCGGTCCGAGAGGTCTTATGCCTAACCCCAAGGCGGGTACCGTAACTCCCGATGTTGCAAAGGCTGTAGCCGACGCAAAGGCAGGTAAAATAGAGTACCGTCTTGACAAGTCCAACATCATACATTGTCCGATAGGCAAAGCGTCCTTCGGCAAGGAGAAGCTGGATGAAAACTTTAACGCTCTTATGGACGCTATAGTTAAGGCAAAGCCGGCTGCCGCAAAGGGCACCTACCTCAAAAGCTGTACGGTGTCTTCCACTATGGGCCCCGGCGTAAAGGTAAATACCGTTAAGTTCGGCGCGTGATCGTTAAGTAATTTCCCGCTTTAGGCGGAATGATAAAAACAAAGGCTGCGAATTTTCGCAGCCTTTATTTTGTGTCTAATAGAATGTACGACATTTTTTAGCCGATATTTTTCTCAAGTCCCCCTGATCTTAAAAATCAGGGGGCAAATTTTCTCTTTATTCCATAGCCTCTCTCAGTTCTGCGTCGGAAACGGGGAGATGATCTTGTATAAAGCTGTTCAGCACGCTTCTGTACGCTCCGGCGGGATTGTCGTAAAATCTCTTTTGCATCTGTTCCGCCGCCTCAAGCGTGGGCGCGTATATTTTAAGCTCCATAAGGTCCTCGCCGCCCGTTTCGTTTAAAAAGCGTATATAAAGCCGAAAGCCCTTTTCGAGAGGTATTATCTCGCATTTTACGGAGCTTTCCAGCCGCAGCCGTGCGGTGGTCATTTTAGCGCAGTACAACGCGTCCTCGCGCAGCGAGATGGGCAGGGAATCGGCAAGCTCGATGGAAAGGTAATTGCTCTTAGCGGTAGGGTAATAGCGCTCCTCGCCGTCCTCCTGCATACACTTTACCAGCTCTTTTTCCTCCATGTCAATAAGGCAGCATATCATATCAAAATATCTTACAAACTCCTTATCCACCGTGCAGCACAGCAGCTCTTCCTTTGTCATGGCGCCTATCTTGTGCAGCAAGAAAGCCGTCAGCACTTCTATATCCTTACGCTCGTAAAGAGTTATCTTTGGGACAAAATTCATGATGTTTTCCCTTTCAGTCAGCAAAAGCAGGACAGCAGAGCGATATTTGCCGCCGCCTCGATACAGGGGACGGCTCTGGGAACTATGCAGGGGTCGTGTCTGCCTTTTATCACAAGCTCCTCCTCGGTCATGGCGGTATAGTCTACCGTTCTTTGCGGTCTTGAAACGGACGGAGTAGGCTTGACGGCAGCCCTCAGCAGTATCGGCATACCGCTTGAGATACCGCCCAGGATACCTCCGTGACGGTTGGTACGGGTGAGTATCTTCCCGTTGTTTATATAAAACTCGTCGTTGTTTTCGCTGCCGTACATTTCGGTGCAGGAAAAGCCCGCGCCGAAATCCAGCCCCTTGACCGCCGGAACGCCGAACACCGCCGAGGCTATACGGTTTTCCAAGCCGTCGAACATCGGATCGCCAAAGCCCGCCGGCATACCCAGCGCGCAGTATTCCACCACGCCGCCTACCGAGTCGAGCGATGCGGAAGCCTTCAGAACAAGCTCTCGCATGGGAGCGTCCTTGTCGGTGTCGATGAGCGGCAGATACCTGCTTTTTACCTGCTCCAGCTGCTCTGCGGTAACGTTTATCGGATCGAACGGAACGTCGTATATGTTCTTTATCGAAAGTATATGTGCGGCGGTGGTTATCCCTCTGTGCGCCAAAAGCTGTGACGCTACCGCGCCCGCAAAGCACAGCGGAGCGGTCAGCCGTCCCGAAAAATGCCCCCCGCCGCGCAGGTCGTTGCTGCCGTTGTAGCGGATATAGCCGGTATAGTCGGAATGACCGGGGCGCGCCAGATGGCTGACGCTCTTGTAATCCTCCGAGCGTTGGTCGGTATTTTTTATCACTGCGCAAAGAGGACTGCCCTCCGTCACGCCGTCAAGCACTCCCGAAAGTATCTCCGGCTCGTCCGGCTCGCTGCGCCTTGTGCTGGTGCCGTCCTTTTTGGGCGCGCGGCGCGCCATGAATTGTTTTATCTTGTCAAGCTCCAGCTTTTCTCCGGCGGGAAGTCCGTCTATCACCACTCCTATTGCGGGTCCGTGGGATTCCCCGAAGATATTGACGCTCAGCCTGCCTGCTTTATATTCAGATGACATCAGCGCAGCCTCCCAACATTCTGTAATCGTCAAAGAAATTCGGATATGTTTTGTTTACGCATTGAGCGCCCTTTATTATAACGTCGTTTTTGCACCTTGTAGCCGCTATCGCTCCCGCCATAACTATGCGGTGGTCGTTGTAAAACTTTACCGTGCCGCCGTTAAGCATATCGACGGGCGTTATCTCTATCATGTCGTCGGTCGCCCTTACCTTGCCGCCGAGATCGCCGAGCATTTCGGTAACTGCCGCCAAGCGGTCACATTCCTTTATCCTCAGCCGCGCACAGCCGGTTATTCTGCAAACCGTTTTCCCAAAGCACATCAGCACCGCAAGTATCGGTACAAGATCGGGTATGTCCGTCGCGTCTATATGCTCGATAGCCTCTCCGCTTTTAAATCTCGCGGCAATATCCAGTATCGCTCTGTCCCCTTGAACGCTGTCGGGGGCAAGATTTAAAAGCGATATATCCGAGCCTATGCAGTCAGCCGCCGCAAAAAATGCGCATTGCGACATATCCGCCTCCACGCTGACGGTCTGAGGGCGGTATTTTTGTCCGCCTTTAACACGGTAGCCGCCGTCGTATTCCGTCACCTGCACCCCGAATTTTCGCATACAGTCCGCGGTTATATCGACGTAAGGCTTGGAATTGAGCCGCGAGGTAAGTATTATATCGCTGTCGCCGTCCAATATCGACAATGCGAAAAGCAGTCCCGTGATAAATTGCGAGGACATACTGCCGTCTATGCGGTAGCTGCCGGCACGCAGCTTTCCCGATATTTTGTACGGCCATTTTTCGCTGAGAAAGGTTATCCCGTTATCGCAAAGCGGCTGTATTATCGGGGTTATCGGTCGTTCGGGAAGTCTGCCCGAACCGATAAATTCCGCCGTGCAGCCCAGCGCCGCCGCTATCGGTATGAGAAACCGCAGCGCGGAACCGCTTTCCTTGCAGTCTACCGTCGCCGTTTTAGCGGGAGCGTTTATCCCGACCACGCGGCAGCGGCCGTTTTCTTCAAAAATATTCGCGCCCAGCGCGGTCAATGCGTTTTTGGTAGCTGTAATATCCTCGCAGTCCAAAACGTCGTTTATCACGCTCTCTCCGTCGCACAGCGCCGCGCATATCAGCATACGGTGCGATATGCTTTTTGAGGGCGGCACATTCAGCTTTCCGTGCAGGGCGGCGGGCTTTATCCTTATATCCATCTTAAACTCCTTAAAGCAATTCCATAGCAAAATAGGGTGTTACCCTTTTAATAATACAATATTACGGCTTAAAAGTCAAGGTTTATTCATATTCCCGTCCGACAGGTAATATTATTTTCAGTAGGGGCTTGGCTGCGTTATGCCGCCGTATTCCCCGACCTGACGGGAGGACGGAAGATGAAAGAAAAAAAGAGCTTTGCGGAAAACACCGTTATACTGTTTGTCGCCGTGCTGATAAGCAAGACGGTAAGCGCGGTGTTTAAAATACCGCTCACAAATATTCTCGGCGGCGAGGGGATGGGCTATTACAGCGCGGCGTATAGCCTGTTCAACCCGATATTCGCCGTTACCGCGGCGGGGATACCCACCGTTATAGTAAAAGTCACCGCTCGGCTGGTAGGCGCGGGAAGATACGGCGACGCCCGCAGGACTTTACATATCGCGCTGCGCACTTTCGGTATCATAGGCTTTGTCGGCACAGCCGCGCTGACGGCTTTGGCTTTTCCGTTTTGCTCCTTTGCGGCGCAGTCGCAGGAAAGTATATACGCCGTGCTTTCCATAGCGCCCTCGGTGTTCCTCTGCTGCGTCGGCTCGGTTTACCGAGGGTACTATGAAGGACTTAGCAATATGGCTCCCACGGCGATCTCGCTGATAATAGAATCTGTCAGCCGCGCCGTGATAGGATTGTCCGCGTCTTTCTTTACCGTCGAATATGCGGTAGAGTGCTATAACAACGGGCTTGCGGTATTCGGCAGCAATGCCGCGAGCGTCGAACAGGCGATATCCGCGGCGCTGCCGTTCGCGGCGGCGGCAGCCACTCTCTCCGCCACACTGAGCGAGCTGTGCGGAACGGCGTTTTTGGCTTTGCGCTGTCGCTTTTGCAGGGCAGAACGCAATATCCCGCAGACGCCGCCGCGCTCCCGCAAGAGCGGCCGAGAAACTGCGCTTTCTCTGATAAAAGACTGCATACCCATAGCGGCGGGCGCGGTTGTGGTAAATTTATCCTCATTTATAGACCTTATCACTATCACCCGCTGTATCAACTATTCCGTGGACGCGGCGCCGGAATATTTTCAAAGCAGGTTCGGCGGCATAATCTCGCTGCACGGCGGGGAGGTGAGCCTCGGCAACTTCATGTTCGGCAGCTATACGGGGCTTGCCGTCACGATGGTCATGCTGATACCTGCGTTTACGGGAATGCTTTCAAAAAGCGCGCTGCCGGACATCGCTTCGGCATGGAGCAGGGGAGATCTTTACGCTTTCAAGCGAAAGGTGACTTTGGTGATAAGGTCAAATCTGCTTATCGGCATACCGCTGTATTTCGGCTTGGCAGCCGTGAGCGAGCCGGCGCTTACTTTGCTGTACTCCTCCCGTCCGGAAGAAATATCGGTGAGCATACTGCCGATGGCGGTGCTTGCGATAGGCGGAGCGTTCATGACGCTGGCGTCCTCGTTTTTCTCGGTTTTTCAGGTGATAGGTCGTTCCGACCTGCCGATAAGGCTCATGCTGTTTGCCTGCGCGATAAAGCTGGTGCTTAACGTGTTCCTTATTTCCGTGCCGCAAATAAATATCACCGGCGCGGCGCTTTCCACCGCGATATCCTATGCGGCGGCGGCTTTCGGCGGCTATCTCGCGTTGGAAAATCATTGCAAAATGGGCTTCGGACTTGCGCAAATGACCGTCGCGCCGCTTATTTCGGGAATATTCTGCGCTGCGGCAGCGTTTTTCGGCTACAGATTTTATATCGGATATTTTTCCCCCGTGCTGTCGCTGATATTTTGTGTGATAACAGGCGGAGCGCTTTATATATTTTTACTAATAATACAGGGAGGTATAGATGTAAAAAATCTGCTAAATCGACAAATTTTCAAAAAATCTCAAAAATAGCTTGCATATATTGCACTTTTAGGGTATTATTATATAGGCGGTTCGCAACAACTTTTGAGGGGTGGTTCGATTGAACTTTGAATTTAAGGATAAGTATGATATAAACGACCTGCTGGAAGTCACCGCCATACTTCGCGGAGAGAACGGCTGCGTTTGGGACAGGGAACAGGACCATAAGTCGATACGCCAGAACGTACTGGAAGAGACCTACGAGGTGATGGAGGCTATCGACCGCGACGACCCCGCCATGCTGCGGGAGGAGCTGGGCGACCTGCTGTTTCAGGCGGTCTTTCATTGTCAGATAGAAAACGAGAGGGGTCGCTTTGATTTCGACGACGTGTGCGACGAGGTGACCAAGAAGATGATCTACCGTCACCCGCACGTTTTCGGAGATACCTCGGTAAAAAATTCCGATGAGGTACTGGTAAACTGGGAAAAGCTGAAAAAAGCCTCCAAAAATCAGGACACCGCCTCGTCGGCGCTCGAAAGCGTGCCCGCGATACTTCCCGCGCTTATGAGAGGGCAGAAGGTCGCAAAACGTTCTTCCGACGTGGGTCTGGGTTTTCGCGATACCGAACAGGCTATGGACTGGCTGCGTTCTAATGTTAAGGAACTCGAATTGTCAATATTAGACAAAAAAGACGATGATATCGAGGACATATTTGGCGAACTTTTGTTTGCCTGCTGTATTTTATCTCGTTTTATAAAAAAAGATAGCGAAAAAGCCTTGACATTTGCGATAAATAAGTTTATAATTCGATTTAGGGATATTGAGCAAAGCATAATTTCAGACGGTAAAAAGCCGGACGAGCTGTCCGAAGAAGAGGCGGACAAGTTGTTTAGGACCGCCATCGGTCAGAGTGAATAATGTTTTATATGCTTAAATTAAGCATTATATATAATTTTTAACGGAGGATTACACACATGACGAAAGCAGAATTAGTTACAAAGGTAGCAGAGAAGGCTGACCTTACCAAGAAAGATGCTGAAAAGGCGATCAACGCAGTTGTTGACAGCATCAAGGAAACTCTTGCTAACGGCGAGAAGATCCAGCTTGTCGGCTTCGGCACTTTTGAGGTTCGCGAGCGTGCAGCACGCGAGGGCATCAACCCCCAGACCAAGAAAAAGATCAAGATCCCTGCTTCTAAGGTTCCTGCATTCAAGGCAGGCAGCGCTTTAAAAGACGCAGTTGCTAAGTAATTGATCAAAGCTGTTATGCGGAGACGTTGACCGTCTCCGCTGTGTTTTTTTACGGCGAAAACCTATTTCGGATAAAAGGAGAACGGCATGAGATTAGATAAGTTTTTAAAGGTATCGCGTCTTATCAAGCGCCGCACGGTCGCTAACGAAGCGTGCGACGCGGAAAAAATTTCCGTGAACGGCAAGACGGCGCGTGCGTCATATGACGTTAAGGTAAACGATATTATCGAAATAAATATGGGCAAAACTCCGCTTAAAGTAAGGGTGCTTAAAGTGGCGGAGGTAGTCGGCAAAGACGGCGCGGGCGATCTGTACGAGGTAGTTTAAAGTACAAGCATGAATATTTTTCCTGTCGGACGAATAGTATCTAAATAAGCGAACAGCATATTCAGATACGAAAGGTAAGATGGTTTTATGTCCGACAATATACAGCTTTTGACCTTGAAAGACCGTAAAACGCTGACGGTAAACGGCGTTAAAGAAATACTGAGCTACACGGACGACAGGATAGCGATGTTTACCGTGCTGGGCGACTTGACGGTAACGGGGCGTGCTCTGGAGCTGAAAAACGCCTTTGACGGAGGGGACACCGTCGGTATAACCGGCTTTATCAAAACGCTGAGCTATGCCGATAACCGCGAAAGAACGGCGGATAATTTCATATCGCGGCTGTTCAGATAGGGGGGACGGCTATGAATGAAGTTACCCCTTTGTACGAGCAGTTTTTATACTTCTTTATCTGCGGAGCGTTTTTGGGGCTGGGCTATGAGCTGCTGCGGCTGCTGCGGGTGTGCGTGCCTCACGGGACGGTAGTCACCGGCATAGAGGACACCCTGTATCTCTCGCTGTGCGCGGTGATACTTTTCGGCTTTTCCCTTGAAACGGGGAACGGAGAATTTCGGCTGCTGTATCTTGTAAGCGCGGCGGCGGGTGCGCTGCTGTATTTTCTTACCGCGGGACGGCTGATAAAAAAGCTGTATACGCTGATTTTGACCGCTTTAGCTAAGATATTCCGAGTTTGCTTCCGTCCGATAAAAAAATATTTTATTAAATTTGCACATTTTATATCGGAGTTTTTTGGTAAAATATACAAATTATTGCTTTTAAAGGGTAAAAATCGACTAAATAACTTGCAAAGAAAAGGTAAAGTGTTGTATAATTTAAATGATATAAAGGCAAAAGGAGATGAAACGGTTGCCGGAAAATCAAAAATTAAAGCTAAAATTAAAAAAGAGCAATAAGCTGTTTATTGTATTGGTACCGGTGTTTGTAATCGCGCTTTGCGTTTGCCTTTATAATTTCGTCGCCGTTCAGGTGGAGATATCGCAGAAAAACAACGAGCTTGAAAACATAGCCGCTCAGCGCGACGAGGTCGAAAACGAGAACGAGATGCTTATCCGATATTCAAAAGAAGAGTACAAGGTCGATTATATCGAAAACATCGCGCGGGATAAGCTCGGCTATGCCCGACCTGAGGAGAGGGTGTACTACATCGTCCCCGCCAATTAAAAAATATAAGGAGAAGCCTTTACGGTTTCTCCTTTTTTATTTGTCACCAAAACCGCCGCTTAACACATTCGTGTCGTATTAGCGGCGGTTTCGGCTTTTCGGAACAGCCTTTTTCAGTGTATTTATTTTATCTCTATCCGTCCCTGCGGCTCGGCGTACTCGTCCCCAACGGTCCCGTTAAGTCCGTCCGTGAGATAAGTCATAAGTATCTCGTAATCTGTCATTCCTTCATCTATAGTCAGCTCGTTATCCGTGAACATATTCAGCCCGTCTCCGCCTTCTTTGATAAGGTAGTTGTGGGACGCTACCGTATATACTTTATCCGGCACAAGCTCCGTATAGCTGCCGTCCTCCTCAAGGACCTTGACGTCCTTTACTCTCCGTTCATCTCCGCATGAGAGAAAATTCCCTTGTTCGTCCGTTTCCACCGTGGATACCACGGAAGTGTCTATGCTGTATTTAAGCCCCGATACCTGCAAAAAGCCACCGTTTTCACCTACCGCATTTTCTCCGTCGTCAGGTTTTGTCGGGCAGAAACGGCTCGCCATCTCCAGAGCGTCCAGTATTTCCTGACCCGTGGCATTTGCCACGCACAGGGTATTTCCATAGGGGTGCACGTTCAGGATATCGCCATAGGTTATATCTCCCGCGGGAATATCCGCCCGTATGCCGCCGCCGTTCACAAGCGCGATATCCGCCCCCGACACGGCACGGTACGCGTCCGCGCAGAAATCTCCCAGATTGGTTTCCCTGTTGCGTATGAGCCGCATTCCGGATTCGGAAACGGTCGTAAGCGCTACATTCGATGCGGCGATTTTTTTCGTCAGCTCGGCGTCGAACTTTTCTTCCATACTTTCTATATAGCTTGTCATTTCGCCGTCTTTTTCGGGATAGCTCCCGATAAGTCCTGCTTGGATATTCCCGCTTGCGGTAATGGTAAGACAGCCGATATTGCTAAGTCCCATGCCGGTGGAGGACAAAAGCACATTCTCCCCATCCGCATTTTTTACAACGTCACAGGGTATCTCGCCGAGGGAATTGCCGTCCAGCACGGCGTCGATCCCGCTCGTATTTGCGATAAGCTCACGGGAGGTAAACGGCGAGGAGGACTCGTCCGTTCCGAGATGGGAAAGAATTACGACATAATTCGCGCCGTCATTCAGACAGGCGTCCACGTTTTCCTGAACGCAGCCGTATAATTTCTCCCCGCTTTCCCCGCAGAAGTCGTATACATAGTTTCCGTTATCATCGCAAAAGTACGTCGGAACGGATTTTATGATACTCTCAGGCGTTGATACACCGATATAGGCGACTTTCACTTCACCGTAGGATACTATCTTATACGGCAGAAGTCGGGAAAGAAAAGCCGCGTTATCCTCTCCCGTATAGCTGATATTGCAGCCGAGATATTGAGCGCCGCTTATCTCCATAAGGCGATCGAGCTGCTCCATTCCGTAGCCGAACTCCTGATCTCCGAGTACGGCGAAGTCATATCCCGCACGTTTCATAAGCTCCGCGGGATATTCCCCCTTGGAAACCGTTCCGATAGCGTTCCCGTGCAGGGCGTCCCCGCAGTCTACCAGCGTGACATAAGGGGTATTTTCCTCGCACCAATGCCTATATGACACAAGCCCTTCGTATCCGATGTCGTCGTCTATGGAACAATGCACGTCATTTGTATATAAAATTACGATGTCGTCCGCTTTCGCATTATCGTTTGCGCTGCATCCGCTTAAAAGCAGCGCGGACGCAAGCGATACCGCCGTAATGTATTGCCGTTTTTTCCTGTTTATCCCGATACTCATTTTTCTCCTCCAAAGCAGTCTTAAAATAATGGTAAAAAATTCTAATTCGGATATTTTAAAATTATAACTCTTAAAAATGAATTTGTCAAGAGCGACGTTTTCTGTGTTCTTCTTTCGGAGCCATCGACGGATCGAATAAAGCGAGCGCTCATCTTTTCGCATAGGAGGCGCTTTTTTGCCGCCGATATCAAAAAAAGCGTACAGGCGGCATATTATGTCCGTGACAAACATATATTTAGGTTAGGAGCCGAGCCGAAGCTGCTTCGGCAGTTTCCGAATGTATGACCGTTACGTTTTTACGGGCGGGAAATAAGCTCAAAGGAGGAAAATATGGATTTATCAATTTCAAAGGAGCCGTTATATCTCAACGAGGTCATTTACGACGGTACGGCTGAGCAGGGCGTAGAGTTTGATTATATCCTGCCGGATTACTATCCGGATATTTTTAAAATACTCAAATGCTCTTTAAAACCGGGGATAGTTTCCTACAACATTTCCGGCGACAAGCTGATATGCGACGGTATCGTGTATATTTCCGCCCTGTATCTTAGTGAAAACAGCAACGCTCTGAACTGCGTGGAACACAGATATACCTTTTCCAAGACGGTGGATCTTGCGAAAGAGGCGGACGGAGCGACGGCGACGATAATACCTCGGACGGATTACTGCACGGTAAGAGCCATATCCGGCAGACGGCTGGACGTGCGGGGCGCGGTGAGCTGTAAGGTGAAAGTGACGGGCAGCCGCATGACGGAGATAGTGACGGGCGCGTCGGGCGAGGGGGTACAGGTAAGACGGACTCCCGTATCCTGCGGCGGCAAAAAGGTCACCGTAAAAAAGCAGTTTATCGCAAGAGAGGACATCGAAGTCAGCGACGCGAAGGGAACGGTCAAAGCGGTGGTGAACTGCGATACCGTGAGCGTGGTGAGCGACTGCAAGGTCATAGAGGATAAGGTGATACTAAAGGGAGAGGCAAAGCTGAAAGCGCTCTACCTTATAGAAAACGACGGCACGGTAAGCGCCGAGATAATGGAGGCGGATATACCGCTCAGCCAGATAATAGACGCTGACGGCGTTACCGATAAGCATACGATATACGCGCAGTTCAACATACTGTCCTGCGACCTTTCGCTTAAACAGAGCGGGGAGAACGACAGCCGCGTGTTTACCTGCGATATTTCCGCCGAGGCGTCGGTATGCGCGGATATAGAACAGACGGTGTATCCCGTAACGGATATGTATTCCGTCGATTACGAAAGCGAGTTTACAACGGCGGTCATAAAGACCGAAACAAATCCGAGATACATATCGCAGACTCTTACCTTAAAGGAAACGGCGGAATGTACGCAGGGCGCGCCTCAGAGCATAATAGACTGCCGCTGCGAGTTAAACGATCTTACCTGTCGGGGAAGATCCTCGGAGGAGCTGGTAATATGCGGGCAGGCTTCCTATCAGGTGCTTGCAAGACTTGAAAGCGGTCTGCCCGTATATATCGAAAAGGTACAGCCGTTTGAGCTGTCCGTGCCGGTAAGCGGTCTTAACGGCGACAGCGTTATCGAGCCGTCGGTACAGGTGTCGTCGGTAAGCTACAGTATGACCTCCGACAGCGAAATAGAGCTGCGCGTCAGCGTTTCCATGCAGGGCTGTCTGTATCAGACCGGCTTGGTAGAGGTGGTAAAGGAGATAAGCGTAAACACCGATTCCCCGAAGCAGAAAAATAACGAGTACGGGCTGAAACTGTATTTTGCCGAGGAAAACGAGGACGTGTGGAGCATAGCAAAGCAATACAACACCGATTGCGAGCAGATAAAGAGCGAAAACGACATTCAGGGTGATAAAGTACCCGCCGGTATGCTGCTTATCCCGATAGTGTGAGCCGCTGAGAAAGCGTCCTCCGCGACGGACTTTTCGCCGGTTTAGGCAAAGGACGGGTATCATGTGTTCCCGCCTGTTCCTCCGCACGTGAACAGGCAGGGCAGGCAAATCGGCGGGCAGCAGGATACCGGCACAAACGCAGAAAAACAAAACCGTGCGGAGAAAAGGAGCAAATATGCCTCAATCTATTTACAAAGACATCTCCGTGCGGACGCAGGGAAATATTTATATCGGAGTGGTAGGGCCGGTACGTTCCGGCAAATCCACCTTTATCAGTAAGTTTATGAACGTGCTGGTGCTGCCGGGGATAGGCAGCGATTATGTTCGCGAGAGGGCTGTAGACGAGCTTCCCCAGTCCGCGGCGGGAAAAACGATAATGACCACCGAACCCAAATTCGTGCCGGAGGAAGCGGTAAACGTAGTGCTGGAGGACAGCACCTCGATGAATGTGCGGCTTATCGACTGCGTAGGGTATATCGTGCCCAGCGCGATAGGCTATATCGAAAACGAAGCGCCGAGAATGGTCATGACGCCGTGGTTCGACGAGGAGATACCGTTTAATATGGCGGCGGAGGTCGGCACGCAGAAGGTCATTACCGAACACAGCACGATAGGGCTGGTGGTGACGACGGACGGCAGTATCACGGACATACCGCGCGAGGAATATGCCGAGGCGGAGGAACGCGTGATAGCGGAGCTTGAAACCATCGAAAAGCCGTTCGTGATAGTGCTGAACTGCAAAGACCCCCAAAGCGCCTCGGCGCAGGAACTGGCAGCTCAGCTTTCCGAAAAATATCACAGACCCGTCACGGCGGTAAACTGTCTGGAAATAGGCGAGGAGGATATAAAGGAGATACTTAAAACGGTATTGCTGCAATTCCCCGTAAAACAGATAAACATAAAGATACCCAAATGGCTGACCGCGCTGGATAAGGAACATTGGCTGAAAAAAGAGGTATTCGGCACGATACGGGACGCCGCCGCTCTCACTGTGGATATGGGCTGTATCAAAAAGTTTGCCGAGGGTATGCTGTCATGCGAGTGCATAACGGGCTGTACCGTAGATAACGCCGACCTCGGCACGGGAACGGGATATGTTACCTTAAACGTAAAAAACGAACTGTTTTACCGTATTCTCGGCGAAACCACCGGTCTTGAGCTGAACGACGAAAGCGACCTTATGCCGTGCATGATAGAGCTTGCCGGCATAAAGAAAAAGTACGAAAAGGTAAAGACCGCGCTGGACGAGGTGCAGGCGACCGGCTACGGTATAGTTATGCCGGGACTGGAGGAGCTTAAACTGGAAGAGCCGGAGATAATCAAGCAGGGCGGAAAATACGGAGTGCGGCTCAAAGCGTCCGCGCCCTCGATACATATGATGCTTGCCGATATTACCACCGAGGTAAATCCGATAGTGGGCAGCGAAAAGCAGTCGGAGGATCTGGTAAAGTATCTGCTGAAAGAATATGAAGAAAATCCCACCAAAATATGGGAAAGCAATATTTTCGGCAAATCGCTGCATGAACTGGTGAACGAGGGACTGAGAAACAAGCTGTACCGTATGCCGACCGACGCAAGGGGAAAGCTGCAAGAGACCATTCAGCGAATAATCAACGACGGTTGCAGCGGCTTGATATGTATAATTCTTTAATATTATTTTTGCCCCGCTGAAAAGCGGGGCAAAAATTTGTCAGGCAGCCTGCGGCTGTACCGAGCGAAGCTCTTTCGTTTCCTCATACATGGACTGGGCGAATATGCCGTAGCCCTTGGTCGGTTCGTTTACGAAAACGTGGGTGACGGCTCCCGCTATCATTCCGTCCTGAATTATCGGGCTGCCGCTCATTCCCTGAACGATACCGCCGGTAGCCTCCAAAAGCTCGCGGTCGGTAATGCTTATTACCAGATTTTTGTTTTCTCGGTTGTACGGGTCAACGCTCTCTATCTCTATTTCGTACCGTTTGGCGGGTTGATCGTTTACGGTAGTGATGATATACGCCTTTCCTGTGTGTATCTCTTCGGCGTAAGCCATCGGCATCGCCTCCTCGGAAACGGGACACAGCCCGCTGTGACCGAAAAGACCGCGTTCGGTGTTTTTATCTATCGTTCCTGTAACGGTATTTGACAGTAGATTCCCGCAAAGCTCTCCCGGACTTCCGTCGCTGCTTTTTTTAACTTCGGTTATCACGGCGGGGACTATCTCGCCCTTTCTGAGCGGCAGGACCTCGCCGGTATCCACATCGCATACCGCGTGGCCAAGCCCCGCGAAAACTCCGTTCTCGCTGTCATAGTAGGTCATCGTGCCTATTCCGGCGGCGCTGTCGCGCACCCATACCCCCAGTTTTAAAACGCCGTCCGCGTCCTTTTCGGGAGTCGCGCTGACTGTATGCTTTTCGCCGTCGCGGATATACTCTATAATAGTGTTTTCACCGTTTTTTTCCACCAGACGCGAAAGCTGCTTTGCGGAGGTCACCTGCTCGCCGTTTATCCGTGTAATTATATCTCCCGCCTGCAAGCCGGCTTTTCCTGCGGGAGATATATCCCCGCTGCCGCCGACTATGCCGAAGTCCGTCACTATAACTCCATCGGTCAGCAGCTTTATGCCGAACGGAGTACCGCAGGGCACAAGATACGGGCGCTGCTCCTTGACGGCGGTCACGGTCTTGACCGGCAGTATCCCGAACAGCTTTACGTTTGCTTTATATTCGCTGCGCCCGTCGGGGAGCAGCGCGGTTTCTTTAAATTCTGCGGTGATACCCGCCGCCGATATCGCGGCTATCTCTCCGTCCTTATCTATATAACAGCCGCTTTCTATAACGCCGTCTATATAAGCCGACGCCGCAAACATCATTATTATGATAAAAGACAGAGCGGCGGGCAAAATATTTACAGCTTTTTTCATATAACCACTCCTTGAGATGTTTCAGAATGAAAAATCACAGAAATAATATTTGCCCGACGGATTTTTTTATAAGAGGTATTTTTTAATTTTAGCTTTTTACTGACATGGAAACCGCAGAGCCGTACCGCAAGCGAAAAGTCAAATTTTGACGCCGTTTCGTCAAATAATTGACATCGGCGGAAAATTGTGATATTATATGTTTAAGCGCGGATATTTCCGACGTTTTAACAAAACGTACCGCATATTTCTTATCTTTTGCAGCGCAAAAGAAAAAATTCGTTTTTCGGCGGATAATTATGACGGGCAAGCCCTTTATTGAAAATCGGTACGAATATCAAAAAGGAATATGTTATGAAAATATTTGTGAATGTTTTAAAGGTTATCTTAATGGTCGCGACAGGCGCGGTGGCTATCGCGTTCAACGTTTGCGGCGGCATCTCGGCTTTTTTCACGGGAGTGGCGCAGATAAACGGCATAGAGGGGTATGTCATTTTCTGGATAGCTCTCACGGTGGTGTTTTTTGTTATCCCGACCTTTTTGGTCATGCTCAAAAAATACATCATTGCCGCGGCGATGTCTTTTGTGGGAATGATATGCGTGTTCATTCTGCATGAGCTGCTAAGAGGCACGGCAAGAGAGCTGTACCTGCCAATGCTGGTGATAACCGTGTTGGATATACTTATAGCTATCTTCGGCAACTGGGACAGAATACACGAGGGAATGGACGAGCGCGAAAAGCGCAAAAACGCGGAAGCTCCGTCGGTGCTTGGCGGTACGGTATCCGCGCAAAGCTCAGGCGGTAAAGATAAAAAAAGCAAGAAGAAGGGATAAGCTATGGGAATAATATCCGATGACGTTCAATACCATTTAAAGCTAAAAAAAGGCGATGTCGGCAGGTATGTGATACTTCCGGGCGATCCGGCGCGGGTGCCTTTGATAGCCGAGCGCTTGGACAACGCCGCTTTTGTCGCGTCCAACCGCGAATTTGTCACATATACCGGCAGCCTGCTCGGTGAAAAGGTAAGCGTTACCTCCACGGGTATCGGCGGGCCGTCCACGGCTATCGCGGTCGAGGAGCTTATCCGCTGCGGCGCGGATACTTTTATAAGAGTAGGCACAAGCGGAGGAATGGACCTTAAAGTATGTGGCGGCGATTTGGTGATAGCTACCGCTTCGGTGCGCAGCGAGGGGACAAGCAGGGAATATATCCCGCCGGAATATCCCTCAGCCGCCGATTTCGACGTTGTGAGCGCCCTTGCAAAAGCCGCGTCCGACCTTTCCGAAAATGAGGACGGCAAACGCTTCCACGTCGGGGTGGTACATTGTAAAGACAGCTTTTACGGAGAGATAGAGCCGGAAAAAATGCCGGTTTCGTTAAAGCTGTGCGACGGCTGGAAATCTTATGTAAAATGCGGCTGTCTTACCTCCGAAATGGAATCGGCGGCTCTTTTTGCCGTGGCGCAGGCACGCAAAGTCAGAGCGGGCGCGGTGTTTACCGCGCTGTGGAACGTCGAGCGCTCAAACGCGGGACTTCCCGATACGGTGTGCATGGACAGCGGCAGAGCGATACAAGCGGCGGTAAACGCTGTCAAAATCCTTATCGAACAGGATAAGGCTTAACTTGCAGTTTTATCCTTTGATAAATCCGACGCATATGCGCATAATAAAAACGTAGAGCAACACTGCTTTACGTTTTTTTAACGCATAATGAAAAGGGGTTTTTTATCATGGATACCGAATACGCAAACAAGCATATCGCCTGCACCATCAAAAACTGTAAAAACCATTGCTGCTGTGCGGATTACTGCTCGCTTGACCGAATAAGGATAGGTTCGCACGAGTGCGACCCGTCGGAAAAAGCCTGCACCGACTGCAAATCTTTTGAACCGAAAAAATAGTTGATACGGTCGGCGCCGTCCCGCTGCTTGAGGACGGCGCCATACTGCTTTTCAGAAAAATTTTTGTCACATTTCTCGTCCTTTTGCGTCTATATAGACAAAGACGTCGGAACGCTCAAAAAAAGGGGGAAGTAAGTATGGACGACAACGCTATAATAGAGATGTTCTTTGCACGGTCTGAAAACGCCATATCCGCTCTTTCCGCCAAGTACGGCGGAATGTGCCGCAGCATTTCCGAAAATATCCTTAAAAACAAAGAGGACGCGGAGGAATGTGTGAACGATACATATTTACGCGTATGGCAAAGCATACCGCCAACGCGTCCGAAATGCCTTTCGGCATATATCGGGAAGATAGCGCGGAACAAGGCGCTTTCCAAATACCGAAAAAACACGGCTTTGTTCAGAAACAGCAGGTTTGACGCGTCGCTGGACGAGCTGGCGGACTGTATCTCCTCGGTCGGTACGGTGGAGGAGGAATTTGACGCGGCGCGCACCGCCGAGATGATAAATCTGTTCCTCGGTACGCTGGACAGCGAGAGCCGCGTAATATTCCTTATGCGGTACTGGGCGGGCTACAGCGTCAAGGCTATCGCAAAGTCGTTTGACGCAGCACCCAACACCGTGACGGTAAGGATATCCCGAATAAAGGAAAAGCTGAGAAAATATTTACAAAAGGAGGGAACGGAGATATGAAAAGAGAAGTATTGCTCGATTCTTTAGATTACATAAACGACGAATATATCGCGCAGGTCACGGAGCATATCGCCCAAACGTTTTCCGCGCGCAGCGGTATAAAGGCGTTTTGGAAGCCCGCCGCGGTCGCCGTGTGCGCGTTTTTGGCGATAGGTATAACGGCGTTCGGAGTTATAAACGTTCTGAGCGGCGGCAGGGGAAGAGAGTACCCCGTTTCTGGCGGCACGGTCAGCGTACCTCAGACGCAGTCTTTCGTTCCCGACGATTCCGGCTCCGTATCGGAGGAAAGCTCGGAAACGTCCGTCGGATACGAGGAGCTTATCGGCAAGTCGGGATTTTTGGCTGATGTTGCCGACATAGGCTTTACGGTAGGAAATACAAGCCAATTATTTGAAGACGATATGTACTTCGGCGGCTGGCCCGCCTATTACTACGATGACGAAGAAGCGGGCACGGAATACTTCTATCCTTATGCTGTCAAGATATACGAGGCGGAAAACTTTATAGCAAAATACGTTGAGAAAAATATCGCGGAGTCGGCGGACGAGGTACAAAAGTATTACGACCAACTGCCGAGCGACAGCGACGGGCTTGACGCTTTCAGCTCACCTTGGGGCATGATAAAATATTTCGGATTGGAATACGACGAGCTGGCGCCCAAACTGGCTGAGTCCGGTATAGAGGGGCTTACCGATGAGGATATTCGGCTGTTCTTTGAGGGAACGCCGGAGGAATGTGCGGATAAGTTCCTGAGCAAATTCACTATCTATGAAAACGGCGTTGTATTTACCCCCAAGCGGTGGCTGCTCAAGTCGTTTGACGATATGGCAAAGGCTGCCGTGCTGCCCGCAATTCTCGAAGAAAAAGCGGCGGCGGTGAGGGAATTCCTCCCCGACGCCGAATGGGCGGAGCCCGCGGAAAATACGGCGGAAATGTACGCTTACGTTTGGGAGGCAGCGGCAAACGACTTTAACTCAAAGGAAAAATTCGAGCTTGAGAGATTTTTGAAAAAATACGAGCCGCAGCTTTTGGAAAAGGTATATGACGAAAAGCATTTTAACGAGGAGATAGTACCCGCAAAGCTGACCGAGGAACAAAAAGACGTCGTTACCGAGGTGTACGAAAAATACACCGAGCTGGCGTATATATTTTTCAATAGGAATTTTGAGATAAAGGACCTTACCGAGCGGTTCAAGGGTACGGAATACGAGTTTGAACGCGTGATACTCGACAAAGACGACCTGCCCGACGAGCTGGTCGAAGCCTGCGACGGTCATTATCCGCAGAATTTCATAAAATACACCGGCTCGGCGGTAAATACCGAGGAAAAGCTGGACGCCGAAATGCGGAAATATTTCACCGAGGACTTTATAGAAAGCCTGTTCAAGGTAAATTATATTGAGGGCGATTCGCTGCCTGAGATGGCGTATTATTACCGATGGGAGGAGGACGGCGCGGTATACAGGAACTGCCCTGAGGGCGGCATGACTCTCCCGCTCGGCGATGAGATAAACGTTTACGTCACCGACTACATTGAAACGGATACTTCCGTTACGATAAAGACGGCGCTGGACGAATCGGAAATATTCATCTCTCCCACCAACTCTTATGACTATGTTCATGCGGAGATAACCTTGGAGCGCGGCGAAAACGGCGAGCTGCGAATGAGCGGATATAAGTCCGACAGGAGCGACGAAACGTTGATAAACGAATTTTATCAAAAGGGAACGCTGCATCTCGACTAAACGAATATTTTATCCCCCTCAAACTTACACATTGTTTGAGGGGGAGCTTTTATACAAAATGATCCCCCCGAACGAGTCGGGGGGACGTAAAACCTATTCTGTTTTCACTTTTCGGCTTTTATGGGATTGCTTTTTTACTTTTCGGGAGCGTAGTAGTCTACCAGACCCAGCAGATCGTCATATCTCTGCTTGGAGTTAGCTACCGCCTTGTCGAACAGTACGTTTGCTCTTTCGGGATTAGCACGCATGAGCGAGTTGTAACGAACCTCTCTCATCATGAATTCCTTGTAATCTCCTGTAGGAGCCTTGCTGTCCAGAGTGAACGGATTTGTTCCTTCGGGAGCGGCGGGGTTAAATCTGAACAGATGCCAGTAGCCTGCCTGTACAGCTTCCTTTTCAACCTTCTGCGCGATGGTAAGACCGCCCTTGATACCGTGGTTGATGCAGGGAGCGTAAGCTATTACCAGAGAAGGTCCGTCGTAAGCCTCAGCCTCGGCGATAGCCTTGAGGCATTGGTTCATGTCGGCGCCCATAGCTATCTGAGCGACATATACATAACCGTACTTCATGGCGATGCCTGCGAGGTCTTTTTTCTTAACGTCCTTACCGCCTGCGGCAAACTGTGCAACGGCGCCGATGTTGGTAGCCTTGGACGCCTGTCCGCCGGTGTTGGAGTAAACTTCGGTATCGAATACGAATACGTTGACATTCTTGCCGGAAGCGAGAACATGGTCAACACCGCCGTATCCTATATCGTATGCCCAGCCGTCGCCGCCGAAGATCCAGTTGGACTTCTTTGCAAGGTAATCCTTAGCCTTGAGTACCGCGAGCTTTTCGGGCTTGTCGCAGCTGCATGCCTCCAGAGCCTTTACCAGCTCCTCGGTAGCCTTTGCGTTAGCCTTGCCGTCGTTTGCGGTCTCAAAGTAAGCGTCTATCTTAGCCTTTACGTCGGGATTTTCAGCCTGCTCGTAAAGCGCCTTGAGCTGTGCCTGCGCTCTGCCTCTCAGGGTATCCTGAGCTATGAACATACCCAGACCGTATTCCGCGTTGTCCTCGAACAGCGAGTTGCCCCAAGCCGGACCCTTGCCTGCCTTGTTGACGGTGTAGGGAGTGGAGGGAGCGGAACCGCCCCAAATGGACGAGCAGCCGGTAGCGTTTGCAATGTACATTCTGTCGCCGAACAACTGGGTTATCAGCTTAGCGTAAGGAGTTTCGCCGCAGCCTGCGCACGCGCCGGAGAATTCCAACAGCGGCTGCTTGAACTGCGAGCCTTTAACGGTGGTCTCCTTGAATTTCTCGTGTACTTCGGGCTTATCCGAAACGGTCATAGCGTAATCGAAAGCGGCCTGAGCGTCCATCTGAGTTTCAAGCGGCTTCATTACCAGAGCCTTTTCCTTAGCGGGGCAGACCTGAGCGCACACGCCGCAGCCGGTGCAGTCGAGAACGGAAGTCACCATAGCGAACTTCATGCCGGGCAGACCGGTCGCGTCTTTAGCCTGAGTGCTTGCGGGAGCTTTTGCGGCTTCTTCCTCGTTAAGAACAACGGGGCGGATAACCGCATGCGGGCAAACAAACGAGCACTGATTGCACTGTATGCAGTTTTCGGGTATCCACTGGGGAACGTCCACCGCGATGCCGCGCTTTTCGTAAGCGGCAGAGCCCTGCGGGAAAGTACCGTCCGCCATATCCACAAAGGTGGAAACGGGCAGCTTGTCGCCGCGCTGAGCGTTTACGGGGATAAGAATGTTGTTTACAAAATCAACAAGGTCTTTTCTGTCGCCCTGTGCAACGTTTACGGGGAGAGTACCCTCCGCGTCAGCCCACGATGCGGGAACGTCTACCTTGATGACCTCGCCTGCGCCTCTTTCGATAGCGGCGTAGTTCATGTTTACTATGTCATCGCCCTTCTTGGAGAACGATTTGTAAGCCGCCTGCTTCATGTATTCGATAGCCTGGTCGGCGGGAATGATGTTAGCAATGGAGAAGAACGCCGACTGAAGCACGGTGTTGGTCTTGTTGCCGAGTCCTATTTCCTTAGCTACCTTTATCGCGTTGATTATGTAGAAATTGATGTTGTTCTTTGCGATGTATGCCTTAACGGGTGCGGGGAGCTTTTCGTCCAGCTCGTCCACGCTCCATTGACAGTTGAGCAGGAAAGAACCGCCGGGGATAACGTCCTCAACCATATCGTACTTGTCGATGTAGGAGGGGTTGTGGCAGGCAACAAAGTTTGCCTTGTTTACAAAGTAAGTGGACTTGATGGGCGATTTACCGAAACGCAGATGCGAAATGGTAACGCCGCCGGACTTCTTGGAATCATATGCGAAGTATGCCTGCGCGTACATATCGGTGTGGTCGCCGATTATCTTGATGGAGTTCTTGTTAGCGCCGACAGTACCGTCAGAGCCGAGACCCCAGAACTTGCAGCAGGTAGTGCCTTCGGGAGTGGTGTTGGGGTTCTCGCCGATGGGCAGCGAAAGACCGGTAACGTCGTCTTCGATACCGATGGTAAATCTCATCTTGTCGGAGTTGTTGTATACCGCGATGATCTGAGCGGGGTTGCAGTCCTTAGAACCGAGACCGTAACGGCCGGTGTAAACGGGAACGTCGGTAAACTTGCCCGCCTGCTTGAGTGCGGCTACAACGTCAAGATACAAAGGCTCGCCGAGCGCGCCGGGCTCCTTGGTCCTGTCAAGAACGGTTATCTTCTTGACGGTGGAGGGGATAGCGTCAACAAAAGCGTCTACCGAGAAAGGTCTGTAAAGTCTTACCTTTACAAGTCCGACCTTCTTGCCCTGAGCCGTCAGGTAGTCGATAGTCTCTTCGATGGTGTCGCATACCGAACCCATTGCAACTATAACCTGCTCTGCGTCGGGCGCGCCGTAGTAGTTGAACAGCTTGTAATCCGTTCCTATCTCGGCGTTTACCTTATCCATGTATTCCTGAACGATAGCGGGAGTAGCGTCGTAGTATTTGTTGCTTGCTTCTCTTGCCTGGAAGAATATGTCGGGGTTCTGAGCGGTACCGTGAAGAACGGGATGTTCGGGGTTGAGCGCTCTGTTGCGGAATGCGTCTACCGCGTCATGGTCGATCATCTTGTCGAGAGTATCATAATCCCAAACTTCTATCTTCTGTATCTCGTGAGACGTTCTGAAACCGTCAAAGAAGTGCAGGAAAGGAACTCTTGCCTTATAAGTGGACAGATGCGCTACCGCGCCGAGGTCCATAACTTCCTGAGGATTGGTGGAGCATAACATAGCGTAGCCGGTCTGACGGCAAGCGTATATGTCGCTGTGGTCGCCGAATATCGACAGCGCATGAGATGCTACCGCACGCGCCGATACATGGATAACGCTGGGCAGCAACTCGCCCGCGATCTTGTACATATTCGGTATCATCAGCAGCAGACCCTGTGATGCGGTGTATGTGGTCGTGCAAGCTCCGGCGGCAAGTGAGCCGTGTACCGCACCGGCAGCGCCGGCTTCGGACTGCATTTCTACGACCTTTACTTCCTGTCCGTAGATATTCTTTCTTCCTGCCGTTGCCCAGGCGTCGGTAACCTCAGCCATAACGGAGGAAGGAGTTATGGGGTAAATAGCGGCAACGTCGGTAAACGCATATGAAACGTGACCGGCGGCGTTATTTCCGTCCATAGTAAGTTTTTTTCTTCCCATTGGAAATTGGCCTCCTTTAAATTTTGCATGGGCGGTTGTACCCATACTGAGTTACTGTAATTATATCATAAATATGTATCGCTGTCAAGCAGTCGGAGGGTAAGTTTTTCGCCGTTCTTGACGCGCACGGCGGTTTTTTCGCCCGAAAGAATGTTCAAAAGAAAAAATCACGCAAAATATCTTTACAATCCGCGCAAAAAAAGGTATAATATTTTTGGGTGTTCGCGTTTAACGAACGCAAAAGTAAAATCGTATCAGGAGGAATATCATGGAAGTAAGAGTTACCGATGATATAAAATACATCGGAGTAAACGATCACGAGATCGACCTGTTTGAAGGGCAGTATATCGTACCGAACGGCATGGCTTACAATTCCTATGCCATACTTGACGAAAAAACGGCGATAATGGATACGGTGGATATACGCTTTACCCATCAATGGCTGGACAATATAAAGGCGGCTTTGGGCGAGCGCAGGCCGGATTATCTGATAGTACAGCATATGGAGCCGGATCACGCGGGAAACATCGCCAATTTTATGAACCTTTATCCCGAAGCGACGGTAGTCGCTTCCGCCAAGGCGTTCAACATGATGGCGCAGTTCTTCGGGACAGATTACGCCGACAGACGGATAGTAGCGGGGGAGGGAGACACGCTTTCCCTCGGAAAGCACACTCTTACCTTTGTGACCGCGCCGATGGTGCATTGGCCGGAGGTAATAGTCACATATGACGCCTGCGATAAGGTGCTGTTCTCCGCGGACGGATTCGGAAAATTCGGAGCGCTCGACGTGGACGAGGAATGGGACTGCGAGGCAAGACGGTATTACATCGGCATAGTCGGCAAGTACGGCGCACAGGTGCAGCGCCTGCTGAAAAAAGCCGCCGAGCTGGATATAAAAATAATTTGTCCTACTCACGGGCCGGTGCTTACCGACGATTTAGGACACTATATAGGACTTTACGATACATGGTCGTCCTACCGTCCCGAAACGGAGGGCATAATGATAGCCTACACCTCGGTATACGGACACACCAAAGAGGCAGTTCGGCTGCTTGCGGATAAATTGACCGCAAAGGGCTGTCCTAAAGTGGTAGTTACCGACCTTGCGCGGGAGGATATGGCGGAGGCGGTAGAGGACGCATTCCGATACAGCAAGCTGGTGCTTGCCACGACTACCTACAACGCGGATATTTTCCCGTTCATGCGCACCTTTATCGAGCATCTTACCGAGCGCGGATATCAAAACCGCACCGTCGCTTTGATGGAAAACGGCTTGTGGGCGCCGCTCGCCGCAAAGACAATGCTTTCTATGCTTGAGCCTTGCAAAAACATCACATATGCCGCAACCACCGTAAAGCTGCTGTCCGCGCTGAACGACGAGAGCCGCGCGCAGATAGAGGAGCTTTCGGACGAGCTGTGCAAGGACTATATCGCTCAGCACGGCGAAACGGCAAATAAGCAGGATATGTCGGCTTTGTTCAAGATAGGCTACGGGCTGTATGCCGTTACATCCAACGACGGCACAAAGGATAACGCGCTTATCGTAAACACCGTTACTCAGCTTACCGACAATCCCTACCGTATCGCGGTGAACATCAACAAAGCGAATTACTCCCATCACGTCATAAAGCAGACAGGAAAAATGAACGTCTGCTGCTTGTCGACCGACGCGCCGTTCAAGGTGTTTGAAACATTCGGCTTCCAAAGCGGAAGAGCGGCGGACAAATTCAAGGACAGCGGAGAGCTTTTGCGCTCCGATAACGGACTTGTTTTCCTGCCGAGATATATAAACGCTTTCATGTCGCTGAAGGTAGAGCAGTATGTGGATATGGGAACGCACGGTATGTTCATATGCAGCGTTACCGAGGCGAGAGTCATCTCCGACTCCGACACCATGTCCTACACCTATTACCAGAAGAACGTAAAGCCCAAGCCTCAGACCGAGGGCAAGAAAGGCTTTGTATGCAAGGTCTGCGGGTATATCTACGAGGGCGACGAGCTGCCGGACGACTTTATCTGTCCGTTGTGCAAGCACGGCGCGGCTGATTTCGAGCCTATCGTCTGAGCAAAATAAACAATAAAAAGCACCGCCGATGGTGAACTGAACCAGTAAAAAAGAACAGTGACAAAAAAGACCTCCTATGGTATAATAGAAACATAGGAGGTTTTGTTAT
>CANQIB010000005.1 GCA_947623915.1 uncultured Ruminiclostridium sp.
CAAGCGACTACAAAAAACTTTTGCGCCGCTTGACGCCCATAAATGAATTTAGGGGCTTGCGCGGCGCTTTTGGTCAGCCGAAAAGAAATTCAAGCCCTTGAGGACTGGATCAACCGTTATCCGCGTCGGATTTTCGGTGGTCGAAGCAGTACCGATATTTGTATGTGCGATAGGTTGATGAAAATGACCTGTTAGTGTCGGAAAAATTGAATACATAACAACTCAAACTAAAAGGTCAGAGCTTTTGGTTTTTTCCTCGTGTCAGAATTTTGAAAAAAGAAAGCATATGCGGTCGATTATCGACCGTTTTTTTGTATATATTAAACAAAAAAATTTTTTCGATTTGTGCAATCTACTACTTGAATTTACCCAAATAACGTAAATTGAAAACGAAAAACTCGGCGGCTCCTGTCGGAACCGCCGCGAAATATCAATCGTCAATATCTTTTTCGGCTTTTAGCACCTTGCCGCTCACCGCGTCTATATCGTATTCGTATTCAACGCCGCCGGAGCGGAACTCCACGTTGTAATATACCTTGCCGTCGTCGCGGTCAAGCTCGGTCTTTAAGCCGGTCACAGCGCTTTCGACTATTCCCGCGTGGGTGAGCGCGGCTTTCTTTGCCGCCGCCTCGCCGATATATTTAGCGGCGGTCTGAGTTGTACCGCCCGTTTGCTGGCTAGACTGCTGATTTGACTGGGAGGAAGTATACTTCACGTCCTTATCATACGACAGCACCTTGCCGCTCACCGCGTCTATATCGTATTCGTATTCAACGCCGCCTGAACGGAACTCCACGTTGTAGTATACCTTGCCGTCGTCGCGGTCAAGCTCGGTCTTTAAGCCGGTCACCGCGCTTTCGGCTATTCCCGCGTGGGTGAGCGCGGCTTTCTTTGCCGCCGCCTCGCCGATATATTTAGCGGCTGTCTGCGTTGTACCGCCCGTTTGCTGGCTCGACTGCTGATTTGACTGGGAGGAAGTATACTTCACGTCCTTATCGTATGACAGCACCTTGCCGCTCACCGCGTCTATATCGTATTCGTATTCAACGCCGCCGGATCGGAACTCCACGTTGTAGTATACCTTGCCGTCGTCGCGGTCAAGCTCGGTCTTTAAGCCGGTCACAGCGCTTTCGGATATTCCCGCGTGATTAAGCGCGGCTTTCTTTGCCGCCGCCTCGCCGATATATTTAGCGGCGGTCTGAGTTGTACCGCCCGTTTGCTGGCTCGACTGCTGATTTGACTGGGAGGAAGTATACTTCACATCTTTATCATACGACAGTACCTCGCCGCTCACCGCGTCGATGTCATAGTCGTACTTGGTGTTGCCGCTGAAAAATTCAACGTCATAATACACCACCCCGTCGTCGCGGTCAAGCACCGTTATCAACCCCGCGACCGCGTCCGCGCTCAGTCCCGCATGGCTCAGCGCGGCTTTTTCGGCTGCGTCCTCGCCGATATATTTACTGCCGCTTTGGGCGGGTTCGGAAGCCGTGGCGCTGCTTTCGCTCTGCTGTCCGCTCTGTTCGGGAGAAAATACCGTTTCTTTTTCAAAGGACAATATCTCTCCGCTCACCGCGTCGATGTCATAATCGTATTTTATTCCGCCCGCGCGAAATTCCACATTGTAGTATATCCTGCCGTCGTCCTTGTCCAGATCGACCAGTCTGCCGGAGGTTTCTTCCTGTGAAACACCCGCGTGCTCCAACGCCCTTTTGCTTGCGGCGTCCGCCCCTATAAGAGCGGAGCTGCCCTCGGAAGGAGCGGTTTCTTTCAGCTCTTTGTCAAAGGAGATTACCTCTCCCGTTATCGCGTCTATCTCATAATCGTAATCGTATTCGCCCGATATGAAATCAACGTCGTAATTCACCCTGCCGTCGTCTTTGTCCAGCGCGGCGGCAAGTCCCTGCGCGTCCGCCTCGGCTACCCTCGCATGGGTAAGTGCCTCCAGCTCAGCCTGCCTTTCGGTTATATACTGCGTGCTTTGCTGCGCGACTACGCCCGATCCCGCGCCGCCGTCTGACTGACAGCCCGACGCGGCGACCGCAAGCGCCGCCGCGGAAAAAACAGATATAATACGAACCGCTTTCATTTTCATACCTCCTATCGTCGGATAAAAATATGAACTCCCGCAACCCCTTTTTAAATAAGGGAGCGCGATATGATTTTTGTATTTTTATTATATCATTCTCCTGTTTTTTTGTCAACGCGTAAAGTGAATTTATGCTGAAAAATATAAGAAATTTAAACGAAAAATCGTCACAGGATAATAAGCAGAAGTGAAACGACCGCAAGCCGATTTTTGATTTTTCAATAACGTCTTTAAACACCCGCACCCATTCAAAAGAAATATTGACATTTTCGCTCCGATATGCTAGTATAATGATAAGTACATCCCTTTACGGGACGGATTTTAAGTAGTGTATAGGAGGTCACACTATGGAAGCTATCAGAAAGTACATTGCGGAATTTATCGGTACGTTCGTACTGGTATTCGTCGCCTGCGGAGTTGCCGCAAATATCGGCTGCGACGTTACCGGCGGCTATCTTGCCACCGCGCTTGCGTTCGGTCTGGTCATTGTCGCTATGGCGTACTCGATAGGCAACGTTTCCGGCTGCCACATCAATCCTGCGGTTTCCCTTGCCATGCTTATCAGCGGTAAAATGTCCGTGACGGATTTCTGCGGCTACGTTGTAGCACAGTTCCTCGGCGGTATCGCCGGCGCTGCCGCTTTGATGGGCATACTCGGCACAGAGAAAGGACTCGGTGCAAACGCGCTTTTCAACGGCGACGTTTTAATGTCCATCATCATTGAGGTAATTCTCACCTTTGTATTTGTTATCGCAATACTCGGCGTTACCTCTAAGACGGAAAACACCGCCGTTACCGGTCTGGTGATCGGTCTTTCGCTGACGCTGGTACATCTTATCGGCATAGGTCTTACCGGCACTTCGGTAAACCCCGCGCGCAGCTTCGGTCCCGCTTTGTTCGTAGGCGGCGACGCTCTCGCAAACGTATGGGTATTCATCGTCGCTCCGCTTATCGGCGGTGCGCTCGCAGCCATCGTTTACAAATTCCTCGCCCCCGAAAAGAAAAACTGATAACGTCAAAAACAGCAAAAAAAGCAGGCGTAAAGCCTGCTTTTTTTGTTATTTACCCGACGGGTTTCTCTTGGCTGTCATCTCCGTTACCTCCAGCATTATCACTGCGGTTTTTTTCTCAGCCTCGTCGCTGTATTTAAAATCCCGTATCCCCGTATATCTCTGTGCCAAAAGCGACAACGCCCGCTGCTTTTCCCCGTCCTCGAGAAAAACCGCACTCGACTTTCCCATAACGCTTTCATAGTGCATGGTTATACTCTTTTTCTCGGCGGAAACGACCGTTTCCCGCGGTATATCCAGCTCAAACGAGCAACAGCGAGCCGTCGACAACAGACTGTACTTTCTGCCCGCCTTGGCTCCGTGAATATAAAACCTGAGCTGCCCATCACAGACCTCGTACGCAAAATTCACAGGCACGATATACGGATAGTCCCGTCCGCTATCCCCAGCCGCAGCGTATCACATCGATCGATGATGTTTATTATCTGCTCGCGGTCGATAACTTCACGATCTTTTCTTCTCACATCTTCCCCTTTTCCAATATAGGTCTGAGATACTCTCCCGTGTATGAACCGGCAGTTTGCGCGACCTGTTCGGGAGTGCCCTCGGCAACTACCGTTCCGCCGTTGTCGCCGCCCTCGGGGCCCATGTCGATAATGTAGTCGGCGGTCTTGATAACGTCGAGGTTGTGTTCTATGACCAACACGGTATTTCCGCCGTCGGTCAGCTTTTGCAAAACATCTATCAGCTTATGGACGTCGGCGGTATGCAGTCCCGTGGTAGGCTCGTCTAAAACATAAAGTGTCCGTCCCGTCGCTCTGCGCGACAGCTCCGTCGCGAGCTTTACGCGCTGTGCCTCGCCGCCGGAAAGCGTGGTCGCGGGCTGTCCTATCTTGATATAGCCCAGTCCCACGTCGTACAGCGTTTGAAGTCTGCGCGCTATCTTCTCGTGATTTTTAAAGAACTCCACGCCCTCTTCGACCGTCATCTCCAGCACGTCGTATATATTCTTTCCCTTGTACCGCACGTCCAGAGTTTCGCGGTTGTAGCGCATACCCTTGCACACCTCGCAGGGCACATATATATCCGGCAAAAAGTGCATCTCTATCTTGTTTATGCCGTCGCCCTCGCACGCCTCGCAGCGTCCGCCCTTGACGTTAAAGGAAAACCTTGCCGCGCTGTAGCCTTTCATCTTCGCGTCCTGAGTGGTGGCGAACAGCTCCCTTATATCGTTGAATACGCCGGTGTATGTCGCGGGGTTGGAACGCGGGGTGCGCCCTATCGGGGACTGGTCTATCGCGATTATTTTATCCAGCGCGTCCACGCCCGTCATCTTGTCGAATTTTCCGGCGCGTATCCTTGCTCGGTTGAGCTTGCCGACAAGGTGCTTGTAGATTATCTCGTTTACCAGAGAGCTTTTGCCGCTCCCCGAAACGCCCGTGACGCAGGTAAAGATACCAAGCGGTATTTTTACCGTGATGTTTTTCAGGTTGTTTTCCCTGCACCCGCTCACGGTGAGCCAATTTTTCCCCGGCTTTCTGCGTTCGGCGGGTACTTCTATCCGCTTTTCGCCGGTAAGGTACTGCCCCGTTATCGACTCCTTGCAGTTCATTATATCCTCGATACTGCCCGCGCAGATAACGTTGCCGCCGTGTATTCCCGCGCCGGGGCCTATATCCACGATGAAATCCGCCGCCCGCATGGTCTCCTCGTCATGCTCAACAACTATGAGCGTGTTGCCGAGGTCGCGCAGCCTTTTGAGCGTCGCTATCAGCTTGTCGTTGTCCCGCTGGTGCAAGCCTATGCTCGGCTCGTCCAGTATATACAGCACGCCCATAAGGCTGCTGCCTATCTGAGTCGCAAGCCGTATGCGCTGGCTTTCCCCGCCTGACAGCGTGCCGGAGGAACGGGACAAGGTAAGATATTCCAGCCCGACGCTTTTTAAAAATCCCAACCGCTCGCGTATCTCTTTAAGTATCTGCTTGGCTATCATCATTTCCCGCTTGGAAAGCGTGATATTGTTGACAAAATCCAACGCGTCGGAGATACTCATTCGGCAAAACTCGTTGATGTTCTTTCCGCCGACCGTCACCGCAAGCGCCTCCTTGCGCAGTCTTTCGCCGTGACATTCGGGACATTCGCAGTCGGACATGAACTGCCCCAGCTCGTCCTTTACCGCGTTGCTGGCGGTTTCGCCGTACCGCCGTTCAAGATTGTTCACCACTCCCTCAAACTCAGTCATGAAAACTCCGCCGCCCTGCTCGCGGCTGCGCGCCACCTTTATCTTTTCGCCGTTCGTTCCGTACAGGATAACGTTCAGCGCCTTTTCCCCCAGCTTCCCCACCGGCTCGGACAGCGAAAAGCCGTAATGCTTTGCAAGCGCGTCAAAATACATCTGCGCTATCGTGCCGTCGGAATATTTCCAGCCGCTTGCCTTTATCGCGTTTTCCTTTATCGAAAGGCTTTTGTCGGGAATGATAAGGTCCACGTCTATGCGGCGGAACACACCCAGACCCGTGCAGGTCGGGCAAGCGCCGAACGGGTTGTTGAACGAGAACATTCTCGGCACAAGCTCCTCCATGCTCACCCCATGCTCGGGACAGGCGTAATTCTGGGAGAACATCATTTCTTCTCCGTCCACCACGTCTATTATGATAAGTCCGTCGGATATTCCCCCCGCGACCTCTATACTGTCGGTAAGGCGGGATTTTATACCCTCCTTTATCACCAGACGGTCTACCACGACCTCGATATTGTGCTTTTTGTTTTTGTCCGGCTTTATCCTTTCGGACAGGTCGTATATGATACCGTCCACCCTCACGCGGGCAAAGCCCTTTTTCGCCAGCGACTCGAACTCCCGCTGATACTCGCCCTTTCTGCCTCTTGCGACGGGAGCGAGCACCATGAATTTCGTCTTTTCCGGCAAAGAAATTATCCTGTCAACTATCTGATCCACCGTCTGCTGTCTTATCTCCTTGCCGCAGACAGGACAATGCGGAGTACCCGCCCGCGCATAAAGCAACCGCAGGTAATCGTATATCTCGGTCACCGTTCCGACGGTGGAACGCGGGTTTTTGGAGGTGGTCTTTTGGTCGATGGAAATAGCGGGAGAAAGCCCCTCGATACTGTCCACGTCCGGCTTTTCCATCTGACCGAGAAACATTCTCGCATAGCTGGACAGGCTCTCTATATATCTTCTCTGCCCGTCCGCGTATATGGTGTCGAATGCGAGAGAGGATTTTCCCGAACCCGAAAGTCCCGTCATGACTATCAGCTTATCCCTCGGCAGCTCGATGTCGATGTTTTTGAGATTATGCTCCCTCGCGCCCTTTATGATTATCTTTTCAATTCCCATGTCCGTGCCTTTCCTTTGCTCTTATCTGCTCCTGTCGTTTTGCAGCTCCTTTATCTTATCTCTTAAAAACGCCGCCTGTTCAAAATCCAACACCTTCGCGGCGGCCTTCATCTGCTCGGTATACTGCTTGATGAGCGCCTCGCGCTCCGCCTTGGTGAGTTTCCTCTTTCTGCCGTTGTTTTTGTCCTTTGCACCGGAGATCTCCAGCACCGCACGAATATCCTTTACTATCGTCTTGGGAGTTATCCCGTGCTCGGCGTTGTACTTCATCTGTATCTCGCGGCGGCGGTTGGTCTCGTTTACGGCGTTCTCCATGCTCTCGGTAACGGTGTCGGCATACATTATGACCTTTCCGTCGGCGTTTCGCGCCGCTCGTCCTATCGTCTGTATAAGCGATGTTTCGCTGCGCAAAAAGCCCTCCTTATCCGCGTCGAGTATCGCCACCAGCGATACCTCCGGCAGGTCAAGTCCCTCTCTCAGCAGGTTTATCCCTACCAGAACGTCAAAGACGTGCATTCGCAGATTTCGGATTATCTCCATACGCTCGATAGAATCTATATCATGGTGCATATATCTTATCTTAACGCCCATTTTTTCATAGTACGCGGTGAGATCCTCCGCCATTTTCTTGGTAAGAGTGGTGATAAGCACACATTCGTTTCTCGCCGTTCGCTCGTTTATCTCGGAATACAGATCCTCTATCTGACCCTCTACCGGCTTTATCTCCACTAACGGGTCGAGCAGTCCCGTCGGTCTTATCACCTGCTCGGCGACCTGTACCGCGTGTTCTTTTTCAAACGGGCCGGGCGTTGCGGAAACGTATATCACCTGATTTATCATTCCGTAAAACTCGTCGAAGTTCATCGGGCGGTTGTCATACGCCGACGGCAGACGAAAGCCGTAATCCACCAAATTCTGCTTTCTGGCGCGGTCGCCGCCGTACATTCCCCTGACTTGCGGGAGGGTGACGTGGCTCTCGTCCACGAACAGCAGAAAATCCTTCGGAAAATGGTGCATAAGCGTTATCGGGGAGCTGCCCGGCGCTCGTCCCGCCAAAACGCGGGAATAGTTCTCCACGCCCTTACAGGTGCCTATCTCCCGAAGCATCTCCATATCGTAACGGGTGCGCTGCTCTATCCTTTGCGCCTCTATCAGCTTGTGACTGTCGGTAAAGAATTTTATGCGCTCCTCCATCTCCTGTTCTATCTCGTCAAGAGCGGCGTCCAGCCTGTCTTTACCGACGATGTAATGCGACGCGGGGAAAATACAGATATGAGAGAACCTGCGCTTTACCTCTCCCGTAACGACGTCTATCTCGGATATCCTGTCCACCTCGTCGCCGAAAAATTCTATCCTTATCGCCCTGTCTGAGGTGCTTGCCGCGGGGAATATCTCCAGCACGTCCCCGCGCACCCGAAACTTGTTGCGGATAAAATTCATGTCGTTGCGCTCGTACTGTATCTCGGTCAGCCGCCTGATTATATCGTCGCGGCTCTTTTCCTGACCCTCGCGCACCGAAAGCATATTTTCGCGGTAATCCTCAGGACTTCCCAGGCTGTAGATACAGGACACGCTGGCGACGATGATAACGTCCCTGCGCTCCGCAAGCGACGCGGTGGCGGAATGTCGCAGGCGGTCTATCTCGTCGTTTATCGCGCTGTCCTTTTCAATATACGCGTCGGTGGCGGGTATATACGCCTCCGGCTGATAATAGTCGTAATAGGACACGAAATATTCCACCGCGTTGTTCGGGAAAAACTCTCTGAACTCGCTGCAAAGCTGCGCCGCAAGCGTCTTGTTGTGCGCAAGTATCAGCGTCGGACGGTTCACCCTTTCGATGATGTTCGCCATCGTAAAGGTCTTGCCGGAGCCCGTCACGCCGAGCAGCACCTGCTCCTTATCGCCCCGCAGCACTCCCTCCGCCAGCTTTTCTATCGCCTGCGGCTGGTCGCCCGTTGGCTTGTATTCACTTTTCAGCACGAACTTATCCATAGGTAAACTCCGTTCGGAATTTGTGGTGCGACCCTAACATTACGTTCGGACGCACCACACTTACTGCCCCGCACCGTAACGGCGGCGGGCAAAATATGTCTTTCAGTCGTTGAATACCGCGCCGGTATTCGAGCTGGTGACCAGCTTTGCGTATCTCTTGAGATATCCGTCCAGCTCCTTGGGCGGGAGGATACCGTTTTTCCTGCGCTCCTCGATGGTCTTTTCATCTACCAAAAGCTCTATACTGCGGTTGGGTATGTCTATATGTATCTTGTCGCCGGACTCGATAAACGCGATGAGTCCGCCCTCCGCCGCCTCCGGCGAGATATGACCTACCGCCGCTCCTCGGCTGGCACCGGAAAAACGTCCGTCGGTTATCAGCGCGACGCTGCCGTCAAGTCCCTTGCCGACTATCGCCGCTGTAGGCGCGAGCATCTCCGGCATACCGGGGCCGCCCTTGGGTCCCTCGTAACGGATAACCACCACGTCGCCGGGGATTATCACGTTGTTCATTATAGCGTCTACCGCCGCCTGCTCTCCGTCAAACACCTTTGCCGTGCCGGTAAAGTCCATCATCTCCGGCTTTACCGCGCCCTGCTTAACTACCGAGCCGTGTTCCGCGATATTGCCGGACAGTATCGCGATACCGCCGTCCTTTCTTATGGGGGAATCGCAGGTGTGTATTATCACGCCGTCCGCATTTTTCGCCTTGCTTATCCTGTCCGCCTGAGTGCCGGATACGGTAAGTACGTCCTCGTTTATATGTTTTCCCTTGGCAAGCTCTTTTATTACCGCCTGTATGCCGCCCACGTCGTTAAGGTCGGTGATGAACACGTCGCTCGCGGGGTTCAGCTTTGCAAGCTGCGGAGTAACTCTGCTCATCGCGTCGATATCGTCAAGGCTTATATCAACCCCCGCCTCGTGCGCTATCGCAAGCAAATGCAGCACGGTGTTGGAGGACGCGCCTATCGCCATATCGGTAGCGAGCGCGTTTAACATATTCTTTTTGGTGATTATATCCTTGGGGCGGATATTCTCCCTTACCAGCTCCACCGCTCTTTCGCCGGTCTGCTTGGCAAGTCTGCGGCGGGCGGAATTTACCGCCGGCTCCGTGCCGTTGAACGGCAGCGCCAGACCGATAGCCTCGGTAAGGCAGTTCATGGAGTTCGCGGTATACATACCCGAACATGAGCCGCAGGTCGGGCAGGCGTTGTCCTCGTAATCCTTTATTACTTCGTCGCCTATCTCACCGTTGGAATACTGCCCGATAGCCTCGTATATCTCGCTGTAGCCCACGCGCTTTCCCTGCACCCTGCCGGGGTTCATGGGGCCGCCGCTTACAAATATCGAGGGCAGATTCATTCTTGCCGCCGCCATTATCATGCCGGGGACTATCTTGTCGCAGTTGGGTATAAACACCACTCCGTCCAACGGATGAGCGGTAAGCATTACCTCTATGCTGTCCGCGATAAGCTCACGCGACGCGAGCGAATACCTCATGCCCTTGTGATTCATCGCAAGTCCGTCGCATACGCCGATAGTGAAAAACTCGAACGGTATACCGCCCGCGTTCCTTATCCCGTCCTTTACCGCCGCGGATATTTCATGCAGATGCGCATGACCGGGAACATAGTCGCTCGCGGCGCATACCACCGCGATAAACGGCTTTTCCATCTCGCTGTCGATAAGTCCCAGCGCTTTCAGCAGCGCTTTGTGCGGCGTTCTGTCCACGCCCTTTTTGATAAGATCGCTTCTCATTTTTACTTTCTTCCTTTCGGTAACCTTTATTTATTTTTGCCGAGCATGGCGCTGCCTATCATACCCGCCTCGTTGGCAAGTGCGCAGAGCGCTATTTCGGTATTTTTTTCGCTGTTTTTGGTGTATATCTGCTTTGCCACTTCTTTTTTAAGAGGTTTAAGCAGATTGTCGCCCTCGTTGCAAACTCCCCCGCCTATGCAGAGAATATCCGGCTGAAATATGTTTATGGTGTTCGCTATCCCGCAGGCAAGATATTTGATGTACTTTTCCACGACCGACTTGCCGTAATCGTCCCCCAGCTTTGCTGCATTGAAAGCGGTGCGCGCGGATATTTTGCCACCCGCCTCGGCAAGCTCTTTAAGACGGCTTATCGGCTTTTCCTTTATCATTTCGGCGGTCATGCGGATAAGGCCGGTAGCCGAGGCATACGCCTCAAAGCAGCCTTTTCTTCCGCAGGTACACTCCCACCCGTCTATCTCGATAACGGTGTGTCCTATTTCTCCGCCCGCCATGTTCGAGCCGCTGTATATCTTGCCGTCGATGATTATTCCCGCGCCGACCCCCGTGCCGAGCGTCAGCACCACGGCGTTTTTCGCGCCCTTTGCCGCTCCCGCGATATACTCTCCGTATGCCGCGGCGTTGGCGTCGTTCTCAAGATATACCTTTTTTGCGTATTTTTGGGAAATATCACTGCCGAGCGGCATATTTTCCCACCTGAGATTGTTGGAATATACCACCGTTCCGTTAGCGGCGTCCATCGTTCCGGGGCAGCCTACGCCTATGCTCTTTATTTTTTCAATGTCGATACCCGCAAGCTCCAGCGCGCCGTCCGCCGCCTTAAAAATATTTTCCAACGTGACCGCGTAACCCGCGCCGCTTTCCGTCTTGACGGAGGAATGTGCCGCCAAAACGGCGTTTTCATCTACCACGCCCGCTTTGATGTTGGTGCCGCCTATATCTATTCCGAGGTAATATTTCATAAAAGCCCCCTTCGTTTCATATCCCGCCGCAGCTCCCGCAGCGGCAGAGCCTACAGTATATCGGTAACTATAGCGGTGAGGTTTCCGCCGAGCTTATATTCGCCGTATCCGGCGGGCACGAAAAAGCTGTCGCCCTTTACCGCCTTTGCTCCGTCTATCTCGCCCTCGCCGTCCAGTATCAGCACCGAATTAAAGGACTTTCCGTCCGCGCAAAGCACAGCCTCTCCGCTTATCTCGTATTTGTTTACGTTGAAATATTCGCAGGACGCAAGCAGAGTACGGCTGCCGCCCTCTATGCTCTCCCTGTCGCCCTTGGGCTTAGTCCCGTATTTGGGAGGCTCCGGCGAGGTCACCTCCACCGCCTTGTCGATATGGAGCTGACGCGGCTTTCCGTCCGCGCCCACTCTTCCGTAATCGTACACACGGTAGGTAGTGTTGGAGTTTTGCTGTATCTCCGCGATGAGTATACCGCTTCCTATCGCGTGCAGCGTTCCCGCCTCGATAAAGAACACGTCGCCCTTATGAACGGGTACGTTGTTGGTTATCTCAAGCAGCGTGTTATCCTTTATCCTGCGGGCAAATTCCTCCCGCGATACCTTATCCTTGAACCCGTATATAAGCTGCGCGCCCTCGCTGCAGTCCACTATGTACCACATTTCGGTCTTGCCGTATTCGCCCTCTACCCGCAAAGCGTAATCGTTGTTCGGATGTACCTGCACCGACAGATTGTCCTTTGCGTCTATCAGCTTGATAAGTATCGGGAAATACTCGAATCTTTCGCACGCCGAGCCGAGCGCAGAGCCGTTGACGCTAAGATACTCGCTCAGCGTTTTGCCGGAATATTCTCCCCCGTCGATAACGCTTTCGCCGTCTTTGTGGCAGGAAAGCTCCCAGCTTTCGGCTATCTTATCCGCGTCGGATTCTTTTCCGTACTCCTCGCGCAGACGCGTACCGCCCCAAAGATAATCCTTGCACGGTGCTTTCAGCTTCAATATTTTCATTACCGCCGCCCCTTTACAAAAATTCTATAAAATCATTTTATCACATTTTAAATAAAATGTCTATCTCTTTATAGACTTTTTTCAAATTTTATGATATTATTTAATAAAGAGCGGAGCCGCTCCGCCGAAAAATTTCGGGCGGACGTTCCGCATGCGCGAAAGGAGAACGTTATGAACGAATTTTTAAAGCAGTCGCTGAAAAACCGCGCGCTGAAAACCATCAGCGCGCTGGAGAAAAACAACATGAAAGGCTACCTTGCAGAAACGGCGGAAGACGCAAAAAAGCTGATAGCCGAGCTTGTGAGCGGGGATAAGCTGATGACCTCCGGCGGCTCGATGACGCTGAAAGACAGCGGTATACAGGATTTTCTTAACGAAAACTACCCGAATATATTTATCGACCGCGACCGTATCTCCCCCGAAGAAGTGCCGGAGCTTATGCGGCGGGCTTTCAGCGCGGATACATATTTTACCAGCACCAACGCGGTCACCGAAAACGGCGAGCTGTACAACATAGACGGGAACGGCAACCGCGTGGCGGCCATGATATTCGGTCCTAAGCAGGTGATAGTAGTGGCGGGGCTCAACAAGATAGTTTCCGACCTTGACGCGGCGCGTGACCGTCTGGAAAGCTACGCCTCCCCCGCCAACTGCATACGCCTTGCGCGCAAAACTCCCTGCGCCGAGCTGGGGCATTGCGCCCATTGCAAATCCCCCGACAGAATATGCTGCGATTACGTCGTAATGGCACAGCAGCGCGTCAAAGACAGGATAAAGGTCATTTTCATCGCGGAGGAATACGGATACTGATATAAAAAACGCCGACACATTTGATTTTATGCGTTGGCGTTTCAGTCTGTAGAAAAAGGTCAATATAAAGCGGAAGGAAAGAGGAGTTTGAGGGGAAAACCATCAGGGTTTTCACCCTCAAGTTTGATAAGAGCCGCGCAAAGCGCGGCAAAAATCGAGCGATACCGCTTATGCGGTATCGCCGATTTTTTGTCAGCTTGTCGGAAAATCCGACCATAGGGAGGGTTTTTCGACAAGCTGAAACGCCGACACATTTGATTTTATGCGTTGGCGTTTTTAATTTTTACTCTGCGTATTTTTGCAAAAGCGCCGCTGTACCGTGGGGTATATCCGCAAACGGCGGACTCGATCTTTATCCCCCCATGCACGCGTTTTTCATCATTTTAGCGTATTCGTACAGTTTATCTCCGGCGTTGTCGCCGTACTGCTCTATCATTTTGACTATCGCGCTGCCGACGATAACGCCGTCCGCGATAGCGGAGTATTTAGCCGCCTGTTCCGGCTTATTTATGCCGAATCCTACGGCGGCGGGGCGGTCGGAATATTTCCTTACCGCCTCTACTATCGAGGCAATGTCGGTCTTTATCTCGCTCCTCATGCCGGTAACTCCCATGGAGGACACTATGTATATATAGCCCTCCGCCTGCTCTGCTATCCGCTTTATCCTGTCCTCGGAGGTCGGCGCGATAAGAGAGATTATCTCGACGCCGTGAGCTTTTGCCGCGTCGGCTATCTCGCCCTTTTCCTCAAACGGCATATCCGGCACGATGATACCGTCCGCGCCTATCTCCTCGCACTTTGCGAAAAACTTATCCGCTCCGTATTTGTATACGGGGTTTAGATAGGTAAGGAACACTATCGCGGTATCGGGGTATTTTTTTCTTACGTTCGCGGCAAGACCGAACACCTTTGAAAGGTTGCAGCCCGCCGACAAAGAGCGGATATTCGCGGCCTGAATGACAGGTCCTTCCGCTATCGGGTCGGAAAACGGTATACCTATCTCGATAACGTCCGCGCCGCCGTCTATCAGCCTGCCTATATATTCCTCGCTTTTTTCAATGCTCGGATCGCCCGCCGTGAGAAACGCCACGAACGCTTTTTCCTTAAAAGCGTTTGCTATTCTGTTACTCATATATCTTCACTCCTCTGTATCTTGCGATGGCGGCAACGTCCTTGTCGCCGCGTCCGGATAGGCAAATAATTATCGACTGATCCGGCGAGTAGTTCTTCGCTGTTTTTATCACATGAGCTACCGCGTGCGCCGATTCCACCGCGCAGATGATGCCCTCGGTGCGGGCAAGGTACTCAAACGCGGCTACCGCCTCCTCGTCGGTTATCGGAACGTACTTGGCACGTCCGATATCGTGCAGATAGGCGTGTTCCGGCCCTATGCCGGGGTAATCCAGCCCCGCCGAGATGGAATACACGGGAGCTATCTGCCCCTCGTCGTTCTGGCAGAAGTAGGATTTCATGCCGTGGAATATACCGAGCGTGCCGTTTGCTATGGTAGCGGCGTTCTGCGGGGTGTCAACGCCCTTTCCCGCGGCCTCGCAACCGATAAGCTCCACCTCTTTGTCGTTTATAAAGTTGTAGAACATTCCCATCGAGTTGCTCCCGCCGCCTACACAGGCTACCACAGCCGCGGGCAGCTTGCCCTCGCGCTCCAGTATCTGCTGCTTTGCCTCTTTGCTGATAACGCTTTGGAAATCCCTTACTATCATCGGGAACGGGTGAGGTCCCATGACCGAGCCTAATACATAGTGAGTGTCGTTTACCCGCGATACCCATTCGCGCATAGCCTCATTTACCGCGTCTTTTAGCGTCATAGTGCCTGTCGTGACCGCGTTCACCTTTGCGCCGAGCAGCTCCATGCGGTAAACGTTCAGCGCCTGACGGTCGGTGTCCTCCTTGCCCATGAATATCTCACATTCCATATCCATAAGCGCCGCCGCCGTAGCGGTCGCAACTCCGTGCTGTCCCGCGCCGGTCTCGGCAATGACGCGGGTCTTGCCCATTTTCTTTGCCATAAGCACCTGACCGAGAACGTTGTTTATCTTGTGAGAGCCGGTGTGGTTAAGATCCTCGCGTTTAAGATATATCTTCGCGCCGCCCAAGTCCTTGGTCATCTTTTCGGCGTAGTACAGCAGCGACGGTCTGCCCGCGTAATCCCTTAAAAGCGCGTTCAGCTCATCGTTAAAGTCCTTATCGTTTTTGTAAAATTCATAGCTTTCTTCCAGCTTGTGTATCTCGTTCATAAGCGTTTCGGGAATGTACTGTCCTCCGTGAACGCCGTATCTTCCTTTTTCCATGGTCGAACCTTTCTTTGTTTAGTGAACTTGCCGCACCGCTTTTACCAGTGCGAGCATTTTTTCTCTGTCCTTTGCTCCGTTCGTTTCCGCGCCGGAGCTTACGTCTATGCAGTAGGGGGAGAGCTTGACCGCGTCGGCTATGTTGTCAACGGTTATCCCTCCCGCGAGGAACGTCCGTTCCGACAGTCCGCCGCTTAGCAGCTCCCACGAAAACGCCTTGCCGCTGCCGCCGCTGCCGTTATCCAGCAGCAGATATTCCGACGGAAAGGAAAACGCCTTTTCGATATCCTCCCTGCGTGATATGCTGAACGACTTTATTATCGGCATACCCTGCGGTATCATGCGGCGCAGCTTTTCAAGATAGCTTATATCCTCGCCGCCGTGGAGCTGGATAAGCTCCGCTATTCCGCTGTTCGCTATCTCCGCGGTTTCGGCAAGGTCGTTATCGAGGAACACCGCTACCGATTTGATATTCGGGGAAAGCAGCCGTTTCATTTTTAAAGCCTGCTCTTTGGTGACGGTACGCTTTCTGTCTTTTGCGAAGATAAAACCCACATAGTCGGGCATAGCCTCGTTTGCGTATTCGACGTCCTCAAGTCGGGTAAGCCCGCACAGCTTTATTTTCATGAGCGTGCCGCCTTTTCTCCGGCGCTGCTCCTCAGCGAGCCGAGCAGCCCCGCCTTGTCGTCCGAGCGCATGAACGCCTCTCCGATAAGCACCGCGTCCGCGCCCGCGTTTCGCACGAACGCTATATCCCGCGGGGAGCTGAGCCCGCTTTCCGATACAAGCAGCTTATCCGACGGGAGCAGCTTTGCCAGCCGCTCGGTGACGGTAAGGCTCACCTTGAAATCGCGCAGGTCGCGGTTGTTTATCCCGATAATGCCCGCTCCGCACGCCAGCGCGCGTTCAAGCTCCGTTTCGTTGTGGGTTTCGGTAAGGGCGGACATTCCCAGAGAATGAGCGAGCTGTAAAAATTCCTTTAACCGCGCGTCGTCCAGTATCGCGCATATCAGCAGCACCGCCGACGCGCCCAGAGTTTTCGCCTCGTATATCTGGTATTCGTCTATGATAAAATCCTTGCGCAGGCAAGGCGCGCCTGTCCGCTTTGCTATCTGCCGCAGATATTCGGGGCTGCCCTTGAAAAAATCCGGCTCGGTCAACACCGATATTGCGTCGGCGCCCATATCGCGGTAGCTTTCGGCTATCTTCAGATATGGGAAATCTTCAGCGATAACTCCCTTGGACGGGGAGGCTTTTTTGACCTCGCAGATAAAGGAAAGCTCCCGCTTTGCCAGCGCGCGCTTAAACGGAAATTCGTCCGATACAGGCAATGCCAGCGCCTCGCTCTTTACCTTTTCGGGGGAGCGCGCCGCTTTGTCCTTTTCCAGCCGTATGCGGGTCGCCGCAACTATCTCGTCCAGTATCATACGTCGTTACGCCTCTTTGGCGGCCGCGACGAAATCGGCAAAGAATTCCGCCGCCTTTTTGCTGTCCAACGTATCCTCTATTATCTTCCTTGCGTCGGCGGGAGATACCTCAGGCTTTACCACATGGTAGGAGTAGCTTGCGTTCAGCACTACCGCGTCGCGCTTGGGACCTTTAACGCCGTTCAGTATATCGGTAGTTATCGCGGCGTTCTCGGCGGGCGTGCCGCCGATAAGCTCCTCCTTGGTGCAGCGGGTAAGTCCGATGTCCTCCGGCACTATCACAAAGGAGCGCTTTTGCCCGTTTATTATCTCGCAGGCGGCGGTTTCGCCGCAAAGGGAAATTTCGTCCAGACGGTCTCTGCCGTATACCGCCATAACGTTTTCCACGCCGAGGTTATGAAGTACGTCGGCAAGCGGCTCTACCAGAGCCTCGTCATATACGCCCATGAGCTGATACTTGGGGAACGCCGGATTTGCGAGCGGTCCGAGTATGTTGAATATGGTGTGTATGCCTATTTCGCGGCGCACCTGACCGACGTGTTTCATCGCGGAATGGTACTTCTGCGCGAAGAGGAAGCACAGTCCCTTGTCGTCCAGCAGCTTGCCGCTTTTTTCCGGCGAAAGGTCAAGGTTTACCCCCAACGCCTCCACAACGTCCATGGCTCCGCATTTGGACGAAGCCGCGCGGTTGCCGTGCTTAGCGGTCTTTATCCCCGCCGCCGCCAGAACGATGGCGGAGGTGGTGGAGATGTTGAAGGTGTTGGATTTGTCGCCGCCCGTTCCGACTATCTCGAATGCGTCGGAGCTGTGCGGCACTTTCAGACAGTATTTGCGCAGCACCTGCGCCGCCGCCGTTATCTCGGTGATGGTCTCGCCCTTGATGGACAGCGCGGTGAGGAACGCCGCTTTCTGAAAGTCGTTTACCTCTCCGCTCATTATCTTGTCAAAAGCCGCCTCGGTGGCCTCCTTGCTCATGTTTTCTCCCGCCGCAAGCTGTGAGATCTCTTTTTTAAGCATATCTTTTTCCTCCTGTATTTACATTTTTAAAAAATTGTCCAGTATTATCCGCCCGTCGGGCGTCATTATAGATTCGGGGTGGAACTGCACGCCGAATACCGGCAGGGTTTTGTGCGCTATCGCCATTATCTCGTTGTCCGACGACATACCGAGTATCTCGAAACAGTCGGGCAATGTTTCCTTTTCCGCTGCGAGAGAATGATAGCGAGCGGCGGTGATGACTTTTTCCAGTCCGTTGAACAGCGGGTGGAGATTGTTTATCGTTATGCTCTCCGCCTTGCCGTGTACCAGCTTTCCCGCGTGTACCACCTTGCCGCCGAACGCCTCGGTTATCGCCTGATGCCCCAGACACACGCCGAGTATCGGTATCTCTCCCGCTATCTGCCTTATTATGTCTGTGCAGTTACCCGCGTCGCAGGGTCTGCCGGGTCCGGGCGAGATTATTATATGCGAGGGGGCAAGCCTGCGCACGTCGTCGGCGGTGACCTCGTTGTTGCGCACGGTCTTTATATCCGGCCGGATACTTCCCGCAAGCTGATAAAGATTGTAGGAAAAGCTGTCGAAATTATCTATCAGCAGTATCATGACGAGATACCTCCTTCCGCAAGTCTTATCGCCTCCACCACGGCTTTGGCTTTGTTGATACATTCGTTATGCTCGTTTTCGGGTATGCTGTCCGCGACTATCCCCGCGCCGCTCCTTATGAAAACATGACCGTTTTCCTTGAACGCGAGACGTATCGCTATGCAGACGTCGAGGTTTCCCGACAGGTCGAGATAGCCGATAGCGCCGCCGTATACGCCGCGCTTGTTGTTTTCAAGCTCGTTTATTATCTCGCAGGCTCTTATTTTCGGAGCGCCCGAAAGAGTACCTGCGGGGAGTATCGAATCCACCGCGTCCAAAGCGGTAAGCCCGTCCGCAAGCTCGCCGCGTACCGACGAGCCTATGTGCATGACCTTGGAAAAACGCTGTATCGCCATATATTCGTCCACCGTTACGCTGCCGAATTTGCTTATCTTGCCGATGTCGTTTCTGCCCAGATCCACCAGCATATTGTGCTCCGCCTTTTCCTTTTCGTCGCTCAGCAGCTCTTTTTCAAGCGCCTTGTCCTCCCGCTCGTCTTTGCCGCGAGGGCGTGTCCCCGCGAGCGGATAGGTGTGCAGTACGTTCCCCTCCAGCTTTACCAGCGTTTCGGGAGACGAGCCCGCCATTTCTATATCGTCGCCGGAAAAGTAGAACATATACGGCGAGGGATTTTCGGTGCGCAGGACGCGGTATACATCGAACAGACTGCCTTCGGCGTCCGCCTCAAGACGGTTGGACAGCACCACCTGAAAGATGTCGCCGTCGTAAATGTAGCGCTTTGCCTTTTCCACCATCGCGCAATACTGTTCCTTTGTAAACAGCGGCTTTATCTCGGAGTTGAGCGTCAGCGGCTCGAACGCGGACGGCTCTCCGCTCAGTATCAGCTCGCATATCTTTTCCAGCTCCGCACAGCCGCGGCGGTAGTTTTCGCTCAGGCGGTCGGTGCCGATGTTGACGATGACGAATATTTTTTGCAGCGAATTGTCAAAGGCTATCACCTTGTCAAAAAGCATAAGGTCTACGTCCTTAAAGCCCTCGCTGTCCTGCGCGTCAAGGTTCAGCGACGGCTCGCTGTACTTGATGTAATCGTATGAAAAATATCCCGCCAGCCCGCCGGTAAAGGTGGGCAGCCCCTCGCATTTCGGACTTTTGTACTTTTCCATAATATCCCGAATGTATACGCGTGGGTCGGCGTTCTCGTGTACCTCGGTAGTTCCGTTTTTAACGGTGACTCTGCCGTCCGTGCAGCTTATCTCAAGTATCGGGTCAAAGCCGAGAAAGGTGTAGCGTCCCCATTGTTTGGAATTGTCCGCGCTTTCGAGAATGAAACAATGCTTGCTGACCTTTTTCAGCACCGACATGACTCTCAGCGGGGTGTGCATATCGGAAAATATCTCGGCCGCGATGGGTACGGTGCCGTATTTCCCGCCCTCGGCGAGCCGCTGCGCCTCTTCGGCAGAGGTGATTATTTTCGGTCGTATCATAAAAAAATCCTCCAAGTTCGGTCTTGAAGGGAAACAAAAACAGCCCCCGACAAGACATCGTATCTCGTCAAGGACCGATATAAACGTATCGGCGGTGCCACCTTGAATTGCGGAATGATTCCGCCACTTAGCAGGGTGCTGTCACACCCCCGACGGCTAACGCGCGTCATGCGTCACGGAATACTCGGCGAAATGCCTTTGACCGTGCCCTCGGCGGTCCATTTAACAGTCCGTTTCTTTCCGAATTCTCAGCATTCTCGGATCTCTGTATTGTCGGCGACTGTTTTTATCTCCGCGTCAACGGTTTGAAAAAATCTGATAATATTATATTACCTCAAGCCGAAAATGTCAAGAGCGGAAGTTTAAATTTATACATATGGCACAAATTGCCGTTTTTTTAATTATGCAATATGACAAAAAATTGCCAACTTTTTCCCGTCGGTATATTTGCTGAAAAATTCCTCATAATAACGTTGCGAATAAAACTTCGTGCATAAAAGAACGCTGGATACGCTTTGCAAAGCGTTTTTAAGAAAGGAAGAAACGATATGAAAAAGACGGCTGCGATTTTGACTGCCCTTGCGGTTATCTCGGCGGCAGGAGCGACGGCATATGCCGAAAACGGCGGCGCGGGAAATCTGGTAGACGACGCGGAGAGCATCGTTGACGGTGTTGTCGGCGGCGCGGAGGATATAGTCGGCGGAGCGGCAAACGCGCTTACCGGCGACGGAAATTCCGAGTTCAGCGACGACGACGGTTCGGTAACGCCCGGCAACGGTTCGGGTGACATCGCCGACGAAAGCATGACGGACAACTCCGGCGAAAGCTCGGACGACGGTTCGGTGAACAGCTCCGACAACAGCATGGGCATAGTAGGGAACCAGAACGTAAACACGGGTGTTCCCGTGATAGAGCTCGCGGCTCTGGGTACCGCGGCGCTGGGCGGACTTGCCGCTATGGCGGCGACCGTTCGCAGAAGAAAGTAACGCGAATAGCAAATATATCCAAACAACTGTTGTGCCCCAAAGCACAGCAGTTGTTTTAAGTAAAAAACAAATGAAAACGTGAAAATATAACTTGGTTTTCTAAAATATGGTAATAACATTTAAATTTAATGCCGTTTTTTTGTGCAAATTGCACCTTGCTAATCTCGCGGCATTAGGATATAATAAGTATAACAGATAATAGGATCTGTACTTTATTTCTACGGAGGAACGAAAAATGAAATTAAGAAAAATGATCGCTTGCGCAGCAGCGCTTTCCGTAGCTGCTACTATGGCGATAAGCACTAGCGCTGAAGATTACGCTACTGCCGGCATTTGCTTTGCAGACGGCATTGCTTCTTACGACTGGCTGAACGGAGAAGATCCGGTGGGTGTTGTAGCTACACCCGTAACTATCACCGGAAACGGCGATTACTCTATCAGCATTCAGGTAAGCTCGGACGGAATAGACGAAGAGACCGGCGAAGAGTACCACAACAAGTGCACCGGTCTCGAAGTTCTTACGCTGGACGTTGATTTCGGCGCTGACGTAGACGTTGCAGCAACTTATCCCGATGCAAGACTTACCATCAACAAGCTGACTATAGGCGGCGTAGAAGCAGCTCTGGATATGGACGCTGTAAAGAAAGGCAGCAGCCAGGATCTTGCAACTGTCGATGAGAACACTGCCAACAACTACGAAAAGACGAACGTTCTTCGTCAGAACCTCTACAACACCTGGGGCGGCGGATTCTTTTCATTCGATTGGAATTCGGAGCCGTTTGACGATCTTCGTCTTAACGGATACGACACCATAACCATCGACTTTACCGTTACCGGTTTACCCGATGCAGGTGCTTCCACCGATACCGATACCGACACCGATACCGATACCGATACGAATACCGAAACCGATGACAACACCGCTTCCACCGACAAGCCCAACACCAACACCGGCGCAGAGGGCATAGCAGTTGCGGCAGGCATCGCAGTTATCGCAGCAGGTGCGGCAGTAGTTGCAAAGAAAAGAAAGTAAAAACTCTGACGCGAAAGGGCGATACCCTTAACGCACAGAACGAATAACAAAACTCGGCGCGTCCGTTCGGATACGCCGAGTTTATTTTTTGAAAAAATCCCAAAAGCCTATTGACATTGTGTCAGAATAGTGGTATACTTAATATTGACACGATGTCAGTATCACGATCGGAACATATGGAGCGTTTCGATTTTAAGCAAAAAAGAAAGTGAGATAACGCATATGCCCAAAGGTTCGCCTGAGCTTACAAACGCGCGCAAAGAGGAGATAATAAACGCCTGTGAAAAGCTGTATCGGACGAGGAGCTTTAAGGACATAACGCTCAAAGAAATAAGCGCGGAAACCAGCTTTACCCGCACCTCTATCTACAATTATTTTCAGACGAAAGAGGAAATTTTCCTCGCGCTTTTGCAGCGGGAATACGAGCTTTGGAACGCGGAATTGGAAGATATGATACTTAAATTCCCCGCGCTTACAAAAGAAGAATTTGCGGATAAACTGGCACATTCTCTCGAAAGACGCGCGCAGCTGCTCAAAATAATGTCCATGAATCATTACGACTTGGAAAGCAGCAGCCGACCCGAACGGCTCGCGGAATTTAAGGTCGCCTACGGAAACTCCTTGAGGGCGGTCATGCGCTGTCTGGAGCGGTATTTCCCCGAAATGCCTATCGCCGACAAACAGCGGTTCGTATACACGTTTTTCCCTTTCATGTTCGGTATCTATCCCTACACCTTCGTTACCGAAAAACAGCGAACGGCGATGGAGCGGGCGGGCGTAAACTATGCGTTTATGACGATACATGAAATTGTATACAACTGTGTAACAGGTCTTTTGGGAAAATAAAGGAGGCTGATAATGAAATACGTTAAATTAGGAAACTCCGACCTGACCGTTTCCCGTATCTGCATGGGCTGTATGGGGTTCGGCAACGCCGCGACGGGACAACATTCCTGGACGGTGAACGAAACGCAGACCCGCGATATTATAAGACACGGTCTGGAGCTGGGCATAAACTTTTACGATACCGCGATCGTCTACCAAAACGGTACCAGCGAACAGTTTGTCGGCAAGGCTTTGCGGGACTTTGCAAAGCGGGATGATTACGTTATCGCCACAAAATTCACCCCGCGCACACAAGAGGAGATCGACGCGGGCGTCAGCGGTCAGCGGCATATTGCAAATTTCCTCGACCAAAGCCTTAAAAACCTCGGCATGGATCATGTCGACCTTTATATTTACCATATGTGGGACTACCACACTCCGATGGAGGAGATAATGGAGGGGCTGCACAACGCGGTCAAAGCGGGAAAAGCGCGGTACATCGGCATTTCCAACTGCTATGCGTGGCAATTAGCAAAGGCGAATTTTTATGCAAAAGAACACGGTTTGACGGAGTTCGTATCCGTTCAGGGGCATTACAACCTGATTTTCCGCGAGGAGGAACGCGAAATGAAACCGTTCTGCGCCGACCAAAATATAGCGATGACGCCGTACAGCGCGCTTGCGGGCGGGCGGCTCTCAAAGCGGCTCGGCGAAACCTCAAAGCGGCTGGTCGAGGATTCCTACGCTAAATTCAAATACGACGCTACCGCCGAGGCTGACGGAAAAATCATCGCACGGGTCGAAGAATTAGCGGACAAACGCGGAGTGTCCATGACGGAAATTTCCCTTGCGTGGCTGCTTACCAAAGCGACCGCTCCCGTTGTTGGCGCGACGAAATTTTCACACGTCGACGGCGCGGCAAGGGCGGTGGATATAGAGCTTTCGCAAGACGAGACAGATTATCTGGAAGAATTGTACGTTCCCCATGCGCTTGTCGGCGTTATGGCGCAAAACGGCAAACAAAAAGCGGGAAACGTGGTTTAAGGAGGAATTTGTGACCGAAATATACGCTATGTCCTACGGACATAGATATTGGGAAGAAACAAGGTCATTGGCGGCAAGCTGTTCATGGAAAGCCGGACCTTATTTATCTCAAAAAATGGAAAACAAGGATTTCCAAGACTGGGAAAGGGTTTTTTGCGCCGTTGAAAACGGAAAGGTCGCGGGCTTTTTAACTTTAACGGAAAAAGACGAGCTTCCCGAAAAATACGACTTCACGCCGTTTATCGGTTTTGTTTTTGTAGAGGAACAGTATCGCGGCAAAAGGATATCACAGTTATTGATAGACAACGCGTTTTCCTATGCGCTTAGCTTGGGCTTTCAAAAAATATATATTATGAGCGGAGAGATCGGCTTATATGAAAAATACGGGTTTAAAAAGCTGGGGTATTACGAAACGATATACGGCACGACAGACCAACTTTTTGTAAGAAATAAGGAGGAATTTACCATGAAAAAAATCACACAGACAGCGGGCAGAGATCAGCTCGGCGAATTTGCGCCAGACTTCGCACATTTTAACGACGATGTGCTTTTCGGCGAGAACTGGAACAACACAGACATCGACCTTAAAACTCGGTGCATCATCACGGTAGTAGCGCTGATGTCATCGGGCATTACCGATTCGTCGCTGATCTATCATCTTGAAAATGCCAAAGCGCACGGAGTTACCCGCGCGGAAATTGCCGCTGTAGTTACCCACGTCGGCTTTTATGTCGGCTGGCCCAAAGCGTGGGCGGTGTTCAGAATGGCAAAGGACGTGTGGAAAGAAACCGCGCCGCAGCTTACCGAAAAGGACGAATATCAAAACACGATCCTTTTCCCGATAGGCGCGCCGAACGACGGTTTTGCTCAGTATTTTATCGGGCAGAGCTACCTCGCGCCTGTTTCAAAAGATCAGGTCGGAATTTTTAATGTGACCTTTGAGCCGAAATGCCGCAACAACTGGCATATCCACCACGCCGACAAGGGCGGCGGACAGATACTTATCTGCGTAGGCGGCCGCGGCTATTATCAGGAGTGGGGCAAAGAGGCTGTCGAAATGCGCCCCGGCGACTGCATAAATATCCCTGAGGGGGTCAAGCATTGGCACGGCGCGGCTCCCGACAGTTGGTTCAGTCATCTTGCGATAGAAGTACCCGGTGAAAACGGCTCTAACGAGTGGCTGGAGCCGGTGGACGACGAACAGTACGGAGTTTTGAAATAAAAATCAGCCATACGGGAGTTTTGGGAGCAAGGCGTATGCGGCTTTACGGGGTCATGCTCCGAAAAGCACGATCAAATCCCTCTCCGCGAGAATTTTTCTCTCTCACCGTGATATTTACATCTCCACGGCTGTCTGATATAATGAGCTTACCGGACCGGAAAAACTCTTGAGGAGAATAACTATGATTCTTAATAGAGATGATTTCTCTTATCGTGCCGACCTCCGAGGACAGGATAAAGCGGATAGCCGAGCAGGAGCATAATGTATATTGAGCATTGATATGATCAAGTTTTTTCATACACAAAAAAAGCAGACGGTTTTCGTCTGCTTTTTTGTTTCCTCCACACCTTTGTCAGCAAGATCACTTTGCTTTATCCGACCGTCAAGATCTCTTGCTTTGCCTTTTCCAATGCCGCGATGACCCTGTCGCACCATTCGTCGAATTCGGGGTCTTCCGTTTGCAGTTCGGGGTGGGACAGGACATATTCCAACGTCTGCCTTACCCCCTGCTCAAAGCGTACCTTGGGGACGAAGTCCGGCACGGCTTTTTTCAGCTTGGAGTTGTCGAACACCACCGAGCACGCCTTATCTCCGATAAGACTGCCGGTGAAATCGTAACGGCTCACCGCCGCCAAAAACTCCGAGCTTACATGATACGCGTTCAGCTTTACGCCCAGAACGTCGGCGATAGCGCCGTATATCTGATCCCAGGTAAGAGATTCGTCGCAGGTTATCTGGAACGCTTCGCCTATAGCGTGAGGATTGCCGATAAGCCCGCAAAAGCCCTGCGCAAAATCGCTGTTATGAGTCATGGTCCAAAGCGAGCTGCCGTCGCCGTGTATAAGCACCGGCTTGCCGTCCAGCATACGCTTTACCACCTGCCAGCTCCCCTTGTCGCCATGCACGCCCAGCGGCACGGAACGTTCATCATAGGTATGGCTGGGACGTATAACGGTAACGGGAAAGCCCTGCTCGCGGTACAGCTTCATCAAATAATCCTCACAGGCTATCTTGTTGCGGGAATATTCCCAGTACGGGTTGGCAAGCGAAGTACCCTCGTTTATGATATATGACTTTACCGGCTTGTGATAAGCCGACGCCGAGCTTATATACATAAACTGACCGACGCGTCCGTTAAAAAGGCGGTAGTCCCTTTCAAGCTGTGAGGGGACAAATCCGATAAAATCGCATACGCAGTCGAAGGTCATTCCCGCAAGCGCCTTTTCGACCGCCTTTTCGTCGTTTATATCCGCGATAACGGTTTTTACTCCGCTCGGCAGCTCGCCGCTGCGGCTGCCCCTGTTAAGAAGATACAGCTCCTCGTTTCGCTGTGCGAGCAGCCGTGTTATCGCGCTGCTGATAGTTCCCGTTCCGCCGATAAATAGTATCTTCATTTTTTCTCCTTATCTTGGGAAAACTACTGTTCTCCCCTGAACCACTTTCTTATCCATGCTCCGCCGTCGGACAGGTCGTTTTCACTCCAACCGCCGTTCGGCGAAGCGGAGGGCTTGAGCGCGGAGCAGGTCTCCGCCTTATTGCAGATGCTCCAGTTCATATAACTTATGCCCAGGCTGTCCAACAGCTCCAGCCATTTGCGCGCCTGTTCGAAATCGTTAGAACCGCCTCCGGATGCGTCGCACATACCGAATTCCGATACTATTATCGGGAATCCCTTAGATACGCAGTCGCTGACTCTTTGCCGCAGCCAGTCGGTATGGGTAGCCGCATAGAAATGCAGAGCGTACAGCAGATTGTCATATTTCAGAGGATCGGCCTGCGCCTTGTCTATATCCTGGCTCCAAGTCGGAGTTCCCACTATGATAACGGAATCGGGATCGTTTGCGCGTATTACGGGTATGACCTCCTCGGCATACGGCTTTACGTCGCCGCTCCAGGACGCATAGCCGTTAGGCTCGTTGCATATCTCATATATGATATTCGGATATTTGCCGTAGGTCTTGGATATTTCGTCGAAGAACCGCAGCGCGTCTTTCTTTCTCACCTGCGGAGACTGATCCGCCAGAACGTGCCAGTCGCAGATAACGTACATATCCAGCTTTATAGCTATCTCTATACCCTTTTTCATAAGCGATTCGTATGTTGCGATACCGTCGCCGGAATAGCCCTCGCCCGCGCCGCTGTACATGGCAAGACGGATAACGTTGGTGTGCCAGTCGTCCCTCAACGTGCGGAACGCGTTTTCATTCACAAAATCGGGGAACCAGCCGATACCGTGCGTACTCATTCCCTTTAACTGGTAGCTCTTGCCGTCCTTGTCGACAAGCTGCGTGCCCTTTACCGAAAGCTGCCCGTGCAAAGATACGGGAGTACTGCCGTCGGGATCTTCCGACGCGGGAGGAGGCGTTTCTACCGGCTCGGCAGGCTGCGCGGGCTCGCTGTCTGAGCTGCCGTCGGAAGGCTCTCCCACACCGGCGGCCGCGCCGTTCACCTTGGCGTCCTTGGGAGTGAATTCGACAGGAGACATATAGTTAAAGCCAAATCCCGCCGTCATGCCGTTTTCAACGGTACCGTTATATTCTTCGTTGTTTACCGTCAGCTTAGTGCCGTCTATCGAGAATTTTCCGTTCCATTGTGAGGAAAGCTGAAATCCCTCAGGCACTTCTATCTCCAACGTCCAGCCCTCCACCGTTTCGCCGGTGTTGTTGGTGATGACCACCTCATAGCCGCCGCAGTACATATCCTCCTGCATCCAGGTGCTGGATAAGTTCCACTGTACTTCAAATCCGCCGTTTTCCTGCGAAGCGGAGCTTTCCGGCGCGGCGGAAGAGGTCGCCTCGGTCTTGGAGGAGGCGTCCGACACATCGGAAACTTCGGAGATCTGAGCCGAGGACTGCTCCGACTGAGTTTCGGCAGTCCCGCAGCCCGCCAGCAAAACGGACGCGCTGAGCAGCAAAGCAGCTGCTCTGAAAATATTCTTTCTCATAATTTTTTTCCTTTTCAAGCTGGGTTTCTCCCTATGGGAGTTTCAAAGGCACACCGCGCTCTTCGCGCCGTCGGTCGGGCATATCGACAAAGATCCGCTCGTAAAAACCGACTCAAGTCTACCCCTTCTCTGCTATAATATACCATGTCGCGCGGTTTGTCAAGAGCCGCCCGTAAAAAAACGCCCGCGGCGTTTTACAAACGCGGCGGACGACGTTATGACAAAATGCGGCGGCAAAATCTGAGGTTAAATCCTCTAAAAATTGATTATGCCGTCGGGTTCGACTGACGCGACAAAAATAGAAAATTTTTCCTATGGAATTTTCCGCCCGTTTCGATATAATTGATGATGAAATATACGCCGTTCGATATTTATTTGCATATACGGCTTTTTCGACCGTCCGCGAAAGAAAGCGGACTCTGCCGCTTATGCGCGCCGCAGCGTACCCGCGCCCGATAAAAGAGCCGGACGGCTGTTCCCTGTCGGAAACGGCGTTGTATTGTCAATTAAAAGAAAGGATTGATCTTTATGCCGGAATCAATGAAAGTACTTATCGGCGACGATTCTCTTGAATCGGGGATAGCGTGGGCAACGCTGTTCAAGCAGTCGGGCTTTTACGCCATTACAAGAAACGGTTCGGGACAAGCGATACTTGACTGCGCCGCTAACACCCGCCCGCAGGTGATAATATTGACGGGAGGTACGGACGTATGCCGCATACTGCGCGCATTGAGAAGTATCCCCGATTATCTGCCGCTTATAGGAGTAGTCACCGACTGGTCGGTAGCGGCTACCGACCGCGAGCTGATAGAGGCAGGGGCAGATTTTTGCGTGCCGCGTCCCGCCGACGGCTCGGAGCTTGTGACCAAAACTCTGTCGCTGCTGGTGTCAAAGGGCGGCGCTGCCGCCGTAAAGGAGGACGAACGGGACAAGCTGAATATGGAACGCGCCGTCACCGAGATAATCCACCAGATAGGAATACCCGCGCATATCAAGGGCTACCATTATCTTCGCACCGCGATAATCCTGTCGGTAAACGACCCAGAAATGATAAACAGCGTCACCAAGGTGCTGTATCCGTCCGTCGCTCAGCGCTACCGCACCACCGCCTCACGGGTGGAACGCGCGATAAGACACGCTATAGAGATAGCGTGGGACAGAGGCGACGTCGATGTGCTGAACGGATATTTCGGGTATACCGTCAGGACTTCGCGGGGCAAGCCCACAAACTCAGAATTTATCGCTCTTATAGCGGACAGGCTGCGGCTTGAGCAAAGCGCGCCCTCCGCCCGCGGCGATAAAAAGGATCATCGGCGCGTCGCCGTGCTGTGACCTTGATAAGATAAGCCCAAAATAATCACCGTGGAGCGACTCCGCTCAGTCTTTCGTATGCTCAAGATAGCTTTCCACACCGTCGAGCAGCCTGTTCAGCCCGTCGGCGAGCGTACTGCTCGGACACGCTATATTCATTCTCAAAAAGCCGTGTCCGCCCCGCCCGTACGCTTTGCCGTCGGACAGGTACAGCCCCGTGCTTTTGCGGATATATTCGGCAAGCTCCCCGCCGTCACGCTCTATATCGCGGCAGTCCAGCCAAAGCAGATAGGTGGCTTCGGAGCTTACCGGCTTTATCTGCGGCAGCTTTGAGACGATAAAGGCGAACGCCTTGTTCTTGTTTCGATAAATATGCTCCCTTAACTCGTCCAACCAGTCGCCTCCGTACTTAAACGCGGCGACCGCCGCCTGCACGGCGAAAGCATTAGGCTCTGCTATCTCGTCGTTGTTCAGTCCTCTCCATATCCGCCGCCTCATCGCGTCGTTTGAAACGAACACCGCCGAGGTCTGTATTCCCGCAAGATTGAACGCCTTGGTTGGAGATATGCAGGTGACGCTTATCCTGCGGCAAAGCTCCGACGCCGAAGCGAACGGGACGTAATCTTTCCCCGGGTCGGTAATATCGCAATGTATCTCGTCGGAAAGCACGGTGACCCCGTGCTTTTCGCACATTTCACCTATTTTTTGCAGCGTTTGCGCGTCCCATATTTTCCCGACGGGATTATGAGGATTGCACAAAAGCAGCAGCGTGGTCTGCGGCAGCGCCAGCTTTTTCTCCAAATCCTCAAGGTCCGCAAAATAGCTTTTTCCGTCGTATATAAGCGGACTTTCCAGCGCGTTTCTGCCGTTGTTTAAAATACAGTTGAAAAAAATGTTGTACACCGGCGTCATTATCACAACGTTCTCCGCCGGACAAGTCAGCCGCCGTATTATACTGGATATAGCGGGTATCACGCCGCTGCAAAAGCAAAGCTCCCCGCGCCGCATGACAAGCCCGTGATATTCCCTCCAACGGTCGATATATGCGTCGTACCACTCGTCGGGTATCACCGAATAGCCGAAGATACCGTGCGCGGCTCTTGCGGTGAGCGCCTCGGTTATCTCCGGCGCGGTCATAAGGTCCATGTCCGCCACCCACATAGGCAGCTCGTTTTCTTTTACATCCCACTTTAAGGAGTTTGTCCCGCGCCTGTTTACGGGCGTTTCAAAATCATAGCTCATATGTGTGCCTTTCGCTTTGTCAGCCTATCTTGGGGTCTGCGCCGGAGATACACCGACAAACGCATACCTTTTTGCCGCTGTCCTGACGGAGTATTATCTTGGTCTTGGAAACGTCCACCCTGTCGCGCTGCATGATAAGCTCGTCAACGGTATCCGCGCGTATAACTCCGCCGGAGGGATTTTTTATGCTGTCCGCTTTTCCGTTTATATCAACGTCCACCGTGGAATACTCGAACGCGAGCGTGGTGTTTATCAGCTTGCAGTTTTTCATCACCAGCCCGTCTATATAGCACAGACCCTGTAAGCTCTCCACCGTGCAGTTTATCAGCGTAAGGGACTGTGAGTTCCACCCCAGATATTCTCCGTAAATATAGCTGTCGCTGACGGTGACGTTTTTGCTGTTCCAAAACGCGTCCTTCGACAGCAGCCTTGAATTTTTTATCTCGACGTTTTCCGCGCCGTCAAAGGAATAATTTCCGTACAGCGTCAGCCCGTCGATACATATATCTTTGCTGTTCATGCCGAAGTAATCGCCCTTGGCGGTCACGTTTTGCACCGTTATGTTTTCGCAGTTCCACAGCGTTTCCGCCGCGTCGGCAAAGCTGACGTTTTTAAGCGTCAGTCCCTTGCACCGACGGAAATTTTTCGGAGCCTGTATCGAGCAGTCGCTCACCGTCACGTTGTTTGAATACCACACTCCCGCTCTTGCGGTATCGAACCATGTACAATCCTTTGCAAGGACGTTTTCACAGTACCAGAGCGGATATTTCCACTTGAACATACAGCCGTAAAGCTCAAGGTCGCGGCTCTCCTTGAGCGGGGATTCCCCCATGCCGAATATCGTGTCGTATATCTTCAGTCCCTCGCTTGCGAACAGCGAGCGTTCTCCCTCATAAAAACCGCGTTTTATCTCTTTTTCCATTTTTCAGCCTCTGTTTATCATTTCCGTAAATTCCTGCTGAGAGATGACCGGCACACCCAGCTCACGCGCCTTGGTCAGCTTGCTGCCCGCCTCTTCTCCCGCAAGTACATAAGTCGTCTTTTTTGACACCGAGCCGCTTGTCTTTCCGCCGTTTTCCTCTATCAGAGCCTTTGCCTGATCTCTTGTCATATCGGGGAGCGTGCCGGTCAGCACAAAGGTCATTCCCGCGAATATGTCGGAGCGGCGAACGCTTTGGTAAACGGTGTTTACCCCATACTCTTTCAGCCTTTCGATAAGCGCGAGCATATGCGGCTCTCTCAGCGCGTCGTATACGCTTTTAGCCAACACCTCACCGAAGCCGTCTATGCCGGATATCTCCTCCATCTCGGCTTCCTCCAGCTTTTCGATGCTGCCGAAATGCTCCAGCAGCAGCGCGGCGCTGCGCTGTCCTATCCCTCTTATTCCTAGCGCGAACAGCAGTCTGTCCGGCGAGTTGCTTTTCGACCTCTCGATAGATCCAAGCAGGTTTGCCGCCGACTTCTTCCCGAATCGGGGGAGCTGCTCCAGAGTTTGCAGGTCCAGCGTGTACAGGTCCGCGACGGTATTTATAAGTCCCTCGTCGCTGAGCTGCTTTACCACCGCCTCTCCCAGCCCGTCGATATTCATCGCGGGGCGGGAGGCAAAATGCTCGATATTTTTCAAAAGCTGCGCGGGGCAGTCTATGTTGCGGCAGCGTATCACCGCCGCGTCCTCGTCTCTTTCGGCTTTCGAGCCGCACACGGGGCAAACGTGCGGTATCAGGTACGGGCGGGAATTTTCCGCGTGCGAAACGGAGCGCACCACTTCGGGTATTATCTCCCCCGCTTTGCGCACCGCTATCCTGTCCCCTATGCGTATATCCCTTGCGTCGATGATGTCCTGATTATGCAGCACCGCGCGGGACACCGTAGTTCCCGCCAGCCATACCGGCTCGAATACCGCTACCGGCGTTAACGCGCCGGTTCGTCCGACGTTTATCTCGATGTCCAGCAGCGTGGTTTCCTTTTCCTCAGGCGGATACTTGAACGCGACCGCCCATTTCGGCGTTTTTGCGGTAGAACCCAGCCGTTCCCGCAAAGCGAAGCTGTCCGCCTTTATTACCGCGCCGTCGGTATCGTAGGAATAGCCTGTCCGCTCCTCCCCTATCTCTCTGATACGCCGCTCCACCTCCGCTATATCGGAAAAGGTGCGGTAGCCCTCGATAACGTGAAAACCGAGCGTTTTCAGATAATCCAGGCTTTCCTTATGTCCGCTCAGGGTCTTGCCTTGTATTTGCTGAATGTTGAAAACAAATATATCAAGTCCTCTTGACGCGGTGATACGGCTGTCCTTTTGCCTGAGCGAGCCCGCCGCCGCGTTTCTCGGATTTTTCGCGGGCTGCTCGTCGTTTTCCAGCTGGCTTTTTACCAGCTTTTCAAAGCTGGCTCTCGGCATATATACCTCGCCGCGCACCTCCAGAAAAGGTAAGGGCTCGGTCAGAGTTTTCGGCACGCTGCCGATGGTCTTAAGGTTTTTGGTTATATCCTCTCCCACAAAGCCGTCGCCGCGCGTGCTGCCTCTTACCAGTACGCCGTTTTCATATTCCAGCGAAACGGACAGTCCGTCTATCTTAGGCTCGACGCAGTATACCGCGTCCTTATCCTCCGCCTTTACCCTGCGGTCAAACTCATACACCTCGTCCATGGTGAACACGTCCTGAAGGCTGCCCATCTGGACCGTGTGAGCCACCTTTTCAAAGGTGTTCAGCGCGTATCCGCCGACGTGCTGCGTCGGGGAGTTCGGGCTGACAAGCTCAGGATTTTCCGCCTCGATACGCTTTATCCGCCGCATAAGCTCATCGTACTCGCTGTCCTCCACGGTAGGGTCGTCCAGTACATAGTAGTTGAAATTATGCCGTTCGACCGTCCTGCAAAGGCGGTCGTATTCTTCTTTTATAAGTTCCTTGTCCATCTTCTTCCCCTCAGAACGTCATTGATAATTGTAAAGCTCCTCCACCGGATCGGTCCCGACGGAGATTATATGAGTGTAGCTTTCGGGTATCTCCCCCACGATTACCGTTTCCGCTATGATAAAGTCGCCGCTTACCTCGGTCTGCACCGAATACAACGGGATAAACGCCGCCGCGCTTACGGTAGTGCGCATTATTATGCGGTGCAGCGTCTGATTTATCCCCGCGGAGCTGAACTCGCTTATAAACACCGCGTCCGCGTAGCCGGTAGGCTCTACCGTCATTTCCACGCTGTCACCCGAACCGTAAAACGCGGCGATACCGCTGAGCGTCCCCGCGGACAGCTTAGCGGTCATCTTTTCGTCGGAAAACAGTCTGCCGTTCACCTCGTCCAGTATGGCGGAGCGCACCCGATTTATCGCCGCCGTGTTGCTTTGTATCGAGGCGACCTGTCCGTCGTCGGAATATGTCACGTTGACAAGGCTGCCGTATTCCGCAAGCTCGGAAAGCTCGTCAAGCTCGTTCGTGACCGCTTTGTCTATCACGCCTATCACCAGCGCCTTGGTATTGTATTCGCACACAAGTATGATGTTCGGGAGTATCATCGTATGCAGCACCAGCACCGCGCTCATAACTATAAGCGCAAGTCCTATCAGCTTTATCCCGATCCTGCGGCGCAGCCGCCGCTTTGTTTCCGCTTTTATGCTCCCGCCCCCAGTCGCTGACCGTATCATTTAATGATATTCGGGGCGGGGCGGCATTATTCGGCTTTGTAGAACGCCGAAAACGCTCTGTACGCCATATATACGTCGTTCTTGGCGGTTATCTCGAAAGGCGCGTGCATGGACAGCACCGGCACTCCGACGTCTATCGTGTCTATGTCGAGGTTCGCGATATACGCCGCTACCGTTCCTCCTCCGCCGAGATCTACCTTTCCAAGCTCTCCCGTCTGCCAAACTATACCGTTTTTGTCGAGCAGAGAATGGACGTATCCCACATACTCCGCGTTCGCGTCGCTCGTGCCGGATTTTCCTCTCGCTCCCGTGAATTTTGTCACGACTATGCCTTTGTTGAGATATGAGCAGTTGCGCTTTTCCAATACGTCGGGGAAAGTCGGGTCAAATCCCGCGTTTACGTCGGCGGAAAGGCAGCGTGACGCGCTCATTACCGTTCTGCCGTCTACCCCTCCGAGCGTCTGCGCCAGATCCTCCAGAAAATATCTCAGATACGCGCTGCGCAGTCCCGTGTTGCCGTCGCTGCCCGTTTCTTCCTTGTCGGTCAAAACGCACACCGCCGTCCTTTCGGGGACGCCCTTCATATCCAACAGCGAGGTAAACGCGGTGTACGCGCATACCCTGTCGTCCTGCCCGTAAGAGCCCACCATGCTGCGGTCAAAGCCTATATCCCTCGCCTTGAACGCGGGCACACATTCCAGCTCCGCGCTGAGGAAGTCCTTTTCCACGATGTTGTACTTTTCAAAAAGGATATTCATCAAATTCAGCTTTACCGCCTCGGAACATTCGTCATCCCTGAACGGGCGCGAGCCTATCAGTATATTAAGCTCCTCGCCGGTTATCAGCCGCGCCGCGGGCCGCTTATACTGCTCGTCGGCAAGATGCGGCAGCAGATCCGTAACCACAAAGCAGGGGTCTTTTTCGTCCTCGCCCACGCAAACGGTTATCTCGGTGCCGTCGGCTCTTACTATTATCCCGTGCAGCGCCATCGGCACGGTCGGCCATTGATATTTTTTTATCCCGCCGTAATAATGCGTCTTGAAGTAGCCCAGCTCCTCCGCCTCGTACAGAGGGTTCTGCTTTAAGTCAAGGCGCGGAGAGTCGATATGCGCGGCGGTAAGATTTACCCCGTTTTCTATCGGCTGCTTGCCTATCACCGCGAGTATCACCGCTTTTTTGCGGTTCAGACGGTATACCTTGTCGCCCGCCTTGTAGCTCTTGTTTATATCGAAAAGCTCAAAGCCCTTTTCCACAGCCATTCTCACCGCTTCGGCGGCGGCCTCGCGCTCGGTCTTGCAGTTGTTCAAAAACGACTTGTAGCCCTCGCAGTATTTGTCCGCCTTTTTCACCTCGGCTTCACTCATCGTGCAGCAGGAGTGCTTTTGCTTGTAAAAGAGCTTGTCCTTCAGCTCCTCCGCTTTTGTTTTCTTTTCTTTTTTCTCTGCCATGTTCCTTTACTCCTTTCGGTCGCAGTCTTTAATTTTTGCTGTATAATGCGCGATACATATTGTACGCGTCGGTTATCTTATCCACATAATGAGCGGTATCGGGTGCGGGTATTTCGGAAAGTCTGCCGTTTTCGGAATATTCGGGGTCCTCCAGCCAGCCGTCCACGCAGCCCGCTCCCGCGTGATACGCCGCCGCTATCTCGGTCAGTCCTCCGCCGAACCTTTCGGAAAGGTAGTTCAGCAGATAGCAGCCGTAACGGATATTTTCGCGCGGCTCAAGCATATCGTCAAAATCGGTATCCTCATCTCCCAGCCTAAAGCTCACCCATTCAAAGGTATCCGGCATAAGCTGCATAAGTCCCCGCGCTCCCGCACCGGACACCGCCGACGGGTCAAATCCGCTCTCGGTCTTGATAAAAGCGTAAACCATATATTCGTCCAGTCCGTACTGTCCCGAATAGTGAGCGACATAATCCTCATATTTCATCGGGTGAGCCGCCCGTATTATCTTATCCGTGGCGAATATCACCGCGAAAACGACCGCCGCCGCGACCGCGAGCAGAATTACCGCGACCGCCGCCTTGGAGCGTTTCCGTTTCTTTTTGCCGTATCGGTATGTTTTCATTCTTTCCCCTTGAGCGCCCGTATTATCTCCTCCGTTTTTTTGACGAGAGCCGAAATATCCGAGTCGTTTACTATACAGTATTCGCACCTTTCTCTGTAAAAATCCGCCCCGTGCTGTGAAGCTAGCCTGTCGGCGGCGGCTTTCGCGTCTATGCCGTCCCGTCGGGTTATCCGCTCGACGGCGGCGGAGCTTTCGCATACCACGCAGACGGTAACGTCGCAGATACGCTCCAATCCGCTTTCAAAAAGAGTCGGTGCGTCCAGCAGCAGATATTCCGCCGAAGAACGGTTTATCCTGTCTATCACCTCATAGCTTATATACGGGTACATTATCCCGTTTAACGCCTCAAGGCTTTTTTTATCGGAAAACACCAGCCCGCCGAGGGCTTTCCTGTTCAGTCCGCCGTCGGGCAGCAGGTATTCCCCGCCGAACCGCGCGGCTATCCTTTGCAGCGCGGGACTGCCTTTTTCGGTGAGCCGCCTTGCGATAACGTCGCAGTTGACAATGTCAAAGCCCGCTTTGGCAAATTCCGAACAGACGGTGGTCTTTCCCGCCCCCGACATTCCGGTAAGTCCTATTATCTTCAATCCCTTATCCTTTCGCCGATCTACAGCTTTATCACCTTGAACGCCGCCGCTCTCAGCAGTCTGTTGTAAACGGCAGCTCCTATGCCGGTCTTTTCGGGACAGCGGACGTACGCTCTCGACGCGCCCAGCTCGTCGGTCTTTCTCAGCGCGGCAAAAAGGTTGTGCGCGCGTTCCTCGGCGGTAACGCCGTAATCTATCCTCGGCAGCTCCACGCCCCGCTCGTCGCCGTACAATACCGCGTAAACTCCCTTTTCTTTTATCCCGTTAAGGAAATCCGCCAGCCCGCGCTCGTCCTCGCACTCTACTATTATTATTTCCGCTCTCGGCGAATAATGCCTGTATTTCACTCCCGGAGAGATAACTTTTACGTCCTCCGCCGGCTTTTGGAACACGTTTTCGTCTACCGTAACGTCGGCGTATTCGCTCAGCATTTCCGCCGTTACCGCGCCGGGGCGCAATATCCTTACGGAGCGCCCGCCGTTTTCAAAGCATATGACCGTGCTTTCAACGCCTGTGACACATTCTCCTCCGTCTATTATCAGCGGGATACGCCCGTTCAGATCGCTGAAAACGTGCTGCGCCGAAGTCGGACTGGGACTGCCGGAAAGGTTGGCGGAGGGCGCCGCCAGCGGAAAACCGCACCTGCCGATAAGCTCAAGCGCGGGAGCGCAGCGTGGCATACGCACCGCCACGGTATCCAGTCTGCCGCTTACGGTATCGGGTATCGCATCCGATTTTTCAAATATCATTGTGAGCGGTCCGCTCCAAAACGCCTTTGCCAAACGCAGCGCCAGCTCAGGCACCCGCTTGACCGAAGCGTACAGCATTTCGGTATCGCTGATGTGTATTATCAGCGGGTTATCCTGCGGACGACCCTTTGCCCGAAATATCCCGGCGCAGGCAGCCGCGTCATGCGCGTTTGCCGCCAGTCCGTACACCGTTTCGGTAGGTATCGCCACCAAGCCGCCGCCGCGCAGTATCTCCGCCGCCTTATCCAGCGCGGCGGGATACGGTCTTAATATCTCGGTATCCATCACATATCCTCGCTTGCCGCCAGCTTTGCCGCGCTGTCCGCCACCGCCAGAGCGTCGAACACCTCGTCACATTCCCCGTTCATAAAGGATTCCAGCTTGTACAAGGTAAGCCCTATCCTGTGGTCGGTGACGCGTCCCTGCGGGAAATTGTAGGTGCGTATGCGCTCCGACCTGTCGCCGCTGCCGACCTGTATCTTGCGCTGCTCGGCTATTTTGCTGTCGCGCTCCTCCAGCTTTGCGCGGTACAGCTTGCTGTACAGCATTTTCATTGCCTTGTCCTTGTTTTTGTACTGGCTGCGCTCCTCCTGACATTCCACCACCGTACCGGTCGGCTTGTGTATTATCCTTATCGCCGACTCGGTCTTGTTGATATGCTGACCGCCCGCTCCGCTTGAGCGGTAGGTCTGAAATTCCAGATCGGCGGGATTTATCTGCACGTCCACTTCCTCCGCCTCCGGCAGCACTGCCACCGTTACAGCGGATGTGTGTATCCTGCCCTGCGCCTCGGTCTCAGGCACACGCTGCACGCGATGTACTCCGCTTTCGTATTTCAGCTTTGCATACGCGCCCTCTCCCTCGACGCGAAATCCTATCTCCTTATATCCTCCCAGCTCGGTGGGATTTGCGCTGATGACCTCGGTCTTCCACCCTTTGAGCTGTGCGTACATGGTATACATACGGAACATTGAATTTGCGAAAAGCGCCGCCTCGTCTCCGCCCGTACCGCCGCGTATCTCCATTATAACGTTGCGGTCGTCGTCGGGGTCTTTCGGCAGCAGCAGCACTTTAAGCTCCTGCTCGCAGCTCTCGGCGAGCCGCTTGCTCTCCTCGTACTGTGCCTGCGCCATTTCCTTAAATTCCCTGTCGGTTATCCCCTCCGCGAGCAGCGACTCGGCTTCCTTACAGTCCGCCGCCGCGCTTTTGTACATACGGTACTTTTCCATTATCGGGGCAAGATTTTTATACTCTTTCATAAGCTCCCGATACTGTGTCTGGTCGTTTATTATCTCGGCGTCGGACAGCTTTTCGCTTATCTCGCCGAATCTGCGCTCCATAATATCAAGTTTTTCGGTCATATCCGTTTCCTTCCTTTTTTTCTTTAAACTCGCGCCGACGCTATTCGTCGGCTTCTCGAATGACCGAGCGTATCTTTTTTTCGCATTTGGCGCGCGGCGTCATAAATTCATGCCCGCAGCCGGTACACCTCAGCTTGAAATCCGCTCCTATGCGCAGTACCAGCATCTCGCGAGAACCGCAGGGGTGTTCCTTTTTCATTTTCAGTATATCTCCGACTCTTATATCCATATATACACCCCCGAAAGGCTTTATCCGCCGCCGTAGTTTTGCTTTTTTTACAGCTATAGGTATTGTATCACATTTTTACCGATTTTTCAATCGCTTTGCAATAATTTTTACGCTTTATCGGGGAATGATAATTTCGGAAAAGCTCACCGCCGTTTTTCGGCGGATAAATGCCATCGAAAAGGAGTTTAATACAAATATGAGAAGCTCGGTAAAAGCAAAATTTGAAAACACGGACGCCGCCGTGCGCGCTTTGGCGGCGACGCGCTCCGCCTGCCGCGACGCAAAGGGGGAGATACATTCGCTCACCGACGCGTCGGGGATATACAGCTACAGCGGGATAATACCGCAGTCGCTCACCGGCACGAACACCTTTACGGAGCTGTTCGTACCCGCGTTTCCCGAAAACGCCGAACTGTCCGATATAGAGGCGCGGCGCAGCGCGGTGGCGGAGATATCCTGCCACCCCTCCTCGCTTGCGAAAGTGACCGAAACGGTAATAAAATACGGCGGCAGAATAATAACTTAAACACAGCCCCGCCCGTTTTCCCCTGAGTCGGGAAAACGGGCGGGTATTGTATACCGCAGCTGTCAGCGTTCGTCGTTAGTAAACAATTTTATGCCGCTTTGCGGCTTTAAAAGCTCCGTTCTGAAAAATTCGGGATACAGCTTTTTCTTTGTGTCGAGCGACACCCACTCTATATGTTCGTTCTGCTCTGCTCCGCTCGGCTTGGGCGAAAGATCCTCCGGCACCTTCATGTAGTAATATATCGCCAGCTCGTATATGAGCTTCCCGCGCTTTGCCTGTATGTCGGAGATGAAATAATTCTGGTGGATAAAGCCGGGGCGGTCTATCTCAAGCCTTACGCCGGTCTCTTCCTCCACCTCGCGCACCACCGCTTCCTCGGCGGTCTCACCGAACTGTATCCTGCCGCCCACCGAATAGTAATGATCCACTCTGTCGTCGGTCGCCATAAGTACCTTGCCGTCTTTCATGATTATCGCTCCGACGCGGATATTGACGTATCCGTCGCCGCAAGGCAAAGTCATATCCTGTCCCATGCTTTCTCCTTTCGCTCTCCGTCCGCTTTTTTGCCGTCATAAAGCCGTCCTTTTGGAAAAGACGGAGTTTCAGTATACCACATACCCCCGTCGTTGTCAAGAAAATTTTTCACCCCGTCAAAAAGTTGTTTATCCCTCTTGAAATTCAAAGGCAAATAGGTTATAATTATATTGTATATGTTACTTGTCCGTTTTTGCGGCGGGTACTGTAACGTTTTTGAAAGGAGCAGAAAAATGGCAAATTTTTCTCAAGAAGTTGAAAAAATGTGCGTGGTCGCTAAGGGCGTAAACCACGGCCCTGCCCCCATTCCTGAAGAAGGAAAATGGGTAAAGGCTTATCAGATAAGCGATATTAGCGGTCTTACGCACGGCATAGGCTGGTGCGCCCCTCAACAGGGCACCTGCAAGCTCACCCTTAACGTTAAGGACGGCGTTATTGAGGAGGCTCTCGTGGAAACGATAGGCTGTTCGGGCATGACTCACTCGGCCGCTATGGCCGCGGAGATACTTCCCGGCAAGACCATACTCGAAGCGCTCAACACCGACCTTGTCTGCGACGCTATCAACGTTGCGATGCGCGAGCTGTTCTTGCAGATAGTTTACGGTCGTACCCAGACCGCCTTTTCGGAAAACGGTCTGCCGATAGGCGCGGGTCTGGAGGACCTCGGCAAGGGACTGCGTTCTCAGGTGGGAACGTTGTATTCCACCAAGGAAAAAGGCGTTCGCTATATGGAAATGGCAGAGGGCTACATAACCTCGCTCGGACTTGACAAGGACAATCAGGTCATCGGCTATCAGTTCGTAAAGGTCGGCAAGATGTTGGAGGATATACGCCACGGCAAATCCCCCGATGAGGCGTACAAGGCAAACTGCGGTCAGTACGGCAGATACGACGAGGCTGTCAAGAAGATAGACCCGCGTGAAGAATAAGGAAAGGAGTAAAGATAATGGCTAAATTTGAAGGTCAGGAAAGACGCGCCGCTAAGATAAGCGCTTGTCTTGAAACCCTCGGAATGAAAGAAATTGAAGAAGCGAGAGATCTTTGCCTTTCCAAGGGGATAAATGTTGAAGAAATCGTAAAGGGCGTACAGCCCATCGCATTTGAAAACGCCGTTTGGGCTTACACGCTCGGAACCGCTATCGCTCTTAAAAGAGGGATAAAGAAAGCCAGCGAGGCTGCCGCCGCTATAGGCGAAGGACTTCAGGCGTTCTGCGTTCCCGGCTCCGTTGCCGAAAACAGAAAGGTCGGACTCGGTCACGGCAATCTCGGCGCTATGCTGCTCGACGAGCAGACCAAGTGCTTCTGCTTCCTCGCGGGACATGAATCCTTTGCGGCTGCGGAAGGCGCTATCGGTATCGCAAGGACCGCTAACAAGGCAAGAAAAGAACCGCTTAGAGTTATCCTTAACGGTCTTGGAAAAGACGCGGCTCAGATAATCTCCAGAATAAACGGATTTACCTATGTCCAGACCGATTACGATATTCCCAACGACAAGCTGACCGTTGTTAAGGAGATAGCATATTCTGACGGCGATAAGGCTAAGGTACGCTGCTACGGCGCGAACGACGTCAGCGAGGGCGTTGCGATAATGCGCAGCGAGGGCGTTGAGGTGTCTATCACCGGCAACTCCACCAACCCCACACGTTTCCAGCATCTGGTAGCCGGTACTTACAAGAAGTGGGCTATCGAAAACGGCAAGAAATATTTCTCCGTTGCATCCGGCGGCGGAACGGGACGTACTCTGCACCCCGACAACGTGGCGGCAGGCCCCGCGTCCTACGGTCTTACCGACTCGATGGGACGTATGCACGGTGACGCGCAGTTCGCAGGCTCGTCCTCCGTTCCGGCTCACGTTGAGATGATGGGTCTTATCGGAATGGGCAACAACCCGATGGTAGGCGCTACGGTCGCCTGCGCGGTGGCGGTTGAGGAAGCCAACAAGTAAGCCCGAACCACGCAAAACCGCTTGTGATACAAGTTTACAAAATCGTGTAGGAACGGTAAAATACATACCGTTCCTACATTATTTTTGTGCCTTGTTCGTAAATCTCTTTTTCTAGGATTTGACCGAGCGACTTCACGGCGTATTCATCTACGCCGTTTTTTTGTACCGTTCAAGCGCTATATTGAAATTTACCCGAAAATAATGTAAAATGGGCATAGAAAATCGAAAAAATTTTAAAACTTTAAATCTTTTTCGTTCTTTTTACGTTAATAATAATGAAGGGCTTGGCACTTCAAATAAGGGGGCGGCCGACACGGAGGATCATATGCTTGTTCGCCGTATACTGAACGGCGATAAGGACGCGTTTGAAATACTTGTCAAAAAGCATTACAACAACATATACGCATATTGCTTTCGCCGCACAGGCAATGAGCAAACTGCCGCGGACCTTACCCAGGAGGTCTTTTTAAAGCTGGTAAGAACGATATACAATTACCGTTTCAGCGGGAAATTTTCCAACTATCTTTTCACTGTCGCGGTAAACGTCACCACCGATTATTTCAGAAAAAACCGACCTTGCGAAGAATGGCCCGACGACCTGCCGTCGCCTGACGATACCCCCGAACAGGCGACGATAAAAAAAGAACGCGACCGCGTTTTATACGCGCGGCTGCTTTGCCTGCCGGACAAGCAGAGGGAGGCTGTCATACTGCACTACTTCCACGGGCTGAAAGCGCGGGAGATAGCGGCGGTGACCGCCGCCGACGTTTCAACGGTAAAATCCCGCATAAAGCAGGGCGTGGACAAGCTGAAAAAAATTTACGAAAAGGAGCGGACGGAATGAAAAACGGCAACATTTTCCCCGACGAATATATCCCCGACGTTGAGCCGTCACAAATTGAAAAGACCGTGCTTTGCGGGCAGCGGTATATCCTTGAACATCGTCCGAAAAAAACTCCGCTCTCGCGGATATTTCTCGACCAGATAAGGTACATTTCCCCGTCGCTGTGGGTGCTGCAGCTTATCGGGCTGTTTGTCACGGGATATTGCTGCGCGTTTTTGCAGGACGTCTGCGACAGCCTTATGCTGCTGCTGACGGCGATACCGCTTATCGCGATAACGAACGTGCCGGAGCTGGTAAAGGACGTGCTGTGCGATATGTCGGAGCTTGAGCGCAGCAGCAAGATAGGCGGCGGAGTCATTCTGACGGTCAGAATGACGGTCGTCGGCGTATCGGATCTTACGGTTATAGCGATAGTCGCCGCGATAACGTCCTTTTCCATGGGCAGCGGTTTTCTCCCGCTGCTGCTGTTCGCGCTGTCGGTCTACAATATCGAAAACGCCGTTTGCCTTGCCGCCCTCAGACTTTTCAAAATACGAGAAAGAAATTCTGCCCTGCTGCTGTCGGCGACTATACTCATACTGACCGACGTGCTGTGTTCTTCTGTGACAAAGCAGCTTCACGAGCTGCTGAACGGCAGCCTCCTGCCGCTTATCGCCGTGTTTATCGTTTCCGCCGCGCTGCTCTCGGTGCAAATGGCGGTCTTTTGCAAAAAATTACTTATCGGAGGCTTGACAAATGAAAATTGAGCTTAATGATCTTACCAAGACCTACGGTGAAAAAAACGCCGTGGACGATTTCAGCGTAACTCTCGGTTCGGGCGTGTACGCGCTGCTCGGTCCGAACGGTTCGGGAAAAACTACGCTTATGCGTATGCTGTGCGACGTGCTGCGCCCCTCAAAGGGCGCGGTGCTTGCAAACGGCACGGATATTTCGGTACTCGGCGAACAGTACCGCGACCGTTTGGGCTATCTGCCGCAGCATTTCGGGTTTTACCCGAACTTTTCCGGCATGGATTTTATGATGTATCTTGCGGCGCTTAAAGGTTTGCCCAAGCTGAAAGCGCGGGAGCGCTGCGAGGAGCTGCTGACGCTGGTAGGTCTGTACGACGTTCGCAAAAAGAAGATAAAGACTTATTCCGGCGGCATGAAACAGCGTATCGGCATAGCGCAGGCACTGATAAACGACCCCGAACTGCTGGTGCTGGACGAACCTACCGTCGGGCTCGACCCGAAGGAGCGCACAAAATTCCGCAATATAATAAGCGACCTCGGCGAAAACAAGACCGTACTGCTTTCCACTCATATCGTATCGGATATTGAGTATATCGCCGACGATATCCTCGTCATGAAAAACGGCAGGCTGGTGCTGCACGGCTCTACCGACGAGATATGCCGCCGCATAGACGGAATGGTATGGGACTGCGTCGTATATCCCAAGGAGGCGGACGAAATAAGCCGCAAATATGTGGTAAGCAATATCCGCCATGAGGACGGAATGGCGCGACTTCGCGTAGTGAGCGAACAACGGCCGTGCGAAAACGCACAGTCCGCCGCTCCCTGCCTTGAGGACCTGTATCTGTATTACTTTAAGGAGGAGGCGGAGGAGCATGCTGCTGAAATACGAGCTTAAAAAACTTATCTGCTCCAAGCTGACGCTGATAACCTTTGCGGTTATGTTTTTGCTGCAAATTTACATGATGTGTCTGGGCAATATCGGTAATGAGTCGGTCGGCATACTTTCCGACCCCTACGGTAAGGACGATAACTTTCGCTACCTCAACACCATAAAGGAAACCAAAAAATACGAGGGCGAGATAACGCGGGAATGGTTTGAAAACGTCGCGGCTAATTACACCGCATATATAAACGATCCCGACAACCTCAAGACCGACGCTCAAATGCAGCAGCTAAAAGAGGAATGGCGCGCGCAAGGCTACAGCGAAGCGGAGATATCCCGCATGGGGAAAGAATGGCACTACGCCGCCAAGGATTTTTACACCTTCCCCGAAGATATAGTGCTGGAGGACCTCGGCGTGGACAGGCTGAACGACGGTAAAATAGACGGTGATGATTTCGTTTCCCCCGCCGAGCGTATGAAAGAAAAGGGCGAGGGTTTCGCAAGAGGCTGCCTGGAAAATTATCCCGATGAAAAGGGTGAAGCGTTCGCTCAGCTTGCGTCGGATATGTATAACGACCTTGCCGAAAACGTCACATGGTATTATGACTATGATATCGGCTGGTGGCGTTACCGCGAGGTACACCGTTTCTTTGCGGTGGGCGTGGGATTTTTGCTGGCGGTGGCTCTCTCGCCGCTGTTTACCGCCGACCGACAGCATAAAACCGAAAGCGTGATAGCCTGCCTGCGTCACGGCAGAGGAAAGCTGACGCGGTGCAAATTGCTGGCGGGCTTTATCTTTTCCGCCGCTGTCTGGGCGATAATGGAGCTGACCGTGTTTGTATTTACATTGGCGGTATATGGCTTTGACGGCTCTCAGACTATGATACAAATGAAAGCCTACCTGCTCGAAGTACCGTATATGCTGGATCAATTTCAAGCGACGCTGCTCACCTCGGTAACCTCGTTTGCGGGAATGATGACGGCGGCGGCAGCCGTAATGCTGACGGGCGTGATATTCAAAAACCGTTTCGCGACGCTTACGGCAGCGTCGGTAATATCGGTGCTGCCCGTTTTGGGGCTGCTTTATATCTACCCGTTGGGCAAGGAAAGCATAATTGAGAGAGTTCTGGACTTCTTTCCGGCAAGGCTGCTTTCCGCCGTCACCGAATGGGAAAGGTTCGATTTGTTGTACCTGTTCGGAAACGCTGTACCCATGCAGTATCTTCTTATACCCGCGGCGCTGGTGCTATGTGCCGTAATGACTGCGGTATGCTATTTTCTGTACAAAAACAGACGACCCGCACAATAGGGAGGTGATACCGTGTTCGGAATATTTCGATTTGAGCTGAAAAAAGCGGTATCCAAGCTGACGCTTGCCGTTATCGCGGCAGCCGTCGCGGTGGATATTTACATGATGTTGTTTTCCTATTCGGGAGTTATGAGCTTTTTTAACGACCCCGCGCAGCGCGAATCCGTCCACGCGATAGCCGGAACGGTGAACGAAGGCACTTTTGACGAGATAGAGAGGCAAAAAACGGAGTTTGCAAGCCTGCCGGAAAATCAAGTCACCGACGAATGGATAACCCAAAGAGCCGAACAGATGGTCGAAGAATTTTTACAAAGCTATAATGACGGACTCTTCTCCGACCTTTCAAAAGAAGAATACGACGAGCTTTCGGACGTAAACACCTATATCGCGCGATTCGACGAGCCGCTCGAGCGTTTGAGCGACGAGGCGCGAAACAGCGCCGAATGGCTAAAGCTGGCGGATCAGCAAAACGCGGTATCCGCCGCGCTTGAAACAAGGCAGAACACGCTGAAAAATTTTGACTTTTGCATAGTTCAAAGCGACGGAGCAGTGCGGGAACGTTGGGAACAGCTTCGCGACGATTATCTTGCGCACGGCGACCTGAGGTTCGACTACAGCGCTGGTTGGGAACAATTTTCCTATGAGGCGCAGAATATGCTTCCGCCGCTGCTCGGTATGGTGATAGTCGTCGGGGTCGCGTCGCTTTTCTCGGTGGAAAAAACCAGCCGTGTCGATTCGCTGATACTCTCCTCAAAATACGGCAGACGCAAAGCCGCCGCGGCAAAGGCGGCGGCGGGATTTGCCTTTTCCGCTGCCGCATGGCTGTTGTTCGAGCTGATAAACGCCGTTATCTCCTTTTCGGTTTACGGTTTTTACGGAGCCGACGCCACCTGTCTTGTAAACGCCGACAGCCCGTTTTATATGACAAATCTGCAATTTGCGGCGCAGTCCGCGGTAAACTCGCTGTTGGCGTCAATGTACCTGTGCGGTATCATCATGGCGGTCTCCGCCGCCGCAAAAAATCGCATAGTCGCCCTGCTCGTCGGAGTTGCGGCGTTGCTCCTGCCGTATGTCGCAGCAATGCTGGGTCTGCCCGCCGTCACTACCCTGTCAGGACTTCTGCCCGGCAGACTGATGAACGGCGCAGACAGCATAAACGAGTACGCCTCGATATTTGATATTTTCGGCTTCACCCTTACCGATAATTATGTGATACCGCTGCTCTCCCTGCTCATCGCCGCGATAACGGCAGCCCTCGCCGTCGCCGTGTTCCGCCGCTGGCAGGTGAAAAGCTAGGCATGTGTGAGCCGAACCCAAGCCGCCCCACGGCGATTCTTTTGGGCCGGTTTTGCCCCTTGTTCCTCGGCAGGCGCAAGCCTGCCTGCGTCGCAAGAGCCAAAACTATCTCCAAAATCTCTCGCCGTGGGGTTTAGTTTTTACGGAGCAGATTTTTGTCAAGACAAGGAAACCGAACGAAGACTTACTCGCGTATGTCGAGCGAGGTTGACGAAGTATTGGCGAAAATATGCCCGTAAAAACCGACTTGGGTTCGACCCCGCATGCCTGACCGCGGCAAACCTCTGATATCCGATTTTCACCCCGTTTATCCCAAAGCGGCAGCGCTCCTCCCCGCTGCCGCCGACTTGACACGCAAAGCAATTTGTGATAAAATCAATGTAGCTATTTAAACGGGGTGTAGCTCAGCTTGGTAGAGCGCTTGGTTTGGGACCAAGAAGCCGCGGGTTCAAATCCTGTCACCCCGACCAAATCCAAAGGTGCCGCTTTATGCGGCACCTGCTTTATGCGGCACCTTTAAATTTATAAGGCTGACATTGTAAATTAGCAATGTCAGCTTTTCTTTATTTAATGCGATGCAAAATCAATGTTTTTTTCAACGCCTCTCGAAAACACCCGACCATTTAAAAAATCTCACTCACCCCTTGACAAACCTCCCTCTCGGTGTTATAATAAAAAACAGATGTTGCGAAACATATGTTGCTTTATTATAGGAGGAAAAGAAATGCCGCCGAAATGTAAATTTACTCGTGAAGAGATTATTTGTGCCGCCTTGGAAATTGCGCGCGCCGAGGGTGCCTGTGCGATCACGGCAAGAGCACTTGGGGCTGAGCTCTGCTCATCTTCCAAGCCGATTTTCAGCGTATTTGAGAACATGGAGGAAGTGCAGGCAGAAGTGCAAAATGCCGCAAAAGCGCTATATGCCGAGTATATTAAAATCGGACTGCAGCAAGAACCCGCGTTTAAGGGCGTGGGTATGCAGTATATCCTATTTGCTATCAAAGAGCCGAAACTGTTTCAACTGCTCTTTATGTCCGAACAGCCGCAAAAGCCGTCTGTTACGGGTATTCTTCCTATCATAGATGAAAGCTATGATCAAATATTACAGTCCGTTCAAAACGGATACGGACTTGACAGACAAAACGCCGAAAACCTTTACCGCCATTTATGGATATACTCACACGGAATAGCCGTTCTTTGTGCAACAAATATGTGTTCCTTTACCGCCGAGGAGATCGAAAAGATGATGACCGAGGTATTTGTAGGTTTGCTTAAAGAAATCAAGGGAGATAAATAAGAATGATCGCAGTATCAAACATCACAAAATTTTACGGTAACGGCGGGAGCAGAAATCAAGTGCTGAAAGGTATCAGCCTGCAAATTGCCGATGGGGATTTCACCGTTATTTTAGGGACGTCGGGGTCGGGTAAATCCACCTTTTTGAATGTAATGTCGGGACTTGAACGCCCCGACAGCGGAAGCGTTGCATACGGAGCAAGCGATATTACAAAATTGTCCGATGGTGAATTGACACAGTTCCGCAAGGACAATATCGGTTTTATCTTCCAACAGTATTACCTGCTCCCGAATATGACGGTCGAAAAGAATGTGCGAATGGGTGCCGACCTTGCGGATAATCGGGAATATAGAGAAATTATAACCGCCGTAGGACTTGAAGATAAACAGAAGAAATATCCGAGCGAGCTTTCCGGCGGTGAGCAACAAAGAGTTTCCGTTGCCCGTGCGCTTGCCAAAAAGCCCAAGGTGCTGTTTTTAGACGAGCCGACAGGCGCGTTAGATGAACAGACGAGCAGACAGGTGCTTGACTATATCTGCAAGCTGCATAAAGAATACCGCTTTACCGTTGTGATGGTGACGCACAATCAGAATATCGCGGAGATGGCGAACACGGTCGTAAAAATGAACAGCGGGAAAATATCCGAGATTTTTACCAACGAAAAGCAAAAGGCCGCATATGAAATCGGGTGGTGAATATGATGATCGGAATTAAAGACGCAGTCAAGCTGATCGGAATATCTGTTATCGCCTGCTGCGCCGTTTTTGTATGTACGCTGTTTCTGAGTTACAATATAGACGTCGCGGCGCTGAAAGACGAAATCGCGACGGAGGTCGGCATGATGATGTATCAGGCACAGGTTTCGACGGGAAAAGTCGTCGCGGCGGTTTCGGGCGGCTGCTTAGCCGCGACCTCCGCCGTAATGCTCCTGTTTTATATCAAAAACTACATAGATACCCACGGCAAAGAGCTCGGAATACTGAAAGCTCTTGGATATTCTAACTTCAAAATCGCAAAGCATTTTTGGATATTCGGATCAAGCGTTTTCGTCGGCTGTGCTTTGGGATATATGGCGGCTTTTCTATATCTGCCGAGTTTCTATGAATTGCAAAACGCCGAACACCTTTTTCCCGAAATCAAGGTGCAGTTTCACCCCATTTTGGCATTTCTTTTGGTCGTCGTACCTGCAATCGGCTTTGCGGTTTTAGCAATTATATATGCCTGTTTAAGGCTTAAAACGCCCGCACTTGATTTGATGAAAGAAAAGCATGAGCATAAGGCAAAGTTGAGCAAAAACGAAACAAAGGATATTCCTTTTTTGAAAGAATTAACAAGGAGTACGGTAAGAGGCAGAAAATCACTTGTGTTCTTTATCGCATTTTCGGCGTTTTGTTTCTCGGCTATGGTGCAGATGTCAATGTCGATGAAAGATCTTTCGAGCGAAACAATGGCAATCATGATATTAACAATAGGCTTGATACTTGCCTTTGTGACCTTATTTTTGTCGCTTTCAAGCGTAGTGAAAGGAAACACAAAAACCATTGCTATGATGAGGGTGTTCGGTTACAAACATAATGATTGCAGCAAGGCGGTCCTCGGAGGTTACAGACCGTTTTCTTATATCGGGTTTGCGATCGGTACTATCTATCAGTATGCGTTATTAAAAATCATGGTAACGATCGTATTTGCCGATGTAGAAAATGTGCCCGAATATAACTTTGATTTTACGGCTTGTGCGATCACATTAGGCTTGTTTATCCTTACTTATGAAATTGCCATGTACGCCTACTCTCAGCGGATAAAAAAGCTGCCGATTAAAAGCGTTATGTTGGAATAAAATCAAGGCGAAAAATGAAAAAATAAAAGGTACAGGAAAATTATAAGCAGAAAAACGCTGAAAACAAGGCGCTGCCTATCTACAGCAAATATTACAAACGCTATGCCGCGCGGGTGCGGGTAAAACAAATCAAAGAGACCGATTTTAAGCAATGGAAGTACGCCGCTATTACTAAGCGGGATGAATGCTCCGACGGAAAGATCACGGCCGAAGAATTTACCGAGTGGCTTGAAAACTCTTTCCCTAACAGGAAGAAAAAATTATGATGAAAGCGAGGATGATGTTTTTATGATCATACTTGCTTTTGCTTTGTTTATGGGGGGAATCTTGTACTAAGCGGTGTCACTATTATTTATTTAATAACCACACCGTTTCATCACCGCAGATGTTGCGGATCTTCAGGCGAAGCGGTTTATTATCACAGCGAATTTTTCCGTCCCAAAAATCTTTTGTTTTTGTGCCATTTACAATCACATAGCCGTTTTTGTCAATTTTGATCTCGCTGTCGGAGTGCTATTCGTCCTCGTTGGCGGTACAGTCGACGCTCAAAAATTCGATTAGCTCCAAGCCGTCCTCGCTGATCTCAATTGGTTTGTATAGCTTTTTTTCGGAAGAATTAAGAAAGGATTTTTGATTAAATTCATTTATCTTTGAAAGCACACGGTCGCTCATAAATTTATCGATCGTAATAACATACCCGCCAAGCAAGTCATCGCAGTTTACATCTGTTTGAAAATCCACATAATCGCCGACTATCACATCATCGAGAACAGTTTTTAATTCTCTTAATTAAATTTCGACCGTAATGCTGTCGTCTTTTTTGATGAATTGCATTATATCGTCCTTGTCTGTAATATCTATATAGTAAACGATGACCTTTGTGATATTGTCGTCTAGATCGGGGATCGCCTGATGAAGAATGCGATTCATCATCACCTTGTTGATCAGTTTTGATGTGCTGTCCATCAGATTCGGCACATAGACGGGTACGGTACCCAGTTTGCTGTCCGAAACAGCACCCTCCCAGAAGGAATCAAGCGAATCCTCGTTTTTAAGTCCCGGTATCAGCGATTTGATCTTATCCATAGTCTGCACCGGGTTGCGATAAAGCTGCACACCGTCCTTGATTTCCAGCACGTCAAACTCCGCACCGTCAGCGACAAGACGGTCACGGGTGGTTTGAATGGAATTTAGACCACTATCGCAGTGGATAAAACGTCGACCGAGCTTATTTGCAACGGCGGCGGTCACGCCGCTGACCCGATCTGGCTTTTGTTTTGTTTGCTGCAGTGCAAAAGTTAAACTGCAGGGAGAACTTATTTGCTATTTTCCATTGTACACAAGCTCATACCGTAAACATTCTGTCCATTCTACAAACCTCATCTATGTAAACTCTCTCGTTGATACAAACAGAAAAAATCTTTCTCCGGCGCTTAAGTGCTGAAAAAGGCTTAAAATAAAGGGTTTTCGAGGTTCCACTGTGTTTTATAGCAGAGTTTCGGAATCCCTTTTCTGTTTATTTAACGGTTACTGGTCGATTATGAGGCCTTTGAAACTTACCCCTTAAAACTGGCAGTCAGAGGAAAAATCAAAAAGTGTGGAATAATTAAAATATTTATTTCCTCGAATTAGCAAATAAAGCTTGAAATCAAGCTTTGTTTGTGCTATAATACCATTATCAATCAAAGGAGGTTTTCATATGGTCCTTTCAATAACAAAAAGTGCTCGTCAATTTGGGTATGTGATATGGTCAAGCAAGACTGATGCTATGATGAAACAGCTAATCGGAAGCAGTTCTGAAGTTTCTGTTAATCTTAATGGCCTTTCAATTGGAGTCAAATCTGTTGATTGGAAATATCATCGGATCTCAATAGGCTACAAGTTTACACGTGCATTGCCAGAGACAGCAAAAGTGTATAAATTGAGCTTCCATGATAATGTCTTGGAGGTGGAAGCATCTAATGTCTAACGAAAGAGTAAAATCGTATTTTAGTCCCGATATTTCTGATATTCCTTCAGGATGTGAAAAACGACTGATTGACACGAGAATGCTTCACTACGAGGCATCTGTTGCAGGCTATAATGAACGATATCACAGAGGAGAAACTTCTCATACAATCCATGTATGGTGGGCACGACGACCACACAGTGCCATGCGTTCGTTGGTATTTGCATCCTTGGCAAAAGACTCGTCTGAAGATGCGTCTTCTGTTATGGCCTCCCTTGCAATGAATAACAATCATGACATCGAGACTAATGCAAAAAGGATCATAATGCAAGGATATTCGGAGCCTCCGAAGCTACTTGATATGTTTGGCGGTGGTGGAACCATCCCCTTTGAGGCTAAAGATCTCGGTGCGGATATATATTCTATTGACGCTAATCAACTTTCAGTATTTATCCAGCAGTGTAATATGGCCTATGCTAATCAGGTTGATCTCGATAAGGCAAAAAGTATCGTTGCCAAATCAGGCAAGGATGTATTATGTCGACTCAAATCTGATACAGAATGGCTATACCCACTGAGACAATCAAGCGGAGAGAAAACTTTTGGATACATGTGGTCCTACAAAAAAAAATGTGACCACTGTGGAAAAGAGTTTTATTTAATTAAACGCCCTTGGCTTTCGACTAAAAAAGGGAAACGCCTTTCATTTGTAAAAGAAGAAAGCCCTAACGGGGATGTAATTGGTATTCAGAATATACCAGAGGATTCATATTATCCTGTGACTTGGGGAAGAGGTACAGGAAAATGCACTTGTCCCTATTGCCATGAACTTCAAAAAAAAATTAGTGTGCCAGATTGTGAAGATACACTATTAGCCATAATAAACGCAGAAAAAAGCGGAAAATCATTTTCACTTGCGCCGGAGAATGCAGTACCTCCCATTACAACCATTGATGAAGAAGAAAAAAGAGTTCTTAATGAAATCCACGCCGAGCTCCCCAAGAGTGAACTTCCAGTATGGTCTGGCATCGTTAATCCCGCATTATATGGCATTAAAACTCACGCCGATTTTTTAAACCGCCGTCAGAGAATGCTATTAGTCTATCTCATCAAAGAGTTGATTGAAGAATATAACAGCCTTTCAGCGCACGATGAAATAATGGCTAAGTTCGTGATAGGCGTTTTGTCAAGCCTTATTGATCAGGTCGTTGATTGGAACTGCCGAATGTCAATGTGGATTGGAGGAAATGAACAAGTTGGAAGAGCTTTTTGTGGGCCGGGCGTTGCAATGCTATGGGACTATACGGAAACCGATATGTTGCTTCACGGACCAGCAAATATATGGGATAAACTGGATAGGATAATTAAAGGCGTATCATCATTTGAGCATTCTGATGGAAAGATAACCATTAAGCATGCTCATGCACAGGAGCTCCCTTTTGATGACAATATGTTTGATGCCATCGTAACAGATCCTCCTTATTATGATAATATTTATTACTCTATTTTGGCAGACTTTTTTTACGCTTGGAAACGTATTCTGCTAAAGCATATAGCCCAGGACCTGTTTTCGGAAGAGATTACCGACACCAAATACGAGCTTGTGGCCTCATCTCGACGTCAAGGAAAAGGTAGTAACGCTCATGAATCATACTGTATTGAGCTTAAACAAGCATTTGGAGAGGCTGCACGAGTAATAAAACCAGATGGCGTCTTTTCGTTCATCTACTCGCATAGTTCTGTAAATGGCTGGGATGCAATCATTCAATCCTACCGATCTTCGCCTTTCTGGATCACAAGTGTTCAGCCTTTGAGCATTGAAAGAAAAGGAAGACCACGATCCGTCATGTCGGAAGCAGTTAATACGTGTATGGCTTTTGTCGCAAGAAAGAATACAGCTGAAAGAACTCCTATAACAATGTCAATGCTTCAAGATAAAATAAGAGACATTATAGAGTCATTTGGCAAACAGCTAACCGAGCTATCCGGTTGGAATGGTGCCGATACTGGTCTGGCAGTATTAGCTTATGCTGTCGGGTTAATAGCAAACGCAGAATGCGTAACTGATGCTGATTCAGATGCTGATGCACTCATGCAAGTGGGTAAAGAGATAAAAAAGACTTTTCCCGAATTCACCCTTAAAGTTCGAAGTTCTCTCTGATTAAAAAGAGGAGATAGAGCGCAGCCTCTACCTCCTCTTCTTTTTTAATTCTGATCTCTATAATACCTAAAGTCATCTATGTGTTTTAGATAATCAAGAGCAGTGGCATTATCCCTCTTAACGATTTCGTTTGCCACGTATTCCTTCATTTCTTCAATGTCAGTAAAACGATCAAGATCTTTCCGTACAGCTGCGATGATAGAGTCGACAGAGTTCTGAACAATCCTTCGATACTCTGCTACGGCAAGAAGTATTCTCCTATGGTAGTCTTTCATCTCAGAGAGATACTCTTCTTTGGATATCGAGAGAAGGCCACATAAAAACCCGGTTATATAGTCCCAATAGTTCTTCTTATTTCTGGAGGTTGAGACTCGATTATCTGCATAGTTCCATAATTTCAAGAGCTGTGAAATTGCAACACGATCTTTGTACTTCAAAAGCAGAGCCATTACCTCATAAGGAATCATTACCACAGGAGTGTCACGATTAGTGCACTCTTCGTAAACTTCACTATCGCTTTCCCATTCATGCAAAGAAGAGTATGTAACAAGTCCTCCTATTACGTGATTAGCTCCACTTTCTTCAAGATTCTTAATCCAAAGGGCAACACTTGCCAGCTTAAGGAAGTCCTTAACATTTGGAGCCTTTTGACTTCGACCGAGTCTAAACACCTTGGCATCACATACTATTGAGGTGACATTATATTTTAATTCGACGTCTTCCGTACCCGATTTTTTCGTTGGCAAACGATATGTACCACCCATTCTTCGCCACCATTCTCCAACCATCAATTCAGTGAGCTTTGTGAATAGCTTCTCACGTTTACCCATCCCGAAATATAAATCCGGAATAAAACAGCTAATTATGACCTCACTGAAATCATCGTTGCTCAGACTTTTTATGTTTTCCCTAACTTCAGCTACGACACTTTGAATATCTACCGCTGGACGTTCTTCATTGGGATATAGCGCATCAACAATTTTCTTAAAATAAAACACATTGTCTAAATTCATTTTCTTGTCTCCTTTGTCTTCGTTGAATATAGTATTGTTTTTTCCTTTGTAGTAAGAAGTATAGTCATGGTATAGTCTCCACTTTGTTGCGCTTGTTCCAAAATCAATTGAATAATGCTGTCTGCAACTATCACACTCAATAAAAGCATTGCCATCTCTGTGTCCAAGTGTATAGTCCTACTCTTCAACTATTCTGCCTTTGCCGCAAGGACAGGCATAAATGTGTCTGATTATGTTCCCGCTTTTCTCTTCACAGAGCAAACGCATAAGCCCATTCGCCTTCATTTCTACTACCTCCAGATTATTTCTTTTAAGGTTAACAGCAGAAAATAATTGAATGGAACCTTCTCGCCTTTATCGTTTTTCAGTCTTGAATACTCGAACAACGCGGCTGCCACCGGATTTTCTTGCAGGAGTTCACGGGCTTTTGTAGATAGCTCTATATTATTCAAATCGGCAGAGTTGAACCGGCCCTCTTTGAACAGAAGCTCCAACGGTTTGTACGCACAGGCGATTTTAAGGAACAGGTAAACCTTGATAGCCTCGATCTGAGCGTCTCTCATTTGTCCGGTTTTCTCATTGTATTCAATCAGAGCTTGTACAGTACAAAGGTCGGATCTATACCATTCTTTGCACTTGTTCTCGATCATTTTATAGAACATATAATTTTTCTTGCCTCTACGTCGGTATATAAAACAAAAATCGCGCTACATAAATCAGCGATTTCTTTAACCGATAAATAATCCCCAACGCACTTCTCTTTTATTTATATAGCATATCACATTATCTGAAAAAAATCAACAAATAATGCGAAATATCATCAAGATTTTGCCGTTAAAGGCATGTATCGCCTTTTAGATTTCAAAATATTTTCCCTCAAATTCGGAACACTATTATGAGAATTTCGATGTGATCCCTATCACGCAGAAATATATTCTTCAGCTTCATAAAATTCTGTATGGTCACTTAAATAACCATATGGCGGGCAGAACGAAAAACGTACAAAATTATATCAGCGCAACCTTCCCCGACGGGCACATGGAAATCCTGTTTACGCCGCTTCCGCCCCATGAAACGCCAGAGGCGCTGGATAAGATCTGTGAGGAATACAACCGTGTGATCGGCAATATGGAGGTAGAGCCGCTCATTGCGATCCCTGTTTTCGTTCATGACTTTCTCTGCATTCATCCCTTCAACGACGGGAATGGCAGAATGAGCCGATTGCTGACAACGCTGCTGCTCTATCAAAGCGGCTTCTATGTGGGAAAATATATTTCGCTGGAAGCGAAGATCGCAAAAAACAAAGATTTGTACTACGATGCGCTCGGTCGGGCGCAAAGCGGTTGGCACGAGGGCAAGGAGGATGCCGTTCCGTTTATCAAATATCTGCTGAGAACGCTCCTTGCCGCTTATAAGGATTTTGCAGAGCGGTTTGCCTTGGTTGAAACAAAACTGTCCGCGCTGGAAACGGTATGGCGAGCCGCCTCAAACAAGGTCGGGCGGTTTACAAAGCAGGATATTCGGGAGTTGTGCCCTGCTCTCAGCGTGAGTTCCATCGAAGGTGCATTGCGCAAACTGGTTGCCTCCGGCGAACTGAAACGGGAAGGTCAGGGAAAGAGCACCTGTTATTACAGAGCAAACTGATTTTCAAAGCCATTTTGATTTTCCATAAAAAGGGTCGGGTAGAAAGAAAGTCGACCCCGCATGTCGTATTTCTTTGTCTACCGCACCTCAAATTTTGAGCGTTGAATATTCCTCAACCAGTTGACTTATCGGCAGAAAAGAGCTACAATAAAATCACTCCTACGCTCATACGGCGAAAGCATCGATTTCGCAGGAATGTTTTTACGACCGCATTGCCGACCGTAGTGCGGTTTAGAGTACGCGGAGGCAACGGAGAAAGAGCGCCGAAGAGCATCGTTTTCGCATCGAAAGCGCCGAAAACGGCTGTTTCCCAACAAAAAAAGTTCAGGTCCCTCTTTGGTAGCAAGGATCCGCGGGTTAGTCACCCCGACCATATCGTCGCGGACTATGTATCGTTCGCGACGCTTTTATTTTTAAAAACCGTCTTTCGTTCCCGCCGTCGCTGCTCCTTTTCTTAAGGGACTTGCCGATATTTTTCGGAAAATTCCAACCTTTTCGGATTTTTGTGTCTATATGAGTGAGAGCTTTCAACAGAGGTACAAACAGATGAACAAATACGATGCCGAGAAAACCGTAACGGAATATTTAAAGCCCGTCTTCGGGTTTGCGCTGAAACGCTGTAAAAGTATTCAGGACGCGGAAGACCTGTCGCAGGAGATAATGCTGCGGGCATTTCGCGCGCTGCTTTTGAACGATGATATAGCGGACACGAACAAATTCATATGGACTATCGCCCATAACGCGCTCAGCAATTATTATCGCGATACCGCGAAAAATACGGTCGGCGTTTCGATCGACGAGATCGCGGAGCTTGTCGCAGATACGTCCGCCGAACCTGACGCGAATGACGAGCATGACGCAGTCCTGCGTCTGCAAAGCGAGATAGCTTACCTTTCCAAACTGCAAAGGCGTATCGTGATCGCATATTATTTTAAAAACCGAAAGCAGGCGGATATAGCAAAAGAATTAGATATTCCTCTCGGCACCGTCAAGTGGCACCTGTTTGAGGCAAAGAAAGAATTGAAACGAGGAATGGAAACCATGAGAAAATCAAGCGAACTTAAATTTGACCCTATTCATTTTCACTCATACGGTATCAGCGGTTCTGCCGGCTCAAAATCTCCCGACGAGATCTTCCGCTCGACCCTTGCTCAGAATATCTGCTACTGTGTGCGTGATACGGCAAAGACGGTAAACGAAATTTCCGAGGATTTGGGTGTTTCCCCGGTCTATGTGGAAACGGAGGTCGATTTTTTAGAGGAATACGGCCTTTTACAAGTCGAGAAAGGCAAATATATTGTTAATTTTATAATCAGCGAGCCTACCGCCGAGCTTCTTACCGTGCAAGATGATATGTATAAGCGTGCCGCCGCGCTGTTTGCAAACGATTTGTACGACGAACTGATCGGATCCGATATTCTTGACGATCCTGACATTATTTGTCATCAAACGGATGAGGCGATCTCCCTGACCGAAACATCGACGTCGGACCGCAATTTTTTACTGTGGTCGCTGATCCCGTATATTGCCGCCTGCTCCGGAGAAAGACTTAGGGACGATAAGATCTCTTTTGAAGAGGTTGCTTCAATTCGTCCTGACGGTGGACAGAACATCTTTCACGCGGAGGTCTTGTCGGAAAATTTGGCGCTGCCGGAAGACTATGCGGAAATGAAAAATTGGTGCGGACCGATGTGGAACGAAGCGTACGGCCACATACTTTGGCAGGTCGACAGTCGCTGGTCGCGGCGCGAAAAGCCCGATACACGCTATTCTCAAGACGCAAAGCGAGTGCTTTCTCTTTATAGTCGGGAGAAAGAGGAGACTTTGTCAAAGGATGAATATGCTTGGCTCGCCGAGCGCGGCTTTATCAAAACAAACGGCGATCATGACGGGGATTTCAAGTCTTCATGGCAGATCGTGATACTTGCGAGCAAGGAGATCAAAGAAAAACTGCTTGCCGTCGGCGAGAAGATCAAGGAAAAGTACAGGGCGGAATTTGCCGCTTTGAAAGCGCCTTACGCCGAGGCTGTTTTAAAGTCGATCCCGACTCATCTGAAAAAGGTAATAGAATTTGAATTGCAGTATATCTTCCACTCCGACGGGTTGTTTCTGCTGCATTGCATCACCGAGCTAATAAAAAACGGTAAGCTGAAAGAACCCTCCGAAGCTCAGCGAAAAGCGCTGACAACGCTGATAATGCCGAAATGACCGTAATATAACAAAAACCGTTTTGATTGCTCAAAGCGGGTTTTGTTTTGTTATCAATTTTTGAGCCGTGCGCCGACGGGCGGCAAGGCGTATTTTAAAATAATACAAACACGGCGGCAAGCGATATCGCGTTTCCGAGAATGTGCGAAATGGTGCTGATAACGCAATTTCCCGATTTATAATAAATCACCGAGAAAATCATGCTGTCGATGAATACGCAGGCGACGTCATAAATTACGACTCCTACGTTTCCCACGGCGATATGACCCGCCGCAAAAGCAAGAGATGAAACGACCGCGCAGAGCCAAAACGGAAATATCTTCATGCCTTTTCCAAGGAAAAATCCCCGATATGCTATCTCCTCGCCGAATGCCGCAACGATTACCTGAACTATCAGCAGTGCGATTTTGTCAAAAGACAGGATAGTACCCACCCGCCCCATTTCATGAGCGGCAAATTCTCCGCCGAAAATCAGATTTCCGACTACAAGCGCCGCAATGCCGCTCACGATCGGCAGCAGCCCCCAAACTATCACACTCGGCTTTTTGAGATCCTTCAAAACAGTATTAAAACGCAGTCCCGATTCGGAGCCTTTGGCTTTGCCGACAATTTCCGCAATAAAGAAAAACGCTATCCCCACAAACACGGAGTAACCCGCTATGTTTGAGGACGGGAACACCTTTGTTGCGGTCAGCAATATCATTACTATGATACCCGTGAACGTGATAACAGCGCTGTTTTTTCCGCTGCCCGTGATTTGATTTTTCATTTCATTCCCCCCGCACCGCCAAAATTGCGCCTCTGTATGCCCGCTCCAACTGGGAGCTTATGACCTCCTCGTCGTATTCAATGGAATTGTTGGCTATTAGACCGGCATATCCGTGAACAAACAGAAAAACCGTAACAAAAATTTCCTTTACCTGCTCCATACTTGACCCGACCGCTCTTTGCATTGCCGAAAGAACGGGAGCAAGCTCTTCGGCGTCTATCATTTCAAGCAAAGTCGTCCCCGCAAAAAAGTTTGATTGAAAAAGAAAACGGAACAACTGCGGTTCTTCAAACGCAAAACGAATATAATTCAGCCCTATTCCGAGCATAACGCCTTTTTGCATACTTTCCGTTTTCATCAAATACTCGGAATGATAGCCGTCTGCCTTTGCATAAGCGGCTTTTTTAAGCTCCTCAATAGTAGCGAAGTGATACATAACAGGCTGCGTGGAGCATTTCAGCTTACCCGCGACAGTCCTTGCGTTGATGTTTTCCCAGCCCTTTTCACGAACGACTTCAAAGGCGGCGTCAATGACCATTTCTTTTGTTATCTTAGGTTTTGGCGGCACGGTTTTCCCCTCTTATAATAATTTTCGTTATATAACGATAGTTATATTATAATCCGTACCGTCGCTTTTGTCAATCCCTCCGAATAAACTTTCATCTGTTTTTCACATTTTAAAATACGCTCATAGCGCAGAAACATTAGCAAACCGTCCCCGCGGTAAAAACCGCAGGGACGGTTCAGCTTGTCGAAAAACCCTCCCTACGGTCGGATTTTCCGACAAGCTGACAAAAAATCGGCGATACCGCATAAGTGGTATCGCTCGATTTTTGCCGCGCTTTGCGCGGCTCTTATCAAACTTGAGGGTGAAAACCCTGATGGTTTTCCCCTCAAACTCCTCTTTCCTTCCGCTTTATATTGACCTTTTTCTACAGACTGAACCGTCCCCGCGGTAAAAAACCGCAGGGACGATTTGCATATATGGTTCAGGCCGAAATTTATGCGCCTGTTTACTCCACCTCTTCCGTCCGATAAATGAACTTCACTTGACCGTCCATATCCTCGCTTGCGCCCGCAAAGCTCTTATAGCCGAGGGATACGTCCCTCGTCGCGCGGAATCTGGTCATCAGTCCGTTCAAATCGCCGTTCACCGCGTCGACGAGCTTTTGTATGCCCTTTTCGTTGAACTCTTTCAAGCCGTCGGAAAGCTGCATAGCGCCGTCACGAAGCTGAGTTATCCCGTCTATAAGAGCGGGAGCAGAGTTTTTCAGCGTAAGTATCCCGTCGTAAAGCTCGGCGGCTCCGCCGTAAAGCTGAGAAGCTCCGGCTTTCAGCTCATCGGTACCGGCTTTTAACTTTGCCGCTCCCGCCGCCGCGTCCGCCACGCCGTCCGTATAGCTTTGCAGTCCGAGATAAAACGCGTTATAGCTGTCTAAGGAGGATTTGAGCGTAATTACCGACTTTGCTCCGTCGGCGGCGGCTTTAAGCTGCGCCTGCACCTCGTCGGACGCCATTTTTTCCGAAATTATTTTCTTTATCTGTATCTCTGTTTGCTCCGATACCGTCTTTTTTATATCGCCGCTTTTCATTTGCTCGTCGGTCTTTGCGGCAACGGTATCCTTGATAGGCTGGGACGCCGTTTGCTTTTCCGTTTCCGTTCGGATCTGCTCAAGCGCCTGTTCCGACTTCATCTGCTGTTCTATCGCCGCTTCTATCTTTTTCTGCGTTTCGGTATCTATCTTACCGGCGGCAGCCGCGCCGTCATATGTGGCTTTATCCATATGCAAAACGGATTGTACCACCTGCTCCGACACGACATTTCTTACCGCCTGCGTTACCTGCGCCGTGACCTGTTCCTTGACGGCGGCGGATACCTGTGCGGTGACCTCCTCCCGAACGGCGGCAGTTACCTGCTGTTCGATAACTCCTCTTTGCGCCTTTACCGCTGCCGTCACTTGGTTCAGAGCCTGCTCATAAACGGCGTTTTTGTCAAGCGATTTGATAACGCCGTCCAGAGTTTTCGCATAGTTTTCAACAGTCAGGGTCGGAACGTCCAGCCCTGCGGCGGAAAGCTGAGTATTAGCCGTGGAAAGCAGCGTATCGAACACCTGCTTTGCCCCGCCGTTTAAGGTGTCGTTGTTTGACGCAAGGGTGTTGAGCCCGTCGCTTAACTCCGACGCGCCGGAGTTAATCTCGGCCGCTCCCGAATCCAAACTTCCCGCGCCGTTTTTGAGTTCCTCCGCTCCGTCGGCAAGTTTATTTATGCCCTCTACCAGTTCGTCGGACTTCTCCAACAAAACGGCTATGCCCTCGTAAAGCTGCGAAGAACCGTCCAAAAGCTGATTTGTCGCGGCGGTAAGCTCTTCCATAGAGTCGCTCAACTCGGAAACGGCATCGAACCCGTCCGTGTCAAGCTCGCTCCAAAGCTCGTTTGTAGCGAGCGTTACCGTCATATCCAATTTAAAATTACTTGCGTCGGCGGTAATTTCCACATAGTCGGGAATTTTCAGCTTATCCTCGGATATCGCAAGATCCTCCTGCAAGCCGGGGAAAGCTATCCCGACGACCGCGGTACGGTTGCCGTCATTTATCAGCTTTCCGTTGGAGACCTCCACGTTAGTGAACACGTCGTTATCAAGAAGAACGCCGGTCAGCATAGCAAACGGAACGTATATCTTCTCCTGCTTTCCGTCGATCTCCACGGTCTCGTATTGTTTATTTTGATAATCAAAACGAATAGTTACCCTGCCGCTCTTTCCGACAAGCTCGTCTGCCGAAATAGGCTCTCCGTCCAGCTTGTATGTAACGGACAACTCGACGGGAAGCTCTTTTTCGATATTGCCCTGATAGTAAATATCGTTGCCCTCGGCGTCCCATACGCACATATCGTCGCCGCTCACGGTGTAGCTCTCCTCGCCCTTGACGTTTTCTATATTTGAAAGCTCGGTTTTATCGTTCAGCGCGGCGCTGCCAAGTGAATTTTTTATCCAGTCGCTGACGATTATCTTTTGGACCGAGCCGTCCGCTCCTGCAAGGACATATACGGTCTCGTCTTTTGATATATCGCCGTCGTTTGCAGCGGATACGGTTTTCGGCTCTTCCTGCGGTTTAGCTTGTTCCCTGTCGGAATTAAGGGCGAACGCGGTCGCCGCCGCGCCGCCCGCCGCGAAAACGGCGCAAAGGCAAAGCGCGGTAACTTTCGTCACTGATCTTTTCATTTCAGAAGTACCTCCTGTTTGGTTTTTGTTTTGTTTTTCATTCCGAGCGTCGTTAAGCAAATGACTTTATCCAGCAGCAGCAAAAGCGCCGGAAGTATCAAAATCACGCACAACATACTGATGACTGCGCCGCGTGCAAGCAGCATACAAATGGAGCTTATCATATCTATTTTTGAGTAGAGCGCCACGCCGAAGGTCGCGGCAAACAGTCCGAAACCCGAAACAAGTATAGACGGGATAGACGTGGTAAGCGCTACCCTCACCGCTTCCTTTTTGTCCTGTCCGCGTATTCGCTCCAGCTTGTAACGCGTAGTCATCAAAATCGCATAGTCTACCGTTGCGCCGAGCTGTATCGTGCTTATGCAGATAGGCGCGATAAACGGCAGGCTTTGCCCGAAGTAATGCGGCAGACCGAGGTTTATAAATATCGCAAGCTCTATCACCGCTATCAAAATGAACGGTAAAGTAGCGCTGCGTTCTACCAAAGCTATGATGATAAAAATCGCAACTATCGAAATAACGTTTACGACTTCAAAATCGTGGGAGGTAACGTCTATCATATCCTTCATGCACGGAGCCTCCCCGATAAGCATACCCGTCGGGTCGTATTTTTTCAGTATAGCGTTCAAAGAGTCTATCTGCGCGCCCACCTCGTCGGTCGCTACCGAATATTCGGAGTTGAGCAGCAGCAATTCCCACTTATCGCTTTTTAAAAGCCCCGTAACCGATTCCGGCAGGACTTCCTCCGGCACACGCGAGCCTATCACCGATTCAAGCCCCAGCACATATTTAACGCCGTCCACCTGCTCCATTTCTTTCATCATGCTCCGTACCGATTTCGGCGAAACGTCTTTGTCTATCAGCAGCATATGCGTGGACGCGATGTCGAAATCCTCCGACAGCTTGCTGTTCGCTATCACATACTCCATGTCGTCGGGCAGGGACTTTGCCAGATTGTAGTACGTTTCCTTGTTGGTTTGGTCATATCCGTAAAGCGCGGGCGGTACAAGCAGCACGAAAAGGCAAAGGAATACCGGAAACACCTTTACCGTTCCCTTGGCAAACCGCTTCATATTCGGGATTAGCGATCTGTGCTTTGCCTTTTGCAGCGGCTTATCCAGCACAAGGATAAGTGACGGCAGCACGGTCACGCAGCCTATAACGCCTAAAATAACGCCTTTCGCCATAACGATACCGAGGTCGCGTCCGAGGGTAAAGGACATAAAGCAAAGCGCGATAAATCCCGCCACGGTGGTGACCGAGCCGCCCACCACAGAAGTAAGCGTTTCCTTGACAGCCGCCGCCATAGCCTCCCCTCGGTCATCGTATTTTGTAAGCTGCTCGTTGTAGCTGTGCCACAGGAAAATGGAGTAATCCATCGTTACCGCGAGCTGCAAAACCGCGGAAAGCGCTTTTGTTATATAAGAGATCTCCCCAAGGAAAAAATTGCTCCCCAAGTTTATAAGTATCATCATGCCGATACTCAAAAGAAATACCAGCGGCGTCAGCCAGTTATCCAGTAAAAGCAGCATAACGACCAGCGCCAGCGCGACCGCGATGCCTACATAGATAGGTTCTTCGCCCTCGCACAGGTCCTTTAAGTCGACCACCATAGCCGAAAGACCCGATACAAAGCATTGTTTGCCCGCGATCTGTCGTATCTCCCGCACCGCGTCCATCGTTACGTCGGAGGAGGTCGAGGTATCGAAGAATACCGCCATCATTGTGGCGTTTTCCGTGTTAAATTCGTTATATATCTTATCCGGCAGCAGCTCCATCGGTATCAAAAGGTCGGCTAAAGAATCATACCACAGTACGGTATCCACATGCTCTACCTGCTCGATATTCTTTTTCAGCGCCGCCACGTCTTTATTCGGCATATCCTCCACGATGATAAAGGAGAACGCGCCCTTGCCAAAGTCCTCCATCAGCTCGTTCTGCCCGATAACGGTATCCATATCCTCCGGCAGATATGTAAGCATATCGTAATTTATACGCGTTCCTATCATTCCCAAAACAGACGGGATAAGCAGGACAAGCGTTATGATAATGATAAGTATGCGGTATTTTACAACAGCTCTCGAAAACTTCACAGCTTTCACTCATCCTTTCCGTAAATTTCAAACGCCTCCGCCTCGATAACGTCAGGCGCTTGATTTTTGACTATCAAAACGGTGCTGATGACCGTGTAAAGGTTCAAGATCCCCTCAGCCAAAAGCGTAGCTCCCAGCAAAATCGACAGCAGCTGCGAGCCCACGGCGGAATTGAAGATCAAGAAGATCCCGATAACTCCCGTCACTGCAGCCATCGCCAGGATGACCCACCAGCTTTTTATACCGAACCGTTTGGAATCCATAGCGATACGGATTTTATACAGTCCGTCAAGCAGGATAGATATGCCTATCGCGATACAGATAAATTCCATAAGGTCTTTCGGGTTAAAAAGGACTACCACACCCAGCACCGCAAGCAATACCCCAAGCTCCAGATCGAACTGGAACGCCAGTCGGAACAGATCCTTTGAAAAATATCCTACCAGCTTTACCGCTCCGAAAAGTATCATTGCGATACCGATACATATGCCTATTATCTCCGTTGAGATGTTAGGCACGGCGATAAAGGCAATGCCGACGACGCAAAGCAGCACGGATATTACGATGTATCCCGTCTTTGCTATCCTCATAGGCATTACAGAGCGCATTTTCATAATACAAGCCTCCTTTGCTCTTTCTTTTTTTATTATAGCCGTTTTTGGGGATTTGCATATAGACACAAAAAGCCCCGTGTCCGATAATCAGACACAAGAGCCGCAAATGACCGATTTTCAGACAAACGCCCCCGTTTGCCCAAATCGTATATATTTAATTTTCAAAGTATTTTCGTAGCGTAAAACAATGCCGTTTTCTGCAACTTTTTTTGAAAAAAGTTTAATAAAATTTATGCTCTATTTTTATAAAATTTTAACAAAAAGTGTTACAAAACGGTTAAAAAGCCAATATAACCTTGACATATTAACACAAAAATGATACATTTATGTTAGCAAAACAAGCCGTAAAAGTCGGATATTTGAAAAAACGACTTTATGCCACGCTTACAAAAAGGGGCGATATTATGAAAAATCTGCGCATATTCTCACTAATATTACTGTCCGCTTTTGTCTTTTCCGGCTGTACTCAACAAAACGACAACTCCTCGGACGGTATATCGCAAAATACCGATTCGTCCGCCTATGACGGCATATCGCAAAATACCGATTCGTCCGCCTCGGAAAGCGTTTCTTCGGAGCCTGCCGATACCTCGTCCGAGAGCTTCGGTTGGGGCAATTCGATGCTCATATTACAGTATAACGAAGAGGACGAGCCGGTACCGATGACCTCTTACAACCTTATCGAGCAAAGCAAGGATATAAGATTAGAGCTAAAGCCTGCCGTTATGCCCGACCAAAGTCTCGGCTTGGACGAGGTGGACTGCGAGCTGTTTTTTGAGTGCGAGGGCAATATAATACCGCATTGCGTCGACGGCGGCGAGCCGGTCGATATAAGCACCCACAAGCTGAAAGCCAATGTTCAAAACAACAAGCTGGAGATAACCATACCCGAACTGGTGACAAAAGACGGCGGCTTGACGCTGGTCAAAGCGGTATTGAACGCCTGCCCCTCGTTCGTCCCGCAAAACGGCTTTCAGGAAGTGTCTACCGTTGACGCTTTCCCGTTCTTCGCAATAGCCGAAAAGGGCGAGGTAAAGGACGACGTGTATATCGCGCAGGACACAGATTATATAGCTAAAAGCACCGAACAGCGTCACGACGACATCGGCTACACGCCCGAACGCGTCAAGGAGCTAGGCGAGTACGGGATACACATGTATCATCCCGTAGTGATAGACGATGATACAGACGGGCTGTATCTGACGCTTAACATAAACAAGCCGCAAAAGTATTACACCGCAATATTCTGCGACGGTAAGCTGACGGATATTTTCGGCGGCAAGCATTTTATTTCTTCCCAAACGGACGAGAAAACGCTTTGCTATCGAATAGATAAGTCGCTTTTGCCGAAGGCGGGAATGCACACATACGAGATACTTCCGCTGTGCGAGCCCGACCTGTCAGATTTTGACATGAGCGTTTTCGATATAAAGCCCGATATGACTTCCCCCGACATTTTAAGCGATTATGCTTCGGGAAAAGAGACTTCCGGTAAATACAGAGTTGAGATAAAATGAAAAACAGCCCGTCATTTATTCGGCGGGCTTTGCTTTAACAAGGAGGACAGGAATGAAAAAGTACGCGGCGCTGCTTAGCGCGATATTTCTGCTTACGGCGTGCTCGGCGGATAAGCAGTATATAAGCCTGCCAGATGATATATCGCTCAGCGAGGACAAAAATACCGGCGCAGACGCGGCAAACATCGACGACGTGAATTATTTCGCCCTGTACAGCGGCGAAACATTTGACGGCAGATTTTTGATCACCTCGTCCAAGCGCATCGATACGACGGACGGCAAGGTCTATATGCGCTGCACCAGAGTCGGCTGTGAGCATAACGTGCCGGAATGCGGCAACAACATCTCCATGACCTCCGAGAAATTCCGTTACGACCGCGTATATTATATCGATACCGGCAAATCCGACAGCGACGCGTCAAAGCTGTGCTATGAAAAGGACGGCGAACAGACCGTAATATTTGAAAACACATATGTATCTGCCGAGGATGAAAACAGAAAAACAGGAGCAAAAATAAATTATATTATTTTGGCAGAAGACGGTATATTCTGCTTCGGCAACAACGACGTATTCAAAACAGATTACGACGGAGATCTGACCGCGCAGCCGATAGAATTCGGGAGCGGCGGCACGCTTTCCGGCACGGTGATAGATAAAGACCGCGCCGCCGTGACCGATATGAATTTCCAACTTTTCGTAACCGATTTTACTTCGGGCAGCGCGATAAAAATATCGGACTATGCCCGCGCCGTGTCCTACTGTGACGGAAAGCTGTATTACATCAACAACAAAAGCTATATCCAAAAGCTGATGTGCTGCGACCTTGACGGCAAAAACGCCGAAACGCTTATAGACGACTGTTATTATTATACCTTCACGGATAATTTTATCTACTATATCCAAACGGATAACGATTCCGTCCTTTACCGTTATGACAAACAAAGCGGCAAGACCGACGAGATACTTACCGTCGAGACCGCCGCCGAAAACGCGGAGGACGAGTGGTCGGCCGACGAATGTCTGTCCGACATGAAATATTATCCGTATTATAAGCTCCTGTGCGTCGGCACATTTTCCGGGTCCGCTCAAACGTCCCGTTACTGTCTTTTGGACGAAAACGGCAATATCGTTAAAATACTGCCTGCCGAATCGCTTAATTAAAGGGTGAAACTATGAAAGCAATTTGTTACGAGCTTAAAAAGCTGACCGCCGGAAAGCCGTTTATCATCGCGACGCTACTGCTTTTGGCATATTTTGCGTTTATGGCGTTTTGTGATTTTGACAAAGGGGTAAACGTCATACAGAGCGTGTCGGAGGAGCAGTCGACACAGGTTACCGAAGAACGTTTGGCGGAAATCAAAAAAGAACATGAACTGCTGCTTACAAAAATGGGCGCTATGACCGCCGAAGAGTCAGAGCGGTATACCGCGACAAGCTATATCATCAAGCAGGCGGAATATATCGGCGGCTATCCCGAAAAGATGTCGCGGCTTGCGTTACAGCTGTATGAGAGCGCAAAGGCTGCGGCGGCGTCCGGCAACGCGTACGAGATGGAGTATTATAAAGCGGCGATGAACAGCTATAACTCCGTCAAGGATATTTCCGCGATAAACGGAGCGGGCGCGGCCTGCCTGTTCGCGCGGTTTCACTGTCCGTTTGCCACGGAAGATATAAATATAAACGAAATGATATCCCTGCGTTGGGGATATGTATTTATCGTTTGGGCGGTGCTGGTATCGGCGTGGCTGTTTTGCTGCGAGCGGGAATATAAGACCGACTGCATTGTTTTTACCGCCTGCCGAGGCAAAGGCACGGAGTTTTTGAGAAAGCTGGCGGCGCTCGCGCTGACAGCGGGAGCGATAATACTTGTTACCACCCTCGCCGAAATACTGTATGCGGTTTTGATATATAAGGTGGATATTTTCGCGTCGATACAGTCCTACGCCGAATTTGAGCTTTGTCCGTTTAAGATAAACATTCTTACGACGGTGATACTTATGCAGCTTATGATGTACATTGCGGTAATGTTTACGGTATTGCTCACCGCGCTTTTTTCGATAAAAGCGTCCTCCCCGATAAGGGGTATGATTTTGGGCGTTGTTTTCGCGGCGGCGTCATACGAACTTATGACCGGCTACTGGAATATCTTCTCGGCGGAGCAGTCGGCTCAGCTCGATATTATCCGCACGGTGTTCCCGCCGGAGCTGATACACCCCGAAAATTACCTGACGGGATTTGATATGACGCCGCTGTTCGGCGTTCCCGTGCCGAGGCTTGCGGTGGTGATCGCCGTTTCGCTGCTGTTCATTATTGCCGCCGCAGCCGTATGCGCGATATTTTACGGAAGGAGTACTGAGATCAGATGGAAAGCAAAGCTCTTGTCTTTGATAAAGTCACGAAAAGCTACGGAAGCCTGAACGCCTTGGACGGCTTTTCCGCCGAGCTTACCCACGGGATATACGGACTGCTCGGACCTAACGGCAGCGGTAAATCCACGCTGATGAAATGTATAGCGGGCGTTATCCGTCCTACGTCGGGCAGTATCACTTACGGCGGAGAAAACATTTACACTATGGGCGCGGGCGGCGCCGAGTTTCGCAGGCTGCTCGGCTTTATGCCGCAGGATATAGGGTTTTATCCTTCCTTTACCGGCATAGATATAATCAAATATTTTGCCCTGCTAAAGGGCTGTAAGTACGATTTTGACGCGGCGCGCGCCGCTTTGGAAAGCGTCAATCTCGGCGCGGACATGAAAAAGCGGGTAGGCGGCTATTCCGGCGGAATGAAACGGCGGCTCGGCATCGCGGTAACGCTTATCGGCGAGCCGGAGGTCGTCATATTCGACGAGCCTACCGCGGGACTTGACCCCGAAGAACGCTTACGCTTTAAAAACCTTATCCGCGAAATGGGCAAGACCCGCACCGTGATACTTGCCACCCACATTATTTCCGACATCGAGGCGGTGGCGGACTACACTCTGTTTATCAAAAACGGGCGGCTTATACGAACGGTGGAGAACGACAAAAGCGTACAGAGCCACGCCGACGTTTTGGAAGAAATGTACATGGACAGCTTCGGGCAAAAGGCGGACAGCGTATGAGTACGCGCGGGTTGTTTTTCTATGAGCTGAAAAAGCTGTGCGAGGGAAAGGTACTGCTCATATTTATTTGCCTGATGGCGTTAAAGCTCGCCACGCTGCTGATATACTCTCCCCCGCAGGATAACGGCTTTAATACGGAATTTTACCGCGAATATTCCGACATTCTGTACGGCGAGCCTACCGCCGAAAAGGAGCGGTACATACTTGACGAGCAGGAGCGGCTCGCAAACATTATTTCCCGCAAGGAAGAGATCGACGCGCTTTACAACAGCGATAAAATAACTCTGGACGAGTATATCGCATACAACGAAGAATACTCCGCCGCCATATCGCAGCAAAGCGCTTTTCAAAAAATATACGATAAATACGAATATTTCAAAACGCTCGACGACAAAACGCCGTGGTATTATTACGACCTCGATACTGCGGGCTTTCTTACCGGCTACGGCGCGGATATACTGTTCGTTTTGTTTCTGACGGTTTTCGGGCTGCGGTTCTGGGATTTTGACCGTCTAAGCGGCTGCTTGCTGTCCGTAACGTCGCAGCCGATAGATAAAATAAAGCTGAGCGCGATAAGAGCGGCGGCGCTGATGACGTTTGCCTTAGTCGGCAGCCTGCTGTCGTTCGGCGCGGATATTTTTATGTTCTGCCAGCGCTGCGGAGCATGGGCGCTTAACGTTCCGCTGTGCGGCATGGCGGAATTTGCCACCTGCGGTTATGACCTCACCGTGCTGGGCTATATGCTGTCGGTGCTGTTTATCCGCACCGTTTGGAGCCTTGCGATGTGCGTTATGCTCTGCCTTGTCCATCGATTGGCGGTAAATATGTACGCCAGCGTTGCAATATCCGCCGCGCTGATACTGCTGCCTATGATGTTCAGCTCGCAGCTGCCGGAGCCTATCGGCACTATCCTCATAGGCTCTCAGCTCACCGGCTCGGCGATAGCCTTAACAAAACTGCCGCAAAGCCTTATCGCGGCAGCGGTAACAATAATTCTGCTCGCCGCGGCGATAAGGCTTATAAAAAACAAATTACCCTCACAGCGTTAAAAAGCTCCCGTATACTTAAAACATCACACCCTTTTTTCATAATTTTGAATTGTCATTTTATCATTTACCGACACCTCGCCGCCTATCGGTCCAAACCCGCATTTTTCGTAAAAACGGCAGGTGTTTTTTTCTTGTTTAACTGCGGACAATCTCCATATACCCGCTTGCCCGTACGTTTCGATGATCATATTTATCACGCTTTTTCCTATCCCTTTATTTTGATATTCGGGAATTATGAACAGCGGGCTGATACGGTAAACGCGCTCGCCGTTCTCAACGCCTTTTACTACCCTCACCGCTCCTACCGGCTTTGAATCAAAAGTCACGATGTAATAATCGGAGTCCTTACTTTTTATCTGAGCCGTCACCTTCTCTATCGGCTCGACCGCGGGATTTGTCGCGTCGTCTTTATACCGCTCATAAAGCGGAAGAAAAGCGGTATACTTCATTTCATGGATAAGCCTTTCATCTCCCGCTTTTGCCAAAACAACTGCTGTTTTTTTCATAAAACCCCTCCCAAAAACTCCTTAAAGGCGAAATCATTAAAACAGTCATAAGCGCCCTTTCGATCATTTTACCATATTTTCTCAGATAGTGCAATCACAAAACACATTGTTTATTATCCGTTAATGCTAAACCGTCACCTGACACCAAAAATCTGTTGACACCTCCGCCGAAACGTGCTATACTTTTAAACTGCCGAAAATATCAACGATAAACGGAGGCATTGTATGAAAAGAGCAGTTGTGCTGTCGTTTTTGATCTTCCTGACAGCCTGCACAGCCACAAAGCCGCAAACGTCGGATACTTCCCAAAGCCCGACCGACTCGGCGTTTGTAACATCGGATATATCCGAAAGTCAAACGGAGGAAACCGAAATGAAAATGAAAGTTCAAATAGGAGAGAGGACGTTTACCGCCTCAATGGAGGACAGCGCGGCGGCGCGGGAGCTTTTCGCCATGGCGCAGGACACCCCGCTTTCCGTCGAGATGAGAGATTATTCGGGGTTTGAAAAGGTCGGCTCTCTCGGAAAAGCCCTTACCGCCGACGACCGCCAAACTACTGCCGCCGCGGGCGACATAGTTTTGTATAACGGCGACAAGATAGTTATGTTCTACGGTTCAAACTCGTGGAGCTATACACGGCTCGGTCATATCGACGACCTTAACGGTTGGGATGAAGCCTTGGGCGGCGGCAATATCACGGCGGTATTCTCCGCCCCAAAATAACCGTCTGTTTTCATCGACTATATTGTGTAAAGCTGTGACCTTTTCACGTCAAAAAACGGGTCTTTCATGTCAAAATATTGAAGTTGGGACAAAAAAACGATAAAATTATCTTTGGATCTATCGTAAAACACAGCAAAATGTTTAAGGAGGAGTCCCAAATGAACGATAACCAAAGCCTGAATGAAAGAACCAATCCGGTGTTTAACACGGAGAAATCCGCGCTGATGAACTTATGCTTTGCCGGTGACGAGGACGCAAAGCTGATGGCGAAAGCGCTGGGAATAGAACCCGATGCGCTTGCGAGCGGCAGCGCGCGTGAGATCGCATACGGCGCCGATCTTACTATTATGGTGGAAACCCAGTACCGCACCGCAAATCAAATCATAAGCTCCCGCAAGGAAAACACCGTTATCGACCTGCCCTGCGGCTACAAGCCGCGTGCGCTGGACAAAGCCATGGAAAACAAGCATTACATAGGCTGCGACCTGCCCGCCGTTATCGAACAGCTTGAACCCGCGGTAAGCAAGATATTTGCCTCACGCGGGATAAAAAACAAGGAATTTCACAGCGTTGACGCGACGAATTACCGCTTATTAAGGCAAGCGCTGGACTCCGTAACAGGCGAGATCTGCATTATCACCGAAGGAATAGTGCCTTATCTCAATAACTCCGAGCTTACCGAGATCTGCTCAAATATCCGCCGTCTGCTGACGGAATTCGGCGGCTGCTGGATAACCGCCGATCCCGACGGGAACCCGCTGTACATGGCGGCAATGAAAGCCGCAAACGGCGACGCCGCGTTTGAAGATCTGGAAAATACCAGGGACGTATTTGCGGATAAATCGGATTTCAAGATCGACGTCAACTGCATGACCGTTTTGGCTTACGACCATGAGGCGACCATGAAAACGGTAACGGAATTTCTCCGCTCGGTCGGCTTGAAATACGAGCTTATCCCCATGTCGGACTATCTGCCGGAGCTGAACTGCCTTTCCGATTATCCCGAAAAGGTAAAAACCGCATATAAAAAGTCGCTTGAAAACGTCCATGTTTGGATGATAACCCCCGACGAAAACTACAAGGAGACCGAAACAAACTACGACAGCAAGGATTTCGGCGTTACCGCAATATCCCACGCGGGAAGCATGAAGATAACGCTGCGCGGCAGGCTGGATTCCGTGACCGCGCCGGAGCTGCTGACGGTCTACGAGAAAACGGCGGCGGAGGATGCTCCCGAAAAGATAGAAATCGACGCCTCGGCGCTCGAATATATCTCTTCCGCTGGACTGCGCGTATTGCTTATCATGATAAAGCAGGTAGGCAACGACAAGCTGTCGGTCATCAATCAAAACGAAACCGTCCAAACTATTTTTGAACAGACAGGCTTTGCCGACCTGATAGAATAAGCCGTCGCAAGTCGCAAGGCTGCCCGTTCGGGAACGGAATATAAAAAATATCGGTAGCGGTCGCACCCGCTGCCGATATATATGTGTTTAATTTTCACAAAGGAGAAAAATATATGGATATCGAATACCTTTTGCTTTTGCAAAACTTCCGCGAGGCTCTCGGAGGAGCGCCGGACGTTTTTTTGAGATAATCACCAAGCTCGGCGAGGCGTCGATAGTGACGCTGCTGGTCGCCGCCATGTACTGGTGCGTGGACAAGCGCGAGGGCTTGTATCTTATGCTTACGTTTTATTTTAACCGCGTGATAAACGCTTTTATAAAGATAACGGCATGCGTTTACCGCCCGTGGATACTCGACTCGCGCATCACTCCCGTACCGGGAGCAATGGCGGACGCGACGGGCTACTCCTTTCCCAGCGGTCATTCCGCCAACGCAACGTCGTTTTTCGGCGGACTTGCCGTAAAAAAAGGAAGAAACATCGCGATAAAGGTGATACTTATAGTTTTGGTCCTGCTTATCGGCTTTTCCCGCAATTACCTCGGAGTACACACCCCGCAGGACGTTATAGTTTCCATCGTCGTCGCGGCGGCGCTGCTGTTCGTATTCAAGCTGCTGCTCGACTGGGTGGATAAGCACCCGAACGCGGACTGGATAGTAATGCTGTCCGGCGTCGCGCTCTGCCTTATTCTGGTAGCTTACGCCCTGCTGAAATCTTACCCCGTCGACTACGACGCAGCGGGCAAGGTCATCGTCGACCCCTCCAAAATGTCGGTGGACGCTTTCAAAAACGCAGGCATGGGAATGGGATTTATCATCGGCTGGTTTTTGGAAAGACGGTTCATCAAGTTCAGCGTGGAGGGCAAATGGTATATCAGAATAATACGTTACGCGGTGTGCATAGGCGTGTACTTCCTGCTGAAAGATTACGCCGCTCCCCTGTTTTCGCAATTTATCGAGGGCGGTATCGGCAAGACGCTGGAGCAGTTCACGGATATACTTTACATCACCGCCGGCGCTCCGCTGCTTATAAATCTGATGAACTTTATCGTAAAAAAATTCACCAAGCCCGACCCGACGAAAACCCCCGCACAGGCTTAAACTCGACTCCCCCTGCAAAAGTGCAAATATACGAAAACCAAAGGACCTCGAAGCCATGCCGCGCTCCGAGGCCCTTAGATTTTTTCTGAAATTTGCGACAAAACGCAATACTTACATTGCAATATATATATATATATATATATATATATTGTTAAATAAAAGTCTTGAATTTATTTTTAAAAAGTGATATAATGACTGTCGGATGAACAATGAAAAATTATTTCAGGCATATCATGATTTTGATACAATAAAATTATCGTAAACAATATTGCAAATTAAAGGAGGATCGACCGTGAAAGCGAAACTTACGGCGGCGCTTACAGTTGCGGCAGCCGTCGCCTTTTTATGCTCCTGCGAGGCAAACGACTCATCGACATACTCAACGTCTGAAAGCAAAGCGCCTGTTCGATCTGAAGAGACCAAAGAAAATCCTGTCATTGAAAGCAGCGTCACCGAAAAAATTTATAAAGAAAGTACTGTTTCAAAACCGACGACTTCAGACGCAACGACACGAACGGAGAGCAAACCCGCTCCGATACAAACGGAAACGACCGTCGCCACAACTCTACCGTCTACCACCAAAGCCCATGCTCCCGAATGGACGGAAAGTAAGTTATCCGCGACAATGTATGTCAACACGGCGGGTATCTACAGCCGCAGCAAGGCTTTGCTCGGCGCTCCCGTTATCAGGCAGTACAGTCTTAACGATAAAGTAAGCGTTACAGCGGTGACAAACACCGATTATTACAAGCTGGCTGACGGCAGTTTTATCCACACAGACTATCTCAGCACGGAAAAAACAGTGATCAAAACCACCGCGCCGCCTAAAACCTCCGCCCCTGCTCCCGTTTCCGTAAAACCTCAGGCCTCGGCATCTTCATCAAAATACATCTCTTCCGGATATTCTCAGCTGGACGAGCTTATGACGCCTATATTGGACGACCTGATTTCGGATAAAATGAGCGATACGGAAAAATTAAGAGCGATATACGATTATCTGACGAATTTCAGTTACTTCGAAAGGACTCTCCTAATACCGCAGTCTCAAAAAAATTATACCGAGCAGCTTTATGCAAAATGGCTGCTTGAAAACAAATACGGCGTATGTTATGATTTTTCGGCTGCGTTTAAATATATGACACGCGCCATAGGATTTGATACACAAATGATATACGGCTGGCACACAAATTCCGGCGGCGGTGCGGGTGAACATTCATGGTGCGAGCTGATAATAAACGGTACGACCTATATTTTTGATCCGGCTATCGAATTAGTGATGAAAAGCGAGGGTTATCTGAACACCACCAGATTTATGCAAACTTATTCGCAAATAGGACATTTTTATATTAAGTGAAAGGGACGGGAAAATGTTTAAAAAAATTATGATCGTCGTGTTCTCGGCGGTTCTGCTTTGCTCCTGTTCCGTCAGCGAAAACCGTTCGTCGGTTGAAGTTTTCGCGCATACCTTGAACGCAGAGGAAGCAAAGGAAGCAGTAAAAGAGCTTATTCCAAAAGCAGATGAGCTGTACCGAATATTTTATCGCGGAGAAATGGCGGCAGATGAAACCAAAGCCGTCACGGAGCCCAACGGATTTCGATATGCTCCTGTAACCGAAAAATACGACACTTTGAGCGAATTGAAAAATGACGCCGAAAAAATTTTTACTTTGGGATTTCTTGAAGAAAACTTCTATAAAAATCTCAATGACGAATACGCTTTCTTTAAGGACATTAACGGTAAACTGTACAAAAATCTCGATATCGTATCCGAAGGAAAAGACAAATGGTATGCCGAATATACGGTTATCGACGTTCTAAACGATGACAGCTTCACGGCAACAGTACCGTATACCGACGTGTATGACACTCAACGCAGTTCAAAGCTCACCGTTATCAACGACAACGATTTTTGGAAAATAGATAAGTGGGAGTTAAATCTACCCGCGGAAAAATAAATATACAAAACCCGAAGGACCTCAGAGCCATGGCGCGCTCCGAGGTCCTTCGGGTTTTTTACCCTCTGCCGCCGTCAAATAACACCGGTTTTAAGGTCTTAGAATATATGCGCGCCTGCGCCGTATTTCAACGATCTTCCTAACAACCCCCGAAGCGGTAAGCGCCGCAAGTATCACAAAGCAGACTGCCGCTCCCGACAGCATGACCGCCCCGATAAAAGCAACTCTTTTGCCCCTTTTAATATTCAAACTCATAAATATTCGCTCAGCCTGTTTATCTTTCTCATCAAACGGTCGCCGCTGAGCTTTTGCTCCTTTATCTGTAAATTCAGCCGGTCGATAAGCAATCGAAACGCGGCATAATCGTCATACTTCGATTCTATAAGCGTAAGTATACTGTCGGTCGTTTGATAACCGTATTCTATCATTCGCTCGATGTTGTCGCTGTCAAGATGAAAGCTGTCCATTACCCCCACAAGGTCCTGCAAGTTCAAAAACAGTATCGGACAGCATATTTTTGACGTTTTGTCGGACGGGATATAACCGTCAAACTGCACCGAGATTATCAGATCCAGCCGCTTGGGTTCGACTCCCGCATGCCTATCCGACAGCGGAGCGAGCGGCGTGTTGTCTATCACCGCGCCGTCCAAATATTTACGCCCGTTTATCTCTATCGGTTTCATAAAAGGCGGTATCGTCACCGCCGCCTTTAAAAAGTCCCGCTTTTCCTCAAAATTGCAGTCGTTCAGCCGCACATACTTTACTTTCGCTCCGGGTGGCGTCCAGCATACCGTATACAGCGGAGCGCTCAAAACGTCTTTTTCGCTGCAAAAGCTGTCGATGATTCGATAGATCTCTCTGCGCCTTAACAGCCTTTCCAAAAAATCCCTGCTGCTGCGCGCGTCAAACCGTTTCCATACCTCGCGCGCAAGAGCGGTCTTGCCCACACAAAGCGAATAACCGTTGAGCGTCCCGACCGACGCGGCGGATACCGCTTTTACCGAGAATGCCGTATGCTGTAACACCGCGCGGATAAATCCCGCCTCATACGCCCCTTTTGCAAATCCGCCGGAAAGGACAACGCCGATATTTATTCTCCCACCGTCACCGATTGTTATCTTTCGGTCCGTCATAGCCGCCGTTATTGTTGTGTACCACAACGTTTATGTTGTTCGTATCATCTTCCTTTAAAGCCCAGATAAGCGCTATTATCCAGCCTATAAAAATACACCCAAGAAAGAAATTCATGCAAAAAATCGCTATTTTGTTTCGCCGCCCTTTGGCAAATGCCACGATCGTCGGAATAAAATATATAACTATCCCGATAATAATAATCAGCACCAAAACTAAACCTTCCATGATCAAATCTCCGTTTCGCTTAATTATTTAAAATACAACTAATTTGTTGTATTTTAAATAAATTTTAACATCGTTTTTATCGTTTGTCAATACAAAAAATCTACAGTATAATAATTTTAGTGAAATTTTAACATAATAAAGGAGGAGTTTTTGTGCAAAACAACCTATATTTATATCCGAATATTGCAAAGGTGCGAAAAAAGCATATGACGCAAGAGGAGCTTGCGAAGATGATAGGAATATCCCAGCAGGAAATAAGCCGATATGAAAACGGGGAGACCAAAGCCCCGATAAATTATCTTATCGACCTTGCCAACTGCTGCAAGACCAGCGTGGATTTCATACTCGGACGGGAAGAAAACGACCTTACCGAAGAGGAGATACGCATAGCAAAGCTGTATTCCTCCCTTTCTCCCGAAAATAAAATAAGAGCAGAGGAACGGCTCAACGCACTTTTGGATATGCAAAACATAAAATAAACTATCCCGCCGTAAGCAATTTACGGCGGGACTTCTTATCATATACGCCTCTATTTTTTCGTATTGCTTGCGGGCAGCTCTATCTGAAGCTGCGCGTCGGCAACGCCGCTTTCGGCGGTAAGAAAGTTTTTTACCGTCTGCGTTTCGCTGTCGGTCAGCGCGGCGGCAGCCTTTCCCGTCAGCAGGACTGTCGTGCCCTTTTCACCGTACATCAACCCGCAGCGTATATCGGTAATGTCGGTAAATACCGCGGCAGCCTTTTCGGCAAGTTCAGCACAGTCCACCTGTTCTTCCATATCCGCATATAGCCGGTCGTTTTCCTGCTTTTCCTCATCTAGCTGCTGCTGCAAGTCGCGTATCGTGTTTTCCTGCACAGCGATAGTCACCTTATCGCCCTCCGCTCCCTCGACGGTCTTATTCTGCGTCACTCTAAGTGTATACCCCGAAAGGTCGTAATCCGCCAGTTTGCTTTCAAGCTCCGATATTCTGTCGTCGGATAACTGCGTTCCCACCAGAGAAACGGATATGACTCCGTTTTGATTGTCTGTGCTGCTCTGCACAAGCTGGGTATCGGCAAACACAAATTCCGAATCGAGATAATTTGAAATATTGCTTTCCAACACCGAAAGATAAACGGTGTAAGCCCCGCCAAGCGTACTCGGTATCACGGCGATAATGATAAGCGCGGTTATTATCCGATTGATACGCTTTTGCCGCTTCGCGTCCAGCTCGCGGTGACTGGGAACTCTCAGCATTTTGGTCACTATCAGCGCGGACAGCGCTATAAAAAGCGTGTTTATCGCAAAAAGGTAAAACGCGCCGAATATGAAATGCGGCTGACCTGTCGCTATACCGTAGCCCACCGTACAAAGAGGCGGCATGAGCGCCGTCGCGATAGCCACTCCCGGCACGATGTTACTGGTCTTTTTTCTGGTGTTGCCTATCGCGCCCGCTATACCTCCGAAAAGCGCGATAAGCACGTCCCATATCGTCGGGCTGGTTCGCGCTATCATTTCGCTTGTGGCAGCCGTAAGCGGCGATAACGCAAAATATATCGTGGAGGCTATAAGGCTTATCACCACCTGCGTACCAAAGCTGCTCGCAGCTTTTCTTAACATTCCCAGATCCCTTATCGCCAGAGAATATCCTATCGTCAGTATCCCGCTCATCAGCGGCGAGATGAGCATAGCGCCTATTATGACCGCGGTGGAGTTTACGTTCAGCCCTATGGAAGCTATCAGTATAGCCAGCATAAGTATCCACATATTCGCTCCGTGGATAATGGTGTTTTCCTCCATCATGTCGTTCAGCTCGTCGTAAGACAGCATATTGCTGCGCATATCCAACAGCTTATGAAAATACCCCTTGATGATCTTCGCCGCCGATTTTTTCTCGTTTTCCATTTTCATCATTCCTTTTTATATATTTAAGTAAGGTCTGCTCTCTCGATAACTATCCTGGTAGCGTTCAGCTTTTTAAGCGTTCTTTTTGCAAGCCTGTTGCGCGGATTTTCCACTATCCAGATATTAGCCGCCTCCCAAACGGCGAACGAGCCGACGATGGAAATAAGCTCCACCGGCACAGAGCCAAGCACTCCGTCCAGCAATATCCCCGCCGCGACGAACACCACTCCGACGCAAAGCAGCCAGAGCTGTTTTATGCGGTTTAACCTCTTTTGATTGTAATTGCGCAGCTCCTGCTCACGGATAAGCTCCCTGAACGCCCCGCGCACTCTGTCGGCGTTCACCTCTCCCCCGCATTTTATTTTCAGTATTATCTCGTCGCCCGCGTCTTTTTTACCGTACTGCCCCGCGAGATAGTCCGCTACACTGCCGCTGAGCGTTCGACAGCTTTCGTCATACGGCTCGTACAGCTCCTTTTCCTCGCCGATCCTTAGGTTTATCTCATACACTTTTCCGCTCTCCGTGTGTTCATTCATATCTATTTCCTCCTTGTTTATTCCCGCCGTATTCCTCAAAGCTCTTTTTTACCTGCTCCAAAAAGCGCTCGGCGATAGGCGTAAAGGTTTGGTACTTGTTCCAGATAAGAAACAGCTTAGCCTCCAGTTCGGGGGAAAGCGGGCGAAATACCAGTCCGCTTTCCGGCGAGGTGTCGACCAAGCCCGCAAAGGTAAGCTGACAGCCCAGCCCCTCCTTTACGAACATAGACGCGTTATATGCCAGTCTGAACGAGCCCTCCAAATGCAGGTCGTTTATGCGTTCTCCGCACCATTTGGCTATATCGTTTTTCCAGCCCTGCTCCGAGGCGAAAAGCGGCAGCCCCGCAAGGTCCTCCGCCGTAACCGAGCTTTTCGCGGCAAGCGGCATATCCTTGGTCATGACCGCTCCCCAAACGTCCGCCTCCGGGAAAGGCAGATACCCGTATTTTTTCACGTCCGGCGCTTCGCATATCACGGCAAAATCCAAAAGCCCCATGTCCAGCTTTTCGGTGACCTGCTCGGTGTCGCCGCTAGTGATATGGTAGTTCAGTCCGGGACAGACGCTTTTGAGCTTTCGTATCTCCCTTGCCAGATAGCGTATGCGGTAGGATTCCGCAAGTCCGAAAAACAATTCCCCGCCGGTAATGTTATCCAGCGACAGAAACTCCTTTCCTATCTTGTCCGCCATAGTCACCAGATCCTCCGCACGGTCGCGCAGCAGCCGCCCCTCCTCAGTCAGCGAAATGCTGAAGCTGTGACGGGTGAACAGCTTTTTGCCAAGCTCGTCCTCCAAGGCTTTCAGCGCCTTGGAAAGCGTGGGCTGCGTCACATGGAGCAGCTCGGCGGCTCTGGTCATGTTCTCCTCCCTCGCCGCCGTGAGAAAATATTTTAAAGTGCGTATCTCCACACCTGCCCTCCTTTCCGAGATGATATTCATAAAAAGAATATCATGATATTCATTATAACTATTTGCAATAAAAATGTCAAGATGTTATACTGTATTTGAAAGAAAAATTTGCCGACACCGTGTTTTACGGCAAAACGACGAAAGGACAGGATACGCCATGAAAAAAGAAAACCTCACACTTACCGAAGAATGGGATAAGACTTTCCCGAAAAGCGACAGGATAGACCACTCCAAGGTGACGTTCCCCAACCGTTACGGGATAACGCTTGCGGCGGACGTTTACATACCCGCTAACATATCCGGCAGGCTGCCGGCGATAGCCGTTTGCGGACCGTTCGGCGCGGTAAAGGAGCAATGTTCGGGACTTTATGCACAGACCATGGCGGAGCGCGGATTTCTTACCGTCGCGTTCGACCCGTCGTTTACCGGTGAAAGCGGCGGGAACGTCCGTTACATGGCGTCGCCCGACATCAACACCGAGGACTTTATGGCGGCGGTGGATCTTTTGTCGCTGCATGAACGGGTGGATCCCGACAGGATAGGCGTGATAGGTATCTGCGGCTGGGGCGGAATGGCGCTGAACGCCGCCGCGCTCGACACAAGGATAAAAGCGACTGTCGCGTCCACGATGTACGATATGACCAGAGTCAACGCGAACGGGTATTTTGACAGCGAGGACAGCGAGGAGGAACGCTATAAGAAAAAAGCGGCGATGTGCGCGCAAAGGCTCGCCGACCTGAAAGCGGGAGAATACGCGCTCGGCGGCGGAGTCGCAGATCCCCTGCCAAAGGACGCGCCGTTTTTTGTAAAGGACTACTACGATTATTATAAAACCGAAAGAGGCTATCACCCCCGCTCGCTGAATTCAAACGGCGGTTGGAACGTTACGGGCTGCCAGTCCTTTATGAACCAGCCGATACTAAAATATATAAACGAGATACGCAGCGCCGTACTTATAATGCACGGTGAAAAAGCACACTCCTGCTACTTCTCGAAGGACGCATACGCCGCCATGACCAAGGACGGCAGATATAACGAAAATAAAGAGCTGCTGCTAATTCCCGACGCGGTACACACCGACCTGTACGACGGCGGCGGAAAGAACGCCATACCCTTTGATAAGCTGGAACGCTTCTTTAAAGAATATCTGAAATAATATCACTGCCCGACGGCTTTTTCAACACCGTCGGGCGGAATTTTGCAAAAGTTTTTCGACAAGCGGACATTAAGCGCCGCAAAATCGGACACAAGCCGGTTTTTACAGGCATATTTCCGCCAATACTGCGTTGACCTCACTAGGCATACGCAAGTATGCCGTCGTTCGGTCGCCTTGTCTTGACGAAAATCTGCTCTGTAAAAACGAACCTCACGCCGAGAGATTTTGGAGATAGTTTTGGCTCTTGCGACGCAGGCAGGCTAGCGCCTGCCGAGGAACAAGGGACAAAAACAGCCCAAAAGAATCGGCGTGAGGCGGCTTGTATCCGATTCTTCAGCGCTCCCCCGCTCTCTGCACAGCATGAAATTTAGCTTGACTTTATACCTTACAGAGGATATAATTAGTAATAGGGAACATTCGGGCGCTCTTAAACAGAACCCGCCGTTTTCATACCGTAAAATGCGGTATGTCCTCAAGGGGGAGATATGATGTATAAAAAACGTATCGGATACTTCATAAGGCTGCTGTACGTAACGCTTGCCGCCTTGTCCGCGGCGTTTTGCGTTTCGGCAGCCGCCGAAGAAACGACCGACTCCGAACAGCCGGTGCTTAAAGTCGGATTTTTCGCCTTTTCGGGCTACCATACGATAGACGGCAACGGTCACCGCGGCGGCTACGGTTATGAATTTCTCCAGCGACTCGCGATTCACGGCGGCTGGACTTACGAATATATAGGGTACGACAGTTCCTATTCCGACGCGCTGGACAAGCTGCGCAGCGGAGAGCTGGATATAGTCACCTCCGTTTCCAAAACATCGGAGCGTGAAAAGGAATTTCTCTTTTCGCAGCAGCCCATCGGCGTAAACTCCACGATATTTACCGTAAAATCGGGCAATCAGGACATAGTGGAGAGAGATTACTCTACCTATGACGGCATAACCGTCGGTATGCTTGAGGGAAACTCCAAAAACGCAAACTTCGAGCGGTTCGCTAAAGAACACGGCTTTACCTATACGCCTAAATATTTCGCCGAGCAGGACAAACTTACCGCCGCGCTGCAAAACGGAGAGGTAGACGCCGCCGTCACCGGCAGTCTTAGGCTGCTGGACAACGAATGGCTGCTTGAATCCTTTGACTCCAGCCCGTTTTACATCTGCACTAACAAAGACAAACCCGAACTGATGGATAAAATAAACGAGGCAATAAACGAAATGGACCTTCACGACCCGAACTGGCGTGACACGCTCCATGAAAAATACTACTCCACCGACAGCTCCGGCGACGTCATCATGAACGCGGGAGAACGCGCCTTTTTGGAGGAGCATAAAGCCTCCGGCGAAACGCTGAAGCTGCTGATGAATCCCGAACGCGCGCCCTACTGCTATTTTAAAAACGGACAGGCCGCGGGGATACTTCCGTCTATATTCGAGTCGCTTGCAAAACGGCTGGGTTTATCCTATGAATATATACCCGTAACCGACCGCAACGAGTACTATGACCTGCGCGCAAAGGGCGCGGCGGACGTCGTGCTTGATTTTGAGGGCGATTATTACCTTTCCGAGGAGGAGGGGTATAAAATAACCGTCCCGTATTTTAGTACGAACTTTGCCCGTCTTGCTCTGGACGGTTTTACCGGCAACGCCAAAAAGTTGGCGGTACCCGAAAAAGCGTATGCGCTGGACAGCCTTTTATCCGAGCGTTATTCTCCCGACGCGCTGATACGTTATCCCACCATCGACGACTGCGTTCAGGCGGTGCTTAACGGCGAAACGGACGCTACGATACTTTTTTCCTATACCGCGGAAAAATACGTCCAAGAGGACGTTCAAAACCGTCTTTCCTCCGTCACATTCGGAGAGAGCTCGCTGTCCTACGCCGTCGCCAACAACGTTAAAAACGGCAAATATCTGCTCTCGCTTTTGGATAAAGGAGCGAACAGCTTTACCGACGCCGAGCTTGACTCTATCATCTCAAGAGAGGTGGACGCGGGGCGGGAAAATTCCGTCAGCCTGCTCGGATTTCTCTATCGCAACCCCGTGTACAGCGTGCTGGGAGTATGCCTTGTACTGCTGCTGATATTCGTCATTGTGATATTGATAGTTCGCACCCGCAACCAGCATAAGCTGCAACAAAAAATAGCTCAGGCGACCGCCGAGCTTGAAGACAAAACGGCGGAGCTTACCCAAGCCCTACAGGCGGCGGACGCCGCAAATCGCGCAAAGACCACTTTCTTAAACAATATGTCCCACGATATACGCACGCCTATGAACGCGATAATAGGATATACCGCGCTGGCTGCCACTCATATCGACAATAAGGAACGCGCCACCGACTATCTGTCCAAGATCTCCCAAGCGTCAAATCACCTGCTCTCCCTTATAAACGACGTGCTGGATATGAGCCGCATAGAATCCGGCAAGGTCACGATAAACGAGCGGCCGGAAAACCTCGCGGATATACTCCAAGAATTACGCAACATAATACAGTCCGACATACACGCAAAGCGCTTGGAGCTGTTTATAGATACCATCGACCTTACCGACGAAGAGATATTCTGCGACAAGCTGCGGCTCAATCAGATATTGCTCAACCTCACCTCCAACGCCATAAAATTCACCCCCGTCGGCGGAACGGTGGCGGTGCGTGTTGCCCAAAAGCCGTCCGACTCGCCGGACACGGGCATATATGAATTTCGGGTAAGCGATACCGGCATAGGAATGAGCCAGGAGTTTGCCAAAACGGTATTCGACCCCTTTACGCGGGAGCAGACCTCGACGGTCAGCGGGATACAAGGCACGGGTCTCGGCATGGCGATAACCAAAAACATCGTGGATATGATGGGCGGCGACATCAACGTTGAAAGCGTGCTGGGAAAAGGCACAGTCTTTACTGTAAAGCTAAAGCTGCGGTTCTCCTCCACTCACCGCGACATGGCGCCCATAGCGGAGCTTAAAGGGCTGCGCGGACTGGTGGTCGACGACGATATGGTATGCTGCCAGAGCGTTTCCAAAATGCTAAGACAGATAGGTATGCGCGCGGAATGGGCGTTGTCAGGCATTGAAGCCGTTGCCCGCACCAACGAAGCTGTAGACCTTTGCGACCCGTTCGAGGTGTATATAGTTGACTGGTCAATGCCGGAATTGAGCGGTATAGATACCGTTCGCGAAATACGCAAGGTAGTCGGCGACGATTCCCCGATAATACTTATGTCCGCTTATGACTGGACGGATATCGAGCACGAAGCGCGAAGCGCCGGAGTCACCGGCTTTATCAGCAAGCCGCTGTTCGCATCGGACCTTCACCAAACACTGGAACGCAGCTTGGGCAAAGGCTCCGAAAAGTCGGAGACAGAGCGTAACGTTCCCGCCGCCGATAACGGCTTTGAGGGTAAACGCATACTCTTGGCGGAGGACAACGAGCTTAACCGCGAGATAATCACCGAGCTGCTAAAAGAACTCGGCTTTACGGTGGAATGTGCGGAAAACGGGCAGCAAGCCTGCGACATGGTGCATAACTTTGAGCAAGGATATTACGACCTTGTCCTTATGGATATACAAATGCCTATAATGGACGGCTATACCGCTACCCGAACGATACGCGGTTTCGAGGATAACGGGGCGGAAAAGCTGCCGATAATCGCCCTGACAGCGAATGCGTTTGAAGAGGATAAGGAACGCGCTCTGGAATCGGGAATGAACGGACATCTCGCAAAACCCGTAGAAATGGATAAAATGATAAGCCTGCTTAAAGATATATTCGATAAGAAAGAATAAAAACGGTTTTACGCATAAAAAAGGTCGGCGATCATCGTATCGCCGACCTTTTTTATACCTTTTGCCGCTTATATAAACGCTTCGTCCCCTGAGAACACCCACACGGTCTCGTTTTTGTTTCGCGCGCCCTCGTCCATTCTGAATATCTTCAGCCGCATATCCGCGCCGTTCACCTTTTTGTATTTATAGGCGATAACGCCGTTAGCGTCAAATTTTTTGTAAATGTTGTTTTTATCCAAAAGCTGCAAAAATTCATCGTAATATTCCGAGCCGATATATTTTTGCGCGTACATTTTCATTGCCGTGCTGAACGAAAACGAGCTGCGCTCCAAAATGTTTTTGAAATATTCGGGTATGTAAATGTACCTGAGCGTGTCGCGCTCCATATCCACAAAATACACGCCCGCGTATCTGGTGGCAAGCAGCTTTAGGAAATACTCCGCGTCGCGCTTTTCGGTGAGCATCTTTTCAAGCTCCTCGTTCGCGGAACGCTTTTTGCGGTCGGCCTTCTTGTTTTTGTAAAATTGCTCCTTATCCCTGCGCATGGCAAGCTCCGCCGCGCCTACCGTTTTATATACCGCAAGGTCGGGCAGACGGCTCTCTATTCCCGCGGAGATCTCGTACTTGCTCTCCGCAAGAGTCTTTCTTACCTCCGCCAACACGCGCTCCACGTCTTTTTTGGTGAGTCGGCGGCTGATGACCACAAACTCGTCGCCTCCGATACGGTACAGCCTGTCGTCGGGGAAATACAGCTTCAGCGTATCCGCAACGCAGCACAGCATATCGTCGCCTTTTTGATGCCCCAGCAGGTTGTTAAGCTCGTGCAGCCCGTTCACGTCTATGTAAAGACAGGTGAAATCCTGCGACGCGTCGGCGTTGAGTGCTTCAAGGTCGTCGTTGAATCTGTGACGGTTGTACAGCAATGTCAAAGCGTCACGGTTGAAATTGTCCACCAGCTCCTGACGGTGTCTAAGCTCCGCCATATGCTCGTCGTGAACGTCCTTTACAAACAGCAGCAGACTGACGTTTTCGTCGGTGTAATCCATGGCCGGCACCAAGTCCATCTGCGCCCAGCGGAATCCGCCCTCCGCGTGCTTTCTGCGGTAGCGGTTGCTCAGCCGCGTCTTTCTCTTGCGAAAATGCTCCTTTATATTCTCTACATCGGTAAACCGCCGATATACCTCCATATCCTCCTCGTGGACGTTTCCGGCGTCGGCAAACTCCGTCAGCCACTCGACTATGCCGGAAATGCTTTCGTCCGGCTTATCCCGCTCCACCGCCTTTATCACTTCAAAGGAGTCGTCGGTAAGATTTATCTTCAGTATCTTGTAGTAGATCGCCGAGAGCGCGGTCATAGCGTCCGTCAGCGCGGTGGACGCGAGATCCGAATCCCGCAGCCCGAATACCACCCACGGATCATCGGCGCAGCACCCGTCCGGCGCGGTTATGCTGAACATCACCCATCTGCCGCCCCGCGCCGTCTTTCGACGGTAACTGTATACAATGAAACGTTCCCCGCCAAAGACTCTTTCCTGAACATATTTCGGGTCGGCAAACTTCCTGTACTCCTCGACAAATTCGGGATATACATACTTTTCGGAGGCGAATTTTTCCATATATTCATATATGTCAGTCATGCCCTCGAAGTCGTTCTTTATCTGCGGATCTTGTTTAAGATACTGAAATTCTCCCGTGACGATATTCACTCTCGCCAGTTGGAGAAAAGTATCAATAAGCGTTTTTTCTATAAAACCGTAAAGCTCAGTTTTATCCATTTAAAAGGACTTCCTTCTGACTTGTTTTGATTTTCAAAAAACATACCCGCATATATTCTACGCGGGGAAAAGCGGCGTTCTTTCTCTTTTTATGATTCTTTATTTTATCACATTTCCTTAAAAAAGTCAACCTGTATAAGCGCGGCTTTAACTCACGCGGGATAAAGCCGCCAGTAATACTTTCTTTTCGCGGCGGGAAAATCCTCCAGCACGCCATGTTCTGGGTCGTAAAACTTCCCGCCGCAGTACAGCGACCAATGCCAGCAGCGCGGCGTTTCCAGACTGAGCAAGCACAGCTCCGGCAATTCGGCGCTGTCCGTCACCTCCACCCTTTCGTCGGAAATCTCCATACCGAAATTTCTGAACGCGTTTTTCATCTCTTTAAGGTCGGTCTCGCGGTCGTTGCCGAGGTACTCCACTATCTCGCCGACGGTTTTACCTAACACCATGGCAAGCACCGCCTGCCCGCATTGCAGGTCGGTCGGCTCGTGTATGTACTTTATCTCCGTATAATTCCCCCCCCGTTTCGTAACACGCTCTGCGTAAAACCGCCGTTTTCGCCTTTTTTTGTGCCTTTTAAAACTCTGCCGCATATATACATACGCGGCAGAGCTTTAATCTTTCTCCTTATAATAAAGCAGACAATGACAGTATCCCTCAAACGTCGGGTCGGCTATCTGCTCTCGGAACTCCTTGCACATACACTTTATATCCTCGCTTTTTCCCACACGGCAGGGACAGTATCCGCCCTTTGCTTTCAGCCCTTCCTTAACGGTCTTTACTATCTCCTCGTCCTCGTTCAGTCTTATCTTAGCCATGACTCTACCCCTCCTCGCAAGTGCTTTATGAGTGTATTCTATCACAACCCGAACGAAAAGTCAAGACCGCTCCTTCAGCGCGTCAACCGGCTTCATCGCCGCCGCCTTGTAGGCGGGATAGCTGCCGGACAACATTCCTATCGCCGCCGATACCCCCAGCGCGAACAGCAGTATCGACGGCTCCCACGAAAACGGCTCGCCGAACCACAGACACCCCGCGAATATCACCGTCAGTCCCGCCGCCGCGCCTATAAGACTTCCCAGCACGGTAAGCGAGGTGCTTTCTGCGAGAAATCCCGCCACTATGCGGAAGTTTGACGCGCCCAGCGCTTTTTTTATCCCTATCTCACGGCGACGCTCCGATACCGATACCAACATCGCGTTCATAACGGAAAGCCCCGATACGATGAGCGATATCCCCGCTATGACCGACAACGCGGCGGTCACCGTCGAAAGTATGCCGTCAAGCTGCCGTTTCTGGCTGAGCAGATTGTTCACCTCGACGTTGTCCTCCCTGCGCCGACTCATACACAACTCGATATCCGACACCGTGTCCGTTTCCCCGCTGCCGACGTCGTTCAGCCTGAGCGCGATGGTATCATATCCCGTGGTACGGCATAATTCCTGCACCGTGCTGTACGGCAGATACACAAAGTACGGCACTACCCCGTTTATCACGCTTTGCACCGAGCTCAATCCCGAAGTTGCCACCCCTATTATCTCAAAGCTCTCGTAATATCCGCCGATATTTATATCTATCGTTTTGCCCACTATGTTCGTTCTGCCGTAGGTTTGCAAGGCTATCTCCTTATCCACCGCGCAGACGCGCGCGTTTGCGGCTATATCCGAGGAATTGACCAACCTGCCGTGCATGGCTTTGAGCGAAATTATATCCTCCGCGCTGCGGCTGACTCCCCACGCTATACAGGACATTTTACGCTGCGGCAGCCCGCATTCCGTCACGGAGGACATCAGCGGCATCGCGTCGTCTATTCCCTCCAAAGAACCCAGCGCGGCCACGTCCTCGTCGGAAAGCGTGGGACTGCCGTCCTCCGTCTGCACCAGCACGGAATTTATCCCCATATCGTCAAGGCTTCGGCTTATCATATCCGTACCCATGCGCCCCACCGCCGAAATGACCGCCACCGCGAATATTCCTACCGCTATAGAGCTTAGCGTCAGCGCCGCCCTGCCTTTGTTTATGAACAGTCCAGCAAGAAAACGCCTCACCATCACTCTCCCTCCTGCTTTGATACGATGCCGTTTCGTATAACAAGGCAATCCGCGCTGAGCTCCTCCGCGTTTATTATCACCTCGTCCGACAGGTCAAGCCCTATCACCTGCGCGCACTCCTCCAGCTCCACTCCTGTGGATATGCCGTGCCGCTTGGCGTTCCCGTTCTCGAAAACATACACATACTCCCCTTGGTCGTCCTGACATATCGCGTCATACGGCAAGGTCAATATCTGCTCCGAACAGCCGATCTCTATCGTTCCCTTGGCGGAATATCCGCTGCGCAGCTTTGCCCCCGCATCGTCAACGATAACGCTCACGTCCACCACGGTGTCCGCGTTCGGCGTATCATATTCCTTTCTGGCTATATCACTTATCTCACACACCGTACCGCTGTATTGCCCGTCCGCCGCCGTTATGGTGACGCGCTGACCTATCCCCACCTTGGAAATATCACGCTGCGATACCGCCGCCGCAAGCCGCAGATCGCCCTTTTGTCCCACCTGCGCTATCGGCTCGCCCGACTGGATAAGCTCGCCAGACCTGCCTACCGCGCAGACCGTACCGGATATCTCCGCGATTATCTTGTCGGGTATCTCCTCGTCCGTAAGCCCGCTTGCAAGCTCGGCGCGGTCGCCGTAAAGCGCCGTCAGCGCGGATACCGTGCCGTCGCGGTCAACGCTCGCTATTACCTGTCCCTCGTCTATATGCTGTCCTGTCTCCACATTGTAACGTTCTATCACCACCGGCAGGTCGGCGGTTATGTTCTTTACCCCGCCGTAAACTATCGTGCCGGTGCAGTTTACCGACGGCGTGTAATCCCTTACGTCGGGAAAGACTGTGTTCACCTTGGGTATGCTGCCGCTCACCGCTATCGGCAGCGAAACCGTGATAAGCCCTCCGAGCGCGATGATAAGCGCCAACACGGTTATTTTTACCGCCAATTCCCTCCTTTCGGAGGAAAATCCTCTGTTGCCGTTCATTTTATCCTGTCCCCTTCCTGACGGCTCGCCGATGTACGGCGGCCGAGTTTTTCTGCCATTGCTATATTTCCCGCAAAAAACCGGAATATACGGTAAAAAAATGTATATTCTTTTCCTGTTTCGGCATACTAAGTTCAAAAAGGAGTGCCGTACTTTGAACATGATATTATGCAGCGAGCCGTGTATACATCAGCAAGACGGCGTTTGCAGCCTTGACGGAGAGGGAAGGATAACCAACGCTTTGGGCGGTTGCTGTTACTTTCTGCCCAAAGACAGCCGAAAATCGGAGGATAACGATGCTGATACAAACGGTAGACCTGTGCAGGACATATAATTTGGGCAAGACCGCCCGTCCCCACTACAGCCCCGACGGTACGGAGCATAACGGCGAAGAGCCCCGTTTACCGAAAAAAAGCGCGGGCTCGGTAGCCGCGCTGCGCAACGTGGATATTTCGATAGAGGAGGGGGAATTTGCCGCGCTGGTAGGAGCAAGCGGCTCCGGCAAATCCACGCTGATGAACATTCTCGGCTTTCTCGACCTGCCGGACAGCGGCAGCTACTATTTCGACGGAAAGGACGTAAGCCAAATGTCCGACCGCGAGCTAAGCCGAATACGAAACCGCAGGATAGGCTTCGTCTTTCAGAGCTTTAACCTTATAGCAGGACTTACCGCCGCCGAAAACGTTGCGCTGCCGCTGGAATACCGCGGGATACCGCGAAAAGAACGTTTTCGCCGCGCATACGAGGCGCTGGCGGCGGTAGGACTTTCCCACCGCACCGAGCATAAGCCGTTCGAGCTTTCGGGAGGACAGCAGCAGCGCGTAGCAATAGCGCGTGCGCTTGCCGCCGAGCCTCAGCTGATACTTGCGGACGAGCCGTGCGGCAACCTCGACAGCAAGGCGGGAGGAGAGATAATGCGGCTGCTGTGCGGGCTGAACCGTTCCGGCAAAACCTTGGTGCTGATAACCCACGACGAAAATGCCGCAAAGCTGAGCGACCGCATAATAAGGATAAAGGACGGAAGAATACTCACCCGATAAAAAATAAGGAGTACGTCGATTTGACGTACTCCTCAGCTTGTCGAAAAACCCTCCCTACGGTCGGATTTCCCGACAAGCTGACAAAAAATCGGCAATACCTCATAAGCGGTATTGCCGATTTTTGCCGCGCTTTGCGCGGCTCTTATCAAACTTGAGGGTGAAAACCCTGATGGTTTTCCCCTGAACTTTCCGCCGAACGGCGGACAGTTTTAAACTCAACTCTTTCCTTCCGCTTTATATTGACCTTTTTCTACAAACTGTAAGGAGTACGTTGATTTGACGTACTCCTTTGATATTCGTTTAATTATCAAGATCCGCTCGGTCAACCGCCGAAGATATTCAGCAGCACGCCGGCAGCGACGGCGGAGCCGATAACTCCCGCGACGTTCGGCCCCATGGCGTGCATGAGCAGGAAATTCGAGGGGTTTTCCTTTGAGCCAACCATCTGCGATACACGCGCCGCCATCGGTACGGCGGATACGCCCGCCGAACCTATCAGCGGATTTACCTTTCCGCCGGTCAGCTTATACATCAGTTTGCCGAGCAATACGCCGGACGCCGTTCCCATGCAGAACGCGATAAGTCCGAGCGCCACGATTAGCAAGGTCTTGACCGTAAGGAAGTTTTCCGCGGTCGCCGTTGCGCCCACGACGGTACCCAACATGATGGTGATTATATTCATAAGCTCGTTTTGAGCGGTCTTTACCAGTCGGTCTACCACGCCGCTCTCACGGAACAGATTTCCCAGCATAAGCATACCCACAAGCGGAGTCGCGTCGGGGATTATGAACGCTACAATAACGGTAACGGCTATCGGGAATATTATCTTTTCGCGCTTGGAGACCGTTCTGAGCTGTCCCATAACGACGCTGCGTTCTTTTTTGGTGGTGAGCGCTTTCATGATAGGAGGCTGGATTATCGGCACTAACGCCATGTACGAATATGCCGCGACGGCTATCGAACCCATCATTCCCGGCGCGAGAGCCGATGTAAGGAATATCGCCGTAGGTCCGTCCGCACCGCCGATAATTCCTATCGACGCCGCCTCCTTAAAGGAGAACATGACCTGATCTATACCCGTAAAGCTGAGCAGGCACGCTCCGAGGAAGGTGAGGAATATGCCCGCCTGAGCCGCCGCTCCGAACAGCAGACTTTTCGGATTCGCTATAAGCGGGCCGAAGTCGGTCATACAGCCTATCCCAAGGAAGATGAGCGGCGGGAATATTTGCAGCTTGACGCCCATGTAAAGTATATCCAACAGACCGCCCTCATGCAGCACCTGTCCGTAATCTACGCCGTTCGCCACGGCTTGCGCTCCCGTGAAAAACTCCGCATGGAACATTTCCGAGCCGGGGATATTCGTAAGCATCATACCGAAAGCTATCGGCAGCAGCAGCAAAGGTTCGTATTTTCTCACTATGGCAAGATACATCAGCAAAAACGACACCGCGAGCATGACCGCCTGATCGGGATGTATGTTGAGAAATCCGGACTGCTCCACTATTGATTTTATTGTGTCGATAAACACGTTAAAAATTTCCATATACCGTAACAATGCCGCGAGGGCAATTCTCCTTTCCCGTCTTTAGTGTTCCGTATCAGAACGGGCGCGTATTCTCACGCACTCCCGCATTTCCCCAAGCGGAACGCGGCTGCTTATCGGAGCGCTTTATTTTCTTTATTACATACTGTTTGCCGTCCTCGGCGCTGTACGCGGCTATCGCCGCCGCAATAACGGCTATTATCTCGTCATCATCGGTATTTTCTTCGCTGTCCTGCGCGTATGCGGCTTCGACGGCGGGAGAAGCCTTTATCGCCGTCGGAGCGGCGGCAGGCGGCGCGGCTTTACGCTTTTTCGCGTCGGATATTTTGTCCATTCCCTTGGTTATAAGCCCCAAAAGATAAAGAAAAGCTATAAGCAGAGCAAGTATGATAAACACAACAACAAGACCTGTTATCACGGTAGCCCACATACCGCTCATATTGTCGGCGGGGTTCTTTTCGGTGATCAGCGCCATGTTACGCAGTAACCCGTACATATCCGTTCTCCGTTCTTTCCGTTTTATGCGCGTTTCCTAACGTGCCATATAGATTTATTTTATCATATTTCACCGTTAAATTCAATCGGTTTGTTTGCTGATTTTTTAACAAAACTTTTATATACCTGCCGTGCTTTTTCGGTCAATTACACAAAGCCCGAAGAAAAACGCTCGCGGTAGCAGCGGCACGCCGTCAAAAACCGCGCTCCCGCAAGGAAAGATCCGCGGCGGCGTACAAAATCACAAAACTCTGCAAAGGCGGACGCAAACCGCCCCACGCCGTTTTTTGTCCTATTTCGCAACGCCCGCGAACAACTCTTAACGCGGTAAAACAAGCGGCGCGCCTTTTCAGACGCGCCGCTTGTTATTTTTTGTCAGGCTTATCCAGCTTATCCGCAAAGGGCTTGTGGAACACTATGCCCGATGAGGAAATGTCGTCGCTGCGACGGGAATTTGCGTTGTCTTTAAGGTCGCAGCCGTTCGCGCTTTTGCCGGTATTTTTCCTGCCGTGGTTCAAAGAGTCGTTTTTCATACAGCCCTCCTATGATGGGTAACAGCTTGCCGTCAGCCGTATGGAAACGGCGGGCATTATACGCAGCCCTGAGCCTTCATAGCCTCGGCTACCTTGAGGAAGCCCGCTATGTTCGCGCCTGCCATGTAATTGCCCTCAAGACCGTATTCCTTGGCAGCGTCGTCGCACTGCTTGAATATCTTGACCATGATGTCCTTGAGCTTTGCGTCTACTTCCTCGAACGTCCAGCTGTAACGCATGGAGTTCTGGCTCATCTCAAGACCCGAGGTAGCGACGCCGCCTGCGTTTGCAGCCTTTGCGGGGCCGTAAAGTATACCGTTTGCAAGATATACCTCGATAGCTTCGGGAGTGGAAGGCATATTAGCGCCCTCGGCTACGGCGAAGCAGCCGTTCTTTACCAGCGCCTGTGCGGACTCTCCGTCTATCTCGTTCTGGGTCGCGCAGGGAAGCGCGATGTCGCAGGGGATAGTCCAAATGCCGGAGCAGCCCTCGGTGTAGGTAACGTTCTTGTGAGAAGTTCTGCCGAGGTATTCCTTTATTCTCTTTCTTTCAACTTCCTTTATCTGCTTTACAAGGTCAAGCTCGATTCCGTCGGGATCATGTATGTAACCGTTGGAGTCGGACAGAGCCACTACCTTTGCGCCGAGCGCGGTAGCCTTTTCGGTAGCGTAAATGGCAACGTTACCGGAGCCGGAGATGACTACCGTCTTGCCGTCAAAGCTCTTGCCGTTCGCCTTGAGCATTTCGTCGGTAAAGTAGCACAGACCGTAGCCGGTAGCCTCCGTTCTGGTGAGCGAACCGCCGTAGGTAAGTCCCTTTCCTGTAAGCACGCCGGAAAACTCGTCTCTTATTCTCTTGTACTGACCGAACATATAGCCTATCTCACGCGCACCCGTGCCGATGTCGCCGGCGGGAACGTCGCAGTCGGGTCCGATATGTCTGCAAAGCTCGGTCATGAAGCTCTGGCAGAAACGCATTACCTCTCCGTCGCTCTTGCCCTTGGGGTCAAAGTCGGAACCGCCCTTGCCGCCGCCCATGGGGAGAGTGGTAAGGCTGTTCTTGAATACCTGCTCAAAACCGAGGAATTTTATTATTCCGAGGTATACGGAGGGGTGCAGTCTGAGTCCGCCCTTGTAGGGTCCTATAGCCGAATTGTACTGTACTCTGAAGCCTCTGTTCACCTGAGTCTTGCCGTTGTCGTCCACCCACGGAACACGGAAGATTATCTGTCTTTCGGGCTCTACAAGTCTTTCGATAACGCCCGCGTCTACAAGGTCCTGTCTTTTCTCAACAACGGGCTGAAGGCTCTCGAAAACCTCTGTTACCGCCTGGATAAACTCAGGCTCGCCCGCGTTTCTTTTCTTTACCGTTTCGAGTACGTCGATAAGGTACTGATTCTTTAACGCCATTGTTAAATTCCTCCTGTTTGTTATCTGCCGTCAATTTCGGGAAATCATGATGTTTTTTCAGCCGTCCGCGCAGGACGGGGGTATAATGTTGACCGCAGCGGCTGTGCGCCGATACGGGACAGTATATTTTGCCCGAAACTTAACGCCGTTACATTTTTTTACTTTTTTATTATAGCATATCCGCGGAAAATACGCAACACTTTTTTAAAATTTTTCATAAATTTATCAAAAGAAGTGATTTTAGCCGATTTTTTCCGATTTTGCCGTGATTTTTCGCAAGAATGTAAAAAAATAATTGCAAAAACCCTTTGTTTGACAAAATGTGCTTGAATTTTGCCCGCAAATATAGTAAAATAATGGACAGGACAACAGCGAAAGGACGTTACAGATGGAAAAAACTCCGCTTAAAACTATTACGGAAAACCGCAAAGCACGTCACGAATATTTCATAACCGAAAGCCTTGAGGCGGGCATAGAGCTTACCGGCACGGAGGTAAAATCCATTCGCGCCGGAGGGATAAACCTCAAGGACAGCTGGATAGCGATAGAAAACGGCGAGGCGTATATAAAGCAAATGCACATTTCCCCCTACGAAAAGGGTAATATCTTCAACCGCGACCCGCTGAGAGAACGCAGGCTGCTGCTGCATAAGCGGGAAATAATGCGGCTGCTCGGCATGGTAAAGCAGCAGGGGTTGACGCTTATCCCTATCTCGGTATATTTCAAGGGCAGCAGAGTAAAGGTTCAGGTCGGAGTATGCAAAGGCAAAAAGCTCTATGACAAGCGCGAGGACGCCGCCAAGCGTGACGCTCAAAGAGCGATAGACAGAGCGATAAAGGACAAAAACAGGATCTAAACGCGCATTTTTCGCTTATTTTGCGCACATGAGAGCCGATACAGGCATAACAAAGAGTAGTAATGTAAAAGGACTGAGCCGATACTCAGTCCTTTTTAGTTAGAAATACAGAGCAAGATCTATCACCTTTGAATACGCTGTAAACTCACTCATAAAAATTTTTACAGCTTTTTGACAGGTCTTATATATTTCCAAAACCGTTCGGGGCCATGATAAAAATAAAACACTCTGCTTTTGCCGGAAATCCCAATAACCGTTGCTTTCGTAATTTCTTATGTGCAGATACTTGTGCGCGGGGGCGTTTTACGCTTTGCAGCGTATATATGCAAAAAATGCCCTTACGAACGGCACATTCAATCGTAAGGGCTTTTAAACAAAGTTTCTTTAAGCGAACAGTATTTATCCGCCAGACAGACCAGCCACGCTTCGGGGTATGCGGGTATCTGAAACGGGGTCAGCGGCCACATATGGCAGTAGATTATATTCTTTTCGCGCTCGGTCAGATTAAAAAATCTACAGGCATTTTTCAGCGCGGTGAACGGGTGGGAAAATCCGTGAAGTCCGTCGGGTGTGAACGCGTGTTCATGCCAGTCGTAAAGAAAGAAATCATGCAGCAGCGCGCCTCTCACCAGCGCCTCGACGTTTATACGGAGCTTCAGGCGCTTTGCGTAAAGATAGCTGTAAAGCGCTACCATAAGGCAATGCTCATAGCAGGTGACTTTGCCGTGCTGTACAAAATGCCGCATCAGCATGACCCTGTCGTCCTCCAACAGCTCGCGCGCCGTGATTATGAACTTTTTATCGTCGTCGGAAAGGATAAGAGTATTATTCATCGTCGTCACCGCCGCGTTCGTTGTCGGAATGTCCGAAATGCCTTACCTTTTCCGCAAAATGGGCTCCTATATCCGCGGTACGGAACGCTTTTCCGATACGCGAAATATCTATCTGCTTTTTGGCGGTGATGAAGAAATCCACCGTCATCACAAGCGGTATCACTACAGCCGCCACCGATATGAACTGATGGGGCAGCCTTGCCACTACATATTCCGTAGCTCCCGCCACGACATAGGTCACAAAAAGTCCCATTACTCCCCAGAAAAGCGAGGATACCAGCGATATCCTGTTTTTATAGGTCAGCTTGAACATACTGTAATCCCAGAACTGCTTACCGAAAAACGTTTCCATGAGCCAGCCGGTGAAATACTCCAACACGGTGCAGGACACCAGCGCTACGCCGAATACCGCGGCGGGGTATTCCCGAAACGGGGCGCAGATAAACAGCAGCAAAATGCCGCCCACGCCGTAAATGGGTATGTACGGGCCTTTGAGAAAGCCGCGGTTGATGGGATGCTTATGGTAAAGCGATTCCAAAGCGGATTCCTGCATCCAGCCCATTATACAATAAACCGAAAAAACGAACAGCCAATGCTCTGCTCCGAAATGTTCCGTAACTCTCCCTCCCCCGATGTTTAGTTATTATGGGTCAAGTCATTCGATTTGACAAGTCAAATTGAATGAGGTATTGTGCTAATGTTTAGGTTGTTATGGGTAAATTATACCATATCATCGCCGATGAAATCGGCGGAGGACGCGAAAGCGTCCTTTTGCGTCAGCAAAAAATGATATGATACAATGTTCTCAACGTCCGACCTTTGGTCGGACACCTGCGCTTTGCGCAGGAAATTTGCGTATGCAAATTTGTTGTTGAGGTTATTATACCGTGAATTGCGGCTGACTTGTCAGACGCGGACGGCGTAAGCCGTCGGGCGCAACGCGCCCAAATTTACGATACAATGTTCTCAACGTCCGACCTTTGGTCGGACACCTGCGCTTTGCGCAGGAAATTTGCGTATGCAAATTTGTTGTTGAGGTTATTATACCGTGAATTGCGGCTGACTTGTCAGACGCGGACGGCTTAAGCCGTCGGGCGCAACGCGTCCAAATTTACGATACAATGTTCTTAACGTCCGACCTTTTGTCGGACACCTGCGCTTTGCGCAGGAAATTTGCGTATGCAAATTTGTTGTTGAGGTTATTATATAATATTCGACAGCTCCTGTCAATTCATTGAAACGGATATTTAAAAAAATGAAGTAAATTTTGTAAATTTCGCCCGCATTATACGGCGAAAATCAGTTTTTTTGGGCAATTTAACAATTATAAATCGAGCCGCCCCGATGAAAGGTCATCATCGGGGCGCGCGATCATTTGCCGAGAGTCTTTTTGACTACGTTTATTATATTCTCGGCGCAAAGACCGAATTCCTCCAGCAGCTTGGGGGCGGGTCCAGAATGTCCGAAAACGTCCTGCACGCCTATCCTTACGGTGCGGGTGGGGCAGCTTTCGCTGAGCACCTCGCATACCGCGCTGCCAAGTCCGCCGATTATGCTGTGTTCCTCAACGGTAACTACGCAGCCGGTGCGCTTTGCGGAATTTATCACTATCTCCCTGTCTATGGGCTTTATCGTGTGTATATTTATAACGTCGGCGTTTATCCCGATGTCGGAAAGCTCGCTTGCCGCCGAGAGCGCCTGCGCCACCATTAGTCCCGTAGCGATTATCGTCACGTCGTCTCCCTGACGGAGCTGTATGCCTTTCCCCACCTCGAATTTATAGGTGGCGGGATCGTTGAATATCGGCGCCGCAAGCCTGCCGAAGCGCATATAGGTCGGTCCTTCGTAATCCGCCATGGCAAGCACCGCCGCCTTTGCCTCTACGTCGTCGGCGGGATTTATGACCGTCATGCCGGGTATGGTGCGCATAAGCGCGATATCCTCGTTGCATTGATGGCTGGCTCCGTCCTCGCCGACCGATATGCCCGCGTGAGTCGCGCCTATCTTTACGTTGAGGTGGGGGTAGCCTATGCTGTTTCTTACTATTTCATATGCTCTGCCTGCGGCAAACATGGCAAATGTGCTTGCAAAAACCAGCTTGCCCGTAGTGGCGATACCCGCCGCTACGCCCATCATGTTGGCTTCCGCGATACCGCAGTCAAAAAAGCGGTCGGGGTAGGCTTTTTTAAATATGCCCGTCTTGGTCGCCGCCGCAAGGTCGGCGTCCAGTACGACAAGGTCGTTTCTCTTCTCGGCGAGCATTACCAGCGCTTCGCCGTAGCTTTCACGAGTTGCTTTTTTATCCATAATGATATTATCCTTTCTCTTATGAAAGTGCGGCAAGCTGCTGCTCAAGCTCAGCCTTCGCCTGATTATACTGTTCCTCGTTGGGTGCGGTACCGTGCCAAGATACCTGATCCTCCATGAAAGAAACGCCCTTGCCCTTTATGCTCTTTTGGATTATTACCGTGGGACGGTTCAGCGTCCTTTCGGCGTTGTCGAACGCTTTTTCTATCTGGTCAAAGTCGTGACCGTCGATACATACGACGTTCCAACCGAACGCCTTGAATTTTTCGTCTATCGGATAGGGCGACATAACGTCCTTTATTTTTCCGTCTATCTGAAGTCCGTTGTTGTCCACCACAAAGCAAAGATTGTCAAGCTGATAATGCGCGGCGAACATCGACGCCTCCCATACCTGACCTTCTTCTATCTCGCCGTCGCCGAGTATGGCGTATACCCTGTAATAATCGTTGGACAGCTTGCCGGAAAGCGCCATTCCGCAGGCGGCGGAAACGCCCTGACCAAGCGAGCCGGTACTCATATCCACGCCGGGTATCTTACCGCGTACCGGATGTCCTTGCAGGCGGGAATCTATATGACGCAGGGTTTTAAGCTCCTCTACCGGGAAAAAACCTCTGTTTGCCAAAACCGAGTACAGCGCGGGCGCGGTATGCCCTTTTGAAAGGACGAGCCTGTCGCGTTCCGGCATCTGAGGGTCAGATGGGTCGAGGTTCATTCTCGCAAAATAGAGATAGGTGAGCGTGTCGGCTATCGACAGCGAACCGCCCGGATGTCCCGACTTAGCGTTATAAACGCCCTCAATGATCCCGAGTCTTACCTTTACGGCAGTCCGTTCAAGCTGCCGTTTGATCGTAATATCCATATTCTGTATTCCTTTCATCGGGGCGTCGCCCCGTTATTTTCCCTGTCAAAGCGCCGCTATATGCTCGATTATGCGGGTCATGGGGTCTTGGTTGTTGGTGCCGATAATGATATCGGCCGCCCGCTTTACCTCGTCATGCGCATTTTCTACCGCAACTCCGAGATCCGCGCTGCGCACCATCTCCGCGTCGTTGGGATAATCCCCCGCCGCAACGGTGAACCTGTGAGTGTTGCCGGTCACCTCCAGCAGCTTTTTATACCCGTAAGCCTTGCTTACTCCCGTCGGGAGCAGCTCGTAAAAGAACGGCGCGGACAGCACTCTGTTAGTGCCCTCCGAGCAGTTTTCGTCCACGAACGCCCGCATGGCGTCCATCTTTTCCTCCGGATACGCGATAAGCACCTTCAGCCAGCCGCCGTCGGGTATTTCGTCCACATCGCAGATAACTCCCCGCACATTTTCAAGCGCCATGTGCATCCGCTCCACGTCGTTGTTGGCGGGAACGTATACGGTGTGCTTTTGCAGTACCTCTATCCCCACGTCGGGAAATTCCTTTATTATCGCCTTGATATAGCTGCGCGCGCGGTATGTTACCTCGCTTTGCCATAAAAAGCTGTCGGTCGAAAAATCGTACACCGCCGAACCGTTAAAAATAACGGCGGGTATCCTCAGCGCCAGCTTATCCGCTACCGGCTTTGCCATGGAATAGCCTCTGCCGGTGGCTATCGTGAACAGTCCGCCTTTATCGCAAAAATCGTTTATCGACCGCATATCCCTATCGGAAATGTTTTTGCGGTCGTCCAGCAGCGTACCGTCAAGGTCCGTCATTATAATAACATCGGAAAAATCCATTTCAGTTGTCCCACACTCATATTTTTGTGTTTTTAATGCTGTCCAGCAGCCTGACAAAGTAATCCGGCAGCTCGGACTCAAATTCCATATATCTCCCGTTCGGGTGGATAAAGCCCAGCTTTTGCGCGTGCAGACATTGTCCGCACAGCCACTTGGGTTCGGGGTCGCCGTACACGGGATCTCCGACTACCGAATGTCCTATATACGACATATGCACCCTTATCTGATGCGTCCTGCCCGTTTCCAGCCGCAGCTTTAGCAAGGTGAAGCGCGCATAGCGCCCGACAACGAAATAGTGAGTCGTTGCCGGCTTGGAATTAAGCTCTGTGACGCACATTTTCTTTCGGTCGGTACGGTGTCTGCCTATGGGAGCGTCTACCGTGCCGTCCTCTTTTATAACTCCGCGAACTACCGCCATATATTCGCGGGTGAAGGAATGTTCTTTTATCTGCTCGGCAAGCATACGGTGTGCGGAGTCGGTCTTTGCCGCCACAAGAAGTCCGCTGGTATCCCTGTCGATACGGTGTACTATCCCAGGACGCAGCACCCCGTTTATCCCCGACAGGCTGCCTTTACAATGATACATAAGCGCGTTTACCAACGTGCCGCCGTCGTAATGTCCCGGCGCGGGATGTACCACCATGCCCTTGGGTTTATTCACTACCAAAAGCTCGCTGTCCTCGTAAACTATATCCAACGGTATGTTTTCCGGCGAAATATCCGGCTCTCTTACCGGCGGAAGCTCCAGCTCCACGGCGTCGCCCGCCTTGAGCCTGTGATTTTTCCCGCATACCTCGCCGTTTACCCTGCACCGTCCGTCCTCGATAAGAGCGGCCGCGGCGCTGCGGGATATGCCGATGCCGCGTTCGGACAGGTATTTATCCAAGCGTTCCCCGTCCGTTTCACATACAAAGCCGTACGACCGACCGTCGGCGCACATCAGCTTTCACCGTCCGTCTGTTTTTTGCTTTTCTTTTCGCGGTGGTCCTTTACCTCGTCGATTATTACGAATATCAGCAATCCTATCGCGCCTACCACCGCGCAGATATCCGCGACGTTGAACACCGCGAAATTTATCAGGCGAAAATCTATAAAATCCACCACAAAGCCTCTTACCAGCCTGTCGATAAGATTCCCTATGCCGCCCGCCAGAATGAACGACACGCACCACACATATATCGGCTTTCTTATCCTCCTGCTCAGCAGCAGGTACAGCATACCCAGCATTACCGCCGCCGTCAAAATTATCAGAAATATCTGACGGTTCTCAAGCAGGCTGAACGCCGCGCCGGTATTGCGTTCGTAGGTGATATTCAGCACTTTCGTATCGCCGAATCCTATAAGCGGTATCGAATCGTGAACGGTCATGTTGGAATCTATCAGGAATTTGGTGAGCTGGTCAAGGCCGACAAGTCCCGCTGCTACCGCGAGAGCTATATATAACATCGATGTTTTTTCCTTTCGTTGCGGACATTTTCCAAATAATAGGCGGATATATCGTTTTTAATAAGTGATCATTTCTTTCCGAACTCCAAAGGTTCATGAAGCTCGCCGGATTTTTCGTCGCCCAGCTTGAACAGTATGGACTCCGTTTTTCTTTCCTCGGGTTTCTTTGCCTCCGGCTTTTTCTCCTCGGGCTTTTGCTCCGGCTTGTTTTGTTCCGGATTTTTATCTTCGGGTTTTTTATCTTCGGGCTTTTGCTCGGGTTTCTTTTCCTCCGGCTTTACCGGCTCAGCCTTAAACGGCTCGTCTTGCTTGGTCTCCGTCTTTTCGGGCTGCTTTGCGAAAGCGCTGTCGGCGGGCTTTCTGTTTTCCACCTCTTTGGAGGTGTTTATCACGAACTCGTTTTCGCATTGAGCGGGTATACCCTTGATATAATCGATATGAGCATTATATGCGGCGAGTATCTTGTTGGTATACTCCGTTACCTCTTTTCTGGTGCGCTGTAACACTATCTGCTCTCTTTCGGTCTGCTGCATCATGACCGTATGTATCTCTTCCGCCTTGGAATTTGCCTCGTCCACTATCCTCTTTGCCTCTGCCTTGGCGTCGGCAAGCGTCTTGTCGGACTCCGCCTTTTTCTTTGCGGAATAATCGTCCGCGTCTTTTCTTACCTGCTTTGACTTTTCGTCCGCCTCGTTCTTTATCTTGGCGGCGTCCTCTTTAGCCTCGTTGACTACCGCTATACCTTGCTTTTTCGCGATAAGCAGAGCGTCGCGCAGAGCGTCCTCGTCGTTTCTGTACTCCCTTATCTTGGACGCGAGTACCTCCAGCTTTTTCTCAAGCTCGGCGTTTTCGTTTTGCAGCTTTTTAAATTCAACCGATACGTCCCTCAGATATTCGTCCACGTCCTCGGTCTTATAGCCGTTGAATTTTGCCTTTTCAAAAGTTTTACTTACTATGTCCTTTGCATTCACGGAATCGTCCCCTCCTGTCAGATGTACTTCTTGACGGTTATATGGATATTTCCTTTTCTTCCCTCTCCGTCAATCCGATAAAACAAAAATTTTCCCACACCGCGTACCGATACCGTATCTCCCTCGGAAAGCAGCTTTGACGTATCGGTGCAGACCGCGGAATTTACCGCGACTTTCTGCGCCTTGATATACCTCTCTACCGCGGCGGTTCGACCGACAGATACCGTGTGCGACACAAAAGTATCCAGCCTCAGCGATGAAACGGACAGTTTCATTTCTTTAAACTGCCTTTTCGGTATCTCTGCGGCTATCCCCTTTATTACCTCTACTCCTACCCCGCCAATCTTCAGTACCGATTCGGCGACATACTCGTATACGGTGTCATAAATATATACTATTACCGCGCCGCTGCCGATATAAATATCGCCTATCGTGTCGCGGTCAATGCCGAGCGAGGTCAGCGTACCGAGAACGCTGCGGTGGTTCGGCGCGTCCTGCTTTCTGAAAACAAAGGTCAACGCCTTTATCGGAAACATTCCGTCCAGACGTTCCTCCTCAATGTCGGCGAAACGCGACGGGAATATCCCCAACACTCTGCGCTGCGGCTCGGTGTTTTGCTCTCCGGCAAAGTATCGGAAAAAAACGCCCGACGGAACTCCGACGCGCTTTATTTCCGCCTGCTCGCCCTCACTCAAAAACCGCGTGAAGTAAGGCGCGCCTTTTTTGGCGCAGCGTAGCGCGGCATTCGCCGCATACGCGGCAAGGTTGTTATCTCCATCGGACATATCAGCCTATATCGTCAAATATATCCTCGCCGGAAATGTTGCTTATCTCGTCTATAAACTCGCCGGATATATCAACGTTGAACGGCGCGAGAACATAGGTGGTATCTCCTATCCTTTTAAGCTCGCCGTCGGTGATATAGCTTACGCCGCCGAGAAAGTCGATAAGACGGTTAGCTATGTCCTTGTTGGTGTTGCTGAACATAAGTATCACCGTGTTCTTATTCTTGTAAAGCTCCGCTATCTCCGCAGCGTCGCTGTATTTCTTGGGTCTGCTGACAACAAGATGGAGCGTAGTGCTTGCGTTGTAGGTGTATATCTTGCCCGACGACGCGGAACCCGCGCTGCGGGGAGCTTCGGGAGCTTTTTCACGCTCCGCGCTCTCCTCTTCGTAGATCTCGTCTTCTTCCTCAGAACCCTGTAACTTTCTGGACAGATTTCTTAATCCTTCAAATGCGCTCATTTTCATATCCTCCGTTATTTTATATAATTTCTGTAGCCGAACAGGGCGCTGCCTATCCGAATCAGAGTTGAGCCGTATTTTATCGCGGCGGCATAATCCGCTGACATACCCATGGAAAGCACGTCCGTTTCGGGTCGATCCAGTCGGAGCTGCTCAAAAAGCTCCTGCATGCGGGCAAAATATATCTCCCCGCCGCCGGGAGGCGGTATCGCCATCAGCCCGCGCACCCTGACGTTTTCAAGCTGCGCGGCGTCGGCCGCAAGCTGTTTCAGCTCGGACGGCTGCACGCCGCTCTTGCTGAGTTCCTCGCCTATATTAACTTCCAAAAGTATATCCGTTACCTTGCCGTGCTGTGCCGAACGCTTATCTATCTCGCACGCCAGCTTCATATTGTCCACCGAATGTATCATGCTCACCTTGTCGATGATGTACTTTACCTTATTGCATTGCAAGCTCCCGATAAAATGCACCTCTGAGCGGGGGGAATACTGTTCGTACTTCCCCAAAAATTCCTGGACGCGGTTTTCTCCGAGGAGGTCTATGCCCAGCTCCTCGGCGTAGTTTATCTTATCCGTCGGTATCGTCTTGGTGACTGCCATTATGCGCGGAGGCTCTTTGCGCCCCGCCTTTTCGACCGCCTCCGCAACGGTTTGTCTGATGACCGAAAGATTTTGCTTTATCTCCTCTCTGCCCGTTTGCTCGGCAGGTCTGTTACAACACCTTTCCGTCATACAAATTCTTGCCCTCCGTAATTATATTGTCATACAGCGTAAGATAACCTATCTCGCCGCTGGTGTCCTCCGCTATCACAAAATCCTCGCCGGAGTAGACAGGCTTTATCCTGCGAAATTCCGCCTGAGAACCCGTCTTTATATACACTCCCATGTTGTTGTCCTCATCGAAATGTATCGCCGACGCCGAGATCCTGATACCGCTGTAATCCTCCAGCGAAAGTCTGAACCGTTCCACGCGCTTTGACGCGAGCGTTTCGTTCAATACGTCCGAGGAAAAGATGACGATGCTGTTCGTACTGTCGTCCGCTTTTTCCTTGGATTCGACATATGCGCGTATCGGCACGGTAGACGCGCCCGCCATAAGGGTAACGTAAGTATCCTCCTCCAGCACCGTGGCGTCCTCGGTATCTATGACCGCGGCGAGCTTCCATTCGTAATCGTCTATCATCTTGCCTATCACATTGCCGGAATTTTTGTTTTCCGTATGGGTGTTCACTATCTCGGTTATCCTCTTTTCGGTGAGCGAGCCTATGTTATCGAAATTCAGCTCGTCCTCATAACCGTCGGAGGAGCTTACGAAATAGCCGCCTTCCTCGGAAACTATGCTTTGCAGCTGCGAGGATATGCCGCTTTCAAGGCTGTCCGCCTGCTGCTGTAACGAGTTTATCACGCTGCTGTAATCCTCGCTCTTGCCTTTCGCCATATCCCGCTTGCTTTGCAGGTTGAGCAGGTCGTATTTGAGCTGTGCGGCGGCGGTATAATCGTTTTGGTACAACGCCTTTATCAATTCGCTGTGCTTTTCGGTTATAAGCGTATTGAACGCATCTATCTGCGAATTGTCGGTACCCGCAAGGCTCTGCGCGTCGGTGAGAGAGTCTATTCTTTTATTTAAAGCGTTTATCTTATTTTTCTTCTGTATGTCGGATATGCTGTCGTACACGTCGGCGATAACGCTGTTTTTGCCCAGCTTCGAGCCGTCGGCGTGCGCATAACGCAGCACGCCGCTCACATTGCTCGTGACTGTATGTTCGTTCCTGACGAACACACCGTCAAAAACCAGCGCATCCTCCGATTCATAGCGGATAGCCACCTCGGTCTTTATGCCGTTTTCGCTTTTTATGGCAAACTGGCTGATGACCGTTACCAGCAAAAATACCGCCAGTAAAGCCGCTATGACTTTGGTCGTTACTGATTTGTCCATGTTCTCCTTTTACTGTTCGTCAGCCTTATCAAAAGCGTCAAGTATGGAGATCGCTCTGAACGGAGTGATCGTCGAGATGGCGTGCTTGTAGATAAGGTTCTGTTTTCCGTCCGTGTCAAGTATGACCGTGTAATTGTCAAAACCCTTGACAAGTCCCTTGAACTGGAACCCGTTGGTGATGTATATCGTAACGGGTATCCTTTCCTTTCTGGCCTGATTCAAAAATACGTCCTGTAAATTGATTTCCTTTGCCATTGCCGTGACCTCCTTAAAATCGAACTGTTCGCCCGCGGCACCGTTTACGGAATATAAACGGCTGATATTATTTTATCATATTTTAACCTGAATTTCTACAGGTTTTTATATAATTTTTTGCTTTTCTTAAAATTTCTTCATATTTCGTGCTTTCATCGGCGGGGATACGGTAGATCCTCTCGTCTTTGTGAAACCATGTAAGCTGTCTTTTCGCGTATCGGCGCGTTTCTCTTTTGAGCCGTTCCACGCAGCTTTCCAGCGGTTCCTCGCCGTCTATATACGGTTTAAGTTCCTTATAGCCTATCGCCTGCGCCGCCGTCGAGCTGTCTTTAAGCGAAAAGAAATCTCTTGCCTCACGGACAAGTCCCTTTTCCAGCATCATATCCACGCGGCGGTCTATCCTGTCGTACAAGGTCTTTCTGTCGTAATCTATCATCATCATGCAGGGGCGGTATATCGAAGGCTCTCTCCTGCTGTTTATGCGCTGCTCGGTCATAGTCCTGCCGCTCAGCTTATACACCTCCAGCGCCCTTATAACCCGCTTTAAATTGTTCGGGTGCAGCGCCGCCGCCGTTTCGGGATCAACCTTTTTAAGCTGCTCCAAAAGATAAGCGTTTCCTTTTTCCTCAGCGAGCCTTTCGAGCCGAGCGCGGTATTGCGGGTCGCTGCCGCAGTCTTGGTCGAATGTGACGTTATCCACCAGCGAGCTTATATAAAGTCCCGTGCCTCCCGCAACGACGGGCTGTTTTTTGCGCGCGGCTATCTCCGCCGTTTTTGCTTTTGCCAGCGCGACGTAATCCGCTACCGAAAAGCTCTCCTTAGGGTCGAGAAAATCTATCAGGTGGTGAGGTACGTCCTTCATTTCCTCCTCGGTCGGCTTTGCCACCGCTATATCCAGCCCTTTATATATCTGCATGGAATCAGCGGAAACCACCTCTCCGTCCAGCTCTTTTGCTATATCCGCCGCAAGCGCGGTCTTGCCGCTTGCGGTCGGTCCGCATATCACTATCAAAAACTGTTTGTCCATACCGTCAGCTTCTCATGAAGAAATGTTCTATTCGGCTTTTGGGCAGCACCGTCAGCACCGGTCTGCCGTGCGGACAAAAGCGTATTTTTTTATCGTTGTAGACCCTGCGCGCCAACGCCTCAAGCTCGTATATATCGGTACGGTCGTTGGCTTTTATCGCGGACTTGCAAGCCATGGTGTGCAGCATATCGTCAAACAGCGCGTCCTTTTGCTTGGTGTCGCCGTTTATAAGCCGCTGCGCCATATCGCAGATAAGCTCCGAGGGGCTGCACGCGGTTATAATGCTCGGCATCGCGGTAACTCTCACCGTCATGTCGTCAAGAAACATAAGCTCTATGCCCGCCTGCTCCACATACTCGTAATACTCGCCGAGCGCGTTGTATTCCTCGGCGGACAGCTTGACCGTTACCTCATCCATAAGCAGCTGGGAGGTCTGGGAAAACTCCTCTTTCAGCTTTTCAAACCTTATCCGCTCATGCGCGGCGTGCTTGTCTATTATCACAAGCTGCTCCTCCGCCTCGCAGATTATATATGTGGCGGCAAACTCACCTATCACGCGAATATCTTTTTCCGACTGCGAATGTTCCGACTGCGATTGCTCCGACGGCGTTTCCTTTTCCGTATGACGGAAGCTGTCCGCGCCGATGTACCGAAATCCGCCGTCCGAGTCGTCCGACGTTTCCCGTCGGCTTTCCGCCGAGCCGCCGAACGCGGCGTCCTTTTCGGCGATGCTCCGCGTTTTTTCGGCTGACGCCGTATAAGGTCTTTGACCGCCGCTGTGCAGCGAAACGGGCTTTTTCAGATTTTTAAGGTATATTTCCCGAAGATCAGCGCCTTGCGTATCTTTCGGCTCGTCCAGCCTTTGCTGCTCCGGCTTCGGCTCGTTCAGCCGCGCCGTTCTCGTGAAATACCGCTCCGGTGTGTAATCGTCCGACTTCTTTTCCGGCAGGGATATTTCTTTCCTGCGGTCGGCGCCCATCAGCAAAGCGTTTTTCACCGCGAGATATACCGCGTCGAACACCGACTTGTCGTAAGCGAACCGCACTTCGGTCTTTGCGGGGTGGACGTTTACGTCCACCGCGTCGTGCGGCAGGGTGATATTCAGCACGCAGGCGGGGTATTTGCCTGTCATAAGGCTGCTGCGGTAGGCTTCCTCCAGCGCCGCCATGCAGGTGGTGCTTTTGATGTACCTGCCGTTTACGAAAAATACCTGCATACTTCTGCTTGCCCGACAAAACAGCGGCGAGGAAACATACCCCTGCACGCCTATGCCGTTATAAGAATAATCCGTCTTTATCAGTGAATCGGCGAACTGTCTGCCGTATACCGCTCTTATGGCGGAATACCGCGTACCGTCGCCCGTTGTGGTCCTTACGCTTTTATTATCCCTTATGAACCTGAAGGATATGCCAGGCTCGGACAATGCCAGTCTGTCCACCGTCGAGGCTATGTAATTTCCCTCGGAAACGTCCTTTTTCAAAAATTTCAGTCTTGCGGGAGTGTTGTAAAACAGCTCTCTGATAACTATCGTGGTGCCTGTCGGGCAGCCGCATTGTTCGTGAGAGCGCTGCTCTCCTCCCTCTATAACTATCCTGCCGCCAAGCTCGTCCTCGCGGCGGCGGCTCATCATCTCCACACGCGCGACCGCGGCTACCGACGCCAGCGCCTCTCCGCGAAAGCCCAAGGTGCTTATCGACGCCAGATCCCCGCTGTTTTGTATCTTGCTGGTGGCGTGCCGCAAGAACGCCGTCGGCAGTTGGTCAAAAGCTATCCCGCAGCCGTCGTCGGTTATTCGCATATAGCTTATGCCGCCGTTTTTTATTTCGACGGTTATATGTTTTGCTCCCGCGTCCACGGAATTTTCAACAAGCTCCTTTATCACGGAGGAGGGACGTTCTATCACCTCTCCCGCCGCGATAAGCTCGGCGACGCTTTTATCGAGCAGCTTTATTATCGGCATCGACCTGATTTTCCTTTCGGTTTATCCCAACGCTTTTTTAAATTCCTCCAGCTTGGCGTAAGCCTCTCTGGGAGTCATATCGTCAAGCTCCAACCCTTTTATCTCGCTGATAACGTTTTGTCGGGCGGTAGCCTCGAAATCTATCTGCGTCTGCGCTTCCTCGCTGTTTCGCAGCTCAAGCTCACGCTGTATGCGGGGCGCTTTCTCCATCTCGGCAAGTATCTCTTTCGCTCTGTCCAGCACCTTTTTGGGCACTCCCGCCAGCCGCGCCGCCTCTATGCCGTAGCTGTGGTCGGTGCCGCCCTCGGTTATCTTATGCAAAAACTGTATGTCGTCGCCTTTTTTCTTTACGCGCACGCTGAAATTCCGCACGCCCTCCCGCTCTCTCTCCAAGGAGATAAGCTCGTGATAGTGGGTGGCGAACAGCGTCTTGCAGCCTATCGCCTTTGAAAGGATATATTCCGCCACCGCTTTCGCTATCGACACACCGTCGAAGGTAGAAGTCCCTCTGCCTATCTCGTCAAGGATCACAAGGCTGTTTTTGGTCGCGTTGTCAAGTATCTCGGCTACCTCGTTCATCTCCACCATAAAGGTGGACTGACCTGAGCTTAGGTCGTCGCTCGCGCCGACTCTTGTAAAGATCTTATCCACTATGCCTATACGCGCGTAGGACGCCGGAACAAAGCAGCCTATCTGCGCCATCAGCACTATCACCGCTACCTGACGCATAAAGGTGGATTTTCCCGACATATTGGGTCCTGTGATTATCATGAGCCGATTTGCTCCGCAGTCGAGATACACGTCGTTGGGGGTGAACAATACCTCGTTCACGGTCTTTTCCACCACGGGATGACGGCCGTCCTTTATCTCTATTACCCCCTCGTTTGCGATAACGGGGCGGGTGTAATTGTTCTCAATAGATACCGTCGCATAGCTGCACAGCACGTCCAGATTTGCGACCGACTCCGCGGTGAGCTGGACCTCGTCCAGCCGCTTGGCGATAAACTCTCTCACCTCGGCGAATATCTCCGCCTCCAGCGCAAGTATCTTATCGTTTGCTCCGAGTATCTCGCTTTCTATCTTTTTAAGCTCATCGGTGATATACCGCTCGCCGTTAGTCAAGGTCTGGCGGCGTACATATCTGTCCGGCACCATGGAAATATTGCCCTTGGATACCTCTATGTAATAACCGAACACGCGGTTATAGCCCACGCGCAGGTTCTTTATGCCGGTAAGCTCTCTTTCTCTTCGCTCTATCTCGTCGAGCAGCTCTCTCCCGCCGCCGGTTATCTCGCGCAGTCTGTCCAGCTCCTCGTTAAAGCCGGACTTTATGTATCCCCCGTCTTTTGTCAGCGCGGGAGGGTCTTCCGCGATGGCGTTTGCGGTAAGGTCAGCGATATCGGTAAGCGCGCTTATCTTGCGGTCAAGGCTTTTTATCAGCGGCGCGTTCAGTCTGGCGACATCCTCCTTCAGCTGCGGCAATGCGCGGCAGGTAAGTCCCAGCGCGTATATATCCTTTGGGCTCGCGGTCTTGTATATGACGCGCGTCATGAGCCGTTCAAGGTCGTATATTTTGTCCAGATCTTCCCGTATATCGTACAGCGCCGCAGAATCCTCCACCAACGCCTGCACCGCGTCATGCCGTCTTATTATCGCAGCCGCGTCGGTAAGCGGGCGCTCCAAACATTGTCTGAGCCTGCGCCTGCCCATTCCCGTAACGGTCTTATCCAGCACCCAAAGCAGCGAGCCGCGTTTTTCGCCGCTGCGCATGGTCTGGGTAAGCTCCAGATTGCGGCGGGCGTTAAAGCCCAGCTCCATATACTCCTGTCCCGTGTGGACGTTCAGCGTGACAAAACGCTTTGCGCCGCTGCGCTGCGCTTTTTTGAGATAGCCAAGCAGCGCCGACAAAGCGCGTATCGCGTTGTCCTTTCCGTCAAGTCCGAGCTGAGCTGTATCCTTGGAAAACTGCAAAGACAGCGCCTCAAGGTCGGGGGCGAAATCATCCTCCTCCAACAGCTCGGCGGAGCATTTGGTGAACCGCGAACGTATAAAGCCGTACACCGGCTTTGCGTTCAGCAGCTCGGAATTGAACAGCAGCTCGGCGGGAGTGTAGCGGGAAAACTCGTTTATCATCTCGTCGTACAGCTTTTTGCCGCCCGCTTTTTCAAACGCGTGCACCTCTCCCGTGGATATATCCGCAAACACCATTCCCGCGCCGCTTTGGGAAATGTAAACGCAGGCGATGTAGTTGTTTACGCCCTCCTCCAGCATGGACGCCTCTATGACCGTTCCCGCGCTGACCAGCCGTACTATGTCGCGGTCTACCAGTCCCTTTGCCAAAGCGGGATCTACCGTCTGCTCACATACCGCGACCTTAAAGCCCTTGTCGATAAGCCGCTTTATATATCCCTCGGCGCTGTGATGGGGAACGCCGCACATAGGCACGCCCGCCCTTTGGGTCATGGTGAGTTCAAGCTCCTTGGACGCTACCAAAGCGTCCTTGTCGAACATCTCATAAAAATCGCCGAGTCGGTAAAATAAAATATAATCGCTGTAATTCTTCTTTATGTCAGCATACTGCTGCATCATAGGAGTCAGCTTTTCCGTTTTTTCGGGCATCTGCCGAACCTCCGACTGTTATTTTTCTGTCCTGCGCGCTCAGCCGCAGCCGCCGCAGGTCGCGCATGAGCCGGTGCAGGCGGTGTAATCGCAGGTGTCGGGGTCTTCGCCGTTCACACAAAGGCTGATTATGGAGTTGACCTCGCTTACCAACTTGTCCATTCCCTGCTTTGCCATGGTGTAATCCGCCATATGCTCGTTGGACATTATCAAAGTGTACAGGCGCTGCATCTCCTTGTTTGCCTCGTCCAGTCTTTCCTTGTTCTGCTCTTCGGGCGACTTGCTCATTTCAAGCCCCACCTGCTGCCTTTTGAGGTTAAATTCCCCGATGAGGTCCTGAAGCTCTTTGTCCGCGTCGTTGGCGAGCTTTGCCTTGTTGTACTCGATGTAGCGCTCGTCCGCCTGAATCGCCTTTCCTAATTCTCTTGCTGCTTTTATAGCGTCCATTTTAAATTCTCCTTATCCTGTTGTTTTATCCGTATTTCATATTTGCTGTCGTGCCGCCTTTTTATACGTCCGTCTGTCCCTCGACCGCCCACGGCATCGCGCCGGTTATCTTTACCGAAACGAATTTTCCGATAAGCTCCTCGCCGCCGGAAAAGCGGACGATGATGTTCTGCCTGCTGCGCCCCGTCAGATATTCGGGCTTGTGGCGGTCATGCCCCTCACACAGCACCTCAAAGGTCTTTCCTATAAAGCCGCGATTGTTTTCCAGTCCTATCTCTCCCTGTATCTCCAGCAATTCCCTAAGCCATGCACTTTTTTCGGCGCTGCTCACGGGGTCGGGCAGCTTTGCCGCCGCCGTGCCCGCGCGCTTGCTGTAGATAAAGGTGTACGCCATGTCAAATCTTACCGTCTTTACAAGCTGCAAGGTCTTGTCAAAGTCCTCGCGAAGCTCTCCGGGAAATCCCGCTATTATGTCGGTGGTCAGCGAAACGTCCGGCATACGCTCGCGGGCGTATTTGACAAGCTCCAGATAGCTTTCCGCCGTATACCCTCGGTTCATAGCCTTTAAAATGCGGTCGCTGCCGCTTTGTACGGGGAGATGTATATGATGCTCGATATGTCTGCTGTCGGCGATAACGTCGATAAGCTCCTTGGTGCAGTCTTTCGGGTGGGAGGTCATAAAGCATATCTTGTATTCTCCGGCTATCGCGTCCAAGGCGCGCAGCAGCGCGGCAAAATTCACTCCATGCTCCTTGCCGTAGGAATTGACGTTCTGACCGAGCAGCAATATCTCCTTATACCCCTGCGCTATCAGGCTTTTTACCTCCCGCGTCACCGCTTCGGGTCTACGAGAGCGTTCACGCCCTCTCACATAAGGCACGACGCAGTATGTACAAAAATTATTGCAGCCGTACATTATGGGAACATATGCTTTCAGCTTGCTGTCGCGCAGCACGGGAACGCTTTCGGTGACGATACCGTCCACAGACGGTATGTTTACGCAGCCCTTGCCGCCGCTCAGCTTGTCATACAGCATACGCGGAAGTTCATGCAGCGTGTGAGTGCCGAAAATTATATCCACATAGGGGTAGGAGCTTTTCAGCTTTTCGGCGATATGCTCCTGCTGGACCATGCACCCGCCTACCGCTATCACGAGGTTTTTGTTGCTTTCTTTCAGCTTTTTCATCGCGCCGATGTTGCCGAACACCTTATCCTCGGCGTTCTCGCGGACGGCGCAGGTATTCAGCACGATAAGGTCGGCGTCGGACGGGCTGTCGGTGAAGTCGTACCCCATTTCGTAAAGCATACCTTTCAGTTTTTCGCCGTCGCTGACATTCTGCTGACAGCCGTAGCTGTGCAGATACGCCGCCGGACGGTCGCCGAGAGCCGCCACGACAGCCGCGGTCTTTTCGATATATTCTTTAAAGAGAGCCGTCTCTTCCGAACTTAACTCACGAATCAATATTTTCCCTCCGCCGCTTGCGCCATGTCATATGGTATTCCAATATAAAGTATATCACACTTACTCTAAAATATCAAGTGAAAGTTTGAAAAAACATTTTTATTGCGGCAAGACGCAACGGATAAACGCCCCCGACTTTCGTCGGGGGCGTTGTAATTGGTTATTGACTGTGCGTCAAGCGCCTATCGTTGCGTTGAGGACGTTGATACGCTCTTCTATAACGGGAAGGAACTCCGCACGCTTTTCGGTGTAGGAAGTACCGTTCATTACGGGATAGAAGGTCAGAGTCTGTAACGGCGAGTCGCCGGATCCGGGATCCGCGATGTCTATACCGATACCGTCCTTGAAATCAAAGACAGGGCTGAAGGTCTTGGGATCCTGCATAAGATCGATACGGTCCATGATATAATCGGGGCACTCGTATGCTTCCATGAACTGCGAACGGAAAGCCTCGTCAACGGAGGGATCGTTCGAGCAGTAAGCGTTGCAGTAGATCCAAGCCTGATAGCCGGTGATGTTCTGAGCGGAAGATACCAGCATGATGGGGTCAACCTTCATGGGCTGATAATACTTATCGGAACCGGGCATCTGAGGATACGGAACGAACTGTACTTCATCTTCGTCCCAGTCCTTGCTTGCTCTCTTGAAAGTACCTACAGAGCCGGTACCCTCAAAGGTCCATACGCCGTCCTCAAGGAACAGCACGTTGCCTGCGAGCCACTCTCTGGGGTTGGTGTTCCAGCTGTTGAGCTGCTCTCTGGGGTAACGTAAGGATTCGCCGGCTTCGTCATCGAAGTATACCAGCATTTCCATCAGCTTTTCGATGTTGGCGTCGTTGAAGTGTCCTACCAGCTTGCCGTTCTCCATACCGATAAGCGGAGTGCCGGTGGTAGCGATAAGTCTGTTCTGGAACCAGTAACCGTCTATCGCGTACTTGCCGTTGTCCTTATCGGTGAACGCACGGCAGGTCTCAAGGAAGGTATCCCAATTCCAGTTTCCTTCCTGGAACTGAGTCCAAGGATCTTCAACGCCCGCTTCACCCGCGATGGACTTTCTGTACCACAGCAGCGAGTTTGCGCCTACCTCAACAACGGGGCAGTAATAATGGTCGCCCCACTTGAGTATGTCTATAGCGTCCTTGCTGTCTGCCCAGAGATCGTCCTCAAAGTTGAACAGCTCGTCAACATTTTGGAAAAGTCCCTGATATATGCTGTAAGGATAGTTTTCGATCTCAAACGGGAAGCAGTCGGGAGAGTCACCGGACGAAACATATTTTGAAAGGGTGGTGTATCTCTCGTTGTACTGGCAGTTAAGGTTTACGAATACGTCTCCGGGATCGCTTGCGGTGTAGCCTTCACGAACATGTTCGGGCACGCCGTACAAAGCCTTGAACAGCTTTACTTCGGGGGACTGCTCGTCTATCTTCCACCATGCGAGCCAAATCAGTTTGTCCTCTACTTTCAGGTCCTTGACGCTTCCGTCGACCGAAGCGGCAAGAGTTTTGGTAGCCTCATCAACGTCGCTGTTTTCACCGAGGGTGATAATGGACGAATCATCGGCAGCTCCGTCTCCGGCTCCGTGGGAAGCACAGCCGGGGAATATGCCGACAGCGGTCAGGATCGCCAACGCGCCGGCACAAGCCTTTAAATACTTTTTCATTGTTTCCTCCTGCAAAAATAGTAATACGAATGACATAAAGCACACGGAAAAAAATTCTGTGTACAATAATATTATATCATTTCCGCAACGCGCAATCAAGATAAAATATGTAACAATTTACCCAAACATTTTTATGTATATTTTACAATTAAATTTGCCATATTGCAGGTTTATAAACTTAAATTAAGTAAAAAATTTAGGTAAAATCAATTTACGCGACAGGTCATTCCAGCTTATCCGCCGAGCGGGAAATGGAGGAATTCAGCTCGTTCACCGTTTCGATGTTGGCGTTTACCTTTTCTCCGACCGCGTTAAGCTCCTGTTCGATGTTCTTTATGGAGGATTTTACCCTGTTCAAAACGTCCTCGACGCTGCGAATACGGCTGGAGGTCTGCTCGGCAAGCTGTCTTACCTCCTGCGCTATGACGTTAAAGCCCGCTCCGGCGTCGCCCGCGTGCTTTGCCTCTATCGAGGCGTTAAAGCCCAGCAGCGTCATCTGCGTCGCGACGTTCTGTATATAGTTCAGCACGGAATCGGTCATGGCGACCGTTCTGTCCGCGACCTCCGCCTTTTTTTCTATCCTGTCAAACTCCGCAGAAAGCTCCTTGGCGTTTTCTATCATCTGAGCGCCCTGCTCTTTCAGCCCGACGTAATCCGTGCGCAGCTCCGCAAAGGTTTTGGCTTTTTCGCTGACGGCGTTTTGTGCAAGCAGCTTGCCGCCGCAGATATTTCCGACCGCCTCCGCCAGCTTATAAAGCAGCCGCGCGGCGTTGTCGACCTCGGTCCTGTCCGCCGTCCTTACCTTTTTGAGCGCATTAAGATATGCGGCGGGTTCAAACCCCGCGTCCTGTGCGGCGCGTTCGGCGGCCGCGGTATCCGGCTCTTCCGTCAGGACGTATCCGCCTATCAGCGACGCGACGTGAGTTCCCTCCACGATGACAGGCGCGGCAAAGCAAAGCAGTCCGGAATATACCGTGTAAAGCGCGGGTCTGCCGGTACGCACCGCCAGTTCACCGCCGCGCACGTCGCCGCGCACGCAGCGTTCCTTTATTTCCTCGCTGCCGTAAATGAAATTATTGTAAAACTCGCCGGAGCGGAACATACGGGTAAGCGGCCCGTCTATATCCACCGCGTAAGCCGACATCCCCACCGCCGAAGCGAAGGAATCCAGCAGCTCCTCCAGCATAGCGACGTCCATCATCTCGGATAGCATCATATCAAACACTCCTTAAAAATCGCGGTCGGGCGGCTCGCCCAAACCGTATATATAAACATTATATACTGTTTACCATAAAAAATCAAGAGAAAAAGCCTATCTTTTTGTGAAAATACACAACTTGATATAAAATTTTTGGTAGTTTATCCCGATTTTTCGCGGGCAAGCGTGGCAATTTGGGATTTGCGCTTGATTTTGCCCGGTAAATATGGTATAGTTTAATTGGGTATAATATCCTACGACGGATAACGCCGTTCGGCGTTTTTGTCGTCACGCCGCTTTGCTGCGGCGTAAAAAACCGATACGCTTTTACGGCGGGGAACGGAGTGAAAAAATGAGAATACTTTATGCGGCAAGCGAAGCGCAGCCGGTGGCTGCTTCGGGCGGACTTGCGGACGTTGCGGGCTCGCTGCCCAAGGCGCTTGTGGAGGAAGGACACGAGGCGGCGGTAGTCGTACCTCTGTATGTCAACACCATCAAGCAGCAATGGCGCGACCAAATGACTTATGTGACGAATTTTTATGTGCCGGTAGGCTGGCGCAGTCAATACTGCGGCCTTTTCACCGCGAACATAAACGGCGTGACGTATTATTTTCTGGACAACGAATATTATTTCAAGCGTGATTACGGTCTGTACGGCTACTATGACGACGCGGAGCGCTTTGCGTTCTTCTCGCGTGCGGTCTTGGAAATGCTTACGGTCATAGACTTTAAGCCGCAGGTGATAAACTCCAACGACTGGCAGTGCGCTCTGATACCCGTATACTATCATATGTTCTACGAGCATCACCACAAGCTGTGGGGAATAAAACACGTTTTCACCATACATAACATACAGTATCAGGGAAGATACGGCATGGAGATACTGGAACAGGTGCTGGGCATACCGCGCCATTTCGCATCTCTTATGGAATACGACCGCGACGTCAACTTCATGAAAGCGGCGATAGAGGTAGCGGACAAGGTCACGACCGTTTCTCCCACCTATGCAAGAGAGATATTCGACCCGTGGTTCTCGCACGGACTGGACCGCGCCCTCAAAGACAAGGCGTACAAGACCTGCGGATTCCTCAACGGTATCGACACCGATATGTACAATCCCCAGACCGATCCCGTCATACCCGCAAACTTCACCGCGTCGCGGCGTGCCGGAAAGAAAGTCTGCAAGGAAAAGCTGCTGGAGGAGGTTGGACTTCCGCAGGGCGACGAGCCGCTGCTCGGCATGATCTCCCGTCTGGTAGAGCATAAAGGGTTCGATCTTGTAAAATATGTGTTCAACGATATTATAAACCTCGGTTTCAAGGTAGTAATACTCGGTTCGGGAGAACCGCAGTACGAGCAGTTCTTCAATGAAATGCGCTGGAAATATCCCGACAGGGTGGCTTTCACCTGCGGATATGTTCCCGACCTTGCAAAGCGTATCTACGCGGGCGCGGATATGTTCCTTATGCCCAGCAAGAGCGAGCCGTGCGGACTTGCGCAGATGATATCGCTGCGTTACGGCACGATACCGATAGTGCGTTCCACCGGCGGACTTGCCGACAGCATAATCGACTGCGGCGGCGGAGAGGGCACGGGCTACACCTTCCAGTCCTACAACGCGCATGATATGCTGGCGTCCATCAACCGCGCCAAGGACCATTACTGGGACAAGAAAGAATGGAACAAGCTGATAGTTCGCGCCATGAAAGCGGACTTTAGCTGGAAGCAATCCGCAAAGCTGTACATCGGACTTTACAGAGAGCTTTGTCCCGAAGACTGATATAACGCGGGGGACTCTGTAACGAGTCCCCCCAAAATACGCGCAGACAAAAGTTTTAAAAAGGAGAAATTCGTATGCTTTTGGCAATAGCCGCGCTGGCGATTGGCATAGTGCTTACCGTCATGAACGCGGTCGGTATAAATATAAACGTCAACGTGATATGCTCCGTCGGCGTTTTGGTCGTGGGATTTATAATGCTGATAAAGGGCGCGGACCTTTTTGTGGAGGGCGCGTCCAAAATTGCCGCAAAATTCAAGATACCGCAGATAGTCATAGGGCTTACGATAGTCGCTATGGGTACTTCCGCGCCGGAGGCCGCTATAAGCATAAGCGCGGCGTTTCGCGACGCGGCTGCCATTTCGGTGGGCAACGTCGTCGGCAGCAATATAATGAATATCCTGCTGATACTCGGAGTCAGCGGACTTATCACCAAGCTGAAAATAAAGCCTACTACGCTTAAATTCGAGATACCGTTCGTCGTGGTGATAACCGCCGTGCTGCTGCTGCTCGGTTGGATAGGCGGCGGACTGGACAAGATAGACGGAGCGATAATGCTGGTGCTGTTTGCCTGCTTTCTCGGCTATCTGTTCTACCTTTATAAAAAGGGCGACAGCTCCGCCGCGGACGACGTGCCGGAGCTTGGAGAAAAAGACAAGCTCCCGATAATGATACTCATTACCGTTATCGGTCTGGTGAGCATAGTGCTGGGCAGCGACCTTACCGTCGGCGCGGCAAAGAACATCGCCCAGACCGTCGGTATAGACGACCGTACCATTTCCCTTACGGTAGTGGCGTTCGGCACTTCCCTGCCGGAGCTTATCACCTGCATAGCCGCCTCGCTGAAGAAAAAGGACGATATAGCGATAGGCAACATAATCGGCAGCAACATCTTCAATATACTGTTCGTGGTAGGCTTGGCGTCGGTATTTTCGCCTAACCCCCTCGCGTTCGGTCAGAGCTTTATGATAGACACCGCGGTCGCCATCGCGGCAGCGGTAATGTTGGGGTTGCTGGTGGTCCGCAAAAAGGAGCTGAGTCGGTTTTCGGGCGGACTTATGCTGGCGGCTTACGCGGGCTATTGCGTATATCTGTTTATTTGATTTGTCGGAAAAATATATCTGCGTTTTCCGCACGGTTTTCACCCGTGCGGAAAACGCTTTTTTATATGGCGGGAGCGTGTTTATCAGCACAAAAGGAATATTTTTTAACAAAAACGAAAAAATTCTTAAATTTTCTCTTGACATTTGCAAAAAAGGGTGGTATTATATACTTAACCTATATAAATAATAGGAATTGATTTTAAAAAATTCAGAAAAAGAGGTAAAGAAAGATGGGCAATTACAAATTTGAAACGCTGCAGCTCCATGTAGGACAGGAGCAGGCAGATCCCGCCACCGACGCACGCGCTGTGCCGATATATCAGACCACATCGTATGTATTCAGAAATTCCGAGCACGCCGCGGCGCGGTTCGGACTTGCGGACGCGGGAAACATATACGGCAGGCTGACCAACTCCACGCAGGACGTACTGGAAAAGCGCGTTGCGGCGCTTGAGGGCGGAACGGCGGCGTTGGCGCTCGCCTCCGGCGCGGCGGCTATCACCTACACGATAGAGGCGCTGGCGCAGGCGGGGGAGCATATCGTAGCGCAAAAGACGATATACGGCGGAAGCTACAACCTGCTTGCGCACACTCTGCCGCTGTGCGGGATAAACACGACCTTTGTGAACGTTCATGACCTTAACGAGGTAGAAAACGCGATACGTCCCGAAACAAAGGCTATATTTATCGAAACGCTGGGCAATCCCAACAGTGATATACCCGATATAGACGCTCTTGCAGAAATAGCGCACAGCCACGGTCTGCCGCTGGTGATAGACAACACCTTCGGCACTCCCTATCTTATCCGTCCCATAGAGCACGGAGCGGATATAGTGGTACATTCCGCGACGAAGTTCCTCGGCGGACACGGTACTACGCTTGGCGGTGTAATTGTAGATTCCGGCAAATTCGACTGGAAAGCGAGCGGAAAATATCCGACGATAGCCGCCCCCAACCCCGGCTATCACGGTATATCCTTTGTTGATGCGGCAGGACCCGCAGCTTTTGTGACCTACATACGCGCGATACTGCTCAGAGATACCGGCGCGACCATATCTCCGTTCAACGCATTCCTGCTGCTGCAAGGCGTTGAAACGCTGTCGCTCAGACTGGAGCGTCACGCTCAAAACACCAAGAAGGTGGTGGAGTATCTCTCCTCGCATCCTTTGGTGGAAAAGGTAAATCACCCATCGCTGCCCGACCATCCCGACCACGCGCTGTACGAGAAGTATTTCCCCAACGGCGGCGGCAGCATATTCACCTTTAACATAAAGGGCGGAAAGGACGAGGCGTTCAAGTTCATCGACAATCTTAAGATATTCTCGCTTTTGGCGAACGTGGCGGACGTAAAATCTCTGGTCATACATCCCGCTACCACCACCCATTCGCAAATGAACGAGGAGGAGCTGGAAGCGTCGGGCATCTCGCAGAACACCATTCGCCTGTCGATAGGAACGGAGCATATAGACGATATTATCGCAGATCTCGAAAACGGCTTTGCGGCGCTCTCCTAAAGACATTATACATAAAAACAGCCCCGCCTTTCGGCGGGGCTGAAATATTAAGTCCTAAAAGTTATCAGAGCTTAGTGCCGCAGTTCTTGCAGAAAGCGGTGTCCGGCGCGTTGACCGTGGAGCACTGCGGGCATACCTTGTTGGCTGCGGGCTGCTGTGCATACTGAGCGGGCTGCTGTGCATACTGAGCGGGCTCCTGTACGGGCGCCTGACCGTAAGGATACTGCGCATACTGCACCTGCGGAGGATCCAGCGTAGCCGCAAAGGACAGCCAAGATACGATGGAAAGAATTACCAAAACTATCGATTCAACGATCCTGAATACCATCTCGAATACAAAGCCTACCATATATCCTGCGTCTATAGAATATCCCGCCGGAATACTTGCGATAGAAACGATAGCGGCTATCAATGCGACTATGTTAAATATCGCAACATACGAGAGAGATATAGACAGCGGCAGAAGAGTTTTCTTGGAAACCGCCAGCAAGCCGAATACGAGTGCCAGATAGCCCAGCTCGACCGGGAAGGTGTGCATACATATCATAACTATTATCGAAAAGACAAAACCGATGCCCGTTACGATATAGGAAATGATGTGCGAGCAGCTTGCAAATAATCTTAATATGGGGTTTACGGAGAAAAATGCCGTCATTTTCTCGGCAAGATCCGCAAACAGTTTCTTTTTGTGAGCCTTGATCGAACCGTAATCTGCGTACTGAGGAACAGCCTGCGGAGGGATCTGCTGCTGATTATACTGATAATCCATGGTGTTTTCCTTTCTTGATAAAAAAGTCAAAGGTCGAGTGAAAAGCCTGTCAGCTTTTCCTCCTCTGTATGTTAAAATTATACTCTTTATTTTTTCGTTTGTCAACAATTACTACTGATTTTGTACATAAAACACAAATTTTACGGGTTTTTTTGTTTATTTTGATAGAGGGCGGGAAGCTCCGTATACCGGCTGCGCTGACGCAGAACAGAGCTTTGCGGGAGCGGTTATATTATGGCATAAAGGTTATCTTTTTTGTTCCTTTTGTTTTTTCAAAAAGCATTTCAGGTGCTTTCGGGTCTAATTCCTCCATCAAGCCCTTGCTCAGGCTCTCGATCTCTCTGTAAGAATTCATCCCGCACTTGAACTGCATTTCATCGGGGATAAAGCTGAACACCTTTCTGCCGAGGTAGAAAAAATCAAAAACAAAAGACGAAAAATCCGTAACGAACACCTCGTACTGCTCTATCGGCAGCGCCGAATCCACTATATACACCCGCTCGGAGTTTATCTTAAAGCAACTGCGGTACACCTCGAAAATCGGGTGCGGCTTAAAATCCAAAACATAGCCGTTTTTCTCCAGCAGCACGCTCAGTCTTTCGCTGTTTAGAAAGTCCGAAATATTCTTAAAATAATCGGACGACACAAAAAGGCTTTTCAGCGGCTGCCATTTTCCGTTTATGTCGGGTCCTATAAGATATTGCCGCCAGCTTGGCGCAAAAAGTATCTTTTTCTGCGGCTTTACGGTCTTGTCCAGCAGTTTCAGCCTCGGCATAAGTCGGGGGATAACGTCCTCTTTTCTGAAATGATATTTCTCGGTGAACAGCTTTTTCTCATAATCCGTTGATATATCCACCTTATCCGCCATTATCATTTCCGGCGTGTATTTCCATGGCAGACTTGCGTGAAGTATTCCGTGCTGTATATACTCGACTTCAAAATCAAAAAAATCCGAATACAGATAAAGCTCGTCCGACGGGAACGGGAAAATGTTTATATCCTCGATGTACGCGGTAATTATTTTGCGGCAGGCAAGGCACAGCAGTTTATGTCTGTCGCTGCCGAAAGGTACGAAGTCACGGCTTTCCGCGCCGTCAAAAACAAATAAATTTTTCGATATTCCGCCATCGTAAATATATATCCGCCTTACCCCGTCGTTTAAAAAATAATCCTCTTTAAACCTGTACCAGCCGTTATCTTTTCCCACTCCGCGGCAATCGTAATAAAGGCATATATTTTCTTTGCAGCGCAGCTTTGACGCTTTTATGCGTATGCGTTTCATCTTCGACGAAAGCAGCGGAGTTTGGCTGTTTCTTTCAAGAACATCGCACACCAACTCGTTTAAAAACTCAAAGCAGCCTTTTTTGCTGTCAAAGCTGACGGTCTTTTTACCTATAGGCGCTTTATATCTCAGCGTATAATGCGAAAACGGTGCTTTAGGCATAAAATAGTATTTGCAGCCGTATTCCCGTCCGCCAAGCGACATAACAAAGCTCAGCCGCCGCAGTTCCTCCATATCGGTTTGGAAACAAAACGCGTAAAATTTATGAGTCTTGGTGCGGCAAAGATAGTAACCGTGGGCGGAATCGTAAAGCTGCTGTTCCTCCCGTACGCCGTTTACCTCGGCAAACAGCTTTGGCTTTTCGCAGAAATTGAATACCGCGGATTTCAAAAAGCCTCGGAATATCAAAGCTCCGTTATCATCTCTTATGCGCGTCACGACTATCTCAACGTTTTTCTCCGAAAGTAAAATCCGTCCGTTGTCTTTGAGTCCGAAACCGTCGGGAGAATAAAAAGGCGTTATCCCGTTATTCGGCTTTTGACTCAGCCAGTAAAATTTATGGAAAAAATCTATGTCGGGGTGGTTGAGTATAACCTCGTTATCGACTCGGCTCAGCAGCGTTTTTATCCTGCATATTGCCTTTTCAAACCGCGCGCCGTCGTAATGATAAGGATAAAGAATATTTGAACGCAGCTTCCACGCAAGATCATTTATATACAAGCCCTGATATGCAAGCGGAACGGGATCGGGAGTTTTAAACATATCCTCGAACATATTCATCGACTGCTCGAAGATATAGCACGCCCCGCTGATTTTCCCAGACGAAGTGGTTTCCGCCCGATTGTAGATGTATTTTGCGTCAACGCAAAAACCCATCTTCATCTTTTCCTTTGTTACGTCATAGCAGTACCGCTGATCCTCGGAAAAGGTCATCGAGCTGTCAAACAAAACGTTGTTTTCAAATCGGTTCCTCACCATGATATTCATGGTGGTTTGACCTATATACGGCAAGCTGTTCAGGTCAAATATCCCCGAATAAGTCAGGTATTTATATCTGAAATGCGGCGGAAGTACACGCCCGTGATAATGAGTTTCGATGGGGTAAGTCACAAGGTCGCAAACGTCGCCGCATTCCTCGAAAAATTCGTAAAGTCTGTCCGCGCTGCCGTCGGAAAGGCTGTCGTCCGCATCCAGAAATAGGATATACTTTCCCCTCGCATTTTTTATACCAACGTTGCGCGTATCCGAAACGCCGGTATGAGGTTTATCTATAAAGCGAATAAAATCATATTGCCGCTCCAGCTTGCGACACAGCTCCGCCGTGTTATCGGAAGACCCGTCGTTTATCAAAAGGAGTTCAAACGGCGTGCGGAGCTTTTTGGCAAGACCAGTAAGTCCGGGTATATCATCGGCAGAGTTGTAAAGCGGGACGACCAGCGTAAGCATTATATTATTCATATGAAAACTCTGCCCTGCCTGTTTTGAATTTTAATGTTTTTGAACGCCGCATTTTTTTCATATCCGAATCTACCGTCCTGCTCATTTATTATCTTCCTTGTCTTCTTTGGGGTGGCCTCTTCTTACAGTGAGCTCCGGATCGCCGAAAGTGTCAAATATCATTATCCACTTCAAACCTGCTTTCGGTAAACACATCTCGCTGCGTGTTCACTGCAACGGACATGTTAAGTCCGGACGGCTTGCGGTCGTTAATAAGTATTCTTTCGCCGTATGGCGCGTTGAATATAATATGGTCGTACCTTATGTTGTTTTCTTTTAAAAAATCCAGAGTGATCTGACGGTATTCCTCTGTCCTTGACGTGATAAACACGACCATATCACTTTCGGGGACAGAATCCAAGAATTTCTTTGCGCCATCAAGCAGAGTATCGTGTCCGTCCAGCTTATAGCCGTTGTGCTTTGCTATCGTTCCGTCAATGTCAAGTATCCAAGTCTTGCTCAAAGGCGAAACCTTTATCACCTCACCCATTTTTCAGTAGTTCTCCTATATGTCCGCCGGGGTGATTTGATTTAAATTCCGTAAGCTCGACGCCCATCTCATCAGACAGCCGCACCGCCAACATCTGCAAAACTATCAGATTAAGCGTTGTAGAATTGTTAGGCGCTATATTCCATTTATCGCCCTCATGCTCCAGCCGTATTACAAGCGATTTCGGCATTTCACGGACCAATGTGCTGTTCTTTTCGAATGTGAGCAGCCAGCGTTTGCAATCTCTTTTTTTGATAAGGTCGTTAAGATAAACGGATTCGGCAGTTTCGCCGCTCTTGGTAAGTATTATCACCAGATCACCCTTATGTATCATTCCGAGATCGCCGTGTACTGCGGAATTTGTGTTCATATACTGAGCATTCAGTCCGAAAGAATTCATTGTACCTACAAACTTATCGCAGACGGGAACATTTTTTCCGAGCCCCGATACTATTAGCTTATTTCCGTTTTTCAGCGTTTCAACACTGTCCTTTACCAAATCCTCGAAAACGTTTTCGTCGATAGACATAAGAGAATCCTCAAGTATTCTCAGCAAGTTTTTAAAATACTGTTTCATTTCAGTACCTCCTCAAGATAATAAAGTCCGTTATAAAATGCGCCGCATATGGAATCGTAATCCTCCCATGCGTATGTAGTAAGGGAAAGCCAAATTATGGCGTGTATAAGCTTTATGTGTTCCCTTGTCGCATCTTTGTCCAACAGCTCGAAGAAATAGTCCTCAAGCTCTTCCCAGCCTGATGACTGTATACTAAGCTCTACATTATCGTCGTTTACGGTAAGCGAAAACCTTTTTAAATTGAACTGGTCGTAATTCCCCGCCAACGAATAATACAGCTTTGCCCAGTCATATGCCGGATCGCCGTAAAGCTCCGTTTTTCCGAAATAACCTCTCGGATCTATCATGACCGCCTCGTTGTCGTTGCGCAGCATCATATTTGAAAAAGTGCAGTCACCGTGCAAAAAAACAAATTTCTCCGGTTTCAGCTCAGAAAACATTTCCGTCAGCTTGTCCTTTTGTAAGAAAACATTTCTGCATTTTCTGCCGTTTACCGTTACCGTCTCGTCTTTGGCAAACGGCACGAGCTCGCGGACTTTTTCCAACCTTGCGAATGTTTTCCCGAGATATGCGTCCTGAAAGCTGTCCTCGTTGTATGGTGCGCTCCCATAAGCGTGTAGGTGCTTCAGGCAGTCAACTATACCTGCCAGTATTTCCTTTTTCCTGTCAAGCGGAATATTCGAGTATTCGTAAATATTTTTCCCGTTTATCCTTTCCAGCACAAGCGGATCGGTCGAATAAATTTTCGGCAGATTTCTAAAGCCTAACGACATGGTCTTTTCATACCACGCTCTTTCCCGTACCGCAAGCTGTCTGCCTTGTTCGTCTATCCCCTCCTTGATTATACGGTCGCCCTCCACGGTTATCTTATTGAACGGTCGGCATTTTTCGGTCTTTAGCTTGTTGTACTCTGACAAAAGTCCGAATTCTTTGGTACGGTCAAGTGTTATTGTTTTAAAATCAATGCTTTGCCGTGACAGCCATCTTACAAATTCGCCGTTATCGGGGACGTCCTTTAACACCGCTTTGTTTTCAAACAGGAACATTCCCGTAACGCCGCAGGTGGAGGAACGTTCCTCGGAAAAAATTCCGTTTTCATACTTCCAGCGACATTCATAGCCCAACGACAGACCGACATAATTTCCGTTTTCAAGTTCATCGGTGCTGAAATCATCATTCAGTATCAAATCACACCAAATCAACATGAACGGCTGATCCTCCGGCAGCTTGTCCAGCGCGGCGGAAAGCCCTCCGCAAGTACCTGTGCTGCCGCTTGCACATACTGTTTCATAATCCACGTCGGCAAATGCGGCGAGATATTTTTCCAGTACCTCGTGCTTATAATCGCCGATAACGATAAACTTACTGTTCGGATATTTTCTGAACAGATGGAATATCATCGGCAGATTGTTTACCGGCACAAGCGCTTTAGGTTTATTGCGGGTAAGATGCTCCATTCGCGTGCCTTTGCCTCCCGCTTGGACAATAATATGGGTGGGGTTCATTTTATGTTTTCCTCCTCTGTCGGCTGAGCCGTTTTTCCTCTTCTTACAGTAAGCTCCGGATCGCCGAAAGTATCAACGTTTATACTGTCGATAACGTATCCGTGGCGTTTGCTGTACAGCACTATGTTTAATCCTCTCCAATTCAGGGAATAATCTTCCCCGTTTATAATGATATTTGATTCCGTAAATCTTTGTTTATCCATTCCACAGCTGTACAAATAACAATAATTATCTTTCGGCAGCTTCCCGTATTCGGCTTTTAGATCCTCTCCGCTCATACTGTTGTCCGAAGAGTCGGTATCTTTGCTTACATACTGAATATTTGTACCGGTCCATTTGTTGTCTACCTTTTCCAGACAAATTTTTTCCTGCAAATCGACCACGGCGACATAACTCAATCTCCAGACTGTAGAAAGATCCGTTTGTAACCCAAGCAGCTTTCTCGATTCAAATTTTGTCCACCACTTGTTGGCAGAATCGCATACGGAAATAAAAAATACGACATCTTCCAACCCTACAGCCTCAGAAATATAATCGTTTAAATTTTTTGCGCCATATATGGATAAATCAAGGGAATCCTGCGTAAATCGACACCTTTGTAAATTGCCTTTAATAAAATATTTTGACTGTTCTATAATGTCTTCAGGCAAGCGCTTAAATTCGCTTTCGTTTGAAGCTGCAACAAATATCCCGCCTTTCCTGGGCTCTATGCGTTGTTCAAGAGAATGAGGCAGCGGAGCGGCCATGGGCAGTTTATATTTGTTAAGAAACATTCTAACATTTTCAAAATTGTTAAGCGGAGAAATAAACAAAAATCTGAAATTGATATTTAACCACTCTAACGAATCCATCATTCCGCTTTGTACGCCTATCATAATACATCCCATAGAGCCCATAGCCAAGACCACGTCTGCCGGTACATTAAGGGAGCGCGTTCCGGGTAATTCCTGTTCGTTTAACCCGACATTTGTAAAAACAACAAAATCCTGTTTTTTATAAAATTCTACAACCTCCGAAAAAAGATTTGGGCTTAAATCTGTGGAAGTTTGCGCATACGGGAAAATAATCACGGTCCGCTTGGGGTCAATATCATTTTCTTTAAATATTCTTTTTGCCGAATCGACCGATATATCCGATAATTTTTCGGGAAAACGGTATAATTCGGGGTTGGAAAAAACGTAATCCTCAGGTATTTTGTATATCTCGCATATATTGGGCGTCCCCCAGCTCTTTATTAGTCTAAACGTATCCGCATACAAGTTAAAATTGCCAATACCGCTTAATGCAAATTCATTAAGCATTAAAAGTTCATCTTTCGGCAAAATCATTATTTCGTCAATATCCCGATATGCTTTGGCAAAATCAGCGTAATTGGCGGTCGTCAACAAAACCGTTTTATTTATCGGAAAACTTTTTTTCAAAGTGTGATAGGATTTGAAATATGATATAAACTGAAAGCTGCGCGTATTATCGCCTAAATGCGTACCCTTAATGAAATAATGTACTCCGGGTTCGCATGACAAATATTTAACAGTCAACGCGAAGCCTTGATTGATGTTGTTTATTTTGTCATAAGTTTCCAAGCGGCGTTTGTTTACAGGATCATTCAGCGAATTCATAATGTTTTTGCTTATGGTCAAATCCGGCGGGAGCCGGTCATCATCATATAACGATTTGATAGTGCTCATATCTTGAATTTGCGAAAGGCAGTCATTTTTTGACAGCTCGCCTTCCTTGATCGGTGTCACAATGCCGCTTATATCTACTTTAGATTCATAGTCCGATAAATCCAAACCGCCGTCGGCAGACATCAATACAAAATTTTCATTGTTCAGCAAGCTCTCATAATCGACGGAAAAAAGTGTTACCGTAAACTCCTCCGCAGAATCAAATTTTACAAAAAGCGGCGTATCTTTGTCGCCGAGTTTATTTTTTAAAATAAAAAACTCTAGGGACGACCCAACCGCTGTTGCTTCCCATGGAGAGCAAATATATCCTTTTTCACGTATATCAAAAAAATTGATTTTTTCCGCAGGGTTCAAAGTGATATGCTCCATTACCGAGCGGTCTGAATTTATTTTTATATAATGATATGTATTGACAAAAACACATATCGTCTCATCACCTTCGGATATAAGCTCACTACTCGTATACCGATATTCGTTTAAAATTTTTAAATTTTTTTCTTTTGTTTTAAGCGCGTTCCTAACGGGTATACACTCGTGGTTGTCTATGATATTTTTTATTATTTTTTTAAACTTTTCTTTTTTCTCACAGCGCGAATACAGCTTATACACGGCAATAATATCATTTATATCCAATTTCATATATTCGGTATAATAGTCTAACATTTCAAAAAAACTATTTGAAAATTTTATACTGTCCTGTTCTAATAGTTTGAATGCATGATCCGATAAACGATAATTCTCTTCCGCAATAAAAATATTTAATTTTTTTATTGCGGCCGCGAATTCTTCATTTACATTATTTGAATCTGCTTTTCCTATATTTTCAACAGCTTTTGCATTTTTGTCGACTGTTTGCGATGTGAAAGATTTTACTATACGCTTAGCCAAAGGATTTACATAATGCGACGATCTATAATCGAACGAATAATCGCTGCTTATCATTTTAAAAATGCCGTCGCTGACAGTCCTGTATGCCATATCATCCATGATCGCATAGGTAAATGCGCACGGTCTGTTTTCCGGCGGTATAAAGCAATAATGTTCATTTACCGTCCTGCAGTATGTTTTCTCAACAAAATAATCGTCGATTTGTTGAATACGGTTTCTGTACTTTACCGAAATATCATTAAACGCTTTTATTTCATCACCGTCCGTATACCATTGTGCGGCGTTTGTTCTGATCAATATGATATGTTCACTGTCATAAGCGCTCAGAATGGCGTTGATAAATTTATCATAATAATATTTCCAATTAAACTCATCGGGAAACGGAAAAGTATATTTTTTATATTCGCTGTTTTTTGTGTCATTTATGTCTTTTATAAACCTGTTTTGCGGATATGTATCGGAATATACGACTCCGTTTTTTTCAAAGACCGCATACCCCATGCAGGTATTCATAACAACAACATAATCGGATCTGTTGTAATTCGTCCGCTTTTTTTCTCCGGAAAATCTGAACACATTGTCAAAGTCCTGCGGATTTCTTGAAATCCGCTTTGAGAGGTCTTTAAACATATTTATAATTGAGCCGGAGGAAAAATTTTCACGTTGAGCAGCATAGCCAAAAAGATATTTTTTCAAAATTGATAAATCGCTTTTCCCTTCCATAGCCAGGATGTTGCATGTGGAAATCACCATATCAATATTTATATTAGCATTATCAAGTAGACTTATAACGGGTTCCAAATAATTACCTATTAAAATTACACCTGTCGAATTTTCCATTAACTGCTTCTCCTCTGCTCTTTTGAAATAATCGCTTTATACAGCTTATCTTCAGAACGCTCTAATGGCAGAAAAATTCATCCATACATTTTCGTAAAAATCGGTCAGATATAAAATTATTTCTCGCCAAACAAATTATCTCATTGGTGGAAGTTTCTGCCGCTTACCATTACAGTATCGGCTTTTTATAAACGGCACGAGCGCCTTAGGTCAATCGCGGGTAAGATACTCCATACGAACACATATATTTCCGGCGCAGATGATAATATGTTTAATTTTTTCTGTTTTATCTGACAGCTTTTCCGTCTAAAAATGTATCAAAACATACACTGTCGATAAGCCTGTTATTCTTCTTGTCCCACACAACGATATTTAATCCTCGTTTATTTACAGCAAAATTTTCATTATTTATATTTATTTTGCTTAAAGTTTTTGAGCGCTCACGGACTGCATTGTATCCTACAGACTCAATATCTATTTTATTTCCGTCGATATCACAACTGTATGACAGCTTTTGATCTTTAGACAACAGTTCCGCCACAACTAAGCCGCCGTCTAAAATTCCGATATAGCTGTATCTGTATGTTTCGTTCATATCGCAATTTAAGCCAAGTAATTTTAAACTTTTAAGTATTGATGAATTGGTTTTGTTTATATTTGTGTATGCATCACATCCGCAAATACAGACTGTCAAATCTTTATTGAATTTTTTCAGTCCCAAAACGTATAATGAAAGATGATTGCATTTATTAAAATCGTTCGGCGTATTCAGGTATGATATTGCGCGATCCCTGTACGGAAAATTGAAAGACATAGTTTCCCCGAATGTATCAAATGCCGCGCTGTCGATTATCGAATTACTTTTTTTATCAAAAACAAGGAAATTCAGTCCTCGCCTGTTTGCAGCCAGATCGACGCCGTTCATTTCGACAGATATATTACAATGAGATGTTTTGGCGGTGTTATATCCCTGTGAACTTATTTTAAAGTGCAAATTTTCAGCTCCCGCCATAAGCTCATAATCGGTTTCTATCCGCTTATCCTTTTCTATCAACTCTTTAACACATTTTCCTCCATCGATGACCGCAATAAAGCTATATCCGAATGTCTTTTCCAGATCGGATCGTATTCCTAACATTTTAAGAGCGCGAAGGGAGCGATTATCTAACCCTCGTGTCGTATGATTATCAAAAGTTGATATAATGATAAGCAGATCGTCCATTTGGGAAAATAAAGAAAAAACATATGTATCAAAAACTTCGCATGATGAAAGCGCTTGTTTTTCCACCACGGAAATTTTATATGAATTATACTTTAAAGGCGCTGTGAGTATCTTCTTTTCAAAATCCAAAGAAGATGTTTCCGGAGTGAACTGCGTTTTGTTCAGTTTAATTAACTTGTCCGATATTGGCGGAAAGGGGGTTCCTTTTTCTTCAGCATCCCTTTTTAGTTTTTCCCACTCGCTTATTGATCTTGTCGTCCATACACTCATACGGTGATAGATGATTTCCTTGTTTTTCCAAGTCTGTACGGATTGATAGGCGTGCCTGAACCACAAGCCGTCGCAAGAAAACGCTTTGCAATCAATAATGTTGTTATCCGATAATATCTCAAAGCACTTATCAATATCAAGCCAATCCTTCCTTCCTGCAAATCTTGTCCCTGATTTTATCTCTGATATAATAGCAGCTTTACCTTTAAGAAAACAACTGTCAAAATCAACATTTGTCAAATTGCAAAACGCTACGCCGAATGTCCAATATTTATTTCCCAAACTGCTGTAATACATATCAAGGCTAAAGACGTCCGTTTTGTTCTCAATCCCGTAACATTCTGCTTCTTTCAACAAAGAAGCAACGGTGCTTACCTCGGCAAGCATCACGGTATCATCCGCATCGATATTCCAAAAATATTCATAGCCGTTTTCTTTGGCATGGACAAACGGCGTGTAAAGAGCGGCTCCGATATTTATCCAATTCCTTGTTGTTTTAAAATATGGTTCAATTCCTTCTATCAGTTTGGCAAAATGCTGTCTGTCGCTTGAAATAAATTTCGGCACAGGACGGTCGTTGGATAAGAATAAATTTTCAATTATGATCTTAATATTTTCATTATCCACTACTACGAAATAGTCCGCGTTAAGAAATTCTACTATCTTATACCAATTCCAAAAACAATGCATTGAAAATTCCGTGCAGGTGTTTATTTTTAAGTAAAAGCAAGACATTGTGTCTCTTTCCATTTGATATTTTTCTCCTTTGCATAATAACATAATGACAGGGACAGCCCCTTATTGAACAGGCTGAAAATAATTACAGATTTAAACTGCTCCTGTCTATTTTGAACTGCTCCCCTACTCTTTTGAAATAATCGCTTTATACAGCTTATCTTCACAACGCTCTAATGGCAGGAAAAATTCATCCATACGTTTTTGGAAAATTCGGTCAGGGACAAAATGATTTTCCACTATACGAATTATCTCATTTATGGCAGTTTCCGATTCGGTAAATAAATTTCCGAACGCCTTTTCAAACGGCAAATCCAACTCCCAGTATTGATTCATTCCCGATTTGAATTGAGGCATATCGGGAACAAAGTATATGATCGGACGTTTAAGATACGCAAAATCAAACACAAAAGAGGAAAAATCCGTAATAAACAGTGAGTATTCTTCGTCATTGATAGAAGCGTTACAAAGACATATGTGATCATCGGACACATTAAATAAATGCAGATACGGCTTGAAAATAGGATGTATTTTAAAATCTAAATATACGTCTGTTTCTTCTAAAAATTTGCCGAGCCTTTCAGATGATAAAAACTCATTAAAAATCTTAAAGTAATCCGATTCAGCAAAAAATTTTTCGTTTGTTGTCCAACCGTTTCCCGTATCTTCATTTATCAGATAATTACGCCATGAAGGCGCAAAAAGTATTCTTTTTTGTGGCTTAATGTTTTTATTTATATGATTAAATCGGGGCATACCTACGGGCAAAAGATCTTGTTGTCTAAATCCGTATATCCGGCTGAAATTTTTCAATTCAAACTCAGAAGAAACCACAATTTTATCCGCTGCTATTCTGCCGGGAGCATATTTCCAAGGTAAATGCGCATGAAGAATACCGTGTTGTAAATAGTAGATCTCAGCGTGCGATATATCACAATAATATGCTAATTCATTTTTTTCAAACGGAACGATATTTTTTTCTTCTATATATGCCGTTATGATTTTCTTAGAAGCCAAGAAAAGTGCCTTATGCTTATTCGATTTAAAATTGACTATAAAAGAGCGTTGATCCGATGTGAATAAACTGTAATTTTCCGCTTCTCCGTTAGCGTTAACATAATATCTTGTTACGCCGTCGTTAACTCCAAAGTCATGGCAAAATTGATAATAGCCATTATCTTTTTCGACACCTGCACAGTCATAATAAAGCCAGATTTCATTCTTCCTCAGGCGATCCGCATTGTTTCGTATATTGTATATGTCAGAATTGTTTATGTATATTTCATTTGCCTTTTGCCTTTCATTCAGTATCTGCTCGGCAATCAATTTTTTTATAACAAATGAATTGTTGCTAAACGTGATAATACAATCGTCAAATATCGCCTTGTACTTTTTGCCGGAAGAAGAAAACGGTGATGACGGCATAAAATAATAATATACGTCATACACAATATTTTCCGCTTGGACTTCTATTCTGATATTTATCAGATTTTCAACGCTAACGTCTAAAAAGAAAGAGTAAAACAAATTTGTTTTTTCTTTAGATTTATAATAACATTCGGGCGACTCTCCAAGCTCCAGCTTTACACGCTTTATTTTATTGTCCTGATAGGTTAAAACAGCGTATATTTCCGGCAAAATCGAGTAACTGAAAACAGGAGATTTAGCAAAAGCTAAAAGTTTTATATTATTGTCTATAACATTCAGCTTATGAAGAACGATTTCAAATTTTTTGTTTGAATAAAGCATAAGACTGTTTTTATAAACCGATATATTGTCTTTATCGCAAATTACAACGGCTTTGTCTTTATCTTTTTTCATAGATAAGAAAAAATGTTTGTGAAAATTATCTACAGATGGATGATTTAGTATAACGGTGTCATCCACTTGATCCAGTAAATTTTTTATTCTGTTAACGGCTTCATTGTATTTTTCCTTTTCATAATGATGCGGGAAAAGTCTGTTTGTCCGCAACTTCCAGCTTAAATCATGAATATAAAGAGCTTGAAAGTATTTCGGAACACCGTCAACGAAACTTTCAAACATTTCTTCAAAATATCTCATGCTGTTTTCAAAATTATATAACGGAAAGGCAAATTTATTTACAAGAGATTCGGAATTCTTTTCATATTTATATTCCCCTTTGCCGCAAAATCCTATCTTCATTTTTTTGGAAATAATCGTATTAAGGTATTTCTGATCTTCATAACTCGTTTTATATTCATCAGATGTATCAAACAAATAATTATTTTCCAATAAATTCTTTACGGCTACACTAATTCTTGTTTGCATAATAAAAGGGAATTTGTCAATATCATATATGCCGCTTTGCGTTAAATTTGTATAACGGGGATGCGGCTTTAGTTTATTGCCGTCTTTATATGGCTGATCCAAATATGTTACCAAATCGACCTCATCATAAACGGTATCAAAATAATCCGTAACGGCTTTAACGGTTTCGGGTGTTAATTCGTCGTCACTATCCAAATACATAATATATTTGCCTTGAGCGTTTTTGATCCCGCAGTTACGCGCAGCAGCCGGTCCCTCATTCTCCTTGCTGAACACCTTGAACATAAAATAGCTCTGGGCGTATTCGTAGCAGATGTCCAGACTTTTATCCGTCGACCCGTCGTTAATGAGCAGAACTTCCATCTGCGAATGGTCGATGGTCTGTGCAACAAGACTGTCAAGGCAGTTTCTCAGATATTCTTCAACATTGTATACCGGAACTATCACCGTAACTTTGTACTGAAAATCCATAATTTTCTCCTCATCTCTCAGGAACGTTTATTACTTTTTCCTGCTGAACTTATATTTCAGCCATGCTTTAAAGCTCTTTATGATCACTTTGAAACCCAGCTTACCCTGAGCGAACATTGCGGGTATCTGTTGAAGCGGCTCTGCATACACCCCTGTCTCGCCGCCGGCAGAGGCAGAATTAAAAACGAAGTGCATATTCTTGGTAAGCGCCGCGATGTCGTTCTTCAGCTTGCTTATCTCTTTGGACAGTGCTTTGGTCTTTTCGGATTCTTCTTCCTGCTTTGATTTTATCTGCGATATGACCGAAAGCGATTTTTTAATAGGCTCCGTGGTATCCTCCACTATCTGTTCGAGCTGTGCGGTAACTATCGTTTTATCCGAAAGGGTAAGCACCCGCTGCGAATAAAAGATATACGCCTGCGCATCCATTCCCGCTATCGCGTCGACATCCGCTCCGAAATACAATAAAAACAAGCGCCGCGCGAATTCGTTCTCGCCGATAATGCGTGCGGTATCCTTTACTATCCCGAATATTTCTTCCTTTGTTTGAGGGTCATAGTTTTCGCTGCACATGAATTTATAAAGCGCGGACAAATATTTGTCAAATAATGTCAGCCCCGTTTTGGTGCCGGAGTTTTTCAGCGAATTTTCAAAAATAACAAGCAGATCGTTCTTTCTATCTATGTATTTCCGCGCCGTTACTTTGTCGTCTGCCGCGAACTCGTTTTGAACATAAAAACAAACGTCGTCTACAGAACCGTATTCGGCGCCGGACGCAACTGTTTTATCCAACCAAATTTCAAATAAAAACGGGTCGGTGAGCGCCTCCTGCGATATATTTTCAAGCAGCTCTTTTTTTATAAAAACACTTTGTAGACTTCCGCGACCGTCGGGCTTTTCTATATAGTAACCGTCGTTATTTTTTACCGCCAACGCAGCTAACACGATATCCCGCTCACATTTTGCCGCCTCGTCGGATGCGACAGGGACTGCGACGGTATCAATATCTATAAACTTTACCAATGAGTTTTCCCGAACCGATTTTATCGCTTCGGTCATTTTTTCAAAATCGGTTTGCGGCTCATCGGATATTTCCTTTATACCTTTTGCCGCCAGATACTCTCTGTTTTCCTCGCTTATCTCATAACCGTTTTCCGCGATTATTATTTCGTTGTCGCCGGAGGTTTGTCTTAATATTGAATTTACGCACCTTATCAAATATTCCGACGAACCGAAAGGAGTAATTATGTAACTTATTCTCATGGTAAATTTCCCTCTCCCTTATATATTCCAGTCCAGCACGACCTTAAAATCCGCCGTTTTTGCCGTTTCAAAGGCTTTGCTGATATCATTTATGCTTTCTATCTCCACTTCCGCCGAAATAAGATATTTCATTCTGGCAAGGAAAGTTTTATCCGATTGAAGTATCTTGACCGCCTGCTCAAAATCCTCTTTGCCCGACCTGCTTCTTCCCAGCAGCGTCAGTCCCTTTTCAAGCACCATTCTGGTATTTATGGGAACCGGCTCTTCGCTTACTCCCAGCAGCATTATCGTCCCCTGCGGACAAAGTGTGTCTATCATCTGTTCCACCGCCGCGCCGCTCCCCGCGCCGCCGACGCACTCAAACGTATGATCGAATTTTGCTCCTTTTTCCACCTGATTTACCGTCAATACCTCATCAACAAAATTGAAATATTGCAGCTTGCCCGGATTCAGACCCGTAACGGTTATTTTTGTTTGCGGGTAAAGGCTTTTAAGCACACAGCAAATCACATAAGCCAACGAGCCGTCGCCCCATACTCCTATACTGTTTCTGCGGGAATGAGCCGTTTTCGCAAAGCTGTTCACGGCATGAACTCCCACACTGATAAATTCGGTAAAGCTCATTACCTCGTCGGGAAGATCGCGCCTATACGGTACCGTCTGAGCATGGCGTATCCTTACCGCCTCCTGCATAAAGCCGTCAGCCCTGCTGGAACGAAACAGCGAGTCCAGTCGGTAATTCTCGGCATAAAATCCGTCCTCGCCCGGTATGTTAGGCAAAAGAACTACCTTATCTCCGCTTTTATATTTTCCGGTAGGATCGTACATGACTCTGCCGCACGCTTCATGTATCAGTGCCATAGGCAGTCTTGAATGAAGCACGGCGGCGTCCCGCTGCCCGAAATAATATCGCATATCCGCTTTACAGATAGACAGCTTTTCGGGCCGCACTATAAGATGAGATGTTCCCTCCGGCTTTACATTATTGAAAAACGTTTCGATAACGAACGGTTTTACCAGCTTATACTGTAAACATATCATCTTCGGGGTTCTCCATCATTATCTGTGCTATTTTATAATCATAAGGATAGGTTATCTTCATATTCGATACGCTTCCCTCGACCAGATGTACCTTGTGTCCTCTCAGCATAAACATTTTGCAGGCGTCGGTGACGACCTTCAGTTCTTCCTCCGTCATAGAGGAATAGACCTCCTCGAACAGTTTTATATTAAAGCTCTGAGGAGTTTGTCCCTGATATGTACTGCTCCTAAGCGGAATATCGGTAATATACTCTCCGTTTGAGGAATAAACGATAGTATCGGTCGCCGGCATTACGGTATCGCATACGCCGTATTTTTTCGCCGCGTCGATGTTTTCCGAGATCATTTTCAGCGTAACGAACGGACGCACGGCATCGTGCGTTACAAGAATATCCTCCGAAGAACCGCTTATTTCCTTGGTTTTGGCAACAATGGCGTTTATTGTGCTGTTGCGGTCGCTTCCGCCGGGAACGACGACCAGCTTGTCCATTCCTTTGTAATATTTCTCCTGAATATCGGTCATATACTGATACCAGTCGGCGTTTACGCCTACAATGACCTTGTCTATGCCGTTGTGGACAATGAATTTGTCTATCACATGGGCGATTATAGGGCGATCCGCTATTGTCAGAAACTGCTTTGGTATAGTGTAATTCCCCATTCTTGTGCCGGTCCCTCCGGCAAGTACTCCAGCAAAAATCATCATTTTATCCCTTCTGCCGTTTTACGGCAAAATGTTTACCTCTTCCACCATAAGGTCAATAGTCCTTATCTTGCCGGACAGGGTCGGCTTCTCGCAATATGCCGCGGCGCTTTGGACGGAGGAATTGCCCAGTATATCCGCAAGTACCGTCACCTGTGCGCCGTGCGAGATACACCGCTTTATGAACAGCTTTCTCAGTCCGCTGAAGCTGACGTCCGGCAGATACTCCTTCTTCAGCAGCGCCCGCAGCCGATACTGCATAGTCCTCGGCTCGATCGGCGCGTCATTGCCGGAAAGTAAATAATACTCGTCCCGCGTTTCCCACTTTTTCAGAATATCGCACAGCGTTCCCGTCAGCGGTATCTCCCGCGCACGCTTGTCCGATTCGGTAAAGATAAGTGTGCTGCCCTCCTCGGTAGAAATGCGCTGTATGCTGCGCACCACCGTTATCTTGCCTGCTTTAAGGTCTATGTCCGCCCACTTCAAAGCGCACAGCTCGCCTATCTTCAGCCCCGTGTACAGCGTCAGCAGTATCCCGCATTTGGTAAGGTCGGTGTCCTCCGTCAGCACCTTATTCAGCCGCCTGTAAAATTCGTCGCCGTGATCAAGCGCTTGCGGCGCGCTCGGCTCTCTTCCGCTCTTTAACGCCTCCATGCCCGCCGTAGGATCGGGATAACCCATTGTGTGTGCCGCATTTTTCAAAATAGACCTTAGCAGTATCGTCAGATCATATATATATTTTTCGGTGAATTTTTCCGCCTGCAAATGCTCAACATAGCCCGCTATCGCGGCGCTGTCTATCTCCCTCAATCTCGCGTTTTCAAAATACGGGAGTATGTTCTTTTCTATCCGCTTTGAATACTGTGCGTACGAGCTGGGCTTTACCTTGCTTTTCGCCGCGTCCAGCCACTCTCTCGCCAAATCGGAAAACATCACGTTCCCCTTTGCTTTCTGCGTCATTCGGTCCTCCTGTTCTTTGTCTTGAAATGAGGATTTTGGTATAATGTAGTGGGTTCGGTAATTTATCCTTTTGCGAAAAACCGATGAGGACGGGGAAATATTAAATTGTGACGGCTTTATGCCGCGAATTTGAGCC
>CANQIB010000006.1 GCA_947623915.1 uncultured Ruminiclostridium sp.
GATTGATGGACCTTATTCTAATTTTGACCCTCCGTTGGCTCCCGAAAGGGACCCCAAGGAAGGGAGAAAGGCGACCTGCGGTTCCTTTCCCCCTTCCCTAGGTATAAGTTCGGCACTTAATGCCTTCTCAAACCCTCCTACCTAACCCCTTTTCCGTCCCTTTTCCGACCGTAAAAGGGATACGCACTACCTCTTATAATTCGTTTTGGGAACACTCACTTTGCTGTTTTTGCACCTTGCCACCTTATTTTCGTTGATATTCCTGTCAAAAGACGCGGCGATAGTCTGTCATGCTACAGTTTGAACGGCTGAACGGTATCGCTCTTTGCGGGTTTCTTTCCTTTTTGGGTGTTCCGTTCCGTATCTCTGTTGAGGGCGTATCGTTTCCAGTCCTTATATTTTAATAAAATAAAGGAGCCTCTTTACGGGGCTCCTTTAGTTTATTATTCTGTCAGGGGTCTGGGGAGCGACCCGCTCCCCAGCAGGGGCATGGGGGCGGAGCCCCCAACAAAAAACAAGCAAGGCTTTTGCCTTGCTTGTTTGTTTGTTTAGAATTTAATCGTTGTTTCGATTACTTTCTTTTCTTAGCAACTACTGCTGCGCCTGCTGCAAGAACTGCAACTGCTGCTGCAACCGCAATGCCCTCTGCGCCGGTGTTGGTGCTGGGCTTGCCGCTGTTCTCGCCCTCGGTGGGCTCGGTTGTATCAGTGTCGGTATTGGTATCGGTATCGGTATCAGTATTGGTATCGGTATCGGTATCGGTGTCAGTATCGGTATCGGTATCGGTGCCTGCTGCTGCGGGAGCGTCTATACCAACAAGTTTAACGCCTTCTACATTTACGCCGTAATCATCAGCGGTAAATCCTTTGCCAAAGTATACCTGAAGCCATACCTGAGCATACTCGCTAGTGTCCTTATCGAACAGAGGAGTGTCAGATTTAGCGGTTACAGAATATACACCGTCAGATACCTTGGTAAGAGCACTGAAATCCCAAGGACCCAGCTTTCTCCAACCGTTTGCCTTGTCGTTGGTACCTATGTCACCGCCGATCCACATTTCGCCGGACTCAATCTTTTCAACTGCGTCAGCCTTTACAGAGAAAGTGTAGGTGAACTCAGTTAAACCGGTCACTTCATCAATAGTCGAATACACCGGATTCTCCGCAGGATCTCCAAAGAGAAGTACCGCATAATTACCGTCTGTACTGAGTTTGTCAGCAGATATATCATAATCTGCCGATGCCGCAACAGCCATTGTTGCTGCAATAGAAGCTGCAACAGCGCCTGTGATGATCTTTTTGATCTTCATTGTTTTGGTCCTCCATTAAATTTTTTTATTATAGCCGGAAAAATCCGGTCTATGTACTTTTTTGCCGACATATTGTCGGTTAGAAACGCCGAGTGACATTTCTGCTTACTAGATTAGTATACCATTCCAAAGCGTTAAAATCAATATAAATTATGACTAAATATCACCGTTTTTTTTGGCAAAAATAATCAAATATTCATAAATTTACACAGATTTTTCACATTACGCTTTCTTTTTCTTCATTACTACAACTACAGCCACGATAACAACTACCACTACTACAGCCGCGATAACGATACCTACGATAAGGCCGGTGTTGTCGCCGGAGTTAGCTGCGGCGCTTGTGGTGGAAGATGCAGCCTCGGTCGCGGGAGCGGAAGATTCGGGAGCGGAAGATTCTTCTGCGGAGGATTCCTCAACGGAGGACTCTTCTGCTGCGGAGCTTTCTTCTGCTGCGGATTCCTCGGTGCTCTCCTCCTTGGAAGTATCGGTGGAAACTTCCTCATATACGGGGAGATCCGCGGGATCCACCTGATTGCCGAGTCCGTCGAATGCAACGAGAACGTTGCCGTCGGTGTCGAGCACTTCGCAGCTTTCAACGGTGATGCCGCACATTACCGAGCCCCACTCAGCCAAAGCTATCTGGAAGCAGCCGACTTCCGTTACGCCGTCCTCAACAAAGGGGTTCGGCAAGCCGTTGTTCATTTCCAGAGAGTATCTGTAATCGCCGAGAGTCTTTGCCTGAAGAGCCTTTTCGGGAGCAAGGGTTTCGATGCCCAGATCGGGATCCAAAACGCCCCAGTATTCCTGAGAACCGGGCCAGTTGTACTTGTTGTAAAGGTCGGTGCCCTTCGCTATGTCGCCGCCGTTTATCGAAAGGACTATAGCTCCTCCGATACCGCCGTCCCAGCTCTCGCGGGAGATACCGTCATCGGTTACGGAAAATACGAATCTTGCGCCAGTGATCTTGGAAAGGTCTACGCCGTAATCCACGGCGGGCTTGTTCTCAGCCTCGTTACCTACATTGTACACCTGTACCAGCCATTGCTGCGAGCCTGTCGAAAGTCCGGGATCGTAGCTGTCCTTGTTGGTCTCATCGATAAAAGCGCTTGCGCTTACGGCAAGTGAGCTTACGATGGTCGTGCAAGCCACAGCTCCGGCCAAAAGTTTTTTCAGCTTCATTGTTTGTTCCTCCAAAATAAATTAACATTGTTATGGCCGAAAGCTGTTTCGACCTATTGTATAGTATACCATTGATCTCCGTCAAATTCAACCATTATTTTAACCAAAAAAGAACAAAGAGGTTTATAATTTTTGCCGAACATTCGTCGGTTTTTTAAGGTTTTTTACTTAAAACACGGGAATACGGCGCTTGACGGCTTATTTCCGAACGTTATTTTACCTTAGGCATACGGGAGTCGAACCCAAGCCGGTTTTTACGGGCATATTTCCGCCAATCCTGCGTCAACCTCACTCGACATACGCGAGTATGCCTTCGTTCGGTTTCCTTGTCTTGACGAAAATCTGCTCCGTAAAAACTGCTATGCACCCCGCGGCGAATGAATTTGAGGTGATTTTTGTTTCTTGAGGCGCAGGCAGGCTGGCGCCTGTCAAGCCGAAAGAAACGAAAAGCGCCCAAAGGCATCGCCGTGGGGCGGCTTGGGTTCGACTCCCGTATGCCTACCTGTTACAGAGATATTTTATCACTTCGGCGGCGAGGATAAAGCCCGCGACGGGCGGCACGAACGGAACGCTGCCCGGCGTGCGTTCGCCGCTTGGGGAGGGTATCGGCGGCTCTTGGGAATACACCGTTTTAAGGCTTTTAACGCCAAGCCGCTTTAACTCCCGCCGCATCACCCGCGCCAGCGGACAGACGGAGGTGTCGTATATATCCGCGACTCTGAACGCCGTGGGGTCGAGCTTGTTGCCCGCGCCCATCGAGCTTATTATCGGAACGCCCGCCGCCTGCGCGTTTACCGCAAGCGCCAGCTTTCCCGATACGGTGTCTATCGCGTCGATAATGTAGTCGTATGCCGACAGGTCGAAGCCGTCCGCCGTTTCCGACGTATAAAATATATTGTGTACATTTACCGTCGCGTTCGGGTTTATCTCCAGTATGCGCTCGGCGGCGGCCTCGGTCTTATACCGCCCGACCGTCCGATGTGTGGCGATTATCTGTCGGTTGAGGTTGGAAAGGCATACCTTATCGCTGTCGATAAGGTCGAGCGTACCTACTCCGGCACGCGCGAGCGCCTCTACCGCATAGCCGCCCACGCCGCCTATCCCGAACACCGCTACCCGCGCTTTCGCCAGCTTTTCGGTGGAATTTTCGCCAAGCACCCGCTCGGTACGGGAAAATTGTTCCGTCATATCATCGCTTCCTTGTTTCACGCGGTAAAAGCCGCGTTTTGAGTTTCTCCTAATTTTAGCATACAACATATCGGCTGTCAAGCGCGGTGTTGACAAATCCCGTTAATGGTGATAAAATTAAATGGATATAGATAAAGGTATATAAAGGAAAGGATTGATGGTTTTGAGCAAGCTGACAGGTGCGGATATAATCTGCGAATGTCTTATAGAGCAGGGAGTTGACACCGTATTCGGGTATCCGGGCGGAGCGGTGCTTAACATTTACGACAGCCTGTATAAATACAGCGACAGGATAACCCACATACTCACCGCCCACGAGCAGGGCGCGAGCCATGCGGCGGACGGCTACGCGAGAGCCTCCGGCAAGACGGGAGTTGTGATAGCGACCTCCGGCCCCGGCGCTACCAATCTGGTAACGGGTATCGCTACGGCATACATGGACAGCGTGCCGGTAGTTGCGATAACGGGTAACGTCGCCTGCGCGCTGCTGGGACTGGACAGCTTTCAGGAAGTGGACATAACCGGCATAACCATGCCGATAACCAAGCACAATTTTATTGTCAAGGACGTAAACAAGCTCGCGGACACGATACGGGAGGCGTTCTACATAGCCAACGAGGGCAGAAAAGGCCCTGTGCTTATCGACGTGCCCAAGGATATTACCGCGCTGAGCGCGGAATTTGTCAACAAGCCGATAAAACCGATAGTTCCGCCCGCGACGCTGCACCAAGACGACTGCATACAAAAGGCGGCGGAAATGATACGCGAAAGCGAACGCCCCTACATCTACTGCGGCGGCGGTATCAACAACGCCCGCGGCGCAAAGGCACTGAAGACCTTTGTACAGCTTGCGGACGCGCCGGTATCCGCGTCGCTGATGGCGCAGGGCTGTTTTGACCAGACGGACGGTAAATACATCGGTATGCTTGGTATGCACGGCACTACCGCGGCAGCCAAGGCGCTTGCGGAATGTGATCTGTTCATAGCGATAGGGACGAGGTTTTCCGACCGTGTTATCGGAGATCCCTCCACCTTTGCAAAGCGTGCGAAGGTACTTCACATAGACATAGACCCCGCCGAGATAAACAAGAATATCTCCGCCTTTCATAAGGTGATAGGCGACAGCGCGGAGGTTTTGGAAAAGCTGAACCGCCTGTTAAAGCCGCAGAAGCATCACGAATGGACGCAAAGTATCTGCGGCGGCGAGCTGAACATCAGGCAGAGCGGCACGGAGCAATTAGACATAACTCCTCAGCTGATAATGGAAACTCTGGACAGGCTCACCGACGGGGAAGCGATAATCTGTACCGAAGTCGGACAGGCGCAAATGTGGGCGGCGCAGTATTACCGCTACAAGCACCCGCGCCAGCTCGTAACCAGCGGCGGACTGGGCACGATGGGCTTCGGACTGGGCGCGTCGATAGGCGCAAAAACGGCGCTGCCCGACCGCACCGTGATAAATATCGCGGGGGACGGCAGCTTTCACATGAACCTTAACGAGCTGGTCACGTTATCAAAGCATAATATCCCCGTAATAGAGCTGGTCATGAACAACAGCGTGCTTGGCATGGTGCGTCAATGGCAGCGGCTGTTTTACGACAAGCATTTCTCCCAGACCACGCTTGACCGCCCTACCGATTACGTCAAGCTGGGAGAGGCGTTCGGGATAAAAGCGTTCTCGCTTACCAAAGCGGCGGACTGCGAAAGGGTGCTGAGCGAGGCGGTAAAGCTCTCGCAGAGCGTTCCCGTTCTGATAGAGGTAAAGATAGACCGCGATATAAACGTACTGCCGATGGTGCCCGCGGGGAAATCGGTGACGGAGCCTATCACGGAAATAAACACAGAGGACTGACGGAGGGATAGATATGTCACAGCAATATGTTTTGTCGGTGCTGGTGGATAACAGCATAGGCGTGCTCGGACGGGTGACGGGTCTGTTCAGCCGCAGAGGTTACAACATAAAAAGCCTTAACGTCGCGGAAACCGAAGATCCCGAATTTTCCCGCATGACGATAGTCACCGAGGGGGACAGCTCGACGATAGAGCAGATAGAAAAGCAGTTATTGAAGCTGTACGACGTTTCGGAGGTAAAGCTGCTCAGCGACGCCGTTTGCCGCGAGCATATACTTATCCGCGCGGGAAATTCCCCCGCGTCCAGGCAGCCGATAATCGAGATAGCTAATCTGTTCCGCGCAAAGGTGGTAAACGTCGGCGAGGACAGCCTGATGCTGGAGCTGACGGGCGAGCCGGAAAAGATAAGCTCCTTTATCGGACTGTTAAAGCCGTTCGGGATAGGCAAAATGGTGCGTACCGGCATCTGCGCTTTGGAAAGAGATTGACATGGCGAAAAAAACGGTCGAGCTGTACGATTCGACATTGAGGGACGGCGCGCAGGGCGAGGGGGTCAGCTTTTCCACCGACGATAAGCTGAAGATATTTTCGGCTCTGGACGCTTTCGGGATAGACTTTATAGAGGCGGGCAACCCGTTTTCCAACCCCAAGGATCTGGAATTTTTCAAAAGCGTAAGGTCAAAAAACGGGGCGAAAGCGGTGGCGTTCGGCTCGACGGCGCGAAAGGGCGTCGCCGCCTCGCAGGACGAGAATATCGCCGCTTTGCTGAAAGCCGGAACGTCGCACGTCGCGGTATTCGGCAAGGCGTGGGATATGCAGGTCACCGAGATAATAGGCGCGTCGCTTGCCGAAAATCTGGAGATGATCGCGGACAGCGTAGCTTATCTTAAAAGCCGAGGCAGAACGGTGATATTCGACGCGGAGCATTTTTTTGACGGCTATCGTGCCGCGCCCGAATATGCGTTGGAGGTGCTTAAAACCGCACAGCGCGCCGGAGCGTCGGTGCTGTGCCTTTGCGATACAAGAGGCGGAGCGATGCCGGAGGAGATAGGGGCTGCCGTAAAAGTCGCCGCGAAAGCCACCGACGTGCCGTTAGGCATACATTGTCACGATGACTGCGGCTGTGCCGTTGCAAATTCTTTGGCGGCATACCGCGCGGGCGCGACGCATATACAAGGTACGTTTATCGGGATAGGCGAACGCTGCGGGAACGCCAACCTCGCTACCGTTATCGCCGATCTGCAGCTTAAATACAACGTTTCGGCGGTAACTCCCGCGCAGTTGAAAACGCTTACCGAAACGGCAAGATACATAGCGGACGTATCGAATATCCGACTGCCCGGCTGCGCGCCGTACGTCGGTGGCTCGGCGTTCGCCCACAAGGGCGGTATGCACGCGGACGGCGTGGTGAAAAACCCGATATCCTTTGAGCATATCCCGCCGCAAAGCGTGGGCAACGAGCGCAGCTTGCCGCTGTCGGAGGTATCCGGCAGGGCGGCGATACTTGCCGCGATAAGGCAATTCGACCCGTCGCTGGATAAGAACAGCCCACAGACCAAGGCGATAACCGCAAAGCTGAAAAAGCTGGAGCAGACCGGCTTTCAGTTTGAGGCGGCGTCCGCCAGCTTTGACATGATGGTGCTGAAAGAGCTGGGACGGTTCACCCCGCATTTTGAGATAGACCATTACAAGGTGATATCTTCGCAGGGGGAAAACGGCGCGGAAAAGGCGAACGCCGTTATAAAGATAAAGGTCGGCGACCGCTATGAGATAACCGCGGACGAGGGCGACGGTCCGGTAAACGCGATAGACAAGGCGCTCAGAAAAGCGCTGGAGGTGTTTTATCCTCAGCTGTCGAAAATGCACCTTATCGACTACAAGGTAAGGGTGATAAGCGGCAGCGATACCGCCTCGGTCACAAGAGTGCTGATAGACAGCAGCGACGGGAACGACGAATGGACCACGGTCGGCGCGTCGGAGGATATAATCAGCGCGAGCGTATCCGCGCTCACAGATTCACTGGAATATATGCTGCTGAAAAGCGGCAAAGAATAAAACGTTAATTTGAAAGAAAGGAAGGCATTTAAAATGGGAATGACTATGAGCCAGAAAATACTGGCAAAGCACGCGGGACTGGACAGCGTGAGAGAGGGGCAGCTCATACGGGCAAAGCTGGATATGGTGCTGGGAAACGACATCACCAGTCCCGTCGCTATAAACGAATTCAACAAGGCGGGCTTTGACGGAGTTTTCGACCGCGAAAAGATCTCTCTCGTCATGGACCACTTTACCCCCAACAAGGACATCAAGGCGGCTACACAATGCAAGCAATGCCGTGATTTTGCCGGAAAATACGACATCAAGAACTACTACGACGTGGGCGATATGGGTATAGAACACGCGCTTTTGCCGGAAAAAGGGCTTATCGCTCCCGGCGAGCTGTGCATAGGCGCGGACAGCCACACCTGCACCTACGGAGCGCTCGGCGCGTTTTCCACGGGAGTCGGCTCTACCGATATGGCGGCAGGCATGGCGACGGGCGAGGCGTGGTTCAAGGTACCGTCGGCGATAAGATTCGTGCTTACCGGCAAGCTGAACAAGTACGTTACAGGCAAGGACGTTATCCTGCACATCATCGGCATGATAGGAGTGGACGGGGCGCTGTACCGCTCGATGGAGTTTACCGGCGAGGGGCTGGCTTCCCTCTCGATGGACGACAGACTTTGTATCGCCAACATGGCGATAGAGGCGGGCGCTAAGAACGGCATATTCGAGGTGGACGACATCACCGAGGAATATGTAAAGGAAAGGGTGAACAGACCTTACGACAAGTTTGCTCCCGACCCCGACGCGGTATATGCCGAAACCTACGAAATAGACCTTTCCTCCGTAAAGCAGACGGTGTCTTTCCCGCACCTGCCGGAAAACGCCAGAGTCGTGGAAGATATTACCGAGGAGATAAAAATAGACCAGGCGGTCATAGGCTCCTGCACCAACGGCAGGATAAGCGATATGAGAGCCGCCGCAGAGATACTTAACGGAAAGCACATTGCCAAGGGCGTGCGCTGCATAGTTATCCCCGCCACTCAAAAGGTTTATATGCAATGTATAAAAGAGGGTCTTGCCGAGATATTCATAAACGCGGGCTGCGTGTTCTCCACGCCTACCTGCGGTCCGTGTCTGGGCGGACATATGGGTATACTCGCAGCGGGGGAGCGCGCCGTTTCCACCACCAACCGCAACTTTGTCGGAAGAATGGGACATACCGACAGCGAGGTATATCTCGCAAGCCCGATAGTTGCCGCAGCCAGCGCGATAGCGGGCAAGATAACGGGGATAAAGTGATATGGTACGGCACGTTATTATTTGGGAGCTTAAAAGCGAGCTTTCCCCGAAAGAACAGGAAACGCGCAAGCAGCTTATAAAACAGGAACTTGAGAGTCTTAAAGGCAAGATAGACGGACTGCTCTCGATACAGGTGTTCACCGAGCTTTTAGAGTCCTCAAACGGCAGTCTTATGCTGGACAGCACCTTTGAGAGCGAGGCGGCGCTCAAAGCGTATTCGGTACACCCGCAGCATTTAAAGGTAGCCGAGAATATTGTCCGCCCCTACGTTTCGCAGCGAAAATGCGCGGATTTTGAAATACAGTAAAGAAAGGATCGACCGATATGAAAGCACAAGGCATAGTACATAAGTATAAAGACAACGTCGATACCGACGTTATAATCCCCGCGAGATACCTCAACACCTCCGACCACAAGGAGCTTGCGAGCCATTGTATGGAGGATATAGACAAGGAGTTTGTAAGCAGGGTAAAGCCGGGCGACATAATGGTAGCGGGTATGAATTTCGGCTGCGGCAGTTCCAGAGAGCACGCGCCGATAGCGATAAAAGCGAGCGGGATATCCTGCGTCATCGCGGGTACATTTGCCCGCATTTTCTACCGCAACGCGATAAACATCGGACTTGCGATACTCGAATGTGAGGAAGCGGCAAAGGACATCGACGCGGGGGACGAGGTATCGGTGGATTTCGATACCGGCGTCATAACCGATATTACCAAAGGGCATACCTATCAGGCTGAGCCTTTTCCCGATTTCATAAAGGAAATAATCAGCGCGGGCGGACTGCTCAAATCATTGAAAAAGTAAAGGAGATACTGCCATGACAAAAAATATTGCGGTCATCAAAGGCGACGGCATCGGGCCGGAGATAATCACCGAGGCGATGAAGGTTTTGGACGCTGTGGCGGCAAAATACGGTCACACCTTTAATTACACTCAACTGCTGATGGGCGGCTGTTCCATAGACGCGAACGGCGAGCCTTTGACTAAGGAAACGATAGACGCCTGCAAGGCGTCCGACGCGGTGCTGATGGGCTCTATCGGCGGAGACACCACCACCTCTCCGTGGTACAAGCTGCCCCCTCATCTCAGACCCGAAGCGGGGCTGCTCGGAATAAGGAAAGCGCTGGGGCTGTTCGCAAATCTGCGCCCCTGCGTGCTGTACCCGGAGCTGTCCGGCGCTTGTCCGCTCAAAAAGGAGATAAGCGACCGCGGCTTTGATATGCTGATAATGAGAGAGCTTACCGGCGGGCTGTATTTCGGCGAGAAAAAGACCGAAACGGTGGACGGTATGCAGGTGGCTACCGACACTCTGGTATACAGCGAAAGCGAGATACGCCGCATTGCCGTAAAGGCGTTCGACGTGGCGATGAAGCGCCGCAAAAAGGTGACCAGCGTGGACAAAGCCAACGTGCTGGAATCCTCACGTCTTTGGAGAAAGGTGATAACCGAGGTGGCAAAGGATTACCCCGAAGTCACGCTGGAGCATATGCTGGTGGACAACAGCGCGATGCAGCTTGTAAAAGACCCCGCGCAGTTTGACGTTATGGTGACGGAAAATATGTTCGGCGATATACTTTCCGACGAGGCGAGCATGATAACCGGCTCTATCGGTATGCTCGCGTCCGCAAGCATGAACGAGAGCAAGTTCGGTCTGTATGAGCCCAGCGGCGGCTCGGCGCCCGACATCGCGGGACAGAACAAGGCAAACCCGATAGCCACTATCCTGTCCGCCGCAATGATGCTGCGCTACAGCTTTGATATGACGCAGGAGGCTGACGCCGTCGAAGCAGCGGTAAACAAAGCTCTGTCGGACGGCTGCCGCACCGGCGACATCATGAGCGAGGGAATGAAGTTGGTATCCTGCTCGGAAATGGGCGATATTATAGCAAAAGGCGTTTAAAGCCGATAATGAATTTATCCCCGACTATATTATTAGTCGGGGATATCAGTCTGTAGAAAAAGGTCAATAAAAAGCGGAAGGAAAGAGGAGTTTGAGGGGAAAACCATCAGGGTTTTCACCCTCAAGTTTAATAAGAGCCGCGCAAAGCGCGGCAAAAATCGAGCAATACCGCTATACGGTATTGCCGATTTTTTTCAGCTTGTCGGAAAATCCGACCGTAGGGAGGGTTTTTCGACAAGCTGTTATCCCCGACTGAATAAGTCGGGGATATTTTTATTCCGTTTTTTGATAATATACCGCCTGAGCGTCCCAAAGCCGCTTATACTTGCCGACGGCGGCGTACAGTTATGTCCGCCTTTACGCCGAGGTAAATACACGGAAGTCCCTTACTTCGGTATATTATCCTCTCTCTTTGATTATCCGTACCATTTCTCCGACGTTTTTCATGCCGGATACTTCGCCCATTTTGAACCTTATGCCGAATTCGTCCTCGACGGCGGTGACCAGCGTGATATGGGACAGGCTGTCCCAGTCGTCTATATCGTCGGCGGTCATTTCGGCGGATACCTCTATCTCGTCGTCGTCAAATACATCTCTGAACACTTCGTTAAGGCGTTCGTATATTTCCTTTTCTTCCATGTCACTCGTTCCTTTCTATCCTTATATGCGAGCTGTGCGGGACATACCCGTCCGTCAAGAGCCGCCATTCGGTGTTCCCGTCCGCGTCGCAGCTTATCCTTTCAAAGCCGAAGCTGCCGTACAGCCCCTTTACCATAGCGTTTTTCTTGGTGGGGAAGTAATGCCCTCTTATCTCCTCCACCTTGCGCCGCTTTGCCTCCTCGACCAAACGGTCGAGCATGGCAAATTCCATCTCGCGTTTGAGTACGCGGCAGGACATGAGCCAAAGGATAATATCCAACCGTCCGCCCTCCTGCTTTCCTATCACCACCGACACGATACCGTTGTCGCCGAATTTATCCGACAGACTGCCGTATAAGCGTATATATCCGTCGTCGCCGTATACCGTCCGCATTTCGTCCTCGGTAAAACGGCGGGTGGTGAGGTTGAACTGATTGCTTTTGTTTGTCAGCTGAGTTATCCTGGGTATATATATCGGCAAAAAATCGTCTATCACCGCGACCATTTCCAGACTGTCCAGATATTCGCCGTAATCGGAGAATTTCGACTGCTGCGCGGCGCGCTCGGCGTTCTGACGGTACATTTCGTTTCTTTTAAGGTCGTCGTCGGAAAAGGCGGTGATCTCAAAAAAGCGCGAACGGTCCAGCACCCGTATATAGCTTTCGGGATCGCCTATGTCGGGAACGGCGGCGGTAGGTATCTGCGCGGCTACTATGGCGCGTTCGGCGGGATTGTCGTCCACGAACACCAGCGCGTCCTCGCCTATATTAAGCCCCTTGGCGATAGCCGCGACGTTCCTGTCCTTGCTTTCCCAGTTGGCGACTATCATCACAAAATCTTCGGGTCTGAGCGTGCCGGAGGGGTGATCAAGTCCGGCTAAGGCGTTCTCCTCCTCGTTTTTGGAGCAAACGGTGAGCATAACGCCGCTGTTTTTCACCAGCTTGAGGTAGCCTTGAAATTCGCTGTACATCTGACCGAGGTTGGTCTCGTGTCCTATCTCGATGCCCTCCGGCCCGTCGTCGCCGATAACTCCGCCCCACAGGGTATTGTCAAGATCCAGCACCAGCGCCTTGCGGTTCTTCCCGTAAACCGAGCGTATTATCGACGCGAGGTTGTAGGCAAATTCGGGTATCGCCGGCACGCACAGCGCGTACTTATACATATACCAGTACAGCGGGTCGCTCCATTTATCCAGCCCGTAGCAGGCGCTGAGATAATTTATATCATTGATGTAAAATCCGTCGTTTTTCTCCGCGTGTTCCGCAAAGGCGGTATTCAGCCGATTTATGAAATTCACCCGACCGCGTCGGTCGAAAACGTCGCGGTTGCCCATTATCCTGAAATACGGCAGCTCAAAATTGTTCTGTATTATCGGGCAGCGGTATTTTCTTTTTATCGCTTCCCACGCGGTATTGAACTTCTCCAGCTCCGCGTCGAGCAGCTTGTCCGCCTCCGCCTTGTCGGCGGAAATATCGGGAAAGGCGGTTATATTTCGCGAGGTGGTGTGGATAAACACTATATCCGGCGAAAATTCGTCAAGCTCCTTGTTTTCAAACACCGCGTCCTGCCACCAGCGGTCGTATTCGGAAAGATAAAACTCCGGCTGTATTCCCGAATCCAGCAAAAACAGCTCCAGCATATCCTTTATTTCGTTGGCGGTAGAGCCTGCCAGCAGCGCTATTTTTTTGTTTATCCTCGGTCTGCCGTCCTCAAGCAGCGTCCGCCTCAGCGAACGTTTTTTCTTTTGTATGCTCCCGCCGTCAAAAGGGTATTCCAACTCTTTCATATATTCACAGCTCTCTTATATAATCAAAATATTCGCAGTTTCCGCCCGCTACGGTATACGCGCAGTTTGCAAAAAGCAGATCGGTCGCGTTTACCTTTTTGCAGAAATTTACCGCGTTTATCTCGCAGTAGCGCAGGTCGATAACGTATATGTTTTCAAACGCCTCGGTAAGAAAAGGTATCAGCGCGTTGCCGTAGCTTTCCTTTATCACCACAAGATTTCGCCCGTTTTTGACGTTGGTCTTTACATGAGTCATCTTGTCGTCGCCGCCGAGGAAGGTAAGGTAATAGCTGCTCGCGTCGTCCACTATGAACAGGTCGCTGTCATAGCCGTTTGAGTAGTAGCGGTCATAGTAGGTCGTTTTCAGCTTTGAGCGGTTCGGGGAATAGTATACCGTGTAATCCTCCGGATCTTCGGTCAGCTTTTCGTCCTCGGAATAGTAATACATAGAGCCGACGTAGCCGGGGCAGGTGACCGCCTTGTACTTATCCAGCGAGGATATGGGCAATTTCAGATCGTCGCAGAATTTTTTCGCGGCATAGTATGCGCCGCGCGGCATCCAATGGTGATCGGTGCGGGCGTAAATGGCTTCGTCGGTATGCTTTGCCAGCACGTCGTACACCTTTATGTTGGTGACGCCGGTGTTCGCAAGCCCCTTTTCCACATATTCTATCTTATCCTTTTGCAGCTCGCTGTAGCCTCGGTAATCTTCGGGGTTGTAAAAATCCACCGAGGTGGGTATCACCATGGAGCATACGTTTACCTCCGGCAGAGCCGACTGAAATCTCTTGACGCTGTTGATATACATATCGCAGTAGCCGTATGTCCCGCCGAAAAACATTATCCCCCAGTAATGGTTGTTTATGCCGGCGACAAGTATGCCGCTCTCGCCTATCCTGCGGTAGCCGTTTATCGAGGCGTTCGGCGGCTCGGTCGCGGGCGGTTCCGTCGCGGGCGGCTCGGTAGTTTTCTCGGTGGTGGTAAGCTCTATCGGCGGCACGGTAGTGACTGCCTCGGCGGTGGTTGTTTCCTGCCGAGTTTCGGACGTGACGTCGGGCGAAGAGGTCTCCGGCAAACTCGTGACGCTTTCCCCTATCGAGGGGCTGTCCGAGTCGGACGTATCGGGCGCCGCATATGGGTCGTATGTGTTGCAGCCCGCGCCGAACGCCGTCAGCAGTACCGCGGCGGTCAGCGCGGGTATGATATGTCGTCTTTTCATTGCTTTTTCCCGTTATTCACAAATGTGATTTTCCTTTATCTTTTCCGCGTTTTCACCGACTGCCGAGAAAGTACACATGGTAAACAGCACGTCGGTTATGCCGTTATCCTTGACAAATTTCGAGCCTTTAAGATTTTCAAAATATCTTATATCACAGATGTAGATCTCCTCAAAGCCGTCTATATAAAACGGTATCTCGGCGTTGCCGTAGCTATCCTTGAACACGCACAGCTTTCTGCCGTTTTTGTTTTCGGTCTCTACCTTGACTATCTTCTCGTCGCCGCCCATGAATATGGAATAGCTGCTGTTTACCGGCTGATCCACGAAAATGGATTTTATAAAGCGGGAATCATAGTCCTCCTTGAACGAGGTGGTGTAATAAGTCGCGGTGTAATCGGTGGAGGGAACGTAATAGGTGAAAGTTTCGGGGGAATTTTCTATATCCGGATCATAGTCGGAAAATCTGTACATCGAACCGACAAAGCCCTCTACCTCGTATTTTTTGTAGGTATCCAGCGGCTTTATCTCCACCTGCGCCGTTTCGCAGAACGCTTTTGCGGCATAGTATGCGCCGAGCGGCATCCAATGGTGATCGGTGCGGGTGTAGATATATTCGTCGGTATGCGCCGCCAGCGCGCCGTAGCCGTCCACGTTTATAACTCCGTCCAGCTTATTCGCTATGCTGTTGATGGAATTTAAGTGGCTCGCGTTGTAGTCCTCAAACTCCTCCGGCAGGTAAAACGCGCTTTGGGTAGGCACTACCATGTTGAACACGTTCACGCCGTCGCCGACGTTTTTCTTGAATTGATTGAGATAGGACGCGTAATTTTCTCCCGTACCTCCGCCGTAAAGAGATATTCCCCATACGTTGCCGTCGGCGTCGGTCATCTTGAGCAGTCCGTTGGTCATAACGCCCTCCGCGCCCTCCATCGGAGATCTCTGGGTTTCGGCGGGCGCGGTCGTGCCGCTCGTGCTTTCAGCCGACGTGCCGCTTGATTCGGGAAAGGATATTACTATATCCTGACCGCTGCTTTCCGGCGCGGGCGTTTCCGACACGGAGCTGTTCGCCTGAGAGCTTTGCGTTTCCTGCTGAGCGCAGCCCGCCAGCATAACGGCTGCCGTTATCAGCGCCGCGCAGCGGGTAAGTCCGTTCTTTTTCATATTTTATACTCCTTTCGTTCGGGCAGCTCCCGAAAACGGTTTTTCCTGTTTTAAACGTCGGGCGATCCCCGACGGGACACAAGTCCTCGGTATTTCCCCGAAAAACAAACATTCCTTTTAAAAATTCCTATTATTGAAGTATATCACAGTATTTCGCAAAATACAAGAGAATACACGAAATTTACACAAAATACGTCATGTTTCTTCTTTTTGCGCGCTCGGCTCTTCGACGTTGTACTTGCTGTAAATGTCGCGGCTTACCACCAGCCCGTTTTCCAGCAGATATTCCCGCTGCAAATAGTCATAATACGCTCCGGGGCTGATTATACCCACTATCTTTATTATATCCGTGCCCGCCTTGCTCAGTATGCTGTCGGCGAGCAGCACGCAGTTGGTGCTCATAACGCAGTAGGATTTGAACTTGCCGCTGCGGAATTTGTAAAACTTCGCGTCGGTGCCTTTCCAAAGTCCGCTGCAATAATCGGAAAAGCCGCTTATATCCGCGTCCTCGCCGCGTTCCAAAGCGCGCTGATACGGCGGCTTCCACCGATAGACAGAGCCTTTTATCCGCTTTATTTCGGCGCGCACGCGCTGCATCTGCTCATCGGACAGCTTCAGCCCGTAATCGAACACCATTTGCTTATCGCTGTATACGCTGAAATTTATGTACGGCTGAAACTCCGAAACGAACAGCACCCCGTCCCCCAGAGCGTTGAACAGCCGCGCCGAGCCCTCGTCGTAATTCCCGTAGGACAGCACCTCTCCGTCAACATATAGGTCGCAATGTCCCATTATCCCGACACCCTCGCCGGAAACGTGTATCAGCACATGAACGTCGGCTTGCTGTCCGTCGTCGTTCGCCTTTTCCTCCGCGAGCAGCTTTTCTATATCTATCTCACGGGAATCCAGCCGCTTTTGGTAATTTTTCAGCGTACCGAACGGGAAAAACGTCGAAACGAACAGCGGCAGCGACACCCGTATCTTGCGCCGCATGGCGGTCTTGGCGCGATTGGGCAGCGCCTCCCGTGCGAAATCTTTCAGCTCGGTAAGTCCGTACAGCACACAGTATATGCCGCTTATCAGCAGCAGCATACGCTGACTGTAAAAAGAACCGAACAGCATTATTATACCGAACGTCAAAAAGGAAACGAACGCGAAAAGATCCGCGAAAATATCCTCCGGCATTATCCGATTGCGCAGCGCGGCGATAAGGTCTATCAGCTTGACCGCGGCGTTCAGCAGCACATAAAGAGAAAACGCGAGCGTCAGTATCCCCAGCGTCATGCCCGGCACGAACACCGTTACCGCTCCCAGCAGGATAAAGCCCAGACCGCTTATCAGCGGTATGCGCTGCTTTTTCACATATGCGCGGACGATCTGGTGTATGCCGTTGAAGGTTATGACCGCCCCGCCTATGCGCGCGGCGTGTACCAACAAAAATTCTCCCTGCACCAGTATCGTTATCCCGACGGCTATCAGCCCCGCTCCGTACAGAGCGAGCCATATCTTTTGTACCCGTTCTCGTGTCATTTAGGTCGGAAAAATCTCCCTTTCTTTTGAGGTTTGACATTCTCTTTAAAATATGATAAAATTTGTTTTGCAACTTTACCGTGCGGTCGCGGGGGTGGATACACCCGTGAGGAAAGTCCGAGCATCACAGAGCGGGATAGCTGCTAACGACAGCCGGAGGCGACTCCAGGGCGAGTGCAACAGAAATATACCGCACCGTCAGGTGTAAGGGTGGAAAGGCGAGGTAAGAGCTCACCGCGGGACGGGAGACCGCTCCCGCCTGTAAACCCTATCCGATGCAACGCCGATTGGTTTCGGGGAAAAACCGTCTGCTCGGCGGTCCCGAATTAAGGCGGCTTGAGCCTTTCGGCGACGAAAGGCGTAGATAGATGACCGCACACGACAGAACTCGGCTTACAGGTAAAGTTGCGTAACGTCCGTTATCCGTCAGGATAACGGACGGTTTTTTTATATCTGCCGTTCGTCCGGCAAAAGCAGCTTTCTCGCCTTGCCCGCAAGATAAAGCGAGCCGGTTATCAGCGTGGTCGCCTGACCGTCCGCGTTTTGCAGCGCCGAGGAGAGCGAATCTGCGGTTTTTGCCTTTACGCCGTACCCTTCGGCTATTTTAACAAGCTCCCACGCCGGCACCGCTCCCGCGTCGAAATCGTCCACAAAGGTCACGCCGTCCACCGCCGGCAAAAGCTGAGCCAGCGACGCCGACGGGTCTTTTCTCCCCAGCATACCTATCACGGCGTTTTTACGCCCCCGCACCAGTCCGAGCAGCTCTGCGCAGGCTTTCATGGCGGGAGGGTTGTGCGCTCCGTCCACGATGAACCTTTTGTTGTCGGAAACGATACATTCCATTCGGGCGGGGAGCTTTGCCTTTTCCGTCCCGACGTATATATCGCCGTATTTCAGCCCCAGCACCTCGCACGCCTCTATCGCGCACATCAGATTTGCAAGCTGATGGCTGCCCGACATCGCTCCGTGATAATTCTTTCCCTTATATGTAAAAAATACGTCGCTTATATCCATATGCAAAAGCTGCAATCGCGAAATATCCGGTACGGTGAGCTTCACGCCGAACTCGCGGCATTTCTCGGCTATTATTTTCATAGCCTCCTCCGGCTGGTCATGCGAGCAGACGCAGGGCACGGAGGGCTTGATTATCCCCGCCTTGTTGCGAGCTATCGAGGCGAGCGTTCCGCCCAGCAGATCGGTATGGTCCATTCCTATCGAGGTTATCACCGATACCTCCGGCTCGATTATGTTGGTGCAGTCGAGCAGTCCTCCTATACCCACCTCGATAACGGCATACTCCGCCTGCTCGGCGGAAAAATACAGCATACCTATGGCGCACAGTATCTCAAACTGCGAATAGTCGGTGAACTCCGTTTTCTCTACGGCAGTCTTTACCTTTTCGCAAAGCAGCGCGAACGCGGGACGGGAGATGTTCTTGCCGTTTATCTGTATGCGCTCCTCCAGACGGTCGATATAAGGGGAGGTGAACCGCCCCACTCTTTTGCCCGCCGCGCGCAGCGCGCAGGTCACATATTCGCATACGCTGCCCTTGCCGTTCGTCCCCGCAACATGGACCGATTTGAAATCGTTCTGCGGGTCGCCGAGCTGTTTCATCAAAAGTATAAATCTTATAAGATCGGTCGCCGGAGCGCCGGAACGGGAGTAGCTCTCCACATATTCGACAGCCTGCTCGAATGTCATTTTCTGACCGCCTTTCCTTTGCCGCTTTCTCCAAAGCGCGGCGTTTTATTTAAGATGCGATATAAAAGCTCTTGCCTTGTTGGCAGTTATCTTGTCGTTGTCATAATACAAAAAGTTGTTCGCCTGACCTATCTCCACCCAGCGTATCTCGGATATTTCGTCCTCCTGCGGGATAAACTCGCCGCTTTTTGCCTTTGCGACGAAATACACCACGTTTTTTACGGAATCCTTTCGCGGAGAATAAGTCACCACCTCGCGAAAGCCGGGGTCGATGACCACGTCGATGTTGGTCTCCTCTTTTATTTCACGGGCGGCGGTCTCCTCCTCGGTCTCTTCGCCCTCGACGTGCCCTTTGGGAAAAGACCAGTAGCCGGAGCGGATATGCTTTATCAGCAATATCTCGGTATTTCCGTGAAATTTCCTGTATACTATACCGCCGCAGGATTTTTCATGTATCATCGGCCGCCGTTCCTTTCTTACATTTATATATGACTAGTATATCACTTTTTTCGTGATTTGTCCATAAAATGAGCAAAGTTTTTTATTTCCCCCGAAAAAGGACTTCGTAAAAGTCAGATTTGACTTCGTAAACGTCAGCTCCGACGGATTGAAATCAAGGCTGAAATATAGTAAAATATATTTAAAATCCTGCCGTCTTTCGGCGTTAAACAACGGGAGGTACATTATGAAAAAACTAAAATTCTCCGCCGTTTTGCTTACCGCCTGCGCGTCGCTGTTCGCGCTGGCGACCGCCGCGTCGGCGGAAAGCCGCGGAGTCGGCGGCGATCTAACCTCCGACCTGACGGCAACGCTCGACTTCAAGGAGCTTGAATCCGACCTCATCTTCATGTGCTGACGTCGGTACGCAAAAATACGAAATCCCACTTTCCATAGGTTAGAAAGATATAAAAAATAATCCGTCACACTTTCCCGCAGGCACGCCTGCGGGAGTTTTTTTGCTGTTTGAGGTAAAAACGCCGAGGGAATGTAACTTAGGCAAAATATCCCTTACCAAGTTGAATGGCGGTGCAAGCAATTTATTGAAAGCGAGAGAAAAAAGATGAGCCTAAAACTGTCCGCCGTTCGGCGGACGCGGTTACACAGCGGAATTGCTCGGCGACGAAACGCTGAACGAAATTGCAGACACACACGGAGTTTCAGCGGCGCAGGTGATACTCCGTTGGAATTTGCAAAGGGGAGTAGTTGTTATCCCCGGTTCAAGCAATCCCGACCACATCAAGGAAAACCTTGACCTGTTCGGATTTGAACTCTCTGATGCGGAAATACAGCGGATCAATGCGCTTGACAGACACGAAAAACATGATTGGTACTAAAACCATGAACAACATTCAAAACAGGATAACAGAAACCGTATATTATGATTTGATTTACCGGCGGCGAGGAGAAATCCTTGCCGCTTAATTTTTTGAAACTTTACATTCATTTTACAATCACACGATAACAGATTTGATTTTGCAGGGCTATCATATAGCTGTACCCGAAAGGTATATGAAAAAGCAAAGGAGAATTTTAAGATGAAGAAGATTTTGACATTAGCACTGACCGCTGCTTTAGCGGTATCGACGCTTGCCGGATGTTCCGGAAACCAGAAAAGCGGTACGGTAAACACCGACGGTTCTACCTCTATGGCGGACGTAATGGGAGCGCTGACCGAGGCGTTTAAGGGGAAAGAACCGAATATTACCGTCAACTACTCCGGCACAGGGTCGGGTTCGGGAATAAGCGGCGTTTTGGACGGCACCTGCGATATCGGGCTTTCCAGCCGTGAGCTTAAACAGGAAGAGATCGACAAGGGCGCGGTCGCGCATACCGTCGCTTTAGACGGCGTGGCGGTCGTTTTGAACCCGAAGAATACTGTAACGGATCTGACTACGGAACAGATCGCGGACATCTTTACAGGCAAGAAAACTAACTGGTCGGAGCTCGGCGGAGCGGACGCGCCGATTGCGATATACGGGCGCGAGGACGGCTCGGGAACACGCAGCGCGTTTGAAGAGATCGTAGGAGTCGAGGGCAAGTGCGTATATACAAACGAGTACGGCTCTACCGGCGATGTCATAGGAAATGTTGCCTCCAACGAAAATGCGATAGGCTATGCCTCTCTCTCCGCTGTGGACAGCAGCGTTACCGCCACAAAGGTGAACGGCGTTACACCGAGCGAGGCTACAGTCAAGGACGGCAGCTACACTATCCAACGCCCGTTCGTGATGGTCACAAAGAAAGATGCACAGCTGTCCGAAGCGGCTCAGACATTCCTTGATTTTGCAATGAGTGAGGAAGCGGCGGAGTACATAGCGGCAGCGGGCGCTGTATATCCTAACTGATATGAAAAACGCAAAATTAAAAGCGGTAGAAAGAACCATGCAGGTTCTCTTTACCCTATGCGGACTTGCAGCAGTCGGATTTGTACTGCTTATCACCGTTTACCTTGTAATTTCGGGCATTCCGGCAATTCAGAAAGTCGGTCTATTCGATTTCCTTTTCGGTCAGACCTGGGCGGCAAGTCAGGATCAGTACGGTATTCTTCCCCTTATCCTAACGTCGGTATACGGTACGGCGGGAGCTATCGTGATAGGCGTGCCGATAGGCTTTTTCACGGCGGTATTTCTCGCTAAAGTCGCGCCAAAAAAGATAGCGAATATAATACGTCCCGCCGTGAGCCTTTTGGCGGGGATTCCGTCGGTGGTCTACGGACTTGTGGGAATGTGCGTACTTGTGCCGGCGTTGCGAGAATGGCTGAATCTTCCCGCAGGGGACAGCCTGCTTGCGGCGATGATCGTCCTTGCCGTGATGATTTTGCCGTCCGTTATCTCTCTTTCCGAAACCGCTTTAGAGGCGGTGCCTAAAGAATACGAGGAGGCATCGCTCGCTCTCGGCGCGACAAAGCTGGAAACGTATTTTCGCGTTTTGGCTCCCGCGGCAAAAAGCGGCATTGCTGCGGCGGTGGTTTTAGGTATAGGACGGGCTATCGGCGAGGCAATGGCAATTATGATGGTGGCGGGAAATGTAGCAAATATGCCGGAGCTCACCCGTTCGGTGAGATTTCTCACGACAGGTATTTCGATAGAGCTGAACTATTCTCAAGACGGCAGCTTACAGCGGCAGGCGCTGTTTTCTATCGGACTTGTCCTGTTCCTCTTTATCATGCTGATAAACGCTTTTCTAAATCTGGTTCTGAAAAGAGAAAAGGAGCGCTGATATGAAGCGAAAAGTATATGAGATAATAGGTCGGATCCTTTTATACGGCTGTGCGGCGATAACGATCGGACTGCTGCTGTTTCTTATCGCGTATATCCTTTTTCGGGGTATCGGCGGGATAAGCTGGCAGTTTTTATCCACCTCGGAAAGCGTCATAAACGGCACAATAGGTATTCTTCCGGCAATAGAAAACACGCTTTTTGTGATACTGGTATCCCTTATCATAGCGCTTCCGTTAGGCGTTGGCGCGGCGATTTATCTGACGGAATACGCAAAAAACAAGCGGTTTGTGGCGGTTATCGAGTTTGCCTCGGAAACTCTCGCGGGTATTCCATCGATAATTTACGCACTTGTCGGTGTAATTATCTTCTGCACGGCGCTGAAACTGCAAAAGACGCTGCTGGCAGGTTCTCTGACACTGGTGATCATGATTTTGCCGACCATTATAAGGTCAACTCAGGAAAGCCTTAAAACTGTGCCGCAAAGCTATCGTGAGGGCGCTTTGGGACTAGGCAGCGGGAAATGGCATATGATACGCACGGTCGTGCTGCCGTCCTCCATTGAGGGAATAGTGACAGGGTGTATTCTTGCTGTTGGTCGCGTGGTGGGAGAAAGCGCGGTGCTGATGTATACGGCAGGTATGAGTATGGCAATGCAGAGCTTTTCCATTGACAGCATAGCCGGCGCGTCCGGTGCTACGCTCACCGTAGCGCTTTATCATTACGCAAAAGAAAACGCGGATTTTCAGGTCGCGTTTTCAATAGCGACGATACTTTTGATACTTACGGTGCTTATCAATTTTGCCGCGGCATTTCTCGGCAAAAAATTGAAAAGGAGCTGAATTATGACTGACACTGTAATTTCCGCAAAGCATTTAGACTTTTACTACGGCGAAACCCACGCTCTAAAGGATATCTGCCTTGATATTCCCGAGCATAATATTACAGCGCTGATAGGTCCTTCAGGCTGCGGAAAATCTACATTTTTACGAACTATCAACCGTATGAACGATCTTATAGAGGGTGTAAGAGTGACCGGGTCGCTGGCATATCGCAAAGAGGAGATATATGCCGCGGGTCGTGATGTGACGGCTCTTCGCAAAAATATCGGCATGGTGTTTCAAAAGCCGAACCCGTTCCCGATGTCGATATACGACAACGTAGCGTACGGACCGCGTACCCACGGAATCCGCGCCAAAGCAAAGCTCGACGAAATCGTTGAGCAATCTCTTCGGGACGCGGCTATTTGGGACGAAGTCAAGGACAGGCTTAAAAAGAACGCGCTCGGGCTGTCGGGCGGACAGCAGCAAAGGCTTTGTATTGCTCGCGCATTATCGGTAAAACCCGACGTTCTTCTTATGGACGAGTCCACCTCGGCTCTCGATCCTATCTCTACCTCCAAAATTGAAGATTTGGCTATGGAGCTTAAAAAGGATTACACTATAGTCATTGTCACTCACAATATGCAGCAGGCGGTGAGGATATCGGATAAAACGGCGTTTTTTCTTTTGGGCGAGCTGATAGAATTCGGCGACACCGAGAAAATGTTTTCTCAGCCGGAGGACAAGCGCACCGAGGACTACATCACAGGGAGGTTCGGATAATGAGGACAAAATTTGACGAACAGCTTAATACTTTGGGACAGGAGCTTATCAAAATGGGCTCGCTGTGCGAAGAGGTCATTTCTCTTGCGGCGTCCGCTCTTATTCAAAAGGACGACGCGCTCGCGGCGAAGATCGCTCCGCTTGACCACGAGATAGATGAAAAGGAACGGCAGATCGAATCTATGTGCCTGCGGCTTTTACTCCAGCAACAGCCGGTGGCACGGGATCTCAGGCAAATATCCGCCGCCTTAAAAATGATAACCGATATGGAGCGTATCGGCGATCAGGCGGAGGAAATAGCGGAGATACTGCCGTTTTTGAATGACAGAACATTGCCCGAACATATCAAAATTCGGGAAATGGCAAAGGCGACCATCAAAATGGTAACGGACAGCGTGGACGCCTATGTGAAGCAGGACACGATCATTGCCGAGGCGGTCATTGCCTCCGACGACATCGTGGACGATTATTTCAAGGATATAAAAAGCAGTCTTATCTCGCTTATCGCGCAAAATCCAACCGAGGGAGAATATGCCCTTGACCTTTTGATGGTGGCAAAATATTTTGAGCGAATAGGAGATCACGCCACAAATATTGCAGAATGGGTGTTATTTTCCGTCACAGGAGAGAAAAGCGCACAGCCGCCGACAAGTTGAAAAAAGCGTGAAAATGTGCTATGATAATATGGGTTTGTGCAGGCGGTTCTTTTCCTGATTTTCATTCCTTGAAAGGAAGTGAATATAGTGATCTACTGCGTTGAAGATGACAGCGGTATCCGCGACTTAATGATATATACCTTGAACACCGCAGGCTTTGAGGCAAAGGGATTTTCGAACGGAGCGTCCTTTTGGGAGGCTTTGCGCGAGAATACTCCGGAGCTTGTACTCCTTGATATTATGCTACCCGGCGAGGACGGCATAAGCATTCTGAAACGTCTGAGAGAAAGCGGCAATAATGTGCCTGTCATTATGGCAACTGCAAAGGGGACCGAATATGACAAGGTGATAGGGCTTGACCTCGGCGCGGACGATTATCTCGCAAAGCCTTTCGGCATGACGGAAATGCTGTCCCGTGTAAAAGCCGTACTCCGCCGTGTTTCTCCTGTTCCTCAAAGCGAGGTGTTGAATCTGGGCGGTATCAGTATGGATACGACACAGCACATCGTAATAGCAGACGGAACACGGGTAGAGCTTACCTATAAGGAATATGAGCTCCTGCGAAAATTTATGGAAAACCCCGGACGGGTGTTTACACGCGACCAACTTCTCACAAGTATATGGGGCGACTCTTATATAGGAGAGACCCGCACGGTAGATGTTCATATCGGCACGCTACGGAGCAAGCTGGGACGCTGCGGCGACTGCATTGAAACCGTGCGCGGAGTAGGTTATCGGTTAGGGGCGGAGAAATGACAAAACGAATTTTCAGGTCTATATGTCTTGTGGCGATAGCGGTGTTTCTTGCCTCCGTGACGCTCTTTCTCTGTGTGCTTTATGATTATTTCGGAAATGTTCAGCAAAACGGGTTAAAGACGCAGACGGAGCTTGCGGCGCAGGGCGTCGAGGCTGTCGGCGCGGAATATTTTGAGGGACTTATTACAAAAGATTACCGTATCTCATGGATAAGTGCGGACGGAAAAGTGCTTTACGACAGCGAAGCAAACTCCTCCGAAATGGAAAATCACCTTGAACGCGAGGAGATAAAGGAGGCGCTTGAATCCGGCTACGGCGAAAGCTCGCGCTACTCAGCAACGCTTATGGAGCGCACACTTTACAGCGCAAAAAGGCTGTCTGACGGAACAGTAGTCCGCCTTTCCGTCGCACAGAGTACGCTCTTGATGCTGCTTCTCGGAATGATGCAGCCGCTTGTCGTGATAATCCTTATCGCGATCGTGCTATCGATGTTTTTAGCGTCGCGGCTGTCGAAGAAAATAGTAAAGCCGCTTAACAGCCTTGACCTTGACGACCCGCTTTCAAACGAGGGATACGACGAATTGTCACCGCTGCTCCGCCGTATAGATACCCAGCAGCGGCAAATCAAAAATCAGGCTGACGAACTCAGAAAAAGGCAGGAAGAATTTGAAGCCGTTACCGAAAATATGTCGGAGGGGATAGTTGTCCTTAATACAAAAGGCATGATCCTCAGCATAAACCGCGCGGCGGAAAAGCTATTTGACACTTCACATGACTGCGTCGGACAGCATATGCTGTCTGTCAATCGCAGCGCCGAAATATCCGACCTTCTTTCTCAAATAGAAAAAGGCGTCCGCGCGGAGAGAACGCTTGAATTGAAAGGCAGAAAATACCGGTTAGATATAAGTCCTGTATCGGAGGATGAAAAAGTTACCGGCGCTGTTCTTTTGATGCTTGATGTTACGGAGAAAGAGCAGGCAGAGCAAATGCGCCGTGAATTTACCGCTAATGTGTCCCACGAGCTCAAAACGCCTTTGCATACCATCGCGGGATGCGCGGAGCTTTTGGAAAACGGCATGGTGCGCCCCGAAGATACGGCAAGGTTCTATTCTCAAATCAGTAATGAAACCGCCCGCATGATCTCTTTGGTGGAGGATATTATCCGCCTTTCCCATTTGGACGAGGGCGCGGAGGATATGAAACGGGAGCGCGTCGATCTTTACGAGCTTGCTGACCAAACGGTAAAGTCGCTTTCCCGCGAGGCAGAAAATGTCGGTGTTTCCGTCAGCATTGAGGGTGAAAACGCCGTGGTAGTCGGCGTACCGCAGCTTCTTGAAAGCATTGTTTATAACCTAACGGACAACGCGATAAAATATAACCGTCAGGGCGGAACGGTAAATGTATCGGTAGAACGCCTTTCGGACAGCGTTTGCCTATCAGTAGCCGATACGGGGATCGGTATTCCATCCGAACATCGGGAGCGCATTTTCGAGCGGTTCTACCGAGTAGACAAGAGCCGGTCAAAAGAGCTTGGCGGCACAGGCTTGGGGTTATCCATCGTTAAACACGCAGCAAGACTTCATAATGCGAAAATAGAGCTGCAAAGCGTTGAGGGAGAGGGCACGACGGTAAAGGTCACTTTCCCGACAGCAGAGGATAAATAATGCGGTATATAAAAGGCAAATCTCCCGCGGGCATGCCCGCGGGAGATTTTTGTCTGTCGGTTATTTTATCTTCGCCTGCAAAATGTCCAGCATTTCGCCGAAGCGTTGGAAATGCACGACCTCGCGTTCGCGGAGGAAGCGTATCGCGCAAGTTACGTCGGGGTCGTCGCACATACGAAGTATGTTGTCATAGGTAGCCCGCGCCTTTTGCTCCGCAGCCAAGTCCTCGGTAAGGTCCGCTATCGGGTCGCCCTTGGACTGGATATATGCGGCGGTAAAGGGCACGCCTGCGGCGTTGGCGGGATATACCGCGTTTGCGTGGTCGATATAGTAATCTCCCACCCCGTATCTGTCAAAGCTGCGCGCACCCTCTCCGGTGGTGAGCTGCGACACGATAGAGCCTATCATCTCAAGGTGAGAAAGCTCCTCGGTGCCTATATCCGTCAGCAGCGCGACGGCGCGTTTATCGGTCTGGGCAAAGCGCTGGGAAAGGTAGCGCAGGCTTGCCGCAAGCTCCCCGTCGGGGCCGCCGTACTGGGAAAGTATATAGCTTGCCAGCTTGGGATTTCTGTTTTTTATCACCACGGGAAATTCAAGTCTTTTTTCAAATATAAACATACCGCGTCCTCCTTATATCCACAGCCCGTTGAGCCAGTTCCACGAGCAGCCCTCGCCCGCGTTCTTCGCGCAAAGGGGATAGCAGGACTCTTCAAACGCCCGCTTGTACGCTTCGGCCTGCTTTACCGCCTCGCGGTATATCTCCAGCGCCTTTGCGTCGTCGGGGTGAGTATCGAGATACAGCTTCATGTCGGTGGCGAAAAAGTCCGCCGCCGCAAGCTGCTGCATCAGCTTTGCACATTGAGGCGAAATGTTACCTACCATTATAAAGACCCCTTTCGTATTCTTCTATAGTGAGATTAAGTTCGGGAAAGACTGTGCCGTTTTTCAGCGCCGCCTCCGGCGAATACAGCTTACCGAGCTGCTGGAACGGAACATAAGCATACCCTGTGCGTATCTTCATTTTTGCCCCGCATTCGCTTTGTTCGTATGACATAGACGTTCTCCTTTCATGGACTTTTTCGGACAGCCGCTCTTTCGCCGCCCGAAAAGCCGTTTTATGTCGGCTCATACTAATTTATGCGGGTTTTGCTCATACGGTGACAGGCGGAGTTTTAAAAGGACTTGCAAAAAAAGCGGAGTTATGGTATAATTCAAATTAAGTTTATTGACGCGGTTTTGCCGTATCGGGCAGCCGAACGGAATAGGAGAATTTTATGGACAGCTTTGGAGAACAACTTGTAAAAAAGCAGACCTCGTCTGCCGATATACTGAAAAAGGTGGCGATCGCGGGCGGCGGACTGCTGCTTTCCACCGCGCTCATGACGGTATCTTTCTTTACCCGATTATACGCGCTGACGCTGTTGGCGGTGGGTATAATTTTCGGCATGGGCTGGTTACTTTCCGGCATGGGCTGTGAATATGAATACATCGTGACAAATCAGGATCTTGACATAGATAAGATAATGGGCAAGCGCAAGAGAAAGCGTCTTATCACGGTAAAGCTGGACACGGTCGAGGATCTCGGCGTATATGACGGCTCGCAGGGCGATGACGCGCAGGCTACCGTTATAGCCTCCGACGCGACGGGTATCAACGCGTGGTATCTTATAGCTCATCACAAGACGCACGGCAGAACGATGCTGATATTCAGCCCGAACAAAAGGACCGTCCGCCTTATCGCGAACGGACTTCCCCATAAGATAAAGTCTAAGCTGGACCTTCCCGACGACGAGCCGGAAGAAGAGGCGGAGGGAGCGGAGCGCGGCTCCGACGAATAAAGGAGCGTATCTATCTTGAAGGCATATTTTAAAACCGCAGCCGCCCTTTCCGCTTTGCTGCTGACAACTCTCTGCGCCTGCGGAAAGCTCGACCTCACCATGGACACGGGGGAAAGCGGCACGACCGCTCCGACCGTTTCACGGCAGCCTGAGCAGAGCCTGTCCGACCCCGACATAAAGACCGACAGCGGCTCATCATCGGAGGAAGTATTTAAGCCGGACGATGATTTTGTGGAATGTACGGCAGCGATATGCTACGATTTGACGGAAGATAAAACGATATACGAAAAAAATGCGGATAAGCCGATATATCCCGCCAGCGTCACCAAGCTGCTGACCGCGCTTGTAGCGACGGAATATCTCGAAAGGGATCAAACCTGCACGGTAGGCAGCGAGATATACCTTGTCGCGGAGGATTCCAGCAGAGCTTGGCTGGAGGAGGGGGAGCATTACACAAGGAACGACCTGCTCACCGCCATGCTTGCCCCGTCGGGAAACGACGCCGCCTATACCGTCGCGGCAAACGTAGTGCATACCGTCTACGGCGGCGATATTGCCGACAGCGAGATAACCGAATATTTTTCGGTGCTGATGAACGAATATGCCAAAAAGCTCGGCTGTACCGATACGTTTTTTACCGTACCCGACGGCTATCATGACGACCGTCACGTCACCACCTGTGCGGATATGTTAAAGATAGCGAAAGCGGCGGCGCTGAACGCCGACATAGTAGCCATAACCTCCGACCCCGCGCCGGTCGTGTACGACCTTGAGGGCTACACCCACAGCTGGGAAAACGGCAATCTGCTGCTGACCGACCCGTATACCGATTACGAGACCTACGGGCTCAAGACCGGCTATACCGACGAGGCGGGCTTTTGCTTTGCGGGGCTGTCCGAAATGGACGGCAAAAGGATAATAACCCTTACGTTCGGCTGTGGGGTGGAATACCGATATGAGGACACCTTAAAGCTGATGGATCTCGGTTTCGGGATATACGACAGCGAAAAAAATTATCGGGAAAGATACTGGATAGAGCCGGAAGAATGACCGACGGAGAATTATAAAATGAAGATACTTGCGATAGAAAGCTCCTGTGACGAAACCGCCGCGGCGGTGGTGGAGAACGGGCGGACGGTGCTGTCCTCCGTTATCTCCACACAGATAGACGAGCATAAGCTGTACGGCGGAGTAGTGCCTGAAATAGCCTCCCGCCGTCATTGTGAAAATATTACGGGAGTGGTAAAGGAAGCGCTGGAGCGCGCCGACGCCGCGCTTTCCGATATGGACGCGGTCGCCGTTACCAACGCGCCGGGGCTTATCGGAGCGCTGCTGGTGGGAGTCAGCTTTGCCAAAGGACTTGCGGCGGCTGCCGACCTGCCGCTGATACCCGTTCATCACATAAAAGGTCACATCGCCGCAAACTACCTCACTTCGTCGGAGCTTGAACCTCCGTTTTTATGTCTGGTGGTTTCCGGCGGGCATACGCATATAGTAAAAGTCACCGACTACACCGAGCTTGAGGTGGTGGGAAAGACCACCGACGACGCCGCAGGAGAGGCTTTCGACAAAGCGGCGCGCGCAATGGGCTTTCCTTATCCCGGCGGAGTGTATATCGACCGCGCCGCCAAAAGCGGCGATCCCGCAAAATACACCCTGCCGATACCCAAGACCCAAGCGCCGTACGATTTCAGCTTTTCGGGGCTTAAAACCGCCGTGATAAACCTTATCCACAATACGCGGCAAAAGGGCGGCGAACCGGACGTAAATTCGCTGGCAGCCTGCTTTCAGCAAACGGCGGTCACCATGCTGAAAGATAAATTCATCTCCGCCGCGTTGGAGCTTGGGGAAAAGAAACTTGCGCTTGCGGGAGGGGTCGCGGCAAATTCCGCGCTGAGAGCGGCGCTTTCCGACGCGGCAAAGCTGCACGGAATGGAATTTTACCTGCCCGATCTTTCGCTATGTACCGACAACGCGGCGATGATAGGCTGTCAAGGGTATTACGAATATCTCGCGGGCAATGTCGCGGATATGTCGCTGAACGCTTACGCTACCAAAAAACTGCATTGCTTATAGAAAAGGAACGTTTATGAAAAAACTACTGATTATACTGACGGCGGCCGCGCTGCTGCTCACCTCCTGCTCCGACCTTAAAAGTCGATTGCAGGGAAAATGGAGACTGAACAGGGTAGACGGGCTGAGCATAGAGGAATATACCGAGAAAAACGGTCTGGACGCGAGCGCGCTGGATCAGGTCTGGATAATATCGGGGGACGAGGTCACCGTACAGGTAGGCTCGGTGTCGCTGTACGACGGAGCGGATATAGAGTATGTGAACGGCGGCTTTGAGTTTGAGGACAAGACCGTTATCGGCGGCGGAGCGGTACTGTACGACGCCGCGGAACAGACTCTTACCTTCGTATCGGAGGTAAACGGCAAAAAGACCGAACACGTTCTGGTAAAAGAATAATACCGTAAATTTGCGCGGAGAACGGCTGTGCCGGTTCTCCGCTCAGCTTGTCGAAAAAGTTTTTTCGACAATCTGGCAGACTTCGAGAAACACGCGCAGACAAGGAAAGAGCCGCGATAGGCGTACAAGGGTACTAGACGTGACGGAGTCGGACACAAGTCGGTTTTTACAGGCATATTTCCGCCAATACTGCGTTGACCTCGCTAGGCATACGCAAGTATGCCGTCGTTCGGTCGCCTTGTCTTGACGAAAATCTGCTCTGTAAAAACGAACCTCACGCCGAGAGATTTTGGAGATAGTTTTGGCTCTTGCGACGCAGGCAGGCTAGCGCCTGCCGAGGAACAAGGGACAAAAATAGCCCAAAAGAATCGGCGTGAGGCGGCTTGTGTCCGACTCGCAACGTCTGTGAGCGGCTCTTGACATATTAAGAAAATTTGTGCTGTCGTTAAGTTTAAGCCGCAGGGCAGGAGTTTTGAATTATACAAATTCAAAACTCCGACACGAACAGCCTTTCAGGCTGTTCGTAATGGTGCTGTGGGTTTATCGACAGTCTGAGCGGAGAACGGCTGTGCCGTTCTCCGCTTTGTTATTTTAAGCTCACACTCCGTCGGTATCCACCTCAAAAAACGTGCGCAATATCTCGTCGGCGGTCCGCCCGCTTTGGGCGAGCTTCATCACGGCGGCGACGCTCATTCCCGTGCCGTCGCCGTCCCCTTTTGAAACAAAGCTGAACACGCCGGAGGAATACGTCACCTCAAAGCATACCGAACGTATGCCGAACATTCGGCAAAATTCCCAGCCCGACACGGTTATCCCGCCCACGCACACCGAAAGCACGTTTCCGTCGGCGTCGGTATTTACGGAGCTTATCCAGCTTGCCTCGTCGGGAGGCAGCGCCTTATCGGAGAACCTGCCGAGAAACAGCGACGAAAACCCCTCCGAGGTCATCTGGCAGCTGCCGGAATATCTCGGCTCGCTGCGGTCCGCCGCGCAGTACAGCTTTTTTGTCCACGGCATATCCATATTGCAGTCGGACGGGTCTATCAGCGCGCCGGAGGATATACGGCAGACGGGAAGATAAACGTGCCTGCCTTGGTAGGTCACGTTTGAGGAAAGGGCGTTCTTTGCGGCGTTTTCCGCCGCTTTACTCATCGAAAGATACTGCTCACCGTAATATTTCTCCGCCTCCTCTCGGCTCATATATTCCAAAGCGGGGAACACCGTACGGTCAAGCCCGTTCGTTTCGTAAAGATACAGCAAAGAGCAGTAAAGCGCCGCCGCGACGCAATCCAGTCCCTCCTCGTTCGTTTCGTCGGCGGAGGAGTAGTTTTTAAGCTGCGCCAAGATACAGCCGACAAGATATTCCTCCGTGTCGTATTCCCGACCGCGCACCGTTACCGTCGCGGGCGGTGCGGGCTTTTGTCCGACCGAGCATACAAAGAATATCGCGGCAGCGGCAAGCAGCAGCACCGCCGCCGCTATAAAAATTTTCAGCTTCATAAGCGTATTTCTTCCTTTTTCGCTTTGACAACCCGCATTGTTGACATTATGCGGGTTTTATGTTATAATTAGTTGTGTATATCGTCCTGTCAAACGGCAGACGCGACGGACAGACAGTAATATATATTCGCGTCGGGACAGGAATAGACCGTACAGGTGCAGAACAAAAACCTATTGAAAGGAGCTGCGTTATTTTGACTGACAGAGAAGAAAAATTAAAGCAGCTATGCAACGACTATGCGGAAAAGACCGCGATAGATCCGCATTTATATGAAAAATACGCGGTAAAAAGAGGTCTGCGCAACGCCGACGGGAGCGGCGTGGTGGTAGGACTTACAAACATCTGCTGTGTACACGGCTATATGCTGAGCGAGGGTGAAAAGCACCCGATCCCCGGACAGCTCATCTATCGGGGCTACGATATAAACGACTTGGTGAACGGCAAGACCCGCGACGGACGGTACGGCTTTGAGGAAACGGCATACCTGCTGCTGCTCGGACATCTGCCGGACAAGCAGCAGCTTGAGGACTTCAAAAAGCTGGTGACTCATTTCAGGGAGCTGCCGCAATATTTTGAGGAAGATGTGATATTGCGCACGCCCTCCACGAATATAATGAACAAGATGGCACAGTCGGTGCTGGCGCTGTATTCCTACGACAAAGCGCCGGAGGACAAATCCACCGAAAGCGAAATGCTGAAGGCGGTCTCCGTGATCTCCCGACTGCCCGCCATTATGGTCACGGCATATCAGGCTATGCGCCGCTACGTCCATAACGAAAGCATGATAATGCACCCGATAAACCGCGACGAGAGCCTTGCGGAAAGCATACTTTCCACGCTGAGGGACGACAGAGAATACACCAAGGACGAAGCGCGGCTGTTGGATCTTTGCCTTATGCTCCATGCCGAGCATGGAGGCGGAAACAACTCCACCTTTACCTGCCGCTGCGTCACCTCGTCCGGCACCGACGCGTATTCCACCTATGCCGCGGCTATCTCCTCGCTCAAAGGACCGCGTCACGGCGGAGCGAACATCAAGGTAATGGAAATGCTGGAGTGCGTAGAGAAAAACGTCAAGAACTGGGAGGACGACGGGGAGGTCGCCGATTTCCTGAACCGCATACTCGCCAAGGAGGAAAACGACCGCAGCGGGCTTATCTACGGCATGGGACACGCGGTATACACCCTGTCCGACCCAAGGGCGCTGATACTCAAAAAAGCCGCCATGGAGCTTGCCGCAGGTACGGAGGTTGAGCCGGAATTTCGCCTGCTGGACAGGATAGAACGGCTCACGCCGGAGCTTTTCTCCAAGGCAAGAGGAGATATAAAGACCATGTGCGCGAACGTCGATATGTATTCGGGTCTGGTATACAAAATGCTGGGGATACCGACCGATATGTATACCGCGCTGTTTGCCTGCGCGCGTATGCCGGGCTGGTGCGCTCACCGCATGGAGGAGCTGCAAAACGGCAAGCGCATTATGCGTCCCGCTTACAAGACGCTGTCGGTAAACAAAAAATACATACCCCTAGACCAACGGTAAACGACCGAACAGGGGCTTTGAGAAAGAAAGGTTACGATGACTAAAAACAAACTCAGACTGTCGCCTATATTTGCGGCGGCCGCCGCGCTGGTTTTGCTGACGGTCCGCACCGTTCAGCTAAACACCGCGATAGAATACCCCTCCGGCTTTTGCCTGCCGGACGGTAATACCGTAAATTTGCTTTATATCCTGCTGATGATAGCCTGCGCGGTCGGACTGGCGCTTTTGTCCTATAAGGACTGCCGCACATTCAGGGGCAGCGGCGTTTCGGGGATAAGCTCCGCGGGCGCGGTGATATACGGCGTCGCCGTGATAATCTACGGCGCTGCGGCTGCGTCCAACGCGCTTTCCCTGCTTTTGACAAACGTTGAGATATACGGCATTATCTGCGCGGTAGGCGCTGCGGCGGCGATAGTGTTGGGAATGATGATAATAGCCGACGGTAAGATAAAGCCGTATTGCTGCATACCCGCGATGCTGCTGATAATCTCCTATATAGTAAAAAGCATAGTGTTCTATGTGTCAAATCCGATAATAACCGGCATACCTCAAAAGCTGATGGTAATGATGATATATGTGCTGACGGTGCTGTTTTGGATAAACACCGGCCGGCTTTTTTCCGGCGCGGAAAAGGCGCTGACCCGCACCGCGTCGGCGGCGAGCGGACTGGCGCTGGGCTGTGCCTGCATAGCCTACGCGGGAAGCTCTTTCCTGCTCATGCTCACCGACGGCGAAAAATGGCTGCTGCTGGACGATACTCCCGATATAGAGCTTATCGCCATCGGGCTTATTCCGGCGGTGCTTTCGCTGATACTGATATATTCGGGAAAACAAGGCGCGCAAAACGCCCCCGCAGCCGATCTGCCGCAGCCGATCGCGGCGGAGGATCATAACACACCGACTCCCGCCGAAACACAGCCTGTCGAAAACACGGTGGCTGTCGAAAACATAGAAACCGTCGAGAGCGCGGAGGCTGTCGAGAGCGCGGAAACCGTCGAAAAAGCGGAAACCGTCGAGAGCACGGAGCCGCTGTCCGAAGAAAAGGCGGACACGCCGCACCGCGACGAATTTGATCTTGACGCAATTTTGGACAAATACTCAAAGAAACAATGATAATTCGCAGGGAAAGAGATGGTGAAAATGCGCGTTGCCCGAAAAGCATCGGCTCTGCTCGCGGCAGGGCTTGCGGCGGCTGTCCTGTCGGGCTGCTCGCTTAATCTCAGCGTCGATACCATGCTGTCTCCTCCCAAGCTGTCGGAGGAGCAGACCGAGATATACACCGCTCTTACCGAGGCCGCCGGCAGCGTAGAGCTGCGTTATCCCCGAATGGGGGAGTATCTTAGCGCTTTTGTGATAAACGACCTTGATTCGGACGGTATGCCGGAGGCGATGGTATTTTTCGAGCGCAAAAGCACCGAGGCGAACACGCCCGATTCCGCGGAAAACGGGCTGAGGATAGGCTTTCTCGACAAGGACGGCGACGGGAGCTGGCGCAGCGTATATGAGATGTCCGCCGCCGGAAACGAAGTGGAGAGCGTGGAGTTTTCCGAGCTCGGCAGCGGCAGTCCCAAGGCGATAATATCCTACACCGCGCTAAATTCTCAGGATAAGCTCATTTCGATAGTGGGCTACAGCGGCAGCGCGCCTTATGAGGTGGAACGCTTTACCGTCGCGCAGCTTTGTATCGCCCCGCTGACCGAAGAGGGAGAGGACGTGCTGCTCGCCTTTACCCGTCCGACGCAGACTTTGCCGCCGATGTTCACGGTGTACGGCTTCGGCGAAAACGGGACGTTTTCCCCGCTGTACTCGCCCATTATCCTAAACCGCAACAACATAGCGGAATACGACCGCATAACTACCGGCTGCTACAGCCTTAACGGCAAGCCGATGTTCTGCGCCGCGATAGATTATCTCATGTCTGAAAATCAGTACGCCACCGAGCTGCTGTATTTCAACGGGAACGGATTCGTCACCGCGGACAGCTTTTTGTTCAACGGTACGCAGACCTCCTATGTACGCCGCACAAATTCCTACACGCCCAAGCTGAACAGCACGGATATAAACGGCGACGGCATTATCGACGTGCCGATGACCTCGGTACTGCCGGGCTATGAGAGCCTTACCTATCCCGAACAGCTTTACGCCGTGTGGTGGTTCTCGCAGGTATCCGGCGGCGTGGAGCGGACGGCGAGTATGTTCATCGACCCGTCCGGCGCGTATACCTTTACCTTTCCGGGACGGTGGGACGGCGTAGTTACCGCCACCGCCGATACCGAAAACGGCTCCGTTACCTTCTGGAGGGCGGAGGAGGACGGCTCGCACGAATTTGCCTTGCTTACGATAAAGGTCGTATATTCGGGCAATACCAACGGCTACGACGAAAGCGCGGCGGAGCGCGACGGATTTAAGCTGTTCGCGGCGGATAAGGACAAGACCGTTTACGTCAAGAATATAGAATATCAAGGGCTGTCGCTCACTTTGGACGAAGTAAAAACCGCTCTGAACATAATTTCCGAAAGCTAAAGGGGGGCTGTTTATGAAAAGAATACTTGTATGCGAGGACGAGGACGCGATACGCGATTTTGTGGTCATAAACCTCAAGCGCTCCGGCTATGACGTTATCGACGTCACCAACGCCGCCCAAGCCATGGACGCTTACATACACTACGGCGGCATGATAGATATCGCTCTTTTGGATATAATGATGCCGGGAATGGACGGCACCGAGCTTTGCCGCTGGCTGAGGCAGAAAAGCGACACGATGGGCATTATAATGCTGTCCGCAAAGAGCCAAGAGGTAGACAAGATACGCAGTCTGACGCAGGGCGCGGACGATTACGTCACCAAGCCGTTTTCGCCTACCGAGCTGGTAGCGAGGGTGGACGCGGTGTACCGCCGCGTTGCCGTTACGGGGGCAAAGACCGAGGACAAGGGCAGAACGCTCATCTCAGGACCTTTCTCGATAAACACGAAAAGCCGCCTGTTCACCAAAAACGGGCAGAATATAGAGATAACGCAGGTCGAATACCAGCTTTTGGAATATTTCATGGAAAATTCCGGCTCGGCATTGGACAGAAAGAGCATACTTACCCATATCTGGGGAGAGGCATATTACGGCGACGACAAGATAGTCGATGTGAATATACGCCGTCTGCGCATGAAAATAGAGGAGGACCCCTCCAACCCCAGATATATTTCCACCATATGGGGCTTCGGGTATAAATGGTGCGTGGACGAGCTTGCCGCCGCGGGAGAATTCAGCAAGTGACAGTAAAGCGATAAGGAGGGAGCGTTACGGCTGTAAGAAAGACCATAGCCAACCGATGGTTTCTAAAGAGCTTCAGCGCGGTGATAGTCGTGCTGGTGCTGCTGGACGCGGCGCTGTACGCGGTACTGAGGATTTATTTTTACTCCTCGGTGGAGCAGACGCTGCGCGGCGAGCTTAACGTCATCTCCACGGTGCTGACCCGCTATTACGATTCCTCCTCCGGCAGCTATAACGCCGAGATACGCCGCACGGTGGAGAGCTTCGACCGAAAGAACAGCATGGAGCTTATGATGATAAACTCCGACAACGAGGTGATAATAACCTCCAGCGGCTTTGCGCCGGATTCGGACTATTCCATGCCCGACCTTATCAGCGCGCAGCTGAGCGAAAACGGCAGCGGCGTATACACCGGCTATCAGCCGAACGGGGAAAAGGTCATGGCAATGTCCATGCTGGTGGATATCGCGGACGACAACTACAACGCGGTGCGGGTAGTGACTTCTTTATCAAGGGTTGATATGCAGCTCGGCATGACCATGGCGTTCATCGCCGCGATAAGCTGCGCGGTGCTGCTCTTGATGCTGATGTTGGGACTGTACTTTATCCGCTCGATAGTGCGGCCTCTCAGACAGATAAGTGCCAACGCGCAGAAAATAGCGCGCGGGGATTTTTCGGTTCGCATAGAGCCGAAAACCGACGACGAGCTGGGCGAGCTGTGCGGGGTGTTCAACTACATGGCGGAGGAGCTGCAAAATTCCGAGAGCATAAAAAACGACTTCATCTCCTCGGTATCGCATGAGCTGCGCACGCCGCTCACCGCGATAAAGGGCTGGAGCGAAACGGTGGCTCAGAGCCTTGATGACAGGGACACCGCCTTAAAAGGAATGAACATAATCTCCGAGGAGACCGGCAGACTGTCGGACATGGTGGAGGAGCTGCTGGACTTTTCCAAGATACAAAGCGGACATTTCCGCCTGAACAAGGAAAACACCGACCTTTTCGCCGAGCTTACCGACGCGGTCATAATTTATTCGGAGCGCGCAAAGAAAGAAAACAAGACGCTGACCTACGACGACCCCGAACAGGTCGCCATGATATACGGCGACCGCAGTCGTATGCGTCAGGTGTTCATAAATATAATAGACAACGCGGTAAAATATTCGCGTGAAAACGGCAGTATCGCGGTCAGCACCGCGATAACCGCCGACGAGGTAACGGTCACGGTAGAGGATAACGGCTGCGGCATAGCGGCCGCCGATCTTCCCAAAATAAAATCAAAATTTTACAAAGCAAACAATACCGTTCGCGGTTCGGGTATCGGACTGGCGGTAGCGGACGAGATAGTCACCGCGCACGGCGGCACTCTTAACGTAACGAGCGAGCAGGGCAAATTTACCCGCGTGGAGATAACTCTGCCGCTTATCAAAAAGCCGTCCGGCGCATAAGAACAAAAAGGAGAAAAATGAGCAACAAGGAAAAAAACACCTGTCCGGCTTTAAAGACAAGGATAGGAGGTCAGGCGCTGATAGAGGGCGTCATGATGCTTGGCCCGAAAAAGGGCTGTATGGCGGTAAGAAAGCCCGACCGCTCCGTCTATACCGAAACATGGGAGGTCAAGGAGAAAAAGTGGTACAATAAAGCCCCGTTCATTCGCGGCTGCTTTAACTTCGTGGGGCAGCTTATAGACGGTTACAAATATATTAACCGTTCGGGCGAGATAAGCGGAATGTTTGACGACGAGCCGTCGGAGCGCTCCGTACCCGCCGAGCAAAAAGCGGCGGTGAGCGTTCAGGAAACCGAGGCGCAGAGCGAAACTGCGGCGGAAAAGAAAAAAGAGGGCGGCGCAGCGGAGACCGCGATAATGGTAATTTCCTCGATACTCGGCATCGCGCTGGCGGTGGCGCTGTTCGTAATGCTGCCTACCTTTATCTTCACGGGGATACAGTATCTGTTCGGAGATACCGATATATCGGCGTTTCGCTCGCTGACCGAGGGCATACTCAAGATAGGGCTGTTTATCTTTTATATGTGGCTGACTTCCAAAATGAAGACCATGAAGCGGTTGTATATGTATCACGGCGCGGAGCATAAAACGATATTCTGTTATGAAAATCGGGAGGAGCTTACGGTGGAGAACGTGAGGAAATACCGCCGTTTCCACCCCAGATGCGGGACCAGCTTTATCTTTCTGACTTTGGCGATAAGCATACTTGTATATTCGGTGCTTCCGATAAACAGCGAGATGTTCATAGCGGCGTGGGGCGTTTCCAAATTCGTGGGCGACCTGCTGCGGATAGTCTGCAAGCTGATATTCCTGCCGATAGTGGTGGGCATATCCTATGAGCTTATCCGCATAGCGGGCAGATACAGCAATGTCTTTACCAAAATAATCTCCGCGCCGGGACTGGCAATGCAGCGGCTCACCACCAAAGAACCGGACGACGAGATGATAGAAGTCGCGATAGCCTCCATGCTGCCGGTCATACCCGACGACCCGAACGACGCCGCATGGTGACCCGCGAGGCGTTAAACGCTCTTATCGGGGTGATAAAAGGCCGCGCGGGAGAGGACGCGCCGTTTGAGGCAAAGCAGATATTAAAGGAATACTGCAAGGGCTTCGCTTACGGCGAGCTGAGCGAGAGCGAATTTGACCTATGTCTGCGCGCCGCAAAGCGGCGGGCGGCGGGAGAGCCTTTGCAATACGTTTTCGGGCGCTGGGAATTTTACGGGCTGGACTTTTCGGTAGGCGAGGGAGTGCTTATCCCCCGCGCCGACACCGAGGTCTTAGCGGAGCTTTTGATAGATCGACTGAACGGGCGTGACGGCGTTTTTGTTGACCTGTGCGCGGGCAGCGGCTGCGTCGGCATAGCGGCGGCAAAGCTGACCGGCTGTCGGGGATATGAGATAGAGCTTTCGGACAAGGCGGCGGACTACTGCGCCGAAAATATAAGCCGTCACGGTCTTACCGACCGACTGCGGCTGATACGGGGAGATATCTATGACGGCGAGGTGGTCGCGCGGTTTGCCGACGGCAGCCTTGACGCGATAGTCGCAAACCCTCCCTACCTCACCGAGCGGGAAATGAATGATCTTCAGCCGGAGGTCCGCTATGAGCCGACGCAGGCTTTGTACGGCGGCAGGGACGGACTGGAGCATTACCGCAGGATATTTTCGGTATGGAAAGCAAAGCTGCGCCCCGACGGGCTTTTTGCGGTGGAAACGGGCGACGGACAGTCCGACGTCGTCTGCGAGCTGATGCGCGCCGAGGGGTTTACGCCGTCGGTGCATAAGGACATGGCGGGACTTCCCCGCGTCTGCGCGGCTTATCTTAAAGGAAAATGAAAGGTTCTGTACATTTTATTGTACATTACAGATGGTAAAATATATTCAGCAGGGAAACTCCCTCTGACGAAATAAACCGAACAGAAAGGAAAAGCAAAAATGGCAAAATCAAAAAACAAGGCGCTGCCTATCGTAAATCACCCCGCCACTCCCGAGGAGAAGAAAAAGGCGCTGGACACCGCGATGGCGCAGATAATAAAGCAGTACGGGCAAGGCTCGGTAATGTTTCTCGGCGCGGAGAACAACAAGCGCATGAACGTGGAATCCGTGCCTACTGGCTCGATAGGGCTGGATATGGCGCTGGGTATCGGCGGACTTCCCAAGGGCAGGATAATCGAGATATACGGTCCGGAATCGGGCGGTAAAACGACGGTCACGCTCCACGCGATAGCGGAAACGCAAAAGCTGGGCGGGCAGGCGGCGTTCATAGACGTGGAACACGCGCTTGATCCGGTTTACGCCAAGACGCTCGGCGTGGATATAGACAATCTTATAGTATCTCAGCCGGACACCGGCGAACAGGCGTTGGAGATAATGGAAACGCTGGCGCGTTCCGGCGCGGTGGATATAGTGGTGTTGGACTCGGTAGCCGCTATGGTGACCAGAGCGGAGATAGACGGCGAGATGGGGGATTCCTTTGTCGGAGTACAGGCAAGGCTGATGTCCGCGGCGCTGAGAAAGCTGACCAGCGTCATCGCGAAATCCAACACCGTCGCCATCTTCATAAACCAGGTGCGTGAGAAAATAGGCACGATATACGGCAATCCCGAAACGACTCCGGGCGGCCGCGCGCTGAAGTTTTACGCCAGCGTCCGCATAGAGGTGCGCAAGGGCGAAAAAATAGAGGACGACGGCGAGATAATCGGCTACGTCACAAAATGCAAGGTGGTAAAGAACAAGGTCGCTCCCCCGTTCAAGGAAGCGCAGTTCGATATGATATTCGGCGAGGGCATCTCCCGTCTGGGCGAGATACTGACCTTGGGCGAGGAGCTGGGCTTTGTAAAGAAAAGCGGCGCATGGTTCAGCTATAACGGCGAAAGACTGGGACAGGGCAGAGAGAATGCCAAAAAGTATATCCGCGACAACGAATCTTTGCGCGCCGAGCTTGAAAAGAAGATAATGGAGAACATTGAAAAGCTGGATCTCGGAGCTACCGACGACGACGCTCCCGCCGAGGCGGAGGAAACGCCCGCTCCCGCGGAGGAAAGCAAAAAGCCCGCCGAAAAGAGCGGGAAGAAAAGCGTGGTAGTGGAGGCCGACAGCGATTTTGAGGAGTTCTCTCCGGAGGATCTGGACAGCTGATGGAGGACGAGCTGCGTATAAAGGCAAAGCGGCGCGCCATGTATATCCTTGCGTCCCGCGACCATTCCAAAAAAGAGCTGTATGACAAGCTGAGCAAAAGCTATCCGCCGGAGCTTTGCGAGCAGACGGTGGAGCTTATGGAGGAATACGGCTACATAGACGAGCGGCGCTATGCGCAAAAGCTGTACGGGCGCTACATCGAAAAGGGCTGGGGAAAGCCGAAGATACGCTTTGAATTGCGGCGCAGAGGGCTGCCGGAAAGCTGCATACGCGAAAACGAGCAGGAATACGACCGCGAGGACCTCATCGAAAAAATGACCGAGCTGATAGAAAAAAAGTATCTGAACAAGCTGGATCTTTCCGACCCCGCGAGCGTAAGGCGGATAATTGCCGCCATGGCGCGCAGGGGGTATGATTACGACGATATCAAAGCGGCGGTCAAAAGGGTAAAGGAAAACGCCGCTACCTGAGCAGAATATTTACATATGAAAGGACAAATGCTTTTATGTCAGACGTCATAAAGGTCGGCATGGTGTCGCTGGGCTGCCCGAAAAATCAGTGCGACGCGGAGCTTATGCTGGCAAAGATAGCCGAGGCGGGCTTTAAGATAGTGAACGAGGCGGGACTTGCCGACGTGGTGGTGATAAACACCTGCGGCTTTATCCAAAGCGCCAAGGAAGAGGCTATCGAGGAGATAATGGAGGCTATCAGCCGCAAAAACGACGGGATAAACAAAAAGATAATCGTCACCGGCTGCCTTGCCGAACGCTATCAAAAGCAGATGGAAGAGGAATTTCCCGAAGTGGACGCGGTGCTGGGTATAGCCAAAAACGACGATATAGTCGAGGCAATAAATTCCGTAATGCTGGATAAACGGGTGATCTCGTTCGGAGAAAAATCCTGCCATAACATGGAGGGAGAGCGGCTGCTCTCCACCTTGCCGCATTATGCCTATCTGAGGATAGCGGACGGCTGCTCCAACCGCTGCTCCTACTGCGCGATACCGCTGATACGCGGCGATATGCGTTCCCGCACTCAGGAGGATATAGTAAAGGAAGCGGAAAATCTGGCAAAGCGCGGGGTAAAGGAGCTGGTGATAGTCGCGCAGGACGTCACCGCTTACGGTATCGACCTTTACGGCAAATACGCTCTGCCGGAGCTTTTGAAAAAGCTGTGCGGGATAGAGGGGATAAAGTGGATACGTCTGCTGTACTGCTATCCCGACCGTATCACCGACGAGCTTATCGAAACAATAAAAAGCGAGGATAAGATACTCAACTATCTGGATATACCCATTCAGCATTGTAACGCCCGTATACTCAAGGCGATGAACCGCCGAGGGGACGAGCAGTCGCTGCGCGCGCTGTTTGAAAAGCTGCGTGGGGAGATACCCGATATAGTGCTGCGCACCACGCTGCTGACCGGCTTTCCGGGGGAAACGGAGGAGGAATTTTCCGAGCTTGCGGAATTCGCCAACGATATGCGGTTTGAGCGCATGGGCTGCTTTGCTTATTCGGCGGAGGAGGACACGCCCGCCGCGCTTATGCCTGGGCAGCTCGACGACAAGGAAAAGCAAAGACGCGCGGATATCCTCACCGAGGAGCAGGAGATACGCATGGCGGAATACTATACCGAATTTATCGGAAAAGAGCTGGAGGTCGTCTGCGAGGGCTACGACAGGCTGTCGGAAATGTATTTTGGCCGCAGTATGCACTTCGCCCCCGAAATAGACGGCATGATATACTTTTCCTGCGGCAAGGGTATGCGCGCGCGTATCGGCGATTTTGTCAAGGTGGAGATAACCGACCTTATGGACAACAATCTTTTGGGGAAAAGAGTCTGACGGAGGAAGTATGAATTTAGCCAACAAGCTGACTTTGCTGAGAATAATACTGGTGCCGGTCTTTTTGCTGTTTATGCTGACCGAGGACATAATACCGCTGAATTATCTGTGGGCGGCGCTTTTCTTTGCGGCGGCGAGCATAACGGACCTGTTCGACGGCAAGATAGCGAGAAAAAACAACATGGTCACTGATTTCGGAAAGTTTCTTGACCCGCTGGCGGACAAGATACTGGTCATAAGCGCGCTTATCTGCTTTGTCCAGCTGGGCTGGTGCGCCGCGTGGGCTGCCGCGCTGATAACCGCGAGGGAGTTTGCGGTATCCGGCATCAGGCTGGTCGCCGCGGGCAGCGAAAAAAAGGTAGTTATCGCCGCAAATCTGTGGGGCAAGCTGAAAACCGCCTCCACAATGGCGGCGGTGTCGGTCATACTTATACTTCATATTTTGGAGAGCCTTTCGCTGATCAGCGCGCCCGCTTTCCCGATACAGCCGATAAGCGACGTGCTTATCTACATCTCCGTCACTTTGACGCTTATCTCCGGCATAAAATATATCTGGGATTACAAGGAATTTCTTAAAACACGTTGAGCTGAATTCGGTTCCCGCATACCTAAAATACATATGACAGAGAAATGAGCAAGTATGCGCTGACATACTTGCTCATTTTTGCCGCTCTGCGAGCGGGGCTTGAACGCTTTTTCTACAGCCTGTAATATACAAAAAGATAACTCCGCATTTTTACTCAAATTATCAGGATTTTTATAATTTGTTGTGTTATACTTAAATTGTTCCGGAACGTAAGGAGGGAAAAGCCTGAAAAAATTTTTCCAGACTTTGCGTTTTGCGCTTTGCTTTGCAAAACCGCACAAAACTTGAAAGGAGAATGCTTGCCTTGCAAGCATGGTCTAAGAATGGATAATTTAAAGCTGGAAGCTCTGCGCAGGGCATTGGAGTACACGGAAGAACATCTCAGCGGCGATTTTTTGCAGAAAGAATGTGCGGCGGCGTCAATGTGTTCGCTTTCGGGACTGCAAAAGCTGTTCAGATACGTTTTTCATATCAGCATCGGCGATTATGTCACAAGGCGGAGAATGACGCTTGCCGCCCGCGCTTTGAAAAGCGGACGTTCCGTGCTGGATACCGCGCTTGATTACGGCTACCGTTCGCCGGAGGCTTTCGCCCGCGCTTTTATCAGAGTGTGGGGCATAACTCCGCAGAGGTACGCAAAAAATCGCAGCTTTACCGAGCTTTTCCCAAAGCTGGATTTTCCGCAAACAGCGGAGTGTAAAGGAGAAGTAATAATGAAAAACAGGTTCGATATTACCGAAATGTACGACCGTATACGCTCAAAAGAGGGTAAATATGCTTTATGCTTTGATACCTGCCGCTTAGATCAGATCAACAAAACCTACGGCAGAAAAGCGGGCGACGCCGCGATAAGGGAATCGCTGAGCCGCATTGAACAGGCATGCGGCGATGATATGTTCATGTTCCGTATAGGCGGCGACGAATATGTTCTCGTGACCGACTGCTCTGAGCCGGAAGCCGTAAAAAACATCGCGCTGTCCGTCATGTCGCATAACGGCGAAACGGTAAGCTGCGACGGCGTCGAGCTCCCGATAAGCCTGCGCGCCGGAGCGATAAAGCTAACGCATGACAGCTGTACAAAATATTCTATACTTTTCAATGAGCTTGTAGACGCTCCCTCGAATACTCCTGAGGCATTTGATATGAACTGAAATATCTAATGTTTGCTCTACGTTTAGTCACAATTCCCCCCCCCGATTGAAAATCGGGGGGAATATTATTACTTCGTTATCTTATGGTAGCTCTTTTTGCCCTTTTTGATAACGGCGTATTCGCCTATTTCTATCATGGCGTTTTCGTCGGTCAGCTTTTCGCCGTTGACGGAAACTCCGCCGCCCGCTATATTGGTACGCGCGTCGCGCTTGGAGGGGCACATTCCGCTTTGTACCAGCGCGTCGATAAGGCTTACCTTTCCGTCGGTGATAAACTCGGCGGGAATACGGGTGGTGGGCATATCCTCGCTTACTCCGCCGGAAACGAACAGCTTTTTGGCGGCGTCTAACGCCTTTTGCGCCTCGTCTTCACCATGTACCAGCTTGGTAAGCTCGAACGCGAGTATCTCCTTGGCGCGGTTGAGTTGAGCGCCCTCCCAGCTTTCCATCGCCTCTATCTCCTCTATCGGCAGGAAAGTAAGCATTTTAAGGCACTTGATAACGTCCGCGTCCCCAACGTTGCGCCAGTACTGGAAGAACTCGAACGGCGAGGTCTTTTCGGGATCGAGCCATACCGCGCCCTTTTCGGTCTTGCCCATCTTCTTGCCCTCGGAATTGAGCAGCAGGGTAACGGTCATCGCGTAAGCGTCCTTGCCCAGCTTGCGGCGGATAAGCTCGGTACCGCCCAGCATATTGCTCCATTGATCGTCCCCGCCGAACTGCATATTGCAGCCGTACTTGCGATACAGCATATAAAAGTCGTAGCTTTGCATTATCATGTAGTTAAATTCCAAGAACGTCAGCCCGCGCTCCATGCGCTGCTTGTAACATTCCGCCGCAAGCATACGGTTTACGCTGAAATGCGCGCCGACGTCCCGCAGCAGCTCGACGTAGTTTAAGTCAAGCAGCCAGTCGGCGTTGTTCACCATAAGCGCCTTGCCCTCCGAAAAGTCGATAAATCGGCTCATCTGCTTTTTAAAGCACTCAATGTTATGGTCGATGTCCTCCTTGGTCAGCATTTTGCGCATATCGGTCTTGCCGGAGGGGTCGCCTATCATGCCTGTGCCGCCGCCCAGCAGCGCTATCGGCTTGTTTCCCGCCATTTGCAGCCTTTTCATAAGGCAAAGCGCCATGAAATGTCCGACGTGCAGGCTGTCCGCCGTCGGGTCGAACCCGATGTAGAACACCGCCTTGCCGTTGTCCACCAGCTCGCGTATCTCCTCCTCGTCCGTTACCTGCGCGATAAGTCCGCGCCGTTTAAGCTCGTCATAGATCTTCATATTATTTTCCTTTCTTCGTTTTTCTTACAGAGCGTCCGCGATACCCAAAATAAGGCTTTCTGTCTTTTCCCAACCTAAACAGGGGTCGGTTATCGACTTGCCGTAAACGCCGCCGTCTACCGCCTGATTTCCGTCCTCTATATAGCTTTCTATCATCAATCCCTTTACCATGCGGCAGATGTCCCCGCTGTGGCGGCGGGAGTGCAGGACCTCCTTGGTTATCCGTATCTGTTCGAGATATTTCTTGCCGGAATTGGAATGGTTCGCGTCAACTATCACCGCGGGATTTTCCAGCCCCTTGGCGCTGTAAAGCTCATACAGCAGGCTGAGGTCCTCATAGTGATAATTCGGCAGCGTCTGGTCGTGCTTGTTGACGGCTCCCCGCAAAATAGCGTGCGCGAGCGGGTTGCCGGAGGTGGTCACCTCCCAGCCTCTATATATAAAGGTATGCGGCGACTGCGCCGCCTTTATCGAATTGAGCATGACCGACAAAGTACCTGAGGTGGGATTTTTCATTCCCACGGGAATATCCAGTCCGCTGGCGGTAAGGCGGTGCTGCTGATCCTCCACCGACCGCGCCCCTACCGCGACGTATCCCAACAGGTCGGAAAGATAACGGTCATTTTCGGGGTACAGCATTTCGTCCGCGCAGGTAAAGCCGGTCTGCTCCACCGCGTCAAGGTGCAGCTTTCTCACCTTGATAAGCCCCTCCAGCATATCTTCCCCGCGACCGGGGTCGGGCTGGTGTATCATGCCCTTGTACCCCTCTCCCGTGGTGCGGGGCTTGTTGGTGTAAATGCGCGGTATTATCAGCAGCTTTTCCTTAGGCATTCGGGAGTCGAACCCAGGCCGCCCCACGACGATGCCTTTGGGCGCTTTTCGTTCCTTTCGGCTTGACAGGCGCCAGCCTGCCTGCGCCTCAAGAAACCAAAATCACCTCAAATTCATTCGCCGTGGGGTGCGCAGCAGTTTTTACGGAGCAGATTTTCGTCAAGACAAGGAAACCGAACGCAGGCATACTCACGTATGTCAAGAGAGGTTGACGCAGTATTGGCGGAAATATGCCCGTAAAAACCGGCTTGGGTTCGACTCCCGCATGCCTAACCTGCTCGTTCAGCCTTGCGAGCCGTCCGACGTAATCCAGCACCGGCTCCGGCTTATCCGCCGAGCAGGGACCTACTATAACTATGAACCTGTCCGACCTGCCGGTGAATACGTCGGCTATCTCTCGGTCGCGGCTCTCCTTTATCCGCTTTACCCGTTCGCTTGCGGGAAAGCGCTTTTTTATCTCCTCGGGAACGGGGAGCTTTCGTATAAAATCTATGGACATATTATCCGCTCCTTTTAAACGGCTGACCGAATCAAAAAGCCCTCTCATGCAAAAGCACAAGAGGGCGAATAAGCGCGGTACCACCTCAGTTTATCGGCAAAGCCGACCTTGAACGCCTTAACGCGGCAAACGTGAACGGCTTGTCACCGCTCCGGCTCAGGGGTGTACCTTCGACCGCGCCGCCTGCCGTCTTGCACCCTCCGACGGCTCTCTGAAAAGCTCTGCGCGGCTTACCTGCCCCATCGCTGCCTTTAAACTTTAACTGTTTTGAATATACCACAGTTTATACTTTTTGTCAAGGGCAATTTTTCGGTTTGTGAATTTTTTACATTTGTACAAGAACAAATGGATAGGCACGCCCGGTTTTTCGCGTTCGGCAGGCTTGCCCGCGAACCCCGATAAAAAGCGGAATAATCAACACTTTCCACCGACTTTTCAACGGTCTGAACCCGCATTGTACCGTTTTTTGGTGGAAAACCCGAAGTTTTCAACATTTTCAACCAAAATTTTGTTGAAAACAGGTTGAAAACTTTATTTATACAAACAGTAAAAAAATCGGGAAATGTAACTTTCGTTACATTTCCCTCGACGGAAAAATTTAGGCTTCGACATTTATCGGTTTGTCCAAAATTTTGAAATAATTTGGCAAAAAATTTTAACTTACTTAAATTTTCCGAATTTTTTTCAACCTACGGCAATTTTTTTCGAGCTTGCTTTATAATCGCAATTTTTAACATTTTCAACCGAGTTTTCCACCGATTTTGTGATACAAAAGTAAAACTTGGTGGAAAACTCGGCAGGTTTTCAACTTAAAAAACGCATTTTCTTTAACTCAAAGTCATAATACAGCGGGTAAAAGGGGAGGTCATTTCTCCTTATACAGCTCCCGCAAAGCGCGGTAATACCAGCCCGCCGCGCCGGTATACAAGCTCCAGCCGCCCCGCCCGTAGCAGTCGGGGTGGGCGTACACGTCCGCCGAAAGATAATACGGCTCGTTTTTGTACACCGCCTCGTCTTTCAGCGCGGGGTCGAGCAGCTCCAGCAGGCGTTTTGCCTCTTCGGGATAGCCCAGACGATTTACCGCCATGCAAAGCCATACGGCGGCGTGGGTATACTGACCGCCGTTTTCGCGTATCCCCTCGGGGTAAGCCGCGACGTAGCCGGTTTTGTTTTCCCCGTCAAAGCAGGAAAAGGGCGGGGCGAACAGCTTGATAAGTTTGTTGTCGTTATCCGCAAGGCGGCTCAGCGCGAGGTTGACGGCGGAGCGGCTGCGCTCGATATGCCGCGCGTCGTTTATATTTGCCAGCACCGCGAACGCCTGCGAAAGAATATCTATCTCGCAGTATTTTTTCCCCCGCGCGCCGAGCTTTTCCCCGTCGTCGTAAAATCCGCGCAGGTAGTAGCCGTTTTCGTAAGCGCAGCCGTTTATGACGTTTCTGAGGTCGGCGGCACGGCGGGCGTATTCCGCCTTTTCCTCCGCCGAGATAAGCCCGTCCGGCAAACCGCACAGCTTATCGCAGACGATACAGTAGAACATGGACAGCCACACGCTTTCTCCGCGCCCCTTTTCGCCCACTCGGTCAAAGCTGTCGTTCCAGTCGCCGCCTCCCATCAGCAGCAGCCCGTGTTCTCCCCTGCGGTAAGCGTATCGGGCGGCGTTAAGACAATGAGCCATCACCGTATCCGCCCTGCCCGTGCCGACTCGCGTATACAGCTCTTTTCCGACGAGCGGCGGGGCTGTGGAGTACTGCACCGGCAGACTTGCTATGCCGCAATCTCCGGTAAGGGAGATATAATGGCATAACGCGACGGGCAGCCACAGCATATCGTCGCTGCATAAGGTGCGAACGCCGCTTATCCCGTCCTCGGTGACGTGATACCAATGCAGCACGTCCCCTTGTTCAAACTGCGCGCGGCAGCTTTGCAATATAAGGTGCTTTAACAGCGACGGCTCTATATACGCCGCCGCCATTCCGTCCTGGAGCTGGTCGCGAAAGCCGAACGCGCCGCCGTTTTGATAAAACCCCGTGCGGGCGAATATCCGCCCCTTTATTATCTGATCCGGCAGCCAAAGGTTCATAAGCGCGTCCAGCGAGCTGCTGCCGGTAGCGTACCGAACGCTTTCGGCCGGGCCAACGGTCTTTAGCCTGTCCTCTCGGCTCATTTCGGCAAGCACTCGGGGCAATTTTCCCGCCGGACAGTTAAGCCCCGCGTAGGAAACGACGAATACGGCAGCGCGGCTTTGTCCCGCGGGTACGGTCAGCCGCTTTGCCGCCGCGAGGCAATCCCCGTCCGGCGTCACGCCGAGGTCCTCGCACATCGCGCCGTTATATTCGGTGCAGTACGCCGCGCCCGCGCAGTAAAGCGAAAACCGACCGTGAAAGCCGTCGGGGCTGAGCAGCCGCGCCGTGACGCAGCCGTCCTCCGTTTTGGTGACCGCCTTGCCGGACAGCTTTATCGCCAGCATGAGCGACAGGGAAATATCCTTGTCGGAGGTGTTATCCGCCTTTACCCTTATAAGCTCCGCCATGCCTTTTTCCGGCACGGCGGCGGTGACCTCGTACACCGCGCCGCGGCTGCGGCTGATATACTGCGCGCTGCTCCGACGGAAAATGCAGGTGCTGTTCTTTATTATATCGGTGTATTCTCCGTTTCGCAAGGAGAACAGCATCATTCCCGCCGCGCTGCCGGTAAGCTCGTTATCCCACGGCGACAGCTTATTGAGCGCGCTGTTTTTCGCCCAGCAAAAGCCCAGCGAATCGGAATGTACCAGCGCGCCGAAGGTGGGATTGGCAAGCGGCTTGCTCCACGGCACGGCGGGGGTGTGGTTTATCACATATCCGTCGGAAATAAAGCCCTCGTCCGCTTCTATGCGGTGGGATACCTTTAACGGCAGCCTTTTCTTCATCGGCGGCAGGGCGGCGTTTTCGGTCGGGCGGGAGGTCTGCGCGAAGTAGCAGCAATAAAATTTTAGCAGCGCGACGTCGTTTTCTCCCGCGGCAGCCGCGTCTATCACCGACAGTCCGCCGTCAAAGCCGAAAGAACGCTCCGCCGCCGTTTTTATCCGCTCGTATCGGTCGGTACACAGTATCGCGACGGTAAAGTCAAAGCCCGCGTTTTTAAGCCGCCGCGCCGCTTTCAGCACCGCGAACAGGCTTTCGTCGTCCTTGTCGCAGGAAAAGCAGACAGCGGGACGGGAGGTGTCTATTTTATACTTCCACAGCTCGGCAAAGCTGCCCTCGGGTCTTGTATCAAGTCTTATATTCCGCCCGCCAAATACCAGATACGGCAGCATGGAAAACGCCGTTACCCGCGAAAGCGGGGAAGCCCCCGCCAAAGTGACGGCTTTATACTCGCCCTGCCTGCGGACGTTTGCCAGCACCGCTTTAGCGGCGGTTTTTCCGTCGGCGCAGCAGATATACATTTTTATATGCTTGCTCTCCGCCTTTTTAAGCGAAAACGGCAGGCTCAGATACACGCAGGGCGTCGGCACATAGGACAACACGTCCTTTGTCAGCGGCGCGGATATATCCGCCTTTTCCCTGTTAAAGCAGCAGTACATATCCTCCGCGCCGTCAAAGGCTATCGCCATGCAGGGCAGCTCTTTGCCCTCTCTTTGGCGGCGGAAAACGGTAACGGTCTTTTCCTCTTTCTGATATTCGCAGTTCAAAAACATATCGGTAAAGGCGGGGTGCGCCGTTACCTCCCTGTCAAAGCCCAGCGCGGGGCGAAGATAGATATTCAATGACAGCTTTCTTTCGTTTGCCGTTCGGTTGATAACGTAAAATTCATGCAGCTCGCACGCCTCGTCGGGGTGCAGGGAGATATCCTCGCCCAAGGTAAGCCCCGCCTGCTCGGTACGGTATCCCCCGCCGCAAAAGCTCTCTCTTACGTTATATATGCCGCCCTCCTCGCTCACCCTTACCGTAAAGGACTGCTTTGGCTCATATCGGTCATACTGACCGTACACCGCCGGATAAAACAGCGAACGTCCGTTCCACAGGCTTTTGGTAAGCGCTCCCTCGCCTATCCCCGATTCGGGGGAAAATACCGCGACGGTCATCTTCCCGTTTGAGAAAAAGCCGCAGCCGCAGTCGGCGGTTTGCCGTTCCGACTTTGCTCCCGCCTTTGCGGGAGGACGGCGGTTCTTATACAGCACGGCGCCTCCCGTTATCCGTTCCTCGTTCATTTCCTCTCCTCTTTTCATATCCGCGTCGCTCATGAACAGCTTTACCGCGAAATTATCCATAAGCACGTTTGCGCAGGCTATTATGCTCATTCCCTTATGATGCGCCATAAAGCTCTTTACCGTCTTTTTCCCGTCGGTGCGCTCGACGGAAAGGTCCAGCGCCTCGTAATATCCGTACTCTCCGTCGCAGCAGCCCTCCTCGCGAAATCTCGCCAGCAGATTAAAGCTGTTGTAAAAGTCGAACGGCATCATCAGAAACGCCGAATACGGCGAATATACCGGCTCAAAGTAGAAGTCCGGTCTTATCGACGCGTCCCTTACCCCGAAAGCGCGGTACTGATAGTTGAGCTGTCGGTCGAACGCGTAAAAGCCGCTTTCGCTTATGCCGTACAGTCCCTTATGCGCCGCCTTTTTCTGACAATGCAGAGCATAGCGCAGATTTTCGTATATCAACCCCCCGACGGGCGCAGGCAGCAAAAGCTGCGGCATAAAATATTCAAAGCAGGTGCCCGACCAGGACAAGCTGCCGCGATAAAACGAGCTTTTGCCCTTTATCGCCGAAAGGGCGCGGCGATGCGCGACTGGCAGCTGTCCCGCGGCGACTCCGTAATAGCCCGTCATTCTCGCCTCGCTCATCAGCAGGTCGTAGCAGCTTTCGGTCAGCTTTTCGGTCACGGCGTCCGCCCCTATCGCCAGCAGTCCGCTGCCCGACTTGTAAAACGCGTCGATACGGGTCTTGCGGCACAGCTCGTCTATTCGGGCGTACAGGTCGGGGCGCTGTTCCTTTATCCCTTGCTTTAGCGCGGTAAGGCAGCAAACGAAGTTTCCGCTGTCCACCGACGATACAAAGTCCGACAGCGGCTCCAAGCTGACGGTATCGTACCAGTTATAGAGATTGCCGCGATATTTTTTCAGCTTTTCCACCGTATCCAGCGCCGCCTCGGTGCGCTTTTCAAATTCCTCTTTACCCAGCACACCGGCTCTTTCACAACAAAGCAGCGACAGCATATACATTCCTATATTGGTGGGGGAGGTGCGGTGCGCGACGACGGGGGACGGCTCAAGCTGTAAGTTGTCAGGCGGCAGGAAGTTGTTTTCGCTGTCGGCGTATTTAAGGTAATACCTCAATTCCGCCGCCATTATCCGAGTAAGCTCGCGGCGGCGTTCCTCGCTCAGACGCAGCGCGGCGGGACTTTTCTCGGCGTCCAGCACGATAAAGACGGGTATCTGCGCCAAAAACAGCACCGCCGCCGCAAAGGACGCCGGTCCGAAAAACAGCAGCGGAAAGGAAATAAGTGTGGAAAGCAGCAAAGCCGCCGCCGTTTTCACCGAGCCTTTCGCCGACCTTGCCACCTCAAAGGCGGTGGTCCAGCTGAGCAGTCCTTTTTTTACCAGCATACGCCACACCGTCACGGATACCGCGCCAAGCGACGATAATCCGCTTTTGGGTATCAGTATCAGCTCGCACAGCATACGGTACAGCAGTCTTTCGCGGTTTCCTACCACCCCGCTGAGAAAGCGCCCGCCGTTATCTTTAGTTATCACGGGAAAAAACTGCGCTGTCGCGGCGACCGCCGACAGCAACGCAATAACGGGGGAAAAGGTGAAAAAGCACAACAGCGTGAATATCGGCGCTGCCGCGCGCATGGCGTTGTCAAACAGCTTGTATCTGTCGGCTGTGCCCAGCTTTAAACGCTTTGAAAAGATAAAGGGGATATTTTGTATATCCCCGCGCTGCCAGCGGGAGAGCCGCTTAAAATACCCCGACAGGTCGGCGGGAAAGCTCTCGGTAAATTCCTCCGGCACCGCCGCCGTTCTCAGCAGCCCTCCCTCCAGTATATCATGGGAAAGCACGCGGTTTTCGGGGAAAGTGTGACAACATTCGACATACGCGTCAAGGTCCGTCAGCCCCTTGCCGCAAAATATCCCCTCGTCGAACGCCCGCATATAAAAATCGCCGTTCACCCCGTACTGGGCAAAGCCGCTGCCGCCGTAGCCGCCGAATATCGAGGAAAACCCGCTTTTCATGCAGGCGGACAGCTTAGGCACGCAGGACGGCGCTATTATCCCGAAGCCCGCCGTTACTCTGCCGTCCTTTATAACGGGGCGGTTCTCCTCCGCCTCGGCATAGCCTACCAGCGCCGCCGCTCCGTCGATGGGCACGTCGGTATCGTAATCCAAAGTCAACAGATACTTAGGGCGCAGCGGGCGCGTTCCGTAAAAGGTAAATTTTTCCTCCCGCCCGATAAGAGTATCGGCGAGCTGTTCTATCGCGCCTCTCTTTCTTTCGTAGCCTATCCAGCTGCGCTGCGTGGCGCAGTAGCTCCTTTCCCGCAGGGCAAAGGAGATATTTTCGCAGGGAGAAAGCGCGTATTTTTCCAGCGCGTTTATTATCGGTTCGTCCTTGTCGCAGGTCTTTTCCTTTCCCGCGGGCAGATCGCACAGCAGGCAGACCTGTAAATTCTCGGTACGGTTTTTGTTCAAAAAATTTTTTGCCTTTTCCAAAGCCTCCGCCGCGTCCTTTTTTTCGGTCAGCAGTGTGGAGATAACGCAGAGGGTCTTTGCCTGTTCGGGTATCCGTCCGCCGTTCTCCTTTTGCGCGGGAGGGAAAGCCCTAAGCCTTGCCATGCGGCATACCGCCCTGTCGCAAAGGTTTTTTGCCAGCATATAAAATGGCAGTATCAGCAGCAGCGCGGCAAGGCTTTGCGTTGCCGCCGCCGTGACGGCGGTCGCTCCCGCCGCCGATAATATCACCGTGGAAATATATTTTTTCGGCGATGTGGGAGGAAACACCCTGTCGAAATCCTCGTTTATACTGCGGCCGAGCGGCTTGCCCTTTATCTCCTCGGTGAGATAGCCCGCCGCCAGCCTTATTTCGTCTATATCCGCCGCCTCGGCGACCATCGCGGTCTTTGTGCGGTAGGTATGCCGCGTACGGTCGGTCATCTCAAGATAAGCGGCGCTGCGGCAAAATTCCGCGTGCAGCTTTCCGCACACGGAAACTATCCGCTCAACGTCGGCGTCAACGGGATAGATAAGCTTTTCCAGCTCCTTTAAAAATGCCTTGTCGTCAAAGCTGTCCGCATACCCGCACAGCTTACACATTCTCCCCGCCGCGATAAGCTGCGGCAAAAACTCAAGATCCGCCGACCGTATATCCCTTATCTGGGTCAGTATCTTAAGTTTCTTTATTATTCTCTCGGTGTCCTTACATTCCTCCAGCGCCTCGTATATCACGGGCAAAAAGCCGCTTGCCGTTTTTCGGCACAGCACGGTGAGAAACCTGTTGTTTACCGCCGCGTCGCGCATACTTTTATCCGCCGCGGTAACGTGCTCGGAAAATCTCGTTTTGATATGACCGTTCAGCTTTCTCCTCTGCCGTTTTATCTGTCTGCCAAGCTCTGCCAGACTTACACGCTCTGCCTCGCCGCCCATGTTTCCTCCCGAATGTTTTTTATCCGCCGATACGGATTGGTTTTAAAGGTAAAATTTATTATGCGCGGATATTTGTGCAATATTCCCGTATGCCTAGGCAGTCAAACACAAGTTGCTTTTAAACCAAAAATTTCCCTCTTTGTATTCAAAAATATTGTTGACAATTTTCCCTTTTTATGTTATTATAATATTGATTATTTTTTATTGAGAAAACGCCGAAAATTTGAGATAGATTTTCCCTGAGAGGTGAGAAAAAGTGTGTTCTTATAATTCCTTTGCGGACATTTTTGAGGAGGTCAAAAAGCTCCTCACTTTATCTCCCACCGCCATGAAGCTGTGGATAGAGCCGTTAAAGCCGCTTAAACTTAATAACAATCAGGTGCTTTTATATGTAGCCAGTCCTTTTGCGCGCGATATGGCAAGGGACAATTTCGGCAACCTTTTGCAGGACGCTTTTTCCGAGCTGCTCGGTTTCGAGGTGGAGCTGAAAATACTTTGTGAAAACGACCTTACCGGCGAGCAGAAGATACATTACGGCATAGAATCCGAATCGGAGGGAGAGCTTGAAAAGGAGCTGGAGGACGATTACGCTGTAAAAAGCAAGCTGACCAAAAGCGAACAGGAAAGCAACTATAAGCACACCTTCGACACCTTTATAGTGGGAGATAACAATCGTTTGGCATACGCCGCCTGCAAAGCGGTGGTACAGGAGCCCAGCACGAAATACAACCCTCTTTTCATTTACAGCGAGCCGGGGCTCGGAAAAACTCACCTTTTATCCGCGGTAAAGACCGAGATGGAGCGACTGCACCCCGAAATGAACATAATATACACCACCGCGGACACCTTTACCGACGACTTTGTAAGCTCCATAAGAGCGAACCGCACCGAGGATTTTAAAGCAAAATATCACAGCTGCGATATGCTGCTGATAGACGATATACAGTTTATTTCAAACAAAGTGGAAACGCAGCAGGAAATGTTCCATACCTTTAACTACCTGCACACTCAAAACAAGCAGATAATCTTTACCTCCGACCGTCCTCCCAAGGAGATAAACGGACTGGAGGAAAGGCTGCTGGGCAGGTTTGAATGGGGACTGCTCGCGGACATCGCGCCGCCCGAATATGAAACGAGGATAGCGATAATAAAACGCAAGGCGGAGCTGTTCCATCTCAATCTGCCGGACAACGTTATAGAATTTCTGGCGGACAAGCTGAAAACCAACATAAGACAGCTTGAGGGCGCGATAACCAAGATAAACGCTTTGGTGGTAGTGACCGGCGTTACTCCCACGCTTAATATGGCACAGTCGGTGGTAAAGGATATCCTTTCAAATCACGAGCCGATACCCGTGACGGTGGAAAAGATAATAAACGAAGTCGCAAAAATATACAGCGTCGATCCCGAAGATATACGTTCCTCTAAGAGGTCTTCGCAGATCTCTATAGCGCGTCAGGTGGCTATTTATGTGGTTTCCAAGATAACGGGGCTTTCATATTCCTCGATAGGGGAGGAATTCGGTCACAGAGATCATTCTACCATCGTTTACGCCATAACCAAGGTCAAATCAATTCTCGGAAAGGACCCGTCCTTTAAAAGCATGGTAGACGATATGATAAAAAATCTCAGTACGAGCGTTTGACATTTTTCAACGGGTTTTCGGTTTTTAACCGCTGAAAACTTTTTAAACGGTTGAAGGTTGAAGATGTTAAAAATCTTTTGACATTTCTCAACACGCGACAGACTGATTTTTAACAGAAAAATATGTCCGTAAAACAGCCTGTCCCGCTAAGAGAGAGGGTTTTCCGCAAAATCAACCGACCCCACCGCCACCCCCAAAAAAATATAATATTATATTATTTAATTTGCGCCTGCGGCGCTTGATGCTTTCAAAAAGAAAGGTTGAAAACTTTTCTTTGAGCAGGAAAGGAAAATAAGATGCTTAAATTCTCGGTAAAGAAATCGGATATTATCGACGCTTTGGTGACTACCGCCAAGGCCGCTTCCTCAAAATCCGTCATTGCGGCGTTGGAGGGTATCTTTTTGAGCCTTAAAGGAAACGTTCTGACTGTCACCGGCTACGATCTGGAGCTTGGGATAAAGACCGATATAACCGTAAACGGCAAGGAGGACGGAGAGCTTGTAATGAACAGCCGTCTTATCTGCGAAATGGTGAGGAGAATGCCGGACGGAGATATTTCTTTCGAGCAAAACGACGGATTAAAGCTAAATATAAGCTGCGAAGATATAAAATATTCGGTAATGGGAATGAGCAGCGAGGATTATCCGCTTATACCCGAGCTTTCGAGAGGAGAGAGCTTTGAGATATCCGAGCCTTTGCTCAAAAGCATGATAGGGCAGACCCTTTACGCGGTGTCCTCGATAGATACAAAGCCGGTGCTTATGGGCTCAAAATTCGATATAAAGGATAATAATATAAACGTCATCTCGGTGGACGGAATAAGGATAGCTTTAAGAAAAGAATCCTTACTTCACGAGGATTTTGATTTTGTAGTGCCCGGGAAAACTTTAAGCGAGATATTAAGACTGCTCAGCGACGATGAAAGTAAGATAGCGGTCATTTCGGTCGACAGAAATCAATGTATTTTCAAGATAGAAAAATACACGGTATTTTCAAGGCTGCTTGAGGGCGACTTTTTCGATTATTCAAAGATAGTGGGATACACCTCCGAAAAGGAAGCCGTGGTAAACGTAAGAGAAATGACGGAATGTGTGGAAAGGACCATGCTGCTGATAACCGACAAATTCAGAGCGCCGGTAAATCTTACCTTTGATAACAATACGCTGGAAATAAACTGTGAAACAGCGATAGGAAAAGTAGATCAGAAAATAGATATAGAATATTCCGCCGAAAAGACCGAAATATCCTTTAACGGAAAGTATCTGTTGGACGCTTTGAGAAATTCCGGCTGCGATAAGGTAAAGTTTTATATAATCTCTTCGGGTGTGCAGGCGCTTAAAATTCTTCCGCCTCAGGGCGACAGCTTTATGTTCCTTGTAAGTCCAGTAAGAAGACGGTAAAAGGTATTTATAGGAAAGCTATGGAAAATCGGGAGAATAACGATATTTCGCTTTTGGAAAAGAGAAAGTTCGACGAAAATTTTGATATAATGGAATTTTTGGAAAAGCACGATCCGAAAAAGACCAGTATCAAGAAAAATCATACACCGAAAGTTATACTTATAATACTTATTACTGTTTGTATAATTTTGGCGGTCATTGTTGTGCTTATCGGTTTGTCTTTCACGGGGAGAGCACCGAAAAACATCTTGCTTGGAAAATGGGAACAGGCAAACGGCGCGGTGTTGGAGATAACCGAGGATAAGTTTATAACCTCCGACGGAACGGTCGATTATAAGTTATCCGAGGATTCGTCGATAGAATTGGATATAAACGGAAGTAAGATGAGCGCGGCTTATCAGGTCGAAGATAATATGCTGTTTATAATGATCCCTTATGAGGACGAAACAGCGACTTTGGAATATATGAGGGCGAAGAATTAAATATATGGAAAAGGTAAAAATACAGCCGCCATTTATCAAGCTGGAGCAGTTTTTGAAGTTTTGTTCCGCTTGTTCCACCGGCGGAGAGGCAAAGCTGCTGATACAGCAGGGAGAAGTTCAGGTAAACGGAGAAATATGTACAATGCGCGGCAAAAAGCTGCGCGACGGCGACAGGATAGCGCTGAACGGCAGGGAATATCTCTGTGTATGGGACTAAAGGTTTATGACGGTAACGCGGTTTTATGTAAGAAATTTCAGAAATATAAGGGAGCAGGAGTTCATATTTGATAAAAATATGAACATTTTTTGCGGTAACAACGCGCAGGGCAAGACAAATCTGTGTGAAGCTGTAAGTCTTTGCATGGGACCCTCTTTCAGAGGGAGCAGACCCGGCGCGTTTATTCCTTTTAACGACGAAAAAGCGGACGTTTGCCTTAAAATGTATTTTACTACCTGTTATAATACTAAAAGCGAAAATTTGATAGAATATACTTTCAGTAATAATAAACGGGAAATTTTATACAACGGTTTTCCGCTCAAAAGCGCGATGGAGCTTTACGGAGTGCTTAAATATGTGGTATTTATCCCCGAACATTTAAATCTTATAAAGGGAAAGCCGGATCTCAGGCGGGATTATCTTGACAGCGTGGCTATGATGCAAACGCCGGTACATCTTAAAAAGCTGTCAAGATATAACAAAGCGTTGAAAAATAAGAATAATATACTGTACGGAATAAATTCTGACAGCGATATTTCCCTTATACGGCCGCAGCTCGACAGTTGGAACGAGGTTTTAGCGGGAGAGGGCTTGAACGTTACCTACGGCAGGATAAAATATTTTTCACAGCTTGAAGTTATCGCGGCAAAGCTGTATGAAGAGCTTTCCTCCGGCGGGGAAAAGCTGGGACTTAAATATTATTCCAGTATATTCGACAGGTACGATATAAAGGCGGAGGAGATAAACGAGCTTTACGACGACTATTACAAACGCCTTTGCGACAGCTTTGATAAGGAGCTGAAACACCGATATACCGTTCTCGGTGTCCATCGCGACGATATGATGTTCACATTGAACGGGAAGAATGAACGTGAGTTTGCAAGTCAGGGACAAAAGCGCAGCACGGCGTTGGTTTTAAAGCTGGCGGAGGCGGAGATGATAAGGGCGCGCAGCGAAACTCCCGTAATGATACTGGACGATGTGCTGAGCGAGTTGGATATGATAAGAAAAGAATTTATTCTTAATCATATTGTAAATTCTCAGGTGTTTATTACTTGCTGTAATATTTCCGACTTAAAGCAGTTGGACAGCGGGAAGATATGGAACGTCGAGCAGGGGAAGTTTAAGGAGCTGTGATATGTACATTCATATAGGGGGAAACGTCAGCGTCGACGTGAGGGATATAATAGGGATATTCGATATAGAAAAAACCTCCGTGAATAAGGACGTGAACGTTTATCTTTCGCGGCTGCAAAAGCAGGGAAAGATACATTATGTGTCCTATGAAATGCCGAAGAGCTTTGTGGTGTGTGAAAATAAAGTATACATCACCAACGTTTCGGTAATGACGCTCAAAAAAAGGGTGTTGTAAGATAAAAAAAGGCATTTTCAACAAAAATTTAAAGCCGCGCAAAGCGCGGTTTTTCTTGACTTTTTGCGCTATTTGAGGTATAATAATAATAGTATGCTCGGAATGTAGAGGAGTAATTTTTTGAAAGGAAAAAATCTTTCGGGAGAAAGGAAAAAAGATGGCTGAAAACGAAAACATTTTTGAAGAAGAAGTAATAGACGGTGAGATAAAAGATATAGAAAACAACACCCGCGTCGAGAAGGAATACGGGGCGGAGGATATAGAGATACTTGAGGGACTGGAGCCCGTTCGCAAAAGACCCGGTATGTATATCGGCTCTACCGGCGAAAGCGGACTTCATCATCTGGTATACGAGATAGTAGACAACGCGATAGACGAGGCGTTGGCGGGCTACTGCACTCAGATAGACGTGAAGATACTTCCCGATAATATAATCGAAGTAACGGACAACGGACGCGGTATACCTACCGGTATACAAAAGCAGGAGGGTATTTCCGCGGCGACCGTAGTATATACGATACTTCACGCGGGCGGAAAATTCGGCGGCGGCGGATACAAGGTATCCGGCGGTCTGCACGGCGTCGGCGCGTCGGTGGTAAACGCGCTGTCCGAGTGGCTGGAGCTTACCGTTTATGACGGTAAGGAGATACACTACCAGAAATTCACGAACGGCGGTCATTACGACGAGCTGATGAAAGTTATAGGAAAGACCGATAAAACAGGCACTCAGGTAAGGTTCAAGCCGGACGGCAGCATTTTCCATACGGTGGAGTTCAATTACGATACTTTGCTTGAAAGACTGCGCGAGCAGGCGTTTTTGAACGCCGGACTTAAAATAACGCTTGCGGACACCCGCGACGCTGAAAATATCAGATTTAAGGAAATGCTGTACGAGGGCGGTATAATCAGCTATGTGGAATGGCTGCAAAAAAAGCGAGGCGCAGAGGCTTTGCACCCCGACGTGGTATATATAGAGGGACTGCTTGAGGATATTTCGGTAGAGATAGCGTTCCAGTACAACACGGATTTCAACAGCGAAACTTTCCGTTCCTTTGCAAACAACATTCACACGGTAGACGGAGGCACTCACGAGGTAGCTTTCAAAAAGGCATTGACAAAGGTCATAAACGATTTTGTAAAGACCTATAAGGAGCAGCAGGCGCAGTTAAATAAAAAATCCAAGAAGAAAAACGACGAGGCAAAGGAATTTGTTCCGTTGAGCGGAGAGGCTATAAGAGAGGCTATAAACGCGGTAATATCGGTAAAATTGCCGGAATGTGAGTTTGAGGGGCAGACCAAGGGAAAGCTGGGCAATCCCGAAGTAAGTCCCGTTGTGTACAAGATAACCACCGAAAAGCTGACCTATTATTTCGAGGAACATCCCGACACGATAGCGATAATCGCTCAGAAAGCGATAAATGCGCAGGCTGCGCGGGACGCCGCCAAAAAGGCGATGGAAGCAAAGAGAAAATCCGTTTCGGACGGTATGGGACTTCCCGGTAAGCTGTCCGACTGCTCCGATACCGACCCGGAAAAGACCGAGGTATATATCGTCGAGGGAGATTCGGCGGGCGGCTCGGCAAAGCAGGGCAGAGATCGTCGTTTTCAGGCTATTTTGCCGCTTTGGGGCAAAATGCTGAATGTGGAAAAAGCGAGAGTTGACAAGGTTTACAACAACGATAAGCTGTCGCCGGTGGTAAAGGCTTTGGGTACGGGAGTCGGCGAGGAATTTGACATTACCAAGCTGCGTTACGGCAGAGTGGTGATAATGGCGGACGCCGATGTGGACGGCTCACATATACGCACATTGCTGCTCACGTTCTTTTTCAGATTTATGCGCCCGCTGATAGAACAAGGTCATGTTTATCTGGCGCAGCCGCCGCTGTTTAAGGTATCGCGCGGGAAAAAGGTAAAATACGCGTTCAGCGACGAGGAAAGGGATATGTATATCGCGGAGCTTGCCGGAGAAAGTAATGCTAAGGTGGACGTACAGCGTTACAAAGGTTTGGGCGAGATGGACCCCGAACAGCTTTGGGAAACGACGATGGATCCCGAAGTAAGGACGATGATAAAAGTCACGATGGAGGACGCTGCGCGTGCGGATGAGATATTCTCGATACTTATGGGCGACAAGGTAGAGCCCAGACGGGAATTTATCGAAACCAACGCGAAGTACGTTAAGGATCTTGATATTTGAGTTAGCCGTACGGGCGAGGAGCTGTTATGGATACTGAAAATAAAACGACCGAAAACGAGGAAACAACGGATCAGAAAGAACTGCTGCGCAAGCGCGTCGAGCTTCAGATGGAGCGTCAAAAGAGCCAGTATATGACCGACGCCGAGGAAAAGGAACAGGCGTTTATCAGAATGGAACAGGAAAAGCAGCTTGAAAAGGAGCTTGCGCCGTTCGTTTCGATAAGAAAGTTTTGTATATGGGCGTGCGGATTCATGTGGCTTTTCGCGGTGTTCTGCCTGCTTTCGGGGACGCTCGAAGCACGGCTGTTTCTGCCGCTTTGCCTGCTGGTGCTGTGCGCTACCGCGGGGATAAACGTTCCGATATTTTTTAAGAAGAAAAATTATCGCGACGCGGTTATTTCCTGTATTGCCGCGATAGTCTGCGCGGCGGCCGGATTAGTGATATTCGTTCTGGCTTGACATAATACCGAAAAGGAGAAAATATCACGATATGGAAGAAAAGCTGCTAGAGATAAAATACAGCATGACGCTGGACGAAATATCGAAAGGCTTTATGTGTTTTTGGAAGAAATATCAGCTCAAGCGGACGGTGGTCTTTACCGCGGTCTATGTGATAGCGCTTGTGCTGGGCGCGGATATAATAATACGCGATATGTCGAATTTTTACGGGTATGTTATCGTAGGTCTGGCTTTGGGAATGATTTTTTACAGCTGGTACAAGCCGTTTCAGATAAGGCGGAAAATGTTGGATACGTTGAGTTCCTTGGCGGAGGAAACATATATCACCGAGATCTACCCGTCGGAGCTAAGGGTCATCACCTGTATTTTGGACGAGTCGGACGAAACCGCCGCCGAGGACGCCGAAACCGTACAAGAAACGGCGGACGGCACGGCGGATAATTCCGAGAACGGCGAAGAAGCGCCGTCGGAAAACAGCGAGGTAAGCGTGTATCGGTTCGGCACGGACCTTATCGACGCAAAAGAAGAGGAAGAAATGTTTTTGCTGTTTGTGAATAAAAGACTGATATATATTTATCCCAAGCGTTGTCTTTCTGACACGGAGCAGGACAAGCTGAGAGAGATACTTAAAGATAAAGCTGTTCTGTAAAGAGGCAGTCAAAGGAAGGAAATATAAATGGATAATACCAACAACAGAGAGTTTAATACATCGAATGAAAAGCTGATACAGGTAGATATTGAAAAGGAGATGCGGGAGAGCTTTCTCCAGTATTCGATGGCGGTAATAGTATCGCGCGCGCTGCCGGACGTCCGCGACGGGCTCAAACCTGTACATAGGCGAATAATCTATACGATGAACGAGTCAAACAACACCTATTCCAACCCGTACCGCAAGTGTGCGTACACGGTCGGAGAGGTTTTGGGTAAATATCACCCGCACGGCGACGCATCGGTGTATGACGCTTTGGTAAGACTGGCGCAGGATTTTTCGCTCAGATATCCGCTGATAGACGGACACGGAAACTTCGGCTCGGTGGACGGAGATCCGCCCGCCGCATACCGTTATACCGAGGCGAGAATGTCAAAAATAGCGTCGGAGCTTTTGCAGGATATAAATAAAGAAACTATCGACTGGGGCACGAACTACGACGATAAACTGAAAGAGCCGACGGTCTTGCCGGTAAAATTCCCGAATATGCTGGTAAACGGTTCTACGGGTATAGCTGTGGGAATGGCTACGAACATACCTCCCCACAACTTAAACGAGGTATGCGACGCGATAAAGGTAAGGCTGGAAGATCCCGACTGCGGTATCGAGGAGCTGTTGGAGCATATCAAGGGCCCCGATTTCCCGACCGGCGGAATAATAATGGGGTACAGCGGCATACGCTCGGCGTACTATACGGGACGCGGCAAGATAACGCTGAGAGGCCGTGCGGAGATCGTCGAGGACGGCAATCAGACCAAGATAATCATAACCGAGATACCGTACATGGTCAACAAATCGCGTTTGTTGGAAAGCATGGGTATGCTGGTAAAGGACAAGAGGATAGAGGGCATCAACCATCTTCGTGACGAAAGCGACAAGGACGGTATGCGTATCGTCGTGGAGTTAAAGCGGGACGCGAACGCGCAGGTAGTGTTAAACAAGCTGTACAGCTTTACGCAGCTCCAGGATACGGTGGGCGTTATCATGCTTGCGCTGGTAAACGGCGAGCCTAAGATACTTACGCTGCCCGAAATTCTGGATAATTACATAGCTTTCCAAAAGGACATAATAGTAAGGCGCACGAATTTTGACCTTAAAAAGGCGAGGGACCGCGCGCATATACTTCAGGGCTTTTTGCTTGCGATAGACAACATAGACGAGGTCATCTCGATACTTCGTTCCAGCAAGACCATCCCCGAAGGCAAGGAAAGGCTGATGGAGCGGTTCAAGGAGGACGATCTTTCGGTACTGCTCAAAAGGGCGATGGGTGAGAATTACCGCGAGGTAAAATTTGAGCACGAGATAGGGCTTTCCGAGGAGCAGGCGGAAGCTATCGTGCAGATGAGGCTGGGTGCTTTGACCGGCTTGGAAAGGGACAAGGTAATTTCGGACCTTGCGGAGATAATGGACAAGATACATTATTACCTTGACATACTTTCCAGCGACGAAAGGGTACGCGAGATAATTGCCGAGGAGATAGGCTCGATACAGAAGAAATACGGTGACGAGAGAAGGACTTCGATAGAGCCGGTGAGTGGCGAGGTAGACATAGAGGATCTCATACCCGAAGAGGAATGTGTACTTACCTACACCAACATCGGGTATATCAAGCGTCAGGCTGCGGAGGTATACAACATACAAAAGCGCGGCGGCAAGGGCGTATCCGGAATGAAGCAGCGGGAAGAGGATTTTGTGGAGGATATGTTTATAAGCTCCACGCATGACAACATTTTGTTTATTACCAATCTCGGAAATATGTACAAGCTGAAATGCTATGAGATACCTGAGGGGTCGAAGCAGAGCAGGGGCACGAACATTGTCAATCTGTTGCAGCTCAGCGAGGGCGAGCGAATTGCGGCGATGATGAAAACTTCTGATTTTGCCGACAACAAATATTTCATATGTATTACCAAGCAGGGCAAGATAAAGCGTACGCCGCTCAGCGCGTTCAAGAACATAAGAAAGCACGGATTACGCGCCATAACGCTTTTAGACGGTGATGAGATCGCGGCGGCACATCTTACCGAGGGTGACAGCTCGGTCATAATAGCCACACATGACGGCATGGCTATACATTTCAACGAGGACAGGATACGCAGCATGGGACGTATAGCAATGGGAGTCAGGGCGATACGGCTGCGTGAAGGAGATTATGTCGTAGGGGCTGCCAAGGTATACGGCAACAACATGACGATACTTACTGTTACCGACAAGGGAATGGGAAGAAGGACTTCGTTGGAGAGCTACCGTTTGCAAAACCGCGGCGGCAACGGAATAAAGAACTACAAGACCGGCGAGGAAAAGGGATACGTCTGCGGTATCAGGTCCATACAGGCTGACGACGACGTGATACTTATAAGCACCGACGGCGTTATAATTCGTATTCGTGCGAATGATCTAAGGGTCATGGGAAGATACGCCGGAGGCGTAAGGGTCATGAGGCTGAACGGTGAGGACAGGGTAGTTACGTTTACCCGCACCGAGCATGACGAAACGGCGGATATAGAGGAAGTCGAACAAGCGAGCGAAGAGGAGATAAAGGCGGCGGAGCTTGAAGAGGCGAACGAAACGATAGAGAGCGACGACGCGGAGGTTTCCGACGAGGACGAGGATTAAAGGAGAGATTAGGCAGCCGTTCAGGCTGCCTAATGTTCCACATGGAACATTCAGGAAAAATTATGTACGAGCTTGATAGTTATGATGTTATAGTTATAGGAGCGGGACACGCCGGCTGCGAAGCAGCGCTGGCTGCGGCAAGGCTCGGCTGTAAGACCGCCGTGTTCACCCTCAGCTTGGACGCAATAGCAAATATGCCCTGCAATCCGTGTATCGGCGGTTCGGCAAAAGGGCAGCTTGTCAGAGAGTTGTCCTGCCTCGGCGGAGAAATGGGCAGAGCCGCCGATTTTACTTTTATCCAATCGAGAATGCTCAATCGCGGGAAAGGCCCCGCCGTTCACAGCCTGAGAGTTCAGAGCGACAGGGTGAAATACCATTCCTATATGAAAAAAACGCTGGAGCAGACCGACGGACTGGATATAAAACAGTCCGAGGTGACTGAAATATGCACCGAAAACGGCAGGGTAACAGGGGTAATAACCAAGCTCGGCGCGTTTTGTAAGGCTAAATGCGTTATCGTTACAACGGGGACGTATCTCGGCGGAAAAATACATATCGGCGAGATGAATTATACCAGCGGACCGGATAACGTGAACGCCGCTTTGCCTTTGACGGAAAGCCTTAAAAAGCTGGGCGTAAGTATGCGAAGATTTAAAACGGGGACGCCCGCACGGGTGCATAAGAGGTCTATTGATTTTTCCGTGATGGAGGAGCAAAAGGGCGATGAATATATCACGCCGTTTTGCTTTGATAACACTTTCTCGCTGGAAAATAAATCGACCTGCTATGTGACTTATACCAACGAGAATACACATAGGATAATTCTGGAGAATCTGCACCGCTCTCCGCTTTACGCCGGCAGGATAAAAGGAGTGGGGCCGCGCTACTGTCCGAGTATCGAGGATAAAATAGTGAGGTTCTCCGATAAACCGCGTCATCAGCTTTTCGTCGAGCCGATGGGCTTGGATACCGACGAATATTACTTGCAGGGTATGTCAAGCTCCCTGCCGGAGGATGTGCAGATAAAGTTTCTGCGGACGATAAAAGGCTTGGAAAACGTTGAGATAATGCGCCCCGCTTATGCGATAGAATATGATTGCTGCGACCCGTTGGAGCTGTACGCTACTTTGGAGTTTAAAAAAATAAGCGGTCTGTTCGGAGCGGGACAGTTCAACTGTACCAGCGGGTATGAGGAGGCCGCCGTGCAGGGCTTGGTCGCGGGAATAAACGCCGCCCGTAAGATAAAGGGCGAGCCTTTGTATGTGCCGGAACGCAGCAGCTCTTATATAGGTACGCTTATCGACGACCTTGTGACAAAAGGCTGTAACGAGCCGTACCGTATGATGACGGGACGCAGCGAATACAGGCTGATGCTCAGACACGACAACGCCGAGGAAAGGCTGCTGGCGACCGGCAGAGAGCTAGGTTTGGTGAGCGAACAGAGATACGCGCTGTTTTTGGAACGCCGCGCGGCTATAGATGAGGAAAAGGAAAGGATCACACGGACATCGCTGCCGGTCAGCAGGGAGCTTAATGAGCTGTTGGAGAGAAAAGGAACTTCGCGGATAAACCAGAGCGTAAAATTTATCGAGCTTTTAAAACGTCCGCAAATCTCTTACAACGAGCTTTTGCCGTTTGATGACAGCCACCCCAAACTGTCACATGAGCTTGTCGAAAAGCTGGAGACAGAGATAAAATATGAGGGATATATCAAAACTCAGGACGAGAAGATAAAACAGATGAAAAAGCTGGAGGATAAGCCGCTTTCCCCCGATACCGATTATTCGCTTATTTCCGGCCTGCGTCTTGAGGCACGGGAAAAGCTGCAAAAATTCAAACCGCTTAATATCGGACAGGCGTCCAGAATATCGGGGGTAAATCCCGCCGATATATCGGTTCTTCTGATTTGGTTGGAGGGAGGGCGTCATGGAAAAGGTTGACTATATAATAAAGGAATTTGACAAATGTCATATAGAGCTATCGGCGGAAAAAGCCGAAAAGCTGGCGGCATTTTATGAGTTTTTGACGGATTATAACAAGAAAGTAAATCTTACCGCCGTTACCGAGTTTGAAGACGTGGTGGCTAAGCATTTCGTAGACAGCATATTGCCTTTTGCCGATTTGGATATAACCGACAAAGCGAGCTTTATCGATATAGGCACGGGAGCGGGGTTCCCGTCTGTACCGCTGCTTATTTACCGCGAGGATCTGAAAGCGGTGCTTTTGGAGGCTTTGGAAAAACGCTGCGTTTTTTTGCGTCAGGCGTGTGAATTGCTAGGTATAAAAGCCGAAATAATCCACGGACGGGCCGAAGATCTCGCCAAGGACAGACGGGAGAGCTTTGATTTTGCCACCGCAAGAGCGGTAGCGGCTCTGCCGGTTTTAAGCGAATACTGCCTGCCTTATGTCAGAAAGGGCGGACTTTTTATCGCGCTCAAATCCGTCAAAGAAACCGCCGACGCTGCGGAAAATGCCATAAAGCTGTTAGGCGGGAGGATACGGGAAATTAAAGATTATAAAATTACAAACAACGACGGCAGGCGACTTTTTATTATAGAAAAAATTAGCGTTTGTTCGCCGAAATATCCCAGAAATCCTGCTTTGATAAAGAAAAAACCGTTATAAAATGTAAAAAAATGAGACCCACCCGCGTATTCTGCCGAAATACGCGGGATTTTTTGTATGGAAATATCGGATAAAGTCTGCTAACATAAGGATATAGGGATATAAAACGGTGCGGGCGAGTGTGAAAAGCGGGGGTTACGGCTTTCCGCAAGCCCGTCCGAAAGAGCGAAAGGATCAAAAAATGGGAGTAATATTCAAAGCCAAGGAGAGAATGAGCGGCATGACCGAATTAAAAACCGGTGTTATTTTTCCCAACCCGAATCAGCCGCGCAAGGATTTTGACCCGCAGGAGCTGGCGGGACTGGCTCAAAGCATCAAGGAAAACGGCATACTTCAGCCGCTAACGGTCAGAAAAGCCGACGACGGAAGATACGAGCTTATTGCCGGAGAAAGGCGGCTCAGAGCGGCGAAGCTGGCGGGATTGCAGACCGTGCCGGTAATAATTGCGGAAAGAACGGCGCAGGAGTCGGCTATACTGAGCATTTTGGAAAATATCCAGCGAAGCGACCTCAATTATTTTGAGGAGGCGGAGGCGATAAGCAAGCTGATAGAATATTACGGCCTTACGCAGGAGGAGATAGCGAAAAAGCTGGGAAAGGCGCAAAGCACGGTAGCAAACAAGCTGAGGCTGTTAAAGCTGCCCGCCGAGATAAAAAAGAGTGTTATCGAGTACGGATTTAAAGAGCGGCAGGTAAGAGCGCTGCTCAGGCTTCCCGAAGAGCAGCGTCAGGCGGCGGCGGAAAAGATACACAAGCTGAATTTCAACGCGGTACAGACCGACGAATATATAGAGGAGCTGCTGCATCCGCGCCCCGTAAAGAGCCGAAGACAATGGCTTTTTAAAGAAAAGCTACTTTATATCAACAACATCAACCGCACCATTGAAACCATGAAACGCTCCGGCGTTGAGTTTGATTCCAGCAAGCGCATAGAAAACGGGTACATCGAATATATCATTCGTATCCCGCAGGACGCGCCCAAGCAGGCGCTTGCCGATGAGACCCGCTGAGTTGAAATGTTCCATGTGGAACATTGCCCCGCCTTTTTTTATAGGCGGGGCTTTTTAATGAAAGAATAAGCCCGTTTTTGTTCTTGACAGCAACTGAAATTAGCGTTATAATATCAATAGTATCTGAAGCTCAGGGGAGGTATTATGGGAACAATAATTTCAGTAGTCAACCAAAAAGGCGGAGTGGGTAAGACCACAACTGCGGTAAATATCAGCGCAGCCCTCGGTGCAAAAGGGAAAAAAGTGCTGCTGGTCGATCTCGATCCGCAGGGAAACTCCACCTCCGGCTACGGTATATCTAAAAAATCGCTGAACGCCACAAGCTATGACGTTGTTATGTCCGATATACGACCCGAAGAGGCGATAATAAAGACCGCATATAAAAACGTCAGCATTATCCCTTCGACCGCCGCGTTGGCAGAGGCGGAAATACATCTTTTGCAGACAGACCAACGTAATCACCAACTGAAAAAAGCCCTGCTGCAAATAAAAGATATGTACGATATAATTATAATAGATTGCCTGCCGTCGCTCGGCATCTTGGCAATAAACGCCCTGATAGCCTGCGATAAGATAATCGTACCCATGCAATGCGAGCATTACAGCCTTGAGGGGCTGGCGCAGCTCCTTTCGACCGTGAAAAAAGTCAAAAAGACCTCCAATAAGAACCTCACCCTTATGGGCATAGTTTTCACCATGTTGGATAAGCGCTTGCTCCAATCCAACGAGATAATGCGGGATATTAAGGCGAATTTCCCGCCATCCTCTATTTTTGACACGGTGATACCGCGTAACGTCCGCATATCCGAAGCGCCCAGCCACGGTATGCCGGTGATATATTACGATAAAAACTCAAAAGGCGCGGAGGCGTACGAAAGACTGGCGAAAGAGATAATCAAAAAATGCGCCACCGACGAAAAGGGAGGTAAATAATGGCACGGAACGTTTTAAAAAACAACTTCAACAGCATATTTGACGACAACAGCTTTGACGAAGAGGAGGGCGTGACCGTCCTCCGCATTTCCGACATTGAGCCGAGCAAATCTCAGCCCAGAAAAAATTTCGATATAGAGGCGTTGAAGTCGTTAGCCGACTCCATAAAAAACAACGGCTTGATACAGCCGCTGCTGGTCCGTCCCATGCCGGACGGTTCTTACCGCCTGGTAGCGGGGGAGCGGCGGTGGCGCGCCTGCAAAATGGCGGGGATAACGGAAGTGCCGGTATTTGTAAGAGAGCTTACCGATGTACAGGCGCATCAGATAATGCTGATAGAAAACCTCCAGCGTGAAAATCTCAACCCCATAGAAGAAGCCAACGGCTACAAGGAGCTTATGGAAACCTACGGCATGAGCCAGGACGAAGTCGCAAAGGCGGTCGGAAAGGCGCGTTCATCCATAGCCAACGCGCTGCGACTGCTTGCTTTACCGCCTGCGGTAAAGGAGCTTGTGGAGCAAAACGCGCTGTCGGTCGGGCATTGTAAAGTGCTTTTGGGGCTGAAAGACAAAAAGCGCATGGTGGATCTTGCCTGCGAGGCAGCGACCAAGGAAGTATCCGTTCGCGAGATAGAGCGCATGGTAAAGAACGCGGACAAGCCGCAGCAGGAGGAAAAGCCCAAAGACCCGTTTTATATCGAGGCGGAGATAGCGCTGTCAAAGGCTTTGGAAACTGCCGTAAGGATAAACTCCGGTCGCAAAAAGGGCACGGTGGAAATAGAGTTTTACACAAAAGAAGATCTGACGGACATTGTAAACAGACTGGCTAAATAGTTCCATGTGGAACATTTGTATAGGAGAGAAATATGATAGACATTAAATTTTTAAGAGAAAACCCCGAAAAGGTAAAAGAAAACATTAAAAAGAAATTTCAGGACGAAAAGCTCCCGCTGGTAGACGAGGTGATAGAGCTGGATAAACAGCTCCGTGCCGCTCAGCTCAAGGCGGATACCCTGCGCGGCGACCGCAACCGCCTGTCTAAAGAAATAGGCGGCTTGATGGCGAAGGGCATGAAAGAAGAAGCGGAAAAGGTCAAAGCTCAGGTCAAGGAGTTTTCCGATGAGTTAGCACAGCTCGAAACACAGGAAACTCAGCTCGGCGAACAAGTGAAAAAAATTATGATGACCATTCCCAATATCATTGCCGACGATGTGCCGATAGGTAAAGACGACAGCGAAAACGTCGAGATGACCCGTTACGGCGAGCCTAAAGTGCCGGATTTTGAAGTGCCTTATCACTCCGAGATAATGGAAAAACTCAACGGCCTTGACCTCGACAGCGCAAGAAAAGTCGCAGGAAACGGCTTTTATTACCTGATGGGCGATATAGCCAGACTCCATTCCGCCGTAATTTCCTACGCCAGAGATTTTATGATAGACCGCGGCTTTACCTACTGCGTACCCCCGTTTATGATAAGAGGAGGAGTGGTAACCGGCGTTATGTCCTTTGCGGAAATGGACGCCATGATGTATAAAATAGAGGGAGAAGACCTTTACCTCATCGGCACTAGCGAACATTCCATGATAGGTAAATTCATAGATACGATAAACCCCGAAGAAGAACTGCCCTATACGCTTACCAGCTACTCACCCTGCTTCCGTAAGGAGAAAGGCGCGCACGGTATAGAAGAACGCGGCGTTTACCGTATCCATCAGTTTGAAAAACAGGAAATGATAGTCGTTTGTAAGCCGGAAGACAGCGCGATGTGGTTCGACAGACTGTGGCAGAATACCGTCGATCTCTTCCGCTCCATGGATATTCCCGTTCGGACGATAGAATGCTGCTCCGGCGATCTCGCCGACCTTAAAGTTAAATCCTACGACGTCGAGGCATGGTCGCCCCGTCAGAAAAAATACTTCGAGGTCGGAAGCTGCTCCAACCTCGGAGACGCTCAGGCGCGCCGCCTGAAAATACGCATAAAAAGCAAGGAAAAAGGCAATTACTTCGCCCATACCCTTAATAATACCGTAGTCGCGCCCCCGCGTATGCTCATCGCTTTCCTTGAAAATAACCTCAACGCCGACGGCACCGTAAATATCCCCGAAGTTTTAAGACCGTATATGGGCGGTAAAGAAAAAATAGGCTGAACACTAAAAATATATTGACAAATGCAGCGGCTTGTGGTACAATACAAAGTAAATAAAATTTACCTTTACTAAAGCGGAGGGATATTATGCTCAGAATAACCGACCTGTATAAAAGCTACGGCGCGTATAACGTGCTGGACGGCTTGAATATGACGGTAAATAACGGCGACGTTTACGGCTTTTTGGGGAAAAACGGCTGCGGTAAGACCACCACGATGAACGTTGTCGCCAACGTTATCCCCAAGGATAAGGGAAAAGTGGAGTTCGACAAGGAATCACCGGTGATAGGCTACCTGCCCGAAACCCCCATGCTGTACGGATATATGAACGCTTACGAGTATCTGGAATATATCGCCGCGTGCTGCAAATATAAGGGCAACGTAAAAGAGCGGATACAGCAGGTGTTGGAGCTTACCGGAATGGTAAACGACGGCGCTCGGCGTATAAAAGGTTACTCGCGCGGTATGAACCAGCGCGTCGGGATAGCCGCCGCGGTATTTAATGACCCCGACCTGCTGATACTCGACGAGCCGACCTCCGCGCTTGACCCGCAGGGACGCGCGGAGGTGATGAACACCGTGCTGAAACTTGCGGATACCGGCACGACAATAATGCTCTGCACCCATATACTTTCCGATGTGGAACGTGTCGCAAACCGCATAGGAATAATGAAAAACGGTCGTCTTGCGTTGGAAGGCGACATAAAAGAGCTGAAAGAAAGATTTTCTTCCCAAAATAAAAAGCTGGTCGTTTCGGTATTCGGCGATCCCCAAGCCGCGATGGCAACGGTAAACGCCGTATCGGGCGGTAAATTCCTTTACGAAAATAAAAACAATTTCTTTGAGATAGCGATCCCTCCCGAAGACGCCGACGGCAGCGACATAACCGCCCGTATGCTGAAAGCGCTCGCGGACGTTTCCGTAACGCCGTCGCATATCGAGGTAAAAACCAAAACTCTGGAAGAAGTATACTTTGAAACGATAAATTAAGGGGGAGAGAATATGTTCAAGGCAGGTATAAAAAAAGAACTCATGATGTTTACCCGCGGCTTTCGTATGTGGGGAATACTGATACTGGTGCTGGGCTTGGCAGCCTCTTATCCCGCTTTATATAAAATGCTCGATTCCATGAGCGGGCTGATGGAGGAAATGGCGACCGTTGAGGCGGGAGCTTCCGCCGATATGATGGAGGGACTGACCGGCTCTATCTCCGCCATTTACGGCGCGGACTTGGGCTATGTAGGATTTATCACGGGAGTCAGCGCAACGGTAGGGATAGGTCTGCTGGTCATGATGATAATTCTTATGGCGGCGGCGGGCGGCGAGCAGAAAAAACGCTCCGTCATAATACCCGACTGCGCTGGACTTACCCCGCAGGGCTATGTTTTGCCGAAATTCGCGATATATCCGCTGCTCTCTGCGGTGGTAATGTTCTTGGGTACCGTGATAGCGGGAGCCGTCGCAAATCTGCTGTTTGAAGGTACTCCCGTACCGATAAGCGATATACTGTTCAACGCCGCTTGCTCCGCAGGCTACGGACTGTTTTTGATAAGCGCGTTCTTTATGGCGGGAATATCCACGGGCAGACCGGGCATAAGCGTAATAGCCGTCTACCTCGGCAGCGAGCTTATAAACAGCATGCTGAACGGATTCAGAGTAAACCGATTTAACCCTTATGCGCTGTATTATATGATAGGCACGACCTACAAAGAAGCGGATATGAACAACTTCGTGCTGAGCCTTATCGTCACGGTAACGCTCAGCGTGATATGCTGCCTTATCACACTTATGGTGGTCAGTCTGAGAAAAATAGACAACAGCGTAGGAGAAGCAAATTTGTAAAAAAATATCCGCCCGCGGTTTTTAACGACCGCGGGCGGACGGTTTTATACGCAGAAATAATGCGCTCCTATTATTTTCTGTACCTGTCGGGATTTCATAAAGCTGTTGCTGGTCTTGGCGGGATTGTAATAATAAATGCAGCCGCCGGTAGGATCCCAGCCGTTCAGCGCGTCGCGAGCCGCCGCATAAGCCGATTCCGCAACCGGCTCGTTGAACTGCCCGTCCGACAGCGCGGAAAATGCGCCGTTTTCGTATATTATACCGGCAAGCGTGTCGGGAAAAGACGGGTGTTCGATACGGTTCATTATCACCGCGCCGATAGCCACCTGACCTACATACGGCTCCCCGCGCCCCTCGGCGGAGATCATTCTTGCGAGCAGCTGTATATTTGACGAGGTCGCGTCCGGCCGCTGTCCTATCGTTATGCCCAGACGCTTGAGCGTCGGTTCGTCGGCGGCGCCGGTCTGTTCAAGCCCCTGCTGCTGCTGAAAGCGCAGTATCGCCTGTTCGGTCTGATCTCCGAAATATCCCGTTATCTCGCCGTTGAACAGTCCTCTTTCGGCAAGTACGCGCTGTACCGCCTCCACCTCTGCCCCCTCCGAGCCTTTTTGCGAATAGACCGTCACCGTTTTGTCGGAAGTGATATTCACTCCCGCCGCCAGCGCCGCAAACGCCATTATAGCGCACAGCCCTATTTTATAAAAAGAATTTAACTTTTTTATCCTGTTCATGTTTATTATCCTTTCATAAAAGTTATTTAAAAGGATTATTTGCTTTTTTTTGCTTTTTATACACATTTTTGCGAGCCGAATTTTTCCGCCGCCTTTGATATGACTGCATTTTCGAGCGCCGCACGCTTTCCGCACTTGACATTATTTTCTGTATATGTTAGAATAAAGCAAGTACGGTTTTTACCGGGAGGGCAGAAGAAAAATGACGTTAGCGCAAAGACTGAAAGAACCTAAGGAGGGCTCTTTCAGAGAGGTTTTTAAATATAAGGACCTGTTGGTCCAGCTCGTCACCAGAGATATCAAGCTGAAATACCGCAGGAGCTTTCTCGGCTATGTGTGGAGCATACTCAATCCGCTGTTGATAATGATAATAATGGCGGTGGTATTTTCTTTTCTGTTCCGTAGAGAGATAGTGTATTTCCCCATATATCTTTTGGCGGGACGCTCTATGTTCGAGTTTGTAAACACCGCGGTAAGCAAATCGCTCAACTCCATAACCGACAACACGTCCCTGCTCAAAAAGACGTATGTGTCTAAATTTATGTTCCCGCTCTCCAAGATAACCGCCTCCATGGTGGACTTCGTGTTCAGTCTCGGCGCGCTTATCATAGTAATGGTGTTCTATTCTATAAAGGACGGGACGGTGCTGTTTTCCCCGTGGAATTTAGGCATCGTGCCGGTAATAATACAGGGTTACATTTTCGCGATGGGACTTGGCTTTCTGCTGGCGCAGCTCCATGTGTTTTTCCGCGATATAAAATATATTTACAACGCGGTATCCATCATGTGGATGTACTGTTCGGCGATTTTTTACGACGTGGGTATGTTCTACGAAAAAGCGCAGGAGCAGCTGACAAGCGGCGCCGTGCCTATTGCGCAGTATCTGGCTTGGATAATAGAACGGCTCAACCCGCTGTATATCTATATCAAGGAATTTCGTTTCTTTATCTGGGCGCCGATGGCGGGCGAGCTGCCGGCGTGGGCGGTACCCGATATATGGGACGTTTTGCTGGGGGTAGTATACGCGCTGCTGATGTTCGCGATAGGCACGTTCTTTTTCCGCCGCAGCCAGGACAAGTTCATTCTGTATATTTAGGAGGTCGAGATGGAAGAAAAAAATACCCCCGAATATATCATTGAGCTTGAGGGCGTGACCGTCCGCTACAACAAAGCGAGCGAGAAGATAGACAACCTGAAGGAATATTTCGTCAAGCTGATAAAGCACGAGCTTATGTATAAAGAGTTCCTCGCGTTACAGGATATAGATTTGAAAATAAAAAAAGGCGAGGCATGGGCGATAATCGGCACGAACGGCAGCGGCAAATCCACCCTGTTAAAGGTGATAAGCCGCATACTGAAGCCCTATCGCGGCACGCTTAAAGTAAACGGCTCGATAGCGTCGCTGATAGAGCTTGGCGCGGGTATCGACCAACGGCTGACCGCGCGCGAGAATATTTACATGAACGGCTGTATCCTGGGCTACACCAAAAAATTCATCGCCGAGCGATTCGACGAGATAGTGGAGTTTGCCGAGCTGGAGGATTTTCTGGACACTCCGGTAAAAAACTTTTCCTCCGGCATGAAGTCAAGGCTGGGCTTTTCGGTCGCCACGATGGTAAAGCCGGACATTCTCATAGTGGACGAGGTGCTGTCGGTCGGCGACGTCCTGTTCAGAAAAAAATGTGAAAATAAAATGAGCGAAATGCTCAATAACGGAACGACCCTGCTTTTCGTGTCCCATAATATGGAAACGGTAAAGAAAATGTGCAATAAGGCTATCTGGCTGAACAACGGCAAAACGGTCATGCAGGGGGACGCCGATACGGTCTGCGCCGAATATACCGGCACCATAGCCGATAAAAAAGCAAAGGAAAAGAAAGAACGCGCCAAAAAAGAGGCGGAGCTTAAAAAGCAGGCGGAGGAGCTTGCCGCCAAGCGAAAAAAATAAACCGTGGAGGAAATCAAATGAAAACATACGATTATCTTATCGTGGGAGCGGGTCTTTACGGAGCGGTATTCGCTTACGAGGCGATGAAAAAGGGCAAAACGGTGCTGGTGGTAGATAAGCGCAGCCATATCGCGGGAAATATCTATACCGAAAACCGCAGCGGAATAAACGTACACGTTTACGGCGCGCATATCTTCCATACCAGCGACAAAGAAATATGGGATTATATACAACAGTTCGCCGAATTTAACCGCTACACTAACTCTCCCGTAGCGAGATACAAGGACGAGCTGTACAATATGCCGTTCAATATGAACACCTTTTCAAAAATGTGGAACATAGTTACTCCCGACCAGGCTATGGAAATAATAAATAAGCAAAAGCAGGAGATAACCGGCGAGCCGCGCAACCTTGAGGAACAGGCTATATCGCTGGTGGGACGGGACATTTACGAAAAGCTGGTAAAGGGCTACACCGAAAAACAATGGGGACGCGACTGCAAGGAGCTGCCCGCGTTCATAATAAAGCGGCTGCCGGTACGTTTTACCTATGACAACAATTACTTTAACGATAAGTATCAGGGCATACCGATAGGCGGATATACGCAGATAGTCGAAAAAATGCTGAACGGCGCGGAGGTAAGGCTGAACACCGATTACTTTGCCGATAAGCAGGCGCTGGACGACTGCGCGGACAGGGTAGTGTACACCGGCGCGATAGACGCGTATTTTGATTTTTGCTGCGGCAATCTCGAATATCGCAGCGTAAGATTTGAGACCGAGGAGCTGGACACCCCCAACTTTCAGGGCAACGCGGTGGTGAACTACACCGACCGCGAAACGCCGTTCACCCGCATAATCGAGCATAAGTTTTTTGAATTCGGCACACAGCCCACTACCGTTATCTCGCGGGAATATTCCGCCGAGTGGAAACCGGGCGACGAGCCGTACTATCCGGTAAACGACGAGAAAAACAGCGCGCTGTATCAAAAATACAAAGCGCTTGCCGATAAAGAGGAAAAGGTGATCTTCGGCGGCCGCCTCGGCGAATATAAGTATTACGATATGGATAAGGTCATCGCGGCGGCGTTGAACACGGCAAAAAAAGAACTATAATAAACACAAACGGAGGGCAGAAACCCTCCGTTTTTATATTTACCAATATCCCCGACATTTTTATCGGGGATATTTTTTATATCTTTGAGTAACCGTGCGCGTTTATCAGCGCATCGACCTTTTGTTTTGCCTTGCACATCGGACATTCCGAGGGGGTGTGGCTCTCGTAGCCGGGGAAATCCTCAAGACTGAATATGGAGTGGACTTCTATCCCCGCGACCTCGCTTATCGCGCTGAACAAAGCGGCGACGCTCACAAGCTGTCCGTTGTAGTATCTCAGGCAGTCCATGCACCTGCTTATCGTCCAGCCGGTAGACGCGCTGGAAATAAGCAGAAGTATGCGCTTGCCCCATATCATCGGCTGGGTATCGTCGCGAAATATCATCTGATTGTTGCTGTCCAGCTCCGGCGTTACCACGTTTATATCCTTGTCGCTGTTTATCGAATGAGAATGGCCGGTACACAGATCTTCCGCCAGCAGCGCCCCTATCATCTGAGTGCCCTCAAGGCAGACTATCGTATCTATCGGAGTGGAAACATATATCCTTTCCAGCTCGTCCGCGGCCGCTTTCGCGTCCTTGTATCTGCGCCTCAGCTTGTTGAGATCCACATAATAGTTGACGTGGGAATGGTTGGTGGCAAAATGACCGGGAATGATACCTATTTTGATACGGCTGTTTTTGCTGTGGGTGATCTCCTGTGTACGGTTTTCCATTGTTTTCTCCTTATGTGCTTTTTATTAACTTAGACTGTACCCGCTTTTGCCTTTGCAAAAATAAAAGGGTACAGACTGACTGTAAGTAAATTGTATCATATTATCATAAAAAAATCAACCCTTTCATTAAAAATTTGTTTAAAACGCAGAAAAGCCGCTCCGCCGCGTTTCGCCTTATACGGCGGGCGTTCACGGACGCGGCAAAAATTTTGCCGTCCGACCGTTTTCCCGAAATTTCGCGGGAAAGGTGTGATATTATGAATAAAAAGCGTACTGTTATCATAAAAGTCGGCGGCTTTTGTACGGCCGACGGAAAGGACGAGCGTTATGAAGCTGAACATCACACGCGGCGACAAATACCTTTGCGCGGCGATAGGCGGAGATATAGACCATCACAGCGCGTCGGAGATACGCATACGGCTGGACGGCGAGATACAGCGCGCCATGCCGTCCATGCTGATACTGGACTTTTCCGAGGTGGATTTTTGCGACAGCTCCGGCATAGGGCTTATCTTGGGCCGCCAACGCCTTATGGAATCGGTAGGCGGCGGACTGACGGTCAAAAATCCGTCCCCCGCGGTAAGAAAATTGCTTATGCTGGCGGGACTGTCCCGCCTTGTGACTTGACGAAGTTTTGAAAGGAAAAAAAGATGGCAAAAAGAGAATTTGACAATTATTTTAAAATGACCTTGCCCGCGCTTTCCCGCAACGAAAGCTATGCGAGAGCCGCCGTCGCGGCGTTTGCCGCGCAGCTCGACCCCACGATAGAGGAGCTGAGCGACATAAAATCGGCGGTGTCCGAGGCGGTGACGAACTGCATAATACACGCCTATGCGGATAAGGGCGGAAAAATAGAGCTGACCTGCCGACTGTACGACGGCGGGATATACATAAAGGTAAGGGACAAGGGCTGCGGGATAGCGGATATCGAGCAGGCGATGACTCCGCTGTACAGCACGGGACCGCAGGGAGAATGTGCGGGGCTGGGCTTTTCGGTCATGGAGAGCTTTACCGACCGATTAAAGGTATCATCTGCGGTGGGGCGGGGCACCACCGTTATCATGGAAAAGAAAATAACCAAAAAGGCAGTTGTATGAAACAGCGCGACAACTCCTTCATAACGGAGCATATCCCGCTGGTACATTCCGTCGCCTCAAAATTTCGGGGCAGGGGGATAGAATACGACGAGCTTTTCTCCGCCGGACTGATGGGGCTGGTCAAAGCGGGGAACCGCTTTGAGCCGGAGCGCGGGCTCAAATTTTCCACCTATGCCGTGCCGGTGATAATAGGCGAGATAAAGCAGCTTTTTCGTGACAGCGGAACGGTAAAGGTCAGCCGCCCGCTAAAGGAGCTGTCCCTGAAAATATGCCGTCTGCGCGACGAAATGCGGCAAAACGGCGAAGAACCCAGACTAAGCGAGCTTGCCGACCGCCTCGGCGTAAGCTGCGAACAGGCGGCGCTGGCGCTGTCCGCGGCACAGCCCGCGATATCGCTCACCGTGTACGACGACGAAGAGAACGACGCGAAACAGCTTGACGTAGCGGTACAGCCGCCGCAGCTCTCCTCGGTGGAGAAAATAGCGCTGCGCCAGTCGCTGCAAAGGTTAGAGGCGCAGGACAGACGGCTGATATGGTTAAGATACGGCGAGGAGCTGACTCAAAGCAAGACCGCCGAGATACTGGGAATGACCCAGGTGCAGGTGTCCCGCCGCGAGAAAAAGATACTGGAAAAGCTCCGCGCCGAGCTTTTATGTTAAAACCCCGCGGCTTAAAAACGCGGGGTCGGAGTTATTCGTTCATTCCTGCTATCAATTCGTCGAACATCTGTTCAAGCCCTATTTTTGCTTTCCAACCGAGCTTTTGCAGCTTGTCGGTACAAAGATTTAATCTTACTTTCGGGTTGTAGCCCAGCTTTCCCGCGTCCGGCGCAATGTCGAAAACCAGCTTGCTGCCGCTTTGCGGATAACGGTTTATCAGCAGCTCCGCCATGCCGCGTATCGAAATAAAGGTGTCGGGATTCGCGGCGTTGTACGCCTGTCCCGTTTCGCCTTTCAGCAAAACGGTAAGTATGGCGCGTATAGCGTCGTCCACACTGCAATAGTTGCGCTCGGTGCTGCCGTCGGTCTTTAACACTATGTCCTTGCCCTCCGTCACGCTGCGCGCAAACTGCGCGAATACACGGTTATCGGTACGGCTGACTCCCGCGCCGAACGTCTGGCATAAACGCACGACCTTGGCGGGTACGCCGTACTCCGACGCATATGCCGCGCACATACACTCCGCCATGCGCTTGCTTTCGGAATAGCTGCTGCGCACGCTCATGCTGTCCAACCGCCCGTTGGTATCCTCGGTCACGCTTTGAGTATCAAGCTCCACCACTCCGTAAACTTCCAGCGAGGAGAGATATACCATGCTCTTTACCTTTGTCTTTGCGGCAAGCTCCAGCAGGTTCTCCGTGCCGCGCAAAGCCGTGGCTATCGTTTCGGCGGGACGGTCGACGAAATCCCTTGAGCCGGTCATGCTCGCCCCGTGTATTATATAGTCGGGCATAAGCTCTTTTGAAAACGGCTCGGTTATATCCTGTACGACAAACTCGACGCCGTCGGCATATTTAAAAAGCGCGCGCGCTTTTTCCTCATTACGCACGGCGGCAAGCACCGTAAGTCCGAGCGCGCGCTCCTTATTCGCGTTCAGCAGCGACAGCGCGAGCTGTCCGCCTATCAGTCCGGTCGCGCCGGTAACCAATATCCTGCTGCCTTTCAGCTTATCCCAAGGTATCGAATCGTCGCTTACGGCACGGTCGACCGCCTGCTGTACCATGATATTATCGGATATTTTCATAATGACCCGCTCCTTTCACGGCAGTTATTTTTTAGCGTTTAGCTCCGGCTTTTCCCACCGGCTTATCTTTATTTTTGCCAGCAGCTCAAACGGGATAGAAAACGGCTTCAGCGAAAGCACTACCGTTATCGCGGCAACAATCACCGTAACGAGCAGCATACCTTTTCTTGATAAAAACGGTTGGTACCATTTGTAATGCATGTAAGACAGATAAATAAATTTGTGGAGTATGTAAACCGCAAGCGTGCGTGAACCCAGCTTTGAGAAAAAGGCTTTTCCCCTCGGCACCAGCAGCATAAAGCTGAAACACAGCATAAGCGCCGCGACAAAGAATATCACGCGGTTTATAAACATGAGCGGCAGCTCGGTGAAATTTATAAGTTCTGCGCTGTAGTAGTTGTAATTCCCCATCATAATACGTTCGGGTATCATGTCCGGATAAAAATATCCCAGTATAAGGAACATTATCACAACCAGCACGGCGGCTATCTGGGAATAAATGTTTCGGTATTTGAAAAGCCATTCTTTTTTGAAATAATATCCTACAAGGAAAAACGGAAAATGACTTATCGCTCTGCTCATGCTGAGGAAATTGCCGACGGCGGTATCATACCCTATCGCCAAAGCGCAAAGCACCGCGAGCAGCATAGCTACGACCGGCTTTAGTCTTGCTATATACGGAAGAATTATAAACCACATGACTAAGCACAAAAGATACCACAGCGAGCTGCGCGGATGAAGTATGCTTTTTGGCATATCGGTAGTACCAAGGACAAAATATTCAAACAGCGAAACGCTGAGCTGCGCTGCGAGATAGTAAATAATATAGGTAAAAACCCGCTGCGTTCTTATCCTGCCGTCGGCGACGACATAGCTTTTGGCAAAATAGCCGGAGATCATGATAAGACACGGCATATGCATAGTGTATATTACAGTCCAAAGCATATCCGCTTCATGGACGGAAGATCTGAAAGCGGAAAGAGCGTGAGCCCATACCACCATAAATATGAGAATAAATTTTGCGTTGTCAAAATAATATTCTCTGCCTTTTGCGTCGGCATAATCGGTCGAAAAATATCCTAAAAACTTCATCTTTTCCTTTCGCTGCACAAGTGGTCTAATTCTTTAAAATACCGGAGGTAAGTCCTATGCCGAACGCCTGTTCGTTTTCCTTATACTGGAGCAGAGCGCGGTACATATATACGTCCTCCGGCGTCGTTACCTTGATATTTCCGCGGTTGCCCTCCACCATATACGCCTCATATCCCAGACTCCTTATCAGCGTGCAGGAATCCACGAGATTGTCGTATCTGCTCTCGGTGGCGCGCACCTTGTCGTGTGCGGCGATAATATCTTTAAGGTAAAAGCTCTGCGGAGCCTGCGCGGCGTAGGTGTCCTTGCGGTAAGGCACGGTCTCCACCATTTTGCCGGTAGTACTGGTCAGTATCGTTTCAAAACACGGCGTACAGGTGACGGCGTTGCCGTTTTTCTTTACTCCCGCTATATTTCGGGAAATGGTGTCGTAGGATACCCACGGGCGGACTCCGTCGTGGATAAGCACTACTGAATCGGGCGGATTATCCTGCTCGGCGCGCTTGAGCGTGTTGTAAATGGAATCCTGTCCCGTTTCACCGCCCGGCACTATATCCGCCAGCTTGCTTATCATGTGCTTTTTCGCCAGCTTATCCATATGCGGGATATACTCTTTTACCATCGACATATATATCTTGTCTATCTCGGGGTGTTCCTCAAACAGCTCAAGAGTATGGATGATTATCGGCTTGCCGTTTATCTCCAAAAACTGCTTGGGTATGCCCGCGCCCATCCTCACTCCGAAACCGCCCGCGAAAATAATAGCGATGTTCATTTTTATACCTCCGATTTATTTGTTCAAAAATTGACCGGATAGGAAAGATCCTTTTATCAGCCTATCAACTGTTCCATTAAGTCCACAACTTGCTTTGCTGCTGTTCCGTTTTCCTTGCACCCGCGGTCAAGTAAAAACTTCTCTTTCTTTCTGTCATACAGCTCTTGATCAAAATTCAAAATATTTTCATATAACTCACGGTTGTTTTCCGCAATAGGAAAAGGAGTACTGTCCAGCGGATAATAAAATCCGCGTTCCGAATCGTATTCTTTTAAATCGTTCGCATAGATAAATCCGGGCTTTCCTGTAAGCACAAAGTCACATATCCAACTGGAATAATCGGTTATGCCTGCATCGCACACCGCCATAATTTCCTGAATGTCGGAATACAGGTTCCCGTTCAGTACATACGGATTGTTTTTGATCGCCTGTACATTTTCAAGAGCTTTAGCGACTTTGAAATGGTATCTGTTGAGTATATACCATTCGCCGCCGAATCTTTGACGTAAAGCGTCTAAAAGCATATCGTAATCTATGTCGTAGCAGTCTATATTTTTGGCGTCACGAAATGTCGGAGCATATAAAACGAATTTCGTTGTATTTTCATCGGCGTCCGTAAGGTCATACAGCTGATACAGCTTTTGCCTTATTTCACGTTTGCGTTCTTCGCCGCAGAATAAAATATCGTTTCTGGGGTGACCGTATTCAAAGATTTGGATTTTCGTGTCTTTCCAATATGTGCTGCGGTAAACATCCGTTTCAAACGATGAGTTGGATATCATGTAGTTTGTTATTTTACCGGCAATTTTCGCGGCTTTTGCCCATTTTTTCTGTACGATCTTATCCGAATCAATTCTTTTCAAGCCCATTGAACCGTGCCATGTATCTATATATATCTGATTTTTCTTTTTCGGAACATACTCCCACGGAAAGCAAACGGCATTATCTATCCAGAATTTTGCACTTGCCATTTCATAAAAATGTTCAATAGAGTTGCGGACGACTACCCTTACGCCTTCGGGGCAGGGCAGAGGAAGACGTGTAGCACCTTTTTGGTCGAGGACGTAAACCAGATCCCAGTCAAGACCTCGTCGAAGTATCTCGTCGCATATATAAGCCGGATTACATTGATATTGATTTGCGTAGTGCATAAAAACTACTTTTTTTGGCTCAACTTCCGTACCTGAAGAGATAAAGCGGCGAGCAACAGCAGCTATTCCTCTGTCAATAGACTTCCTTATTTTTAAAAAAACATTTTTTAAAAAAGACCCTTCCGCCATTGCTTTAACAAAAACGGACGGCTTTTTGCCGGGAATGTATCTTTTTGCCATATGATCGGTCAATCCTCCTAAATATGTTCTACAAAAGCGTTTTCGATTTCTCTTTTTTATTGCCGAAACGCAGCGGGTAAATCATCGTACTCCCCGAAATCCACTTCGACGATGTCGTGACCCGCTTTGCGCAGGCTGGCGGGTATCCATTCGTTATAATTTCGGTAGGAATATTCCAGATATTCCTCGGCTTTTGCGGGAATTGGATAGTATTTTCCGCCGAACAGGGCATAGCGCTCTCCCTTTAACCATTCTTCGGGAAAAGCTCCGTGCCTGAGATGTTCGCCTGTGCCGTCGTACAAAAAGCCGGTGTTCTTCTTTTCGTAGCGGCGTATCACCTTTTCCTGCTTTTTTTCCAGCTTTTTTATGTCTGTTCTCTTTATATAAGCGGTCGCAAGGGAGCAAAGCCATTTGAGCTTGCCGTAAAAGTGCATCGGCGTGCCCGCCCATTTGTGAAACACCGCCGAACGCGCAAGCAGCGTGCGGAAGATATGCCACCGCTGCATCAAAGGGCTTTTCGCCGTTTTATCATGGACGAATATATCTATAAATATCCCCTGTTCCATATCCTCAAACTGCGACGAAAACCTTGTGACGAACTTCGTCCCCTTTAAACGCAGCTTGGTGAAAACGCTGTGGTACTGCGGGTCGGTGTCCGCCGACTGGAAAAAGAATTTCCCGCCGCTCTCGCTTTTTATCGCCGTGAGGAATTTTTCGTATTCCCCGCGCAGCATCATAACGTCTATGTCGTCGTCCCACGGTATTATACCGTCGTGCCGCACCGCGCCGAGCAAAGTGCCCCCGCCGAGAAAATACTTTATCCCGTGTTTTTTGCAGATACGGTCAAATTCCTCCAGCAGCTTTATAAGCAGCGATTGCAGCAGCGCCAGCTTTCCGTTGTAGGTGTTGTCAAAATAAAACCGCTCGTTCGGTCTGCCGTTGTAAAAGTCCAGCATATATCTGCCGTCCTCGCAGCTTATCATCGGAACGTAACCCTTGTCCGAAAGAAGCGCCGCGGGAATTGCGGGCTTACCGTGTCCGGCATAGTATACCCCGTTTTCCAGCTCGGCTCGGTTGGCGATAAGAAACATAAGTCCGCCGAACATATCCAAAAAGGAGGTACAGTCGTTTTCCTCCGCCCTCATGCCGTCAAGCTCCGCACCCGCGCCGTACAGCCCGCCGCAGTACAATACCCGCGCGCTTTTTTTAACGCCGCCGTTTATGCAGATACAAAATTCTTCGCAGCCGTCGGGACAGGCGAGTCCGCCTCCCGAAACTTCCCGCTGCGCCGTTATCACTATCGAGCCGTCGGGCAGGGCGGCTTTGCCGTCCGAGCAGACCAGCCGTGTTTTTATCCCGTAACGCGCGCAAAGACCCTCAAATATACCTCTCAGCGTTTCACAGATAAGGCTGTCCTTTTCTATAAGCGTATATATAGTTTTCCCGTCAAACGCCGACGGCTTTACGCCCTTTACGTCTAACGCCCTTTTTACCCAGTCGTCACGGTAATCGTTCAAAAACCTGTTTATCATCAATATCCCTTATCCGAACAGTATACGCCCGTTCCGCCCGCCGCTGCATAAACGGCGGGGGAGGGTAAGATCACATACGTTTTAAGTATAGCATAAAAAGCGTTTTATGTCAATCCGACGTATTTCAGTATCCGCTCGGTGGCATTGCCGTCGCACATTTTCATATGAAAGTCAAAGCAGCTTTCCAGCTCGGCGGGATCTCTTTCGTTCAGCTCGTACCGAACGGCGGAAATAAGCTGCTCGGAATTTTCCGCTACCGACGCGGGATAAGAGTCATACGGCAGATACAGCCCGTGGTTTTTCTCATATTCGCGGCGGTCCGGCGCGAACAGCAGGAACGGCTTTCGGTATATAAGATAATCAAAGACCGCCGACGAGTAGTCGGTTATCAGCAGGTCGGCGACCGCCGTAAGCCGATGGGAGGGGATAGCGCAGCTTACCTTTTCGGGGTGCTTGCTTTCGTAGTGGGGGTGGTATTTTTTTATCAAAAACAAGTCCGGCATTTGCTCAAAGGCTTTATCCAGCTCCTCCTCCCCGCAAAGGTAAGGCTCCGCCGCGTTCCCTCTGAACGTGGGCAGCCATAAGACCACCTTTTTGCCCGCCGCGTTCGGGTATTGCCGATAAAATTCCTCCCGACAGGCGGCGTTGAAATCCTTGTCGTAGTATACGTCCGTCCGCGATATCCCCGTAGCTTTCACCACGCCGTCGGGCTGACGCATGGAGGTCTTGATTATATCGACGCAGCAGGGTGCGCTGACCGTGAAAAGGTCGTAATTTTTATATACGTTGCCTTTATAAAAGGACGGCACGGTATCGGCAGTGTCATAGCCCGCCTTTTTCAGCAGTCCGCCGCTGTGCCAAAGCTGTATGACTTTGGTATCTTTGCGTTTTTTGCAGGATGAAACGGGCAGGTGATTGTCGCAGATAAACACATACCCCGCCTTGGCGTAGGCTTTCATAAACGCGCTCAGCCATTTTATAAGGGTAAGCGTACCGCATTTTTGTATATCCAGATACATTTCTTTCAGCTCATATCCGTCGAGGCGGCTGACGCTGTCCCTTATCCTTTCCATGCTGAACGGCACGGAATCGTGATGTGCGTCCGAGAACAGCACCAGCTTTTTATTTACCTTTGACGCACGGCAAAAGAAGTACAGTACGGGAAGATAAACGTGCTGCACCAGCATTTTTATTACCTGTTTTATATAAAAAGCCGCTCCCATGAAAATTCCTCTATTTTCCCACGCAAAATCTTTTGAAAACTCCGTCGATTATCTCCGCGCTCGCCTCTTTGCCGTCCAACTCATACAGACAGGAAAGCGCCGCTTCAAGCTCCGAGCCGGCGGCGTCGGTCATGCCGGAGCATAGCGCCGTGTGCGCCTGCCGCGCGTGTTCGCACGCCCTTATCACGCAGTCGCGCTGACGGTCGTTCGCGATAAAGCCCTCGGACGGGACGGAATGTTGTATGCCGCACAGCCGCGTTACCGCCCGCTCCAGCTCCTCCTTGCCCTCTCCCGTCTTGGCGGAGATTATGGCGGGGGTTCCTAACCTTTCGGCGAGCTTTACAATGTCCTCGCACAGCGGCAGGTCGGATTTGTTTATCACAGGCAGCACCTTGTCCGCCTTGCTCATAAGCAGCTCCGTCAGCCTTTCGTCCCTGTCGGAGGGCGGCTGCGACCCGTCGAACACCGCGAGTATCAGCCGCGAGCTGTCCAGCCGTTTCAGCATTTTTTCTATACCTATCTCTTCCGCTCGGTCGGACGCGTCGCGCAGTCCCGCACAGTCCGCCAGCCTCAGCCGTATATCCCCTAAAGCCACGCTTTCCTCGATAATGTCGCGGGTAGTGCCCTCTATATCCGTTACTATACTGGTATCGCTGCCGGACAGCAGGTTCATAAGCGAGGATTTGCCCGCGTTCGGCTTTCCGACGATGGCGGCGGAGATCCCCTCCCGCAGCATTTTGCCGCTGTCAAAGGTAGTTTTAAGCGTTTCCAGCTCAAGGCATATTTTCTTCGTGTCCGAAATCCAGTCCGCGTTTACTATCTCCTCCTCGTCGGCGGCCTCGTCGGGATAATCTATCCACGCGGCTATCTCCTCGGATATCGACAGTATTTGCCCGCACAGTCGCTCTATGCGGCGGCGCAGCGCTCCGTCGCGCTGTGCTTTGGATGCGGCGATATATCCGTCGCTTTCCGCGTTTATAAGGTCTATTACGGCCTCCGCCTCGGTAAGAGACAGCTTGCCGTTAAGCAGCGCGCGCTTGGTAAATTCCCCCGCGGCAGCGGGAGCGGCGCCCGCCTCTATGCACGCCGCAAGCACCCGTCGGGTTATCAGTATCCCGCCGTGACAGGTTATCTCCGCGACGTTTTCTCCCGTGTAGCTGTGCGGCGCGCGAAACACCGTCAGCACGCCGTCGTCCAGCTTTTTGCCTTGGCGGGTTATCTCTCCGTATGCGGCGCTGTAGCCCTCCATCTCACCGACGCTTTTTTTGGGATATATCGGCAGGAACACCTTTTCGGCGAGTCTTATCGCGTCCTCGCCCGATATTCTTATCATGGATATTCCGCCCTGAGCGACGGGAGTGGATATTGCCGCTATGCAGTCCATATATCTCCTTTCACGGTCACTTTCTGCCGAAAAGCCTGCCGAACAAACCCTTTTTTGGCGTTTCGTTCTCCTTTTCGCCGTCCTCCGACGGGTCGGGCTCGTCCTCCTCGTAAGATTCGTTCTCCTCGTCGGACTCGTCGTAATATTCGTCGGTCTCGTTTTCTTGTAATGCGGTTTCTATAAAGCTCTTTTTCAAAAGCTCCTCGCCGCTTTCGTTTAAAACGTAAGTCCAAAGCGCGGACGGCTCGTTTACCGTGAAGTCGGAGGGGTCGTCCGACTCGGCGAGCCGCTCCAGATGCTCGCCCATGGCGTCTATGAGCTGTTCCTCCATGCCTCCGAAAAATTCCTCACAGGCGATATTGTATTCGTCGGCGGGGTTTTTTCCGCCTATTCTGGTAAGGTGTATACCGTCGCGCAGGTAGGAGGTGTAATCCAGATAGTCGCTCCAAAATTCGTTTATCACCGAAAGAATGAGCTTTTTCTGAATATCGTTCACGACCTCTTCGCCGAATTTTTCCGCCGCTTTTTCGTACAGTTCGGGGAAATTATCCTGCCATACCGTAACCGGCTCTTCTCCCGTGAGGAAAGCTCTCCTTCTGCCGAACACCGTTTCGCGGTGTTTTTCGCCTATCATGGTAAATTTCAGCAGCCGCCGTCTGAGCTCCAGCGTGTCACCCTGAGCGATACGCTGTATGCGGTCGGTCTCCCTCAAAACTACTCTGTCGGTTATCGGCTCGCCGGTCTCGTCCTCCGGCAGAGGATAATGCCTTTTCGGTATCAGCGATTTAAGGTCGTACTTTATCATTATATCGTCCTCAAGCGACGCGTAAAAGCGGCTCTCTCCGGGGTCGCCCTGCCTGCCGGAGCGCCCGCGAAGCTGCTTATCGCCGCGCGTGTTCTCACTGAGGAAAGTGCCTATTATCAGCAGTCCGCCCGCCTTTTCCGCCTCCTCGGCAAGCGCGCCGTCCGCGCCGCCCAGCCGTATATCCACGCCGCGACCCGACATATTTGCGGATACTGTCACCGCGCCGGGTCTGCCCGCGTCCTTGATTATCTGCGCCTCCAGCTCGTCGTTCTTGGCGTTCAGCACCACCGCGTCAATTTCTTTTTCTTTGAGCGCGGCGTAAAGCTCCTCGCTCGCGTCGATGCTGGATGTGCCGATAAGCACCGGCTGTCCCTTTTCGTGAGCGGAGATTATCCTTTCTGTTATCGCGCGTTTTTTCGCGGCGGCGGTAACGTATATTTCGTTGGGATAGTCTTTCCTGCGGCAAGGCGTGTGCATTTCTATAACGCTTACTTTCAGGTCGTAAAGCTGATAAAATTCGTCCTCGGAGGATTTCGCCGTACCCGTCATGCCCGCAAGACTGCCGTACTGTCTTACAAAAAACTGGATAGGTACAACGCCCATTATAACGCCGCGCTTGGTGCTTTCTATGCCCTCCTTTATCTCTACCGCGGATTGCAGTGAGCCGGGGTAGCGGCGGTTGGGAGCGGCGCGTCCGGTAAATTCGTCGATGATAAGCACGGCGCCGTCCTTTACGATATAGTCTACGTCCTTTTTCAGCAGAAATTCCGCCCGCAGACAGTCGGTTATTTTGGTGAGCAGAGCGTTGTTCTCCTCGTCATACAGCCCGCTCCCGTCGGTGAACAGCCGTTCACATTCGTCCTCGCCCTTGTGGGTAAGGTATATCGTTTCCAGCTCGTCGTTTATCTCGTACAGCGAGTCATCAAAGCCGCGCACCTTTGAGTATATTTCTTTCATGTCCGCGTCGGGGGTAACGGCGGTTTCTCCCGCTACCACCAAAGGCACTCTGCCCTCGTCGATAAGTATGCTGTCCGCCTCGTCCACTATCGCGCAGTCAAAACCGCGATGTACGCAGTCGTCCGCGCTTTTTGCGACGAAGTCCCGCAGAAAGTCAAACCCACATTCCCTCGCGGTGACGTAAGTCACCTGCGCGCCGTAAGCCCGCTTGCGGCTCTCCTTGTCCATGTCCTGCGAGATATAGGAAACGCTCACCCCGCACATTTCGTACACCGGCCTCATCCAGCGGCAGTCCCGCTTTGCGAGATAGTCGTTAAAGGTCAGCACATGGACCGAATGTCCGTTTCGTACCTGCCAGCACGCGGCAAGCACCGCCGCCAGCGTTTTGCCCTCGCCGGTCGCCATCTCGACTATTTTACCCTCGGTAAGCTCGGCAGCCGCCTCAAGCTGCTCGTCGTACGGGGTAATATTCAGGGTGCGCTGCGCCGCGATACTGCAAGCGGCAAATATCTGCTCCATTCCGTCGCCCTTCATAAGCTCGGAAATATCTTCGTTTTCCAACTTTCTTACGCTGTCACACAGCTTTCTGTATTCGTTATCCGTCATTTTACCTTCCTTTACCTTGCGGGAGCCCCGATGGCCGTTTGCCTTTTTGCTGAACGCCTGCGCTTTGCGCAGGGAAATTACAATTAAGGATATTATACCATATCATCGCCGAAAACGCAACCGTCTTGACGCCATACGGCGGGGCAAAAAAATATACTTGACTTTTTAAAGAAAAATTATATACTTATTCTGTAAAAATTTCGACAACAGACATTTACAGCCGCTGTAAGGAGGCTGGCGGGAGGGAAGATGCGAAGAAAGGACAACGGCGCGCCGGATCGGGACAGTATACAGATACGCCACAAAAAAGGGCTTTGGCTGCGTTTTATAAAAACGTTTTTTAAATGTCGGCTGCCGTTCGTGTGGCTGGCGGCTCATATAGTGCTGCAATTCGGGTTTATCACGCTCGGTGTGGACGTGACCGACAAGACCGCCCAGCTTTTTGCGGGGGACGTCAGCGTCGAGCTTGTTTCCACGCTGATACTGCTGATAATAGTCAATATTTTCGCAAGCTCGCTCAGCCTGTTCGTAAGCGCCGTCACCAGCGCGAGGATAAACCGCAATATGCGGCGCAGCGTGCTTAAAAAGGTGCTTGAGCTTCCGCTGGGATTTTTCAAAAAGGAAAATCCGCGCGATACGATATACCGCATAGTAAACAACTCCATCGTGGTGGATTCCACGATAATGCTGTTCATAATACCGTTGGTATCGGCGGTTTATCAGATGGTGCTGATATTCGGCAGGGTATTCAAATACGACTGGCGGCTGTCGGTGGCTATGATAGTGTTCGTGCCGATAATAGCGTTTATCGCGTTTTTGTTCGGCAGGATAAACTTTTCCATAAGCGACCGCGACGCGGGGATACACGCCTCGCTCACTCAGCGGCTGTCCGAGATGATGACCAACGTGCCGTTGGCCAAAGCGTTCGCAAAGGAAAGCTCGGAGGAGGAAAAGGGCAAGAGCCTGACTTCCCGTCTGTACCGCCTTACAATAAAGAGCAGCTGGTTCGACCAGCTCCAAAATCTGTCAGAAACTGCGGTAAACCTTTTGCAGGCTGCCGTCATGACCGGCATAGGTATGCTTCTGCTGAACGACGGCACTATAAATACCCGCGGCTGGGTGGCGTTTTTCCTGTTCTCCGGCACGTTTATGAACGCCGTTACCGACCTTACTTTGGTGTGGGGGAACATTAAGATAATACAGGGCGGCGCGGACGGTCTGGTAGAGATAATGAACGCCGAGAGCGAGCCTAAGACCGGCGAGCCGTGCGAAAGACTTTCCGGCGGACTGAAGCTGAACGACGTGCGGTTCGGCTATGTCGAGGACGTTACCGTACTGGACGGAGTAAGCTGCGAGTTCCCCGAAAATACCGTGACCGCGCTGCTCGGAGCGAGCGGCTGCGGCAAGACTACCCTTGCAAATCTGCTGACAAGGCTGTATCAGCCGCAGTCCGGCAGCATTACCGCAGGAGGTAAGGACATATCGGGCTTTACTCTCGACAGCTATCGGAAAAACTTCACCGTGGTATCTCAAAACGCCATGCTGTTTTCCGGCACGATAAGGGAAAATCTGCTGTACGGCAACGAGGACGCGACGGAGGAACAGCTTTACGACGCTTTGCAAAGATCCGGCGCGGCGGAGTTTATCGAGCGGCTGCCTCAGGGACTGGACACCCGCCTTGAAGAATACGGGAACAATCTTTCGGGAGGTCAGCGGCAAAAGCTAGCGATGGCGCGTGCGCTGCTTGCGGACACTCCGTATCTGATACTGGACGAGCCGGTAGCGTCGATGGACGCGGTGGCGGTAGAGGATATAATGAATATCCTTAAAGAGCAGGCCGCCGACCGCTGCGTTATAATAATAGCCCATTCGCCTGCGGTGCTTAAACTGGCACAGCACGTCGTTGTGTTGGAAAACGGCAGGGTGGAGTCCGAGGGAGAGGCGTCCGAGGTAAGAAAGGACAGCGCTTTCGTCAAGGACTTTTTAAGAGAGAAGGTGGGCGAATGAGAGCCAAGGAAAAGACTCGCGGAATGTGGAAGCGCACCTTCAGCCTTTTCGGAAAGGTAAGGATACCGTGGTATCTGTATATACTTCAGGTGATAGGCGGGATAATCGCCGCTAAGGTCAGCCTGCTGTACATACCCTATGAGTCCGCTTTAAAGACCGGTCATATGGACACCTCCGACCTTTGGGCATATATGGGACTGTCGCTGCTGGCGACGGCGGTGGGGATAATCGAATCGGTACCGGCGTTCTATGCGTCGGCACAGTTAGCGCGAAATCTGCAAAACCGCATGATAAGCCGCTCTTTAAGACTTCCCATGCCGTCCTACGAAAAAAACGCCTCCCGCGTTATTTCCTGGATAACATTGGACGCGGGGTATCTCGACGGATTCATCGGGGTGTTGGTGGGCTTTATAACGGGAATAGCCGCCACGGTAATGAGCATAGGGGAAATGTCCGCGCTGGACGGTTCTCTGCTGTTCATTGTGCCTATCGTGTGCGTTTACGTCATAGCCAGCACTTGGATAGAGGGCAAGCTGATGTTCCTGCGGGAACGCAGAGGAAGACGCGCAATGTCCGAGATAACCGCCTACATGGCGGAGCATATCGGCTTTTACCGTCAGATAAAGCAGATGAATACCGGCAAGCAGGAGCTGGAGCGCGGCAAAAAGGCGATAGACGGAGTTTACCGCGCGGATATATACCAGGCGGTCATGACTTTTCTGGTAACGCTGTTTTCCGGCTCGATAACCGAGATGATCTCGATACTTGTGTTCGTGTTCGGCTCGGTCAAGGTTCGGGACGGCACGATGGATATTTCGCAGCTCGCGGCTTTTGAATCCTACATACTGGTGCTTTATCAGTCTTTCAGCAGCATACCCAGTTTGTACACCAACATAATGTACTACAACGGCACGCTGTTCTATATAGGCGGACTGATGAGCGAAAAGGAGGAGGTATACCGACGCGGCAAGGGAATGGCTCAGCAGGACGGGGATATAGTGTTCGACAACGTATCTTTCGGCTACAGCGACGAAATGCCGGTGATAAAGAACGCTTCCTTTACCATACCGCAGGGAAAGGTCACGATGATAGCGGGACCGAACGGCTCCGGCAAGACCACCCTGTTCAAGCTGATAGAACGGTTCTACACGCCGAGCGAGGGGAGCATACGCTTAGGCGAAAGCAACGCGGAGGACATACATCTGGACGAATGGCGCAGGAGCTTCGGTTATGTTTTGCAGGAGCCGCAGCTTTTTGGCGGCACGGTAAGAGAAAACATAATCTACGGCGCGGAGGGCGAAGTTACCGACGAGCAGGTAGAGAACGCCGCGCGGCTGGCAAGCGCCGACGGCTTTATAAAAGAGCTGCCGGGCGGTTACGGTTACGGCGTGGGTGAAAACGGCGTGAACCTTTCCGCGGGGCAAAAGCAAAGGCTTGCGGTAGCGCGTGCGCTTATCACCGAGCCGTCCTGTCTGCTGCTGGACGAGTGTACCTGCAACATGGACGCCAGGACGGAGCGCATAGTGAACGAAAATCTGTTCCGCGTGATGAAAGGCCGTACGGTGGTAATGATATGCCACGATATGCGTATGTTGGAAAACGCCGACAACGTGATAGTACTGCGTGACGGCGAGGTGGAGGCGTCCGGCGAAAAGGACGAGGTGCTTAAAGCCAGCGCCACGCTGCAAAAGCTGGTAGCGGCAAACGTTTAAGGAGGATATATGAGATCGTATATAAACAAACTTGCGGATTACAGAGATTTTGAATTTGAGCATGAGGCGGACCTGCGCTGCCCGAAGGAGTATATTGAAAAACAGCTCAGACATATCACGCGCGGCAGCCGTCGAACGGAGAAAGCAGAGGTTTTGCAAAAGGGCGACGTGGCGGTGCTTAAGCTGGAAAGCAAAGCCGCAAAATTCGACCGTCCCTCCGTTACGCTGACCGTGGGCGGCGGGCTGTTCGATAAGGAGCTTGAGGAAAAGCTGGTCGGCAGAAAGGTCGGCGAGAGGTTCGCCGTTACGGTGAACGGCGAAGAGGTCAAGACCGAGGTGCTGAGCGCGACGCGTTCCGTTTATCCCGAGCCGGACGACGAGATGGTAAAAAAGTACGTCGCCGGAAAGGACGACATGGAGGGAGTCGAGACTGTAGAACAGTATATCGAGCATATAAAGAGCCATTATGCCGCGGAGAAAAAGCAGGAAACGGTGTTCGGCATTTTGGACAGCGTAGCCGAATATGTTTTGACTCATACCGACTGGGAATTTGACGAAAAAGAAGTCCAAAAGGTGTACGACGATATGTATACCGAGATGTGCGAATGGGTCAAGGACGAAATGGGGACGAGCTTTGAGGAGCTGTTCGACGACGAGCTGACGGCGCAGACCGGCGCGGAGAATAAAGCGCAGCTTTTGGAGATGATACGCGCCGACGCGGAGCGCGCCATAGCGTCCGCGCTGTTCGTACATAAATATACCGACGGCAAAGAGCCGAAAGAGATAGATCTTAACGAGATATACGACCTTGACTGGAGCTTTTTGCAGGACTATGTGACGGAAAACATAAGATTCATCGAGGAATAAAACGATAGGTATTTTGATAAGGAGGAAAGCAAAATGATAACCTACGCGACCGACAAAAATTACGACGAGCTGGTAGCCGAGGGCGTGGTACTGGTGGACTTTTTCGGAGTTCACTGCGGACCGTGCAAGATGCTTGCCAAATCGCTTGACGAGCTGGACGATGAGTTCCCGTTCCTCAACATCGTAAAGGTAGACACCGACAAATGCCCCGAACAGACGGAAAAATTCCGCATAAACGGGATACCCGACCTGTATTTTTACAAGGACGGAAAAGTATTGTTCCATCAGCCCGGAATGGTGGACGCAGAGGAAATCCGCAGCAAATTAGCTGAGATTTTATATTAACTTTTTTCAAGGAGGAAAAATCAATGAAGAAAATTATTGCCGCTTTAGCGGCGCTTGCTATGGTATTCAGCGTGGCGGGCTGCTCCGATAACGGTACTTCGGGCGCCGCAAGCACCGCTGACAGCGCGGTACAAAGCGCGGTAGACAGCGCGGTAGACAGCGCGGTAGACAGCGCGACCGACAGCGCGGCGGACAGCACCGCTGACAGCGTTGCGGACAGCACCGCTGATAATTCAGCTGAGAACGGCGACAGTGAGTTTTTATCATGGGACGACCAGGACATGGTAGACTTTATGAAAGCTGAGGGCGTTTTCACGAACGACGATCTGCTGTATGTTCAGAGGGAGGGCGTGGAAGCTCCGGATGGTGTTACCGCTCTTATCTCTTATATCGACGACACGGCAGGCGTGGAGATAGATATATTCTATTTGCAGCCTGACGCTCCTACCGCAAGGACAGAGGAGATATACAACGAGATAAAGACCACCAAGCAGTATATCATGACCGAGGCGGGCAATGTGCCGTTCCCGTTTAATCTGCTTATCGGAAGATTTGCTATCTTCTACAGCTATACGTTTGACGAAGAAGTGTACGACAAGTGCGAAGCGGCTATACAAAAGCTGATAGACGAAACCGGCGTACAGCCCGACTTTTATGAGACGGATATCGAGATACCCGAATACGACGAGGATATGGACGAAGACATCATAATCGAGGAATAAAAACGGCAAACAACAACAAAAGGCAGGAATTTTTCCTGCCTTTTTTGTTAGTATTCGGTTATCCTGCCGTACAGCTCGGGACGTCTGTCCCGAAAAACGCCCCAGCTTTGGCGCAGCTCCATATCGGCTTCGGGGTCAAGCTCGGCGATAATGACTTCCTCGCTTTTTCTGTCGGAGGAGGCAATTATCTTGCCGGTCGCGTCGGTTATGAACGACGAACCGTAAAAGGTGAGTGATGAGCTTTGACGGAGGTTTTCCTCTGAGGGGAGGACGTATTCCGTACCGATGCGGTTAGCGGCGGCGACGGGTATCATATTTGCGGCGGCGTGTCCCTGCATGACTCTCCGCCATTGCGGACAGGAATCGCAGTTAAGGATAGGCTCGCTGCCTATCGCGGTGGGGTAGAGTATCAGCTGCGCGCCCATAAGCGCCATACAGCGCGCCGCTTCGGGGAACCATTGATCCCAGCATATCCCCACGCCTATCCTGCCAAAGCGGGTGTCCCACACCTTAAAGCCGGTGTCGCCCGGCGAAAAATAAAATTTCTCCTGATAAAAATGGTCGTCGGGGATATGACTTTTGCGGTATACGCCGAGTATCTCGCCGTTTGCGTCTATTACGGCGGCGGAATTGAAAGCGGTGTTGCCGCATTTTTCGTAAAAGCTGACAGGTATCACCGTGCCGGTCTGCTTTGCGATACTGCAAAAACGCTTTACCGCGGGGTTATCCTCTACGCTTTCCGCCAAAAAGTAAAAATCGTAATTCCTCTGCTGACAGAAGTACGGCGTTTCAAACAGCTCCGGCAGGAGTATCACGTTCGCTCCGCGATCTGCCGCCTCGTAAGCCAGCCGAGCCGCTTTGTCGATATTTTCCTCCCGTTCCTCCGCGCAGGACATTTGTATGACCGCCAGGGTAAGTTTTTTCAATCCCGACACCGCCCTTTCTGTAGGTAGTTTTATTTTACCGTCGGCTCTCGTTACGGGCCGCCGGTCCGTATTCGGGTATCTGATGAGTGATACAATGGATATTCCCGCCGCCTATAAGGATATCGCGGGCGTAAACTCCCTCGACTCTGCGGGTGGGGAATATCTCTTGCAGGAGCTTTTGCGCTTTTTTATCCGCCTCGGCGTTTTCCCCGCCGAAAAACGGCATGACTACGCAGTCGTTGGCTATATAAAGATTGACATAGCTTGCGCTGAGTGGGATATCCGCAGTGCGGGTGGGCTTTCCATCAAAAAAATCCAGTCCGTCACATTCCTCCTGCGTCATGTAAACAGGCTTGGGCATGGGGAGTTTATGCACCTTTATCGGGCGTCCGTCGGCAAGGGAGGAATTTTTCAGTATCTCCAGACATTCCAGACAGACCGCGTGCTGAGCGCTGTTTTCGTCCTCGTCCCAGGAAAGCAGCACTTCGTCCTCGGCGCAGAATACGCAGATGTTGTCCACATGACCGTCCGTTTCGTCCCCGATAAGTCCGTGTTTCAGCCAGATTATCTTTTCGACGCCCAAAGCGCCGCACAGCCTGCGCTCTATCTGCTCCTTGGTGAGCGTGGGATTTCTGCCCTTGCTCAAAAGACATTCCTCGGTGGTGAGCAAAACGCCTTTTCCGTTGCAGCTTATGCTGCCTCCCTCAAGGATAAAATCTCCGCAGTCGTACATATCCGCGCCGTACAGGTCGCACAGCTTTTCGGACACCGCGTCGTCCTTGTCCCACGGGAAATACAGCCCGTTGTGCAGTCCGCCCCAGGCGTTGAATCCGAAGCTGACCCCGCGCAGCTCTTTGCCGTCGGTGACAAATTCCGCCGATACGTCTCTTGCCCAAGCGTCGTCGGTGGACATTTCCACCACCCGAACCTCAGGCGGCATAAGCCGCCGTGCGTTTTTATACTGCGCGGCGCTTGCCAGCACCGTCACAAACTCGCTTTGCGAGATGAGCGACGCGACCCGCGCAAAGGCTTTCCTTGCTTTTACCGCGCCGTACTGCCAGGAATCCGCCCTTTCGGGAAATATCATGATACAGCCGTACTGCCGTTCAAATTCCGCCGGCAGACGAAAGCCGTCCGCGCTCGCGGTGGAATTTATTATCCTCATACCAGCTCCCGACCTAGTTCAAAGGCTTTGCGGTTTATTTCCGCTGCCTTGGGAGGTACGCACTCCTCCACCGCTTTTTCCCATTGTTCTTGGGAAAAACCGTCGTGCAGCCGCGACAGCACGCCCATAAGCACGACGTTTACCGCCTTGACGCTGCCCGCTTTTTCCGCGGCGCTCAACGCGTCCACCGCCGTCAGCTTTACGCCGGCGGCGCGTATTTTATCTTCGATGTTTTCTGGGTATGCGGCGGCGCCGGTTATTACCGGCATAGGCGATATTTTCTGCGTGTTGGTGATAAGCTCGCCGCCCTCCTTGAGATAGGACAGCCAGCGCGCCGCCTCCAGCAGCTCAAAGCTGACTATTATATCCGCCTGCCCCTTTTCGATAACGGGGCTGTATACCTCGTCGCCGTATTTTATATAAGTTACTACCGAGCCGCCGCGCTGGCTCATGCCGTGTACCTCGCTCACCTTGACCTGTAAGCCGGAGCTTTGCAGGACGCTGCCGAGGATGCGGCTGGCAAGCAAAGTGCCTTGTCCGCCGACGCCGACTATCATTATAGATCTTACCATTTTATCCACCACCTTTATTCCTCTATCGCACCGAATTTGCAAAGCTGCTTGCACAGTCCGCAGCCCACGCAGAGCGTCGGGTCTACCGTGACGTGCTTTTCTCCCCAGCAAAGCGCCGGACAGCCTATCTTCATGCAGGCGCGGCAGTTTTTGCATTTATCCGCGTTTATCTTGAACGGGGGAGCGTGCTTTACGGTTTTCAGCAGCGCGCAGGGTCTGCGTGCGATGATGACCGAAGGCTCGTCCTTGGCAAGCTCCTCGCGTATTGCCGCTTCGGTAGCGGCAAGGTCGTTGGGGTCGGTGACTCTGACGCTGTTTATGCCGACCGCCCTTGCGAGTGCCTCAAGGTCTACCGCCGCCGCGGGGTCGCCGTAGATGTTCTTGCCGTTGGCGGGATTGTTTTGGTGTCCCGTCATGCCGGTTATGCTGTTGTCAAGGATAATGACGGTGGAATTGCTGCGGTTGTACGCAATGTTTATCAGCCCAGTAACGCCGCTGTGGATAAAGGTGCTGTCGCCTATCACCGCGACCGCCTTACCCTCGTATTCACCGCGCCTGCCCTTGTTGAAGCCGTGCAGACCGCTTACCGACGCGCCCATGCAGACGGTGGTGTCGATGGAGGAGAGCGGCGCGGCGGAGCCCAGCGTGTAGCAGCCTATATCGCCGCTTACCGTAACGCCCAGCTTTTTGAGTATGTAAAACACCCCTCTGTGCGGGCAGCCCGCGCACAGCACGGGAGGACGTACCGGCACAGACTCGGGGAATTCCTTAAAGCTGTCGGTTTCCCCAAGTATTACTTTTTTGATGCTGCTTTGGAAATATTCGCCCAGTCTGGTGAATTTTTCCTTGCCGACAACGTTTATGCCGAGCTTGCGGCAATGCGTTTCAATAACGTCGTCCAGCTCCTCTATAACGTATACCGTTTCACATTCGGCGGCAAAAGACTTGATAAGCTCTACAGGCAGAGGATTTACCATGCCGAGTTTAAGATAGTTTACCTTGTCGCCCAGCGCCTCCTTGGAGTATTGATAGCATACGCCGGAGGTTATCACGCCTATCTTCGAGCCGTGCTTTTCAACGGCGTTGAGCGCGCAGCTTTCCGCATATTCGGTAAGCGCGTCGGTGCGCTGCTCCACCGCAGCGTGCTTTTTTATCGCGTTGGCGGGAGTCATGACGTATTTCGCTATATTCTTTTCGTATGGCTTTAAGCTGTAGGATATGGGCTCGTCCTCGCTGACCGCGGACTGCGAATGGCTGACGCGGGTGGTGAGCCTGAGTATGACGGGTGTGTCGAATTTTTCCGAAATGTCATATGCTGTCAGGGTAAAGTCTTTACATTCCTGCGAGTCGGAAGGCTCTAAACAGGGGACTTTCGCGCCTATCGCGTAATGGCGCGAATCCTGCTCGTTTTGCGAGCTGTGCATTCCGGGGTCGTCCGCGACGGCTATGACCATGCCGCCGTTCACTCCCGTGTAAGACGCGGTGAACAGCGGGTCCGCCGCAACGTTCAGCCCGACGTGCTTCATAGCACAAAAGCTGCGCGCTCCGGCGATGCTCGCGCCTATCGCCGTTTCACAGGCTACCTTTTCGTTGGGCGCCCATTCGCAGTACAGCTTGTCCGAGGGATATTTTGACGCAAATTCGGTTATCTCCGTGCTTGGCGTGCCGGGATAGGAGGACACGACGGATACGCCCGCCTCGTACAGTCCTCTTGCGACCGCCTCGTTGCCTAACATTAGCTTTGACATTGAAATTTTCCTTTCTGTCTTTCGTATGGGGCTGCTCCCCGTCGGTTGTAAGACCATTATACTATAAATTATAAAAGATGTCAACGCTTTATCGGCGCGGGGATTTTTTCCTGTCAAGGTTCAAATTTAACTATAAAAAATCGCCTTGTATTTTTTATTTTGTTTAAAATCCCGATTTAACAAAAAAATTTTTCAATTTTCCCGTTTTCCCGATTGACATATTTTAAATAAGTGTTATAATGCTAAAAGATAAAAAATCGGAAAGGGACAAAGGAGTGAGAGTATTATGGATTATTCATATCTGCTTTCGATAGCGATAATCCTTTTGCTTACAAAATTTCTCGGTCTGGTGTCGGGTAGGATAAGACTTCCTCAGGTAGTGGGCGCTTTGCTTGCGGGCATAGTGCTTGGGCCGATCGCGCTCAATCTCATATCGCTGGATTCTTCGCCGGTGCTGTCCGCGCTTTCCGAGATAGGCGTCGTTGTGCTGATGTTCTCCGCCGGTCTGGAAACCGACATAGGAGAAATGAAGAAATGCGGACTTGCCAGCATGATAATCGCGCTGTGCGGAGTCATAGTTCCGCTGGTGGGAGGAGCTGCCGTGGCTTTCGCTTTCGGCATAGCCGACCCGACTCTCCAGGCGGGCGAATTGCTTCAGGACGTATTTGTCGGCGTGGTGCTGACCGCCACCTCGGTAAGCATTACCGTCGAAACGCTGAAGGAAATGGGCAAGCTGTCCACCCGCGCGGGCAACGCGATACTCGGCGCTGCGCTGATAGACGACGTGTTGGGCATAATCGCGCTTACGATAATAACCAGCCTTGCCGACCCGAACGTGAACATCGGCATTACGCTGCTGAAGATACTGCTGTTTTTCGTATTCGCCATTCTGGTGGGCGTTGCGATGCACTATGTACTTAACATCTGGATGAAGCGCACTACCTACAATCTGCGCAGATACGCTATAGTCAGCTTCGCCATTTGCCTTATCTTCGCTTATGTGGCGGAGGAGGTGTTCGGCGTTGCGAATATCACCGGCGCGTTCGTCGCAGGCTTGGTGATATCCGGCGTATCCAAGACGAATTACATCGAGCGCAGGATAAACACCCTGTCCTATATGCTGCTGTCGCCGATATTCTTTGCAAGTATCGGACTTAAAGTGACGCTGCCGGGTATGTCCGCGAATATACTTATCTTCTCGCTGGTGCTTTTGGTGGTAGCGGTGATAACCAAGATAGTAGGCTGCGGGCTTGGCGCGAAAATGTGCAAATATACTACCTCCGAATCGGTGCAGATAGGCATAGGCATGATATCCCGCGGCGAGGTCGCGCTGATAGTCGCGGACAAGGGTCTGTCGCTGGGACTGCTGAGTTCGTCGGTATTCGGACCGATAGTCATAATGGTCATGGTGACTACCATAATCACTCCCGTGCTGCTCAAGCTGGCGTTCAAGGATAAAAAGAAAAAGCCCGCCGAAAGCGAGCCCGTCGAAAACAAGCCCGCCGAGGCGTAAAAAATAAAAACACGACCGCCGAACGTTTCCACGTTCGGCGGTTTTTGATATTTAGGGGGTATGACGGTTTAGTCTTACAGCAGTACCGGCTGGAGCTGCCTGCCGCTCAGCGCCGCCTGCACGGTTTGCTCCAGCAGGGAAAGGTCGGCGACCAGCGAGCTGGGTTTTTTGACGAAATCGTCCTGCCGGAACGGCACAAAGTAGTAATTTCTGTAATTCATCAGCTTGCCGATGTTTTTGAACGAGCCCGCCAGCCCGTCGTTGGTGGCGCAGGCTATCACCACCGGCTTGCCGGTGCGCAGATGGCTTTTTACCGCCATTACGGCCGGTGTGTCGGTTATGCTGTTGGCGAGCTTTGCCATGGTGTTGCCGGTGCAGGGCGCGACTATCATTATATCGGTCATGTTTTTCGGACCTATCGGCTCCGCCTGTTCTATCGTTCTTATGACGGGTCTGCCGCAGATAGCCTCTATCCTGCGGATATGGCTTTCGGCGTCGCCGAAACGCGTATCGGTCGAGGCGGCATTATAGGACATTATCGGCAGTATATCGCAGCCGTTGTTTTTCAGACGCGCCATGGCGTCCACAGCGTTTTTGAATGTACAGAACGAACCCGTCAGGCAAAATCCCGCCCTGACGGGCGATTTTTCTTTCTCCATCTTATGTTGCTCCTTTCGTGAAAAAGCAATGCCTGTCTACAGCCGGAGGATATTTTCCGCCTCCTGCGCGATTATGATACCGGCGGTGCGGGGCGCGGTGCTTGCGGGAAGTCCCTGCGCGTTTATTATTTTAAGGTCGTGCTTTTCCGCTTCCTGCGCGTCTATGCCGGAGACGGAGGCAAGCTCGATATATACCGCGCCTTTTTTGGCTGAGGAGATCTCGCCCGCTTTCAGCACCGGCGCGGGGACGGTGTTAAAAATAAGGGAAAAGCGTTCCGGCTCTTGGGAAAGCTCGGAAAAATCGACGGCGCGCAGCCCGTTTATCATCGCTTTGGTGCGCTGCTCCGCGCTGCGGCAGGCGACCGTGACCTTTGCATGGAGCGCGAGCAGGTATTTCGTCAGCAGCGACGCTATCCTGCCGTAGCCGGTGACCAGTATCCGAGCGCCCATTATCTGTCCCTCGGTGGAATTTATCCCGACCGCCAACGCGCCCTCGGCGGACGGGACGGCGTTTTTCAGTATAAAGCTCTCCCTGCGGTAATAATCCTCGCAGCGTATGCCGCGTTCGGCGCACAGCTTTGCCAGCGCGGGAGTTATCATGCCGCCCGTCAGGACGCCGCCGCGCTTTACATATCCTACCGCCTCTTCCAGAGTGACGGCGCGGTCGCAGGTCGGCGCGTTCACCGTTCTTTCGTCGCGGGAACACGGCAGCCCCAAAAGCACGCAGTCGTATTTGTGCGTGGGAGGGGTGTTGTGTCCCGCCAACGCGAACATATCCGTCTGCGCCTTTGCCGCTAAAGCTCCCGCCGCGTAAATGCAGCGGCGGTCGCCGCCGAGTACGAGTATTTTCATAAATATCCCCACCTTCTGCGAAAATTCGGCATATAACAGTTTATGAACGGGCGGCGGAATGTGTTAGCCTGCCTGAGTATGTCATTTTTAACAAAATCCGTCTTAGGGTTATATGCAAAATGACAATGTTTTCTACAAATTTATTGAAATAGCCTTGAATATGGCGGGAGTATGTTGTATAATAAAAAGGACTAAAACTTCAAATACCGAAAAACAATAAAAACAAAGAGAGGAAACTGATTATGACTTCACCTTTTACCGAAAAGGAGCTTTATGACAGGCTTTCGGAAATACTGCGGCTGGACTGCAACATTTCCCCCGAAGACGCGACCCCTTCTCAGATATACAACGCTTTATCCAAGATCGTGGTGGGACATCTGAAAGAAAAACGCCATATGTTCATGACGGACTGCGATTCAAAGGGTAAAAAGCAGGTATATTATATTTCCATGGAATTCCTTATGGGTCGTTCGCTCAAGACTAATCTTTACAATCTCGGTATGCAGGACGTTACCGAGAAAGCGCTGAAGAAAATGGGCGTCAAGAGCGAGCAGATATTTGAGGAAGAGCCGGACGCGGGTCTGGGAAACGGCGGCTTGGGACGCTTGGCGGCGTGCTATCTAGACGGCTTGGCTACCTGCGCTTTCCCCGCTACGGGATATTCGATACTGTACGAATACGGGATATTCAAGCAGAGGATAATAGACGGCTGGCAGACCGAGCTGCCCGACGAGTGGCTGCCCGGCGGACGCGCTTGGCTCGTACCCGTGCCCGACCAGACGATAGAGATACATTTTGACGGCGAGATACAGGAGATGTGGGACGAAAATTACCACAGCGTAAACCATGTCAACTACACCACCGTAAACGCCGTACCTTACGATATGTATGTTTCCGGCTATGACAGCAAGGGCGTTGCAAAGCTGAGACTTTGGGCGGCGCAGAGCATGTCGTTCGATATGAATATGTTCAATCAGGGCAACTATGCGCAGGCGTTGGGCGCGCACAATATAGCGCACTCTCTGACCAAGGTGTTGTACCCCAACGATAACCATCTGGAGGGCAAGGCGCTGCGTCTGCGTCAGCAGTATTTCATGAGCGCCGCTTCGGTGGGCGATATAGTAATGCGCCATATGAACGTATACGGAAACCTTGACAATCTGCATGAAAAAGCGGCTATACACATAAACGACACCCACCCGACGCTTGCGATACCCGAACTGATGAGGATATTGCTGGACGACTGCGGCTACGAGTGGGACAAGGCATGGGATATAATCACTCATACCTTTGCGTACACCAACCACACGGTAATGGCGGAGGCGCTGGAAACTTGGGACGCGGACCTGATGAAGAGGATACTTCCCAGAATATACCAGATAATCGTGGAGATAAACAACCGCTACTGCGCTAAGCTGTGGGAGCTTACCGGCGACAGCGACAAGGTATCGAGAATGTCGATAATACTCAACAATAAGGTGCGCATGGCAAATCTGTGCTGCGCTGCGTCCCATTCGGTAAACGGCGTTTCGCAGCTCCATTCGGATATTATAAAGAAAGACGTATTCGCCGACCAGTATTCGATAAACCCCGACGCGTTCAAGAACGTCACCAACGGCATAGCTTACCGCCGCTGGCTGCTCGCGGGGAACCCCGGGCTTACCAAGCTGCTCAGCGAGTGCATAGGCGACGGGTTCAAAAAAGACGCCTCCAAGCTGGCGGGCTTTAAGAAATTCGCCAAAGACGCGTCGGTACTGGAAAAGCTGGGCGAGGTGAAAAAGCAGAACAAGGAGCGTTTTGCGAAGTATGTGTATAACACCACCGGCACAAAGCTGAACACCGACAGCATATTTGACGTACAGGTAAAAAGACTTCACGAGTACAAGCGTCAGCAGCTCAACGCGATGAACATCATCGCGGATTACAACTACCTGCTTAATAACCCCGACGCGGATTTTGTGCCCAAGACTTATATCTTTGCGTCCAAGGCTGCGCCCGGATATTACATGGCTAAGCAGATAATAAAAATGATATGGTGCATAGGCGAGGAATTAAAGCGCGACCCCAAGCTGAGCGAAAAGCTGTCGGTAGTGTTCCTGGAGGATTATAAGGTAACGCTGTCCGAGATACTTATGCCCGCGAGCGAAATATCCGAGCAGATCTCTCTTGCCGGTACGGAGGCGAGCGGCACGGGAAATATGAAGCTCATGCTCAACGGCGCAGTGACCATCGGAACTTACGACGGCGCAAACGTTGAGATACACGGAGCGGTAGGCGACGACAACATATTCATCTTCGGTATGGATACTCCTCAGGTGAACGAGCTTAAAGCCAAGGGCTACCGCGCGGAGGATTATTACAACGCAAATCCCGTTATCAAGGCGGTATTGCAGAAAATGTACGACGGCATAAACGGCGCGGAATTTGCCGAGGTGGCTAATTCGCTGAGGAACGTTGACAGATATATGTGCTTTGCCGATTTTGACAGCTATCGCAAGATACAGGCGAAAGCGAGCGAGATATACACCGACAAGGCTAAGTGGAACAAAATGTCGCTTATGAACATAAGCGGCGCGGGCATATTCTCCGCAGACCGTGCGGTGACGGATTACGCAAGGGATATCTGGCACCTTATCTGACGGGAAGTATACCGTTCCCGTTCGGGCGTTCGGCAACAGACGTGAGCTGTTTTCCGAACGCCCGAACGGTATATAGGCGTTTAAAGAAATATCGAAATGAGGGTAACAAAAAATGTCCGTACCTGTTTTTGACAGCTTTGACATATCGTATAAAGAGCCGTTCGGCGCGATACGGCAGTATCAGTCGGCGCGGTTCACGCTGAGGTTTCCGCAGGAGTGGCACATTGCCGAGCCGACGCTGGTGGTGTTCCGACCCGAAAACAAGGAGAGGTTCATACCGCTGGAGGTGAGCGGCACGGAGGGCGGCTGTACCGTGTGCAGCTGTTCGTTTTACCCGATGAACGTCGGGCTGCACTACTACTATTTCGCGGTGACGATAGACGGCAACCGCAGATACATCAAGCGCAACGGCGCGAGCGTGGGCGTGCTGGACGACGGGGATATGTTCCAGCTCACCGTATTCAGTCCGGACGAACATTCTCCCGACTGGATAAAGGGCGGGGTGATGTATCAGATATTTCCCGACAGATTTTACAGGAGCAAAGCGGCGCACAGCGACGTGCCGGAGGACAGGATAATACACGATAACTGGTACGATACGCCTTTTTACCGTCCCGATGAAAAGGGCACTATACGCAACAATGATTATTTCGGCGGCGACCTTAAAGGCATAGCCGAAAAACTGCCGTATCTTAAAGCGCTGGGAGTGACTTGCATTTATCTGAACCCGATATTCGAGTCGCACGAGAACCACCGCTATTCCACCGCCTGCTATGAGCGGATAGATCCGCTGCTGGGCACGGAGGAGGATTTTACCGACCTTTGCGAAAAGGCAAAATCCGAGGGGATAAGAGTGATACTGGACGGAGTATTTTCCCATACCGGCGCGGACAGTATGTACTTCAACAAATTCGGCAGATACGGGGAAAACTTCGGCGCGTACCGTTCACCCGACAGCCGTTACCGCGACTGGTACTGCTTTGTGCGCTATCCCGAAGAATACGAATCGTGGTGGGGGATATCCACTCTGCCGAACGTCAACGAAAATAATCCCGACTACACCGAATATATCTGCGGCGAGGGCGGAATACTTCAAAAGTGGATAGACAAAGGCGCGGCGGGTTGGAGACTGGACGTGGCGGACGAGCTGCCGGACGAATTTATCGACAATATAAACCGCGCGGTAAAGGCAAAGGGCGGCGACAAGGTGATATACGGCGAGGTCTGGGAGGACGCGTCCAACAAGGAGAGCTACGGGGTGCGCCGCCGCTATCTTATCGGCGGTCAGCTTGACAGCGTTATGAACTATCCTTTTAAGGAAGCGATAATAAACTACGTTAAATTTTCCGACCCGACGGCGTTCAGGGACGGGATAATGACGATACTTGAGCATTACCCCAAGCCGGCGGCGGACATATTGATGAATTTTCTCTCCACGCACGACACCGAGAGGATACTTACCAGACTTGCCGGCGACGAGGTGGGCTGGCATGACCGCGAGTGGCAGGCGGAGAGGTATCTTGCCGACTGGCAGTACGTTTACGGTATAGCCTTGGTGAAATGTGCGATGGTGCTGCAATTTTTCCTGCCGGGCGTACCCTGTGTTTACTACGGGGACGAGGCGGGGCTGGAGGGCTACAAAGACCCGTTCAACCGTCGGGGCTATCCGTGGGGCAGGGAAAACACCGAGCTTATCGCGTTTACCTCGGAGCTTTCCCGCGTGAGAAAGGCTTCGCCGGCATTCGTTCAGGGGGATATGAAGTTTTTGACCGTTACCTCGGAGGAGTGCGTATTTGTCCGCGCCGACGAGCAGACGGGAGAGTCCGCGATAGTTATACTGAACAAGTCCAAGCACACGAAAACTTACGATATAAACGGCTTTGGGGATTATTACGGCATGAATGTTCTGCGTGGAACATCGGGCGATAATATCATCGTAGCCCCGTTCGATTATGCGGTGATATCCTGCAAGGCGGGTCGCGGCGAGATCGCAGCGGCACAGTAAAAACGGAGGAAACACGGGAGGTTTGTATGGGTAAAGCGCTTATTATAGGAGCCGGCGGAGTGGCCGGAGTGTGCGCTCATAAATGCGCACAAAACAGCGAGGTGTTCGACAAAATATGTATCGCCAGCAGGACGCTGTCAAAGTGCGATAAGTTAAAGTCGGATATAGAGGCAAAGGGCACGGCGGCGAAAATAAATACCGCGCAGGTGGACGCCGACGACGTGGGACAGCTCGTAACGCTCATCGAAAAGGAAAAGCCGGATATTGTGATAAACCTAGCTTTGCCGTATCAGGACCTTACAGTGATGGAGGCGTGCTTGCAGACCCGCACGGATTACGTCGATACCGCAAATTACGAGCATCCCGATACCGCAAAATTTGAGTATAAGTATCAATGGGCTTACCGTGAGAAATTCCGTCAGGCGGGGATAACCGCGCTGCTGGGCAGCGGGTTTGACCCCGGCGTGACAGGAGTGTTCTGCGCTTACGCGCAAAAGCATTACTTCGACGAGATAAACTATATAGATATCCTGGACTGCAACGGCGGAGATCACGGCTATCCGTTCGCCACAAACTTCAATCCCGAAATAAATATCCGCGAGGTATCCGCCAAGGGGAGCTATATACAGGACGGCAAATGGGTGGAGACCGAGCCGATGGAGATAAAACGGGAGTACGATTTCGAGCAGGTAGGCAAAAAGGATATGTATCTGCTGCATCACGAGGAGCTGGAATCGCTCGCGCTGAATATAAAAGGGATAAAGCGGATACGCTTTTTCATGACCTTCGGACAGAGCTATCTTACTCACCTTAAATGTCTGGAAGACGTCGGAATGACCTCCATAAAGCCCATAATGTTCGAGGGCAGAGAGATAGTGCCGCTGCAATTCTTAAAGGCGGTGCTGCCCGACCCCGCGTCGCTGGGTCCGAGAACGGTGGGAAAGACCAACATCGGCTGTATCTGTATCGGAAAAAAAGACGGCAAGCCCGTGCATTACAAGGTATATAACGTCTGCGACCATCAGGAGTGCTACCGTGAGGTAGGCTCACAGGCGGTAAGTTATACCACCGGCGTACCCGCCATGATAGGCGCTATGATGGTGATGACCGGCAAATGGAAAAAAGCCGGTGTGTTCAATATCGAGGAGTTCGACCCCGACCCGTTCATGGACGCGCTCAATAAGTGGGGATTGCCCTGGACAGAGGATTTCGACCCCGCTTTGGTAGACTGAATATTCCTACCGCTTTGTCGCGGTCGTCGGAATTTTTTTGTCCGCCTGTTTTTTACTTAAAATGCAAAAAACCGCTTGCAATTTATCCGATTTTTTGGTAAAATAGATAACAGATAGGCTTTTCGGATAAAAGCCCAAAAATCGAAAGGAATACAGGTTATGAGCAAGTTAAACAAGAAAAACGTAGAAGACCTTAACGTAAAAGGCAAATATGTCCTCGTGCGCGTTGATTTCAACGTACCGCTGAAGGACGGAAAGATCACCAACGACAACAGAATAGTCGCAGCGCTCCCCACCATCAACAAGCTGGTAGAGAACGGCGCGAAGATAGTGCTTTGCTCCCATCTGGGCAAGCCCAAGAACGGGCCGGAGGATAAATTCTCTCTCGCTCCCGCGGCTGAAAGACTGGCACAGCTCGTAGATACAAACGTTATTTTCGCCAAGGACGACACCGTTGTCGGCGAGAACGCCAAGAAGGCGGTAGCCGAGATGAAAGAGGGCGAGATAGTAGTTCTCGAGAACACCCGTTTCCGCGGCGCGGAGGAGACCAAGAACGGCGACGAATTTGCAAAAGAGCTTGCCGATCTTGTAAACAACGAGATATTCGTTATGGACGCGTTCGGTTCGGCGCACAGAGCGCACGCCTCCACTGCGGGCGTTACTAAGTATGTTAAGGAGACCGCTGTCGGCTACCTTATGAACAAGGAAATAGAATTTCTCGGCAACGCGGTGGAGAACCCCGTTCGTCCGTTTGTCGCTATCCTCGGCGGCGCTAAGGTAGCGGATAAGCTGAACGTTATCTCCAACCTGCTCGAAAAGTGCGATACGCTGATAATCGGCGGCGGCATGGCGTACACCTTCCTCAAGGCTAAAGGACTGGAGGTAGGAAAGTCGCTGGTAGACGATGAAAAGCTGGATTACTGCAAGGAAATGATAGCAAAGGCGGAGGCAAACGGCAAAAAGCTGCTGCTCCCCGTTGATACCGCTGTTGCAAAGTCATTCCCCGACCCCATCGACGCCGAGATAGACGTTGAGATATATGACGCGGATAAGATGCCCGCAGACGTTATGGGCCTTGATATAGGACCTAAGACAATGGAGCTGTTCGCGGCTGAGGCAAAGAACGCTAAGACCGTGGTTTGGAACGGACCTATGGGCGTATTTGAAAACCCCGTGCTGGCAAAGGGGACCATCGCGGTAGCTCAGGCGCTTGCCGAGACCGACGCCACCACCATTATCGGAGGCGGCGACAGCGCGGCTGCGGTAACTCAGCTCGGCTTTGCGGATAAGATGAGCCACATCTCCACCGGCGGCGGCGCGTCCCTCGAATATCTTGAGGGCAAGGTGCTCCCCGGCATTGACGTGATACAGGATAAGTAAGAGGTTGATGGGGGGACTCCGAACGGGTTCCCCCATAACGCAAACTGTTCAACTTATTTTCGGAAGGAGAAAGACAGATGAAAAAGAATGTCAGAAAGGCGATAATCGCCGGAAACTGGAAGATGAACAAGACAAGACCGGAGGCAAAGGCTTTGCTTACCGAGCTTGCTCCCATGGTAGCGGACGTAAAGGACGTCGAGGTCATAGCCTGCGTTCCGTTCACCAACCTTGAGACCGCTATTGAGGCGACTAAAGGCACAAATATAAAGATAGGCGCGCAGAACTGCCACTTTGAGAAGTCCGGCGCGTTCACCGGCGAGATATCCGCCGATATGCTGGTCGAAATGGGCGTTGAGTACGTCGTGCTCGGTCACTCCGAGCGCAGACAGTATTTCGGCGAGACCGACGAAACGGTGAACAAGCGCACCAAGGCGGCTTTAGCGGCAGGCTTAAAGCCGATAGTATGCGTGGGCGAGCTTTTGTGGGAGCGTGAGTGCGACATCACCGAGGAGGTCATAGCGCGCCAGATAAAGCTGGATTTCTACAGCCTTACCGCGGAGGATATAAAGAAGTGCGTTATCGCTTATGAGCCTGTATGGGCTATAGGCACCGGCAAGACCGCCACCGCCGAGCAGGCGCAGGAGGTATGCGCATTCATACGCGGCTGCCTTGCAAAGCAGTACGGCGAGGAAACCGCAGAGGCTGTTACTATCCAGTACGGCGGCTCTATGAACGCGGGCAACGCCGCGGAGCTGGTATCCAAGGTCGACGTGGACGGCGGACTTATCGGCGGCGCAAGCCTTAAAGCTCCCGACTTTACCGCTATAGTAAAGGCTGCGGAAAACGGCTGATATTATCTTTGCCGCGGGACTGACGCTGATGATATCAGCGGCATTTCGCCCGCAAAAAACCTAATAAGAAAGGAAACATAAGATAATGGCAAAACCTGTATTACTGGTAGTAATGGACGGCGTGGGCTTTTCCAAGACGGGGCTGGGCGACGCGGTGACGTTAGCCAACACACCGACGCTCGATATGCTGATGAAGACCTGCCCGATGACCCGCCTTAAAGCTCACGGCGGAGCGGTGGGACTGCCCAGCGACGACGATATGGGAAATTCCGAGGTAGGTCATAACGCGCTGGGCTGCGGACAGATATATTCGCAGGGCGCAAAGCTGGTGAACGAGTCGCTGGAAAGCGGCAAAATGTACGCATCCGAGGCATGGACGGAGATAATCGCAAACTGCAAGGCAAATAACAGCACTTTGCATTTTATCGGACTTTTGTCCGACGGCAACGTACATTCCAACATTTCCCACCTGTTCCAAATGCTTGAGCAGGCGAAGAAAGAGGGAGTCAAAAAGGCGCGCGTACATATCCTGCTTGACGGGCGCGACGTGCCCGCGACCTCCGCTCCGATATATGTGGAGCAGCTTGAAAACAAGCTCGCCGAGCTGAACGACGGCGAATTTGACGGAAAGATAGCCTCCGGCGGCGGACGTATGAAGGTAACGATGGACAGATACCAAGCCGACTGGGGCATGGTGGAGCTCGGCTGGAAGACTCACGTCAAGGGCGAGGGACGGCAGTTCGCCTCCGCTATGGACGCGATAAACACCTACCGCGCCGAGATAGACGGCGTTATCGACCAGGATCTCCCCGCATTCGTTATCGCGGAGAACGGCGAGCCGGTTGGGAAAATACAGTCCAAGGACAGCGTTATCCTCTATAATTTCAGAGGTGACCGCGCGATAGAAATATCCATGGCATTCGACGATGAGGAGTTCGACCATTTCGACCGAGGCGAAAAGCCGGACGTATGCTATGCGGGAATGTTACAGTATGACGGCGACTTAAAGCTGCCCAAGCGTTTTCTTGTGAACCCGCCGGAGATAACCAACACTCTTTCGGAGGTGTTGGTGGCTGCGGGACTCAAGCAGTACGCGGTCAGCGAAACGCAAAAGTACGGTCATGTTACCTATTTCTGGAACGGCAACCGCAGCGGCAAATTCAGCGAGGAGCTGGAAACGTTCAAGGAGATCCCCTCCGACAACGTATCCTTTGACGAGCGTCCGTGGATGAAGTCCGCCGAGATAACCGACGACGTGATAGAGGCGATAAAGTCGCAAAAGTACGATTTTATCCGCTGCAACTTCCCCAACGGGGATATGGTGGGACACACCGGCAGCCTTGACGCTACCATTGTCGGCGTAGAATCGGTGGATCTCGGACTTGCAAGGCTGATGAAGGTCTGCGACGAGTACGGCGTGACCCTGCTCGTTACCGCCGACCACGGTAACGCTGATGAAATGCTCGAAAAGAACAAAAAGGGCGAGATACAGGTGCGCACCGCACATTCGCTCAACCCCGTACCGTTCATCATCTATGACAAGGACGTAAAGTACACTATCAAGGACGGAAATTACGGTCTGGCGAACGTCGCTCCGACGGTAGTCAAGATGTTCGGACTTACCGCGCCCGATTGCTGGGAAGAAAGCATGATATGACGCTTTGAGTGTATAGGATAAAGCAAAAACCGCCCCGTGCATTTAACGGGGCGGTCGGCGTATTGCAAAAAACTCTTGCATTTTGTCATAAAATATGCGAAAATAGTATAAAGATATTTTCAGAAGGGTGATATTTATGTCCTATAAAAAATACTGTCTTATACTCGCCGCGGGCGATGGCAAGCGCATGAAGTCCGACCGACCGAAAGCGCTGGCGAACCTGCTTTTCAAGCCGATGATAGGCTGGGTACTGGACAGTGCCGAGCAGGCGGGAATGGATAAGACGGCGGTCGTGGTCGGCAGCAAAAAAGAGCAGTTAGAGGAATACCTCGCGTCGCGCGGGGAATATATGATATACGAGCAGACCGAGCGCAAAGGCACGGCGCACGCCGTCATGCAGGCGAGGGATTTTTTGAGCAGGGCGGCTAAGGACGGCGCGGACATTTTTGTCTGCTGTGCCGACGCGCCTTTTACCGACCGACAGACCATTGAGGATTCCTACGCCGCGCACAAGGCGGCGGGAAACGACGTGACCGTCGTTTCGGCGGTGGTAAGCGAGCCTTACGGCTATGGCAGGATAATAAGGGAAAACGGGGCGTTCTCTCAGATAATAGAGGAGAAAGACTGCACCGACGCGCAGCGCGGGATAAACGAGATAAATTCGGGGCTGTACTGGTTTGAGCCTAAGGCTTTGTCGGAATGTCTGGACAAAATAACCCCCTGTAACGCCGGCGGGGAATACTACCTTACCGACGCCGCCAAGCTGCTGGAGAAGAAAGGCGCGTACCTTACCGAAAATTCCCGTGTGGCTTTGGGCGCAAACTCCCGCGCACAGCTTGCCGCGCTCGATCTCACGGCAAGGAACGCGGTGCTTGAGCGGCTGATGGACGACGGCGCGGATATACCCTTATCCGACGGGATAATCATTTCGCCCGACGTCACGGTCGGCAGGGACACCGTTATACTTCCCAACACGATAATAAAAGGAAAAACCGTGATAGGAAGCGGCTGTGTTATCGGGCCTAATTCCTATATCGAGGACTGCACCGTTGCAAACGACGTGGTACTGGACAATGTACGCGCGGTACAGACGGTAATGGAGGACGGGGTAAAGGCGGGTCCGTTTGTCCATCTCAGACCCGGCACCCATCTGCAAAAGGGCGTTAAGATAGGGGATTTCGTAGAGGTCAAAAACTCGGATATAGGCGTCAGCACCTGCATAGCGCATTTGACCTATGTCGGTGACAGCGACGTGGGCAAGGACGTGAATTTCGGCTGCGGCTGCGTCACCGCGAACTATGACGGGATAGAGAAATTCCGCACCGAGATAGGAGATCACGCCTTTATCGGCTGCAACACCAACCTTATCGCACCGGTAAAAGTGGGGGAGAACGCCTCCACGGCGGCGGGCTCTACCATAACAAAGGACGTTCCGGCGGATTCGCTCGCCGTGGAACGCGGCAGTATGCGTATCGTCGAGCATTGGGAAAAGAACAGCCGCAGGAAAAGAAAAGCATAGGACGGTTTGAAACATGAACGAGCTTACCATGACCGTTGTCACCGTGGCGATAATAGCGGCGATACCGCTGCTGATATTCCTGATAGGCTTGGCGACCGCCGCAGTAATGTACGAAAGCATTTTCGGAAAGCGGTACGAGATATACGAAACTCCGCTGCTCCCCGACGCCAACGACTATCCCGACCTGCTCAGCGAGCCGGTGACATTCCCCTCGGATAAGAAATATAAATATACCGGCTGCTATTATTATGATAGAAATTACAAAGAGTATAAAGGATTGATAATAGTTTCGCACGGGATATTTGACGGACATCTCAGCTATCTGCCGGAGATAGCGTATTTTGCGTCGCGCGGGTACAAGGTGTTCGGATACGACAACACCGGCTGTCATCTGAGCGGCGGCAAAAACATAAGGGGGCTGCCGCAGTCGGTCATCGACCTTAACAACGCGCTTTCCTACATAAAAACGCAAACCGAGCTGCCGCTGCTGCTGTTCGGTCACAGTTGGGGAGGATATGCCGTGTCGGCGGTAAGCTGCTGCTGCGATTGCGATATAAAGGGCATTTTCGTCCAAAGCGGATTTAACCGCAGCATAGATATGCTTATCGAGGAGGGCACGCGCATGGTAGGCAGCGCGGTAAAGGCATTCGCGGTGTACATAAAGATGTACGAGAGCCTGAAGTTCGGCAGCCGCGCCAAGCTGACCGCCGCGCAGGGCGCGCAGGCGGCGACGGCTCGCGGCACAAAAATGATGATTATGCACAGCACGGACGATGAAACGATAAGCCTGAAAAACAGCGTATTTTCCAACGTCACCAAAAACGACAATATAACTTTTGTCGCGGTAAAGAACAAAGGTCACAACTCCCTGTGCAGCGACGCGGCGATAAAATACCGCCGTAAGCTGGAGGACAGATTTATCGAAGAATACCACGGGCGCGGCACGCGCCGCCAAAGAGTGATGTTCTACGCGGAACATGGCGATAAAAAGCGGTATCATGAATTGGACGGCGGACTTATCAGCATGGCGGCGGATTTCTTTGACTCCGCCTGCGCAAAATGAATATTATTCCCCTCGCCATAGGCGAGGGGGATATTTGTAATAAATACACAAAAAGAACTCGTTAATTTCGTATAAAATCAATATTGATTTTATAAAATATAAGGAATATAATGAATATAGAAAAAAGGAATAGCACCAATATTATGCAAAAATCACATCATCTAATTTGCCACTCAACAACGCTTTTTGTCCGGACGAACTTTCCGGCATTATAAACAACCAAACGACCAAGCAACCAAGGAGGTAATAACATGAAAAAGTCAGCAAAAATTTTAACAGCAGTCGCATCAGCCGCGGTCATCGCAGCCGCCGTGACCGCCACCGTAGTTGTGACCTCGGCAGACGACGGACTGACCGAGCAGGAAAAGATACAAGCCGTTCATAAGGAGCTGAACGCGCCTTATGAGCTGCAAAGCGGAAAGTATTACTACAACGGCGATAAGGACTCCGGCACCTATTTTGAAGTAAGCGACGGAGGACATATACAATGCGTTATCGAGGACTACGAAAAAATAAAGCCCGTCGTCGCGCAGTTTGTTACTCCGGAAAATACGGGGCTTACCGGCGAGGAATACGAGCATACGCTGAAAAGCAACGCTTATGTATTTGCCGATCTGGGCGCAACGACCTATGCCGTTAAATGTATCGACTTGGGCGAAGGCATGACGGTAAAGATAATGCTGGAAGCCGAGCCGTATTCCAACTATGAGCCGGCAGGCTCAGGCTTGTATATCAGCTATATCGACGAAAAAACGCTGGAAGGCGCTTTCGGTATGCGGTATATATTGGCATGACGAACGTAAACTTAAATAAACCATCCCCTCGCCATAGGCGAGGGGATATTTTATGCTTTGTGACCCCGCGTTTGTAAAAATTTTAATAATTTTGCTGTTTTGTGTTGAACAAAAGCAAAAAATATGGTATAGTTAAGTATATGGGCGAAAAATTCGCCAACCGAGTTAAAATATCGGAAAACTAAGGACGGATATGATATGTCGATAATTTACGATGAGAAAAAACGTGTATTTAAACTGGATACCGCAAATTCAAGCTATGCTTTCCATGTGACCGAGGGAGGCAGGCTGCTGCATTTATATTACGGCGGCAGGATACCCGAAACGGACTTGACCTACCTGCTGAGGATACCCGACGACGCGCCGTTTATCCCAAGCGACCACGACGCGATGGGGCCGCTCAGCTATGACTGCGCGCCGCTGGAATTTCCCACCTCCGGCGTGGCGGATTTCCGAGAGCCGTGCTTTCAGATAACCGACAAAAACGGTATGTCCGCCTGCGAGTGCGTATATACCGGTAGATACGAGATAATAAAGGACAAGCCCAAGCTGGCGGGATTGCCCGCGACCTATTCCGTCGACGGGGACGCCCAGACGCTGGAGCTTTACTGCCATGACCCCGCTAACGGCATGGAGATAGTGCTGCAATACGGAGTGTTTGAATATTGCGACGTTATCACCCGCTCGGTAAGGGTGAAAAACGGCGGCGGCGACCCGATACAGCTAAGACGGCTGCTGTCCTGCTGTGTGGAGCTGGACAGCATGGATTACGATATGATAACTCTTTACGGAACGTGGGCGAGAGAACGCCATGTTCAGCGTTTCCCCCTGAGATTTGGTAAGCAGTCGGTGGATTCCAACCGAGGAAGCACCAGCCACGCGCATAATAATTTTATCGCCGTATGCGGTCATGACGCGACGGAGGAGCACGGCGAATCCTACGGCTTCGCGCTGTGTTATTCCGGCTCTTTTCTTGCGATGGCGGAAGTGGGACAGTACGAAAAGACCCGCGTGGTAATGGGCATAAACCCCTATGATTTTTGCTGGTATCTTGAGCCTGGCGAGAGCTTTCAGGCGCCGGAGGTCATAATGACCTATTCCGGCACGGGTATCGGTCAAATGTCGAGAAATCTGCACGACGTTATGCGCCGCAACCTTATCCGCGGCAAATGGAAGGATAAACGCCGCCCGATACTTATAAACAACTGGGAGGCTACCTATTTCGATTTTGACTCCGACAAGCTGATAGAGATAGCCAAGGAGGCAAAAAAAGCCGGTATAGAAATGCTGGTAATGGACGACGGCTGGTTCGGCCACAGAAACGACGACAAAAGCTCCCTCGGCGACTGGTTCGTCAACGAAAACAAGATAAAGGGCGGACTTAAAAAGCTGGTGGACGAGGTCAACCGCATCGGGCTGAAATTCGGTATCTGGTTCGAGCCGGAGATGATAAGTCCCGACAGCGAGCTGTACCGCGAACACCCCGACTGGTGTTTGCATATACCCGACAGACACCGCACGCTTGTGCGCAGTCAGCTTGTGCTGGACTTCTCCCGCAAGGAGATAAGGGACTATATTTACGGGCGGATAAAGGCGGTGCTTTCCTCCGCCAACATAGAATATGTCAAGTGGGATATGAACCGTCAGCTTTCCGAGGTGGGAAACGAGATATTCCCGCCCGAAAGACAGCGTGAGATATGGCACAGATATGTGCTGGGCGTATACGAAATGCAGGAAAGACTGCTTACCGATTTTCCCGACCTGCTGTTGGAAAACTGCGCGGGCGGCGGCTCCCGCTTTGACGCGGGAATGCTGTATTATTCGCCGCAGATATGGACAAGCGACGACACAGACGCGATAGAGCGGCTTAAAATACAGCACGGTACTTCGCTGTGCTATCCCTGCTCCTGCTTCGGCTCGCACGTTTCGGCAAGCCCCAACCATTGCGTAGGCAGGATAACCCCGTTTGAAACAAGAGGTCACGTCGCGCTGCCCGGAACCTTCGGCTATGAGCTGGACGTCACCAAGCTGTCCGACGAGGATAAGAACGCGATAAAGGGACAGATAGCGGAATTTGAAAAATACAACCCGTTGGTAAGGAACGGCGACTATTACCGTATCGGCGACCCGTTTGCCAACGACAGATACGACGCGTGGGAATTTGTCGCAAAGGATAAAAGCGAGGCGCTGCTGGAATATGTTCAGGTGCTGAAAGAACCAAGCGTATTTTTACAGCGCGTGCGGCTCAAAGGGCTGCAAAAGGGCTGCTTTTACCGCTGCGAGCAAAACGGCAGAACATATTCCGCCGAGGCTCTTATGAACAGCGGCTTTGATATACCGTCGCTGTGGGGAGATTTCAGGTCGTATATCGCGTATTTTACAAAGGTAAAATAAAAGGAGGATATATGCCCCGTTCCGCAAATCAGAAGATGAAGCTGCTGTATCTGGCGGATATTTTCCGCCGCGAGAGCGACGAGCAGCACCCCCTGTCCGTAAAGGACATCATATCGCGCCTTGCCGAGCTGGGCATAGAGGCGGAGAGAAAGACCGTATACTCCGACGTCGAGGCGTTGGAGCTGTACGGCATGGACATCTGTCGCGCCGGCGGTTCTTCCTCCACGGGATATTATCTGGGAGAGGGAGATTTTCAGCTTGCGGAATTGCAGCTCCTTGCCGACGCGGTGGCTTGCTCGAAATTCATCACCGAGAAAAAGTCGGTAGAGCTGATAAAAAAGATAGAAAAGCTGACCAGCGGCTATCAGGCGAGAGCGCTGGACAGAACGGTCATCGTCGCAAACCGTGTAAAGACGATAAACGAGCGCATATATTATAACATACAGACCTTGCACGAGGCGATACAACAGGGGGTAAGGATCAGTTTTCTTTACTTCGGCTATGACATGAGCAAGAAAAAGCGCTACCGCTCCGACGGGGCAAGATATGAAATGTCCCCCTACACTTTAGCGTGGGAGGACGAAAACTATTACTGCGTCGGTTGGTACGGAAAATACGGCAAGATAAGCAATTTCAGAGTCGACCGCATGGAGGATATACGGCTTACCGAGCAGCCCGCCGAAAAGCCGGACAGCGGCTTCAGCATAACCGATTACAGCCGCAGGGTGTTCGGAATGTTTTCCGGCGATATGGTCAAAGCCGATATAAAATTCGACAGCTCTCTGGTAAGCGTCGTGATGGATAAATTCGGCTCGGATATACGGATAAAAAAGCTGGACGCGGACAGCTTTCACATAACGGTGGACGTAAACGTCAGCCCTACGTTTTTCAGCTGGCTGTTCCAGTTTAAAGGCAAGGCGCTCATACTCGGTCCGGAAAGCCTGAAAGAGCGGTACCGCGAGCATATCACGGAAGTTTTGTCCGCTATGGAATAAATCAAGAGTAAGGAATAAAAAATGCGAGGATATTACGGTAAAAAAAGGTATAAAGGCAGAAGCAGGGCGTGGTCGTCCCCGAAGAAAAGAAACGGCAGAGGGATAAAAGCGGCGTTTATCGTTACGGCGGCGCTTATCCTGCTGTCGGTAGGTGCAAGCCTGCTGGCAAGGCACGTTGACGGCTTTGCGGAATGGTACGCGTCCTCCGTCTACCCGATAATAGTCAATACGGTGGGGCGGCTGTTCGGGCTATTTCCGTTCGCGGCGGGAGAGTGGCTGCTTTATATCGCCGTCGCCGCGGCGCTGTTCCTGATAGTTTTTGCGATAGTAAAGATAGTAAGAAACCCCTCGGAGCGCAAGCTGTACATTTTGCGCACCGTGTCGGGAGCGCTTTGCACCGCGTCGGTCATCATGACGCTGTTTACGCTGAACTGCGGCGTGAATTATTTCCGCGACCCGTTTTCCGAAAAAAGCGGACTTCCCACGGGTGAAAAATATACCGCACAGGAGCTTGCCGACCTTTGCGTTTATCTTGTGCAGGGCGCAAACACCTACGCCGACAGGGTAAACACGAACGGCGAGGTACTTACCGCGGGGGAGGAGGACCTTGCGGCGGACTGCATAAAGGCGATGGAGCGCTTGGGCGGAAGATACGATTCTTTGGCGGGATTTTACCCCGCGGCAAAGGGCGTCGCGTTCTCGGAGTTTATGAACATGACGCGGATACTCGGCATATACGACCCGTTCACCGTGGAGGCAAATTACAATATGCTCAGTCCGTATTTTGCGCGGCCGCTCACGATATGCCACGAGCTTTCTCATCTTAAAGGCTTTATGCGCGAGGACGAGGCTAATTTCATAGCTTATCTCGCGTGTCGGGACAGCGGCAACGACATACTTTGCTACAGCGCTTATACCGACGCTTTACTGTATGCGCTTAATGCGTTCCGCACGGTGGCGTCGGACGAGGTATACGCACAGCTCTACTCATATATCAGTCCGCAGGTCAAGGCGGAATTTGCCGCGAACAACGAGTTTTGGAAGAAGTACGAAACGCCGGTAGCGGATATCGCCGAGGAGGTAAACAACGGCTATCTTATCTCTCAGGGGCAGACCGACGGCACACATTCATACGGCAGATTTGTGGATCTGATGATATACGATTATAAAATGAATATAGCGGTACAGAGCAGATAAAAAAGGAAGGTAAGATCTATGGCAACAAACAAGCTGACAAAGAAAGAGCGTTTTGCCGGCTGTCTGCTGGGCTTGGCGCTGGGCGACTCTCTTGGTTATGAGGTCAAAGGCAAAAGCTACAAGCAGATAAAAAAAGACTACGGGAAAAAGGGCATAACCAAACCGGTACGCTCAAAGCAGGCGAAAGCGGCGCTTGTATCGGACGAAACGCAGCTAATGCTGTTTACCGCACACGGTATCCTTTGGACCTGCGCGGTAGGAGGAACTACCGCGTCGGATTATTCCAACAACGTGTTTCTCGCTTTGCAGCAATGGCTTTACACCCAGTTGGGAAAAACGGCAAGCCCGTCCTATGACAGCGTTATAGAGGCGGACGGAGCGGAATATCCCTGCCCGCTGCTGGATCTTGACGAGCTGTACAAAAAGCGCGGTCCTACCAAGGCGTTGATACAGACGTTAAGCTCCCAGACGGACATGAATTACGGACGCCCCGGCTCTCACATAAACGGCAGCAAGCTGTTTGACTGCGTGCCGAGAAACGCCCCCGCCGGACTGTTTTTCTCCTGCAATCCGCTGCTCGCGTTCAAGACCGGCTGCCTGTTTGCCGCGATAACGCACGGCGATCCTACCGGCTATCTTTCCGCCGGCTGCTTTGCGGCAATGCTGGCGTATATAGTGAACGGCGAAAGCATTGAAAAAGCGGCGCTGAGATGTATGAAGATACTTACCGACTATGAGGGATATGACGAGTGCTATGCCGCGATAAATCACGCTTTGGAGCTGGTGGAGGACGACAACACCTCCCCGCTTACCGCGGTGAGCGAGCTGGGCGGCGGGAACACTGCCGAAAGCGCGCTTGCCATCGGGCTGTACTGCGCCTGCGTACATTATGATTTTGAAAGCGCGGTGCAGCTTGCCGCAAATCAGGACGGCAACTCCGACGCCTGCGCCGCTGTCGCGGGTGCGCTCAAGGGCGCATATGTAGGCTATCACGGACTGCCCGCAAGGTGGATAAGCGAAGTACAGCTTACCGCGACGGTAAAGGAATACGCGTTGCAGCTTTGCAAATCCGCCCCCAGAAAAGCGTAAAAAGAACAAAAAAATCCCCGCATTTGCGGGGATTTTTGTTTATATCCTGACATATTCGTCATATCTGAACGGGTACGCTTCGGTGGTTATTATCTCGCCCTCCGAGATCTTTTTCCACCCCTCCAGCTTGTCGGGGTCGGGGAAAAAGGTGTCCGCGTCAAAGCTGTGCAGTATTCGGGTGATATGCAGCTTGTCGCAATATCCGATAAGCTGTTCGTATACGCTGCCGCCGCCCAGTACAAATATCGGTCGGTCGGCAGTCTTGGAGTAGTCAAGAAAATCCTCCAAGGAGGTAAAACACCTTATTTCGGGAAAATTTTCGGGGTGGGAAGTGATAACCAGATTTTCCCTGTCCGGCAGGGGTCTGCGCGGAAAGGACAGATACGTCTTGCTCCCCATGACTATAATGTTTCCCACCGTCATGGCGCGCAGTCTTTTAAGATCCGGAGAAAGATGCGCCAGCAGGTCGCCGTTTTTGCCTATTCCGTTGTTTTGGTCTATCGCCGCGATTATCTCCATACCGTCACCTTTTTGTCGAAAACGTCTTTGTCGCGCTGAAATTGCCGTATACCGTTGAAGTGCCTATCTTCTTATAAGCGCGAATACGGAATTTATACTTTGTGCCTGCCGAAAGGCTCTTTACCGTGTAGGAGGTTTTTGTGTTGCCTGAAATGGTATAAGTGACCCACTTTCCGCCCTTGTATATCTGTAACTGATAGCCGGTAGCGGAGGCGTTTTTTGACCAGCCTATCTTTAATGAATTTCTGCCCTGCGCCGCCAGCTTAAAGCCGCTCATGTTCGAGGGCGCGGTTATCGCGGTTATCGTCTTGTACGAGCCGTACACCGTCGTGCCGCTTATAGTTTTCATAGGACGGATACGCACATTGTACTTTGTTCCCGCGCTGAGCCCGCTGATAGTGTATGCAGTGGTCGCGCCGCTCTTTATGTTGTAAGTTACCCATTTGCCGCTCTTGTATATTTGCAGCTGATAACCCGTAGCGGAGGTATTTCTGCTCCAGCTGAATTTCAGCGCGCCGATACCGCGAGTGTGCAGCTTAAAGCCGCTCATGTTCGAGGGAGAGGTTATAGCGGTTATCGTCTTGTACGAGCCGTACACCGTCGTGCCG